>DQHW01000021.1:0-21706 GCA_003524305.1 Anaerolineaceae bacterium
ATTATTCGAGTCCCTCCCGGGGCACAATTTATTTAACAAAAATCCATTTGTCGATTTTGTTTCCTTCTGTGTTTCAAAAGTGATTACCTCGCAAACTGGTGCAGTACTGTTATAAACCTTCACTTATTAGATTATGTGGATTAATTCTCTAGCTACAGCAATCCAAGTTTGCGGGCTTGGGCAACTGCCTCAGTACGGGTGCGGGCATTTAACTTGCGGAAAATGTGGTGAATATGACTTTTAACGGTTCCAATCGTGATTACGAATCGTTCCGCTATAACTTGATTAGTCGCTCCAGTGGCAATCATCATTATTACCTCAACTTCACGCTGGCTAAGGGGCTCTACTAATTCCACCTCTAGCATGTCTTCAAATACAATGCTCTGCTGTCTGGTGCTTGGATTCACATCGGTTCCCCACCGTCTCGATCGCCGGATTGCAGACAATACCAACCTGAGATAATCCGAGCAGCCACCTTGTTGCACAGCGACATGAATGAGGTCATCCAGAATTGCGCTTTGATCAAAAACGCGAACAAATCCTCTTGGACGACTGAGAGAAACAGCCTGATTTAGGGAAGTCAATGCAGGTTCAATATGCCCTTTTTGATGATACATCTGAGCTTGAATCAAGATTAACTCAATTTCCCTCCCCACCAATCCCTTGTCCTGAGCCAATCGCAGATGCGAATCGAGGTATGGCTGAACCGCCTGAGGTTGGCTTAAAAGGATCTGCAGCCGCATCCAATTCAAGTTGGCTAGGTAAAAGGCATCCGCTGCACCAACCGGACCCAAACCAAAAATTGGAAGTGAATCACCCAAAGCAGCGTGGTACAAATGTAACCAATCCCTGCCAGCCTCAAGCGCACCAACCTCCTCAGGATTGGATCGCAGCCTGGCAAGTACCCGGCAACCCTGTGTGATGAGCTGGATATCTGGCCACAAGGTGTCCAGCCGATCAAAGCAGGAGATAGCATCAACCAAGCGTCCTTGGATTTCATTCAAGCGAGCCAGGGCAAGGAATGCAGTCATTAGGTAATATGGATTCATCCCCCATCCCATTTGGTCTATCCCATGGAGCAAATGTTGTTCAGCCTCATCCAGATGATCCTGTTCCAACAGGACACATCCCTTTGCAACATCCAGACTACCCAACGCGGGTAAAACCAGCCCCGATTGGTTTGAGAGTATGGCGAATTCCGCCTGTCCAGATTGACAAATATCCAATGACTCGATTAGATGACCCCGGCTAATTGCCAGGCGGGCCAGGTGAAAGGTAGCCTCGACCATCCCAAAGAAAAGACCAGACTGTAAGGCAAACGGCAGTGCTTCTTCAAAGGTTTTTTTCGCCTCCTCAGGGCAGTTAAGAGCCAGGTGTGCGTACCCGGCGATTAATAACCAAGGAAACCGACCCGAATCTCCCGGTGGGTAACCAACCAGGTGCGATTGTGACAAATCAAGCAGCTTTATCGCATCCACCTGATGGTCTGGAATCATTGCCAGGAAGGTGTGGACAACTGCCGTAAATTCGTGAATCCCTGTTGCCTCCCCTGGAGTCCCGAGATTTTCCATTGCCAGACTCGCCAGATGCAAGCGTGCTTCCACCAGGTTGCGATACTTGCCTTGAAACCGATACGCCAGCGCAAACGCATGGAAAATGCAAAGCATAGGGTTCTTACTCATAACGGTTTCGGGGAATGAAGAACACCACTCGTTAATAGTGGCAATATCACTTTGAATAATCAGTGTGAAGCTGTGAAGTTCAACAAAGGCTGCAGCAAAAGACCAATCCCCTGAACGAAACGCATGATATGCACCCTCATGCAACAAGTCATGCGCAGCAAACCATTCTGAAGCAGCGCGATGCAGAGACCTTGCACGCTGTGGTTGAGAAATGGTCAACCAGTTACGAAGAAAGTCTCGAAACAGATGGTGATATCGGAACCAGATTGTGCCAGTCTCTCCAGACTCTCCACCATCCAATGCAATTATGAAAAGGTTAGCCTGTTCTATCTGCACTAACATGTCAGCGCTGTTGTCAATTCCAAGAATAGCATTGCAGACTTTAGCATTCATTCGCTCAAAAATCGATGTCTCGAGCAGAAAAGACTGCATTTCTTCAGGTAGGTGGTTAATCACTTCGTTAAGTAGAAACTCAGCCTGGTGCCGGTGAGCACCAGTGAATGGCAACAATTGTTGATCATGGCATGCAGAGTTCCCAATTGAAAGTGCTGCCAGTTGTAAACCGGCAGGCCAACCCTCCACCTGTTCGGCTAATTTGGTAACCAACTCATCTGGCAAATCAAGCTGCATAGAATCATATAAGAACCGTTTGGTTTCGTCATCTACAAAACGAAGGTCTGAGGCACGAAGTTCGACTAATCTTCCACGTGCCCGCCAGCGAGCAAGAGGAAGAGCAGGATTTGAACGGCTTCCAATTACAATATGGAAATTCTCCGGGCGGTGGCTGATCAAAAACTCCACCGCCTTATGGATCAAAGGTGTTCTAATCAGGTGATAGTCATCCAGCACCAGTGCAATTTGATGATCTGTTTCACAAAGTGAATTGATTACAGTGGGAAGAAGTGTAAGTAAATCCGTATCCGTCGAAGCACGCAGCACCTGATGAACCGACCCCAGACCACTTTCCGTACCAAGTGCATGTTCCAGGCTTGCTATCAAATATGTGCCGAAGGTAATCGGATGATTGTCGCTTTCATCTAATGAATACCAGGACACGTTTATGCCTGCCTGATTTAGCTGACGCATCCAATCAACCAGCAATGTTGTCTTACCATAACCGGCAGGCGCGCATAACAGTGTAAGATCTATATCGGATTCCAAAGTAAGTTTTTGAAGCAAACGATCCCGCCATATGGTTCTCAATCGAGGTGCAGGCGGGCGGAGTTTAGTTAAGATTAGCGAGCTTATAGGTTCCATGGTTAGTTTAATTGTATAGCAGTATATGCCAAACATATACCCTTGAATCTAACTTTCGATAGGTGAAATCACCAGTTATGAAGGATAGGATATGGCCATATTCTTTGTAAAACAAAAATTAAGAAAGAGGCCAAAAATGGAAAGAAGTAAAGTCTTAATCACATACACAACTATGAGTGGTTCAACCCAGGAAATCGCTGAATTCGTATCCAATCAATTCACCTATCTGGGACAGCCCGTAGAATTGCATCCATGCAGCGAGATTAAAGACCTCAAAGCAATCAGCGGAATCGTGATCGGCGCACCAATTTACATGTTTCACCTTCACAAAGAAGCACATCGCTTTTTACAGCGCCATCAAAAGAGTCTGGTTGATTTGCCTGTCGCCGTATTTGCTGGTGGGGCTTATGGACCTAATGCCGCGCAAGATGCGTTGGAGGTCAGGAAAAACCTGGATAATGAGTTGGCAAAATTCGTCTGGTTGAAACCTGTCAGCGTTCTATTAGTTGGCGGGCGGTTTGACCCAGCACGCCTGCGCTTTCCCTATAATCTGATCCCAGCCCTAAAACAAGCACCGGCAAGTGATGCTCGCAATTGGGAGGATATCCATGCATGGGTCGATAGCCTGCCGTCTCTGTTGGCAAATCCCATTCAACAAACACTGGTGGAAGAAAGGAGTCGTTCATGAAAAGCGCACGATATCTATTTGTTGCAGTCATGGGTGCTTGGATGGGGGCAGCCGGTATCGAACATGGGGTAGGTGAATTTCTACAGGGAAATATTTCGCCAAATGGAGTCATAATCCAATCCTGGCCTCATTCCGCTTTCTTTCAAAGCTTAAATGGTGAGCCAGCTTTAACGATCCTGCCTAATTTACGACTGACCGGTCTCATGGCAATCGTCTTTTCTATGTTTTTCGCTGTCTGGTCGATCTTTTTTGCTCAACGTAAGAACGGTGGATGGATCTTGATGTTATTGGCCATTCCAATGTTGTTGTTTGGTGGTGGAATCTTCCCTCCAATTCTAGGCTTGCTGATAGGCCTTGGTGCCTCTACCTTCAGGACTCCTGTGCATCAAAAACCCATTGGCCGGATTGCCAGGTTCATTGGTCTGTCGTGGAGGTGGATCCTGCCGGCTTGTTGTATATCCTGGTTGGCTTTGTTACCTGGCGTGGCAATCCTGAATTACTTCTTCGGAATTGATTCAATTCCTGTCACTCTGGTGATTATATCCACCGCTTTTTGTTTTCTCTTTCTGACCTATTGGAGCAGCATCCTACATGATCGCTTAATGCTAAAGGGTCTTAAAAAGGAAATTGAGAAACCAATACCAAATCCAGTCAAATTAAATCCATAAGCCATAAATAAGATCGATGAGTAAGGAGTAAATACACATGCAGAACCAGAAAATGAAAGATGAACACATCACACCTGGATGGAAAAACCTTTATCTCTTGGGTGGAATTGCTTCCCTACTTGCCGGTCTTCTTTTTCGAAGAAATCTTGGTGTGGAACTCGCCCTCTTCTCTCCGGTAAAAGCTGCTACCACTATCAGCGATTGGTTTACTCTGCTGGAGACGCATCGGTTCCTTGGATTGGTGTATCTAGGTATATTTGATATTGTGAATTATTTACTCGTTGGGTTCATGCTATTAGCCCTTTCCAAAATACTCTGGCGGTTTGCTCCCGGGTTTACGATCATCGGGCTGTGGCTGGGATTCCTTGGGATAGCCATTTATACTTCTTCAAATACTGCTCTCTCGCTGCTATCGCTAAGCAACCAATATGCCATAGCAATCGGTGAGGACCACAAACAACTTTTGTTATCGGCTGGCCACGCGCTGTTGTCACTTAACCCATTTAGCAGCCTTGGTGGGTATCCCGGGTCGGGAGGGTATTTAAGCCTTCTCCTCGTGGCTGCTGCAGGATTTGTTTTCTCCTTAATAATCCTGAAGAACAAGGTGTTCCGTCCATTCACTGGGTTCATTGGGCTAGCAGCCAATGGTCTGGATTTACTGTACTGTATTTCATTCCTTTTCGTACCTGCGGCATTTTCTGGTCGAGTTGGAGTGCTATTCCTTCCTGCTGCTGGATTGTTTTTGATGATTTGGCATATTATGATCGGCTGGGGATTTATGAAGGAGTGGGCACAAAAAGAAAAAAGAATCGATTAAGACACAATTGGGCTTTAATGCGGTGCTCAAACTTAACATTGAATCCTGACCCACTGCAAATAATGCTGCTTGAGAAAAGGACATTTGAAATTTTGAAATTTGATAAAAAAGTGAATTTCGTAAATGGTTATTGGAATGGGAATAACGACTATTTACTCATTATATGTGTAATCTTTGTTCTCGGATATTTACACCTAATGCAATAACAATTGCCCCCAGGATAAACATCACCGCTTTGTTATATTGTGTTTTGCTGAATACATCCTTCTCTCTATCGTTGGCCGGACATAACCCACTGGGATTTGTCCGGCATGTTTATATCTCACTATTAAGAAGATTTTTGAACAAGGAGGTTCTTTTGATCAAAAAAATCGTTTTGGAAGGGATTTTGGTATGTGAGCCACGGAAATAATAGGATGATCTGTTCTTCCGGTTGGTATTTATCGCGACAGCCATCTACCAGCCAAGAAACGTGATCTGAAACGTGACGCGGGAGGTAACCATCGTTAACTGTATATATATCTTATTAAGGGTTTTTATGGGACAAGGACAGTACTTAACAAGTAGATTGATAGTAGAGGAATACTAAGCTGTGTGCACCTTAATTAATCGAAAATAAATGTAGATACTCCAGAAGTAACCTCTTGGAGATGAGAATCCATGGTTAATTGCACAATAAACTGCTCAACAAAGAAAGCGCAGTCTGAAATATGGCAATAAATAAAAACGTTTCAAATCGTTCCCTTTTTGCACGTACGGCGGCCGTATTTATTGCATTCGTATGCCTCATTTGTTTACTTGCGATATTGGGTTGGTTGACCAATTTACCATTTCTTGCCACATTTGGTGCAGATTATATTCCGATGGCTCCTATAGTCGCGTTTTTTCTGCTGGGTTTATGTGGTCTCTGGTTCTTATTAATAAAACTAGAAACGCGACCTGTTGGAAAAATAATTGTACAAATCGGCTTAATAATCTTTTTTATCGTCGTGCTGCTCTTCGCATATAGATATTTTTTAGGGGACGGCCTCATTCTCGGATCTTCATTGTCAGCCGCCGGAGTGTTAATAAACCATTTGTTTGCCGCCAAAGTATCACCGATGACCGCATTGAGTTTCCTTCTGATTATTCCAGCTTTCCTGGCGATATCTTTTCACAATCCAAATATTTTTTTTAAAAATATAGGATCAACTCTTTTATTGATCAATTTTGAGCTTAACAGTATTGTTTTAATTGGCTATCTGTATGGAGCACCTTTGTTTTATGGTGGAACTCTTACACCGATGGCAATTCCTACCTCCATCGCATTTTTATGTTTAAGTATTGGATTAATGTTAACCGAAGGGCCTACAAGTTGGCCATTAAGTGGATTTATCGGCCCATCCATAAAAGCTCGGTTGCTTCGTACATTCATTCCGGCAGCAATATTAATGGTTCTC
The DNA here is from genome assembly GCA_003524305.1 of Anaerolineaceae bacterium. Taxonomy (GTDB): domain Bacteria; phylum Chloroflexota; class Anaerolineae; order Anaerolineales; family Anaerolineaceae; genus UBA6107. The sequence goes on from DQHW01000021.1 coordinate 6,552, forward strand.
ATCCAAGGTTTTTTAAGTTCAGATCACAGCCCAATTAACATCAATCCGGCACTACGTGTGGCTGTTGCAGCATTCATCGCCACTGGAGCAGTAATCATTGCTATTTATTTGTATTCCAAAAATTTGAATTCGGATATTGAAGAGATAGACCGGGCTCGATTGCAAGTCGAAAAATCCCTTGTAGAGAGTGAATTGCGGTTTAGAAGTTTGTTTGATGCTTCGCCAATCTCATTATGGGAAGAGGATTTCTCCAATGTAAAACAAAGGTTGGACAAATTACGAAATGAGGGAGTGGTTGATTTTGAAGACTATCTCATCCGAAATCCTGACCTGGTTGAGGAACTATCCGCCCTGGTAAAAGTAACAGACGTTAATCAAGCCACGCTCAATCTTTATGGGGCTGCCAATAAAACAGAGATGATTAAGAATCTTTCAACTATTTTTCCTAAAGAATTAAACCAGTATTTCCGCAACGAACTTGTACAAATTGCAAATGGCGCCAAACATTTTGAAATGGAAAATGTAAACCAGACTCTTGATGGGCGAAGAATAACTGTCACACTAAATTATGCTATAGTCCCCGGTTATGAAGAGGATTTATCAAAAACAATTGTCACATTGGTCGACATAACTGGGCGTAAATTGGCAGAAAAAGCAAAACAAGAAGCAGAAGCCGTCTTGCGTGAACTTTCAGCTGCCATTGAACAAAGCCCAATAACCACAGTGATAACAGACCTGGATGGGAATATCGTTTTTGTGAATCCAAGGTTTACTGAGACCACCGGTTATTCAATTGATGAAGCAATTGGTAAAAACCCCAGTATTTTAAAATCTGGAGAAATGACACCCCAAGAATATAAGGAACTATGGGACACCATAAAAGCTGGGGGAATTTGGCGTGGGAATTTTCATAACAAGAAAAAAAACGGCGATTTTTATTGGGAATCTGCAGTAATCTCTCCAGTTAAAGATGAGCAGGGTGTAATTACACATTTTCTGGCTGTCAAAGAAGATATTTCTGACCGCATTATGGCTGACCAGCTCCATCAACAAACTACCGAACGCTTAACTCTTGCCACACGAGCAGGAGGTATCGGAATTTGGGATTGGGATGTCGTTAATGATAAATTGAATTGGGATAATGGAATGATCCGCCTTTATGGGCTTAAGGAAAATGAATTTGGCGGGGCTTACGATACCTGGCGTTCTGGACTTCTGCCTGAAGATAGAGAAAACGCAGACGAAGATATACAAATAGCACTGCGAGGTGAAAAAGAATACAATGTCGAATTCAGGGTGGTCTGGCCGGATGGAAGTATTCATTATCTACGTGCTCTTGCCAATGTTCAGCGAGACGAAAATGGCAAGGCTTTGCGCATGATCGGCACAAATTGGGATATTACTGAACAAAAAAAGGCTGAAGCAAAAATTTTAGAAACCAACCACCTTCTCGAAGAATCGGTTGTCAGGGCAAACAGTCTGGCACAACAAGCGGATATGGCAAATATTGCAAAAAGCGAATTCCTGGCAAATATGAGTCATGAAATCCGCACTCCAATGAATGGCGTGATCGGTATGACTGGGCTCTTGCTGGATACCAAATTGGATCAAGAACAAATGCGCTACGCTGAGATTGTTCGCTCGAGTGGTGAAGCATTATTATTATTGATTAATGATATTCTTGATTTCTCAAAAATTGAAGCAGGCAAGTTGGATTTAGAAATAATCGACTTTGATCTTTTGAGTTTATTGGATGATTTCGCTGCAACATTATCAATGCGGGCCTTTTCAAAAGGTGTGGAATTTCTATGTGTTGCTGACCCTGATGTGCCAATACAACTTAAAGGTGACCCTGGACGGTTACGCCAGATCCTTACCAACCTGGCAGGTAATTCAATCAAATTCACCAACCAGGGCGAGGTATCCATTCGTGTCTCTCGGCTATCAGAAAAAGATGGACAGGTCGTTCTTAAGTTTTCGATCTTCGATACTGGAATTGGAATTCCAGCAGATAAAATCGGACTTCTTTTTAATAAATTTACACAAGTTGATGCCTCGACTACAAGAAAATTCGGCGGTACAGGTTTGGGGTTGGCTATTTCAAAACAATTAACAGAGTTAATGGGCGGAGAAATTGGCGTCTCCAGCATTGAAGGAAAAGGATCCGAATTTTGGTTTACCGTCCATTTGGGGATCCAACCTGATAATGAACAGAAAAAGGTTCCCATACCCGCCAATTTAATCGGAGTACGTACTCTGATCGTTGATGACAATGCAACCAACCGTGAACTGCTGAATGCAAGATTGAATGCCTGGGGAATGCGTCCTGATACTGTAGATAGCGGACCTGCTGCACTTAATTTAATGATTGAATCCGAAGAAGAAGGAGACCCCTTCAAGATTGCAATACTGGATATGCAAATGCCTGAGATGGATGGGGCAACACTTGGTGAAGCAATTAAGCACGATGAACGAATAGCAGGCACCCACCTAATACTATTATCATCACTGGGAGAACGTGGAGATATCCACCGGTTTGAAGAGATTGGGTTTGCCGGTTTCATGGTTAAACCCCTGCGTCATACCGATCTTTTTAATGTATTATCCATCGCATTAGCAGGCAATGACTCATCAAATTCACCTCGGCACATTCTCACGCGTCACTCTGCTCGTGAAATTCGGCGTGTATCAATTGGTGTTGGTGCTCGCATTTTACTGGTGGAAGATAATGCGACCAACCAATTAGTAGCATTAGCCCTCCTTAAGAAACTAGGATTGAAAAGTGATGCCGTGGCAGATGGCGCTGAGGCGATAAAAGCCTTGGAGACATTGCCTTATAATCTGGTTTTAATGGATGTGCAGATGCCGATTATGGATGGGTATGAAGCAACTCAACATATCCGAAATATCCATACAAGGGTTATTGATCACAACATCCCAGTAATTGCGATGACCGCTAATGCATTGCAAGGTGACCGTGAGCGCTGCCTTGAAGCGGGGATGAATGATTACATATCGAAACCGATTGTATTCAAGGAACTTTCTGAAACTCTGGAACGCTGGTTAACCGGGGTCCCTAAAGCGCCAAAGCTCTCCAGCAAGCCCAAGGTATCTATCGAGGTCGAACAACGAGAAGCTGCACAAGTCCTGGTATTCGATAAAAATACTTTTATTGAGAGGGTGATGGGTGATATACCGTTAGCTCAATCAATTATTTCCATTTTTTTAAAGGATATCCCTATTCAGATCAGGGTTTTACAAGATTATCTAAGTAAAGATGATATGGCAGGGGCAGAACGGCAAGCACACTCAATTAAAGGTGCGGCTGCCAATATTGGCGCTGATAAGCTGAAAATTTTAGCGTCTGATATTGAAAGTTCAGGCAAGAAAGACGGCGGGAAACAGGCAATGTTGGAACAAATTCCAGGGCTTATTTCTCAATTTAATGAATTGCAACACGTGCTGGAGAAGGGAATTTCAAATGAATGAAAACATGAAAATCTTACTCGCTGAAGATGATCTAACCACAAGTGCCATACTCTCAGGGGTATTAAAAAAGTGGGGGTATGAGCCAATTTTGGTCAAAGATGGTCAAGAGGCTTGGGAGACATTACAGCAACCGGATTGTCCAAGCCTGGTAATTCTAGATTGGCTCATGCCTAGAATGCAAGGGTTGGAAGTGATTCAACACGTACGTGCCAAAATAGTAGACAAACCCCCTTATATCATTTTGTTAACCAGCAAAGATGAAATGGAATCTATACTCTCAGGGTTAGAGGCTGGAGCAAATGATTACATCAAAAAACCATTTGATAATGCTGAACTGAGAGCCAGAATCCGCGTCGGTCAGCGATCTATTGAATTGCAGACTAATTTGTATGAGACTCAAAAAAGATTGGAACACCTTGCTACTCACGACCCATTGACGGGGATTTTAAATCGACGAGCTATTCTTCAATCACTCTCAAAAGAATTGGCGCGTATTCGACGCGAAAAACAGCCAAATCTTAAAAGTATGCTTTGTATTGGTTTCTTTGATCTTGATCATTTTAAACAAATAAACGATCAACATGGTCATCAATCTGGTGATGAGGTTTTAATCGGGTTAGTCAATTGTTTAAAAGGTGAATTAAGAGAATATGATGTTTTCGGCAGGATGGGTGGAGATGAATTTCTGATAATCGCACCGGGGGTTGACTCAGAAAACCACGAAAATCTTTTTAAGAGAATTGTTTTGTCAATAGAAAAATGTAAAATTCAAACAGAAACCGGAATCCTATCATTGACAGTCAGTATGGGTGTATCAATCGCGAAACCCGATTGCAATGAAGATCAATTATTACATACCGCTGATATCGCCATGTATCAAGCGAAACGTGAAGGAGGAAATCGGGTGGTTTTTTCTAAATAATATTTTTTTAGTTGTGTGGAAATTTATTGAAACAGTATCAAACTGTTAACATTGAACTCTAATTGCCAACATGAAAACCTAATTTACACTTCATGAAATTGCACAAGCATTTTGCTTTGTTGTTCACAGAAATAAATTTTGGAATTGAATAGGTGATTAAAGCGAAGACACTAGAGAAATCTAAGGATGAATTTCAAAAACAAAAGTCCTTAATATAAAAAGTTAAAAAAACTCTTAACTTAAAATCCTTGAAACTCGTTTTGGGTTGGTGTATACTAAATCTAGATAAACACTTGGGTGCCCCCCTCACCCAGGTGTTTATCTATTTTTGCCCTCAAAACAAAACCCGGTCTCTTTCGAGAAACCGGGTTTTTCTTGGCTTAAAGTCGGAGGATTGGCTCCAGCCTTATTTTATGTCTCAATTTGATAAATCATCTGGATCGTCGTATTCCAAATCAATGTCAGAATCTTCACGTCTAATCCATAAGAAAAGAACCTGCCCGTCATTGGTTTCACTTGAGCGGGCCGCCAAAATGGGAACTTTTTCTTCAAGCCCCATCTCGTTGCGATAATGCAAATAGATCGGTTGCTTCTGAGTCCACATACGGTGGCATCTCTCAACCAGTGCGGGCCCATTATAAGTACGCAGCCGGGTTAAGGCAGTGTAATAAACAGACGGACTTTCGTTCAAACCTAATGCCCAGCCATCGTCGATACTTTCAAAGACGGGGGGCGGACCTTCAATGATGGTAATTTTCTCGTCCATATTCATGCTCCGCACACAGTTTACCATAAACAAGCCGTCATTCGTGGATTTGTCAAAGGTTAATACTTCTCTAATCACTATCGGCTAAATTCTGATACGAAATAGATGAATCGTTAATCCTCTTTATATACTGCGATCCTAAAATAGTAACAAATAAACAATAAATACATGGAGGATCAAAATGAATTTCTACTTAACCACCCCAACATCAGTCATGGAAGCTCGCCGCCGGATGATGAGACGTATGTTTGACGAGTCCGTTGAAGAGGAAACCACCTTCAGCATTCCGATGAATTTGAGCTCCAACCAGGATGAATACACTATCACCGCCCTCATTCCTGGCTTGGCAACAGAAGCTGTCAACATCCAATTCAAAAATGGTGTTCTGACCGTGGATGGCGAATACCCCGAATCCCAATTGGAAGGACAGGATGTACATCTTTCCGAGCTGCCAGTCGGAAAATTCAGCCGTTCCATCGAATTCACCAATCCAGTGGCCGCGGAAAAGATCGAAGCCAGTTTGAAAGACGGCGTGCTTACCCTGCGGATTCCAAAGGCGGAAGAGGCCAAGCCCAAAACCATCAAAATTGTAACGAAATAATTGCACCCTCACTCCCGAACGGACAGGCAACTCCTGTCCGTTTTTGTTTAAGCAGATAAAATAATGACATGGATCTCAAACTACTCTCTGAAGCATTATCAAACACCCCTGTATCAGCTACCCGCGCCTACGAGACAATAGGCTCGACCAATGATGAAGCGCTTGCCTGGGCAGATGAAGGCGCCGCGGATAATTCTCTTGTGATCTCGGATGAACAAACCAAAGGTCGGGGCCGTTTTAATCGCCGTTGGGTCACTCGACCCGGTTCATCACTTGCCTTTAGCTTGATTTTAAAACCCTCAATCGCTGAAATTGAGCATCTCAGTCTGTTTGCCCCCATGTGCGGACTTGCCGTTCATGACGCTATAACAACATTGTTCAACATTGAACCCCAAATCAAATGGCCTAATGATATTCTTATAGAGAGGCAAAAGTGCTGCGGCATCCTGGTGGAAGCCGCTTGGACTAATGGTCGGCCTGAGGCGGTGGTGTGTGGCATCGGAATTAATATCACACGCGAATCCGTCCCTCCTGCTAATGGACAGTTGTTCGCTGCCGCCTGCCTTGAAGATTTTGTTCGTCAGCCTGTTGACCGATACAAGGTACTTCAGCAGGTGCTGGTCAACATACAAAAATGGAGAGCAATGCTAGCCTCTCCAACCTTCTTTGAACAATGGACAGACCATCTCGCATTTATTGGTGAACAGGTCATGATTGTACAATCTGAAAAACAACCTATAATTGGGATTGAAAAAGGAATTGACTCACACGGCAACCTGGTTTTACTTTTAGCTGATAATGTAGAAAAGACATTTGAAGTTGGCGACGTTCACCTTCGGCCTTTGAATGCTTCAAATGAAAGTGGAGGAAAACATGCTTGACGATTTACGCAATTCGGCTGGTTCTGGCTTTGAAGAAGAAGATCCGTTGAATGATAGAGTCTACGAATCCTATGAAAAACCACAAAAGAGTACTTTTCTGGGTATGACTGCCGGTCAGCGTTTTGTAATCGCCTTTTTTGTGTTCTTGATGATTGCCATTATCGGAATCTTCGTGTTAATCGTCTTTCAGAAAATCTACCCGCCGATCTAAACACAAATTTTTATGTTTTTATGGGTTCGATTTTAACGGTTCCGCGAGTCTATTTTTTGACTCCCGGAACTTGTATTAAATTAGAGCAAAACTCTGAATTCTCAAGAATTCAGAGTCTCTTTTAAGCTTTTCTCTTTATCGGCTGGAAAATTATTCTTGTTCCGAGTTATCTTCTTCAATTTCGGTATCGTCGATCTCGTTGTCTTCAGGTTCGTTCGATTCAATATCGAGAGTTACAGGTTCGATTTCGTCAAACTCACTTTCAACATTCTCAGAAACCGTCTCTTCAGAAGCACGTTTCTCTTGCATGGCAGGATCATTGCGTTCGAGGTCTTTGGCTGCCATTCTCGCCACTGAAGCTACGATGCTGTCCTTCAGATCCATCACCTTGAATCCGCGGGTCGAACGCCCGCTCATGGAAATGACCTTGACCTTCAGACGCAGCATTATACCGCCGGAGGAGATCATTGTCACATCGTCATCATCCTGCACCACACGGGCGTCAGCAATTTCGCCGATCTTGGGCAGGCTCTTTTGGTCAATGGTCGCCACACCACCAGTTGCCCTGCCCTTGGTGGGATATTCTTCAAGCCTGGAACATTTACCAAAACCATTTTCAGTCACCACCAACAGCTTGCCTTGAGGTTCGATCACATCCATTGAAGCCAGCTTATCGCCTGGTTTGAGGTTAATGCCAGTAACGCCGGCTGCCTGTCGTCCCATGGTGCGGATGGAGGATTCCTTGATGCGCAGCGCCTGTCCACGTCGGGTGACCATGATGATCTCGTCTTTACCGGTGGTCAATTTGACCCAACCCAGCTTATCGTTTTCATCCAGGTTCATTGCGATCAACCCAGAAGGTCTTACACTCGAGAACTCAGAAAGCTGCACACGCTTGACACGGCCATTAACCGTTGCCATGGTGAAACAGGAACCATTTTCAAAATTAGGCACGGATACGGCCGCTGTGATGCGTTCAGCAGGATCCATGGCAAGGACGTTGACAATGGGGATGCCACGATCTGTTCGATTGGCATCTGGAATCTGGTAAACCTTTTCGGAATACACCTTGCCGCGATCAGAGAAGAACAACAATGTATGCAGTGTACGCGCAGGTACCAGCAGCACCACTTCATCCTCGTTGCGGACGGTTTGGCCAGAAACGCCTCGACCACCCCGTCCCTGGGTGCGGTAAAGGTTGGCAGCCACACGTTTGATATACCCACGTTGAGTAAAAGTAATCAACACGGATTCATCCGCGACCAGGTCTTCTTCTTTCAATTCCTCGTGCGCTTCTGCAACGATGCGGGTTCGGCGTTCATCACCGGTTTTATCAGCCACGGCTGCAAGGTCTTCTTTAATGACTGCCAAAATCTTTTTAGGATGGGCAAGCAAATCTTCAAGGTATTCAATTTTTGAAAGTACATCTCGGTGTTCGTCTTCAATTTTCTGACGTTCAAGCGCAGACAATCTGCGCAGTTGCATATCCAAAATGGCTTGCGCCTGGATTTCAGTGAGGCCAAAGCGGCTGACTAAATTAGCTTTCGCAACATCAGGGTCTTTGGATTCACGGATAGTCTTGATCACTTCATCCAGGTTGGCGAGGGCGATCAGCAGGCCGTCCAAGATATGGGCACGGGCACGGGCTTTATCCAGTTCAAACTGCGATCGACGGGTAATGATTACCTGGCGGTGTTCAATAAAGAGCTGCAATGCCCGTTTGAGAGACAACAGCCTGGGCTGGGCATCAACAAGTGCCAAAAGATGAACACTAAAAGTGGATTGGAGTGCAGTGTATTTGTAAAGTTGATTGAGCACCTGGTTGGGTTGTGCGCCGCGCCGCAGTTCAATCACAATGCTCATTCCACGGCGGTCAGATTCATCACGCAGATCAGAGATGGCATCGAGTTTTCCACTGCGCGCCAATTCAGCAATGCGCTCAATCAAACTGGTTTTGTTAACCTGGTAAGGAATTTCATTGATCACGATCTGGTAGCGGTTGCCCTTCATCTCTTCGATGTGAGCCATGCCGCGCACGATCAGACGTCCACGCCCTGTGCTATAGGCTTGTTGAATGCTATCGCGTCCAACGATCATACCGCCAGTTGGAAAGTCTGGTCCGTGAACAAATTGCATCAAATCATCAACCGAAATATCTTCCACTTCATCGAAATGATCGATCATGTAACCGGTGGCGGCAGACAGTTCTTTTAAGTTGTGCGGAGGAATGCTGGTGGCCATACCGACCGCGATACCAGAAGACCCATTAAGTAGAAGATTTGGCAATTTTGAAGGTAATACTGTAGGTTCTCTGAGGGAGCCATCAAAATTGTCAATAAAATCAACCGTGTTTTTATCAATATCCAGCAGCATTTCTTCTGCTGTGCCGTGCAGACGTGCCTCGGTATACCTCATTGCCGCAGGAGAATCTCCGTCAATCGAACCGAAGTTACCCTGTCCATCCACGAGCATGTAGCGCATCGAGAAATCTTGCGCCATTCTGGCCATGGAGTCGTAGATTGACACGTCACCATGTGGATGATACTTGCCAAGCACTTCGCCTACAATACGCGCGGATTTCTTGAATGCGGTATTGGAACGGATGCCCATATCGTACATGGCATAAAGGATACGCCGGTGAACAGGTTTTAGTCCATCGCGTGCATCAGGCAGGGCCCTGGCTACGATTACGCTCATGGCATAATCAAGGTAGGCCGAGCGCATTTGTTCATCAATATCGACTTGTTGAATATTTCCGAAATCCATTTGTGTCTTCCTTCGAGATGAGAATAACCGGTTAATTATACCTCAAGCCTACCCTCACTACATTTTTCTTAATATTGTCATGACCTTCGGCTTAATTATTCTTAATTTTTTGAGTTCGCGGTTTTTTTCCGATATAATCAGTACTATGCGGCAAAAGTTCGGTTTAATCCTTTGCATAATGATCCTGTGTCTTTCAGCCTGCGGCACAACGGCTGAGACAAACGCATCCACTCCCGAAGCACCTGTTCAATCGCTATATATCGATAATAAAGGTTCAGATACCATCGTCAACCTGGCCCTGGCCTGGGNNCACCGGCGGCGGCAGCGGCACAGGGTTGACCGCTCTCGTCAATAAATCAGTAGATATTGCAAATGCTTCTCGACAGATCAAGCCAGAAGAAGTGGCTGCGGCTCAAAAAGCCGGTTTGAATCCACAGGAATTTGTAATTGCCAGAGACGCCATTGCTGTAATCGTTAACCCCGAAAATCCGGTGGATCACCTGACCCTGACCCAGCTTTCTGCCATTTATCGCGGCGAGATTACAAACTGGAATGAAGTTGGCGGTGAAGACCGTCCGATAGTGAAACTTTCGCGTGAGACCAATTCAGGTACACACGTTTTCTTTCTTGAAACAGTCATCCGTTTAGGCAGCAGCGAAGATAAAACCATTTTTTCGGCTGACACGCTGCTTCTACCCTCTTCAGAGGGAATCATCTCGGAAGTAAGAGAAAATCCAAATGCCATTGGTTANNCTCGGATACGTCACTTCCGAAGTAAAAATGCTGGCGCTTTCTTCACTCGAGACCCCTGATGTTTATGTTATTCCGTCTGCAGCCACTGTGGCCGACAGTTCTTATTTAATTTCGCGTAATCTTTACATGTACACACCCGATGTTCCTACTGGTGAAATCAAAGCCTATATTGACTGGATTATGTCAACTGAAGCACANNCAAATCGTTGAAGACCTGGGTTTTGTTCCCATCGTAGGCAATTAGAGAGAGTAAAATGGGTCCGAAAAAGCAAATCGGCAATGGCATCATCACAAGTATTATCAAAATATGCGGTTATTCAAGCATTTTATTTGTCGGTTTGATCCTGGTGTTTCTGTTGAAAGAAGGATTACCAGCACTCAAAGATGTACCTCTGGCATCCATATTCAGCGTGCGCTGGTACCCGATTGAAGGTCTATTCGGTATTTTGCCGCTCATCTTTGGCACCCTGCTGGTCACATTAAGTGCAACCCTGATTGCCCTTCCGNNGCGGGGATACCCTCGGTTGTTCTAGGTTTCATTGGTATTTTGGTCATCGTCCCATTCTTTCGAAAATTTCTCGACCTGCCCACCGGATTAACCGCCTTCACCGGTGCTGTACTGCTCGGCTTGATCGCCATCCCCACCATAGTTTCAGTGGCTGAAGACGCNNCTGGCAGACCATCTGGGGAGTGACCGTGCCAGCAGCCAAAACGGGCATCCTCACCGCGGTCATGCTTGGCATTGGACGCGCCCTCGGTGAAACCATGGCTGTAATGATGGTCACCGGTAATGCCCCGGTGATGCCCTCCGGATTAAATGCCATATTCGAGCCCGTACGCACGATGACTGCCACCATTGCTTCAGAAATGGGTGAAGTTGCCACCGGCAGCCAACATTATCAGGTGCTTTTTCTGATCGGTATTTTACTTTTCCTTTTTTCTCTTGTCATCAATATTATTGCCAGCGCGGTCAGTACCAAACAGCGTAAACGCGCAGAACGGATTCTTTCATGAGTTCGCTCAATGAACCCAGGCGTAAAACAAAAATTGTCGAAGGGCTGGGTTTTACCCTCCTGCGGCTTATTGCCCTTCTGACCGTCTTGCCTATTTTAGGATTGGTTGCCTACATTGTCGTCAAAGGCGCACCTGCATTCAGTTGGCAGTTCCTCACAGCGGCGCCCACTGACGGTATGCGTGAAGGCGGAATTTTGCCAGCCATCATTGGTACACTTTACCTTACCCTGGGAACTGCCTTGTTCTCGGTGCCGCTTGGCGTGGCAGCAGGTATTTACATCGCCGAATATGCCCAAGACAACCGCTGGACACGACTTATCCGCATTGCAATCATCAACCTGGCCGGCATCCCCTCCGTGGTCTACGGTCTGTTTGGCCTCGGTCTTTTCGTGCTCTTTCTCAAGTTTGGAACCAGCATCCTCGCGGCATCACTCACACTTTCAATCATGACCCTGCCGGTAATCATTAGCACCACAGAAGAAGCCCTGCGCAGTGTACCCAATTCATTCAGGGTGGTTTCGACCTCGCTTGGCGCCACCCGTTGGCAAACTATTTGGAAGGTCATTCTTCCACAAGGACTACCCGGAATTATCACTGGTATCATCCTCGGCCTGGAACGTGCGGCTGGTGAAACAGCCCCCATCCTCTTCACCGGCGCAACTTTCTTTTTACCTGAACTACCCAAATCCATCATGGATTCCACCATGGCGCTGCCATATCACATCTTCGTCATCTCAACGCAAGTGCCCGGCATGCCGATCAAGATTCAATATGGAACCGTGCTGGTGCTGCTGATCTTCGTGCTTGGCATGAATATCGTTGCCACCATTATCCGCAGCCGTGCACGCTCGAAAAGGCAGTGGTAGCCATGAAAAAATTCAGTGTAAACGACTTGAGCATCTGCTATTCAGATGATAATGAGAGCCTGCGAAAGATCAACATGGAGATCGAAGCCAACGCCATCACCGTGTTGTTTGGACCTGCCGGTGGCGGAAAATCCACTTTTCTGAGGGTGTTAAACCGCCTCAACGACCTGGCAGACGTCAAAACCATGACCGGTGAGGTTTTGTTTAACGGCGTCGATATTCTGGACCCCAAGCTGGATGTAATTGAACTGCGCCGCAAAATCGGTATGGTTTTCTCACGTCCTGTGCCCTTGCCCCTTTCGATTTATGAAAATGTAGCTTACGGTTTGATGATGGCTGGTGAGCGCAACAAAAAGAAACTGGATCTGGCGGTTGAAGGTGCTTTGCGCCAGGCTGTATTGTGGGATGAGGTCTACGATCGGTTATCAGACTCAGGTTTCGCTATCTCGGGCGGACAGCAGCAGCGGTTGTGTCTCGCCCGCGTGCTGGCTCTGGAACCCGAAGTCATCATGCTCGACGAACCCACTTCCGCACTGGACCCGGTTTCGACTTCGAAGATTGAATCACTGCTCACCGAGCTGAAAGAAAAGTACACCATCATCCTCGCGCCGCATAACGTGCAGCAGGCTGCACGTATGGCCGATTTTGCCGCATTCTTTTTGATGGGTGAATTAATTGAGTATTCCGGCGGCAAAGATATGTTCCTAAAACCTAAAGACAAACGCACCCAGGACTACATCACCGGCCGGTTTGGGTAGCAGCCAATTAGGTCGTAACAATCACCACCACTCGTTAGTGTTTAGTATCATCTCAATTACAACCTTTTTTATTGAGTGAATACTTTAAATCAAAAATATTCACACTTCTCTACAGAATTTTTCTTGATCAACTTATGTTAAGGGGTAAATCGCCATTTCTACCTTGAATTTTCAATTATTTGTATTTGAATTAAAATGCGGGTTCGAATCAAACGAATCAAACGAATCAAAAAAAATATATAATTGGTAACGCAAAAGAACGTTTGTTCTAATTATAAATTATAATCATCTGCTGTCAAGGTTATTTAAAAACTTCTGAATCTATCCAGATCAACGACATAATAATCCTGAGTTAACCCCAGATACCGGGAATCACATGCAGATTCCAGGTATTTTAGTCTGCATCAAGTCCCGATTTCTATTGCATCTGGAATTCTGAACTTTGCTCTACTTAAGTGAATAATGCTCAACACTTATTACAATAAATGCGATCTCGGGCACTGCCTTCAGCACTTTCTAGATCAAAAGTAACTTGCAGACGCAGCCATACTTCTGCGCTGGTACCAAAGTACCTGGCCAGACGCATGGCTGTATCAACTGAAATAGCACGTTTGCCATTAACAATTTGACTGATACGAATGGGTGTCACTCCAATATCTTTCGCCAACCGATATTGTGACAATCCCATTGGTTTCATGAAATCTTCCATGAGGATTTCACCTGGATGAATGGAGGTTAACTTGGCGCCTTTCATAAAAAAACCTCAAATTGTCCGCTTCTTTTTCATGAAGAAATAATTTAACACTATAGTAACCATTAGTACCGCCAGACTGACGGTATACACCGCAACAGGTTGGAAGTCATAAAGCACGCCTGCCAACAGCGGAGCGGCGATCATGGCCAGGGCATTGGCGGTATCCACCAGACCGTAAGCAAGCCCTACATTGCCCTCATGCACCAGCGAACGCGAATAGGCCAGCGCCATGACGCGATAGAGCCGGTAGCCGCCAATCAGGGCGTACCCTGCGAAAAAAGCGAACAGTCCTTTGCCGCGCCACATCAATAATGCAAAACCAGCAATCATAAGCTGACCAATGGTCATGCCGATGGATGGATTGAGATTGCCCAATACGAGCATCACCAAGGCGGTGACGACGCCAGAGACTGTGCCCATCAAACCGATCTGCTGGGTGGAGAGGTGCTGAATGTTTTGCAGGTACATGGAGGTCAACTGCTGCGGCACACTGAGGAAAACGATGGTCACAATCAGAATGGCCAGCAGCCCCAAAAATCTAAGGTTTTTGAGCGGACTGACTTTTTGGATGGCCGTTTCAGGTTCCGGTTCAGGCTGCACTTGAGCACGACCTGTGAGCAAGAAGACCAGCATTGAAGCTACATATAACCCGGCAGAATAACGAAAGACGACATCCAGACCGTAGGTGTCGGCAATCTTGCCGCCGATCATCGGACCCAAAATGCCGCCAATGGTGGCTGCCGCACCGATGAAGGTCATCGCCCGCTGCACCGTCCATTTTCCTCGCAAACTGGTGACAAAGCTATTGAGCGGTGGATTGATCAGCGAGGTCAGCCCGATCGCGAGCAAGCCGACGGTAAACAGGATCAGACTCCTGGCAAAGGCCATCACCAGCGCGGAGGCGATGCCCACCCCCATGCCCACTAAAATCAACGGGCGTGTACCCAGACGGTCTGAGAGGTAGCCTGAAGGCACCTGCACCAGGGTCATAACTACGCCGATCATACTCAGGATGCCGCCGATGACCACGGTGGAGACATCCCAACGCTGCAGGGTTAGGGGCAGAAAGAAGATGAACAAGCCCTCGCCCAAGCCCCACAGGAACATGGTGACTGCGATGAGCATCAGGTTGCGGGGGATGTTGAACTGGAGTGTGCGGGTAGGATTAATCATGTAAATTTGAGTTTATCATGTTGTTGATTTTTGCATGTCATGGGTTTTATTTATGCGATTGCTTGCGAAATGGGTTAACCGATGCTATAATTTTGACCTATTATAGATAAAGGGGCGCGTAGCTCAGTTGGTTAGAGCGCACGGTTCACATCCGTGAGGTCCGTAGGTTCGAGCCCTATCGCGCCCACCTCAAAACTCCCC
>DQHW01000021.1:21827-38851 GCA_003524305.1 Anaerolineaceae bacterium
TCACTGCGTTCGTATCGCGCCCACCATTTTTCAAGACCACTGTACAAGTGGTTTTGACATTTAGTAGCCAGAGTTTAACACAAGAATAGGCTCTCGCTCCGCTTTGCGCTCCCTGTGGTCGTATCGCGCCCACCTAAAAACTCCCCTTGCGGGAGTTTTTTCATTTCATGGTTCCGATTTCTTTAACAGAAATCGGAACCATGCCCTGCTTCATAAGTAATTACACTTTATTCATGCTAGAATAAAAAAATGGATGCCCAAACCCACACCCTCACCATCCGCCTGTTTGCCAACTTGAAAGAGAAGGCCGGCACGGATTGCCTGACGCTGGAAGTTCCCTTAACCTGCACTGTGAACGGTCTCAGAACACGCCTCAAACACGACTACCCCGCCATCGCATTTCAACTCAACAAGGTGCTCTATACGGTCAACGGCGGACAAGTGTTTATCAGTGACGAAGTGCTTCCATTGAATTCAGAAGTATCCATTCTGCCGCCTTTTGGCGGGGGGTAACTCTATAAAATCAGACTCCCGCGGTTTACAAAAAACCGCGGGAGTCTTTAATAATTACCCGGTTGTATCTCCCTTACAGACTGACCAGCCAATCCATGGCTTGTTCACGAGTGTCAAAAGTTCTAATGTCGCGTTTGGTCAGCAGTCTCAGAGTAGAGACCATGACCTTCTTGAGATTGTCGGCTCCAACCACGGCAGAGCCCAATATATGTGGAGAAATTGTGGAAGAAAACCGTTTGGTTACGTTTGAAGTATCCTGATTGTATTTGGCTTCCGTTGAGTCTGTAATGAGCAATACGCTTTTCAGGGGCAATTTAGTGATTACTTGAATTGCTTCATCAAAAACACGCGCCGCCTCTTCAGGACCACTTTTAGAAACATCCGCAAGAACAATACTTTTACCTTTATAGCTTAAAGTTTGCGTACTACCCATTTTTTCTCCTTAATGGTTTTGTGATGAATACAATAAAAGGAGGAAATCATTTTTAATAATTCCATCTTCCTTTTGGGGCTTATTATGATCGTCCAATCGATATCACAATTGGGATGAAAAAATAGTTTAAAGACTAACCAGCCAATCCATGGCTTGTTCACGAGTGTCAAAAGTTCTGATATCACGTTTGGTTGCCACACGGATGGCAGCCACTAGAACTTTGCGCATGGCATCCGCACCAACCACGGCCGAACCTTTAACGTAAGGCGTGTTTTTCGCGGAAAAATTCTTCATCGCGGTTGAAACTTCCGAATTGTAGGTGGCGTTGGTTGAATCGGTTAAGATCAATGCACTCTTCGGCGCACTTTTTGCAATCACATCGGCAGCTTCATCCAGTATGGTGAAGGTGGATTGTGGAGAACAATTTGCCAGGTTAACCAGCACGATACTTTTGTTTTTGTGATGAACGATTTCTGTACAAGACATGATTCCCTCTCATAATAAACAATTGACCAATATAAATATTATGAAGGGATTTATGAAATCTACCATAAAAAAACAATAAAGGTTGGATTTACAAATACAATCCAACCTTTTTATTTAATTATGTTGCCAACCAGCTATTTTATTTCTGCCAATCGCCCGCCATCTTTCATTTGCGTGATCAAAATTACGCTCAGTCCGATCATGCCTATTGAAAATAAAAGCGCAGGGGTAAAAGCACCGTTTGGCATTTTCAAAGCTTCCATGATGTAAACAAAAACCACGGAGGCTTGCCCAAACAATTGGATCAGTCCGTTGGAAGTGCCCTCAGGGGTTGGATAAGTGATCTCTGCGGAGTATTGCATGCCAATCGGGCTGGCACTGACAATTGCAAAACCGAGGGCAAATGCAGAAATATAGAGCAGCCACAAGCTTGTGCTGAAAGTTAATCCTATCAAACCGGGCACTGCAGCCGCAAAACCCAACAGCAGAAAGATCTTACGTTTGTGTGATTTATCAGAAAATGGCGGGATGATGACCGCACCCAAGACACCGCCCACCAGCATCAGAGCCCCGAGTGTACCGGCTTCAGTGGTCGTAAATCCACGCGGACGAATGATGGGTTCCACCCAGGTGGTGATGCCATTGAAAATACCCATGCCGATAAACGACACGAAAAGGTAAAGCCAGAAGGATTTAATCTTCAATGCATGTTTGAGTCCGTCGAGCATCAATGCACGCACTTCCTGGCCGGCTTCGCATGGCGGCGTGGCTGGCTTTTCGCGGGCAAAAATCAGGAATAAAACCGCCGAAAACGCAGCAATAGCGCCATAAAGCAGTTGAACGTTGGGGATGCTCATGGTTTCGGTCAGGATAGGCGTTAGAACCATGCCCAGCGCCGTCCCTACCAGGTTTGAAAGAGTAACCAGCCCGACTGCGGTGGCGCGTTCTTCAATGCTGAACCACTGCGCGGGCACTTTCGTCCAGGCGTTGAGTAGAAAGGGCTGGGCAATGGCGATGCCGATGGTGCTGATCAGCACCAAGGTGTAATTCGCACCAGTGATGCCGCGCACCACACCAAACACACCCATTAAGACCGCACCGATGCTGACAGTAAGCCTGAAGCCCCAGGTATCAATCGCCCATGATACCGGGATTGAAAGAGGGATGAAGGCAATCATGAAGGCCATGGCCAAAAAACCAATTTGCCGGTCGGTAACCCCATAAAAAGCTGCGGCATCACCGGTAATTGGGGCATACGTGATCCACAGCATTTGGATGGTCAGGTTGATAAACATAAAGACCGCCAGAACCACCCAGCGGTAGGGATACAAGCGGAAATTCTTTTCAGCCATTGAACGCTCCTTGGGTATTGAGGATCAAGAATTCAGTTTTCTGTAAACGCCATTCATTTGTTTATAGATCGTTTTGAAAATGTCGAAGCGCTCATCATACAAAGCGCGGTTGACTGCGTTGGGTGTATATGTTTTGCGAATTTGAGTAAGCGCCTGTAGATCACCGAACTTGATCTCTCCAAGCCCAACCGCACCTATCCAGGCCGCGCCGCGGGCATTGGCCTGCACCGGATCGCTGACCTGCCGAATTTCAACTTTTAGTACATCAGCGAAAATCTGGCACCATACATCTGATTGAGCGCCGCCGCCAACAATGTTAATGCGCTGAAGCTTGCGCCCCATGAATTTCTCGAAGGGGTCCATCAGCCAGCGCGTATTCATGGCGATCCCTTCCAAAAAGGCGCGGATGATGTCTTCACGATGATTGTTAAGGGATAAGTTGTAGATGCCTGCCCTCAGGGTTCTATCCTCCACCGGCGCACGTTCGCCCCAAATCCAGGGGGTGTAAATCACGCCGTTGCTGCCAGCCGGTGTACGCTCGGTGATCTGGTCAAGCACTTTGAAAATATCAGGTACATCCGCCTCTTGCAGCAGTTCATCTTTGTGATAGATGATGTTGTCACGCAAAAAGGTCAGGTTGCCGCCCGCGGTAGCTTGCAATCCAGTTAACAAGTATCTACCCGGCACGGCACAGGGCACGGATGCCATGGATGAAACAATATCGGTTTTTTTGAAGGGAACGTGGGCGGCCATCCATGAGGATGTACCAATATACAAGTGGGTATCAAAATCGCCTGCAGTGCCGGCGCCGATCGCGGCAGCGGTATTATCAATTGCTCCAGCCACGACCTTAACTCCGGGTTTAAGCCCTAAAGCGTCAGCCACTTCGCATTTTAATTCGCCGATCACATCAGTGCATTTTACAATTTCGGGCAGCTTTTCGCGGTCGATGCCGCTTCTCTTGACGAGATCGTCATCATAATGAATTCGGTCAGGATCGCGATTATCTGTCACCCAGGAGGTGAGAATGGAATCAAAAGTGGCGGTGAAACGGCCGGTTAACTTGAGATTTAAGAAATCGAGCACGTTCAGAAACTTATAAGTTCTGGCATAGACTTCAGGGTATGCATCGCGGATCAGCAGCATATGGGCTGCGGGGTCTTTGCCGGTCATCGAAGGCATGCCGCCGGTAAGACGAATCCAGCGCAGGGTATTGCTTAATCCTGCGCCGGTCACGTTGACCAATCCTTTAAAATGTTGTTTGAGAAATTTTTCCCCGCGCATGTCCATCCACAAGACACAGTTCATCAGGGCATTACCACTTTGATCCACAGCGACTGTGCCTTCACCTTGAGTGGAACAACATACCGCTTTGATATTATCAAGAGGTGTAAGACCCCTTTCAATCAATCTGGAGGCTGCCTGTAGAAAAGCCTGCCACCACTCCTGTGGGTCTTGCTCTGCCCCGCCATCCTGGGTGAGAATCAGCTTTACAGGTTCTGAATCCCAGCCGAGCACCTTGCCGCCAACCGTAATCAAGGCTACTTTCATCCCGGAAGTGCCAAGGTCCATTGCAAGGATTACACTCTCATAACTCATGCTGTCTCCTGGTCTGATACTGATTATTGTAGCTTAAAGTCCTTCAACACTTGACAGAACGTTGTCAAAACGACGCAACGCTTCATCAATCACTTCATCGGTATCAGCCATGCTGGTATACATGCGGCTGCCAGCCAGGGTGATCAACCCATTGGCCATGTAAGCTGCACCCATCTGTTCAATCATGTGCTTGCGAGGTTTTAATTCTTTCAACAACTTTATTGGGTTGTGCAGATCAAGAAGCATGACGCCAGAAGTTTCAAGGTGAACAATGGAACCCTGGTTGAAAGCAACAAACGGTAAATCGTATTTTTCAATCAAAACGTTTAGACCTTTGGTCAAGCGATCTCCGGCTTGCCCGGCAATCACGGCCGCATTGGTGCGTTCCATTTCAAGCAGGGCGTGATAACCGGCCACGCAAGACAGCGGATTCGCGGATAAAGTGCCGCCAATGTAAGCGCGTTCGCCTGTGCCGCCGATGCCGGCTGCAAAACGGGCGATCACATCCGCGCGGCCACCGACGCCGCCTGCCATGGGGAAGCCGCCGGTGACGCATTTGCCAAAGATAGTCAGATCAGGTTTGACGCCGAAGTATCCTTGCGCCCCGCCCAGTCCAAGCCGGAAACCGGTGACCACTTCGTCAAAGATCAATAATGCGCCGAATTCGTCGCACAATTCGCGAACCTTCTGATTAAAATCGAATGAAACTGGTCGAGTGCCAGATTCAGGGCCGACCGGTTCAAGAATTACGGCTGCGGTTCCGCCTAAAAAGCGGTTGGCAATCAGATGACGCTTCAATGAGCCAAGATCACTCGGAAAAAATTCCTGGGTATTGGCTGTCGCACCAGCCGGGATGCCTTTGGCTTCAAGTCTACCGGTGCCGGGGATGTGCAGGCCGTAGACCATTGAATCGCTCCAACCATGATAAGCGCCGCCGGATTTGATGATCTTTTTCTTGCCGGTATAAGCCCGGGCTGCACGGATGGCTGCCATAACGCTTTCAGTGCCGGTACCCAGCATGCGGAACATTTCAACAGCGGGCATGAAACGGTTGATCAATTCGGCCAGTTTTAGCTCGTATTCGTGAAAAAGACCGGTCACCGGCCCGCAAGATTGCAGCATTTCGATGATTTTTTCACGTACCGGTGCATAGTTGCTGCCGAGGATGGTCGGTCCGCCGGCCTGTAAGAAATCAATGTATTGATTGCCATCCACATCCCACATGTGCGCGCCGTTGGCTTTTTCAATCGCGATTGGGAATGGATAATTGAAAGCCAGGTTATGCTGAACACCACCAGGGATGAATTTCTTGGCTTCGTCGGTGATCTCTTTAGAACGCTTGCATTTCTGGTCAAAATAGCCCAGCACTTCTTGCATCTTGTCTTCACGGATGGGACGCATGGGTTGATTGACCAAGGTTTTTAATGCAGCGTAAATTTTTTCGCTATCGGGGTATTCACTAATGGCATACTTTTGTTCAGTCATGGATCCTCCATTAAAAATTTATGATAGATGTATTACTCTCCGCCAACTGCGATTTGTCCGCTTTCGACTCTTTTCTGGTCTTTGCGCAATTTTGCAAATGCAATTTCACGAACCGCCAACGGCACTTTGGATGCTTTCTTTTCAGTGCACAGGGTTAGCAAATAAGCCAGGGAACATTTTTCGAGAATTTCAACGTTATGGCAGGCGCGATCGAGATCCGTGCCAAACAAAAGGGCGCCATGGTTCTTCATCAGGTAGGCATTGTTATGATTTCTGACATTTTTGGCTATGGTGTCGCGCAGCATACCCGTGCCTGATGGTGCATACGGAATTATATCCACGCTGCGGCCAAGGAAGCGGGTCTGTTCATCAAACAACCCTGGGATCGATTTATTGATCAGTGTCAGAGCGCTGGCATACACCTGGTGCGTATGCACCACGGCAGTCACATCCGGGCGCACCTGATAGATGGCACAATGCATGGCCGCTTCTACCGAAGGCTTTAGGTCGCCCTCAAGCTGGTTGAGTTCAAAATCTAAGATACAAATGTCATCTGCCGTCATTTTCATGTAGTCAAAATCGGACGGTGTGACTGCAAAGACTTTCTCGCCAATAATGCGCAGCGAGAGGTTTCCGCCAGTAGCCATCAAGAATCCTTTTTTGGTAAGGTCTTGGGCTGCATCAACAATTGCCTGTTTTTGAATTTGATATTTGCTCATGATCCCTCTGATTAATCTTTACGTTGTCTAGATTGTATAATTAATTTTTGACTTTGTCAACACTATGATTTAGAATCACTGCATGACAGAAAAATCTTACCACCATGGCGACCTGAAAAACGCACTCATCCAGGCAGGCATCAAAATCCTCGCGGAAGAAGGTCTCGAGGGGTTCAGCCTGCGCAAGGTTGCCCGTGAAGCCGGTGTCACCCATTCTGCACCCTATGCTCATTTTGCTGACAAACAAGCCATGATCGCCGCCATCTCAACAGATGGTTACCGTAAAGTCTACGAGCGGATTACTGAGGTGGTCGAACAGTTTCCCGATGATCCCTTAAGACAGTTCATTGAAACTGCCTGGGTGTATGTCTCTTTTGGTTTTGACGAACCCGATCACTTCAAAATTACTTTTTCCGGTTCCGTGGAGCGCGAACGTGAATACCCAGCCCTGGTAGAAATGACCAGTAAAACTTTTGACGCCTTGCGTCAATTGATTATTCGTTGTCAGCAAGCTGATTTGATTGAAAAAGGCGAACCAGATCTGGCGGCTGTGACTGTGTGGGGGTTTGTGCATGGTTTCGTCCACTTGATTCAAGAAGGCATGGTATCGCATGTTGTCACCAACCGTTATTCCAAACGCGAGATGCTCATATTATCTCTTAACCATTTGCTCAAGACACCTCTGAAAAAAGATCCTCGAGACGATTCATTGGCCGGGGCTGCTAACGAAAAATATTATTAGTTGGATTTTTGTTTGAAGCTCGATATAATATTCTTAATAAGATATATATTATCCGATTATAATTGATTTATAATGCATGCGGAGAAAACCATGGATAGTGTGAATAAAGCCCGTGAGACCCAATTGGCAAATATTCAATCTAAAACCGGTAAGAATTTAGACCAATTTCGCGTCATCATCGCTGAAAGTGGTTTAAGCAAACACGGTGAGATCAGACAAATGTTGATGGATAAATTTAGTCTCGGTTACGGCGATGCAACTCAATTGGTACACTTCGCTCAGAACTCCGATGGGCAATCGGCTGCTGAAGCTGCAGGATTTTCAATGGAAGAAATTCTTACCGAGATATATTCAGATGCAAAAAAGGGTTTAAAACCAATTCATGAAAAACTGATAGCAGAAATCAATAAATTTGGCACTTATACGGCAACACCCAAAAAAGGCTACATAAGTTACAGACAAAAACGCCAATTTGCCATGATCGGACCTGGTACCAAAGGAAGGTTGGAAATTGGATTAAATATTAAAAACCTTGAAAGTTCCGAACGTTTGCTGCTGCAGACCAATAACTTGATGTGCCAATATAAAGTATTCATCACTAATGTGGATGAAATCGACACTGAATTGGTTAACTGGCTGCATCTCGCCTATCAAGCATCTGTTTGATAGGACATACTGAAAAACATTTCAATTTCGTAAAGGCTCATCGCAGAAAAAAAATGGCCAGAACTTCAGAAACTAAACCCGCTAATCAGTTTGAAAATTTCTTCGTGAATGTTTCAGAACGGCTCTTAACGGCCGTCTTAAAATCTCAAACTCGCCTGGTTTTAACTTCCAACCCAAATGAAGACCTCACCCTGCCCCCGCCAGTGCCCGGGCACAACTATACGCTATATATGCACGTGCCCTTCTGTGAAAGTCTCTGCCCTTATTGCTCATTCAATCGCTTTCTTTACGAAGGAAAAAAGGCCGTGGATTATTTTGCGGCGCTGCGCGAAGAAATGCGCATGGTGGCCAATTTGGGATACGATTTCAAAACCCTGTATATCGGCGGCGGCACACCCACTATAAATATTGAGGAATTAGTCAAAACCATCGACCTCGCCAGGGAACTCTTTGATATTCATGAAGTCTCGTGTGAAACGAACCCCAACCATCTTGTGCCAGAATACGTGGAGCAGCTCAAAGACAGGGTGCAGCGCCTTTCAGTCGGCGTCCAAAGCTTCAACACAGATCTGCTGCAGCAAATGAACCGCCTGGAAAAATTTGGCGATGGTGAAAAAATCCTTGAGCGAATCCGTTATGCCGCGCCTTATTTTGAATCTCTAAACGTGGATATGATCTTTAATTTTCCAAACCAGACACTTGAAATGCTTAATGCCGATCTTGACGTTATTCTATCTTCTGGCGCCCAGCAGGTTACCTTTTATCCATTGATGAGTGCGTCATCTGTCGAAAAATCCATGGCCAACTCTGTGGGTAAACCCTCACATGAACGCGAATGGCAGTTCTTCAACTTGATCAATGATCGCCTCTCAAACGAGTTCAAAAAGCTTTCAGCGTGGACCTTTGTGCGCAAAGCAGCAGGTATGATTGATGAGTATATTGTTGACAGCGAAGAATATGTCGGCATTGGTTCGGGATCCTTCAGTTATTTGAATGGAATTCTTTTTGTCAACCATTTTTCCATTAATCAATACTCCTCAACTGTTCATTCAGGTAAGTTCGGTGTTAATGCTCAGAAAAAATATGACCGGTTGTCGCAAATGCGCTATTGGTTCATGATGAATCTTTTTGGTATGGATTTCGAACGCAAGGCATTTAAACAACGTTTTGGAGTTCCCATTTGGTTCGGCCTGGGATTGGAAATGCTCTTCATGGAAATAACAATGGCTTTCAAACTCGGAAATCGCAACCACCTGACCCGACGAGGACAGTATATGTCTGTGGTGATGATGCGAGAGTTCTTTGCCGGAGTAAATAATCTTCGTGATCTCGCACGCAAAAACCTCAGCCCCCTTGAACTTGCCAGCGCCTCACCCGTTAAGTATGTTGGCGTTCATAGCACCAACAAAAGCCCGTTACGCAAGTAAATTCCATCCCGCCTAATTTAATTCTCCAAACATGACATTTGTCAGGATATACAATATTACATATGATATAGTAATATATGCGTATAAACGCATATATGAATATTTGCAACAATTTGTTGGAGGATCGCAAATGGCTGATAATTTAAGAGAAGAAGTAGTGAGACTACATGCACAAGTGTGCAGCGCCCTTGCTGATCCTAACCGCATCTTGATCATCTACTCACTTTCAGATGGTCCGCGTAATGTAAATGACATTGCCAACAAAATGGAATTAACCCAACCCACCGTATCAAGGCATTTGAAAATCCTGCGTGACCGCGGCATTGTTCGCGCTGATCGTGATGGACAGACCATTAATTACCGTTTAACTGATCATCGAATTGTTCAAGCGCTTGATCTTTTACGTGCCACACTGGCAGATCAATTGAATGATCAGGCCTTATTGGCAAGACAAGCAAATCAAAATTTAATCGGGTAAAGGAAAAGACCAGCTATGAAGACTTTCTTAATTTTAGGTGCAGGCACCGGGGGAACCATGATGGCGAACAAACTCGCCAAAAAACTTGATCCTCAAGAATGGGAGATCATACTTGTTGATCGCGAGATGGAACATTATTATCAACCAGGATTCCTTTTCGTCCCATTTGGATATTACAAACCTGAAAGTATCGTCCAACCCAAACAAAAATTTGTTCCCTCCGGCGTGAAATTCATCAACTCTGATATCGAACTGATCGAACCTGATCAAAACCGCGTCACCCTCAAAGAAGGTAAAAAAGTCATCTCATATGACCATTTATTGATCGCCACCGGCACAGACATCCACCCCGAGGAAATTGAAGGGATGCAGGGTGCAGGCTGGCAACAGAACATCTTTGATTTCTACACCTTTGATGGTTCTGTCAAACTCAATAAATTCCTGACCAATTTTAACGGTGGACGCATTGTGGTGAATATCGCCGAAATGCCCATCAAATGCCCCGTTGCACCACTTGAATTTGCTTTCCTGGCAGATTATTATTTCCATCAGCGCGGCATCCGCAACAAGGTTGAGATCATTTACTCGACCCCTCTATCTGGCGCCTTTACCAAACCCATTGCCTCAAAGATGCTGGGCGATGTGCTGGTCAAGAAAAACATCCTTGTCGAACCCGATTTCGCTATCAGCGGTGTGGATTCTTCCAAGAACATTGTCAGTTCCTATGATGGACGCGAACTCAATTATGACTTGCTGGTGACCATCCCCACCAACATGGGTGCAGATGTGATCGGTCATTCAGGTATGGGCGATGACCTAAATTTCGTCCCCACCAATAAACAAACTTTGCAATCCAACAAATGGCAAAACGTATGGGTTATCGGCGATGCTACAAACGTACCTGCATCCAAAGCCGGTTCAGTGGTACATTATGAAGCCGAAATCCTGCTTGAAAACATCCTTGAAGCAATTGCCGGCAAGGAACTGACCGCCGCATTTGACGGACACGCCACCTGCCACATTACATCCGGCTACAACAAAAGTCTGCTGATCGACTTCAGCTACGATGTGGAACCCCTGACCGGTGTCTACCCAATGCCCATAATTGGACCATTCCCATTATTGAAAGAAAGCTTCTTCAATTACCTTGGAAAGCTGTCTTTCAGATGGATTTACTGGAACATCATGTTACGCGGGATTCCCTTTCCGCTGCCCCCTGCTTTTTCAATGGCAGGAAAAAAACAATAACCGTGACTTATTAATTTACAAAAGGAGAGAAAGATGTCTGTACTTGATAACGTAAAATTTGATGCTGATGGTTATTTGGAAGATCCAAAAATCTGGAACAAAGAGATTGCTGAAGCCATCGCCAAACGCGAAGGCGTTACCCTCACTGAACGTTCATGGGTGGTTATTAATTATAACCGCAAGGAATATGAAACCAAGGGCGAAGCACCTACCCTGCGCGCCATCACCAAAAATACTGATGTTGATACCAAAGAACTCTACAGCCTCTTCCCGGGCGGACCTGGTAAATTGGCTGCCAAAGTATCAGGGTTGCACAAACCCACCGGCTGCATCTAATCCACTCATTTAGGAATAAGGAGAACTCAAATGGCAGAAACAAAACCTCGTAAACTGGCAATAATTTCCTCCAAGGGCTCGCTGGATATGGCTTATCCTCCATTGATCCTGGCCAATGCTGCACGTATGGCAGGCGTTGAGGTGGATGTCTTCTTCACCTTCTGGGGTTTGGATATCATCACCAAGAAAAAAATGGACAAGTTGAATGTGGCAGTGGTCGGCAACCCCAGCATGCACCCCTGGTTCCACATCCCCACCCTGTTAGGCATCATCCCCGGCATGTCTGCCATGGCATCTGCCATGATGCGTAAAGAAATTGACAAATTGGATTTTCCACCTGTAGGCGAGTTTGTTCAACTAATCATGGATGCCGGCACCAATGTCTATGCCTGCAAGATGTCAATGGATATGATGAAATTGACCGAAAAAGACCTGGTCGATGGCGCTAAAGTATTGGGAGCCATGGAATTCATTGAAATGTCCGACGGCGCTCAGACTTTGTTTGTGTAATTGTTTTTCAGTCACCATTATAGAGAAACCCCCGCGGACTCAAAGTCCGCGGGGGTTTGCATTCACAAAATGTCTCCCACATACCAAACATCTTTTTTGAGGTGCATCCCAAAAGGCGGGATGCACCCTACATTTAATTGAATTCAAGATTTAAACAAAGGCTCAAAGTTCTAAACATTGCATACACAACCGTTAACTTGTATTAGAATCAAAGCATGAACGATAACCTTAATCAAAATCAAGAACCAGACGGAAGCGAATCCCGATTTAACAACATTATCAAACCGGATTCAAACGCTCAAAAGCTAACCCCTCCCGCTTTCGAATCCTGGATGGACCCACAGCATGAAGCAGAAATTCCAGTTTCTGAAGTTGAAGAACCGAAGTCTGAAACACCTTTCGCTCCGACAAATCAAACTGATTACACACAGGTTGAGTTTGAACCCATCAACCAAGTTACACCTGCGGCTGTTATCGTTGGACCTGCCAATCCTCACAAGTCAAACACCAAAAAACCGGGCTTCTGGCTCATCCTCCTGTGCCTTATTTTAATATTGATCTTCTTTTTCACTCCAGCAAGAGAAACCATCCTCGTACTGGGAATTGACTGGCGTCCGTCAGACAGCCCATGGCTTGGACGCAGCGACACCATGATCCTCACCACCATTCCACCGTTATCGCCGCAGGTATCGATGCTCTCCATTCCACGCGACCTTTGGTTGACAATTCCTAATCATTATGAGAACCGCATTAACACTGCCCATTATTTTGCTGAACTTGAAGCTCCGGGTTCCGGCATGCAGGCAGCCAAAGATGCCTTTGAAACCAATTTCGGCATTAAAGTGAATTATGCAGTACGCGTCAAATTCACCGGATTTGTTGACATCGTCGATGCTTTCGGCGGCGTGACCATAAACCTGCCCGAAGCCATGTCTGGTTTGGAAGCCGGCCCAAATCACCTGGACGGCAAACAAGCGCTTGCCTTCGTAAGGGATCGAAAAGCCAGCGACGATTTCTTCCGTCAGGAACGCGGGCAGCTTTTTATTGCCTCTGCCATTAAAGAAGTGCTTAATCCTCTTAAATGGCCTCGCATCCCTGCCGTTTTGGCTGTGGCTGCCGCCAATATTGATACTGACTTGCCGATATGGCTCTGGCCGCGTACCGCCTACGCATTAATCTTCTCTTCCATAAAAGGTTTTGACTCCCACACTCTTGATAGAACAATGATCACACCATGGGTGACAGATGAGGGAGCCCAGGTGCTGGCGCCAAATTGGGAATTAATGAACCCGCTGATAGATGGATTGTTCAAATAGGAATTAATTAGTTTGTGTTTTTTTGAAGTACAAGATTAACAATAGCGCTATTGCCAATAAAACCAACCCTGCGCCATCAAAGTAGATAAACCTCAGAACACTCGCCTTGATTAGCGGGTGTTCACCGTTTAAAACAAGTAGAAGTATGGTTTCTCCAAATACACCCACTGCCTGCATGATCACAGCTTCGACCAATGAGATGATGTATTTAATCGGATTGAGCAGGGCAAACAGGTAAGGCACATTCCACATCATAAAGAGCAGTCCCATCCCCTGGATGGCGGCACTGCCAGGCTCGCCAGTCAATTCAAAAGCGGGAGCATAATCTGCCGGGTGAAAAAGAAAATAATATGAACATTGCAGATTGAAGAAAACTACCAATCCAATCAATACTCTTGAAACAACCGGCGTAAGCTTACTTTGCTTCTTCATCATCCATTTATTATATCCTTCAAAAATATTCAAACAAACACCATATATGGGGGGTCATAAATATTCAAACGCCACATGTAAGCATTAATTGCGTATATCAGTGTGGATAAATCTTCACCACTTCAGAAAAGATGTGAAATTGCATATTGAATAATCAGAAAATGTTGCTACAATAGTCTTAACTGGTATGACCTCTTACCAATTTTAAAATGATTGGAGCAACTTCTCTATGGCTACCTGGGAAATTCCACCTAAACCTGCTGAACTGGCTGAAAACCGCCTGGTCGAAGCCATCCTGGATGGTACCTTTACTATCAACTCAAACCTGCCGCCAGAACGCGAATTGGCTGAAAGCCTGGGGGTTACCCGCCCCACCCTGCGTGAAGCCCTGCAGCGTCTCTCACGTGACGGCTGGATCGAAATCCATCACGGCCGGGCTACCCGGGTTAAAGATTACTGGCGTGAAGGCAACCTGCTGATACTCACTGCCATCGCCCAGCACCAGGATAAAGTCTCTCCTGATTTCGTCACCAACTTGCTGCAAATCCGCTTGCTGCTTGCGCCGGCTTATACGCGCCTGGCCATGCAGAACTCGCTCAATGAGGTGATTCACCTTTTGGAATCGCTGCAAAACATAGAAGACACCGCCGAAGAATTCACACGGCGAGACCTTGATCTTCACAAACAACTCACAATCTTTTCAAAGAATCCGATCTTTACCTTAATTCTCAACGGTTTTGGTGACCCCTATAACAAGATGGGGAATCTCTATTTCAGCAGTGCCGAATCAAGGGCGCATTCCCGTTCATTCTATAAAAAACTATTATCTGCCGTGCTTTCAAATGATTTTTACCAGGTTGAAGAAGTGACCCGGCAGGTAATGCAAGACAGCATTGAATTGATGCAAAAAGCAATTATTTCATCCGGCATGTCCAAAGGAGCATAACAATGTGGGAAAAAGGTTGGAGGCAATCGGTCTGGAAAGAACTGAATGGAAATTGGGACGTGATCGTGATTGGCGGCGGCATCACAGGCGCCGGCGTGTTTCGCCGCGCAGTTGCCGAGGGTTATAAGACCCTGCTCGTTGACGCCGCGGATTTTGCGTTTGGTACTTCCAGCCGATCTTCAAAACTTGTTCACGGCGGATTTCGCTACTTGCGCAACAAGCAGTTCGATGTCACCCGCGAATCGGTGCGCGAACGCGAATGGATGCTCAAAGAAGCAAAAAACCTGGTAACACCCCTTGGTTTTATCATGCCCTGCCCGGATAACCCAAAAGTCTCAGGCCAATTTGCGATCGGTGTCGTAATTTACGACTTGCTGGCACCCAAATGGCAGCATTCTCTCTTCTCTAAACGCAAAGTATTGCGTCTTTGTCCGCAAATTGATAAACCTGATTTAAAGGGTGCCTTTCTTTATTATGATGCCGAAATGGATGATGCCAGGCTGGTCAACCACATAATCCGCGAAGGTGTGGCGGATGGCGGCACCGCCATCAATTACTGCAAGGTAGAAAAGCTGCTTCGCGGTCAAAAAGGAAGCGTCTGCGGTGTGCAAGTTAAAGACCTGGGATCTTCAGAACTTGGCGATCTTGAAATCAAGTCGGCGGTGGTGATCAACGCCACCGGTCCCTGGAGCGACGAAGTCCGTGCCCAGGTGAACGCGCCAGCCCGCCTGCGCCGTCTGCGCGGTTCTCACTTGATCTTTCCACGCGAGAAACTACCGCTGCCTTACGCCGTCACCCTGCTGCATCCCCGTGACGGACGCGCCATGTTTGGTATCCCCTGGGAGGGCACCACGATGATCGGTACGACTGACCTGGATCATTCCGCGCCGCTATCAAAAGGAGAACCCTTTGCCACTCAACAGGAAATTGATTACATCCTGGAGGCCGGCAACGCCACTTTTCCTTCCGCATCCCTAAACCGGCAGGATATTCTTTCGAGCTTTGCCGGCCTTCGACCCGTGATCAATACTGGCGCATCGGATCCTTCCAAGGAATCTCGTGCACATGTGGTCTGGGAAGAAGACGGATTGATCACAGTCACCGGCGGAAAGCTAACCACCTTTCGCATCATGGCTGAAGAGGCTTTACAAATGGCATCAGCCAAACTACCCCACCCCATTGATTTGAGCGTACGGAAACCTTATTTCAATCCTCTGCCAAATACCCTGGCTCAAGGAAGGGTTATTTCTTCAGAGTTTGCCTACCTGCTTGGACGTTACGGCAGCGAGACGGATGACCTGCTCAACTGCGCCAAAGGAGACGAAAACCAGCCCATCGGCAGCCTGCCCAACCTTTGGTCAGAGATCCGCTGGACGGCACGCACCGGCGGCGTCGAGCACCTGGATGATCTATTATTACGCCGGGTGCGTTTGGGTATGCTGCTGCCAGACGGTGCCAGCGCCGAAATGGAGCGCATCCGCGCTATTGCCCAACCCGAACTCGACTGGGATGATGCCAAATGGAAGCGTGAAGAAAAACGCTACCGTGACATTTACGAAAAATTCTACAGCCCATCCCCAAAGGGATTTGCTGATTAATTTTACAATTCGATTGGAGAGAGAAAATGGCCAAACAAAAGTGCATCCCCGCCTGGTATGAAGAGCCCACCCCCGCAGGTACTTATCGTTCGCTCTTCAAATGGGGCGATCTTGCTGGTTACAAACACCCCAACAGCGGTCTGGTGAAACTGGTGCTGGATACCTTCGACATGAAATGTGAAGATTTTCAGAAACCTCTTGACCTGGCGCTTGACACAATCCCTGACAACATGCCTTCCAAATTGCATGAAAAGCATTTAAAAGAATTTCAACGCATCTGCGGCAAAGAGAATGTGCGTACCGATACCCTTGAGCGTACTGCCAAATCTTACGGTGGAGGAATGATTGATGCCCTGCGTCTCCGCCGGCATATTATCGAAAATATCGCCGAAGCGGTGTTGGCGCCACGTTCGCAAGGTGAAATCGAAGAAATCATTCGCTACTGCGAGCATGAAGCCATTCCTGTTTACATTTACGGCGCCGGTTCAAGCGTCACCCGCGGCATGGAAGCCATTAAAGGCGGCATCGCGCTGGATATGAGCAAGCACATGAACAAGGTGATTAAATTTAACGAAATGGATCAGACCATTACTGTTCAGGCAGGCATGACCGGTCCGCAGTTGGAAGACATTCTCAACAATGCTCAATCACAATTAAATGCCAAACGCGCCTACACCTGCGGACACTTCCCCCAATCCTTCGAATATTCAAGTGTGGGCGGCTGGGTGGTCACCCGCG
>DQHW01000005.1 GCA_003524305.1 Anaerolineaceae bacterium
TTCGTTCAAACTTCTGCTTGGCCATAAGTTCGATTTCTCCTTCAAAAAACCGATTCGTTTAGATGATTACTTATTAATAATTTTCTCTGCAACTGTGGAAGAAACTGGCGCATAATGATCAAATTCCATGGTGAAAACACCACGACCTTGTGTGCCTGACCGCAGTTGAGTTGCATACCCAAACATTTCAGCCAGAGGAACGGTTCCGCGAACAGCTTGTGCGTTACCCGGCCTCATTTCCATACCTTGCACTTCACCGCGGCGGGAGGTTATTTGCCCCATTACATCGCCAAGGTATTCAGAAGGAACAACCACTTCAACCTTCATAATCGGTTCCAGTAAAACAGATGAACCTCTTTGCAAACCTTCACGGAAACCCATGATGGCGGCCATTTTAAAGGCCATTTCGCTTGAGTCCACTTCATGATAGGAACCGTCGATCAGGGATACTTTCAAATCAGTTACCGGGTAACCTGCTAAAATGCCAGACTCGACGGCTTCTTTGACACCCTTTTCAACAGCGGGGATATATTCTTTTGGAATTGATCCACCGGTGATTTTGTTTTCAAATTTGATACCGCCGCCGCGTTCAAGAGGTTCAAATGCGAACACAACATGACCAAATTGACCGTGACCACCAGACTGCTTGGCGTACTTGTAGTTCACGTTTGGAACAGCCTTGGTGATGGTTTCACGATAAGAAACACGAGGCGCGCCAACATTGGCTTGAACTTTAAATTCGCGCTGAAGACGATCGACCAAAATGTCGAGGTGAAGTTCACCCATGCCTTTGATCACTGTTTGACCAGTGTTCTCATCAGACACGACAACATAAGTGGGGTCTTCTTCAGTGAGCCGCTGTAAAGCATGTGCCATGCGATCTTGATCAACATTCGATTTGGGTTCAATGGCAATTGAAATTACAGGCTCAGGGAATGAAATTCTTTCAAGCGCAACCGGAGTGGAGGGATCGCAAAGTGTGTCACCAGTAAAGGAATCTTTGAGACCAAGTACAGCACCGATATCTCCGGCGCAAACCTCATTGATATCTTCACGGCGGTCGGCATACATGCGCAGCAAACGTCCGATGCGCTCTTTGCGGCCCTTGGTTGGATTCAAAACCGTGCCACCAGTAGTGACCGTGCCCGAATAAACCCTGAAGTAAGCCAAACGACCAACATAAGGATCGCTGACGATTTTGAAGACGAGAGCACTTAAGGGTGCGCCGTCATCAGTCGGCAGCGAGAAGATTTCATCAGTATTGAGATTGGTAACTGTGACGGGTTCAATATCTAACGGTGAGGGCAGGTAATCAATCACTGCATCCAGAACCAATTGAACACCCTTGTTTTTCAGGGAGGAGCCACAAAAAACCGGTACCGCTTTGCTGTGTAGAACAGCCAACCGTAAACCGGCTTTTAGTTCTTCATTTGTGATGGTTTCGCCTTCGAGGTACTTGACAGTCAGATCATCATCCAGTTCGGCGATTTTCTCGATCATATGCTGTCGAGCAGCTTCGGCATCAGTTTGCATATCAACGGGGATGGTAGTGACGATCGGTTCCTTGCCAAGCTCATCTTCAAAGAAGATTGCTTCCATGGTCATAAGATCGATCATACCCTTGAAATTGGCTTCACTGCCAATAGGCAGCTGCATCGGAATAACGTTAGCGCCGAGTCGGCTGACGATGGTGCCGAGGGTGTACTCAAATGAGGCCCCTGTACGATCCATCTTATTGACAAAACAGATACGCGGCACGCCGTATCGATCGGCCTGACGCCAAACGGTCTCACTTTGTGGTTCAACACCTTGAACAGCGTCAAAAACGACAACACCACCATCCAGCACCCGGAGGGAGCGTTGAACTTCGGCAGTGAAATCGATGTGTCCGGGAGTATCAATAACGTTGATCTGATATCCCTTCCATTCAGCAGTGACAGCGGCAGATACAATGGTGATACCGCGTTCGCGTTCCTGAACCATCCAGTCCGTTACAGTTGTGCCGTCATCCACGGAGCCAATTCTATAAGTTCGTCCGGAATAAAATAGGATACGCTCAGTTGTCGTGGTTTTACCCGCGTCAATGTGAGCAATAATCCCAATATTGCGGCACTTCTCTAAAGGAATATTGCGAGGCATTAGATCTTTACACTCTCTATCTTAACTACATTCGGAAATGGGAGAAGGCTCGGTTCGCTTCAGCCATTTTGTGAGTTTCTTCACGTTTACGTACAGCGGCACCAGTATTGTTGGCAGCTTCTAAAATTTCAGCAGAAAGCTTTTCAGCATATGAATTGCCTGTTCTTCCCGTGGCTGAATCGAGGATCCAACGCATGGCAAGGGTCATTTTGCGGCTGGAAGGAACTTCCATCGGAACCTGGTAGGTAGCGCCACCCACACGACGTGGGCGAACTTCCATCTGGGGACCAACATTCTTTAAAGCCGTCTCAAGAACTTCAACCGGATTCTTTCCGGTTTTTTCCTTGATAATATCCATCACATCGTACATGATGTGTGTGGCAACACTTTTCTTACCACGTTTCATGATTCGGTGGATGAAAAAGGTTACCGGCATACTGCTATAGCGCACATCCGGGTTTACAACACGTGGTTCTGGTTTAGTCCGTCGCATGCAAATACTCCATCAAATAGGAAAAAATGATTACGCTTTTGGCTTCTTCGATCCGTATTTTGATCGGCCCTGAGCGCGTTTGGCAACACCGGTTGTATCCAGGGTTCCACGCACAATGTGGTAACGAACGCCTGGCAGGTCTTTCACACGGCCGCCGCGAACGAGCACCACGGAGTGTTCCTGCAACTGATGACCTTCACCCGGGATGTAGGCAGTGACCTCAAGACCGTTGGTTAGACGCACACGAGCGATCTTGCGCAGCGCCGAGTTCGGTTTCTTCGGGGTCATGGTTCTCACCACGGTGCAGACACCGCGTTTTTGTGGAGCACCTTTGTCAAGGCGGGTGCGGCGTTGCTTCATCGAATTTAATGTGAACTGTAAAGCAGGTGCTTTACTTTTGACCTTTTTGGTCTCTCGACCTTTGCGGATCAGTTGGTTAATTGTTGGCACGTCTTTTTGCCTCCGAAAATAAATTGCCTGACTAATCTTTTTGTTAATAGGGTGAGGCCATCGACTGCAATGATGGCCCCACCGGATTTACTCCGTGATAGAGGTACCCATTCACCACGACTTCAAGACAACGGCTGAAAATTATATCATGAGGCCTATTGCTGGTCAAGACAATCAGAATTGATTAGTCTGCCAGCCTGGTTCCTCACTACAGCCGCTCGTAGTGCCTTACAGCAGTCCGTGCAATTCTTCTCCCAGACCGAGTAAGCCTGTTTCCAGTTTGGGAGGTTTCACCTTCTCTTCATCCTTACCAAAGCGGATGACTTCCTTAGTATCCATGATGGCTTCAACTGCCAGCCCAAGGCTTTGTAGTTCTTTCACCAACACTCTGAACGCCGCAGGCAAACTGGGATCTTCAATCGGTTCACCCTTGACGATGGCTTCATAAGTGCTGACACGGCCCATCACATCATCAGATTTCACTGTGAGCATTTCTTGCAGTGTATAGCTGGCGCCATAAGCTTCAAGCGCCCACACTTCCATCTCACCGAAACGCTGTCCGCCGAATTGGGCTTTACCACCCAAAGGCTGTTGTGTCACAAGACTGTAAGGGCCAGTAGAACGGGCATGCACTTTATCTTCAACCAAATGGTGAAGTTTGAGCATGGTCATCACACCCACGGTTACAGGCTGATCGTATGGTTGACCAGATTTACCGTCACGCAACAGTTGTTTGCCTAAAATGGGCAGAGCGACGTTATTATTCAGCGAATATTGCTCGGCGACTTCGCGGATTTCAGCATCTTTGATTTTGGCGACTTCAACACCCTGCTTTTCGAGCCAGATACGCAGGCAGATATTGATGGCTTCACGATCATACTCAGTATACAGCGGCGTGCCAACCTGAACATTATCGAATTTTAATACCGAAGCGGGAGCTATTTTACGCTCAGAGAGCCAATGTTCAAGGTTCACACGGCGGGCATAATTCATGTCAACAGCCATGCGGGCGATGTCTTGTTTATCATCCAGAACCTGTTCAAGATAGAACAAGCGGACTTCATCATCATCGCGGATGGATAGAGGATCATAGTCCTGGCTGTTCAGCCATTCCCATGATTTCTCGCCTGACTCTTTCCAGGCCAGATCCATCAACCAGGCGCGGCCGAGTTCAGCTTCAATCTCGTACTCATCAGCGCCATCAAAGACAGGAGTGACTGCTTCAAAACCGAGCTGTCGTGCAGCCCAACCCAAATGCACTTCAAGCACCTGACCAATATTCATACGACCGGGAACGCCCAATGGATTGAGGATGATGTCAATGGGTGTACCATCTTCAAGGAAAGGCATGTTCTCAACCGGCACAACACGAGAAACAACACCCTTATTACCATGACGGCCTGCCATTTTGTCACCAGCGGTGATCTTTCGGCGCTGGGCGATGGAGACACGCACCATCATATCCACACCGGCGGGCAGATCAACATTATCCACACGGGTGAAGATTTTTACATCAACAACCTTGCCGCGTTCGCCGTGGGGCATACGCAGGGAGGTGTCTTTCACATCACGGGATTTTTCACCAAAGATGGCGCGCAGCAATCGTTCTTCAGGGGTCAGTTCTTTTTCGCCCTTCGGAGTGATCTTGCCGANNGAGAGCTGGGTCTCGCCCTTCGGAGTGATCTTGCCGACCAGGATATCATTAGGTCCGACTTCAGCACCGATGCGGATGATACCTTGCTCATCAAGATCCTTGATGGCATCTTCACCCACATTGGGGATATCGCGTGTAATTTCTTCAGGACCAAGCTTGGTGTCGCGGGCTTCAACTTCATGCTTTTCGATATGTACTGAAGTGAATTTGTCACCCTGTACCAAACGTTCAGAGATCAAGATGGCATCTTCAAAGTTGCCGCCTTCCCAAGAAAGGAAAGCCACGACCACATTCTGACCGAGAGAAAGCTTTCCACCAACAGTGGAAGAAGAATCAGCCAGGATGTCACCTTTATGTACGCGTTGGCCTTTAATGACAGCCGGACGCTGGTCAATGCATGTGCTTTGGTTTGAGCGCTGATACTTGCGCAAATTGTATTCGCGGGTTTTACCTTCAGTGTTACGGACAAAGACCTGGCGTCCGGTGACCGAGGTGATTTCGCCTTCTTCTTCGGCTACCAAAACCTGACCAGAGTCAATGGCGGCATATTTTTCCATGCCGGTTGAAATCAAGGGGCTGTCAGGGTTGATCAACGGAACGGCTTGCGCCTGCATGTTGGAACCCATCAAGGCACGGTTGGCATCATCATGCTCGAGGAAGGGGATCAAAGCAGCGCTGATACCCACAACCTGGTTCGGAGCAACATCCATGTAGTTGACACCCTCAGCAGCGCTCATAATGAAATCGCTATGGAAGCGGCAGGAGATTTGATCGCCGATGAATTCACTGTTGATATCCATGCCTGCATTGGCCTGGGCGATTACATACTTGTCTTCAGCATCAGCAGAAAGATACTCCACTTCGGCTGAAATAAACGGGGTGAGGAATATGGTCGATTTTTTTGTCTTTTTTATGGCAGCAGCCATCTTGGCATCAATACGTTCGCCTTCTTTGGCAATGATTTCGCCTGATTTTTCATCCTTGATGGTTTCATTCAACAAACGTCCTTCAAGGCGGGGATCATCATAGCTTAAAGTCTTGATCACGCGGCGATAGGGGGTTTCAATGAAACCGTATTCGTTGACGCGGGCAAAGCTGGCCAAACGACCGATCAAACCAATGTTCGGACCTTCAGGAGTCTCAATTGGGCAGATACGACCGTAATGTGAATGGTGAACATCACGAACATCAAAGCCGGCACGTTCACGGCGCAGACCGCCAGGACCCAGGGCAGAAAG
The DNA here is from genome assembly GCA_003524305.1 of Anaerolineaceae bacterium. Lineage (GTDB taxonomy): Bacteria > Chloroflexota > Anaerolineae > Anaerolineales > Anaerolineaceae > UBA6107. The sequence goes on from DQHW01000005.1 coordinate 5,975, forward strand.
GGTTCTCTTGCTGCGAAGTTCAGCCAGCGGGTTGGTTTGATCCATAAATTGTGAAAGCTGTGAAGAGCCAAAGAATTCACGCAAGGCAGCCACCACTGGTCGGATATTCACCAAACTGACCGGTGAAACCTGATCCTGATCGCGGATGGACATACGTTCTTTAATGACGCGTTCCATGCGGCGCAGGCCGATGCGTAATTTGTTCTGGATCAATTCGCCGTTGGTCTTGACACGACGGTTGCCCAAATGGTCAATATCGTCTTTGTCTTCGATCTCATTATTAATGAGGATCATGCGGCGAACGAGGTAGACAATATCCCATTTGGTCACGCTGCGGTGAGCCACGGGGATACGATCCATCAGGTCTAATTTTTGATTGAGTTTGTAGCGACCAACGCGTTCGAGATCGTAGTGTCGGCTGTCGAAAAGCTGTTCTTCAAGGAACTGCTTGGCATTTTCAAGGTTGGCGGGGTCGCCCGGTCTCATGCGTTTGAAGAACTCGATGAGCGCGGCTTCAGCCACAGTTTGCCCATTGGCGAGATCCCACACCGGTTCTTGATGGATGGTAGAAGGAATGAACTGGCGTTCGACGTTGGTATCAATATCGCTAAAGAGTGAAATGATTTCTTCGTCAGAGCCTGTTTTCAAGGGGCTGTCACCAGGCAGAAGATCATCCACCGCAGCGAGGGCGCGCAAGAAGATGGTGATCGGCACGGTGCGCTTGCGGTTGAACTTCAGAATGAGATAATCATTCTTGCGTGTCTCAAATTCCATCCAGGCGCCGCGATCCGGGATCAACTTGGCCATTGCAAGACGGTGACCTGAAGCACGATCCACGGGGGCTTCGAAATACACACCTGGCGAGCGAATGAGCTGAGAAACCACAACACGTTCGGTACCATTAATAATGAAAGTACCCTTATCAGTCATCTCAGGGAAATCTCCCAGGAAGATGTCTGATTTTACGGGTTGAGGAATATCTGGGCCAGCCAAAAGCACGGAGACATATAAGGGGCTGGCGTAAGTCAGATCTCGTTCAACACACTCTTCCATTGAATGTTTCGGAGCTTCAAACCAATACTTGAGTCCCCATTGCTGCGCTTCAGCACTGCGTCCAGGGAAGTAAAGTTTCATCCCCTTATTGTAAGATTCGATGGGTGAAACTTCATGAAAAAGATCGCCCAAACCATCTTCCTTTAATCGTCGGAAGGAATCGAGTTGAACCTCGATCAGGTTGGGCATTGGGAAAATAACTGGAATACGAGCGTAAGACTTGGTTGGTAACACAGAAGCCATAGGTTTCTCCTAGTTCATAAACCTGGCGCACGAGAATATTAACCCCTCCCAACAAATCAGGCAGGGATACGCAAACCTAAATTATATCAAACAAATCGAGAAGGTCAAGTATTTTAAGGTATTCTTCGAGCGTCATTAAATATCCCGCGGGGACAAAGTTCATACTCCTCCCAGGGGGGTTATATTCAATTGTCTAATGGTTCTCCGCCCTAACCACAAGGGATTATTTTACCATCCACTCGCCCATTTTCATATACCTCAATTATTCCCCAGGTACGCTGACGGGTAATACTGTCGCCGTAAGTAATCGAACCGGGATTGAAATAAAGTATGCCTTCCTTCATTATGTTCTCGGCATGGTGGGTGTGTCCAAAAACAATCACGCTGGCGTCGGGCGCCGCTTTTGGCAGCCTGCGGATATACCGCTCACGGCTATACCCGCCAAACACATACTGGAGTTTATCCAGCCAATAAACTAAAAAATTCATGTGCCCATGCATCAGGACAATTTTGATCCCAAAGACCTCAAACTTCTGCACCATTGGGATCTTGCCTGTGAGCAGGAAATCCCGGTTGCCGAGGACCGCTTTAACCGGGGCGATGGTTTCTAACAAAGTAAGCACTCGCGGAAGACAAATATCTCCTGCATGTAAGATCAGATCCACCTTCTCAGCAATGAGTGTTGAGAGAAATTCTGTTGATATTTCAGGAGATCGATCAGGCACATGGGTATCTGAAATGACCCCGATTTTGAAGGATTTCATTAACCTGCACCACTGCCATTTATCAAAGCAGTTACATCAGTCATAGCCTGATCAGCGTTTTTAAAAAGAATTCCATGGATGCCAAGTTTATTTGCGGCTTCGATATTTTCAACAAAATCATCCACAAAAATAGCTTCTTCAGGTTCAGAAGAACACAAGCGCAAGATAAGGTTGTAAATGGCTGGATCTGGTTTTGCAAGTCCAACCTCGCAAGAAAATACGGCGACATGAAAAGCATCGATGCAAGGCTTACTTTTTGTTAAAACATTTCTGGCGTTCGTCCAGGCATTGCTTAATAATGCGGTCGTGTAATTGGGCTTTAATTTGCGAATGAAATCTGAAAGTTCATGATCCAGGCTATCACCAGCCCAAAAGTGTTCGCGAAATTCTCTCAGCGATTCCGAGTTAATGCGCAATTGCCCTCCAATATCTCCCCAATGGGCTTCTTCTTCGATTTTTCCAAGAGTTGCTAGTTTTCCAGATACGCTATTAAAAACAAAATCGTGCATCGACTCAAGCGTCATTCCATATCGGGCGGCTAATTCTTTTCGGGGTGACCAATCTTCTGAACGCAATATCACGCCGCCCATATCCCAAATCACTGTTTTTATCTTGTTCGCCATGGTTTTTTCCTGATTTTTTTGAAAGTATAACATGGCCTTCTTAAGAAAAGAAATCACCCTGAGCACAAAAACTCAAGGTGATTCTCCTTTCAACCATCGTAAATTATTCGGATAGATCGACAGTCTGCATGGCTTCCCACTCGGGTTGCAAAACACCCATTATGTGACAATCCCAACGCTGGTCGTCTTTGTAAATAGCTTCACGTTCAACGCCTTCATATTTAAACCCGCTTTTTTCGTAACAGCGGATGGCGCGTCCGTTGAAAGAAAACACCCCCAGGTTGACCCTGTGCAAGTTTTGACCTCTGAAGGCGAATTTGAGCAGCAGGTTCATGGCTTCTGTTCCGTAACCCTGGCTGCGGAAATCAGGGTCGCCAATACCAACCCCCACCCATGCGTTGCGGGCAACCCAGTCATAACCTGCCAACTCAATAAAGCCGATCACCTTTTGCTCTTTGAGTGTGCGGATCATGAATAACGCATTTGGCGAATCTTCTTTTTCAATCCATTCCTTGAGCATAGGAGCAGAATATTGATTCGCCGGGAAGTCATCCAGAAGGCGCAGGTAATCGCTGTCGTGATTCCATGTTTCCCAGACTTCAACATCCTTCTCAAGATCGATGGGTGTAAGTTCAATGCGCTTTCCGGTAAAAAATTGCTTGCTCATGCTGCCACCTCTTCTTGTTGTTTCTTCTTCCATTCTGATTTCAAAAGCGAGTATCCCAGGCTGTCATAAAAACGACCATCATGAAAACTTGCTTCGCGAAGTTGATTTTCTCTCAGGAAGCCTGCCGACTCGTAGAGATCGATAAGCTTTGCTTGATGACCAGATAACATCAACCAAATGCGGTGCAGGCTCATTTCCATAAAGCCATAACGGAGAGCCATTGAGACCACTTCACTGCCGTAATGACTTAAGGCTTCATCAGAGGCAAAGTCTAAAAAGAAACGAGCGGATTGCTGCGAAAATTGCAGCCAGCTAAATTTCAAAAGTGCGACCATCTCGCTGGTGCCTTTTTTTCTGACCGCAAAGACAAATTCATTTTTCTTCTCGTCAGCTTCTTTTAGTTGCTCTTTTACTTTTTTCTTTATTTCGTGCACCGCATAGGGACGGCCAGGTTTATCAAAAAGCTCGCTGCTGAACTTGAGATTGGACGTCCAATTCGAAAGCTCAACTGCATCCTTTTCAGGGTTTATGGCAGTCCATTCTGTTAAGTCGCCTATAAATAGTGATTTTCCGATCATGTTGACTCCTTTTAATGATTAGTACGATGTTTTAGACACCGAGTGGCTCCAACACTTTTAATAGTTCAAGGGGAAGACACTCGCCATTTTTGCAAGTAAACAGTTCAAACCCACGGGTCTTGATGAACAACATCAACATGTCGTGATCTGCATTAACGCTGCCCAAGATTGCTTTTTCATCCAAAACGAACAATCGTTTGAACATGCCATTCAATATATCGGTCTTCATTTGCAGATAAGCAGGCCTGTTGAGGTTTTCAAGGCTGTCTACATCCAGGTAGATACCCGCCAGATGTTTGAACTCGAGGTGCTGTTTGATGATCGTCAGCCCTGTATACAATTGACGTTTGGCTTCACGGCTGTAACTGTCGCCAGGGGTGATTTCAGCCCGCAAATAAAAAGCAAAGGCTTTCTGGTCTTTTTCAAGTCCATGATGCAAATAATCCACACGATAACCGCCGAATTTGGTCATAGCGTCCAACATATTCGGCCTCCCTCTTTCCTTACACGAACACTTGCCTGAATCAACAACGACCATGATCGAATTACTCAATCCGTTACACGACTTTCTGAATCACCTTTCAACATGTCTCCTCCTCCAGAAGAACAAAAATATAAAAAAAGCCACGGGGGTCTCCGAGGCCTTTTGCGGGTTAAACAAAACGACCACGGAGTGAGTGCTGCACCGTGGCCGCCGAACTGGGTTTAGTCAGTCTTAACGATGGACAGGCGCATTTATACAAGGATCCACAGCAACAAACCCTTTAAGGGTTGCAGTTGTAAGCCAAGTCAGTTTAATATCGATATAAACCATATTTCTGCGCCGTCCTTTCATAAGATTTTTGTTAACAACACAAAGATTATACAGAATCCAGAACTAAAAGTCAATAATGAGTTTTAATGAATTTTTAATTATTTCTACAATTTATTCATTATAAAAAGAAACTGGGGCTCTATTGGTATAATTTTGATATGTCCACATTTATTACTGAATCGCAAAAATATACCGGCTCCCCGCTCACCGAGCCGCAGCAGAAGGCTTTTGAAATTTATGAAACCGAGTTGATGAGCTGGAATGAAAAGTTCAACCTGACGGCCATCCGCGACGCGGAAGGCATTCGCATCAAACACTTCCTGGATTCGCTCACTTGCCTTCAAGTGATGAAACCGCTTCACCATGAACGGATCATTGACGTCGGTACTGGAGCAGGTTTTCCGGGCATCCCTTTAAAAATCATTCACCCTGGATTAAAATTAACTTTGGTGGAGTCTGTAGGCAAAAAAGCAGGGTTCTGTAAACACCTGGTTGAAACACTGCACCTTGAAAATGTGGACGTATTGCCCCTCAGGGCTGAAGAAGTCGGTCGATTACCGAATCACCGCGCACAGTATGATTGGGCGATTGCCCGTGCGGTAGCCAGCCTGCCGATCCTTTCGGAATACCTGGTTCCATTGCTCAAAATCGGCGGACGCATGCTCGCCCAAAAAGGAGAAAATGCCCATGCCGAAGCACAGGCCAGTGAACACGCCCTCAAACTGCTCGGTGCACATCTTGAGCGAATTGAAAAAGTGATCTTGCCGGGTGTGGTAGAAGAACGCTTTCTCGTGGTTGCCAAAAAAACAGCCGCCACCCCAGCCCTTTACCCCCGGACTGTCGGCATCCCGACTAAAAAACCGTTATAAACTTTCAGGAACTCAATACGCTCACCGAACCGCTGGTGATCTGCCAGCGCTCACATTTTTCAACAAAACCTGGTGAAAACAGACTTAAATCTGTGGTGGTTAAAATCGCCTGTTCTGCTTTTTCTAAATATTTCATCAGGAACTTCCGCCTGTCAACATCCAGTTCAGCCAGGGTTTCATCCAGCAGCAGTACCGGCCACTGGGTTGTTTTTGATTTCAACCAATCCACTTCAGCCAGTTTCAACGAGAGGATAGCCGTACGAAGCTGTCCGCGTGAACCAAAATCGGTCAGGTCAATGCCATTGCAGATAATGCGCATTTCATCACGATGAGGTCCAACAGTGGTCACACCACGCGTAATCTCTTCGTTTCTTACTTGTTTAAGTTTTTCTGCGAAACCCTGCTGCAACTGTTTGAGCGAAAATCCGTCTCGTTGGGCAGTTGTCTGCATAGGCAGGCTAAATTGACCTTCAGGTTTCGGCAGCGGATCGTAAGAGGGTTGGTAATTCAAGCGGATGACTTCTTTACCGCCGCTCAAATGTTCGTGAATTCTGATAGCCAGTTGTTCAATTTCTTGAATGGCAATAATGCGCGAATGCATAATCAGGGCGCCGCGGCTGGTGAGCACCTCATCCCAATAATCCAACTGGGATGCGTCGCCGCCGCGCTCTGCCAATAATTTTAGCAATGCGTTTCGCTGAGTGATGGCCTGGTTATATTCTGAGAGAGCTTGGGTGAAAAAAGGGTCAGCCTGTGCGGAAGCCAGGTTTAGGTAGCGGCGCCTCTCTTCCGGTCCGCCTTCAAGGATGCGGGTCATTTGCGGCAGAAAAATAACCGCATTAAAGTGCCCCACCACCTGGTTGACCGGTGTTTTGACGCCATCCAACAGCACCTCTTTTCGCAGACGCGACCCTCCGTTGCCGTTCGAATCCTGGATCAGGCGAACTTCGAGCTTATGCTGCCGGTCTCCCCTGTTGTAGGCGGCCACCAAACGTGCGACGGTTAACTCTTCACTGGTGGCAACAAAATTCAAGAGTTGTTTGTCGCTCATGGCATGGAAAGAAGTAAAAGTTGCCAGGTAATAAATCGATTCCAATAAGGAGGTTTTTCCCTGTGCGTTTGATCCCATTAACAAAAGAATCCGCCTTGGTACGTCCATATCCAGGCGGGAGAAAAGCCGAAAGTTGGTCAGCGACAGATGGGTCAGATACATGGATCAATCAAGCGGAATTTCTTCGTCATCACGGGGTTTCCACACTTTGTCTGTACGGTCAGTATAGAGGATGCCTTCAATATGGTCAATCTCATGTTGAAAGATACGTGCCAGCCAGCCTTCTGCTTTAATCTTTATGGGCTGGCCATGGCGGTTTAACGCTTTAACAGTGATCCTCTCGTGGCGGTCAACTTCGCCTACCAGATCAGGTACTGAGAGACAGCCTTCAATACCCAACACCATCTCATCCGATTTCACAACGATCTCGGGATTCACCAGAACATAGAGCTTTTTTGCGGCTGGCGGAGTTTCTTCATTTTCTTCGTCTTCATCATCCGCATATTCAACTACTACCAACCGTTCCGAGACTGCCACCTGGGGTGCGGCCAATCCAACACCAGGTGCATCACGCATGGTATCAATCATATTCGAAACCAATAATTGAAAATCTTTGCCAAAATCGGTTACTTTTCGGGCTTTGCGTCTAAGTACGGTATCAGGAACTTTTACAATATCTAAAATTGCCATCATAAACCTCGTTTTTTAGTCAATCAAGAGCCAATTTTACCCGTTTTCGTCTTTGTTTGCCCGTTGATTTTCTCTTTGGATTTCTTCGTAGGTTTTGATCCATTCAACGAATTTTTGCTGTTCATTCTTCTTGGCCGTTTCAAGTGTCGCCCTGTAGCGTGAGTAGATTTCAGCCTGCACTTCTGACGGCTGGTATACATTATCAAAGGTCAATTCTTCATTGCCTATCTTGATCTTGACCGTGCCAAAATTCAGCATCAAGTTGATCAACCCTTTGCGCTCAAACTCAACGGTTTGAATATTTTTCACCGGCGCAGAACGCCGGTCATCCATGCCCAACGGTTTTTTGTAAACATCGATTAACTGTTCATCAGAAATAATGTAAACATCGTTCTGCCAGTCTTGGTACAGATAGATCAACCATCCCCAACAAACGACTGCCAGGATAAATGCACCCACATAGACCACTTCCTCCGGGATGATGCTTAAGAATCCCAGGAAGCGTGCGAGCACAGCCAGAATGATTGCGAGTAAAAAGAATCCGGGGAGGGCTGCTTTTTTGAACAAGATCCACCAGTGAGTGCGGTAAACAACAGCGTTTTCTTTCACGGTTCTCAAGCTAAAAAGTTTTGCCATCAGGTTTGAGAAAGAGCCGGCTTGTTCAGTTGGCCCTGTACTGCCGCTTTTGAACGACGCTGGCGTGGATTTTTGAATAGAGATACGCTCCGCTTTGCCGGTTAATGCCTCGCGGATTTCACGCTTTTCAGCCTGGGTGGCTTCAAGCGTTGCCATCTCGCGCCTTACCTCAAGGAGTTCATAGATGATATACGGATAAGGCAGCCTTTTAAACTGTAAATCTCCAGTATAGGTTCGGATGGTCACAGTGCCGAAACCAAACAACCTGCCCATCAATGAGGTGTCAACACCTACTGAAAGCACCGCATTGACCGGTGATTCATGCCGGCTTTCATAAAAACCGATGAGTTTCTTTTGAACACAGACTCGCTCACGAGTCAGGATGAAATAGTCATTCCCCCACTCCAAACCTGACCAGGCGCAAATAACAATCCCCATAATTAGTTCGACAAGTGAAAGAATCAGCAATGGCACGAAATAGTTGAGCGAAGCCATCGCTGAAAAAAGCAAAAAAGAAAAAACCACCAAAAAAGCGCCGCCAGTAAGAAATAATCGCAAGAACAGAAAGAATGGATGCCGGCGGCTGAACAATTCCACCCCTTCTTCTTTAGCACGCCAGGACAGGTTTTTGGTGCTGGTCAGTTGATATGTTTTTTGAAACAGGGTAAAAGCTGCGTGTAAAACCGGATAGGCATCTGCAATTGCCCTGGCTTTACTCCCCCTGATGCGTAAAACTGTCACTGCCGAATCGCAGGTAGCCCGGGTTTGATAGCTGTGATTGCCCGTCAAAGCCTCTTCACCAAAGTGATCGCCAGTGCCCATGACGCCGAGGGTAGTATCCGCTTTTGGCTGGTGGAAAACGATTTTCACCTTACCTGTAAGGATGAAAAACAAATCCAGGGCCGGATAACCATCTGAGAAAACGGTTGCTCCAGCAGGAAAATTTTGTTGCTCAAAAAATGGACTAATATTTTTTAAGTCTTCATCGCTGAGCAAAGAAAACGGAAAAAGTGACTTTAATGCATCCATTTGTTCTAAAGGGTGTACGATCATGCCTTAAGTATATCCAAACTGGGCTAATTCGCCTATCATGTACGAGTAATAACCATTTCCATCTGGTAAAATCGGAAGTGTTGTAAGAATTTTGGAGTGCTGGATATGAAACATTTACGCAACTTTTCATTAATTCGATGGATCTCACTGGCGCTGGTTGCTGCCGGTCTATTGCTGTTGGTTTTTCAATTGGTAGTGTTCAGCCGACTGCGCTCGTCCTTTTCACCTGGATCGACAATTGCCGGCGTGGATGTCTCCGGTCTGGATATTGACCAGGCTGCTGATCGACTAACCCAGGCATATTCTGTACCCGTGGAGCTTCATTACGGAGACAGCAGTTTTCAGGTAAAACCAACGACGCTAGGTTTCTCACTAGATTTAAGCAGTATGATGGCTGCTGCAGATCAAGCCAGGGCTTCGCTGCCTTTCTGGACTGCCTTTTGGGATTACCTGTTCAACCGTTTCCCAGCTTCGCAAGACATTCCGATCCGTGCTCAAATCAACGCAGATCAGATGCGCTCATACCTGGTGAGTGAAATTGCAGCCCGGTATGATCAAGACCCTGAACCATTTTCACCCATCCCTGGTGATACATTCTTTTCTGCCGGTAAATCAGGATTAAGTCTCGATGTAGATCGATCCATTGAGTTGATCAGCATGGCTTTGAAATCACCATCCGACCGTGTGATCAACCTGTCAGTAAAGAAGAGCACTTCATCAAAACCATCTTTTGATAATTTAAAAGTATTGCTTGCAGAAGTGATCAACGCCAATGAATTCCCAGGTACAGTTGAACTTTATGTAAAAGACCTGCAAACCGGACAGGATATGCAATTTGCTTACCAGGCTGGTGAACGTTTGACCCCTGATATTGCCTTTTCAGCATTAAGTACCATCAAGATCCCCATCATGATTGAAGTTTTTAGGGTTAAAAACGAACCCATGGATGCTGACACTTTCTCGCTACTCGAAAAAATGATGACACTGTCTGACAATGAAGCATCCGATGCATTGATGAAAACAGTCATGGAACCAAACCTGGGGCCGCTACATGTTTCTGAGACAATTGAGGTACTCGGATTGCAAAACACCTATCTGGCTGGTATGTTCTATATTGGTGCGCCATTTTTGAAAGTTTTTTCAACCCCAGCAAACTCGCGCACCGATATAACAATGGATATTGACCAAATGAATCAAACGACCGCTACAGAGATGGGGGCACTGCTGAGTGACATTTACCAATGCGCCCAAACCGGTGGAGGGAGTTTCGCGGCGGCTTTTCCGGGTAAGATATCGCAGAATGAATGCCGTGCCATGATCTCTCTGCTTTCACAAGATCGAAATGGCACATTAATTGAATCAGGCTTGCCAGACGGAACTCAGATTGCTCATAAACATGGATGGGCAACGGATGCAATTGATTACTATATTTATGATATGTGCGATGCCGCAATAGTTTATTCACCCGGTGGGAACTATATAATGACTTTGTATATAAACAGCCCTCAACAAATAGTTTTCACTGATGGCAATTTATTGTACGGTGATCTTTCTCGGGCGGTTTATAATTTCTTCAACCTGGGTACCTAAATAATATCTTGAGAATCATAAAAACTGAAAAAAGATGAGGAAGTTTCTCATCTTTTTTGGTTCAAATTGTCTTGTCAGTTTAAGTGGATTCATGTATAGTCATGAATAGCTTATTCAAGGAATGTACGAGGTCGGATAAATGGAAAATTCAAAAACAATACTCAAAAAAGAATCGTGGCTTGATCGACCGGTTTTCTCCTTTTCTGAAAAGTTCAATATTGAACATTTGATGATCGCCATCATTATTCTACTGGCAGTGATCAGCCGATTTTACATGGTTGGCGTGCGTACGATGGCTCATGATGAAGTCAATCATGTCGTCCCCTCATATGACCTCTATCTCGGCAAGGGATACAGCCACGATCCCGTTACACATGGTCCGATGCAGTTCCACCTGCTCGCAGCGACTTACTTCCTTTTTGGTGATTCAGATACAAGTTCTAGAATCCCTGCTGCGGTATTCAGTATTGCAACAGTGGTTTTCGTTTTAGTTGCCTGGAAGCGATACCTTGGCAGAACAGGAGCCTTGTTATCTGGCCTATTCTTCTTAATATCGCCATTTATGCTCTTCTATGGGCGGTATACCCGAAATGAGGCTTTTGTCGGATTATTTGGGGTAATTCTTCTATACGCAATTTTGTATTATCTTGAAAAAGGCAAACATAGTACCCTTTACCTCTATACAGCGGTTTTGGGGCTCTATTTCTGCACAAAAGAAACTTCGTTTATCTTTACAGCAGAAGCGTTGATCTTTTTGGCTTTTGTCTTTCTCAGAGACGTTACGCAAAAAGAATGGACGAAACCGCAAAACCGTGATGTCTTTATTCTGATAATGATGATTGGTCTGCTATTAGTAGGACTTGCATTAGGTGCGGGTATCATTGATGGCCGCAATTCAGAAGAAACGATTGATACCGCAGCGGTCAGTGGGGTAACCAGCGCAATCTCTCCAGAATTGATCCATATCATTATGTTGGTAAGTGTCGGGCTTGCCGCTGCTGCAATTATTGGAGCGTTGGTTTTCCTCATAATAGGCGTGGGGTGGAAGACTATTCGAAATATCCGCTCCTTTGATCTGCTCATCCTCACCTTTACGCTGGTCATGCCTCAATTGATTGCGTTTCCTATCAGCTTGTTTGGCTGGAATCCCATTGATTATTCGCAACCGGGATTAATCAGAACTTCCATCGTGCTGGGTGTCACTGTTCTTCTTGCACTGGCTGTGGGTCTGCTTTGGAAACCCATGTTGTGGCTAAAAAATGCAGCCATTTTCTACGCCATCTTCACCATCTTATACACAACCATGTTCACCAACGGACAGGGATTCTTCACCGGCATGGTCGGTTCATTGGGTTACTGGCTCTCACAGCAAAGTGTGAACCGCGGCACTCAACCCTGGTATTACTATTCATTGATTCAGATCCCCATGTACGAATACCTGGCTGCCATGGGTACATTCCTGGCCTTGATTTTGGCGCTTTTGCGGAATCTCTTTAGCTCACGACCAAATATTGCGCCGGCAACGCAGGTTACTCTTGACGAGATCGAAAAGGAAGAAAAAGATCAAAAACTGAAAACCCAGGCAGAACTTTTCTCAACAACCGATAGCGCAGCAGCAGTTGAAAACATGGCTTCACCCGAGGTGGATGAAAACCCAAAACGAGTTCCCGTGCTTGCGCTGCTCATCTATTGGTCAGTGATGACGCTCATTGCCCTCACCGTGGCTGGCGAAAAAATGCCGTGGCTCACTTTGCACATCACGCTGCCGATGCTGCTGGCAGCCGGCTTTAGTGTCGGTTACATGGTGGATTCTCTCTCGACTCAAAAATGGACCGTCAAATCACTATTAGCATTGCTGCTCTTCCCCATATTCTTAATCAGTTTATCAGGCGTCATCAGCACACTCATTAGCCCTGACAAACCCTTTGCCGGCATGGAACTCGTCCAACTTCAAACCACCAGCACATTCATTTTTTCAGCGCTCGCGCTCGGGCTCTCCGGTTGGGGCATCATTGTGATGATGAAAGGTTTACGCCTAAAAGTGATCGTCAAATCGATGGTGGTTGTCTTTTTTGCTGCAATGGTTGTTTTAACCGCACGTTCGGCCTATCAAGCGAACTATATCAACTATAACAACGGCAAGGAATTCCTCGTCTACGCGCATGCCGCTGAAGGACCCAAAGACGTGCTTGCCCAGGTTGAAGACATCTCGCAACGCACCACCGGTGGCAAGGATATCAAAGTGGCTTATATTGGTGACGCGTTGTATCCATACTGGTGGTATTTCCGCGATTATCCAAATAAGACCTGGCTCAAAGATAAATTGACTCGCGATTTAACTCAATATCCTATTGTGATCAGCGACGATACTGAACTCGAAAAAACCCGCGCCATACTGGATGATAATTATTACGAATTTAAATATATACGCCTGGTTTGGCCGATGCAAGATTACATGAACCAGAGTCTAAAAAGTGTTTGGTCGGGACTGAAAAATCCTGAATTAATACAAGCCATCCGTGATATTTGGCTCAACAAAGATTACACCCGTTATGCCTCCATCAAGAACCTTACCTCATTAACTGTGGAAAATTGGGAACCCTCAGGTCGTATTTACCTGTTTATCCAAAAAAGCCTGGTGTCGTCCATCTGGACGTATGGAACCGTGCCCTCCGCACCGGTTGTTAAGGTCGACCCGTACGCTGACAAAATGACCATGTTCACTCCGGATCTATTCTTTGGATCAACCGGCACAGAAAACGGACAATTCACCGGCGCTCACGATCTCGCCATCGGTCCAACTGGCGACATTTATGTAGCCGACGCCAGAAATCACCGCATTCAACGTTTCGGTGCAGATGGTGTATTTATCAGCACATGGGGCAGCTTTGCCACCGTAGACAGCGGCGGAAACGCACCTGGCGGCACCTTCAATGAACCCTGGGGTATTGCTGTGGCGCCTGATGGATCTGTATATGTAGCAGACACCTGGAATTACCGCATCCAAAAATTCACCGCTGATGGCAAGTTCGTGACCATGTGGGGCACTGCCGGCACAGCCGATTCTCCCGTTTCATTCTGGGGACCGCGCGGCATTGTTGTTAATNNGACCGCGCGGCATTGTTATTAATACCAGGGGACAAGTGCTGGTCACCGATACCGGCAACAACCGAGTACTGGTTTATGATGCCAATGGCGGTTTCTTGAGTCAATTTGGTTTGAACGGCATGAACCAAGGCGAATTTGACGAACCGGTAGGGCTTGCCATAGATAACGAAGGATTATTGTATGTGGCAGACACCTGGAATCAACGCATTCAAGTCTTCCAACCGCTTTCGGATGAAATCAGCTATGGTTACTTACGCGAATGGCAGGTATCTGCCTGGGAAGGACAATCTGTCAACAATAAACCCTACATTGATGTTGATCAAAACGGACATGTATTCATCACTGATCCTGATGCCTATAGAATTCTTGAATTTGACAACGTCGGCAACTTCATCAGAGGTTGGGGTGATTACAGCAGCGGCATTGACGGGTTTGGCATGCCAATCGGCATCGCCGTGGATGTTCAAGGAAAAGTTTGGGTCAGTGACGCTGAAAATGGCTACATGCTGCGCTTCTTGATGCCAGATTCAATCGGAACACCTCTCGTAGAATCCCTGCCGGAACTACCCGGTTCCACCAGCGTGCTAACCTATAACATGTCCACCGGTATGGTGGATGATCCGCTGGGGGCAGCCGTTTATCGTTTATCAGAAGACGGCACACAATGGGTTCCAGTCGTCCCGGATGGGATTGCTGCCATGATCCCTGCCGGTACTCAGCCTGTCTTGAGCGAAACTGGAACATGGCAGCTTCTCAACACAGACGGAACGCTAGCCTTCCAATGGCAGCCTGATGTGCTGCTGTGGATATCCAGCCTGGATGTTCAAACAGTTGAATAAACTCTAAAAAAAATAACGGCGCTGAAACAGCGCCGCTATTTTTTTATCATTATTAATCTCTCTTGTTTGGAGCAAATATCCTGCTCAAAATGAGACTGACCAGACTGACAATCAAAGCACCGAGAAAAGCATAAAGGTATTTATTTTCAGGGATGGTAAATCCAATGCTGATGATATTGCCCAGCCAGCCGGCCAATAAAAACATGACCGTATTAATAATTAAAGTGCCGAGCCCCAGGGTGAGAATGATCATTGGGCAGCTTAAAACCATCAGTAAAGGTCTGATGATGGCATTGACAAACCCAAATATGAGCGCCAGCACCAGATAAGCATACCAGGCATCATTCTGCATCAAAATATGCGGCTCTAGAACTTTTACGGCTAGAAACAATGCTGCTGCATTAATCATTAAACGGATGAGAAATTTATTCATGGTTTTTTCCTTTCAATCCATTTACGCAAAATATACAAAAAAGTGTCGGAAATTAAACAATAATCGACTCATTGAGCGGTGAAATTTTATGTTTCATCCATAACAGGGTATTGAGTTCACGCATGCCAACAGCCTCGAAAGCCTCCCTGGCCCTGCCCGCTGGATAGTTCACTGCCAGACGTTTTGGGAAAAACACTTTACGTGTGATTACTGGAAACACATTGCGGATCACCTCATCCTCCCAAATTGGAGAAGTTGCCAGCCAGCAATAATCGTGGGTTTCAGAGCCGTGATCCAGGGTGACCGCCCCAATCAATTTTGAATCTTTGCGCACTGACCATGAACGCTGAAATTCAGCAAACATCAATCGGTTTAACCAATTTGAAAAGGTTGGTTCCATTTTATCCATCCGAATCGGCAGGTTCCAATGAAGCTCTTTCGGATACAGAGAATCGAGCCATAACTTTTGCTGAGACCAATCTTCTTTCTCACGGCTGGTTACTTTAATCGCAGTTGGTAAATAATCAGGGTTCTGACTGGATGGACGATAAACCCACATGGTACGGCGGCTGATCTCATCAAACCCCAGGTTTAGGTAAATTTGTATGGCAATGTGGTTATCTTCACGCACTTGCAAAAAAACTTGTTTTCCCTGGTGTTCTTGGGCGTGTCTTATAGCCCGTTCAGTGAGTTGTTTGCCAATCCCCCTGCCTCGATAATTGGGGTGAACCGCCACATTGGCAACAAAATAGCTACCCTTTTCTTTTGACCGCAGGGGAATCAAGGTGATGTTGCCAATGATCTGATCGCTTTCAACCCACACATATCCATGGAACGGCAGGGGTGAGTTTTCAGGGGTGGTATTATCTAGTATCAGCCCGCTGAAGTTGTTGGCGGTTTGCCTGATATGACGGATATACTCCTGCCCCTCGGGGTCAATGTTATGCGAAAAACACAATTCAATCAGGTCGGCAATTTGTCGCAGGTCTTCCCGCAAGCGGATAGCCCGGATTCGGGAGCTTGGTTTCGATAAAACGGTCATGAATCCAATTTTACACCAATGGCCCCAGAAGCAATTTAATAAATGCCAGATTGACATGCCTATCTGCAAAGGCTAAAATCTCAATATGAAAGATCAACCGAACATACTTTTTTATAATGCAAAATTAATTGGCGCTTCAGAACCGATAGAGCATGGTTGGTGTCTGATTGCAGGCAATCGTATCCACGCGCTGGGTGCCGGAGATGCTCCTCAAACAATTGATCAAACAACAGCCACTTGCATTGATTGCCGCGGAGGCACTTTGCTGCCAGGCTTTATCGACTTGCACACCCATGGTGCTGTCGGCGCTGACTTTGTTTTTAGCAATGCCGATGACATCAAGAAAATTTCTGTCTTTTTTGCCAGCCGGGGTGTAACCGGTTTTCTGGCATCCACCTATGCAGCCAGCCAGTCTGAAATCACAAAAGCCATTGAGACACTTCACGGTGTCATGGGCAATGAGTCTGGCGCTCACATCCTTGGTATCCATTTAGAAGGCCCCTGGTTAAATCCGCTCAAAGCCGGCGCACAGTCAATTGCTAACATCCGTGCTGCAACACCAGAAGAAGCCCTGCCCTATTTTGATACGGGTATCATCCGCCTGGTGGCGCTTGCACCAGAAATTGTTGAGAACCAGTGGATGATCTCGGTTTGCAAAAACCGCAATATCGCAGTGGCAGCCGGACACACAACTGCGACTTTTGCAGAAATGCAGGTTGCGGTTCAATTAGGCGTTACCCAGGTGACGCACTGTTTTAATGCCATGGGATACCTTCATCATCGTGAACCAGGGGTGGTGGGCGCAGCCCTATCACTACAGGCACTGTGCTGCGAGTTAATCGCGGATAACATCCATGTTCACCCGGTAGTCATGGATATTCTGGTCAAAGTAAAAACACCTAATGGAGTGATATTGGTCACCGATTCAATCAGCGCAGCAGGTATGCCTGACGGCGTTTATTCACTAGAAGGGCAAAAGGTCACTCTTGCCGATGGTGCAGCCCGGCTGACAGATGGCACCCTGGCAGGTTCAACCCTCACCATGGATGTCGCTCTGCGTAATTTTTTAGCTGCCACCCACCTGCCTCTTGAAGATGTCTGGATGTGCACTTCATTAAATGCCGCTCAAGCCATCCATCTCGACAATCGTAAGGGAAGAATTGCGCCAGATTACGATGCTGATCTTGTTCTTCTGGACTCAAACTTGCACGTTCAACTCACAGTGATTGAAGGCCAGGTCATTTTTGACGCCCGATAATAAAACTCTGATAAGTCTCTTATATTATTCTATGCTAATCACACATCTTGAAATGCTATAATCACCCGTAATACGTAGGAAAAGGAAAAACATCTTATGATGAGATTTGATCGTTTTACTGAAAGAGCACAAGAGGCAGCCCAACGTGCTGCTGAAATTATTCAGAGGTATGGGCATAACCAAATTGATACCGAACACATCCTGTTGGCATTAATCGAACAACCGCAGGGCGTGGTTCCGCAAATCCTTGAGATTCTCAAGGTTGATCCCCAGATTTTGATGGAAAGACTGGATTACATTCTAAAAACCAGCCCCAAGGCCAGTATTTTTGGCGGCGGAGCCGGCCAGATTTTCATTACCCCGCGTGTCAAACGTATCATTGACCTGGCTAATGAAGAAGCCAGTAAATTAAAAGATGAATATATTTCAACCGAACACCTCTTTTTAGCAATTTTGAGCGAAAAAAATACCCCTGCAGCAAGGCTGCTCGAAACCACCGGTCTGACCCGTGAACGGGTATCAGAAGCAGTGGTTCAATTGCGCGGTGGACAGCGAGTCACCGATCCACAAGCTGAAACCCGTTATCGAACGCTTGAGAAATACTCACGCGACCTCACCCAGCAAGCCCGCGAAGGCAAGCTTGACCCCGTGATTGGTCGTGATACCGAAATCTCGCGTGTCATGCAAATCCTCTCACGCCGCACCAAGAATAACCCTGTGCTGATTGGTGAAGCTGGCGTCGGCAAAACCGCCATCGTGGAAGGACTCGCAGAAAAGATTGCCACCAACGATGTGCCTGAAATTTTGATGGGTAAGAAGGTCATTTCACTTGACCTCGGGTCTATGATCGCCGGTTCACGGTTCAGAGGCGAATTTGAAGAACGGCTTAAAGCCTCCATCGAAGAAGTACAGCGCTCCAATGGCGAGATCATTTTGTTCATTGATGAACTTCACACCGTGGTGGGTGCAGGTGCTGCTCAAGGCGCCATGGATGCCTCCAACATGTTGAAACCAGCCCTCGCACGCGGTGAACTGCAATGCATCGGCGCCACCACCCTGGATGAATATCAAAAACATATTGAAAAAGACGCTGCACTTGAAAGGCGTTTTGCTCCTGTCTTCGTGGAAGAACCCTCACAAGACGATACTTTAAAAATGCTCCTGGTTTTGCGCGATCGTTATGAGGCCCACCACAAGGTGCATTTTTCAGATGATGCCCTCGAAGCCGCGGTGAAGTTGAGTTCACGTTACATCACTGACCGCCGTCTGCCAGACAAAGCCATTGACCTGATGGATGAAGCAGCTGCCAAGCTGCGTGTGGCGCTTTACTCGCTGCCTCCCGAACTTAAAAAAATGAAAACCGAACTCGACCGCCTCAAAGCGGAAGAAGAACAAGCCGGCATCGAACGCGACTACGAACGTGCCGCAAAAATGAAAGCTGACCGTCTGCGCCTTGAAGAAGATTTCACTTCAAAACGAGACGTATGGGAATCTGAACACAAATTGGACGAGGTGGTGGATATTAACGATATCGCCGAAGTCCTTTCACAATGGCGCGGCATTCCGGTCAACCAAATGCTCGAGACGGAATCTACCCGCCTGCTGCACATGGAAGAACGTCTGCACGAACGCATCATCGGTCAGGAACCTGCCATCCATGCCATCGCAGATGCCATCCGCCGCGCACGCTCAGGCTTGAAAGACCCCAAACGCCCCAATGGTTCATTTATCTTCATCGGACCTTCCGGAGTGGGTAAAACTGAACTTGCCAAGGCGCTTGCCGAATTCCTGTTTGATGATGAAGATGCGCTGGTTCGCATGGATATGAGCGAATACCATGAGCAGCATACCGTTTCACGTCTCTTCGGCGCTCCTCCAGGTTACGTGGGCTATGAAGAAGGCGGTCAACTGACCGAAGCCGTACGCAGACGTCCATACCGTGTAATCCTCTTTGACGAGATTGAAAAAGCGCATCCCGAAGTTTGGAACGCCTTGCTGCAGATTCTTGACGACGGCCGATTAACAGATGGTCAGGGCCGTGTGGTTGACTTTAGAAATACGGTGTTAATAATGACCAGCAACCTGGGCACCGAATTCGTCAAACAAGGTGGCACCCTGGGCTTTTTGAAAAAAGAAGCCACAGATGAAGACCGCCAGGCACATGAAAAGATTGAAAAGGCACTCAAGAGCACTTTCAGACCTGAATTCCTCAACCGTGTTGACGAAGTCATCATGTTCTCACCGCTCACCAAAGAACAGATGATGGAGATCGTTGACCTTCAGATGAAAGATGTCCGCGTTCGGCTCGAAGAACACGGCCTGAAAGTGGAACTCACACAGACAGCCCGTGAATGGCTGGCGACAGAAGGCTACGATGCCTCCTTTGGTGCACGTCCGCTCAAGAGAGCACTACAGAAATATGTTGAAAGTCCGCTCTCTGTCAGCCTGCTATCAGGCGAGTTCGTTACCGGTGACACCGTCATTGTGGACCTGGATGAAGAAAAGAAGGAAATTAACTTCAAAAAGAAGTAAAAACAATCTGTATTTCAATCCCTCGCAGATCAAACTCTGCGGGGATTTTTTTATCCATTGACTTTTCAAAAGTCAACTTTTTTCTACTATAATAGACCAGTGGAAAAAATCCAGTTCTTCTGTATTGAAGAATGCCCAAGTACTGAACAAGCCTGGAACGATCTTTTGGATTGTTTGAATAAACTCGGCATAACCATTCAGCCAGAACGCATTGTCATCCATGACGACCTTGAAGCAGAATTTCACACCTTCCAGGGGTCGCCGTCGATCAAGGTGGATGGCGTGGATTTGTGGAAAAGAGAGCAGGCAGAATTTCATATGGGTTACCGATCTTACACTACCCCCGGCGGATTAAGTGACCGTCCAACGATTGAAATGCTGACAGATCAACTTAATCTTCACCTGTGACGAATCGGTTGAACTGGAACAAAATTAGGAGAAAAACTTTATGAAAAAAGCATTAATAACAGGCATCACCGGTCAGGATGGTTCTTACCTTGCTGAGTTGTTACTCTCAAAGGGATATGAAGTTCACGGTATCATCCGCCGTGCCAGCACCTTTAATACCCGCAGAATTGACCACCTATATCACGATCCGCATAAAAATGGTGCGCCAGTGAACCTCTTTTTGCATTATGGCGACATTTCTGCCATTGAAAGTTTGATGGATGTGATTTACAACGTCAAACCGGATGAGATCTATAACCTGGCTGCTCAAAGTCATGTACGTGTCAGTTTTGACATGCCCGAATACACCGGCGATATCACAGGTCTTGGCACGATCCGTATTCTCGAAGCCATTCGCCGCAGCGGACATCCCGAACGTTTTTACCAGGCATCTTCGAGTGAGATGTTCGGCGGCGCCAAACCCCCTCAGCTTGAAACCACTCCTTTTGAACCACGCAGCCCTTATGCTGCCGCCAAGGTTTATTCCTATTGGGTGACGCGCAACTACCGTGAAGGCTATGATATCTTCGCCACCAACGGCATCCTTTTCAACCACGAATCCCCGCGGCGCGGCGAGACCTTCGTCACCCGCAAAATCACACGTGCCTTGGCATCCATTGTGGCCGGCAAGCAGAGCAAACTCTACATGGGCAACCTGGATTCAAAACGTGACTGGGGTTATGCCCCCGAATACGTTGAAGCCATGTGGATGATGCTGCAGCAGGATAAGGCAGATGATTTTGTGGTTGCTACGGGTGAATCACACAGTCCGCGCGAATTCCTCGAAGAAGCATTTGGTTACGTAGGGTTGGACTATCAAAAGTACGTAGAAATCGATCCCCGCTACTTCCGCCCCACCGAAGTCGATTACCTGTTGGGAGATCCCTCCAAGGCCAAGAAAGCGCTCGGCTGGGAACCCAAGATCAAATTCCACGAATTGGTGCGCATCATGGTGGATGCCGACCTCGAATTGATGGATCAGAAATGCCCCGGTGAAGGCCGCAAGATTTTGAACGAACGCTTCAACGGCTGGCATAAGTGGGAGCATCAAGTCGTTAGTATGGAAAGATAGCATTTTGCTTGGGGAGGGTTTTGAACCCTCCCCACTTTTTTATTGCAATTATAGAACATTCGTGCTATTATAGTCTCAATCGACGTCGTTCAAAGGAGACTATCATGACCAGCACACAAAAAGCCATCATCCCCGGACTCGCATTAGGAATTCTCATTCTGGTTCTGCTCAGCCGATTGATCAATCCAACCATCATCGCGGAGGCAGCCACTGAAGCTGTTGCCTTGAACAAAGGTTCAGGATCATGCGAATTTTTTGACCGCTACCCGTCCAAAGTTCAACCCTGGTGCGGATTGATTGAGCAGGCTGCTTCAAAACACGGCGTGGATGCACTTTTGATTGCCTCTGTGATGCTGCAAGAGAGCGGCGGACAGCCCGAGATCATGTCAACTTCAGGCGCGGTAGGTCTGATGCAGGTTATGCCAAGAGATGGCATCGCCGCCGGTTTTCAATGCATTAACGGTCCGTGTTTTGCCTCCAGACCAAGCATTGAAGAGTTGAAAGACCCCGCTTTCAACGTGGCATACGGTGTGCGCATGCTGGATGGATTGATCGAAAGGTGCGGCGATATTCGCGAGGCATTGAAATCCTACGGTCCATATGATGTGGGGTACCGTTATGCCGACCAGGTGCTCACCATTCGGAACAGTCTGTAATTACCCTTGAAGGACTATTTGGCAGATGCTATAATGACAGCGTTGCCTCGGTAGCTCAATAGGATAGAGCAAAGCACTCCTAACGCTTAGGTTGAGAGTTCGAGTCCCTCCCGGGGCACAATCACATTTTAAATTTTCATAGGTTGAGAGTCCCCCATTCGGGG
>DQHW01000049.1 GCA_003524305.1 Anaerolineaceae bacterium
GCCGCCGGACATGAAGTTATCACTATCCAGGCCACCAATCAGCAAATCTTCACCAGCATCACCACTCATGAAGTTGGTGCTATCCAGACCGCCGATCAAGAGATCTTCGCCATCATTACCAAACATGTGGTTGCCACTATATGCGCCCCCAATAAGAAGGTCATCGTCAGCACCACCATACATCCAATTGGATCCTAAACTATTCATACCGCCAATGAGGATATCTTCACCTTCATCACCACTCATTGTATTTTCTGAATTCAAACCGCCGATTAACAGATCATTATCTGTACCACCGGACATAAGATTCGAACCATTCATACCACCAATGAGGAGATCCTCACCCGCATCGCCATTTAGAATATTATTGCCAGTGACTGCAAACAACAAATCTTCGCCATTGCCGCCATTGAGCGTATTACTGCCACTCAACGCTCCAAGCAAGTCATTATCATCGTCACCGTTGAGGGTATTGTTACCGGTCAGTGCATAAAGGAAATCTTCGCCATTACCGCCGTTGAGGGTATTGCTGCCACTCAGCGCTCCAAGCAAGTCATCATCGTCGTCACCATTGAGAGTGTTATTTCCTGCGGCTGCGGTAAGAATGTCTTCTCCGTTACCACCATTGAGCGTGTTGGCTCCCAATAATGCAGTCAAGGTATCGTCACCGTCATCGCCATTCAAAGTGTTGGTTCCACTCAATGCAGTCAGAATATCATCATCCGCGCCGCCATTGAGAATATTACTGCCTGCAACGGCTGAAAGTGTGTCTTCTCCATTGCCGCCATTAAGAGTATTGGCTCCCAATAATGCAGTCAAGGTATCGTCACCGTCATCGCCATTTAGAGTGCTTGTTCCACTCAATGCAGTCAGAAGGTCATCGCCCACCCCACCATTCAGGGTGCCGCTACCAGATGCAATTGTTAGCGTGTCATTACCACCATCGCCATTTAAAATATTCAACAACGTGGATGATCCACCAGCATCTGAAATGACGTCATCGCCTTCACCGCCTGAGACCAAATCATCTCCCAGACCTGTTGTAAGTGTATCGTCACCATCATTGCCCTCGAGCGTATTGTTTCCAAAAAGATCGAGAACAAAATCATTGCCAGTTCCTCCAGAGAGGAAATCATTACCCAGACCACCAGTTATGTTGTCATTGCCAGCATCACCATAAACTGTGTTTGTACCTGAAACCGTGAGGATAGTGTCATCACCACCATCTCCATGGATTAAGTTTGTTCCGCCTGCATCGTTGATATTATCGTTTCCTTCGCCGCCTGAAACCGTATCGTCACCCAATGCGGTGTTAATGGTATCTTCGCCATCGTTTCCTTCAACGTAATTGTTACCGAAGAGATCAAGAATGTTATCGTTGCCTGCACCACCATAAAGGAAATCATTACCCAATCCACCGGTTATATCGTCATCACCGTCATCACCGTAGAGATGATTGGTACCCCCAAGGTCTGTAAGGGTATCATTACCTGAACCGCCGTGAACCGTGTCATCACCAAAACCAGTATTAATATTATCGTCGCCACCCAATCCATTTACAACAGTATCTCCACTAAATAAAGTGGTATTAATATTATTTTCGCCGTCATCACCCGTTAGTTCAGCATTTTCAATGCTGGACAAAAATTCAGGTAAAAACCCTGAAAAATTATCGTCTGAAGAAAGCGAAAGATCTGTTAACGTCTGATCCCCACCAGTTTGGTTAACGAGCGTATCAGTTCCATCGCCACCATTAAAAATATCGTAACCCGCGCCACCATTGAGCGTATCATCCCCTGATCCACCGTTTAAGCCGTCGTTTCCAGCTCCGCCCGACAAGTAATCATCGCCAGCATTACCGGTGAGGGTATCGTTCCCTTCGCCACCGTCAAGGTTATCGTCACCTGAACCGCCGGTCAACGTATCATTACCCCCCAAACCATAAATCGATGCATTTCCGCTGAAAGCAGAGGCATCCATATTATTATTGGCGCTATTGCCGATCAATTCCGCATTGCCAACATTACTAAGGGTATCATGTTCACTTGTAATGATTACTGGCGTGGAATTAGTGGTGTTTGGTCCTGTAGTTGTTGTACTTGAAGTTGGACCTGTAACATCATAAACCACTTTAGTGCAGATTCCAAGTACCCACTTTGTACACCTTGGGGTAGAAACTGTAACGTTGCCTGTCGTAGTAGTAGATGTAGTTGTGGATGTAAATTGACTAGATGTAGTATCCAACGAAGTATCAGTTAATGTCTGGTTTAGATCAGAAACATTATCTTGAGTGGAAGTAGTCGTTGTTGCAGTACCAACAGTAGTTGTTGTTTGTTTTGCCCAGTATCCACCCGAACAGAGAAAACCAGCACACACCCAAATTCTATTTTCAGTGGTAGTTGTTGTACCTGTAGTTGAATCAAACACTGTAACAGGAGATCCAACAACTGTCCCTTCATTCATTTGATCCACAAGAGTGGAATCCTCGCCGTTGCCATTTACCACATCATCGCCACCCATGGGCTGCAGTGTCACATCCAAATCAGACCCTGAGGCATCAAGTGTATTACTGCTCGCTCCACCAATAAGGACTACCTCTTCCACATCTGTAAGAGTGTCGGTGTCAGGTCCGCCAGTTAATGTAGACGAAGTGTTATCTCCAGTAAGTGTTTGGTCAGTATCCGCTTCCTGGATAACGGTATCTTCTCCGTTTCCAGCGTCTACACTGTCATCACCGGAACCTGAATTAACGGTGTCATCACCATCCAAGGCAGTAATGACATCATCGCCCGCTCCACCGGTGAGGGTCTCTCCGCTGTCGGTACCAACGATATCATCCGCGCTTACAATTGAAATCGGTCGAACATTTGCCAAGGCAAATGCAACCACAACGATAACAGTAATAAATCTTTGTAAAGTTAAGGCTAAGCGTTTTTTCATGGTGACATCCCTCCACATAACAAAAAACAAATAGAATTCAATTAGTTTTATTAATCTATTGTGTTTAATTTATTTCTTGATGTTCGTAAAATTGAAGAACAAAAAAACACTTCCCACCAATAAAGAGACCTTAACAACAAAAAAACCGACCAACAGGGCCGGTTTCGCAATTGACTCCCCATATCCTCACTTCTTTTCAGAAGTCTGCGACCAAACATAGGATGTGGATCTTCGCCGCCAAATTCAAAACATATTCAGTTATTTACCACTTATGTTACTTTATTATAACGACTAATTTACAAAAGTCTAGTGGTACTTAACGCATTTTTTACGTGTTTTATTGAGGTATTTTATTATACATCACTTTTCTTATATTAACTCACAAAATAATCAGCAGCTACTAACTTGTGAGGAGCTAATGTTACATAAACTCGCTTGGTTGTTCTTCTTTATAATGTCACTATCTCCTTTGTGTTTTTTCAGAACTTCATCCTTCTCAATCATTTGCCATGAGCCCATTTTCCCAATACAATTAGCCCATGACTGAAGTTAAATTGGAAAAAAGCAAGCCAAACCCCACCCGCTCAAGGCAGCAGATTGTATCCGCGGCCCACCGTCTCTTTCTGGAGCAAGGATTTCACGGCACCACGATGCGGCAAATCGCCAAAGAATCCGCCATGGCGCTGGGCTCACTTTATAATCATTTTGTTGACAAAGACGACCTCTTCAGGGCAGTCTTTGAAGCCTATAATCCCTACCCTCTTCTATTGTTAGCTCTCGAGAATTCACAGGGCGCCAATGCGGAAGAACTTGCCCGCACGGCTGCCCGGCGCCTGGTGACACAATTGAACGCACGTCCAGACCTTATCAAACTGGTTTTCATTGATGTGGTTGAATTTCAAGGAAAACACCTCAGGCTCGCCTGGCCGCAGGTTACCCCCGGCATGGAAAAATTTGCCCTCAAACTCAAACGCGATCCCTCTGCTTTGCGTCCGCTATCAAATGACGGCTTACTGCGCGCTTTTTTTGGCCTGTTCTACACTTTTCACATGACCGAAATGCTGTTGGGTAAACCCCCCGACCCGGATTCTCAAACCGCGGCGCTGCAGGAACTCACCGAAGTCTATCTTTTTGGGATCATGACAAAGTAATTAAGCCTAATGAACAATTGTTCATCAGGTCTAAATTTTATATCTATACGCAATTTCATTATGGATTAGTAAGTTGGACGGGATCCAGCACCGGTTCCACCGCGCTGATTGAATCCGCGCCGTAGTATAAAGCCGCACACTTGTTCACCCAGAAACCTTCATAATCAGAGAGTTCTAGGATGCCCGTCAGGCTGTTCATGGCCGACACCACCAGCCGAGTCTCCCCCACGGCCAACATTTGGCGGATCTGCTTATCGCGTCCATCCCACAACTCTGCCCTTTTCTGCATCAATGGATATTCCGTCAGGAACCTTGCGCCGATAATCAGCGCAGGAACTCCCATCAACACCAGCCAAATGGATAGGCTCATTCTGATATTGGTTTTTAACACGATCGCGCCAGCCAGCAGCAGAAAGCCCGCCACTGCCAAAAGGCTGATCCACAAGTTGGATGTGACCCAGGCACGCATCTCGGGGAAGGCCGGTGGATGGAAGTTTAGCTTCATGTCAATAAACCAAAATCCAATAACCAAAAGACCGGTAGCTCCGATCAGGGTTAATAATAATTTTGAAACCCATGGTTTTTTGATGCCTGCACAGGCATTGCCCGATAATAAACCAAGACCCAGCGCCAGCAGCAAGCTGACGAAACGCGGAACAATTAGGGCGCGGTCGCTGGGATAGGAATTTTCTGCATAAAAACCAGGCGCCATGGCTGCGGAGGTCACCAGGTAAGCTGCGAGGATCAATATGGCGGCAAGTAGCGTCGTCTTTATTAGAGACAATGCTGAAATGGCAAGCCGCTCACTAACCATCCAACCCATCACTATAAAGATCAATAATGCGGAGCCAAAATACAGGGTCGGACGGTAAAGCGTGGCAAGGTAGAAGGTCAGCCCGCCTTTGAAAGAGTTCACCAAGGTCTGCATCAGGGGCGCAGATTCACTATAAGACCACTGCAAGCGCTGCATATTCATGGGGGAAAACACGATCAAGGCGAGAGCAACACCGCATCCGAAGAGAGCCAACCCAAAAGGTAAAATGAGCGCTTTTTTATCCTTCTTCATTATAAGCAAGGCAAGCAGGGTTAAACCAAGCATGACCAATTCTGCCACAACTGCAATCTCCGAAAATCCGCCAGTGAGGAAAGCTGTCAGCAGCACCTGGGTCAGCCAAAACCACCGGGATCGGTCGGCAGACAGGCTTTTGGCCAGCAGCCCCATCAGCAGTGAGCCGGTTACCAGCGGCGCCAGGTAAGGGAACATCCCTGCCCGCCAGAAATAGACCTGCACCCAGTTGGGTGCCATGCCAAGTGTGAACAAAACCACGACCCCGGCAATTACAAATGCTTCTAATCGGTTGATCCCTTCTCTTCGATTAAACCAGGGGAGCTGACGAATAAAGAAATAAATGCATGCCAACCAGGCTAAAAGCATGAATGGAGGCACATATCGGGTGGATGCCGGACCAAACAATTCGCTGATGCCCATGAAGAGTGTCAGCGCAAAACGGTTGCCCGAAAAAGTGGTCTCGTGCAAATAAGCATCCACTTGCTGCTGCCAAAAATTTCCGCGCAGGAGGGCGGCATAACAATAATCATCTTGCATATAACGCGAAGTGGTGCCGATCAGCAAAATGGCAGCCAATGCACCGGCAAGCATCAAAGCAAACAAGATGAGCAAAAAAGGGTAAAATTTATTGGCAGGTTTCGAGTCGGTCATGAAAAATCCCAGTTCGTGATGCCTATTTATAACATAGAGCCGTGGCCTTCAAAGCCCAAAAATTTAGAAAGTTGAGAACCCATGCCTAGAACTCACCCCCCTATCGTGGTTGAATCTTATTGCGCTGAATGGCCAGAGATATTCACCAAAGAAGCCAAACTCATTCAGCGTTTTATCGGCACTTACATCACAGTTATCGAACACATAGGCAGCACTTCCGTGCCCGGTCTGGCAGCCAAGCCCATCATCGACATGTTGATCGGGGTGAAAAGCCTTGCCGACACACCGCGTTTCGTTGCTGCTCTCCAAAAACTCGATTATGTCTATGTGCCAGAACATGAAGCGGATCTACCTGAACGCCGTTACCTCTACAAACAAAAAAACGGTGAAGACACTTTTCATCTGCACATGGTCGAAACCGGGAGTGAATTTTTCAGCAGGCACATTGCGTTCAGAGATTATCTTCGTTCACACCCTGAATCCGTTGCCGAGTATGCCTCACTCAAATTCAGGCTTGCCCGCGAGTTTGGCTCGGATCGGGCAGGTTACACCGACGCAAAGACAGAGTTCATCCAAAGCATCGAACGCGCAGCCCAAGACAAAGAGTCTTAAACCAAAAGAGGAGAGATATCCTCCCTCCTCCTTTGGTAATTGAAGCCAGGTCAGAGCTTCACGAAATTTCAGCGGGTTCCGGTAATAATATCAATGGTCAACTGATCAAGCTTTTCGTATTTCAAACCACGATTGGCAATTTTTACGCGGTCGAAGGTTTGTGCTTTGAGTCCATCCGCTTTGGCTTTGGAGTATTTTCCAAAGAAGCCAGCCATCGAATCATCTTGTTGGTTGATCTCAGCTAGAAGGGCTTGCACTTCGGTATCTTCATTGAATTGTTTGGCTTTATCCTTGAGCAGCAAATAGGTGCGCATGCATCCGCGTGCGAAATCTTTTACCCCTTCAAAATC
Organism: Anaerolineaceae bacterium; assembly: GCA_003524305.1. GTDB lineage: Bacteria > Chloroflexota > Anaerolineae > Anaerolineales > Anaerolineaceae > UBA6107. The sequence continues at coordinate 6,774 of DQHW01000049.1, forward strand.
TTCAGTTCGGTAAGCGTGGGCATCGAAGTGACGAGACCCGTCATACTTTACATCTTCAAGGAATTTAACCAGGTAGAAATTGGCTTTGAGATCCCTTGATCCAAAGCGCAGATCCTGATCATAACGGCCTGGATATTGATCGTTCAGGTCAATATGCCATAGTTTTCCGGCTTCCCATGCCTGCGCCACATTGTGCATGAAGTTGAGTCCGGCCATGGTTTCATGGGCAACTTCAGGGTTCACCCCCACCATCTCGGGATGGTCAAGCGTGGCGATAAAAGCCAACATGTGACCGGTGGTGGCATTATAGATGTCGGCTCGCGGTTCGTTGGGTTTGGCTTCCAGCACGAATTTGAGGTCATACTTGTTTTCAATGGCATATTCACAAAAGAAATTCATGGCTTCGCGGTTACGCTTGATGGCATCCACGGCGCTCTTGCTGGAATCCGTTTCGACACCTTCGCGTCCGCCCCAGAAGTCATAGATGGTGGCGCCAAATTCTACCCCCAGGTCAATGGCTTTCATGGTTTTCTGCAAAGCGTAGGCTCTTACTTTCGCGTCATTACTGGTAAAGGCACCATCTTTGAAGATCGGATCATAAAAAAGATTGGTGGTTGCCATGGGTACTTTGAGTCCGGTATCAGTAAGCGCTTTACGAAATTCTTTCTTGATCGCATCAGCTTCTGCGGTTGTGGCATCAATGGGTATCAGATCGTTATCGTGAAAGTTCACGCCATAGGCTCCAACTTCACCGAGCAGGTAGACCAGTTCAGCGGGAGTTTTGGATCCGCGTACCTCAGCCCCGAAGGGATCACGTCCACGGCTGCCTACTGTCCACAATCCAAAGGTAAATTTGTCTTCAGGTTTTGGTTGATAAATTGTCATCTTTTGTCTTCTTTCGTAAAATTTAGATAACAAGAAGAATTAATTAGTATTCTTCTTGAAATATACATCTGCAATCACCGCCAGCACCAGAACGAGCCCCCGGAGCACATATTGCCAGGCAGGCGCCACGTTCATCATTTGCAAACCGGTGTTCAAACTGGCCATAATCAATGCCCCCACCAGAGCGCCAAAGATGGTGCCCGAACCTCCCAGGGTGGATGTACCGCCCAACACACAACTGGCGATGGCGTCAAGTTCATACCCCTGCCCCGCAGCGATGGTTCCGTAACCCACATAAGAAGCCAGCACCACACCGCCAATTCCAGACAGCAATCCCATCAAACTGAATACCAGAAAAAGTTGCTTTTTAATATTAATACCCGAAAGTCTGGCAGCTTCCCGGTTCCCTCCAATGGCATAGGCGTACCGTCCAAAACGAGTGTTTGTCGAAATATACGAAACAACTATGGCAGTGATGGCAAGCAGCAGAACCGGAACCTGAACGCCGTTATAATTGTTGACAATACCAACATAAACCAATACCAACAGTGAGAAAAACGCCGTGCGTATTAGGTCTTGATAAAGCGGTTTAAGTTCAAAACCATATTTTCTTTTCGTTTTTCGGCTTGTAAACATCATGAAAATCAAAATTGCAACCACTACCACCCCCAGGATCCATCCAATGCTTGGCTTTAGGTAACCCTGCGCAATGTAACTAAAACCTGGTTGGTTGGCAGCAATGGTTTGTCCGCCAGTTGCAAGCAGAATGCCCCCATTCAGAATAAACATACCGCCGAGGGTCACGATAAATGCCGGTACACGTAAATAGGCAATGATGTATGCCTGATACATACCGAACAAGGTTCCTACTATCATGGATACAAAAACAGTCAAAATGGCGGCCAGTACGGGTTCGTTAGGGATAAATTTATACCATATGTCGCGTTGGAAGAGGGCGGCAATTACTGAAACAAAACCAGCCAGCTTTCCAACCGAAAGATCAATGCCGCCGGTAACCATCACTAACACCATACCCACAGCCAAAAAACCGGTGACGGTCATCTGCCTGAATAAATTGGAGATATTTTGCGGCATCAAGTAACCACCTTTGGTAACAACCGCAAATACTCCCCAAATGGCAACCAGGGCAATAATGATGATGTATGTTTGAATGTTCTTGCGAAATCTTTGTCCTAATTCAGAAAAATTCATTGTTCACCTCTTGAATGATATTAATTCACTTCAGCAAATGCCGGTTGCCAGTGTCATAATGCGTTCTTGTGTTGCATCGTTGATCTCAAGTGTGCCGTTGGAACTTCCGTGGCACATCACCATGATCCTGTCGCTCATTCCCAACACTTCTTGCAGGTCGCTCGAAATCATGATGATTGATATTCCTTGTTCCGCAAGTTCGTTCATGAGCTTGTAAATCTCGAATTTGGCACCTACATCAATTCCCCGGGTTGGATCATCCATAATCAATATTTTCGGTCCTGACATCAGCCATTTTGAGATGACAACCTTTTGTTGGTTGCCGCCTGAGAGTGACTCGGCCGGAACAAATAGACTGGGGGTTTTAATGGCAAGCTCCTTGGCAAATTTCAAACTCTCGGCAAGTTCAGCATCCTGATCAATGCGCATGAAAGAAGCAAATTTTTCAAGGTTTGGCAGTGAAATATTCTTTAGTATGGATTGGATCAGAATTAAACCATGACGTTTTCGATCTTCAGGCACCAAACTGATGCCGTGTTCCATGGCAGAATGTCCATTTTCAATGGTAATCTCTTTACCGAAAAGTTTTATTGATCCACTTGTCACTTTTCCGTACTCTCCAAAAATAGTCATCACCAACTCGGTACGCCCGGAGCCCATCAGGCCTGCAATTCCCAATATTTCTCCCTTGCGTAGATCGAAGTTGACACCTTTCAACACTTCCTTGCCCTTGTCTGGGTCTTCTGCATGCAGATCATTTACCTCAAAAATCACATCCCCGGGTGTGCGGTTCCCTTTTGGAAAACGCTCTTTCATCTCCCGTCCAACCATGTATTGAACCAGTTTTTCCGAAGTCAAATTCTTGGTAGCTTGTGTCGTAACAACCTTTCCATCTCGCAAAACTGTAACACTGTCAGTGATGCGGAAGAATTCCTCAAGTTTATGAGTAATGTAGATACAGGTTACGCCATGCTCTTTCAACGTCTTCAGTATTTCCATCAATTGGGTAACTTCTGCTTCAGAAAGCGCACTTGTCGGTTCATCCAGAATTAAAATTTTGGCGTTTTCTGAAAGCGCCTTGGCAATTTCAGTCATCTGCATTTTGCCAACCCCAAGGTTCTTGACAATGTCTTGAGGGTGAACATCCAGATGATATTCACTTAGGATTTTTTGTGTTTCGGAATAAACATGATCCCAGTTGATTGAACCCATTTGGACAGGTTCCTTACCCAGGAATATATTCTCACCCACTGTCATCCCGGGAACCAATGTTAATTCCTGGTAAACAATCGCAATACCTTGTTCGGCCGCTTTCTTAATGGCACTGCCTTCCAATTTTAGAAGCTGACTGTTATAGAAAATGTCGCCTTCATAGGTGTCATGAGGGTAAACCCCCGAGAGGATTTTCATTAATGTGGATTTTCCTGCGCCGTTTTCTCCGCATAATCCATGGATTTCTCCACGATTAACTTGAAAACAGACATCACTTAGTGCCACCACGCCGGGAAACTCTTTGGTTACATGTTGGATATCGAGAATAACATTATCGTCCATCGGCAAAATCCTATTTGGTTCATTAATGTGTTTGGTTTTTAGCGTAAAAGCGAAGAACTGGACCTGTTATATATTATATATATCAGCCTTTCGCTTTTCTACTAAGAACTTAAGTGTTACTTCCGCGCCTGATAAAAGGCCTCAAGCGCGGAAGTTTTGCATGTTAATTCAAATTCTGTTCAAAGACGATTATGGTTTCGGAGGAAGTTGATCCGCGGGAATGTCACGATAGACTGCGTCATAGGGTTGGAATCCACTGACAACGATCTCTTCATAGACATTGTCTTTGGTCACTTGAACCACAGGAAGGAAGACGCAGGCCATATCGCCAGCAAGAGTCTCATCTCCAAACAAAACTTTGAGGGAGATGGTCTGAACACCTTCGATGGCTTCACCCTTGATCAGGGCATCCAGTGTATCGACAGCTTTTGGAGCTAATAGACGGAAGTCTTTGTAGACGGTCACAGTCTGTTCGCCCTTGACGATGCTGTTGGCACCATCAGCAGAGGCATCCTGACCGGAGATGGGAACCTTGCCGGCCAATCCTTGGGCCTTCAAAGCAGTTAATTCACCGAGTGCAGTGCCGTCATTGGAGGCAATGACTGCGTCAATCATGTTCTGCTGGGCAGTCAAGGTGTTTTCCATTTGTGCAAGTGCTTTCGCGGGATCCCAGTTTTCTACCCAGAAATCAGCCACGATTGTAATCACACCAGAGTCAATGTAGGGTTGAATCACTTCCATTTGGCCATTGCGGACCAAGTGAGCGTTGTTGTCGGCTGGGTTACCACCAGACAAAACCACCTTGGCAGGATTGTCTGCGGTCCACACGGTGCTGCCTGGCAGACCTAAGGCGGTCATGACGCCAAGAGCTTCCTGGCGGCCAACTTCGGTATTGTCAAAGGTCAGGTACGCAGAAACACTGGCAGTCTGAATTGGGCGGTCATAGGCGATGACTTTCACACCGGCTTGGGCGGCTTTTTCAGCGGAAGTAACCGCTGCTGCACCATCTTCAGCAACAATGATCAAGCCTTTGACGCCCTGGGCAACCATGTTGTCAATCTGGTCGTTCTGCAGTTTGACGTCATGAGCAGCTTCCTGCACCAAAACTTCATATCCTTTTTCTTCGAGCAGCTTGGTCAGCAGTTCGGATTCGGGTTTCCAACGTTCAGTCGCGAAATCTGAGAATGAAAGACCGACTTTAATTTTGCCCTCAGCAGCGGTGCCGCCACAAGCACTTAAGCCTGCGGTGAGCATGACCAATACCATAATGAGCATGAAAAATCGTACTATATTCCTTTTCATTTTCTTTCCTCCAAAAGTAGTAAACGGATAGGGTTAGNNCTGGTTCAGAGATTACATCAGAGCAGGTTCGCTCAAGATATCATCAAGAACAAGGGTTATCGCACCCATAATACAGGCATCAGAACCATGAGCCGAGGGGATGATTCTGAGGTGTTCACGACCGGGAACAATGGTGTTTTCCAATACGATTCGTTCGACATCTTTTAAAAGTAACGGACTGGCATTATTTAATGCTCCACCCAAAACGATCACTTCAACATTGAATAGATTGACTAAATTTGCGATACCAATTCCCAGGTAATAAGCGACTTCACTTAATGCGTCTTTTGCAATCTGATCTCCAGCAGTGGCGGCCTGGATGACATCTTCCATTACTATGTTTTCCAGATCCCCTTTGGACATATCATGTAAAACCGATTTCGCTCCATTACCCAACGAGCGCCTTACCCGCTGTTCGACTGCACGCGGACCTACGAAGGTTTCCCAACAACCGCGTTTGCCGCAGCCGCACATATCCCCGTTGATATCAAGAGTCATGTGGCCGGCTTCTCCAGCATATCCGAACATGCCCCTAAAGAGCTTGCCATCCATCACAATGCCGCTGCCCAAACCAACACCAGCACTCAGGTAGATGAAATCTTTTACGTTTTGAACTGCTCCGAAATAGTATTCACCCAGGGCGGCTGCATTCGCTTCGTTTTCAACATAGATTGGACAGTCAAAGTGGGTCGCCAAAATGTTTCGGATGGGCACATTTTCCCAATGCAGGTTTGGAGCAAGTCTCAACAAACCGCTGGCAACATCCACCATACCCGGAACACCCACCCCGATACCCAGCAATCGAGAATCGTTATTTTGGATAAATTCAGCGGCTTGCTTGGCCAGGCTTAACACCTGGTCCATAATGACGTTCTGGCCTGTTTCTGGTTTCGAAGCCTGGCGTTGGCGCCATAAGACATTGGCAGAAAAATCAGAGACCAAGAGTTCAATGTAATCCACGTTGATTTCAATCCCCATGGCACAACCGCCCCCCGGGTTGATCTCCAACAGACGCCCGGGTCTGCCGGTGCTGGACTGGATCAAGTCAGTCTCGCGGATCAGGTTTTCAGTGATCAATTCGCTGATAATGCTTGAAACCGTGCTTGGGTTTAAGCCGGTCTCAGTAGCTAACCGAGCTCGTGACAACGTCTTTTGAGTACGGAATACACCCAGGATAATCGCCCGGTTCATCCTTCTTACCCAAACTTGATCTGCTGTGTTGAGCTTGGAGGTAATCATAGCCCCCTCAAAAAGAGAAAAAGGTACAGAAGAAGAGAAGAGTTAGTTTATTGCCGCAATAAACTAAATCAATAATAGGGATTATTTTTTAAAAAGTCAATAGGGAATTTAACGTTTTCCTTGTTTGTCTAGACTTCTTCTTTGTGCCCAGATTTCTATTTGCTCTATAGATAGGAACAACTTTCAGTCCGATTGGATTGGTGCTGAGTAAGCTTAGATACGCTTCCAAAGTACAACCAGAATAAGGAAAATGTGTGCGTCTTAATCACACCATAAAAGTAGCCTTATGCAATTATTAACACCTTTACAAGATACAGGCGGTCTTTGCATTTCGCTTCATATCAAGGGGATGAAATACTGATCATTGGTAAACTCCATTCCAGAAAATATGTTTTGCTGAATAACGGGCTTGAACTACCAAAAAATTATCAGAAAAAAACCTGAACGTACGTTCATCGTGAATAAGTAGGCTTGATAACACGCCCTCCCAATCACTGAGATCACCAACCTTTGTTTATTTCTCCCCCGAGATTTTCAAACCACGGAGGACTAATTTATCTGTGTCCGACCTTAACCAAGCTATTTTATTTCTTGACATAGTACTAACTTAGTAGTATTATCTAGTCATCATTATTTGTAAATGAAAGGAGAACATTTTGGACGACAAAGAAAGTACCATTAAAAAATTCCAGAAAGAATTGAATTCCGGTATTGCTTCACTCGTTTTGTTGGGTGTCATGGCAAACTCGACAGAACCTCTATATGGGTACCAAATCGCACGTCAAATTGGCGCAGGGCAAAAAGAAGGCTTATCCATGAAACAAGGGGCGTTGTATCCCGTGCTGCGATCATTAGAAAACAGTGCGCTGCTGCAAAGTCACGTGGAGCCATCCATCTCTGCGCCGCCAAGACGATATTACCAGATCACTCCCGCCGGAAAAGCGGCTTACCAGGAATGGAAAAAGGTGTGGGAGCAAACCCGCGATTATGTGGATGCCACGTTGAAAGGAACCCAACCATGAATCAGACCATTGAGAATTATCTATCCCAATTAAAAGTATTTATGAAAGATTGCGACCCAGCCACCGTGCGCGATGCGCAGGCGGATGCCGAAGAATATCTGCGCAGTGCCATGTCCGTGGAGGGGCAGGATGTCTCTTCTTTGGATACGATTATCGAGGAGTACGGCACTCCCGAAGAAACTGCTGCAGCTTACAAAATGATGGAGAAAAAAATGAATCCAAGCTTATCAATGCCACAACCCAAAACTGACCGCCCATGGCTGGCTCGCTTTTTTGGTGTCTTTGGAGATGCCCGCGCCTGGGGATCCGTGCTTTACATGTTGATCTCGCTGATCACCGGTACGTTCTATTTCAGTTGGGCTGTCACAGGTATTTCGCTTTCGCTTTCAATGAGCATCTTAATCTTCGGCATCCCCCTGGCTGCCCTGATCTTTTTATCTTTCCGCGGACTCGCCTGGCTTGAAGGCCGCATTGTTGAAGCACTACTAGGGGTACGCATGCCAAGACGCCCTGTCTTTACCCGCAAAGACATCACCTTGATGGAAAAACTGAAAGCCATCTTCGCCTCGAAGATTACCTGGTTTTCAACCCTGTTCTTGATCCTTCAGTTCCCGTTGGGCATCATCTACTTTGTCCTTTTCATCACCCTGTTTGCAGTGGGATTGGCTTTCATCGCTGTTCCGGTGCTGCAATATGGTTATCATCTGCCCATGTTTGTTTGGAATGGTGCAACGCACATCTTTGAACCCTGGACCATGCCCCTCTTTTTCCTTGGCGGCGTCATCCTTCTCACTGTCAATATGCACCTGGCAAAAGGCCTTGGCAGCCTGCATGCCAAACTGGCTCGCGCCCTGTTGGTGGCTGAATAAACTGTAACCACGGTTACAAAAAGGACAACCCTAAGCGAATCTCAAGGTTGTCCTTTTATTAATATTCTTACTAATTTCTATTTCTTACTTTTATCTCATACTTGAAAGGCAATGTGATCTCCACCAACCCGGCAAACACTCCACTTTTATACCATGGAGAATGGATGACCAACTCCCGATTTCCGTTCTCTACGGCAATGTAGATATCCACCTTTTCTTTAGTCATTAACCGGCGTATCTCCTCCCCCGAAACCTGCCCATGGCAATCAAACAGGTTGGAACCAATCAAATTTTTTCCGCCAGTGGATGAAAAATACTCTGCGATTTGTTTATTCAGCACCAGGATTTTTCCATCAACATCACAGACAGAGATCATCCCCGGAAACTCCTCCACCCAATCACACATTTCATGCTCCTAATTTAACGGTTGAAACTTCTGCTTTTTACCAATTACTCGGTCAATAAATATTTAACAATCTTACTTCAAATAAAAAACATAGTTCTCTCAGAATAAATTATGCTATCAGTTCTCGTTGAAATCAAACTGACAAAAATAAGCAAAAGAGCAAATGCCCCCTGACTGCAAATTCTTCACCCTGGCCAACAGGCAATTATTGCATTCTGGCCTGCGGGCAATTTATTCCTTTAGGCCAAGAGGCAATATTTTCCTCCACGCCAGAGTTAAAATACTGCACCCCGGCGAGGGTGAAAGATTTGCCTTAAGGCTGCCGGAGTGCAGAAATGAGCTTTCTATGGAGTGCAAAAGATGCACGTCTTAATCGTGCAGAATTTGCACCTGTTTCAATGACTACTTAATTACTACTTAACTACGACTTGATAAACCTAACCCTTTTTCTTTTTGACTCGAATTAGCTCATCTGGAAAAATCAGGTTCCAATCATAACGCGGACTGCGGGACGGTTGTTTGTATTTTCCCAGGTCAATAATTTCAGAACCATAGTCATTCAAAAAGCGCGCCAACGCCAGCGTAACCAATTGGCTGGCAGGGATGCGCAATTCTTCAGACAAGTTCATGATCTCTTCGCGCAATGTTGGCGGCAAATCATAAGTAGCCCGCTGATCGCGGCGCGCCTGGATCTTGGCGCGTTCACGTCCAAGGCGTTCACGTTCTTTGCGCGGAAGTTGGCTTTCAGCCTGGCGCTGCTTCATACCACTCAACAGGTCCGCCACGGCAGGGTCAAGAGTGGTGCGGCGTTCAAATTTTTTCTCAGTCATTGATCACCTCCAGCATGCGTGTGAGAACTTGTTTATAGCCGCCCAATCTTTGCTTGCCATCCTTGTATCCGTTCATGGCCACGGAATTCGGGGAGTAATCCCATAAGGTCTTGCCATAAGCCACCGTCTCTCGCACGCGCGTATCCTGCGGGACGGGCGGCCAAAGGTGTTCGCCAAAAGTCCTGGCCAGGTCTTGGAACTGTAGAAAAGTCTCGCGGGTGGTGCGGTCAAAAAAAGTTGGCAGAATACTGTAACCACGGTAACGATGTCCGCTTTGATTTATTTCAGCCATGGTGGTCAAGATTTCCTTGACGCCATCCACGGCCAAAGCATCAGGTCGGGTGGGGATGACCACCCAATCCGCGGCGATCAATCCGTTGATGTGCAGCACATCCAGTGAGGGAGCCAGGTCAAGCAATACGGCGTCATAAGGTGTATCTTGTAGAATATCCGTCAAAATTGTCTCGCGAAAATCCGACAAAGTGATCTGGCGTTTAACCTTTTCGGTTTGCTTGTCGCCAGGCACCAGGTCAAGGTTTGGACGGATGTTGACCACGATTTTTTTAAGCGGTTCATCCAGGCAGATTAAACGGTAAAGGCCGGGAGATTTTTCAAGCCCAAAAGACAGCGCCAGGTGCCCCTGCGGATCAAGATCCACCAGTAAAGTTTTCACCTGCATGCGCGCCAACCCGTCAGCAAGGGTGACAGCGGTGGTGGTTTTTCCGACCCCGCCTTTTTGATTTGCGAATGCAAAAATTTTCATTGAAGTGAGTTTCCTTGTCGCGGGCAGAGAATTGCATTGCGGAGATTATTGATTTCCGTGCTTAAGGGTCGCCCCTGGATATTATACAGGGTCACCCCTTGAAAAACAAGGGTCGCCCCTGCATAAATCCCCTCTTTATTAACAGGGTCGCCCCTAGGTGTGATAGGCAGGCTTGAAATGGCTGAAATCAGCAGAAAAGCAGTATTTGGACATGGAAGATTTTGGGCAGCCAAAAATCGCGAAAAATATTTCCCGGGTTGTGATTCCTGGTGGATTTTATTATCTGCGCGGGACTTCCAATAGAAGCGCTACTGTGGTTATATCATGGTCTTGGCCATACTCACCATATTCCAGGAAAGAGCCTGTACTTAACTTTCATTGCATATTCCCGATATCCGGGTAATTCTGCTTGAAGTGTTTGATCTTCGAGTTTTGTGCGAACGATGGAAACAACAATTAATAAACACACAAGAATAATTGCCCAATAGGAGTCAAGAAGGAAGGGCATGGCCAGATAAGACCAAATTGCACCTACGTATCCTGGATGCCTCACAAGGCGATAAGGACCGCTATCACAGACGGTATGACCTCTATCTGTTTGGATGCGCACAATACCGGAAAAGTAGGCGTTTTCAATCATCGCCCATGAAGAGAAAATGTAGGCCAGAATCATTACAATGATGGAAATGATTTTTATGGGCAGGCTGAAAGGATCGGGACTCCAGTTGAATCTTTCATCCAATCCTGCGATCAACGGAATCACAAGTCCGCCAAGAGCCATCAGCGGCGCTAATTTTTTATCCCAGGGTTTTATATCGTCCTTTTGGAGTGACCCCGCCCGTTCTGCAATTATGCCGGGGTGTTTTCGGGCTGCCAGCAACCTGCTGATGACAAACCCGAATGACAATATCCCGGCGAACATCCATGCTTCCCACCAATTCCAGCGCCAGGCTATAAGGAGAGGTAATAAGGGAATGATAATGACGGCCAGGAGGAGTTGAATAAATGTCTTTCTGTTTACCAGTTTTGTTTTCTTTTCCATAATCCACCTCATATAAACAGTATACGATTCAAACCTGACGAAAAGCAATGTGTAACCACGGTTACTTTTTATTGGTTCGAGACTTCCACGGATTTCTATTCCACGGAGGGGTGCTTTCAACCAAAGTGTAACCACGGTTACAGATTAAAATCAAAACCCGATGATTCAAGGTCAACGGGTTTTGATGGTTCTCTATTCTCAAATCTCGGCTCTCTGAAATTTACTTCCTATCCAATCTCGCCTTGATCAGCCTGGTTAATTCTTCCAGCAGCACAAGCGAGTCTTTGCCGCTGCCCTTGACCACTAGGGTATCGGCGATCTCATCCAGGGCTTCGTCACGGCTTAATCGGTCCAGTTCTGAGAGGGTTTGTACAAAGCGTCTCATCGAACGTGCAGCCTGGCGCCCCGGTTCGGGCAGGATGGGGGTTGACGCTCTGCGGCTGCTGTTTTCGTTAACCGGCGGTAGAGTGGTCATCTCTGAGACTTCTTCAGAGGTCAACTGGTTTTGAATGCTCAAACGGATCATGCGGTCCCATTGTTCGCGTGGTGCGGAAAGTATCTCGCGCAGTACACGTTCAGAGAGGCGATAGCGGTCAGCCATATCCAGTTGTGGGGTTGTGAGCTGCAAAATGTTGAGCAGTTGCACCATACGCGGACGGGTGAGCTGCATGATCGGCATCAGCTTCTCCCACAAACCGGAAGGCATGCGAGAATTGCGGGCTTGCCTGAAGAATTCGTAATCATCTTCCACTTCAGGGTCAGGCTCAATACCCAACTCGGCCAAAATCAAAGCAGCCACCTCGCAGGATTGTTCCACCGCGGAGGGGGGTTCGGCATGGCGGTTCTCCAACACCTGGCGCTGCCGGGTGGGATGATCCACCACTTCGACGCGCAGTTGGGGTTCGTCCGCGGCACCTGATGAGGCGTATTGCAAACAGGCTGCCCAGAAGCGGCGTTCACCCGTTTCAATTTGAAAGACATAATCGCCGCTCATACCGCTGACCCACTTGCCAGTGATGGATTTTATCTGTCCGTGCTCCTCAAATGATGACCCCATCATTAGCAGCTTCTCGATCTCGGCAGCGGCACCCTGGTCAGCACGTGCCAGAGCCAGCCATTCCATGGCGGCCTGGTAGCAGTTCAGTCTTCCGTTGAAAAAATCTGCGCGCAGTGAAGGCGGCAGCAACCGGCGCGGTTGAAAGCGGTCTGGAATCATCTGACTGGGCGCCAGGCGCTCGATCCGTTCAACAGCGGGCGCTTGTGGTGCTTGCTCAATTGTTGAAGGGTTCTGTATCTTGGTCTTTTCTGATGCAGAAGTGGAAAGGTCGTCAAAGGCGCTGAAGCGTTTTTTAGGTGGCATACGAAGTCTTCCTTTTCAGGCGCTTAGCCAGACTTGGTCTTTTTGAGAATGGTGTCAACCAGCTCTGCATACTCATGCGTTGCGCGTGAACTGGAGGCGATATTTTCGGCACTGCGCGACCGCGGGGGCCGGTAAGTGAACACATCCATATGGCTGGAATGGGCGTAAGCGAGATCCGAGGCTTTGTGGATTGGCGGGAGCAGGTTGTTCTTGAAGCGCTGTTTCAGTTCAGCCAAAATCTCTTGAGCTTCGGCGCGCTGTTCTTCACATAAAGTGGGTAGGTAACCGAGAATTTTCAGATCGGGGCGGAAGTGCATCTGCACTTGTTCGATGGTGCGCTGTAGTTCGATCAACCCCGAGACGCCCAGGTAGCTGGTTTCGACCGGAATCAAAACATGGTTGGCAGCCACCAGTGCGTTAATCAGAAGATCTCCGGTGGTTGGTGGGGTGTCAATGATGATGTAGGCGTAATCGCTTTGCACGGCAGCCAAGGCACGTTGAAGGCGGGTTTCGTTAGCCATCAAGGCAGGCAGATCTCTGGCAGCCTTGATCATCTCGCCATGGTCAGAGGGGATGAAGTAAAGGTTGGGATGATGGTCGCTCTTTTGAATAATGCGTTGAATCGAAGGCGGCGGAGTTTCGGTGAGCAGTGCAGCCAATGAAGCAGGCAGTTTTTGTTGTCCGTGTTCAAAGGCGGTGGCCAGCAGGGCGTGTCCCTGGGGGTCCATATCCACCAACAGCACACGGCTGGCAGTGCCGGTTTTTTCAGAGAGGCGCAAGGCTAATCCCGCGGCCAGGTTAACAGCGGTGGTGGTTTTACCCACTCCACCTTTTTCATTTGCGATTGAAATCGTGATTGCCATGCGAGTTCTTTACCCTTCTTTTCTCATTGTTATTGACTTGAGAAGATTATACTCATGTTTATTGCTTCTGATATCATATTAGCATAAAATGATGGGTACTTCAACTAATTGCGCTAAATCATGTTTTAAAACCAATAATTGTCGTAATTCTATTGATTTGATTCCGATTTCGTGCGATAATTCATGTGCAGGAGGAAGAACACATGTTTGATTCCATGAATGATAACGAGTGGCGCCTGATTAGGCTTGAACGTTTGGGTCTGAAAGAAGATCCATTTAAACTTTCAGCTGATCCGCGCTACCTCTACCTTGGCCCTGAGCATCTGGCAGTCTATCGTCAGGCACAGGGTGTCATCTCGCGCCGCCGTGGACTGGCTCTAATTACCGGCGACATGGGCATGGGCAAGAGTTCACTGGCCCGACGACTTTATGATGTGTATGCCTCCGAAGAGAACATCGATATTTGTTACATCCATACCGCGGCATTTAAATCCGCCATGGATGCGGCACGCCAGATTTCACAGACTCTGGGGGTGCCACCCCAGCGTTCTTTCCAGCGCCAGATGGAAGGGCTGGAAAAATTTATGGCCGATGCCTACGCTGCCAATCATAATGTAATTGTACTGCTGGATGATGCTCAGCTTATGGAAGGTGAAGCGCTTGAAGTACTGCATCGCCTCTACAACTTTGATTATGATGCCAAGGTGGTTCAGGTGCTGGCTTTTGGTCAGTCTGAAATGTCTGGTGTATTTGAACTCAACAAATCGGTCAACGCGCGTGTCTTCGTGCGGCTGGCATTGCCTCCCCTTACCCTCTCCAGTGCGCTGCAGATGGTGGTCTTCAGACTGCGGGTGGCTGGCAGGGCAGAACCTTTGATCAATGACGATGCTTTTGAAGTTTTGTACGAAAAATCGCAGGGTGTGCCGCGTGAAATCATCCGCCTGTGTGCCCTTTCGATGGACCATCTGCTGCAGAGCGAAGAATCCATGATCAGCGTGGAAATCGCTCGGAAGGTGAAGTGAGTATGGCTGCTAACACGAACTCCAACCGGAGTGCCTGGGTTCAACTTTATGAAGCCCGCAGCGTGCCTAGCGAACCCGAAAGCCGTTCGCCGGGCCGTCCGCCGGGAATCGTACCGCGGCGCAAGGTAGGTCTTACCCTCTCTCAGGGTGAGATCACCGAAATTGAGCATTGGCAGGATCGTTTTTCCAATTTAATGGGACGCAAAGTGTCAGTCGGCGAAACGGTCGGCATCTTGGTGCGTATCTGCTCAGCGCGTCTGGCAAATTTGGAAGAAGAGCTTGATACACAAGTACTTTCGATGTTTGTTGAAAAATTGGTTGGTGAAGAGTGAATTATTTCTACCGGAAACCCCCAGGGTTTTTGGAAGAAATAATTATCAAAATTGATAAAGATGGCAATAGATTTTTTTTGTAAGTTATTGACTGGTAAATATTTTTAGCTGAACAACGCGAGAATTACAACAGCGGCAGGTAGAACTGTCGTGATTCAGGAAAGGGTCTGCATGGACCAGCCGGTACAAAATCGATCATTGGGAGTAAACCTGCCCGGGCATAAAGAAGCCTGGGAAATGGTACTCGGAGAGCTGCGGCACGATATGTCTCGCGCACTCTACGAGACCTGGGTTCAACCCCTGCGTTTGATCGGTTTTGATAAAAAAACATTTACCGTGGGTGCTTACAACACTTACGGCAAAGACTGGGTGACTGAACGCCTCAGCGCCCAAATTACCCGCATCCTCGAAGGCCTTTATAACGAACCGGTTGCGTTTAAAGTGATCGTACAAAACGGGTTTTATAAGGGAGGCGACAGCTCACCCTCTGCAAGCGTTAAAAAACCAGGTTATCAGGGGGGGAATGAGTTTGGGGAACCGACGATCAAAGTCGAAGAAGACGAACCCTCCGTTTTAGTATCTACAAAAATTGATCTTTTTACAGAAGATGACGGAACCACCGCGGGTGCAGAGCCAGTGAACGATCGTTCACGCAAGTTCATGCTGCAGCGCGCCTACGGCAGCGAACGTGCCCGGCTCATCCAGCCCGAACGCGGCATGTTCCTCACCAACTACTTTTTCAATAACTGGCTGCCCTTGCTCGGACATTCCGCTTTTACTGTTATTTTGGCAGCCCGCTCGCTGTGCTTCTGGAACCCCATGACCGGCGAGCTGCGCAACGTGGTCGAAACTGAAATGGGTGAGTTGGCCGAAAGGGCGGCTGTCTCGGTGCGCACCGTCAAGGATGTGCTCAATAACGAACTGGTACAGCGCTATTTTTTGCGCTACCGCGTACGCCGCGTGATGACCTCCAACGGGGTCAGAACCGCCGGCATCAGCCTGCAGGTGCGCATGGACGATCCCCTCACACCGTTGGATCAGGTGACTTCAGGGTTGATGGAAGAGGAAGAGTGGTACTTCCCCGAGTTCTCTGGGGAGAAGGAATAAATGACTTCAATAACATAAGGACCCTTCTCAATCGAGTAGGGTCCTTTTTCCTTGATTAATGTGATTGGTGTTTTCAGTTGAATCAATTAAATTTTTTCTATTTTTTGATAACAAAAACACTTGTGGTTAGTGCAGGAATAGTGAAGGAACCTTTCGACGAAACATAGGCCGATGTTTTTACAATTGGATCCACTGAGGAAGCGAGCACCGGGTGAAGTTGATATTCCAGGTCAGCTAGCGTTTCTTCTGAGAAAGTTATGCTTTTCTGGTTTGCATTGAAAAAGACCAGAATGTCACCATAATTGAGATCCAGATCATTTGCATCTTGAATTCTCATCACAATCAACGCTGGAATTTGTTTGGTTCCAGTATTATAGAAGCTTACACAGCTTGAAACCTGATCTGCAGTGGTTAACCTAAATAGGGGAGAACTTTTGCGTATCTCTAGATACTCTTTGAATACATCAGATGCGAATGTAATTTGGCTTGTATTGGGTTTAAGCTGGGCGTTGCCAAGAAGCGGTTTGTAGATAGCCCAATTACTGGAGCCTTCAATGGGTAAACCTACCCCCCAATTATTACTTTCATAGGTCCAATCCAGGGTGTTGAACCAATCTCCAGAATCATACGAGTTGTCATCCAGTGATTTTGAGCGCAGCATATCATCTCCCGCATGGAAGAATGGGATCCCCTGGCTGAACATGGGAAAACTCAAAGCCAGGTTGTTCATGCGGATGCGGTTGGTCAAATTTGTATTTGCTGCAGCCTTAACCTGAATTGCATCAAATAAGGTTTGATTATCATGAGCCGAGACATAAACAATATTTTCTTGCGGGTCCTGGGTATAGCCCGCTTGTACTCCGCCGTATAAAACACGAGAACCATCTACTAAATCACCATTTGCACGAGTGATCACATAATTTTCAAGGTTGCCGGCCAGACTAAGGCGAATCCAGTCTGAATAATCGAGCAGTTTTTCGAGTTGATTGGCAGGTTTACTTGTTTCGGCTGCGTTTGGGTTTAAATAAAGACCAGTACTGAATCCCTGCAAACGCAGATCATCGAATGGATTTCCGCCCCTTACCGCATCTCTCATTCTGTCGTTGAACACCCCAATCCCGGTGCCCCCGATATTCAATTGAGTGGCATTTACTCCGCGGGCATTTTTGGCAACTTCCCCAAAATCCCATCCTTCTCCATAGATATAAATGGATTTTCCGTCCACGCCATCTTTTTCCAGGGTTAACACATCAAGTGCGGACCTGACGGCTTCCATATTAGAGAGCATATGGTGTCCCATTAAGTCAAAACGGAATCCATCCACCTTGTATTCGGTTGCCCAGGTTACCACTGAATCAACCATCAGTTTTTCCATCATTTTGTGTTCAGTGGCAGTGTTTTGGCAGCAAGTACTGGTGGTCACATTTCCTTCGGTATCCAGCCGGTAATAATAACCAGGTACGATTTTGTCTAAAACGGATTTGGCGTCCTGTCCTGCTTGAGAAGTATGGTTGTAAACCACATCCATCACCATACGCAAACCGTTATCATTCAGAGCTTTAACCATTTCTCTGAATTCTTTAATTCTGGTCGAACCATCGGGATTTGTTGCGTAGCTACCTTCCGGGACCGTGTAATGGTAAGGATCGTATCCCCAGTTAAATCCGTCTTCACCCTTGATCAACGAAACGGCCAGCGATTGTTGATCTGAATTGGCGGGATAAGTTTTAAGTAAAGCTTCGTCAACGCTTAACCAATTGGAACTCGATTCATCAACACTCGCAATATCAAATATGGGTAAAAGATGAATATGGGTTAAGCCTGCTTCAGCCAGCGAGGTTAAGTGATTCATTCCATTTGAGTCTGAAACGGTGAACGCCAGGAATTTTCCGCGCAGTTTCTCTGGCACAGTTTCATCATGGATGCTGAAATCTCGAACATGAAGTTCATAGATCACGATGTCTTCAGGGTTAAGCAGCTCTGGTTTTTCTAAGTTATCCCAACCGGCAGGGGTTAATTCCAGATCATCCAAATCAACCATTTGACTTTTCAAGCTGTTTGTTGAAAGACTGAAAGAATAAGGATATGTTACTAAATTTTTTTCTATCTTTCCGGTCTTGGGACTGTAAACTTGAACTTCAAACAGATAAAACTTATTCTTCCACTCTTTATCGCCTTCAATGCTCCACACACCTGATTTATCATCGCGAGTCATGGGGTGGAGTTTTCCAACAAGGGCGCTTGAACTATCATAGATTCTGACACCTACTGAAATTGCTGTAGGCGCCCACAATCTTAGGGTTGGATTTTGCCCATTGAATTCCACGCCGAGTTTTCCGGAATAGTTATAGATTGCATCCAAAACACCTGCAATTTGAACTCCTGTGGAATCCACAACTTTCCCTTTATTATCGTGAACGATAATGGCAAGCTGACCGCGTAATAGAACCGGAATTTTTGCAAGATCAGTCTTGGCTATTTTAAAGGTTGAAAAGCCGGCGAGATAGGGATTTTGAATTAATACATTATCTCCGGGGCCGGATTTGCTGAAAGTAAGGGGTATTCCTTCTCCTCCAGCGACACCGTCAGAAGTTAATTCAAGGGTTGCATCAGCGGAGTAGAAAAGAGAGTACTGATAACTGGAAGAGCCTACCGTATTCCAAAGAATAGTATCTTCATTTATCCAAAATGCTTTTTGTTTTGCAAGACTACCCTTGGGAGCACCTGTCGTGCTGATAATTAACTCTTTCTTGACCATATCGTATCCAAAATAGATTTCATCATAATCCTTGGTAACGGTAAAAGTTGTTGGATCATCGGTGGTTGAATTATTTTTTTGACTTACAACCAATGAAACTGAATAACTGCCAGCTTTTAATGCCTTGGTCACGAAAGCAAAATTTCCATCCCCTTCGGGATCCTGGAGCCAGGAGCGCAGGCATTCAGGATCTTCATCTTTTTCGCAACCTAATTGATTTTGAAAATCGCCGATAACCACCGGAATTGGAGTATTGTAATCATCAACAACAACATGAGTCAGATGATCATAATAAAAAGTTACCTTGATCTGTTGATTTACCTCTAAAGGGATATCCGCTCCCCCTCTGGATGCATTTTTGCCGTAGTTTTCATCCCATGAGCCATTCAAGGCAACTTTATATCGTGCACCTTTTTTATCCTGGTCATTCGCAGGGGTGACATCAAAAGCGGCTTTCCAGATATTTGAGTTGGGATCAAAGATCAAGTTCGTGGTTTCACAGCCTGGCATCCAATCTCCGCTGCAACCCAATTCAGATTGCAGGGTTCCCGCGATGGTGGCAGTATCAGGCTGGGTGTCTTCTTGAGCAGATACTTTATTATTAAATCCTGGATATAAAGTAGCAAAAAGGAAGGATAGAATTATGCTGATTGAAAATATCTTTCGAAGTCTAATCATTATTCCACTCCTTGTGGTAAGCTGGTTCATTTAATGTTACCTGATTTGAATGAAAGTGATAATGTAACAAAAATGGGTGTCTGGTGGATCGCGTGTCATCGGAATTTCAAAGGTAGGATATAAAAGGAAAGGTTTATCGGTATTTATATAACTTTCCCAATTTCATGATATAATCTAGACAGTCTAGCTAGACTGGATTAATTTTAAAAAGAGGTAATGATGGATAACGAATGGCAGTTGCAAGATGCAAAAAATAAATTCAGTGAGGTGGTCAATTTGGCTCTCTCAAAAGGACCCCAATTGATCACTCGGCGTGGAGAAAAGACAGCCGTGCTGCTTTCTTATGCTGAATATGAAAAGCTATGTAAAGCCCAGGGCAAGCTTTCTGATTTTTTCCGCACGTCTCCTTTGGCGGATTCTTCCATCAGTCGGGATGACGGCAAGGTGCGCGAGGGTTTCAAATCGTGAAATATTTATTGGATACCCCTTTGTTGGGTGAATTAGTGCGTGCCCATTCTGATGACTGGTTGACGCGTTGGATGGACGCTTTTTATGAAGATGAAATCTGTCTCAGTGCTTTGACGATTGGCGAAATCACCAAAAGTATAGAATCAGAAACTGATCTTGGACGCAAAGAAGAATTATATCGTTGGCTAAATGAAGAACTTCTGGTTCGATTTCACGGCAGGGTCATTCCTCTCGACATGGAGATACTCATGGAATGGGGCAGGGTGAGCGCCGAATGCGAAGCAAAAGGAAAGCCCATTTCCGCATTGGATGGATTGATTGCT
The DNA here is from genome assembly GCA_003524305.1 of Anaerolineaceae bacterium. Lineage (GTDB taxonomy): Bacteria > Chloroflexota > Anaerolineae > Anaerolineales > Anaerolineaceae > UBA6107. The sequence goes on from DQHW01000049.1 coordinate 26,848, forward strand.
GCCACCGTCCGCGCCAGAGGGTTGGTGTTGATCACTTATAATCGAGAGATCTATTCAGAAGCGGGGATAGAAGTATCAGATCCGTGGCAGGGATAGGTAAAAACACAAATCCATAATCAGATCAATAGCCAGTTCATAACCAACGTTTTTACTTTTTGGCGTAATTCTCACGCCTCAATTTCTCCGAAACAAATATCCATCTGTTAGGAATGATCATGAGAATCCAATTTTCTTAAATATTATTTCTCATGCCGCCTTTGTAAAATCCTGAAAGAAATAAATCCAATTAGTAATGGAAGCCATAACGTAATGGCACGGTAGGTAAAGGTGATTAAAACTGCCTTGCCAAACGGCACCCGCAGAGTGGTCAATACTAATGGAAAGACACCTTCCACCACGCCTACGCCGCCGGGGGTGGGGGAGATGTAGTAAAACAATTGGCTGATACTGAAACCGCCAACGATGGTTCCGACGGAATAAGGAACATTCAAAGCCATAAATGTAAACGCCAGGATGCAGATCAGGATGGCTTTATTATTAAGTGCGAATAAAAATGGCCATACCAATTTCTTGGGTTTGGCACGGATGGTGGAAATGCCATCTGCAATTTCGGTTGAAAGAAAGTAGGCATTGCCCACATTGATCAGGTCGCGGTGAAAGATCCGTCTAACCCTGCGATTCGCCCATCGAGAAAGGCTGGTAAGTAGTAGTCCGAGCCGACGCTGTGATATGTATCCCAGATAGAGTACAACGCCAACACCCAGTGCGATGGCTAGCATAAAAAGCGCCGCGGAGATCTCGCCAACCCCCAAATGACCGCGGCGCAGAAGCACTACGAAGCCGACGGTCACCACACACAACAGCGATGCATATTCATAGAGCAAATAAAGAATACCCACCACCAGCACCCGGCCTGAAGATAGTTTGCGCTGTTTGGCTGAATCGATGAGCACGGCCAGTCCGCTCATTCCACCGCTTGGGGCGATCATGCTGATAAATGTGGATGCCGTGGTCTGAAGCAACAAATTCCAACGCGTTTCTTTCATGCCGACTAACTGGTAAAGCGAACCGTAAACGGCGGTGGCATTGAATAAACAAATGAATTCAAATATAAAGGCCACAACCAAAAAAGGGAAGTTACCCTTGCGCAGCGTTTCAATTATGGTCTGAATTTGTGTGAAACTGACCACCACATACATAATGGCGAGCACGATCACGATAAGTTGAATGATTCTTCTCATTGGCAGTCTTTGCATTGATTTCCCTAAGCGTATTTTTATGCATCTTAATTAGACAACTAACTATAACTTTGTTCCGAAAAACTGGAAAGGTAAACTTGGTGTTGTGAAGTTTAAGTATTCCTGTACAATTTTAAACCATGAACGAGTATTCCCTTCACGACATTCAAGATTTTTTGAAGATATTCTATTTTGACTCCCCTTCGTTGTTGGTAACACCCATACCACAAGGAGAAGAGAATCAAAATTATAAAATCGAAGTGGATGACAAGTTTTATGTTTTACGAGTGTACAGCCAGGCACATTCAACAACCGGGGTCAGAAATGAAAAAGAGATCGAGTTTGAACTTGATTTCATGGACCATGTTAGACAAAAAGGTGTTCCTACAGCCATACCAATAAAAAACCATTTTGGCAGACAGGTTAGTGAGATTCTGCTGAACGGGTTGCCTCATTTTGCCGTTTTGATGAATTATATCAATGGCAAAGAAGCCCTTGCGTATTCTTCAGAAAATGCTCGCTTAATGGCAATCCAATTAGTAAATATGCATAAGGCCAGTCTAACATATGGTTACTCAGCAGTACGTCCCTGGCCTGGTGATATTGTAAGAAGCGGATTGACTTTTTATAAAGAAAACCGGGAACACATTGGATTACATCGAAACGAACTTGATGCTTTGTATAACCAGGTTGCTGAAGGATATAAGGTTATTCAATCACTAAAATTGCCTGTGGGAATAGTTCATGGAGATATTAAACTGGAAAATGTGTTGTTTGAGAAAAATGAAATCTCTGGTGTTTTGGATTTTGACGACTATCGAGAGAGTTTCTTGTTAGAAGAATTGACCAGAACGCTAATGCATGATCTTGATAGTGTGGATCGCAATGTGATTCGCAGCGGACAGTTGGGGGTGTTTTACGAAGTTTTCCGAATGGACAATAATATTTCTCACATTCAATTACGTCAGATGGATACCTTTCTCAAAGCACGTTTCCTTTATGACATGGCTGCTTATTCAAAAAATGGCTTAACCTGGCTGATTGAAGATATTTTTACAGATTTATACATAAAAAAGATATTACTTTCATAAATGTATGTAAACAAATGATTCCACTATTACCATAATAGAGTAAAATTGGACTCGCGGCGATGGAGTCCGCCCTTAACCGCCTCGTTGCTGATGACTCCTGATTTTGTTCTTGGAGTTCATTAAATGCGTGACATTCTAATCATTGGAACCGGCGGCTTTATTGGTGCGGTCTTGCGTTACTTTGCAATTCTTACCATGCAGCTCTTCAAATCAAAAACTAATATTCCAACGGGCACCCTGCTGGTGAACGTGGTCGGCTGTCTCTTGATCGGATTTCTGGCCGTGTTGGCCGAGAATAGCAAACTGATCTCGGCCGATACGCGAAACTTTTTAGTGGTCGGAATTTTAGGCGCCTTCACCACTTTTTCCACTTTTGGCTATGAATCCATCAATTTGCTGAAAAGCGGATTGAACCTCCACTTCGCAATGAATATTATTTTGCAATTGGTATTAGGTTTTGCGGCTGTTTGGGGTGGCATGCACCTTGCCAAACTGATTGCAAAATAACTAATTTTAAGCAGTTGCCCCCCACCATTTTTTACGGAACCAGAAAGCCAGGTTTACCAACCCAATCATCACGGGCACTTCAACCAGGGGACCAATAACTGCAGCAAAAGCCTGGCCAGAATTTATGCCAAAAACCGCTACAGAAACAGCAATTGCCAGTTCAAAATTATTACTGGCGGCGGTAAAAGATAATGTTGTACTGCGGGGATAGTTTGCTCCAGCCTTTTTGCTCATCCAGAAGCTGATTACAAACATGAGAATGAAATAAATCAGCAGTGGAATTGCAATGCGAACCACATCAAACGGAAGCTGCACAATCACGTCACCTTTCAAGCTGAACATCACAATGATTGTGAAAAGCAAGGCAACCAATGTGATGGGGCTGATTTTTGGAATATATTTCTTCTCAAACCATTCTTTCCCCTTCCAACGGATCAATAAAAAACGGCTTAGAATGCCCGCAAAAAAAGGAATTCCCAGGTAGATCAAAACACTCTTCGCAATTTCACCAATGGTAATCTTTACCAGGCTGCCTTGCAGACCAAAAACCGGAAGCAGAAGGGTGATAAAGATATAGGCGTAGACACTGTAAAACAAAACCTGAAAGATGCTGTTAAATGCCACGAGGCCGGCTGCGTATTCGCGGTCACCTTTGGCCAGATCATTCCAAACGATTACCATGGCGATACAACGTGCCAGGCCGATCATGATCAACCCGACCATGTAATCAGGTTTGTCTCTCAAAAAGATAACAGCCAGTACAAACATCAAGATTGGGCCAACGACCCAGTTTTGGAGGAGTGATAATCCAAGGATTTTCCAATTGCGAAAAACATCACCCAACTCTTCGTAATGAACTTTGGCAAGCGGGGGATACATCATCAAGATCAAGCCGATGGCAATGGGGATGTTGGTTGTGCCAACCTGGAATTGATTAATGAAGTTCTTGGTTCCAGGGATCAAAAACCCCAGTCCAACGCCTAAAGCCATGGCTAAAAATATCCAGAGGGTTAAAAAACGGTCAAGCAATTTAAGACGTGGTACCTTGGTTTCAATTTGTGTCATGTTAACCTCCCGGCTTTTGATATGGATCAGGGTTTGTATTCACAATCTTCAATTGCGGGTAATTCAAATATGGGCAGCTCAACGTTTTGAATCATGGCTGCTTGTTGAATCAAATCAAGCCAGCGTTTGTCAGGTACAAAATAATAGATATGCCGGCCAACTCTTTCTGTTTCGACAAGGCCAGCTTCACGCAGAAGCATTAATTGTTGTGATATGTATGCTTGCCGGTTTCCCAACAATCTTTCCAGTTGGCAGACGCATACTTTTTCGAGTCCGATGGCAAGAACTATATGCAACCTGGCTGGTTGTCCCAGCAGGGCAAAAACATCAGTAATCTGAGGCGGGTTAGGTTTATCACTTGACATATTCATAATATTGAATGTATTATACATCAAACATGAATAATAAAGTATAAGAAATTTGATTTTTAAGGAGTTATTAAATGATGAACATAAAGATATTAGGCGGCGGATGCGCCAACTGCAAACGACTTGAACAAATCACCCGTAAGGTAACCGATGACAATCAAATCGAAGCCGAGTTTGACCATGTCACAGATTATGCAGAGATCATGAAATTCGGTGTTATGAGCACCCCCGCGTTGGTTGTGGATGGGAAAGTTTTAAGTTCAGGCCGCATCCCAGCCGAAGCGGAAATTATCGGCTGGCTGAAAGCTGCTTAATTCAATGACGATATCGAAGTTGCCGTTGGGTTCAAGTAAGTCAATACCTGTAAAGCTGATTTTGATCGTTGTGGCAGTGGTTGTTGTTTGGGTTATTGCGTATAGCAATATTCAATCCCTAGCGAATTGGTTTTCATATGGTGTGTTGGGGCTCGAAAAAGGCTCTCACCTGGGTGAGTCAATCGCCTTTTTCTTGTATGATGTGCCCAAGATCTTGCTGCTTCTTTCAGGCATGATCTTTCTAATTTCTATATTGCGTACTTTTTTCAGCCCCGAGCGTACGCGTGCACTGTTGGGCGGCAAACGACAGGGTGTAGGAAATGTGCTGGCGGCTGCGCTTGGCATCGTGACCCCTTTCTGTTCCTGTTCAGCAGTTCCGCTCTTTATCGGTTTTGTAGAAAGCGGCATCCCTCTGGGAGTGACCTTTTCATTCTTAATCGCCGCACCCACCATCAACGAAGTGGCCGTGGTCATGCTTTTTGGGCTTTTTGGATGGAAAGTGGCCGGGGTTTATGTAGTCACAGGGTTGATCATTGCCATCCTGGCCGGCATGCTCATTGGAAAGCTGCATCTTGAAAAACATGTTGAAGATTTTGTTTGGCAGATCCAATCCACGGGCGGGGGAGAGGTGGAGCAGTTAACCTGGGCAGACCGCATTCAACGCGCCTGGCAATCTGTTCGTGAAATTGTTGGCAAAGTCTGGTTATTTGTGATTATCGGTATTGCTGTTGGCGCTGCCATCCACGGTTATGTGCCTGAATCCGCGCTGGCCGGGATAATGGGCAAGCAGGCCTGGTGGAGTGTACCTGCTGCTGTGCTGTTGGGCGTGCCGCTTTACTCGAATGCTGCCGGGGTCATTCCCATCGTCAGCGCATTGATGGAAAAAGGGGCATCGTTGGGTACGGTGCTAGCCTTCATGATGTCGGTGGTGGGTTTGAGCCTGCCTGAAATGATCATCTTGCGCAGAGTGTTAAAACCGAGGCTTCTTGCCATTTTTATTGGAATTTTGGCCGTTGCTTTTATCTTGACCGGTTACCTATTCAATATCATTTTATAGGTGACAAAATCCCCCACAGAATTTTGACTGCGGGGGATTTCTGAGTAAAAACGATTACTTTTTGATTTCAATTCCCTGAGCATTGAGCCAGCTCTTGATCTTTTGATCCAATTGATCTCTCACATCCCTAAATTTCTGCAGTTTTTCTTCATCGGAACCCTCGATAGCAGCAGGGTCTTCAAATGACCAGTGCAATTTTTGGTTGATCCCGGGCCAGGTGGTAGGGCAGTTTTTCTCGGCCTGGTCACACACGGTAATCAAAATCTGGATCAATTGTTTGCCCAAATATTCTGTCACACTCTTCGATTTCTGTCCGGATATATCTATACCAATTTCAGACATGACTTTTACCGTCAATGGGTTCATCCCTTTTGGGTCTAAACCTGCGCTGTACACTTCGAAATGGTCAGATGCATAATGGCGTAAGAAAGCTTCGGCTATTTGACTGCGGGCAGAGTTGCCCGTGCATAAAAATAAAACGCGTGTTATTGAAGTCATTTTTCTCCGCTTCAAAATTGGATAAATTAAGTCTTGTTATCAATTATTTTACAACATCCCAGGTTTTATTCTGTTAAAGTTTTGTTATTATTTTTCGAGCTCAATATCAAAGACATATTTTTTACTGACACAATGTTTCAGGCAGTGAAAAGTTGAGCGAAGAAGATATTCGGTATTACTAAAGTAATTGTAATGATTGTATCAATCGAAAATCCCCCGCGGTTTTTGAAAACCGCGGGGGATTGCCTGAAAAAATGATTCTCGTTTTTTTTCTATTTAATCCCAGCCAACTTTTCTGTGACTTCGCGCAATTTCTTCCAGGTTGCCTGGTTGTAAGAATTTTTGTTCGAGTTTACCTGCTTATTGTTTTCATCCCAAAATCCGCCTGTGACCTTCTCGAGACCTGGATCCGCCGCAAGATAGACATAGGTTTCTGCCTGACGCTCGGGCGTGATCGCCATTTTGCGTTTCAGGTTGTAGATTTTTCGCAGCCATGCGGGCAGGTGGCTAAGTCGGTCATCTGGGATGGCGACATTAGTCACCCGTACGCAGTTGACGGTCACACCGGTCTCTTTGAGTTGTTCAGCCAGGTCATAGGTATACATAACCTGGGCAAGTTTCGCGTGATAATAGGCATGCTGCAGATTGAACTTCCGTTCACCATTCAGATTGTCAAATTCAATATCAAGGTGCGGATAAAGCATCAATCCTTTTGAAGCCACTGTGATAATCCGGCTGGGAGCACTGTGTTGCATCAGGGCCAAGAGTAAATGCGTTAAGAGCACAATACCCACATGGTTCGTGGCAAAGACCATTTCAATCTTGTCCCCGGTTAACACGGGTGTTTTTAGAGTATGGTCAAAGTTGGCTGCGTTGTGAATAAGCACATCCAAATTTTTATATTTGGATTTGAAGGTGTTAGCGAAATTTCTGATAGAGGTCTGCGATGACATGTCAATTTGCATTAAGACAACCTTCTCGCTCTTCGAAATATTTTTAACCTCCTCCAATGCTTTTTCACCCCGTTCGAGAGAACGGCAAGCCATGATCACTGTTGCGCCCATTTTGGCCAGTTGAATGGCGGCGGCTTTGCCAATGCCTGAATTGGCGCCGGTGACGATAATGGTTTTGTTTTCAAGGTTATTAGTCATTTTTACATATCCTTTATTTCGCGATCCCGTTTTTGAGGATCATGATGACTTGTTGATAAAGCCTCTCAATTTCAGAGAGTTGAGCAGGGGTGGGTTTGCCTGAGTCTTCTATATTATTATCAATGCCAGTCTTCATAGAGACAAAGTTGCCCATTTCAGAGAGTGCAGAAACAAAGATGAAAGCGGCTATTTCAGCGTCAATGTCAGATCGAATTTCTCCGTTGGCTTTCCCTCGATCGATCAGGGTCACAAAGTATTGAATTGAGGCACGTTTGCCTTTAATCAATAGTTCTTCGGGCAAGGGTGATTTTCCGCTGACCGCTTTGTATCCGATCTTTGCCAGTTTGGGATATTGGAGCTCAAAGTTGGCCATGACGGAAAATAACGCCAATAAAGACTCAAAAAAAGGGAGTGTGTTCTCTTGTTGAAATGCTTGTGCCATCATTTTGGCTTTTGTTTGTGAAACAAGGTCAAGCAGGTAAGAATAAAGATCGCTTTTGTCGTTGAAATATTGATACAAGCTGCCTTTGGCGATGCCGGCTTTGGTGACAATCTTTGAGATGGAGGCGCTTGCATAATCATGCTGTGCGAACTCGTCTACGGCACACTCAATGATTCTTTGGCGCTTGTCTTCGGGCAGGTTATCAAATGTTTGCAGCGGCATTATTTTTCCTAAAAAGTGACTGGTTAGTCATATGACTGACTGGTCATATTATACACTTTTTAAATCTGTTGTCAAGTGTGCAGACAAATGATAGAAAAAAATCATTTTTTGTAAATAAAACTCAAAAATACGCCGCGAGAAAGCGTATTTTTGAGTTGTGGATCAAATACTTCGGAAAAAGAGTTTACTCAGCAGGAATAAACGACAACCCGGCCATTCCAGTTAATAAGCCATCAATAAAGAATCCATTGATTCTGTCACCATTTGGTGCACGCCAATCATAGATTGAAACCGTCTTTTCATCATCGAGGCGATAATATTGTTCAACCAGTAAACCTGGCGATTTGAGAATATTTGCCATAACAGAGTAGGGAATTACATAATCTCTCTGGTAAATAGCATCCAGTTCTTCGTAGGTTGCTCTGGTGACAGTGGATAGTTCAAAATCATCCGGGTAGGTGAACTGAGACAGGTTCTTTTTATAGACAATGCCATCTGTAGTGACACTGATAAACGCTCTCATATCCTTCGGCCCCATTTCATAAATGTAGGTGTCGGCATGGTCTGGGCGAGGTTTCCAGGAGTCTGTGCTTTTGGTACCTTTGATGGTCATAATTTTATCAAGGTCTTTGACGTTCGTTTCATTAAGAATGATATTGATCCAACCCTGATAAACAGAATCTGCCATCCAGCCTGAATAGTTAGTGGGTGCTGGCAGACCCTCGTCGACGGGTATCGCTGGTTCTTCAACAACGTTACTGTTGTTTGGCTCCACATTCGAAGATGTGGAGGCTTGACCTTCCATGGTATATCCGACCAATTCAACCGCATCAATTTCGTTGTAGCCAGTTTGCAGTACAGATTGATCGATATAGATCACCACCCGATCAATATAAAGAGGTTCATCCAATTCAAGAGTGATGGTCATCAAATCAGGACAGTTTTCTACAGTTTCAGGTTCACCTGTCCAGGCAATCCAGGCTTCTCCGTTTAGATCAACGATGTCAACTTCAATCACTTGGGAAGGGTTAAAAGATTGATAGATGCTGATCTCAGTGGGGCTGACCGGAATATCGTACTTCAATTCAATGGAGTCAGTTCCAGATGAAGAACTTGAAGCCCAGGCATATCCATTATCTCCGCATGAATCAACATCCGGTGCACCTGTGGCTTGAGAGGCAGACCAATCAGTGGGGGAGTATTCTGATTCGGCAACAGCAGAACTTGCCCATTGTCGAATCAACTGCGGCTCAACATCTATGGGTTCACTCGATTCGTTTGATTCATTTGTTTCAACAATTGTTTCAGCAGATGATGTGGCTTCAAAAAAGCTGACAGATTTGAGTAGTTCTTCAAAGGCTGGTTCCATATCTTTCCACTGTTCTTCTGGTGCCAGAGCCAGCATCACAAACTCTTGTTTTGGAGTATACATGGCGACAAAAAGCTTCCCTTTGATTTCGACACCGTTGTAATTTCCTGACAGATCAGCCAATAATCCATTGACACCATCCACTTTTGTTTTCTTGGCTTTACCTACTTCTATGGTTGAAGCTTGTGATTTCATGGTGTCAAGCAGATCATCATTGGTTAATTCCTGCTCCATCAGACCGCCCATGACCATCACTCCAGGACCGGTTTCATTGGTTCCTTCAGGTGCGGTCATATTTACAATGCCGATTGAATCGTCGAAATTGTACCCAGTGATTTTGTTGATCGAAAATCCGCCGATGTCGCTGCGATATTCTTCTCCTAGAAGAGATGAGGTTTTCTTACCCAGGCTGCAGGCCGCTGAGAGCATGACCAAAATTACGATTAAGATTGACACGGTAGTAAATCGTTTGTTCATTTTCTACTCCTTTTTAAACATCCAATTGATTGAGTTTGTTTCTACCAAGCATAAATTTTCATTTTGAGAATATTTTTTCCCAGGTAATTGGACCGACGACACCATCAACGGTTAATCCGTTCTCTTCTTGATAGCGGCGGACGGCTCTATCAGTTAATTTACCAAACGAGCCATCCGGTATGCCTAGTTCTGAATAGCCCAGTTCAAGCAGTGCATTTTGTAGCATGAGTACATCATCACCCTCCATATTTGGATTCGTGAGTGAAAGTGTGCGCGTTAAGACAGGTTGAGTGGGTGAGGGGGTTGGGGTAAAAACGGGTGTGGCTGTTCGCAGCACTGGCGTGATTTTGTAATTCTCAATATTGATTCTTTCTACGTTGCTGCTCTCCCAGTAATAAAGCCATAAATAGTTAGATTCATAGACCATCAGCGATGGAATATCGCCATTAAGCGGAATAGGGTCTCCAATGCTGCCATCAGCAGGAGAATACCCAACAACCGTTTTGGTGTCGTTATCAGCGACCCATAAAAGTCCGTTGCCATAAACCATTGCGGATGGACTGCTGACAATGGGGTCGAGCATGATGGTGACACCTGTGTCCAGGTTTAGTTGTGAAAAGGCGCCGTCATAATTAGCCGTCCAAACCAGGGTGCCATCAGTTTCTGGATACCCATAAAAAAGCATACTATCTGAATTGGATTGGCGGCAAGCACCTCCCAATGGATTGAAAGAAGATACATTTGCTTCACCCAGGTACCAAAAGCATTGGCCGTCATAAACCATATTGGCTGATGCCAAATAGCCTACCGGACGTGAAACAAGCACACTGCCTGAAGACGGATCAATGGAATAGGCGCGGTCATTCGCCGCCACCCAAAGTTGGCCTTTGGTGACGCCCATACCGGTGGCGGGTGTGCAGTAGCCATCTGGGCAACTGGCAAATTCAAACGGGGTTCTTGCAACGCCGCTTTCAGGATCAATGCTTTGCAAAAGCGGAACAGGGTTGCCATCTGCATCAGCATTATATAAAAGCCATATTTTTCCGCCGGCGTAAACCATATTATCTATTTGAGCATATTGGGTCTCACATGTTCTCGGTCGGATAATTGAAATTGCTTCGGCAGGGTGTTCGTTTGGGTCAATGCGGATCAGATAATTTTCATAAACGGTGCTGCCTTTACTCACCGCCAGCCACAGGCGTGATCCATCCCAGGTCATGGCGATGACATTCTTGTCGGCCGCATACAAAGTTGTCGCCCATGGTTCGACTGAAACCATTGCGCCGCCAAAGGTCCAATGTGGAATCGGGCTAAAGACTTTTTTCCAGGTTTCGAGGTCAGGGATGCCATCTGCTTCATCCATGTAGTATTTTTGAAATTCCATCAGGGCATCTCTTGTTTCGGTTCCAAATGCGCCAATCGACCACTCTTCAGAACCTGGTTGCATATATTCCATCACAGCAAGGCGATCTTGCAATGCGTGATCATCACAGACCATAGTGGTGGAACTGACCTTCGCAACCTTGCCCGGAAAAGCCGGCGGCAGGTAATATGCGGCCGGGTTTGAGTCAGAAAGCGCCCCCCAGGTTACTTCATCCACCACCCCTGTAATCGGCAGATTGCTGAGTAATTGAAAATGTTTTACGGCTGCTTCAACTTGAGTTTCAAATACGCCATCCACTAATCCAACCTCTGCATAACCCAGCGAAAACAATTGCTGCTCAAGGGCTAAAACATCCTCGCCTTCGAGTGAGATTTTGAGGTCTCGCAGTTCTTCATCCGTCGGTATTGGGGAGAAACTGGCGGTTGGTGTTGTTTTAGTTACGGTTGCAGTTGACAGGGGTGTTTGGGTTGGCAACGGAGAGGGTTGAAGCGTTAATTCAGTATTTGGTGTACATCCCGATACCATCAATAAGAGCCCTAATAATAGCAATAATGTTTTTATTAGTTTTTTCATTATTTATTCCTTTCATTTGACATGGACTAATAAAAGTATATAGATAGCAATTCTGGATGACCCCATTAATGAATTTTTTAATAGCGGCAAGGTCTGTATGAATATAGAAATAATACATACAGAGCGTCAATTTTGCGTCAATCAATTTTGCTTATTTTTAAAATCAATTAATCGGTTTTCAAAAATATTCTCCTGTTGTACAATTTTTGCATGGATACTTTTATGAAAACCAGCAAGGGAGAGATCATCCTGCGCCCTGCGCGCGTAACGGATGCGCCTGCCTTCCGCGATCTCAGGCTTGAGGCGCTGCACAACCACCCCGATGCCTTCAGTTCGGATTACGCCACCAATTTTGCTTTCCCCTCCACTTTTTGGGAACAGCGCTTGAACGACCTTGGCCAGTCCGGGTCCGTTTTCTTTGCCGACCACGAAGGGGATTTGGTGGGAATGTGCGGCATCCACCGAGAAAGCTCACCCAAACTGCAGCACACTGCCACCATCTGGGGGGTGTATGTCAAAGAAGACTTCCGCGGCCATCAAATCACCGAAGGACTGATCTCTCGTTGCACCGCCTGGGCGATGGAGAAGGGCGTCAAGGTGGTTAAGCTGGCTGTAGTCACCACCAACACCCGCGCCATAAAGACCTACACCCGATGCGGTTTTACCGTCTACGGTGTGGAACCCATGGCAATCTGCATTAATGGCAGCATGTATGATGAGATGCTCATGGCTTTGATGATTTAAGGGATTTTTCCATTGATGATAGACGCCACCATATTGAATGCTTTTCAACAAATCTATCCTGAATTAACCAATCCGGGCAGAAAACCAATCAACTGGGCGGTCACCGGCAGCCTCGGCATGGTGCTGCACGGCATGCAGATGGATATTCACGATATTGATATTCAAACAGATAAAGAGGGGGCTTACGAGATTGAAAGAAGGTTGGTCAGATACCTGGTGAAACTGGTTCATTTCAAAGCGTCTGAACGCATCCGTTCTTACTTTGGCGCCTTTGAAATTGTCGGCATCAAGATTGAAGTGATGGGCGATATGCAGCACTTCCTTTCTGATCAACAGTGGGATTCACCGGTTCGGCTGGAGTCTTGCCGTGACTGGGTGGATTATGCAGACATGCACATCCCGGTGATGACACTTGAACATGAAGCCAAAGCCTATCAGAAAATGGGCCGTACTGCAAAAGCTGAAACGATACAAAACTTCTTGTTGAAGAAATAATTGTTCACGTCAAGAACTATGAATATTTGATTCCTGGTTTCTTGTGAAGTGAGCCGATCCCTAAAGAATGGGGTAAGACTTTCTCAAATAATTTCAAATTTTTATAGTTTTAACGAGGTGAAAATGCTACAATATTCATTGTTCACCTGTTTATTTATGTCTATTTCAATTAATCTTTCTCATTTATTCGAGAATCTCAAAATTATTGGTGCTTAATTGGAGGTTTCCGTATGAAAAGAATGACGAAATTCCTTACCCCCATTTTTATTTGCGTTTTGCTCTTTGCAAGTTTTTCAACCCCCGTACAGGCTGATGGAGAAACCATCACTGCCAGCGGGCAAATGTGCTCGCAGGGTATCTGTAACAACATCTATATTACTTTTCCACCCAATGGGGGACCAATAAATGGAACGTTATCAGGGGAGGGAAATAAGGATGGCTGCTTATTCAAAAATAGTGGAACGCTAAGCGGTACATTTGCAGGGGGTGACGGCGGAGCGGTAAATGGGGTGGTATCTTGGACGATGACTGCTTCATGTGGTGGAAACAGTATTTCTGACACCTGGGGCGGCACCTGGGAGGGGGCCTTCTATGCCGATGGTACAGGCAAAGGTTCAGGGATTGTAAAATCAGCTTCAGGCAACTGGACGGTCAGTTTTTCGGCTGATGAGTTTCAGCGCATCACAACTCCTATTACCAAGGAGTATTTTAAAGCAACCTATGGTATTGATGTGGTAGATGGCACTACCCAATGGACTGATCGAGAGTTGCGATTATTGGATGACCTGTTCAAAAAACTACCAAAATCCTATTGGGATAAAACCAAGTTCACTCGAATAGAGCGAAATAGTGTAAAAATCGATTCTGTTACAAAAGCGGAAAAGCCTAATGTTTTTGGAGATTATGCCTATTGGAATCGAACAATCCGGGTTTTTGACCACGCTAATTCTCCATTTGATTTTGAAGATGATCCCAATGGTGATAAACAATTCATTGGAACCATAGTTCACGAAATGACCCATGCTTATCATTTTTATAAAGACTACAAATCAGTTTATGAATCCTCAGTTGAAAATGATAACAGCCTGCTTATGACGGCTTTTAGAGAGAATAGTCGCGATGATTCAAAGGATTTTAGAACTGGTTGGGCGTGGAAGCCAATAGACAAAAAATGGGTTTTTAAGGGTGCGGCAGAAGAAAACAAGCCCATTAGTGATTATGCCAAGGATGTTGATCCGCATGAGGATCTTTGCGAATCAGTTATGTTTTATGTTGTGGATCCTGCTTCATTGGCAGCAAAATCTCCCAACCGCTACCAATTTATCAAGGATAGCATCTTTAATGGTGTGGAATACCCTTGGGATTATTAAATTTACGAGGAAGCCATGACTTCAATATATAATAAAGTACCTATGTTGTTTTTGCTGATCGTTTTGATATTATTAACCAGTTGTACTAAACCTCCAATTGGAGAGATCCCAGTGTCGACAACCCAACCCCCAGTTGATTCACAAATTGATAATACTTCAACAACTGGTCCAGAAGAACTAGTTAAAGAGGTTTTCACTTGTTTGCCAGGAATTGTCCCGGGGAAAACCTCGCGAGCCGAAATTACCCAACTGATGGGTGAACCAGTATCTTCTGATCTGGCAGAGGATGGCAGTGATATTTTGTTTTATCCATCTGCAGTTGAAGAGGTACCAGATACAATCTTAATCCGGCAGGATATTGTGGAGATCGCAAGCGCTTTAAACCGGGACATCTCGGTTGATTTGGCAAGCATTCAGGAAAAATTTGGTGAACCTGAACAGATCACTTACAGCTATTTCAGTCAGGGGACTTACACTTATTTGTACCCGCAAAAGGGATTTACACTCGTTGCAGAACCGGAAGGTGGTCAGGTTTATTGGTCGGAATGTTTTATTTCAATGTCTCTGGAAGATTATTTGGCAAGACTGGGCAGCTCCCTTCCATTCGAAGACCCATACATTAGGTAAAGTAAAATTTTTTTTACAGTTGGGTGTTAGGATTTTGTATTTGATTGTCGTTCTTGCTTTGGTGTCATTGTATATTTTGTGATATGAAGCCGTAATTACTGATGAAATTACCGGAAATCTCCCTGATTCATGGTTTCTGGGTCTAAGTGAAAACCACGGGGGTTGATGAAACTTCCGTGGTTTGTTCTTGAATTGGCTTGATTCTTTTTTGGAAATACCTATAATCATTATTAGCGTGGGGAATACAGCAACTCTCTTACCGGTATTCAACCAAGGGATGAATTGCTTCAGGAGGGCAATATGATTTCTATAATTTCAAGTTTCGCTGTCATTCTTGTTTTTACCGTCATCGGCTGGCTGCTCTTCCGCGGATTTAAAGCACCCAAAAAGTGGTGGGCCTGGGTGCTGGTCATTCTGATCACTATTTTTGTCAGTTACGTGGGTACTAGTTCAGTTTTGTTAGGTTTTCCCGGTTTCGAGATCCACCTTAACGACTGCCTGCAAGGTCTAGCTTTTGGCGCCATCGCCGGCTTTGTGATCAAGAAGAAATAGCTGTAAAAGCAAAAAACCGGTTTTTCGAAATTCCCGGTTTCTAGGGTTTAAATAATCAAAAACTCGGTGGTTTGTTCTTTTCGGATCCCAGGGTTTTTGATTATTTTTCTCCGACCGGTAAAAAAACTGCAAGGAACTTGACCGCCAATCCAGGAGTTTGGTTTCAAAACGCACCCACATTTTCCCTCGAACACCTGTGTCAATTTTTTGATCCATTATTTTTGTTAATATTACCCATTTGGGTAATATAATTTTTTTTAAAACTCCCAGCGTTGTCTAGACCACATCGAAAATTACCCGAACGGGTAATATCAAATATGCTTTGTCCCCTCTAGAATTATCCAAACGGGTAATAACATCATTCTAAGTTGAATCTATTCCCAATATTTTTGAAATTATTCTGTTTTTTTGTAGAGGAGAATGGTATGCAATCAATTAATTCTGGAGATACAGCCTGGGTTCTGATATCGACTGCTTTGGTATTGGTCATGACACCCGCTTTGGCTTTTTTCTATGGCGGTATGGTGCGCAAAAAGAATATACTATCCACTCTCAATTTAAGTATCATTGTCATGGCGCTGATGGGTGTTCAATGGGTGCTTTTCGGATACAGTCTGGCATTTGGCGGCGATATTGGAGGCTTGATCGGCGGAATGAATTTCTTGGGATTAAATGGGGTGGGTGCGGAACCCAACGTTAGTTATGCTCCCACTATTCCTCACCTGGCTTTTTGTGCATTTCAGATGATGTTCGCCATTATCACACCGGCGCTCATCACAGGTGGTTTTGTAGAACGCGTCCGGTTTAAGACATTCTTGGTATTTGCATTGCTTTGGGCAACCTTGGTTTACGATCCTGTGGCTCATTGGGTGTGGGGTGTGGGTGGAATTTTGCGCCAAACGGGTGCCTTGGATTTTGCAGGCGGTACCGTGGTTCACATTACCGCAGGTTTTTCGGCATTGGCGTTTGCATTGGCAATTGGATCACGCAAAGGCTATGGAGAAAGGATATTTGAACCGCATAATGTCCCCTTCAGTGTACTTGGTGCAGGGTTGTTATGGATGGGGTGGTTCGGGTTTAATGGCGGCAGTGCCCTGGCAGCCAATGGAATCGCTGTCAACGCAATTGTTACCACCAATACTGCTGCAGCCTCGGCAGGACTGGTATGGATGCTCTTAAGTTGGCGAGACGATAAACCAAGCGTGATGGGCATTATCACCGGTGCCGTGGTTGGATTGGTGGCGGTTACACCGGCCTGCGGATATATCACACCACTTTCAGCAATTATCATAGGTGCCATTGCAGCCGCTGTCAGCTACTACAGCATCCGTTTACGGCATAAGATGAATCTTGATGAGTCACTGGATGTATGGGCTTGCCACGGTATGGGCGGCGTTTGGGGTGCGTTGGCAACTGGTCTTTTTGCCTCGAAAGCTGTTAACCCGGCTGGCGCAGATGGATTGTTTTATGGAAACCCGATGCAGTTCTTTACACAGGGATTGACGGTTGTGGTTGTGGCGGCTTTTGCTTTTGGTGTTACTTTTGGATTAACCAAACTATTGCAGCGCTGGATGGGACTGCGTGTTACAGCCAGTGAAGAAGAGGTCGGTTTGGACCTGAGCGAACATGGAGAACGGGCTTACTCTTGATTGGACTAAGGAGATTTCAATGACTAAAAAAATAGAAGCGATCATTCGCGAAGAGAAACTGGATGATGTAAAAAAAGCTTTAAAAGAAATAGGCATTGTTGGTATGAATATTTTTGAGGTACAAGGTCACGGTCGTCAGGGTGGAATTACACTTGCTGGCCGCAGTGGATCTTATCAAGTGGATATGCTGCCGCGCTTGCAGGTAAATATTATATTAAGTGATCATAATGTTGGAAAAACCATTGATGCCATTTGCAAAGCCGTTGGCACAGGTAAAATTGGTGACGGATTGATTTTTGTTTACCCTGTTGAAGAGGTCATTCGAGTTCGAACAGGTGAACGCGGCCACCAGGCATTAATGTATCCAGACGACATTGACACACTGGCAGCGGATTAAATTACATTTTAAAATTGAAAACATTTTTTCGGGAGTTTGGTTAAATACTCCCGAAAATTGTATTAAACTTAGAATTCAGTGTTGAATAGTCTGGAATTTATATTAATAAATTAACACAGTAGATTGGAGAATATAATTATGACCCATCCCCTTGTGGATCAACTGCGCTTTACCCGCAGCGAATTCAAGCGCTGTCTCAAAGGCCTCACCAATGAAGATGCCGCCAAACGCTTCATGCCCATGAACTGCATTGCCTGGAACGTCGGCCACCTGGCCTGGCACGAGCAGCGCTATTTCGTCACTTACGGCCAGGGTGAAATTCTGATACCTGAACTCAACGAACTGTTTGCATTTGGCGCCCCCGCCAGCACCCCCAACCTGGAAGAGATGCTGAAAGCCTGGAAAAAGATAACCAGGGCCGCAGATCCGTATTTGGATTCGATCACCACTCAAAAGCTGACCGAACAAGTGATCAAGGACGGCAAACCCATCCAGCGTTATTGGGGCAACTTGCTGCAGAGGGTCATCTACCACTACTGGTATCACACAGGCGAGAACGCAGCCATCCGTCAAGTACTGGGTCATACCGATCTGCCTCAATTTGTTGGCAGCATCGATACTCAGGCGCCTTATCGTCCTGAATAAGCAAAAACCGTTTAGTCCCCCGCGGATTTCAAATCCGCGGGGGACTGCTCATAATCCGGGAGGTTTTTATGTCTCATCCACTTGTTGAACAGCTTCGTTTCACCCGCTCCGAATTTATGCGCGCGCTGGAAGGACTCTCAGATGAAGACGCGCGAAAGCGCTTTCCACCGCTCAACTGTATCAGTTGGAATGTCGGCCACCTTGCCTGGCAGGAACAAACACGGTTACTTTATTTCGGCACTGGAAGAAAGTTGTTTCTTGAACTGGATTCCATTGTTGGCAGGGGGCAGCCCGCTACGACACCACCTTTGAATGAAATGATACATGCGTGGCAGACTGTTACCGCAGCCACTAATCTCTGGCTGGATAATCTGTCATCCGAGGATATGGTGAAGCATGTGGTCAAGGAAGGCATAGCCTCCGATGAAATATGGGGAACGGTTCTTCTGCGCGTGATCTATCACTACTGGTACCACCTGGGCGAGAACGCAGGTATTCGTCAGATGCTGGGGCATACCGACCTGCCTCAGTTCGTAGGTAATATTGATTCACAGGCTCCATACCGGGTTGAGTAACTTTGTTAGTTTAATAATCCGCGGGGATTAATTAAACTCCCGCGGTTTGTATTTCTCTTAGTTGTAGTTTATAAGGAGTAGAAAGTTGCTCATCGCTGTCTTTATTCATTCTCTATTTTTCCTTGTGTTCTGGTTGACAAATTTAGCCTATCAGAAGTCGCTTAATGACTTCCTGATAAGCGCTACTGGCTTAAGAACCAATTTCCTTTTGATTTTCATGATATTTGCCAGTTTGGTTGCTGTTTGGAGCATCATAATTTTTCTCAGGCAACAACACGCCAGCAGAAAGGGTTCCACTTGGCCTTTTCTTATTATCAGCAATTTCTTTCTAATCTTTTTCTATGGCAGTTTCATTTTTATATTTTTAAAAAATTCAGCCCAATTGTATCGATTGGGGCAGGGATTTCTCTATTTCAGGCTCTTTTTCGACACTTTTTTTCTATTTTTAATTATTTGGATCATGCGCAGACGGGTGAAAGATGGTCGAGCAATGAAAAAACTCATGCTCTTAGCTGGTTTTATTGTGATTTGGCTGATTCCGTTGATTCTACCGCCTCAAAACGTTTATAAAGGAAATTTGCCAGAAAAGCCACTCCTGATTGCCCACCGCGGCGCAGCAAGTTTGGCACCAGAGAACACCCTCTCGGCCATGCAAACCGCAGCCGATCTTGGTGTTTATGGATTGGAAACCGATATCAGTGTCAGTAAAGATGGTGAACTTTTCTTAATGCACGATAACACTTTAATCCGGACTACAAATGTGGCAAAGATGTATTCTGAGCGAAAGAACTTACCGGCTGAGTCTTTTAGTTGGGACGAGCTTGCTGGATTGGATGCAGGAAGTTGGTTTTATAATCCGAGGAATTTATCCGGTGAACGCATCCCAACTATGGCTGAAGCGCTTCAAATGGCCAAGAAAAACAACCTATATTTCATTTACGATTTACGAATTCCTTTACCAGAACATCCTTATGCTGATAGCGTGCTTGAACAATGTCTTGAAAGTATTAAAACTTCTGGGGTTGTTGACCATACCTGGGTTTTGACGAAACCGGAGCAGATTGATTTGGTCCAGTCAATCTTACCCGCTGCTGTGCTGACAGCCGGGATTGGTTATTATGAGCGTCCGCCATCACCAACAACGCTTGTAACGGATGGATTCAAGGTGGTTAACAGTGTTTACAGTCTTTCAAACCGCATGATCCATGCTTACCAGAAAGCCGGTTTATGGGTTAACCTGTGGCTTGTTGATGAGCCCTGGCAGTATTCTCGTCTCTGGCTAACGGGAGTGGATTCTGTGACGAGTAATTATGTTCAATTATTTGCAGCCATGGATCGTCCCCGCCTGGCGATAACTTATCCTGTCTATATCGCGATTTGGAGTGTGATTGGATTGTTGGCAGGGTTATTCTTGATCATAAGAAAATGAGTTTTTGTTAACGAACTGAAAGGATACACGTTATGCCCGAATCCAACTTTTTGACCCGCATCGAAACCGCCCGCAGCGGCACCAACCCCACCATCATTTGCCGTGTACCTTCAGGCTGGGTGGCGCTGGCAGATATGCAATATCTGCGCGGATACTGCATCCTCCTGGCTGACCCTGTTGTGGAATCCATTAACGCACTTGACCCACAAGCCCGAGCTCGTTTCATGTTGGATATGAGCATCGTCGGTGATGCCATTTTGCGTGTAACCGACTCCTTCCGCATTAATTATGGCATGTTCAGCAACGCGGACCCCTTTCTGCACGCCCACATTGTTCCGCGTTATAGGGATGAGCCCGATGAAATTCGGCGTCATCTGCCCTGGTCTTATTCTAAAGAGCATATGGCATCTGACCCCATTGATTTTGAAAGAGATCGTGAATTGATGATTGATCTGAAAGAGGTTATTGAAAGTCTTCTCGGTTAAGTCTTTAAAGCAAAATCCACTCTCATAAAGAGCGGATTTTGCTAAAGGGAAGAAAAAGAAGAGGAAATTTCTCGGAATTATTTTGCTGTTTTATTTGCAGTTGCTGAGACCAGATCATTGACCGGGCTGCCTTCTTCAATTGGTGCAGTAGTCTCAAGCCATTGTTGAGATTTTTCGATAAAGAGCACCAACGGCCACAATAAGACATTCTTTAAAACATCCACCATGAACTGCATCCATTGCAGCCACTTGTATTCTCGCGGGTTGATCTGGTCCAGTTGAATGCGTGTGACGATGATTCCCATCACAACATATATAAACAAAGGGGTAGAAAAAGCAGATAACGATTCAAAATTCATGGGGCACCTCTTTCTTTTTTGTTCAATGGATACATTTTACGGTTTTCTGCCGCCCTTGATAATTACCCGTAAGGGCGATATTTGGAATCGAATAATTGCAAAAATATCGAATAAATCAACAGAAAAGCCACAAAAAGGTAGAATCGGGTACCCATTTGGGTAATAGTTGGAGATTCATTGATCTCGAGAAGGTAATTTACATGTCATTTTTGGAAATGAATAGAGAGATCAAATCAAAATGACCTCTCTATTCTGAGAAATGTTATCGAAATTTATGGGGAAGTTACTCAAGCTCTGTAACTACATCAGGTGCATAGGCTTCAGCGCCATGTTCGGTCAAGTCAAGGCCTTCCATTTCTTCGGCTTTGCTCACTCTCAGGCCAACTATGCCTTTTAGGATACCAAAGAAGAGTACGATGCCGGTGATGATACACCAAGCAGCAACAGCCAAAATGCCAATGGTTTGCGATAAAATCTGGGCAGAATTGCCTGCAATTAAACCGGTGACACCATTTTCAGTTGCAAAGAGTCCGACTGCCAGAGTTCCCCAGATGCCGTTCATCAAATGGACAGGCACAGCACTTACAGGATCATCAATTTTGAGTTTTTCAAGCAGAATGGCGCCATAAACGACGACCACACCAGCCACTGCGCCAATTACGATGGAATAAACAGGGGTAACAAAAGCACACGGCGCAGTAATGGCCACCAAACCGGCCAGAACACCGTTTAAGGTCATAGAAAGGTCGGGTTTCTTGGTGACAAACAACCAACTGATAATCATTGCTACCATACCACCAGCAGCAGCAGCGATATTGGTGTTGACTGCCACCAGCGAAATGATATCTGCGTTAAATCCATCTGCAGCAAGTTGTGACCCGGGGTTGAAGCCGAACCAGCCAAGCCACAGAATGAACACACCAAGAACGGCCAGGGTTATGGAATGACCAGGAATCAAGCGCGGTTTTCCGTCTTTGGTAAATTTTCCGATGCGAGGGCCAAGGGCAAGAGCACCCATCAAACCAAGCCAACCGCCGACGCTGTGCACAACTGTGGATCCGGCGAAATCTTTAAAGCCTGCACCGAAAGGAAGGATTGCAAGCCAACCGCCGCCCCAAATCCAATGGCCTGAGATGGGATAGATGATGGCCGAGATGAAGAATGAATAAACCAGGTAAGACTTGAACTGTGTTCGTTCAGCCATCGAACCCGAGACGATGGTTGCGGCGGTTCCTGCAAACACCAGTTGGAAGAACCAGAAGGCTAAAAGTGGCAAGCCGGCAACATCTTCACCGCCGGTCAGCAAAAAGCCGCTGGTGCCGATCCAACCACCTGCGCTGGAGCCGAACATGAAAGCATAGCCAATTGCCCAAAAAGCAAGTGTGGCAAAAACAAAATCGATCAGGTTTTTAAACAAAATATTGGTGGTGTTTTTGGCGCGAGTTAGCCCGGCTTCAACCAATGCAAAACCGGCTTGCATCCAGAACACCAAAAACGCGGTGACTAAAACCCAAACGGTATTCAATCCGCGAGTCAGGTCAACCACCGCATCAGCGGATTGGGCATAGACTGGTTTACTGGTGATCAGCAAAGCAGCTATTGCAGCAGGGATAACAACCCAACGAAGCCATTTTATTGATTTAAGTGCAAACGAGACAGATCTGTTCATTTCAAAACCTCCTTATTAAAGATTACAAGAATTTGACGAAGCAAACGGATGGATCAATACCATCCAATTTGACTTTTCAATAAGACCAGTAAAGAACTGACCACCATCGCGGCGAGAGTGGCCGGCACGGCCAGCTTTAACCACTTTTTCCAACCCACCGAACCATGATGTCTTTCGAGATAACCATATGCCACCACGTTGGCAGATGCACCGATGGGTGTCATGCTTCCGCCAATATCCACACCCAGGGCCAGAGACCAGACCATCAGCGATAATTCAGGCATACCTGGCATGGATGCCAGGTCTTTGAGCACGTAACTCATCGCCAGTGCCAGCGGCACATTATCTACAATGCCGCTCAACAAGCCTGGCGCCCAATGGAGTGACATGATGAAAAGGTTTTGATTGGCGTTTGCCAGGCTTGCGAAAATTGCAGCCAAACCCTCAAACAGATGAACTTTTTCTAGTCCGCCGATCAAAATAAACAAGCCGCAGAAGAACAAAATACTTTCGCCATCCAGTTTGAGGATGACCGCTTTCTTGTGTTTGTCACTCAGCAGAAAGATGGCAACGGTGGCAGGAATCAAGGCTGCTACAGCCGCATTGATAGGCAAGCCAATGAGGTGACTCAACGGCAGATGAAAGATCAACAACAGCACTGCAATTCCAAAGCAGATTAATCCGATTTTGGTTAATTGAGGATGAAGGTAACGCCGATTTGTATACTCAATTTCCATAATGGTGTATTCGGTTAACCATTGTTTGGATGCGTTCAATGCTTTTCGATTGATCAAGTAAAAAATGCCAAGAATCAACAATGCAGTTACGATCGCAATGGGGCCGGTGTGGGTGGCAAAATCAGCGAAGGAAAAACCTAATGTTGTTCCCAATATCACATTAGGCGGGTCACCGACCAGGGTAGCCGAGCCGCCTGCATTGGCAGCACAAACTTCTGCGATCACAACCGGAATTGGGTCTAGCCTCAATAAATGGCAAAGTTGAACCGTCAATGCCGATAAAAATAACATCACCGTGATGCTATCCATAAACATGGATAAGAAAGCAGCCATCAGGATCAACACCACAAAGAGGGGAGCAGGGCGGTATTTTACTTTGCGTATAGCCGTCATTGCCAGCCAGTGGAAGAAACCCGATTCAGTCAAAATGGATACCAGCACAAACATCCCGGCCAATAAGCCCAGGGTTTCCCAATTAATTGAATCAACCACATCTTTAGGGCTCATTATTCCAAAAACCACCAACAGACATCCTCCCAACATTGTTACCCAGTGTCGTGGAAATTTTTCGCTGGCGATTGCTGCATAGACAATGACAAAAATCAGAATTGCTACCCACATGGTTTTTCCTTTAGGTTTAATAGCTTTCATTTTATGAATTTGAAGGGGATATTAGAACTACCCGATCGGGCGATATTTTTACTTGATAACCAAGAAATTAGAACTTGCTCTGAAATATTTCACAATAACCTGGGCTTTGTATGACCCATACGGGTAGTAAAGTGTCTTGGTACTATTCTTGCAACCGAATTAAAGGTTATATCCACCATAATTCAGTCATTATTGTGTTTTAAAAGAAGGGGCTGTTCACATGGATAATTCTCAATCAAGCGAAACTGAATACAACCGCGTTGAATATAAGAATCTTGAAATAAAAGAATCCAAAATGCAGTTGAAAGAATTCAATTCTTGTACTTTTTTAAAATGCAATTTCACCGGTACTTATTTTCAAAGGTGCAGTTTTCGCAACTGTGTCTTTCAGAACTGTGATCTAAGTCTGGTCAATGTCAAAGATAGTACCTTTTCAAATACCCGTTTTGAAGATTGCAAACTCGCAGGCATTAACTGGACCCAATCTGAATGGGCAACCAGTAAACTGATTCAAAAACCGGCTGATTTTATCGGCTGCGTTCTTAATTATTCATCTTTCATGGGCTTGAACCTCGAAAAAATGCTCATGACCCGCTGCATTGCCCATGACGTCAGTTTTGAAGATGCAAACCTGTCTTTTGTAGATTGCACCGGAACCGATTTTGAAAGCAGCCGTTTTTCTCACACCAATTTGACCTCCACGGATATGCGCGGCGCGAAGAACTACAATATTGATCCTATTCTCAATACACTGAAAAAGACAAAATTCTCCATGCCTGAAGCCATGTCTTTGCTCTATAATTTGAACATTGTTTTGGATGATGTGGAGAGATAATCGATTTTCCCGTAAGGCCTAATTACTTATAGTTTGCATGGATTACGATTGAAAATCGAAACCTACATAACAAAATTGAAGAACCTTCTTACCGAAAGCAGGTTTACTCATTCTGTGGGGGCTATGCAAACCATGGCTGAACTGGCTGATATATACTCGCTTGATCGACAAAAAGCTGAGACCATTGGGTTATTACATGATGCAGCCAAGGATTTATCCAAAGAAGTTATCGATCGAATAATCAAAGAAGGAAAAATTCGCATTCAACATAATTGTGAGATGGATTATGATAATTATTTGCACGGTCCTGTCGGAGCGTATTTAATTCAAAAGGAATTTGAGATTACTGACCAGGAAATCATTGATGCGATTTATGTTCATACATTTTGCGATTGTGACAGAAATTTCAATAACCCCTTGAGTTGGTGCTTGCGTATTTCAGATTTGATCGAACCAAACCGCGATTGGACAAAAATGGGTTGGATGGATGTGGGTGTCAAGGAATTGCGTAAAGTCGCTTTACAAGGACATATGAAGGAAGCGGCTTTGATACATTTAAACTTGGTTATTAAGTTGTTTAAAACAAATACAGTTACTATTCATCCGAATATATATCGTTGTATTGACGAATTATCATCTAATTTGTTATATTTACCTTGATTATGGAGGAGAATATGACAATTAGATGTTCAGTCTTTATTGCCACATCTCTCGATGGTTTTATCGCCCGCTCGGATGGCGATTTTTCATGGTTGGATTCCTCGGCTCCGCAGATCGAGGGTGAAGATTTTGGCTTTGCCGAATTCTATTCCTCTGTTGATGCATTGGTGATGGGGCGCAAGACCTATGAAACTGCCCTTGGTTTCTCTGAATGGCCCTATGCAGGCAAAAGGGTGGTTGTGCTCAGTAGTTCTTCTATATTAATTCCTCAAAACCTCGAAAAAGATGTTGAACATATAAACGCTTCCCCTGGGGAGGTGATCCAGCAGCTCGAATTAACCGGTGCCCGTTATGTTTATGTGGATGGTGGATTAACCATCCAGGGGTTTCTGAAAGCCGGCTTGATTAATGAAATGACTATTACCACCATTCCGATCCTGCTGGGCAGCGGTATTCCTTTATTCGGTCCGCTTGACCAAGACATTCAACTGCAATTGATCACCTCCCGTGCTTATCCAAATGGATTTGTACAAACAAAATACAGAATTTACCATTCAAAATTGGCTGAT
Source organism: Anaerolineaceae bacterium (assembly GCA_003524305.1). GTDB lineage: Bacteria > Chloroflexota > Anaerolineae > Anaerolineales > Anaerolineaceae > UBA6107. Next base: position 53,052 of record DQHW01000049.1, read on the forward strand.
TAGGCTGATAATGATATTAGCTGTTATAAAAAAAAATGAAAATGTAGTCCTTATTTTATAGTGGAGAAAATCATGGCAAATCTTGACCGTATCTTAACCCTGACTGATCACAACATCCAATTCTGGCTGCGAACTATTGATGAGCAGGATCTTCTAAACGGGATGGTGGGTGTGAGTGCAGAAGTACGCCAACGCGTTGGTAACAATCTTTCACCGCGTGCCAAAGTTGCTGTCCGTGATTACGTTGAAGCTCATTCAGATTTAAATCAGCACATCATTGATGCCAGTATCGCCCGGCTTGAATCTGCTTTAAACATGATCAGGTGAATTAAGCTTAAATCCAGGCATTATTTCCAAAGAATTTTCATCCAGCCTGGTAAAATAGGCTGGTTAGGTATTAACCGAATGGAGAGTTAAAGATATAATTTGGATTAATACTTAGGTTGGCAATTTTTCAGGGGATATTAATATTTGCAACTTTCACAAAGAAGAACCATGGATTAATTTTCTGACCAACAATTTATTGTTTGTGTTGTTTTCCAGTTCGATTTCAATATTTTCAATACTTGGTCTTAAAGGAAAAAATGGATTCATTTGCGATCGAAACAAATTCACTGAACAAAGTATTTAATACCAAAACAGGGTTATGGAAGAATAAATCAAAATCAACCATGGCGGTTGAAAGTATTTCATTTTCTGTGGAGCGCGGAGAATTGTTTGGTTTGCTAGGACCCAACGGCGCCGGCAAGACCACCACAGTCAAAATGCTGACTACCTTGCTTCTGCCCACGGGTGGTTCGGCTAAGATCCTTGGTATGGATGTGGTTAAACAAACCGCCGAAGTACGTAAACATATCGGTTTTGCTTTTAGCGGCAGCCGCGGATTATATAACCGTCTCACTGCATTTCAAAACCTCAAATATTTCGCAGAACTCTATTCACTTAAAGATGATTATGCCAATAAGCGCATCCCCATGCTGCTTGACCTGGTGGGGTTGGCTGATCGTGCAGATGACCGGGTTGAAACTTATTCCAGCGGTATGACCCAGCGGCTTCATCTAGCAAGGGCTTTACTGCATGATCCTGAAGTGTTATTTTTGGATGAACCCACCGTAGGCATTGACCCAGTTGGATCGCGAGAACTTCGCAAGACCATCAAGAATTTGCTATCGCTGGGTAAAACCATCTTATTAACCACCCACTACATGGCTGAAGCCGAAGAGTTGTGCCACCGCATCGCAATCGTAAAAAAAGGCAACATCGTCGCCCTCGATACCCCAGATGCGCTCAAGCGCCGTATCAGCGGTGAGTCCGTAATCGAAGCCAGTGTTCAATCTGCTCAAGTTCAAGTGTTGATTGAAAAATTGAAAGTTATGGATAAGCGGACGGTGATTGAACATAACACCGCTACCGAACCCGAGAAATTAAGCATCCGCACCCCTGAACCGGGGAAGGTTTTGGAACTTCTTTCACCTTTTCTGAATCAGCAGTACATTCTCAATCTTGAGGCGCGTTCACAAACATTGGAAGATGTCTATATTGCCATCATCCAGGGAGATCAGGCATGAAGCGTTTCCGCTGGGGATTGATCAAACAACAAATGTCGGTTCAGTTTCTGGTTCGCACCATGAATCCGCTTTCTTTGGGGTTGTTTGTCATCCAGCCGGCAGTATTCTCTGCGGTGGGTATGCTGCTTTCACGTGCCGCGGGCAATTCCACCCCCGACCTTGTCTACAATGTGATCGGCGGCGGCATCATGGGCATGTGGAGCGGACTGGTTTTTACATCCACTTATGATATTGTGGGAGACCGGCGCAATGGCATGCTGGAATTGATTGTAGGCAGCCCTACATCACTCAACCTCATTGAGGCCATCCGCACTTTAACCAATGTGCTCTCGGGGCTTTTCAGTTTGGCGCTGGCATTTCTGGCGGCCATTCTCGTTTTTGGATACTCATTTACCGGGGTCAATTTCTGGGGAGTGTTGATCTCACTGGTAATTTTATTGTTTTCCATGTGGGCTATTGGTGTTTTCCTGGCAAATTTTTTAGCCTGGTCTCGCCTGTCTGGCACTTTTGTTGATTACCTCGAAATGCCAATCGCTTTCTTATGCGGATTCATGTATCCCATTCGAGTATTACCGGTTTGGTTGCAATACATTTCTGGTGCAGTACCCATCCGTTGGGCTTTGGAGGCGATGAATGAAAGCCTGTTGGGTTCTTTTGACTTGCGGTATCTCGCCATCCATTGGGTGATGGCAGTGGGTCTTTCTTTTGTATTAATCGTTCTAACCAGTAGGATGCAGGCAAAAGTGCATGACAGCATTCGGCTAAGCGGAGAGTTGAGCTCAATATGATCAACAAATTGGTGCATATCATCCGCATCTATTTTGCTGAAGCCTGGCTGGCTTACCAGGGACGTTTCGCCATTACATCCCCCTTTGGCTATATTGCAGGAAAATTAGGTTTTCCCTTCTTTTTGATGCTCTTTTTTATTTTCATGGGTAAATACGTTGGGTTCAGCGACCCGCTTTATATCGTAATTGGCAACATTTTGCTCATCCCCGCCTCAAGCGGCATGGGCGGCGTCACCCTGGCCATTGGGGATGAACGTCAATGGGGCACTCTTTCTTATGTTTTGGGAAGTCCGGCGCCGCGCAGCCCGGTATTCATGGGACGGGCTTTTTATTACATTGTGGATGGTTTCGTGACTGCCCTGCTTGGATTCGCCATAGCTGCCCTCGTATTTGGTCTGGACTTAACCAGAGTCAACATCGTATTGCTCATGGTGTGCAGTTTATTGATTGCGGTAACTTCCTCCGGGCTTGGCTTTCTCTTTGGCAGCATCTCACTGGTGACGCGCGACGGCTGGATGATCTTGAATACCTTCCTTTCTTTCTTGTATATACTGGTGGGGGTTAATTTTCCCGTGGCTTCTTTGCCGCTATTTCTGCAAAAGGTGGCTTGGGGGCTGCCGCTTACCCGCGGACTCATGGCCGCGCGCCTGGTGATGGATGGAAATGGTTGGTCTTCGATAAGTGGTTTAATTGCCGGTGAAGCCCTGGTTGGGTTTATATACATCCTGATAGGTTATTTCTTCTTCATGTTTCTTGAAAAACGCAGTATGCGCTCTGGCACCCTGGATGCAATGTAATTCATTTGATGAATGTCGTTTAATTTGATTGATTTTTAAAAATAGTAATGCCAAGATATTTTTTGATCAAGTAAAGACAATCAAAACCGAGAGCTAACCTTAGCTCTCGATTTTGATTTGCCTTGCTTGCAGGATTTATGGTTTCATAGATTCCGCGATATTTATCAATTCATCCAGGGTTAGCATGTCTGCAGGCAGGTTCGTTTGTAAGACAAAGGTAAATCCGTTTTCAGACCAGATCAACTGATTCCAGCGGGCGTAATCCCATTCACCTTCTTCGTTTTGGAAGGGGTATATTGGAATTTGCTCGATCCAGGCTCCTCTGACTCCCCTGACGGTGACTTCAATCACAGGGATATCGCCAGTTCCGGTAATCCACGGATCGGTATTCTCACTGGTAAGAGTTTGATCCAGTGCGATTATCGCCGAAAATTGAAGACCGTCATGCAGTGGAGGGTCCAATTCCATGCGATACGAAGTATCCGAAGTAATCGTTTGACCGGTGAAGAGAATATCGCGATTACTAATGGTAAAACCGTCTGGCAAATATCCGATTGAATAAACCTGAAAGCCTGCTTTCGCACTGGCTTCGGCTGCTGTCAGCAGGGCGGATTCATAGAACTGAGGCGTTATCTTGGCAATTAAAGTCGGGTTAGGTGTAGTAGTGGGTGTGCCGCTTTGCATGGTCGCAACATAGTTTTCTGCGTCTGTGGGTTGGTCAACAAAGAAGAAGTTGCCGATATTTTGAATAAGATCTTGTGCGAAAGTCCGCATGGGGGGGATGGCCAAACTGAAGAGTGCAAGAAGCAGGCATATCCCCAAGGCTGAAACAAATGAAAAGCGTGGATTCACTTGGCGCCTGCGAGACTTACTGCTGGCAGCCTCAAGCAAATGCTGTTTAATGATCAGACGTTCATGGCTAAGAGAGGCACTTGAAAAAGCAGAGAGCTCGCTGGCGATACGCAATTCTTGCGCATAGTCGTTTGTCAATCCTTCCATCACTATCGTTTGATGGTTTTGAATCTTGTCTAAATCCTCATTGAATTGACGGATCATTTCTTTATCGTTCATCATATTCCTCCATTTCATTTAATAGCTGACGCATCCGCTGCATGGACCGATACAATATGACACCTACATGACTTTCACCTAGTGTGGTCAGTTTTGCGATCTGACGGTTGGTCAGGTTTGCAGCAAACTTGAGCGAGATGATGTCTTTTTCGCGGCCTGAAAGCTGTTTGAGAGCGGTCAAAAGCCGTTGCTCTGCTTCAAGGTTCAGGCTTGCTTCTTCGGGTTGTGGGTCATTGGCGATAAGCTGTTCCATCACTTCTGAATGAACCTCACGCTTATTTTTTCGATTTCTATGATGATCATTTACGGCGTGACGGGCGATGCCAAAAATCCATGCACCAAAGGGCGCTTTGTCGGGTTTATAGCGGGGAAGCGCAGTAAGCAGAGCTTCAAACACTTCTGAAGTCAAATCGTCTGCAGAGGTGAGGTCGCCAACGCGATAAAGCGCATATTTGTGTACCAGTGGAAAATAGCGGTCAAATAGCTTGGTGAAAGCGGCTGGATCCGCCAGTGCTCTGGCAGCCAGTTCTGATTCATCGTTCAAGGGTTGATCATTTTGAGTGGTTTGAGTCATGCAGTCTCCATTAAAATCCCGGGTTCTGCCAGTTAGTTCGGAAAATAATAAAAAGTATTACAAGCAGTACCCAACAGTACAGTTGATGCAAAATCACACGAATTATCTCCCAAATTTAGAATTAAAAATTGCCTTTTATCTGGTTCTGAACTGTTGCTGAATGTCGAAAAGCAAAGATGTAAGAAAAATTTATAAAACACAACCATTCTTGTTTTCACCTTTCTTAGCGTTTAGAGATTTACACTTAATCGCATTTTAATAACAGTTTTACTGAATTATTACTGATTCTGTCTAAATTATCTTTTACAATTCTTATTGCAGGTTTATTTGTTACTGGTAGTTGGAGGATAAATGGAGTTCAAGAACACCTTTTTAGAAATCCATTTTTTTGTACAACTTTCATTTCAAAAAATACGGCATTAATAAGAGCCATTTGCGAGAACAAAACCCTTGTGATGGTCTCTTGTCTGGCTGTGAATTACTGTTAGCAGAAGAGTAAAAACATGACTATCTCAAAACAAAAAAAAGAGCTCCATGCATCAGTATTGCCTGATATCAATCAAATTGAAGACGAATTGTATACGGCTTCTGTCAAGCGTCTTGCAGAATATTCTTATGAAAAAGTAACAGATGAAGGGCTCGATTTATCAAATATCCACTTCAATGATTTGTTTGATATTGATGATATTCAGCATATTCAAGATGCTTTTGCAAGTGCAACGGGGGTTGCTGCAATCATAACTGACCCTTCAGGACTACCCATAACCAAGCCCAGCAATTTCACTCCTCTTTGTATTAATATTATCCGCCAAACTGAATTAGGGTTAAAAAACTGCATGAGATCTGATGCACAGATTGGACGTTATAACCCGAAGGGTGCAGTCGTCCAGCCTTGTCTTAGCGGCGGATTATGGGATGCTGGGGCGAGTATCAGCATTGGCAAGAACCATATCGCCAATTGGCTGATTGGTCAGATTCGAGACCAGAGCAAGAGTGATGAAGAAATGTTGGAATACGCCATAAAAATTGGAGCAGATCCTAAAAAATTCAGCCTTGCCTTGAAGAATATTCCAGTGATGGCTATTGAGAGATTTCAAGATATTGCTAATGCCTTGTTCTTAATTGCTAACATGATGTCGAATGCAGCCTATCAGAATTTAAAATTGGCAAGTGTTGTGACTCAACAAAAGGTGATTGAAAAGGAATTATTGCAATATAAAGAAAAGTTGGAAGAGCTTATCGAAGAACGAACCAATCAGGTAGTCAAGTTAAATACTAAATTAGAAAAAAACTTAAGTTTTCTCAATCGATTAGTTGATACATCACCAAACCTGGTTTTTAGCTTAAACCCTCAAGATGAAATTACTTTTTGTAATGATCAGTTTATTCATGAATTTGGTGTATCAGAAAAGAAAGCAGTTATTGGAAAAAAATTATGTGCTGTATTCAAGGGAATGGATCAAGGATTTTGTAATGGACTTTTAGAGATTAACCATAATGGTATTAGAACTGGACAATACGAATGTGTTCTCCAATTGAACCTTGGCCAGAAAAAACAATATTTAGCAAATAAAGCGACTTTAGTTTCTTCTGATAATTTACCTCAAGAGAACATTTTTATCTTAATTAACCTTACTAAACAAAAAAACCAAGAGATGAAGCTCAGCAATAGCGAACACAGGCTTCTTACTTTATTTGAATCCATGCCGGTGATTCTATTAGAAGAAGACCAATCTGAAGTTAAAGCCTTCGTAGATGATTTGAAAGAGAAACACGGAGATGGGGCTATTGAATATTTTCGCGCCCATCCGGAACTTCTCCCTGATATACATAAACTGATAAGAATTACTGATTGTAATCAAATGGCATTAGAATTTTATGGTTTTCCAACAAAAGACGAGTTATTTAAAGACTATCTAAAATTATTTTCTACAAGTGCGTCAGAGAGTTTTAAAAAGCAAATTGAAGGATATATACTTGGAAAAACAGAATTTGAATCGGAAGATCCTCATTATCGTTCAACAGGAGAACAAGTTTTTGTAAGGGTTCGTTTGAGCATCCCACAAGAAAACCTAAATGATTTTCGCAGAGTGCTGGTTTCAATTGTCGATATTACTGAAAGAAAAAATGCAGAGAATGCATTAGCGTACAATGAAGAAAAATTTAGAAACGTCATCCAACAATCAGTGGATGGTATTATTCTTTTTGATCAGAATGGAAAGATTATTGAATGGAACAGAGCAGATGAAAGAATAACAGGTTATTCAATTAAAGAAGCTCAAGCAATGCATATTTGGGATTTAATTTCAATTTTGACCAAAGATACTAAAGAAATCGAATTTCTAAAGATACATGATCAGCTTAAGGCTGCTTTGTTTGACCGCATGTCGCCGCTGCTTAATGACATTATGGAAATCACGATAACAGCAAAGAATGGCGATAGGCTGGTGATTGCTGCAACTTTATCAAACATTGAAACAGGGCACAATTTCGTTGGGTGCCTCATTATCAGGGATATATCCAACCTCAAGAAGTCTCAAGCAGAGGTTCAAAAATTGGCTTCAGCCGTTCGTGAAATTAGTGAAGGACTGGTCATAGCTAATCTTCGCGGCGAAACAGAATATGTCAATCTCGCTGTTGAAAAAATCACAGGTTTTTCAAGTGAAGAATTGCTGGGCAAAAATTTGCTTCATTTTCTGACAGCGTCTTTGAGCGTCGAGCAAATAAATTTCAATGAATTGGGATTGCAGGCAGGCAATATCCAGCGTGGAAAAATGGTCTGTACAAAAAAGGATGGGACTCAATACACGCTTCAGTATAATATTGCACCGATCATTGATGAACATGGGAATAGAAATTATGTATCTGTTATTTCTGATGTCAGTCAGAATGAATTAATGGAGCAGCAGAATCGGCAGGCGCAAAAATTGGAAGCCATTGGGTCGCTGGCTGCCGGCGTGGCGCATGAAATAAATACTCCCACGCAATACGTGGGAAACAACCTCCTTTTCATAAAAAAAGAGTTCAATTCGTTTATTCGGTTATTGGAAAAATTTCAACAATTGCTTAACCAGGTTCAGTCGGGTGAATCTGTAAATGAATTAACCGAACAACTGCTTCTTGAAAAAAAAGAAGCCGATTTGGATTATCTCATGCTTGAAATCCCGAAAGCTATTGACGAATCACTCGAAGGGATTGGCCGGGTTACAAAAATTGTTCAGGCAATTAAAGAATTCTCCCACCCCAGCATGGACGAAAAAACGCCGGTGGATTTAAACCGGGCCATTGATACCACCATCACAGTCTCACGCAATGAATGGAAATATGTGGCAGATCTGGTTCCCCATTATGATGAAAATTTGCCAACTGTTATTTGTTCACCCGGTGAGATCAACCAGGTTATTCTTAACCTCATTACCAATGCCGCACATGCCATTAAGGAACAAATAGCGAAGGGTGTGTTTACCAAAGGACTGATCGAAATTTTCACCTTTGCTAAAGAAAAATCGATAGAAATTCACGTAAAAGATAATGGCGGCGGCATTCCAGATGAATATCGTGAAAAAGTATTCAATCCCTTCTTCACCACAAAACCTGTGGGTATGGGTACCGGTCAAGGTTTATCCATTTCATATAAAGTGATCGTCAACAAACATAATGGATCTTTAATCTTTAATTCTGAGGATGGCAAAGGCACTACTTTCATCATCACGTTGCCAATTATTGCAGGAGAAAAGACAGACCTAGTTAATGATTAATGGTTTTGTTATAACCAGAAAATGCGAGAGTCTTATGCAAAAAGTATTGTTGGTGGACGATAATCCAAATGTTCTGTACTCGTTTAAAAGAACATTACACTCTGTTAGTAACCAGTGGATTATACTGACCGCTGAAAGCGCCGCAGACGCACTCGAAATTATTTCTCATGAGAGCGTAGACATTATTATCTCTGATTTGAGAATGCCAATTATGGATGGGGTAACATTATTGGGCATCGTGGCAAATCAATCGCCCTCTACGCTGCGCATTGCCATCACAGGTGATGCAGACCCTGTCCTCTGCCAACAGGCAACCCTGGTGGCTCATCAATTCATCGCCAAACCTATTGAACCACAAGAACTCACTCGAATTATTAACCAGGCAGTCGGAGTGAGTAGTCTGGTGATGAAGGCTGATGTTAAAAAGGCGATCCTTAAAATTGCCAACCTGCCCAGCCAGCCAAGTTTATACAATCAATTATTAGCTGAATTAAATAAACCGGATGTTGATCTCGACTACCTGGCTTCAGTCATCTCACAAGATATTAGTATGACAGCCAAGATATTGCAGTTAGTAAATTCAGCATATTTTGGGCTCGCCAGAGAGGTTAAAGAGGTATCTCAAGCTGTCTTTTACCTTGGTGTCGAAACCATCCGCGATCTTTCTTTATCGGTTCATCTTTTTTCTCAATTTGACCAGGCTCTAATCGCGAGGTCAGGTCTTGGAAACTTGTGGGATCACTCTCTCAGGGTTGCTTCCTGTTCAAGGGCAATTGCAGCATCCTCAATTTCTGATAAAAAAATAATATCCGGCGCTTTCACTGCAGGTTTATTGCATGATATTGGCAAATTAATTCTCGGAACTACTGCACCTGATTTTTACAGCTCAAAAAAATATTTGCAGGTGGAAGACAAATTTCAGAATCTTATGCAAGAAAAACTTGAATTTGGATCAACTCATGCAGATATCGGCGCATATCTTTTAGGAAGTTGGGGTTTACCGCAAGAAATAATAAACGCCGTTCTGACTCATCATTCTTTTGAAAGCCAGAAACGCGTCGAATTCACCACATCCATGGCAGTATGGTTTGCGAATGCTTATGTGTGTGATTTTTCAAACGAGACAAATACAAATGGATTTCAACCGTCCGATGATATGCTCAAAAACCAGGCACTTGCACCTCGTTTGGTTTCTTGGAACAAAGCGTGCGATCAAATTTTAACGAAGTGAGGTTATTAGATGCCGACTATTTTGATTGTGGATGATGACGAAAACCTGTTGCTTTCTTTTGAACGAAACTTCAGACGTAGTTACACTGTATTAACGGCTATGTCTGGCAAAGAAGGACTGCAAAAAATCACGGATAACAAGAAAATTGCCCTGGTTATTTCAGATATGAATATGCCTGAAATGGACGGCATCGAATTTCTTAGCCGGGTGAAAAAAGTTAACCCAACTATTACTCGCATTATGTTAACCGGCAAAGCGGATCTAAATGTGGCTATCCAGGCGGTTAATGAAGGCAGTATTTTTCGATTTTTAACCAAGCCTACTACGCCTGAAATGCTTGAAAGAATCATCAACGATGGACTTGAACAATACCGTTTAATCAACAGCGAAAAAGTGCTGCTCAGTCAAACATTAAACGGAAGTCTGGATATTATCAATGAAGTTCTGGGTCTGACAAACCCGGTGGCATTTGGCAGAAGCAGTCGGATTAAAAAAATTGTGACCCACATAATAAGTAAGTCCGACTTGGAAAATACCTGGCAATATGACCTTGCCGCCACGTTTTGTTTGATAGGCTATATTTCAATTCCGCAGCCTATTCAAGAAAAGATCTACAAAGATATCGAACTGGATAAAGCTGAAAAAGAATTGGTCAGCAAAACACCGCAAATTGCCTTCGATTTGATCAAACGCATCCCCCGATTTGAACCGATTGCTGAAATGATTCTTAACCAAAATAAACCTTTCCATCAGTATAAGAATGCTGTGCAAGATCCCGTGTCAATCGGTGCACAGATTTTGAAGTTGGCAATAGACCTGGATGGATTGATCACTTCTGGATGGCAGTCGGATGAAATCAAGTTGAAAATGATTAATGATGCTGAACATAACTATAACCCGCATCTCACGGTGACTTTGCTTGATTACTTCGTGGATATCGATTACTACGAGCATTTAGTTTTAAATGTTGCGGAATTAAAGATCGGGATGATTTTGGACCAGGACGTTTTTTCAAGTGCCGGTGCATTGTTATTGGTAAAGGGGCAAGAGATCACGGATACTGTTCTGCCGCGAATCATCAATTTTCAGCATTATGTGGGTGTGTTGCAGCCGATACGAATTTTGAATTTGCCAGAAGCCAAAACCGGTGTTCCAACAGCATAATGACATAAATAGCTCCCGGAAAATTTCCAGGAGCTTTATTTTACTGATTAAGTTAGAACTAAGGGGTACTGGTTGGGGCTTTGAAAGTGAAACTGAACGAATTTGAATAGAAATCGCAGGAAGAACCAGTAAAGCTGCAAAGGCGATAATAATAGGTCGTTCCAGGTGTGCCGGAAATAAAGGCTGAACGCGTTGCGCCGTCAGAAATGGCATATTCAGATTTTTCACCACCAAAGGTAGGATTCACGATGGAAGGTGAATAATAAATTCTGAATCCATTAGAGAAAGTGCCTGAGGCAATCCATGTAATTTGAGCGTTGCCTAATCCCGTTTCTTTGATGCTTGTAATAATGATGGAAGACTTGGTCGTGGTAATGGGGTTACCATCTTGATCATATGCACCCGGGATGGAGGGCGTGTAGGTGATTTTTGGCTCAGGGGTGTTGGTCGCTGCTGGAACTTTTGTATTAACTGCTTTCACAGTTGCAGTAGCAGGTTTGTCAGTGGCTGTGATCACCACGGGGGTGGATGTGTTCTCCTCAGTCTGGGGGGCTGCTGTGGCGGGGGCTTGAGCTGTAGGTTTGGCGCATGCGGCCAATAATAGCATGATGGTTCCAATAAGTAATATATTTCTCAAGTGCTTAATCATAAAACCTCCAAATTTCTAATTGGATCATTTGAACTTACATATTAATCCATCCATGATCTTAAAATGGTAATTTTCCCATTACCATCCTAACCTGATAAGACTGTATTAATCCCGAAAAAATGCTGAACAAAATATGTATATATTAATTATTGGAAATTCCTCGATGGAGATGATGATCAGAATATTCAATAAATCCATACCAGTCGCTGCGCCTGGGCTGAAGTCGATTTGAAAGAATTACTCCTTTCGGATGGACCACTTTAAAGGATATGGTTTGTCTTTCAATTGACTCACAGCTTGACCCCGCCAGAATAAATCACTTCAAGTTCGAATGAATGCTGCCAAATATAAAAGCTCCCGGATCAAAAAATTCCAGGAGCTTTTTGTTAATTGAATTACGGCAATCTATGGAGTACTGGTAGGGCCGGTGAAGGTGAAAGTATAGGTGTTGGAATAGAATGAACAACTTGCTCCGCTTAAGTTACAAAAGCGGTAGTTATACGTTGTGCCTGGTGTGCCTGAAATATATGCAGACCGGGTTTGACCGTCAGAAATGACATATTCAGATTTCTCGCCGCCATAAACGGGGTTCTTAATGTAGGATGAATAGTAGATTCTGAATCCATTAGAGAAATTACCTTTTGCAGTCCAAAAAATTTGAGCTTGTCCTGAACCGGTCTCTTTGATGCTTGTGATAATGATTGAGGATTCAGATTGTATGGGGGATCCTTCTCCGTTATACGCACCGGGTTCGGTGGGAGCATAGGTTTTTGCCGGTACCGGTGTGTTGGTGACAGGTTCCATGGTTGCGGATGGAATTTCGCTTGTTGTTGTTGGAATTTCAATTGTGGCTGTTGCGGGCATGGGTGTTGCGGTGACCACAATCACGATTGGTGTGGATGTGATCTCGATTTTTTGGGTTGGAAGAGCAGGGGATTGTGTAGCCGGGGTGGCACAAGCGGTAAACAGCAGCAAGATGGTTCCAAACAGCAGAATGTTACTGATTCGTTTTTTCATTTTAGTCTCCAGTTTTCTATCTTTATCCTTTGAACTGTAATTTTTGTTCGATTTGTTGTTGGTTACTTTCATCTCTCTCCTTGAGTGAATTCTTTTTCAGGGTGAATTCATACCAAGGAAAGGGTCTGTTTTCAGAATGATAACAGAAAAAATTGCTCTATTTTGGTGGATTATTAATTTCCATACCCGCCACGGCGCCAGAACTGAAGGCGAACTGCAGGTTATATCCCCCGCACGGACCGACTACATCCAATGTTTCACCCACCAGGGTTAAACCTGGAACCAACCTTGAACGCATGTTCATTGGATCCACTTCGCTGACAGGCACCCCTCCTGCACAGACCTGGCAATATTCAAAACCGCGTACCCCGGTTACTTTGAAGGGCATCGCAGCCGCAGATTTCAAAACCTTATCAGTTTGTCCATTATTCAATTCGTTAATGAGCACATCCACCGGATAGCCGGCTCGGGCAATTAACACGGGCGGTAGTTTGGGGGGCAGCACAGATCCTAATATTACACGCAAGGGTGTGGCAGTGCCGTGTTTACGGGCGATCAGATCGCGCAGTTCTCCCTCGCTGTTGAAAAGCGGATTGAGGATCAGTTCCAATTTGGCGTTTGGACGGGTTGATATATGGTGGCTCAAATCCATAACCGCGGGGCCGTTTAACCCCCATTCGGTCAGGATCAGGTTGCCGGTGGTTTCAGCCAGCAAGGTGTTGCTTTCGTATAAAGAAACGCGTGTGTCAAAGCGGAGGCCGGTCAATTTAGACCAGGGTTTCATCTCGCAAGTGACCGGGGCAAGGGCGGGTACCAGCGGAGTGATACTGTGGCCAAGGTTTTTGATCGAAGCGAAGAGTTCTCCGCGCGAGCCCAGGGTGGGGTAGGCTTTGCCGCCTGCCGCCACAATTAATCGATTCGCTGAGATTGTTGCTCCGGTAGAAAGATCGAGGTTGAATCCTTCTTTGGTTTTGTCAATGGTGGTTACTTTTGTATTTAACACCAGTTCGATACCGGCCAGGTGCAGGGCGCAGGCAAAGGCTTCCACCACAGTCTGTGCTGATTCAGATACCGGGTAACACCATCCGTCTGAAGTGGAGAAGGTGAGCACACCGATCTCATGAAAAAAGTCGATCAGGTCAGTGTGTCCGAAGCGTTTGAGCAGGGTGTCCATCCAGGCGGCATCGGCGCAGGTATAGTGACTGGCGTTCATGTGTTGGTTGGTCAGGTTGGCACGTCCGCTGCCTGTCACCAGCAGTTTGCGTCCGACCTGTTCGTTGCCGTCAATCAGTCTTACTTTCTTTCCTGATTTGGCTGCAAACAGCGCCGCGGTCATGCCTGCTGGTCCTGCTCCGATGATGGTGACGGGAGTTTCCATGGCTTGATTGTAATGGGGGTGAGGTTGTATGGCAATACGCCACACTGTAAATTTTCACACTACACGAGAACTTATAAGACCTAAAAACCATAAGTCAATACACGCTAATTATTCAGAGTAATTTTTTACTCCTGATACGGATACCGCATCCCCGGATGAAGGGTCGATATCTTGAAGCTCCCATCCTCCAGTCGGATAACACCCAGTAATTCATAGGGAGAGATGCCGTCGAACATAATCTCGCTGCCGTCCGGTTGCTCCAAGGTGACGATAGCGTAGTAATCCCAGCCGCGGTCGTAATCGGCCATCACTCTTACCACTCGTCCGAGTGGAAGACAGGGTATTTCATCTTCTTTGCAAAGCGAAGTAAAATCGGCAACAAGGTCATCAGGGTTAAGTCCTTGAGTGATTAACTCCTCACGTGCGTAGGTATCCAATTGAGTCATATCTATAGCGGAAATATAATCTCCGCTGCTGACCGCCTCAAAGTAATCTTGTATAAGCGTTTCAATTTGCATGATGTCAGGGGTTGGCAATGACCACAATTCAAGATCAGTTGCGGTATAGCTTAAACGCATAAAATGAGTGCCGTCTGCAGAGAACTTGATCTGACCGGGGTTACTGTATTGTGTCAACGACCCAACAACATTTCCGCTTACCAAATCAATTATTTGCACACCTTCAAAAATATCCACTTCAGCGCCGGGGGTTCCGAAGGTTAGTAACAAATCATTGGCAGGGTTAAAGACCAGAGAAGTCACTTCAGAATAAGGTGCAATCTGAAGATCTTTTTCACTGCCGGCTGCAATATCGTAGAGCTTGACCACGGATTCATCCGCTGAAAGTGATGCTACCAGCATACCGTCTGCTGAAAGTGCCGCTTTGCCTGATCCAACAATGGGGAAGCGGTCAACTTCAGTCCACGTAGTGGTGTCAAACACAATCGCATCGCGGTCGGTTTGTTGCGAATAGACTAAAAAGCGGTTGCCTTGGGTGTTGAAAAACGGAGCGTTTTGGCCCCAAAAAGTTCCTGAAAGGCGGGCGACTTCGCTTCCATCCGGCAGGTTGAGTGCTAACAATTCAGTATCCGTGACGACAACCAATGTTTTTCCGTCAGGACTGATGGAAGAAAAAGGTACCAGGTCGGTGTTATCCGGCGTATACTCCAGCGAAATTTGACCAGTTGCGCGGTCGTAACGCGAAACCTGACCGCGGATTGAGAATATCAACACGCTGCCGTCGGGGTTGAGATCGACATCCCATATCTGTCTGGCGGAGTCTAAGGGGATCTCGATTATGGGTTGTACCAGTGCAGGGTCGATCAGCACTAAAAAGACTTTGCCGCCAAGTGTGGTCGAACATGAATAAGCGCAGCCGCTAATCGCAATGGTGGAGCCATCTCCGCTGTAATCCACTGCATAAGTCAAGATATCGAAAGACTCCTTTTTAAAATATTGTGAGAGGTAAGTGCCGTAGCTTACCACACCTGTGAAACGATCAAAATTTTGAGCATTGAAATCTTTGGGGGGCGGGGCAGAGGTGGGCGAAGGTGTTGGCGTGGGAGGTTCTGGCAACGGAGTATGGGTTGCGCTGACTTGTATGGTTGGACTGGATTCTGAACTGGTTAGCGGTGTATTTGTAGCTTCAATTGCAGGGCTTGTACATCCAATCAGTAAAGCGAGAATCATTAAACTGAGTAAAAATATCTTTTGCATATCGCTTCTCCTTGCAATTGCCACTAATATGACTAATTAAGTCTAAATATATAATAACATAACCGAGCACGCATGGGATGATCGGCGTAGATGATCAATTTTTACATTTTTATATTGCTTCATGGTTTAATACATTCAACATGTCTCAAAAAACTTATCGCACCTCAGACCTTGCCCGAGAAGTGGGCATCCACCCTAATACGGTTATGCGTTATATAGATTGGGGATTGATCCCGCCCGTTGAGCGCACGCCTGCCGGGTACCGCATTTATACCCAGCATCATATGGATTGTCTGCGTCTGGCCCGGTTGGTGTACTCCTCCTACTATCCCGGTAAGGCGCTGCGCGCCAGCGCCACAGGCATGATCGAATCTGCTGTGGCGGATGACTGGGTTGGCGCCGTAGAACTAGCCCGCCAACACATTTCAACTGTTGAGACTGAAATTGAGCGAGCGGAATATACCGTCAAGATGTTGGAGAAATGGGTAAACAACTCTGAAAGCACGCCACGAGATCAAGGATCGCTTTCTTACACGATTGGGCAGGCATGTGAAAAACTGGATGTAACCCACGATGTACTTCGCAATTGGGAGCGCAACGGATTGATCAGCCTCCCGCGTAACCCTGATAACGGATACCGCCGGATTGGCGAGGCAGATCTTGAACGGCTGCGCATCATCCGCTTGTTGAGTCATGCCGGCTACAGCATGATGGCCATGCTGCGCATGTTCATCCAGTTTGACAGGGGCGATACCCGCAACCTTAGGCAGGCACTCGACACTCCAGACCCTGACGAGGATGTTTATATGGCCGCGGATCGATGGTTGACCGTCCTCTATACTCAAAAAGAAGATTCCATGAAGATCTTGACTTTCATTGAAGAGATAATCCGGCAAAAGCAGCAACTGGGTTACTAAACATCACCACTTCTTAATGCTAACCCTCCACTTGCACACCAGGGTTTTACAATTAACTTGTAAATCCTATTTTGTATTGGAGATAGAATGAAATCTGTAATTTCGCTTCGCAATGCACGTCTTCACAATCTTAAGAATGTCAATCTCGACATTCCCAAGAATAAATTGGTCGTTTTTACAGGTCTTTCAGGTTCAGGCAAATCAACCCTGGCGTTTGACATTCTCAATAAAGAAGGGCAGCGCCAATACCTAGACTCACTTGGATTTGTCACCGACCAGCTTACCAAGCCGCCGGTCGATAGTATCAGCGGGCTTTCTCCATCAATCAGTATTGATCAACATCTCAACAACCACAGTCCGCGTTCAACCGTGGGTACTGTCACCGAAGTTTTTACCTATCTGCGAGTGCTGTATGCACGCCTGGGTCACCGTCCTTGTCCAAATTGCGGCAAGGATGTGCCGCCGCCAACTTTCGAGTTCTCTGATGAGGATTGGATGGACGAGGACGACGGAGGTTCAGAAGGAAGTTTTCCCTGTCTGCACTGCGGAACATCAATCGCAGAAATGGGCATGGCCAATTTCTCGTTCAACAAGCCGGCAGGCGCCTGTGCGAGATGCACAGGGTTGGGCGTCGTGCGTCAGGTTTTGATTGAGCGCTATATCCATCTTGAGAAGAGTTTGGCCGAAAATGCCGTGGATGGTTGGGAAGCCTTCCATGTCAATTATTATCGCCAAATACTTGAGAATGCCGGTAAATGGTTTGGGTTTAAGTTCGAGTTCGATAAACCCATAAAGGATTACACCGAAATTCAGCGCGACCTTTTGTATTTCGGCAGCGAAAGCCCGCAGTTTCTAGGTCATTTTCCCGGCAAAAAACCGCCTGCCACCAACAACCAAGGCCGTTACGAGGGGGTAATAACCAATTTACTACGGCGTTATGATGAACATGCAGAGAATGAGACTTATCGTGAGAAATTGGATCAATATTTCACCATCCAAACCTGCCCGGTTTGCAATGGTACACGGCTGAAGGCTGAGAGCCGCATCGTAACTGTCAATGGCAAGACCATTATTGAAATTGAAAAACTGCCCCTCAACGAACTGGATGCCTGGCTGAAAGCCTTGCCGCTCCAACTTTCGACCCAGGAGATGTTGATTGCCCGCCCGATCTTTGATGATCTGGATACGCGCGTGGGACGCTTATTGGAAGTGGGGGTTGGTTACCTCACACTTGAGCGTGCCAGTCCATCACTTTCAGCGGGAGAAGCCCAGCGGCTTAAACTTGCTTCCCTGCTCGGATCAGGCCTTACCGGGGTGCTCTACATTTTGGATGAACCGACCATCGGACTTCATCAACGCGATACGCAGCGCTTGATTAAGGTGCTCTGCCGCCTGCGCGACCTGGGGAACACTGTGTTGGTTGTGGAGCACGATCTCGAACTCATCCGATCCGCGGATTATGTCGTGGATATTGGCCCGGGTGCCGGTAAGAACGGCGGACGCATCATGGCAGTTGGCACGCCTGACGAACTGATGCTTAACACCGACTCCATCACCGGGGCTTATCTCTCGGGCAGAAAGACCGTCCCCGTGCCAACAAGTCCGCGTAAGTCGAATGGCAAATCTCTCACCATCAGCGGAGCAAGGCAGTATAACCTTCAAAATATTTCGGTCAACTTGCCGCTTGGAGAACTGGTGGCCGTGACCGGTGTATCCGGTTCGGGCAAGTCTACGTTGATCTTTGACATTCTGGATAGGTCAGCCAGGCAGCGCATGAATCATTCGCTCGAAAGCGTCGGAGAGCACGACAGCATTGAGGGCTGGCAATACGTCGACAAGGTCATCACCATCGACCAGGATCATATTGGACGCATCCCCCGCTCGAATGCCGCCACTTATTCAGATACGTTTACGCCCATCCGCGAAGCGTTTGCGGCAACTGCTGAAGCCAAAACCCGCGGATTGACACCCCGCCATTTCTCTTTCAACGTTCCGGGGGGACGCTGCGAACGCTGCGAAGGCACAGGCACCCTGACCGTCAAGATGCACTTCCTGCCGGATGTAGAAGTGCGCTGCCCCGCCTGTCACGGCAAGCGTTTCAAGCGCGACACACTGGCTGTGAAATATCACGGCAAA
This sequence comes from Anaerolineaceae bacterium, assembly GCA_003524305.1. GTDB lineage: Bacteria > Chloroflexota > Anaerolineae > Anaerolineales > Anaerolineaceae > UBA6107. The sequence continues at coordinate 71,815 of DQHW01000049.1, forward strand.
GATATCTCAGAGGTGCTTGATATGACCATCGCCGAAGCATTGGAACTTTTTTGCGAAATTCCGGCTGCACGCGCCCGGCTTGAAGTGATGAAAGAGGTTGGGCTGGGTTATCTGCAAATGGGGCAGCCAGCCACCACGCTGTCAGGTGGTGAAGCACAACGTGTCAAGCTGGCAAAGGAGCTTGGACGTAAAGCCACCGGCAGTACCCTTTACCTGTTGGATGAACCCACCACGGGGCTGCATCCAGCAGATACGGCTTTACTGTTGGGTCTACTGCAAAAACTGGTTGATGCTGGCAACAGCGTGGTGGTCGTTGAACACAATTTAGATCTCATCCGAGCCGCCGACTGGGTGATTGATCTCGGTCCGGAGGGCGGCATGGCCGGAGGTAGGCTGTTGGCAGCAGGCACACCTGAACAAGTGGCGCAAGTGCCTGAGTCGTGTACCGGACAGTATCTTAAGCAAATTACAAATCATTCGTAAATTCAAATCAGGGAATAGCCGCATGGAAAACACAATCATTTCGGTCAAGGAGTTGACCAAAACTTATCGAGTGCCCGTTCGGGCAGAAGGTCTGGGCGCCTCACTTAAGAGTCTGCTCAGACCGACTTATAGTGAAGTCTGCGCCGTGAAGGCCATCAGTTTTGAGATTCCCCGGGGTGAAATGGTCGGGTTGATCGGCCCTAATGGCGCGGGCAAGACCACCACTCTCAAGATGCTGGCCGGGCTGCTGCATCCCACTTCAGGGCAAGTCAGTGTGACCGGGTATGAACCCTGGCAGCGACAACCGGAATACCTGAGGCGCATCAGCATGGTGATGGGCAACAAGAGCCAGATGCTCTGGGATATCCCACCCCTGGATTCGTTCAAGGTGCTTGGTGAAATCTATTCGGTGCCTAAAAAGGAATTTGAGCGTAATCTCGAAGAGTTGGTGCAGCTTCTTGATATGAAAGAACTGCTCACCAAACCCGTACGCAACCTTTCGCTGGGTGAGCGCATGAAGTGCGAATTGACTGCAAGCCTGCTGCACCGACCCTCCGTGTTGTTTTTGGATGAACCCACCCTCGGGTTGGATGTTTCGATGCAGCTCCGTCTGCGCCGCTTTTTGGCTGACTATAACCGCAGCAGTGGTACCACTGTGATCCTAACCAGCCACTACATGGCGGACGTGATGGCTTTGTGTCCCCGGGTCATCCTCATCCATCACGGCAAGATTCTGCACGACGGCGAACTGGGCACACTTGCCAGGCGGATGATGCCTTTCAAGATTTTGCGCATCACACTCGGGCAGGAATCCATGCCTGAGAGCGGACTGCCGGACCTGCCGGCCGGGGTCGAGGTATTGGAGGTGGAATCCAACAACCTCAACCTGCGTGTGCCTCGCGTCGAAGCGGCTGCGATTACCGCCAAATTACTTGAAACCCTCAATGTTGCTGATCTGACGATTGAAGANNGGATGGGCGTTGATCCGCTCCACCTGGCTTTCGTGGATGCAGTATCGCAGTTTCTTCTTCATCCTGGCTTTTGGTTGGATGATCCCGCCGCTGATCTACCTGTTGGTCTGGTCCACGGCAGCAGGGGAAGGCAGCATTTCAGGTATGACCCGCGGTGCTTTTGTGGCTTATTACTTGATCTTGATCCTGGTCAACCAAATCACTTATGCTCAAACCAACTGGACGGTGGGCGACCTGATCCGCTACGGGCAGATCAACAAGGTGCTGCTGCGGCCGATACCGCCATTGTATGATGCACAGGCTTCAGAGATCGCTGGCAAGGTGGTCTACCTGGTTTTTGTGGTGCCCATTCTTGTGGTTCTGGGCTTTGTGCTTAAGCCAGAGTTGGAATTGACCCTGGTCAACGCATTGGCCTTTATGCCGGCATTGATCTTCGCCTGGGCGCTGCGCTTCTTTTGGGGGTACTGGCTGGCTTTGTTGGCTTTTTGGGCTACCCGCGCAGATGCCTTGTTGGCCTTGCAAGACTCACTTGTCTTTTTACTGGCCGGGCAGGTTGCGCCGATTGCGCTGCTGCCAGGCGCTTTAAAAACGCTGGCGGTCATCCTTCCGTTTCGCTATATGGTGGCTTTTCCGGTCGAGGTGATCACCGGGCAGCTTACCCGACCAGAGATGTTGACGGGCTTTGCCATCCAGACCGGGTGGATGATCGCGGCTGTGATTTTGTATGCGCTGCTTTGGCGCTTTGGTCTAAAACGCTACACCGCAGTAGGAGGCTAGAATGAAGCCATTTCGATTAATTGGCAGTTTTATGCGGGCATCCTTTCAGGAGGATGCCGCTTACCGCACCAACTTTTTCATCAGTTTATTCACCTCACTGCTCAACCTGGTGACCGGTGTGCTGGGCATTTTGGTGCTCTTCGGACAGATCGACTCGGTGCACGGATGGACCCTTGCCAGCACCATGGCGCTGCTGGGTGTGTTTCTGATCGTTAGTGCGGTGCGCGGACTCTTTATCAGTCCGAGTTTTGATTCGCTTTCAGGTATGGATGGCGAGATCTGGTCAGGTGCGTTTGATTTTACCGTTTTACGTCCGGTGAATACCCAGTTTTTTGCCAGCTTTCGCAAGTGGCGTTTATTCGCGTTGTTTGATTTGCTTTTGGGGGTTGGTGTGCTGGTGGTAGCGATAATCCATTTGGGAGTGATGCTCACGCTTTGGAAGATTTTATTCTTTTTGTTGATGCTGACGCTGGGCATGTCCATCCTTTACGCGATACTCTTGATCTTTGCCGCATTGATCTTCTGGAGCCCGGGGGTGTTATTCACCTGGGTGTTTGACGGCCTTTTTCAGATGGCACGTTACCCAACCAATATCTATCCCGGCTGGTTGCGCATGGTGCTGACCTGGATCGTGCCGGTGGGGGTGATCACGACCTTTCCAGCCCGCGCCCTGACCGATTCGATCACCCCGGTGGAGTTGATCGTCAGCCTGCTGCTGGCGGTGGTGCTGCTTGCAGCGGCATCCATCCTCTTCAGGGTGGGCTTGCGGAAATACGCCAGCGCTTCGAGTTAAGGAGGGTCCGATTTTTGTAAAGGCATGGCGTGCCATGCCCTCTGGAATATGATTCCATTCTTTCAATCTGAAACCCGGGAATCTGGGTTTGAACTGCTAACTTCAATTCCCGGTGTGGGGGGTAATCGGGCTTGAAAACTTATTAATATTGCCTATTGACAATCGTTTCTGAACTCCCTATAATATTAATTGAAACGGTTCAACTCTTATGACAACTATTCGTGACATCGCCACTGCTGCCGGCGTCTCAATTGGGACGGTCTCCAATTATTTAAACGATCCCCAATTGGTAGCCGATGAAACCCGTGAAAAGATCCATTCCAAAATTTTGGAGCTGGATTTTCATCCCAGTGCAGCAGCCCGCAGCCTTAAAACCCGACAAACCCGGCGCATCGGCCTTGTGCCAATTATTTCACCTGAAGATTACCGCAGCACGGATCCGGGTGATAACGCTTTCCTTGAATTGTTGGCTGGATTGAACTACATTGCCGCTGAAAACAGCTATTCCATTTTGATAACCGCTGCACCAAATTATGCCCAGGAACTCAAAACTTACGAACGATTAATAGGTGAAGGGCAGGTCGATGGTCTGGTGTTAATGGGAATTCGTTCACAAGATGAGCGCATTCAATTCCTTTCTCAAAAAAAGATCCCATTTGTGGCTTATGGCCGCTCTGATGTCACCTGTGATTATCCATACGTGGATGTGGACGGTGCTTCTGGTATGGAAATGGCAATTCGTTACCTGACCTCGCTTGGACACAAGAAAATTGCCTATATCACCCCTCTCAATGGGTTGATGTGTACCACGCAGCGTTGGGATGGTTATGTTAAAGGCATGGCAGACAGCGGTTTACCGATTAATAAAGATTATGTGGTTGAAGGTGATTTCAATCAGCGGGCCGGACAAATGTCGGCGCATTTGCTCCTGGACCTGCCTGAACCTCCTACTGCCATCATCACAGCCAACGACATCTGCGCTTTTGGCGCCATGCGCGCTGTTCAAACCCGCGGGCTTCAGGTTGGCAGGGATGTCTCTATTATCGGATTTGACGATATCAGCCTGGCTGATCATTGGCAGCCCTCCTTGACCACCATTGCCCAGCCTTTTCGCAAGATCGGTTTTGCCCTCATGCAGTCATTGTTTTCTGTCATTTCGGGTGAAAAGGTGCTGCCGCAAATTATGGTTGAACCTCAACTGGTTATCAGGCAATCCACTGGTGAACACTTACCAGGATAAAAATTTTGCACGCATATTGAAACGTTTCAAGTATTATGCGGTTGAATAAGTAGAATAAGAAAATGGAGGAACACAGCAAACAAACAAAAAATGAAAATTATTTTGCAATTGGTAAGTCCATCTAAAAAAGGTTAACATTTAATAGACACAAAAGGAGAAGAAAAGATGAAAGGTCGTTTGTTACTGGTTTTCCTGTCTGTTTTGATCATTATGAGTTTGTTATTAGGCGCTTGCGCTGCACCCGCAGCCACAGAAGCACCCGTTGCGACTGACGCTGCCGCTGCCACAGAAGCCGCCACTGAGGCGCCTGCCGTTGAGCCTGTCACAATTAAGTACTGGCACACGATGAGTGACCCCGAAACAGCAAAGTTGGATGAGGTCATTGCTGCTTTTGAAGCCGCAAATCCCGGTATCACCGTGGAACCCAGCCGTTACGCCTGGGGCGATTTCAAAACCGCATTGCTAACCGCCATCGCTGGTGGTGATGTTCCTGACACCGCACGTATGGATATCGCCTGGGTTTCTGAATTCGCCAGCCAGGGCGCTTTAATGCAGTTGGACGGTGCCTTGCCCGATTTCGACGCCATTGCCGCTTCGGTTTTTCCGGGGCCTCTTTCTACCAATAAATGGGACGGTCATTACTACGGTCTGCCCCAGAATACCAATACCCAGGTGCTGGTCTACAACAAGGCAGCTTTTGAAGCCGCCGGAATCGCCAATCCTCCTGCCACCATTGAAGAATTTGTGGCTGATGCCTGTGCACTGACCGACACCGCAGCAGGAACATACGGTTACGCCCAAGGTGGCACCTATTTCTGGGCTCCCGCTCCCCTTTTCTATGCCATGGGCGGCAAGATCGTGGATGAAGGCATCACCACTGCAACTGGTTACGTCAACAGTGCCGAGAGTGTTGCCGCATTTACCATGATGAAAGATCTCTATGACCAGGGCTGCATGTCTCCCAATCTTTTGGGCGGCGGCATTGCCACCGATGCAGGCCAGGGTACCGGCATCTATGCCATGATCATCGACGGCCCCTGGATGGTGGATATCTATAAAGGAACCTATCCAGAACTTGATTATGCATTTGCCCCGATCCCGGCTGGCGCCGACGGCACCAGTTCAGTGGTGGGTGGTGAAGATGTTGTCATCCTCGATGGTTCTGCAAACAAAGAAGCCGCTGCCAAGTGGGTATCTTACCTGATGAGTGCGGATGCACAAAAAGCGCTAGCCCAGGTGGGTGTGGTTCCGACCATCGCCAGCCTCTCAGGCGATGCTGACCTGCCCGCATATTTCGCCGTCTTCATGGAACAGTTGAAGACTGCCCAGGCACGTGTTCCAAGCCCCAAGTGGAGCGATATGGATACTGCCATCAACAACGCTTACCAACGCATTTTGAACGGTGACCAGACTGCGCAAGTGGCTCTTGACCAGGCTGCAGCCGAAATTGACGCTCTCCTCGCTCAATAGTACGGTTGGATAACGTCGGAGCGGCCGGTGGTCCCTACTCCCCACCGGCTGCTCCCCCATAAAAACGGATTCTATAGCCTCATATGCAAGTTAATAATGTAGACTGAAATAGACCATGCTTGTTGGTACACCACTCAATGGAAGTTCTTATGCGAAATAGAAAAGCTCGAAATCAAATCATCCCTGCCATTATTTTCCTTTTGCCTGGTTTTGCATTACTGGCTGTCTTTTTTATTGGACCGCTGCTCTACTCGTTTCGCATAAGTTTTTATGATTGGAATTTTGCCCATCCTGAACGTTCAGTGTTCGTATTTTTTGACAACTACATTGCCCAGTTCAAAAGTCAAATCTTTCAGCGTGCCGTAATCAACACTGCGCTTTACACGGTTATCACGGTGATCGTCAAAATGGGATTGGGTTTTGCCACGGCGGTGATATTAAACCAGGCGTTGCGTGGAAGGACCTTCTTTCGCGTAGCCTACTATCTGCCGGTCATCACAAGTTGGGTGATTGTCTCGCTTCTATTCACTTATATGTTCAGCGGCATGAGCGGTCTGGTTAATTATTTTCTCAAAGACGTGCTGCATATCATTAGCAAAAATATCATGTGGCTGGCAGATGATGTTCTCGCACTGGTGCCCGTGGTGTTGGTGGATATTTGGAAAGGGGTGGGTTGGGCAACGATCATCTTTTTGGCCGGTCTCCAGGGTATTCCAACTGAACTGCTTGAGGCTGCCCAGGTGGATGGCGCCAACCGTTGGCAGCGTTTGATCAGTATTATGCTTCCGATGATGCGCGGCACCCTGGTTTTCCTATTGGTCGTTTTAGTGTTGGGTGGGCTTAATGCCTATGTTCCCTTCCAATTGATCACACGTGGTGCACCGCAAGACCAAACGCATTCAATCCTCACCCTGATGTACCGCGCGACCTTTTCACGTATGGATTTTGGCAGTGGGGCGGCCATCAGTTATTTGTTGACCATCTTTGTGTTTGTGCTCAGTCTTGTTCAACTAAAATTGCTGCGCAAACCGGCGGGAGAGTAAGATGAAACGTTCACGTTTGGTTTGGAGAATCCTGTCTTATTTCATCCTTCTGATCGGTCTTGGCGTGGTGGCCGTACCCATCTGGTATATGGTTTCAACGGCGTTTAAACCCCAAACCATGGTTTTTGAACTTCCTCCGCAGATTTGGCCGAATCCATCCACTTTGGATAATTTTGTTAAAGCGTTAACCACAGACCATTTCGGTTTGTATTTTTGGAATAGCCTGAAAGTGACTCTGGCCACAACCACCCTGACCGTTTTGGTGAGCTCAATGCTGGCTTTTGCCTTTGCCAGACTTAAATTCCCTGGCAAAGAAGTCTTGTTCTACATCTTGCTGTTGGGGATGATGGTTCCGCCGGTAATGCTGATCATCCCGCAGTTTATCGTGGCGCACAAGCTTGATCTCTACAATAACCTGTGGGGACTGGTGCTGGTGTATGTGACCATGAATATTTCAATGCAGACCTTTTTACTGCGCGGCGTTTTTGAAGATGTACCCCGCGACCTAGAAGAAGCTGCCATGATCGACGGCGGATCACCCTTCACCATTTTCACAAAAATCGTACTGCCGCTTTCCGGCCCTGGCCTGGCGGTGGTGGTGATCAACTCCTTCCTCTACTCTTGGGAGGAATATACATGGGCAAATGTTAATATCGGCGACTCAATCAACCGCACGCTGCCTATTGGCATTGCACTTTTTCAATCAGAGCACTTAACCGAATGGGGACAGGTCTTTGCGGCATCGTTGATCGCACTCATTCCAGTGGTGCTTATCTTTATCCTCTTCCAGCGCTATTTTGTGCAGGGCATTTCCACCACCGGTATTAAGGGATAGTTCATGAATGACAGTACAACTTTACTAGAACTTCAAGATTTTTATCCGACACGCGGAATGTATAAACCCGGCGAGATGGTGCGCTGCATTCTTGAGTGCAAGGCAGCTCAAGCCGCTAAAGTGACCTTCACGCTGAAGCTCTTCCATGGACCTGCAGCGATTAAGACACGCAGCGAAACTCGCGGCTTGGATGTCGGCCAAAACCTGGTGGATTTTTCGTGGCTGCCGCCCCTGGATGCTCCCGCAGGGTACGGCGTCGAAGTTTCTTGTGACGCAGGGTTGACAACACCTCCTTCTCAGCAGACAGCCTTCGATGTCTTACCCAGGTGGACATCTTTTCCGCGCTACGGCTATTTGACTGATTTTTCAGCCGCCAGGCCTGATGAAAAAGCCACCATGCAGACACTTTCCAAATTCCACATCAACGGGCTTCAGTTTTACGATTGGCAGTATCGCCATGATCAGTTGGTCGCACCATCCAATGAATATCTTGACCCTCTTGGCCGCCCGCTTTCATTGGATGCGATAAGGCGTTTGATCAAAGCAGCCCATGACCATGGCATATCTTCCATGCCATACCTGGCTGTTTATGCCGCCTCGGCGGATTTTTGGCGGGCACATCCCGATTGGCAGCTCTATGACGGAGACCATAATCCCATCCCCTTTGGTGAGGATTTTCTGGGTATTATGAACCCGACGAATGGTAGTCCCTGGCAAAAACACCTGTTGGACCAATGCAGCCAGGTGCTTGAGAAGCTCCCATTTGATGGACTGCACATTGATCAATACGGCGACCCTAAAAGCGGGTTTGATGCATCCCGTCAGCCGGTGGATATTGCCAAAGCCTTCGGCGATTTCATCAGAGCAGCAGTAAAAAGATGCCCTGATGTACCTGTCCTATTTAATGCAGTGGGCAATTGGCCTATTGAAACATTGGCAGCCGCACCGGTGGCTTTTAATTACATTGAAATTTGGCCTCCTGACATCCATTATGCCGATCTCGCTCGTATTGTGCGCAATGCACGCAAGCTCTCCGGTGAAAAGCCGGTGGTCATTGCTTTGTACATGCCCGCCGATAACGAGATCAATCATTTTCTGGCTGATGCGGTCATCTTTTCTGCAGGCGGTAATCGAATTGAAATCGGCGAAAATGCGCGCCTGCTGACGGACCCATACTTCCCGAAGCACGAAGCCATTTCTGATTCATTGTTGGCAAGTCTGCGCTCCTGCGCGGATTTCGCTGTCCGCTACGAGGAGTGGATCGGACCCCTCGTACCTGAATCTTCAATCTCTGATCTCAAGCTGCCGGAGGGGATCGAGGTTTTCTACCGCAAGGTTAAAGGCGGCGTCTCACTTAGCCTGGTTAATCTAGAAAGTGCAGAACCACTTTGCTGGAACGCAGAGCATGCCCGGCCGGGTGTTTTTGACCCGTTTGGGCTTGAAATCCCGCTGGATTTCACCCCTCAAAGGGTCTGGCTTTTGGAACCCTATGCCTCCGCCTCGCCTCAGCTACTCGGGCATCAACTCAATGGGGATATAGTCAGTGTTGTGGTGCCAAAACTCAACATTTGGAGCGTCCTCCTGTTTGAACAATAAGTGTAATTATTTCTTTTTTTGGAGTTTTGATCATGGATCTGTTTCAACACAGTATTAATGTTATTCTTGAGAACCAACATTCTGAGGGCGCTTACATTGCCAGCCCGTCCTTTGAAACCTACCATTTTTGCTGGCTGCGCGACGGCAGTTTTATCGCTTATTCCATGGATAAGGCCGGGCAATTTGCATCCGCCGAGGCTTTTTATCGCTGGGTCGGACGGGTGATCACTCGCTATGCCACCAAGGTGGATGTACTTGAAGGCATGCTGGGGCGCGGTGAAAAACCTGATTACACGGCCATTCTGAATACTCGTTTCAGCCTGGAAGGGTTTGAAGAGGAACGCGGCGACGACGGCGAGTGGGGCAATTTTCAGGTGGACGGCTACGGCAGTTGGCTGTGGGGTTTGGCTGAACATGTAAAAATGACCGGAGACCGGTCTTTATTATTTGAATTGATTGACCCCATTAAAACGACAGTTCGTTATCTGCAGATGGTTTGGCAGCTTCCTAATTACGATTGTTGGGAAGAGCACCCTGAATACTTGCATCCCTATTCACTGGCTTCGATCTATGGCGGCTTGAAGGCTGTGTCTGAATTCGCCGACATCCCGTTGTTGACCGAGAGCGCACGCCAGGCGGCGGTATTGGCTGGCGAGGTGAAACACTTTTTAAAGCAGTTCGCCATTCAAGACGGGCGCTTTAGTAAACATCTTTTCCCTGCGCAAAAGGGCCAGCCCGTAAAACCGGTCTTGAACAGTGGTGTGGATGCCAGCTTGCTCGGTCTGGCTCTTCCGTATGCCGTGTTTGATTTGATCGACCCGGCGGTTTCGGTAACCATCCAGGCGATTGAGAAAGATTTGCATCTGCCCGGCGGCGGCGTCTACCGTTATAAAGAAGATGTCTATTACGGCGGTGGCGAGTGGATCTTGTTGACTGCCTGGTTGGGTTGGTATTACGTGTTAACCGGCAAGAAAGACCAGGCTCGGGAGATGCTGAAGTGGATTGAAAGCACCGCGGCTGAAAATGGCGACCTGGCTGAACAGGTGAATGTTCATTTACTTGCGCCCGACCACTTTGAACCATGGGTCGAAAAATGGGGTCAGGTGGCCAGTCCGCTTTTGTGGTCTCACGCCATGACGATCATTCTGCAAAAGGCGATTGACGTAATGAGTTTATAAATTCCTTATAACCCCATTCGCCATTTTATGGCTCAGGGGCGCAAAGACCGCGCCACAAAAGTCACAAAATTTTCAAAAAAGATAAAAATCGTAGGGGCGGGTTCATGACCCACCTGTTTTATCTTATCCTCCTGCCACGGGTGGAATGAAATCGAGGCAGTCTCCGTCATGTAATTTGGTTTGCATGCCATCCGCAAGGGTGGCTGCGTCATTACCATTCAAGAACACATGCACAAACACCTGCGGCTGACCGTCTTGACCCAACCAGTGGGGTTTCAAGGCAGGCACCATTTCTAATACGCGAAAGAACGCATCCAAAACGGATTGGCCGTTTTCCATTGCAAGAGACAGGCTGCTTTTACCAGCCAGCATTTTGAAGGTGGCGATCAGGTTTACGGTAATGTTCAGATTTTTTCCTCTCAAGCAATCAAAGGAGGCTAATCTCTAGCCGCCATGTGCTGCTGAAATTGCCATAGCCTCGGGGAAGTCGATGCCCAGGCGCTTGAGCGTAGCCTGAGTGGGGACGCCATCATTGGTCCAGCCCCGGCGCAGGTAGACCGCATCCATCAATTGTTCGTACTGGTGCTCGCGGTGTTTTCTGACCAGGCTGATCTTTTCCTCCACGCTTTTGCCTTCGGGATCAACGCCGATTACTTCGCGAAATTGGGTGTCATAACGTTCGGCGCGGTTTTCATATTCTTCAACGGTCGCTGGTCCGATTAGGCGGTAGGGCGGGTAATCGTGCTGGCGGGTGCCGAATCCCATTTTGACGTTAAACAAGCGCTGGAAGTTGTAGACTTTTTCAGACTGGGCCATCAGGTCTTCGGGGGTGGTTTTCTTGCCCGAAATACCTTCGTATAGCCAGCAGTAATTCTCAACGTGTTCAGGCACCTTGGCAGGTTCTTTGGCTGTCTTATTGGATACGGGAATGATGTCATTCCAGGGCAGTTTGCACAATCCGTGCAGGCTGAACCAGGTGCGCCACACCGGGAAGTAATGCAAGGCTTCAGCCTTGGCCTCAAAAGTGGGAAGTTGCTTATGCACCATATCCATGAAGATCAACCAGGCTTCGTCATGCTGGGGTCCCTTGGAAGCCATGGCATAGCCGCCCTGCTGGGCCAGGGATTCGCGGGAGATGTATTCAGAAATCTCCATACCCTTGATTTCCATGCCCATATCCTGGAGCTGCTGCGGGTTCGCACCATAGTTTTCAACAAATAAAGCCTTCATGGCTCTGACGCCTTGCCCGACGGTGACGCCAAACCCATCCCCCCTGGCCATCTGGTGCAGCAGTTCATAGGCAGCTTCCGCATTGCCCCAGGTTAATTCAAGGCCGCCTGTTTTTTGTTTATCCAGGATGCCTTTTTCATAACATTCATAAGCAAACGCCATGGAATTGCCAACCGAAATGGTGTCAATGCCGTAGGTGTCACAATAAAAACAGAGTTCGAGCATGGCAGGGGGATCAAAGATGCCCAGGTTCGACCCCAACGCGCCTAGCGATTCATATTCGGGGCCGTCGACAAAAACGGCTTCGCCTTTATAGGGGCCGGATTGCAGGTGATAATGGGGCACGGCATGTGCGCACTGCAGCGAGCAGCCGTACCAGCAGCCATCCGGTCCGCGGAAATCAAACATAGATTTCCAGACTTCACCGTTGATCTTGCTGGCCTCAGGGTCAGAGCCGTAGCGGAAGTTCTGCACAGGCAGGATGTCAAATTTGTTCATGATCTCGACAAGATAGGGCGTACCCAGGTGGCGCATATCATTCTGAGAAGCATCGAAATCGGTAATCTCTTTGTTGATGCGTTTGCCTGCCGCACGGATCAGCTCCATATTCGCGGCACCGTTGCTGTCACCGCCCGTTTCAGAATACTTGACCACGATGGCTTTTATGTGTTTATTGCGCAAGACTGTGCCTGCCCCGCCGCGCGCTGCCTGCTTGATGCGGATTTCCTGACGGCGGGCATCCCAATAACTGACGTTGACGCCGCACATGGGCACATGCTCCGCGGCCTGACCCGCAGACATGACCGAGATCGCGCGCTTGCCTTTGTCGGTTTCACCGCCGTAAAGATCGGTGAGTTGTTTGCTCAAGAGATGGGTGTTCACTTCATCCAGGGGGGCAGCTTCAATGCTCACGGTTCCGTTATCGCCGTCAATGAAGATGACCACATCCTCTTTGGCTTTGCCCTGCACTTCAAGAGCATCGAAACCGCTGAATTTCAAATAGGGTCCAAAATAGGCGCCGCTGTTGCTGTCGACGATCGATTTGGTTAAGGGTGACAGGGTTACCACGGTGCATTTGCCGCTGCCCGGATAGGCCGTGATGCCGCCAATTGGACCGCCGGCCACCACCAGTTCATTTTGGGCGTCATCCCATTTCGTCTCGCCGGTGATCGCGTTCCACAGCAGCCAGAGACAGAACCCTTTGCCGCCGGTGAACGTGTCTTTCATCTTTTGGTCGACAGGTTTAATGCTTATGGCGTTGGAATCCAGGTTGATATACAGCGTGCGGTTAGCATAGCCGTGCACCACCGGTTGAACAGCGTATTTAAATTCAGTGAGCAGACGATGAGATTCTTTGAGTTGGGGGATAGTGATCTGATCCATAATTCTCCATGGTTTGATAGGGTAATTGTGGTCATAAATTGTTGTGGTCGAAATTTCTTGTATATTAACTATATCAAGTTTTTCTTTTCATAGTTAGATAACATATGTAATTTTCTTTGTGAAGCGTTAAGACAAGTAATGAGTAATCAGTAATCAGGAAGGGCAAGAGCAAGTGATTAGTGATTTGGAAAACTGGCGATCCTAAATTCCTGCATCCCATTCTGTGTAGGGGCGGGTCCCGGGACCCGCCCAAGCATTCACCGGATAACCCCATCCCTCCACAAACCACCAAGTAATTTTCTTGTAGGGGCGAGCTGCGGCTCGCCCGAACCCGAATCGGATCACAGCCGCCTCTCCGATTTTCTTTAAGTTGATTTGTACCTTTGTTTTGATTAATCGGAAACAAAGAAAACAAATAGCATTATTAGCTTTGATTCCGGCAAAAAGACGGCATCTTTGTTTCTTTGTTTTTATGCACGAATCACAACCCCGATCTCCAAAATTATTTAAGGTTGATCTGCTGCGGCGAGTGGGTGATGGTAACGTTAAAATAGCACAAATGTTCTGTTTAGTCAAGAGAGAAATTATTAAAGAATATTATGGTTATGAAAGATCAAGAAATTAAGCCGCTTCATCACCGTCGTTCAATCCGCCTGCCAGATTTTGATTATTCTTCTTCGGGCAGTTATTTCATCATCACGAGCGGGGCGGTTCATGAACCGCCCCTACAAAGATTATTTCGTGTATTTCGTTTTTTCGTGGCGCGATCTACACGCCCCACCTGTCCCCAGTTTTTTCGGGGTGAGCCGTGAGATGGAGAATGGGGTAAAAAGGACTTCTAAAAACTCATGACAATAAATCGCATATTGCAAATATAATTATGGCATGGGATATGTTATTATCGAAATGTAACCATTTATCCGTTTTGTAGACGAGGTCACAAAATGAAAACAATCCCACAAAACAAACTTAACGAAGATCTCTTTATCGTCTTGAAGACCATCTTTCACTATGAACGTATTTTCATCGAGCAGTTTGGACTCAAATTCGAGGAGATCTATATTCTTCAGCATCTGCGCCGCAACCCGGTTGTGAGGGTGACTGATATCTCAAGAGAGCTGCAGCTTCCCATGTTCACCATCAGCCGGCTGGTTTATCGCTTAACCGAAGGCGGCTACGTCTCAAAAGAGCAGGATTCTGAAGACAGGCGCAACTATTTCTTGCACCTTTCTGAAAAAGGCGAGAAAACCCTGCGAGACATTGAAAACAGCACTTACAATCGTATTTCAGCCAACGCGGCCAGCATGACAGAAAACCAGATCGAGGAATTGTTAAACCTGTCTAGCCAGCTTCACGTCGTACTCGGTGTGACTAAAGAGGTCATTCATTAACTTGCATTGCAAAATTCATTGTTTAGCGGATTGGGTGCATGAAATCTTACACTGGCAAAGTTTTATGGGTGGATCTCACCCACGGCTCCTGGCAAGAAGAAACGCTTTCGGATGATGTATACAAGAAATACCTTGGCGGCATCGGATTAGGTGCCGCTTTACTCTATCGCGACATGCCCGCCAAAGCCGATCCGCTCGGCCCAGACAATATCCTCGGTTTCATGACCGGTTTGCTCACCGGCGCCGGCAGTTTCTTCACCGGGCGCTGGATGGCTGTGGCAAAAAGTCCGCTCACGGGCACCTGGGGCGATTCAAACTGCGGCGGTACGCTGGCATTGGCCATCAAGCAGTGCGGCTACGACGGCATCCTCTTTAAAGGCGCCAGCGACCATCCCGTTTATCTTTACATTGACTCAAAGGGTCCGCAGCTATTGGATGCCTCACTCTATTGGGGTAAAGACGCCGTGGAGACTGAAGACTTGCTTATGGAGGCGCACAAGGGCAAAAAGAAACCCGCTGTGGCGGCCATCGGCAGATCAGGCGAAAGGCTTTCATTGATCTCGGGTATCGTAAACGACCGCGGACGCATCGCCGGACGCTCCGGTTTGGGTGCGGTGATGGGCTCCAAAAAACTTAAAGCCGTGGTGCTGGCAGGGTCTCAGCGTGTGGGGGCGCACGATCCCATCAAGACCAAGCTGCTCTCGATGAAGTGCAGCCGGGATGTGATGCTGCCGCTCAAGCTGATGCCCTCCAGGCTGGTTTCGATGTTCGGCTCGATTATCGGCCACCTGCCCATGGGTATGTCTCAAAACGGATTGCTCGTGGCAGGTATCATGCGCAAATGGGGATCCGTCGGCACGCTGCCGGCGTCTGTGGGCATGGGGGATACTCCCTTCAAGAACTGGGCTGGCACCAATCGCGACATTCCTGGTTTCAACCAGAAGGTGGATACCGACTTCATTCTCAAGACCGAAAAACGTAAATATCACTGCCGCGAATGTCCGTTGGGCTGCGGAGGTATTGTGTCGCTGGAAGGCAAACTGTCTGAAAGCCACAAACTGGAGTACGAGACGGCGGCTTCCTTTTTGACCATGCTGATGAGCACCGATATTGAGCTAGCTTATGAAATGAACGAACTGCTCAACCGCGAGGGCATGGATACCATCTCGGCCGGCGGCTGCGTGGCTTTCGCCATGGAGTGCTACGAAAAAGGCTGGATCACCAAGGAAGATACCGGCGGCATTGAGTTGAAATGGGGCAGCAGCGAGGCCATCCGCGCCGTGCTGAGCCAGATGGTGGTGCGTGAAGGTTTTGGCGCGCTGCTGACCGACGGTGTCAAACGAGCTGCCGAAAAGCTGGCGCCTGAAGCAGTTGATTCAGCCATCCATGCGGGCGGACAAGAGATCGCCTACCACGATCCGCGCCTCGACCCCGGCATGGGGCTGCATGCCAGTGTGGACCCGACCCCCGGGCGGCATACCACTGGTGCACAGCTCTATTACGATCTCTACAAATTGTGGACGCGCATGCCTGGGTTGAAACCCGCCGCGCTCTTTTACCCCAAGGAATCCAAGTTTGAGGCAGACGAATATCGCATGAAGGGCGCGGCGGCGGTCAGCAACTTTACCCAGTTCTACAATGCCATGGGCATGTGTTACTTTGGCATGCTGATCGGCGTGGATCGCGTGCCCGTGTTCGAGTGGGCTAATTCGGTCACCGGCTGGGACCTCAAACCTGAAGAGTATATGGAAATTGGACGCAGGATTCAGACTTTACGGCAGATGTTCAATATTCGCGAGGGCATTGATCCGCGCAAGATTAACGTCAGCAAACGCCTGTTGGGTGTGCCTCCGCAAACGGCAGGTCCGAACAAGGGCGTCAGCTTTGACCTTGAAAAACTCAAAAGGGGTTACTGGAATGAAATCGGCTGGGATTCCGAGACCGGCATCCCAACCACTGACACGGTTGCTGCACTTGACCTGAGCAGCCTGGTGAAGGTGGGAGGTGTGCTGTGACCCACACCATCATCGAAACCTGCACCGGCTGCACAGCCTGTCTCAAAATCTGCCCGGTAGCGGCCATCAGCGGCGAGCGCAAGATACAGCACATGATTAATGAGACCATCTGTATTGACTGCGGGGCGTGCGGCAGGGTGTGTCCGAGCGCAGCGATTCTTAATGGAGACGGCCAACTTTGCCAGAGCGTCAAGAAATCCTTATGGTTGAAACCGGTGATCCTGCAATCCAGGTGTGTTGCATGCGGCGCATGCATCGAGGTGTGTCCGGCCGGCGTGCTTGTGTTCGATGAAACCACCGGCGAACATGTTAAACCAATCCTGAACGATGAAAAAAACTGCATCGGCTGTTCGTTCTGCGAAGCGGCCTGCCCAACACATGCCATTGAAATGAGAGTTCCTGTGCACAGCGTAGACTTAGCCAAATAGAGGATGCCCCATGAGCATTGCCTCCAGCGTTGTAATGATAAACCGAACAG
Organism: Anaerolineaceae bacterium; assembly: GCA_003524305.1. GTDB lineage: Bacteria > Chloroflexota > Anaerolineae > Anaerolineales > Anaerolineaceae > UBA6107. Next base: position 88,698 of record DQHW01000049.1, read on the forward strand.
GTTCCCTGGATTTTAGAAAAGGCTTTGTTTATTCAACCAAGGAATTTGACATCCTAGTTTACCCAATTATAGTTAGGCTATTTTTGCGAGCGTAGTACAAAGAGAATTTGTCCTTGAAGCACTTTCCAGAGATGGAAGGTTGTTTATTTGATTTTTGTGCAATAATTACAGTATAGAAGAGTTGACATGCCCGACCTGTTGATCTCTGCCCCTGAAACGAAGGTGCGTTCTAAATCGATCTTGAATTTGTTGGTAAGTTGACCAAATATGCCGCAAATCATTTCCGGGCTGAAAAGCACCTACTAGATGAGTATGGGTAACGCGGCCTCGCATTTCAGAGTTAGATGCTCAAAGCAAACCGTATCAATATCTTGACACTTTGCCAAACAGCATTCAATCACGAGGATTCATTTCTCACAGCGGTTCTTCTTTTTTTGCGAGATTGGTGGGTGAAACACATTCTGGAATCAGACATAAATATCGCTCCTTTATCTCGACAAATGGCGTCAAATAGGATGAACTAACATTGTGTTCATCGGATAGTTCAAGTAACACCACTGATTAATTTCGATCTCACAAGAGCAATGTACTACTAAAACATTTAGTTTTGATACGATTATCCGACTATTCGTAGCGCTGACCAATCAAGAAAGGCATAGGGTACACAATGAAGGGGATTACTAATATAAATATTGAGAAGATTACCAAACCTTCCATGGAAGAATCTGAGATTCGTTATCGCCGCCTGTTTGAAGCAGCCCAGGATGGGATATTAATTTTGGATGCCAAGACAGGTATGATTGAAGACGTCAACCCGTTTTTGATAAAGATGTTAGGTTATTCACGCGAAGAATTTATAAAAAGGAAGCTCTGGGAAGTTGGTGCATTCAAGGATATTGAAGCCAGTCAGGATGCATTCGAATCATTGCAGGAGAATGAATATATCCGCTATGAAAACTTGCCTCTAAAAGCGAAGGACGGAAGGCTTATTCAAGTAGAATTCGTCTCCAACGTCTATATGGTGGGCAGCGAAAAGGTCATCCAATGCAATATCCGTGATATCACTGCACGCAAGATGGCGGAAGATGGTTTGCGGAAGAGCGAGGAAAGCTATCTCAATGTGCTCGAAAATATGAAGGAAGGTTTCCAAATCATCGATTTTGACTGGAGATACTATTTCGTCAACAAATCCGTAGCCGATCAAGCCAAACGTAAAAAGGAAGAATTGCTCGGACATACGATGATGGAATGCTATCCTGGCATCGAAAAAACAGACATGTTTGCCGCTTTGATGCGATGCATGGATGCGCGTATGCCACAAACCATTGTGAATGAATTCAAATATCCAGATGGATCCAAAAGGTGGTTTGAATTAAGCATACAGCCATCTGTTGATGGTATCTTCATTCTTTCAAGCGACATCAACGAACGAAAGCTAGCAGATGAAACATTGCAGAAGAGTGAAAAACGTTTTCGGGAGCTGGTAGCGCACAGTCTGGAAGATATCTCCCTGGTTGACTCGAACGGAATTCTTACATATGAAAGCCCAACATCACGCTTACCGCTCGGTTATCCGCCCAACTCGCTTGTAGGTCATAACTTGTTGGATCTAGTTCATCCTGACGAACTAGAAGCCGCAACCCAAATGCTGAATGAAACCATAAAACATCCCGACAGCGTTAAGCAGGCAGCTTTTCGTTTGCGTCATCAGGATGGTTCCTGGCACTGGATGGAAGGCTCTTTAACCAATCTGTTAGATGAGCCAGCGGTTCAATCAGTTGTCATCAATTACCGGGATGTAACCGAACGCAAGCAGGCTGAGGAATCTCTGCGTGAAAGTGAGATACGTTTTCGCAGCCTGTACGAAAACACCACCATCGGTTTGTACCGTACAACGCTGGATGGTCAAATCCTGATGGCGAATCCTGCGGTGCTAAGAATGCTGGGGTACAAATCGTTTGAAGAACTATCCCAGCGTGACCTGGCAGCAGGGGGTTACGAGCCGGAATATCCGCGACAGGAATTCCAGAAGCGCATGGAACAGGATGGGGATGTACGTGACCTTGAATCAGCCTGGAAACGCAAAGACGGCTCGATCATTTATATACGCGAAAGTGCTCACATAACGCGTAATGAAAATAACCAGCCGCTTTATTACGAGGGTACGGTGGAGGATATCACCAAGCGCAAACAGGCAGAGCAGGAAATCGTCAATATCGCGAAATTTCCCTCCGAAAACCCAAACCCTGTGCTGCGGCTAAGCCGAGATGGTATCGTGATGTTTGCTAATAAAGCAAGTAGCTCACTTTTAAATATGTGGGGGTGTGTTGTGGGTGGTACCGCTCCCCAGTTCTGGTGTGATATGGCTGCTCAAAGGCTCGCAAACAAGGAGAACAAGACTGTTGATATTGAATGCGACGGGAAAGTTTACGCAATATTCGTCACTCCAATTCCCGAGTCAGATTATGTTAACCTCTACGGTCGTGATGTCACCGAGCGCAAACAGAACGAGGAAGAAATTATAAATAGCAACAATGAACTCTCAATGCTGTTTAACCTCTCCCAATCCCTGGCGGAAGCAGACAACCTGGACGATATTCTAAACCTTGTGAATCGCCATGCAGTCGAGAGTGTTCACACAACCTTCGCCAGAATCGCCCTTTTGGAAGGTGAAAATTTCATCATGCGAGCTGGATACCCTCTTCGGCCTCTTGAACAGGACCTTAGGCTTGGCGAACGAAACCTGGCGGCTGCATTACCATATGTGCAACGGATTCTGGAACAAAATAAACCAATGATCTTACGAGCGAGTGACTCAGGGATCAGTAACGAGGAAAAAAAAGCACTCCTTTTAGATTTTGCCCAAGCTCTCTGCATTATCCCACTCCGGATCAGTGATTCATCCCTGCCCTCAGAAAAATTAATGGGATTGCTTATGCTGGGTGAAGCGCGGAATGAAGGTCGGGAACCATTCACACCGGAAAAGATGCGCTTGGCTCAAACAATCGGTTCCTCAGCCGCAATCGCTATTCGCCGTATGCTGCTCCGTGAACAAACGGAGCGTCGCCTGCACCAGTTGGTCGCCCTGAGTGAGATTGATCTGGCCATCATTTCCAGTTCTGACATGGTTATAAGCCTGGGGATTCTTCTCTTGCAAGCGATGGAGCAATTAAAAGTGGATGCGGTTGATGTTTGGCTGTTCAACTCGAATTCGCAGACGCTGGAATTTGTCTCCGGCCGAGGTTTTCAAACCACCGTTTTTACGAATGAAAAACAATTGCGTCTCGGAGAAGGTATTGCTGGCCGAGCTGCACTCGAACGACGGACAATTTATATTCCGAATCTGGGTGCATATGGTGAAAACCCGCGCCTTGAAAAAGCCTTGAAAATCGAACCTTTTATAAGTTACTACGCTGTGCCGCTAATTGTAAAGAATCAGCTTAAAGGTGTACTTGAAATTTTCCACCGTACTGACCTCGAATCGAATGAAGATTGGCTGAATTTTCTTCATGCGCTATCCAACCAGGCTGCTATCGCAATCGACAATTCTTCTTTGTTCAATGATCTTATGGAATCGAATGCCGAGCTTACCCAAGCTTATGATTCCACCATCCATGGTTGGTCACGAGCGTTGGATTTACGCGATAACGAAACCGAAGGACACACTCAGCGAGTGACAGAACTGACAACGACACTGGGGCGTCAATTTGGCCTATCCGAAGAGGAACTGATTCATGTCCGTCGCGGCGCTTTACTTCATGATATAGGTAAAATGGGCGTCCCGGATGGTATTTTGCTCAAGCCCGGGCCGCTGACTGATGAAGAATGGGTTGTGATGAGAAAGCACACTACATATGCTTATGAATTACTTTCTCCCATTGATTTCCTGCGGCCTGCAATCGATATCCCTTATTGTCATCACGAGAAATGGGATGGAACAGGTTATCCACGGGGATTAAAAGGTGACCAAATCCCATTTGCGGCCCGAATTTTTGCCGTTGTCGATGTTTGGGATGCATTGACTTCTGACCGTCCTTATCGTGCTGCTTGGCCCGAAGAAAAGACGCTTGATCATATCCGTTCTCTGTCGGGTACGCATTTTGATCCTCAGATAGTAAAAATTTGTCTCGATTCAGGTTTGCTACAAAGCCACCCGAAAATGAGCAGGGGAATCGAACTATTTCAATGGACTGAAAATTACAGTGTTGGCGTGAGAGAGTTAGATCAACAACATCAACAATTGTTTACGTTGGTGAATCGTCTGATCTCCGCAACAGGAACAATGAATATTCACTCTGAAACGATCTCCGACATTCTCGGGGAAATGACCCGTTATGCTCAGACGCATTTCACAACCGAAGAAAGGTTGATGGAAGTTTATGGTTATCCGGGTTTGGAAGAACAGAAGGAACAACATAATGATTTTCGTAATAAAACCACCGAATTTATTGAGGCTGCAACGATTGAGGGCGAACAGAAACCTGAGGTTTTGCTGAAGTTTCTCACAAATTGGTTGTCTCACCATATCCTTGAGGATGACATGGCATATCGATCGTTCTTTAATGAAAAAGGCGTGGCGTGAGGAATCAAGTTGTTCATTATTTTTCTAACTTATGAGGTGTCAAAATTGGAGTTTGAATTTTAATGGAATGGATTAATCAAAAAGCAGCGACACCTCCACAGTGCGTTTCAAGAACTAAATACGATTGTTCAATCTGCCTATCTGCATCACCAGCAGCGTCTGCGGTAATTTTGTGTTTAAGCATGGTGATTCATAATGCCAAAAGGTCTCTTTGCAAGAGCGTCAAGAAATCTTTATGGCTGAAACCAGTGGTGCTGCAATCCAAATGTGTGGCCTGCGGCGCATGCATCGAGGTGTGTCCGGCCGGCGTGCTGGAGTTTGATGAAACCATGGGTGAACACGTTAAACCAACCCTGATCGATGAAAAAAACTGCATCGGCTGT
>DQHW01000008.1 GCA_003524305.1 Anaerolineaceae bacterium
GGGATGAACCAGAAAAGGATAGCCGACCCGGCTATCCTTTTCTGGTTCATCCCGTACTTCATCGTTGTTTTGCCGGGAGTATGCGCTCTGGCGTGTTCGTTTTTGATTGAGTCCGCGTTACTCAAATATACACCCAAACCTGATGCCAATGAGCCGAAACCCTGGTACTGGGAATGAGGTAGAGATACATATCACCAGGAGGGGATTGTTCACCTAGTACATTAACTGTCTTACATGCTGGTTTGTCCGGTTTGCTCTTTTTAACAATTGGCGGCTTTCAGGTGATGTTGAAACGCTTTCTTGTTTTGGATTAAAAGACATCGTTTGTTTATAGTGTCTAAGGATTAAGGACTACAATTCTCTCCAAACGACTCGAACCTTTGAAGACAGGCAGTTACTGCGGTTTTTGCCAAATTGTTTAATCTCTTTTGCTTTCAACTTACAGCAGGTTTTGTAGCGGAAATCAGGATTGTAAACTACATGCGGATCAAGAATGTAAAGTAATTCGTTGCGGGAAGGGATGTAGATCTTGGCTTAATAGGCATCCAAAATGCTATTACAAATATTTATTTTCAGAGAGAAAAATATTTTCAATAAAGTACCGAGGCGGATATGAAAAGTAGAGTATTGCGGTTTCTTACCATTATTCTTGTTATCACGATCGTTACCGGCATGATTGTTTTGGCCATCGGCTTGATCAACAAATGGCAGACTGACGTTCAATTCAGCAACGGTTACTTCTACGGCGGCGGGGTTCTGTTGGTGGTCGGGCTGATCAATGCCATGGGCGCGCGCACCGATGACCGCATGCCAGGCATGGCTGACGGGCGCATCAACACGCAAGAAAGGGAATCAACTTATCGTTTGTTATCAGAAGATATCGCCAAGGGCAATAACCGGATGGCTTACCTGGGTGTTTCGGGGTTGCTGTTGTGGGGTGTGGCGGCGCTTCTTCCGCTGATCTGGAAGTAAAATTCGTTTTTTCAGGCTTCGTGTTCTTTTTTCAGTACCCCATTGGCTTCGGTATATGCCAGAGTCTCACAGTCTTCCATTTTATGTCCCTTTTCAATTTCGGCGGCCAATACAGAATTGAAAATATGCACCCACTGCCTTCTGTCTTTTTTGTTCATGGCTCTAACATTGACCGGTAATTTTGGGTCATTTTCATTGGAATATGGCATGGCTTGCTCCTTAAAGATTTTTTCGGCCAGCTTTACTGAATTCGGCCATCTATTTGACTGTTCTTAAACGCAATGATGAATATCAATATTCACAAGCTCCAAAAATAGATAGACATTTATAATCAATCCTATTTGAATGGAGCGGTAAACGTCTTGAATACATTATATAAAAAACCTTAAAAATCCCGGTTTCGAAAAAATTCAAAACCGGGAGAACAATATTTTTAATTCAATTAGTGGTTATTCTTTTTTATTAGTTAACTCATTCACAAAAAGCAGATCTGTTTTCGCGGCCATAATAAAGTCATTCTGATGCAGTCCCTTGACCTTATGGGTCCACCAGGTGACAGTTACATTTGCCCATTCGGTCAGTATGGCAGGGTGGTGATCTTCTTTTTCAGCTTCTTGCGCCACTAGAATCGTAAAGGCCATGGCCTGGTTAAAATCCTTAAACTTGAAGCTCTTTTCAAGTCGAAGTTCATCCTCTTTGCGATATCTCAACCAACCCGTAAGTTTTTTTTCGAGTTGGGTTATTTCGACTTCGGATAATTGTTTCGAGGTTGAGTTGATCGGAACGCAATGGATTTTTGACAATTCATCCATTTGATCTATCCTTCAGGATAATTTCGCAGTCAATTTCATCTCAACGGCAGAGAGCGCCTGCGAGACCGGGCAGCCCTTCTTTGCCTGCTCGGCAAACTCGATGAAGGTTTTTTCGTCAATTCCGGGGACTGTTCCACGGGTTGATAATTCAAGCAGCGTGATCTTGGGTCCGTCACCCAGGTGAACCTTCACCGTGGTGGCGATGGATGTGGGTACGTGGCCTGCCTTTGAAAGGAGGGCCGAGAGAAACATCGAAAAACAACCTGCGTGGGCTGCACCGATCAATTCTTCAGGATTGGTGCCAGGACCGTCTTCAAAGCGGGATGCATGGCTGTATGTCCCTTCAAAAGCACCTGAACCCAGGCGCATAGTCCCTTTGCCGTCTACCAAATTGCCCTGCCACACAGCAGATGATTCACGAATAGCCATAATATTCCTCCATTGATGACAATTGATTATCTAATGATCTTCTGGACTTTATCGATAAAGCCATAAATATCCATCCTTCATCTTGTCCATACAAATTAGATGGTGAAACCACAGAAGAAGTTACACTTTAACGAAGAGAATCAAGAGGGATTATTCAAGATGAGAAGACTGCTGACAAGCTAATAACAATAACGGGATCGTCTGTAAGGAGACAATCCCGTTTCGAACAGATCACGAATGAACAAAAGCTAGGCGTGAATAAAGAAGTCTTGTACTTTTTCTGAAATTTGGCGGTCAGTCATCTTGTCAACGGTATCCACAGCAGTGATTTTACTGCCAAGCTTTTCTGATTTCAAAAGGGCGGCTAGTTCGACCTTGGCGTTGCCCGGACCGAAGAGCAGTATTGAATCCGTCTCACGTATCTTGTAGGCAATTTCTGAGTAAAACTTGTTCAGGCTTAGTTCAAGTGCCTGATCTTGAGCAACAGTGGTATCTGATTTTGACAATGTGTTCATTGAAACCTTGGGGGCATCAATTGAATAACGGGAGCTATTATCCATATTGGATAATATTATTTGAACTGTTTCTTTCTTATCAACAAGCGTAACGATAACAGCCTTCTGATGATCAACCCACATTCCAGTTTCATTTTTCATGAGTACTCCTTTCGACCTGAATTGCCTGGCAAACCCTATTTTTTCTTAATTGGCTCAGGTATGGCTTCTTTGCGAGCTGTTTCTTTCATACGGCGGATGTGTTTGCTCTCACTTTTGGAAATTTTCTTCATTTTTAATTTTTCGAATTTGCTTAGTGTGGTTTTTATGATATCGCTCATTTTTTGTCTCCAATACTTCTGATTCAAATATTTGTTTTCCAATGAGATTAAAATCTCAAGAAACCCAATTCATTTCGAAGAGGGATTCAAAACAGCCAAGCCATACACTCTTAAATTTAGGGCGTGTGTGAGAAACCCCATTGACCATTTTGGCAATGGGTGTGAACTCTAAACTTGTCGATTGGCACTTACCTTGCCAATCAAAAATTCCATGCAGGGAAAGGGTATTACAACTCTATCTATTGTTTATAACACGCTTATGGGGTTAATGCCGGCATTCGTAGAAATCTGTTGAAATGAGATGAGATTTGTAAGGAAGAGACCGAACCTGGCAAAGGATTGTGTTCCGGCTCAACCAACAAAACAGGGTGCTTATCATAATGCACCCTGTTTTGTTTTGAACTTAATTATTGAGAGGTTTTACGGCGTAACCGGGATTACCCTCGACATAACCGTACCCGTTTGATTCTTTTCTGAATAGACGCTGATGGTTGCAAGCAAAGAGTGACCGGTTGGATCATATGAGAATTCTCCAGGGTTGTAACTGGTTGCCTGGCCGGGTTCACCGGTGGTTAGATCCGATTCTTCTTTTGTGAGACTGCAACCCGAATAGCCGGTGAAATAGTTTGAATTATGTGTCACCGTGATTCCTTGTGTGCTATCCACGATCACAATTTTTACGGATTGCCAGGTGAGGTTCCCAGTATTGGTGATGTTAAATACCAGTGAATAGGACGATGAACAGGTTTGCATTGAACTGTAGCTCACGTTAAAACTGGCTGCGGAGGTCGGAGTGATGGTAGGCGCATAAGTTGGTTGAGCGGTGTAAACAGGCAAGATATTTAGATTGCCTGTTTTATATGAAGTGCCCTGCCATACCCAGCAGTAATGGTTGGAGGTGTCGAAATAACGCACGTAAAAGAATTCGCCGTCTTCGCTGCGGGCAAGTGCTTGAAGTTGAACACCTGCATCCACGGTGGCGGCAATGCCATACGTAGTGGCCGGACCAAAGCGGCAGTTTGTGGCGCTGTCAAAAGTAAGCCAGACCCCGCTCAAGGGTGTGGTTGTTATGTTTGCTTCAGGGGTATATGATGCGGTCGCTTTGACTGCCGGGGTATTGGTAGGTTTTGGGGTTGCAGATTTTTCTGCAATGATCGCGTTGAGTGTGCTGGCAATTTGCGTCACTTGAAGATTCAAAGCTTCAATGGTGCTTGCCGCAGCGGAATCCATGGTGGGGGAGGCTCCATTAGTACCACAAGCGCTGAGCGCCAGGGCAAGTATTAAACTGATCGTAAAAATTTTCCAATATTTTTTCATAGTTTACTCATGGTCTTTCTGAATCTGGTGAAAATTGATTTGGTTTCAAACATTACCAATCATAACTCTTTTTTGATATTCGGTCTTGTTTCACTAGTATAATTTAGGCAGCTTATAGAGCAATCATCCTTCATTATAAGGAACCATTAATGAAATCGAATACCATCCGCGATTTTTGTCAAAAATATTGGAAGGCGCTGTTTATTTTATTTTTTGTTTCAGCGTTAGCCTATCTACCCAATATAACAAAATTCACTCTATACAAAGATGATTGGTATTACATCGCAGACGGATTCTTTGGCGGACCAAAAATCTTTCGCGAAATGTTCTATATTGACAGGCCACTGCGCGGATACTTGTGGGAATTCCTGTTTACTTTACTTAAGACAGATCCGCTGCCCTATCAAATCCTGGCTTATGTATGGCGTTTGGTCAGCGGCATGCTCTATTTTTGGCTGCTCAACCTTGTTTGGCCAAAGCATGAAAAAACAAATTTATGGATATCATTGCTTTTCTTGCTCTATCCTGGCTATTTGTGGTGGGTTTCTGGGGTTGAATATCAACCCTATATCTTGACACAGCTATTACAAGTGTTTTCTTTTGTGACCATGCTGCTGTTCTTGAAAACCAATAATATATTTAAAAAACTATTATTTTTAGCCTGTTCTGCGGCTGCCGGCTGGACAGGGCTGATGTTTGTGGATTATACGATTGGCATGGAGCTCTTCCGTATTGTCATCGTGTTTTTGTTTGTAAGCCATGAACTACCACTTGCCAGGATGGCAGCAAAAATTAAAAAGACTCTTCTAAGTTGGCTGCCGTTTTTAATCATTCCGGCAGGTTTTATGATTTGGCGCACTTTTTTCTTTACCAACACCCGCAGCGAAACAGATATCAGCCTGCAAATGGGGCAGTTCTTTGCTGCACCAGCTCAGGTTGGACTTGTATGGCTTCAAAACCTGATCAAAAGCTTCTTCAATATAAACCTTATTGGCTGGATACAACCCTTTGCAGATAATTTCTTTGGGCTTGGATTGGTTGAGTTTTTAATTGCAACAGTTTTGTGTTTTCTGGCTATTATTGCGGTTAAGAAAATGATTTCCAAGCATTATCTTCCTGAAGAGGATGGTACCGGATCAATTCCTGATTCGAGACAATGGGAAAAGGAAGCCCTGTTTGGCGGCGTTATTGGCGTGATTGGTGGAATAATGCCAATCGTGTTGATGAACCGTGAAGTGAGCATTACCAGTTATTCCCATTATTTGTTGAATCCGCTCATGGCAGCCGCGCCGATTCTGTTTGTGCTAATCAACTTTGTTAGATCTCATAACCTGCGTCGGAGTATTTTACTTTCGTTAATTGGATTTCTGGTAGTTTCAAACTACAGCTATTCTGTAAACATCGTTAAAGAGGAAACGACGATTGCCAACTTTTGGCAGCAAGTGACTCTCCGTGCTCCGCGGATGGCGCCAGACACCACTTTTTTGGTGAATCTGCCAAATGGATATGCTGATGATAATTGGGACGCCATCTGGGCGCCTGTGAATTATCTTTATGCACTGCCTTCCGATGTGGTTGAGAAAAATGGAGTGGTTTGGTATCCATTTGCAGGGCTTCAACCTGCCATTGAGACTTCAAAAAATATATTACTCAATAGCGAGCTTGGCTTGAGTTATCGTACACATGGTTTTTACAATCGTTACGATCAGATGATTGTAATCAGCCAACCTTCACTTGATTCTTGTGTACACGTTATTGATTCACGCTGGCCGAGGCTATCCATATGGGATAACGATCAGGTATTACTGTTCGCCTCAAAATCAGATACCTCCAATATCATTTCGCCGCAAACTTATCTTAATTACGATAAGAAGATTTTTGGCAAACTGGATGAAAATAACTGGTGCGGCGTCTATCAGAAAGCAGAATTGGCTTTGCAGCTAGAAGCGTGGGAAAAGATTTCCGGGCTTAAAGTTGAAGCGGAAACAAAAGGGTTTAAACCTGGAGATGAAATCGAATGGATGCCTTTTTTGCAGGGCGCCATTTATTTCGGCGACAAGGACCAGATAAAGAGCATCATGGCGCAGATCACTCAACCTTTTGTAGCCTCACAGGCTTGCACAACATATGATGCCATGCAACAGGGTGGGTATTATTCCGATAAAGCATCAATGGATGCAAATAGAGACCTGGTATGCCATTCAGTAGAAAAGATCAACGAATAAAGCTGTTCTTGAATTTCCATGATTGGGCAAACCTTTTCTTTGAAGAACATAATATACTTTTGGCAGATATAGCTCTTTAAATTTGTAACCATATATAACTATATTGATATGAAAGAAAATAAGACTCAGGGATAGAGGGGAAAATCCATGGTGGTCGTTATTCCAAGTTCCCAGGTCATTACAAAAATGAAATTTTCATAATTTCTCCATTTTTTGCGATTACAATGCAAATGGACTAAGTGATTTTAGGAGGGTCCATTATGAATACTGATTTTGATTTTGTTCGTGAATTTCTATTGGCTGTGGAGCGTGAAGCGACTGATCCAGCTTCTCCACTTACCAAAGAACAATTGGGATTTTCAAAAATTCCAGATGGAATATTCAGCCGGCAGGTAACCCTTTTTGGAAGATCAGAACTGATTGAGACAATTATCCAAAAAACGGATATTGGAAACCAATATTTTGCAGCACGATTAACCAAAGCTGGCCGCGAATTTCTTAATGAAATCCGTGATGAAGAAATTTGGAAGCGCATATTGAGTATTCACACAGAAGATGTTCAAACTTTTTCGTTGTCTGTCTTAATTGCTCTCGCTCAACGCGTGGTGGAGTTGAAAAAAAAGACAACTAAACTAATGTGAAATAGCACCAGGTGTTGATTCATTTAAAACAATGTACCCAAAAAAACACTCCCCGCCGGCAATTTGGCGGGGAGTGTTTGGAGCACAAGAAAAATCATAGACCTTTGATCATATTTCCAAGGGCCAAAATTACAAAACCCAGCACCATGATGGCGGTTGAGAAAGTACTCACAACGCCTAATGAAAGAACCGATGCGGCGGCTCCCAAAACGACCAACAGGATCGAAATCCAAAAAGTAACATCTTTCGGTGGGGTTAATTTCATATCATTCTCCTTAATCTAATTCCCAATAGGTGTAATTAACATTTGCTTACTATAAATATTATACAACCTTCAACAATAGGAGAAATTATTCAAACCAGAGTCCGCTTTGAACACCGGGATCTGCTTTATCCACGACAATACGGTAGATCACAACCTTTTTATCATATGTGACTTTGTACCGCACAGCGTAATAATTACCAGCGTCTTGAACATTGACCAGTTCTACTGATTTTGATTTTCCAAGCGGATCAAAAGTAGTGTAGATTTTCTCCATATCTGCGGTTTTAATGGAATTTAACATGACATCAGAGAAATGACTTGAAAAAGTGTCGTAGTTCTTATTTTCAATGCCGCTGATTAAATCGCTAACGATGACATCTGTTTTAGCGATGATGGCATCCCGATCAGGACCCTCCTCGACATAAACAGGTGTAGCTTGCATACCGCAGGCTGACAAAATAATTGCTGATAATAAACTGACAATAACGACCAATCGAGTTCTCATTTTTAGCCTTTCTTTAAGTGAATGACGAAAATAGTATACACCCATAAATGAATTGAATATTCCATCGTTTGGACGAATTAATGTATTTCATATAATCAAAAGAGGGCATTTCCCCGTAGCTTGCTGCGAGTAAAGGTTTGTAATTATTGCCTCACCCCAAACCCATCTCCATCCACGGGATGGAGATGGGCAGGGGAGAGGCCGGAGTTAAAGAGTATGTTTTTGGCTCATACTGAAAAACTTACTTGATACCCCGTAGCTTGCTACGGGGAGGATTCATTTGGTTTGCATGGGATGCCTGAAATTATCTTGAAGCGAATATTGATAATATAAATAATATTATGAAAATAATTTAGAAAATACAAAAACTATTGACAAAAAGCAAAACATTTGTTAAACTATTTTAGAATTATTGAATATATAGTGAAGAAAATTGAGAGGCAGTTATGAAACAAACCATTATCCCGATTAAACCGGATGCACGTGTATTTATCAAATGCAGTGCAGATTTATCTGTTGAAGGTACTGAAGAATCCACTTTAGTGGTAATAGTAGACCAGGGCGACAGCCTGCGCATGCGGGAGGAAAACGGCGTTTACCGTATTCAATCTGACACAGATTGCCGGTTGATATTGCCAGGCACTGCGATGGTGACAGTTGAAAAAACTGGCGGCGATTGCCAATTAAGAAATCTTAAAAGCCGGGTTGTAATTGGAAAAATCGGCGATGACCTCAAGCTGGATTCTGTTTGCGGTGCTTCAGTGGAATCGATTGGCGGCGACTGTCACATTTATGCGGCTGTCGGTGCAATTGAATTGGCACGCATTGGCGGATCACTCTCAGCCGACGGTGGTGAATCCATTCTTGCCAGCGGCGTTGGTGAAGATGCTCGCATCTACAATTTTACCGGCAAGGTAGAAGTCAATGCCGGTGATGAAGTTAGTATTCAAATTTCACAAGTAAATGTCCCCGAGATTCGAGTAAAAGCCGGATCAGATATTGAACTGTTCCTGCCTGAGAACGCGAATTGCCAATTGGACTTAAGAAGCGGTGGTGAAAGCATCAAAGTCCATGCCGGAGGACAGGAAGTTGAGCTTGAAGGACGAGAGTTTTCAGTGCCGCTTGGCAGCGGTGGAGCATTGGTATCTCTCACAGCCGGTGATAGCATCATGGTCACTGACCGCGAGAATGCGGCCAACGATGAACATGACTCCTTTTGGGATAGTGACCATTGGAAGGATTTTGGTTTTGACATTGGAAGGCAAGTTCGTGAAAGTTTGAAGATTGCCGGTGATTCCGTGGATATGGCGATCAAGCAGGCTGGAAAAGCCGGCAAGGTGGCTGGGCGAGAAGTTGAACGTGTATTCCGCGATCTGGAAGAAAATCGGTTTCGCCCTGGTCCGCGCAGTAATGTGGTTGGTTTTTCAATGGGCGAAAATCAACCGGAGGCACCCGCCGCCAAAGCTGGACCGAGTGATGAAGAACGCATGCTGGTGCTAAAAATGCTGCAAGAAAAGAAGATCACGGTTGAAGAAGCCGAAAAATTGTTAAATGCACTTGACCGATAAGGCGGATTAAATGACAACTGATGAAAATAAACTTGATATATTACGAAAAGTTGAAAACGGCACACTTTCTATTGAAGAAGGTGCTGATCTGATTGGAATACTTGAAAAAGCAAAAACTGAACCAGAATCAGGTGAATCAGCAGGGGGACCATCTGATGACTTATCAAATTCCATGGAACCAAAAGAAAAACATGAGGCATCAGGTTGTTGGAAAGCCGCCTGGAGCATGTTCCTCGTGGGTGGGGCGATTTTGGCGGGATTTTCTGCTTATTGGATATACCAGGGATACGCGAGCAAAGGATTAGGATGGGGATTCTGGCTGTCATGGATTCCATTATTGATTGGCTTGGGTTTGATGTTTTTTGGCTGGGCTTTGATGGAATCTCCATGGATGCATGTAAAAGTTCACTCAAATGAAATAGGGAAAAAATATAATTTTATCTTCAGCATGCCGGTGCCGTTTAACATAGGGCGTTGGGTAATGAACAACTTTGGTCAGTACATGCCCGATGAAGTTAAAAGTCAGGAAATCTTGAATGTTTTGGATCAGGCAGAAGCATCCATCAAAAACGGAGAACCTTTTCAGGTTCAAGTGGATGATGACAAAGACGGCACTAAAGTAGATATCTTCATTAACTAATGTTTTTTTTCCCTCTTTATGACCGGCGCTCTGGCGCCGGTTGTGTTTATTCCGGTATAATCCAGGTATGAAATGGAATCGAATTCCAGGCGCAATCCTATTATTGTTGGCATTAGTCGGGTTGATCGTCTCGATGTGGCCGGTTTCAGATCAATCCACTGAAATACCTTTTTCTATCCCGGATGGACTTTCAGGTACGCTGCAATTAACCCAATCAAACCAGATGCATTTGGGGGAGAATGCAATTTTTCGGTTGAAAGTCGCCTTTAAGCAAGATCAAAGTGAGAGACAACAGATTATATTAATTAGTAAACTAGAATTGGATAATCTGGATGTTACTCCAAGAGGGGAAGGCAAAGTATTAATTGACCCCTCCAAACCTGTTGTATTAAATTGGGAAGCAACAGCTCATAATGCTGGAACATACAATGGTACTTTGTGGCTTTTTACTGAATCGGTTGAAGGCGAAAGAACCCTGGTTCTGGCGCTGCCCATAAATTTGGAAGCAACAGCTTTATTGGGTTTTTCTTATCAATCGGCAAGGATAATCTGTTTTATGATATTAATCACTGGTGTTTTCCTGTTGTTCTCTCCATTTAAATCCAAGAAAATGCACAATTAAACGTATAAGCTTAGCTTGCTGCAATATACATTTGTATATGATAAAATAAGCCAAGTTAGTAAGAATATTCATGTTTTAGGAGTCGGCAAATGCTTCAAGAATGGTTATATCTGGGGATATTTCTGACCATCGCTCTCGCCATTCCTGCGGCAGCATTATTCATTGCAGGGATACTTTCTCCAAAAAAACCTAACCCAATCAAAGACTCAACTTACGAATGCGGTATGGAAACTGTAGGTGTCTCGTGGGTACAGTTCAAAGTGCAATATTATATTTATGGACTGGTCTTTTTAGTCTTTGATGTAGAAACCGTGCTGCTCTATCCCTGGGCCGTTGCCTACAATAAGGTTCCGCTTTTTGGAGTTCTCGAGGTGATACTTTTCGTTATCATATTAGCCAGCGGATTGTTGTATGTGTGGCGCAAGGGGGCATTGGAATGGATTTAATGGCCATCAGTGGAGTAAATAAATGAACTTTATTATTGATCCTGTGCCGTGGGTGATTAACTGGCTGACCGAAATGCTTTTAAGTTGGGGGCTTAAAGCAAACATAGTAAACACCCTTTTATATCTAGTCGGTGCGGTTTTGGTGTGTCTCGGCGCAATGCTTTTTACCACCATGCTGATCTGGGTAGAACGGAAAATTGGCGGCCGTTTTCAAGACCGTCTTGGTCCCAACAGGGTTGGACCTTGGGGAATTTTTCAATCTATTGCAGATATGTTGAAAATTTTCACCAAGGAATATATCAATCCTGTCGGCATTGACAAGATACCATTTAATCTGGCACCGGTTTTGGCGGTGGCCGCAGTGCTGATAATATGGGCTGTGATTCCTTTCTCACAAACCGTGTTTGGTGCGAATATCAATGTAGCGCTTTTATTCATTATAGCCATCGGAGGTTTGGGCGAGATGGCCATCATCCTCGCCGGATTCGGCTCAAACAACAAATATGCGCTGCTTGGTGCCTTTCGCGCGGTGGCACAGCTCATCAGCTATGAAGTACCCATGGTTATTGTGTTGTTGATCCCTGTGATGTTTAGCGGGTCCATGGGATTGAATGAGATTGTTCAGGCGCAGAAAATTCCCTTCATTATATATGCTCCGGTAGCCTGTATGATCTTCTTTATTAGCTCTATTGCCGAAAATGGTCGTGCCCCGTTTGACCTAATTGAAGCGGATTCCGAGTTGGTAGCCGGTTACAACATTGAATATTCAGGCTTGAAATTCGGTATGTTTTTTGTAGCCGACTTTCTGCATGCTTTCACCTCAGCCATTATCTTTACAACGATTTTCCTAGGCGGCTGGCAGGGTCCCGGAGTGGAACAAATACCCGTTCTCGGTGGGGTTTATTTGCTGGTCAAAACGCTGGTGGTCTATTTCTTGATGTTGGCGATTCGTTTCACGGTGCCGCGCTTTAGAATTGATCAAATGATGGCACTCAACTGGAAAATCCTGACCCCGTTGGCGTTGGTAACTCTTTTGGTTACTGCCCTGGTTGATAAATCCATCCCACATGAGATGACGGTCATTCGTATTGGGGCATTAGTTGTGGCAAATATATTCTTGTGGCTGCTGGCCGACCGCATGATTACTGTCTATCGCAAACGCAACCCCATTAAAGTTGTCACTGGCAAAGCGCGTCCTTTGGCACGACCTGAAATTGCTCCTGTCACTGAAAAGGAGGCTGCCCAATGACCGGTATGCAGATCCTGTTTCTGATCACAGCCGCAGTGGTTTTGTTTTCATCGATTATGAGTGTCACTGCTAGGCGGATGATACATTCAGCTTTGTGGTTTGTGCTGGCACTGCTAGGTGTGGCGGTGGTATTTGCCTTGCTTGAAGCCAGTTTTTTCGCCGTGGTGCAAGTATTGATTTATGTGGGTGCGATCGCCATCTTGATCATCTTCGGTACCATGCTTACGAGACGTGCACTTGAAGACCAGGGCAAACAGTTCAACGGCGCAACTCTTGTGACGTTGGTAATCGTCAGTGTTATATTCGCCGGTTTGGTGGTCTCATTAAAATCATGGGTTCCCCTCCAGGGCATGACCACTCCGCTTTCTGCAGATCAACTAAATGTTGGCTCTCTTGGGCTGGCTCTTACCGCACCAGACGGATTCGCTCTCCCATTTGAAGTCACTTCCATTCTACTTTTAGCCGCCTTACTAGGCGCCATTTATGTGGCTTATGAACGAAAGGAGAAAAAGAAATGATTCCGTTGTATTGGTATCTTCTCCTTTCTGCCCTGGTCTTTTGTATTGGCTTGTTTGGAGTGATCACCCGCAGGAACTCGGTGGGCATTCTGATTTCGATTGAATTAATGCTTAATGCGGCAAATATTAACCTGCTGGCTTTCTGGCGCTATTTATATGCCCAGACCGGTGATTTACGCGGGCAGGTATTTGTGATCATTATCTTTGTTGTGGCTGCTGCTGAAGCCGCGGTTGGACTTGCCATGATCATTTCAGCTTACCGGCAAAAACAAACGGTAGTTGCCAACGAAATAGACTCGATGAAAGGTTAATCCATTGAATTCGATCCTTTCACTAAATACACTTATCTGGTTGATCCCACTGCCGCCGCTGGTGGCTTTTGTATTGATCCTGTTATTGACGAGAAAATCAAACCGCACCAGTCACTGGACGGCAATATTGGCTGCGGGACTTTCATTTGTAGGCAGTATGCTCGTGTTTATCAAGGCTATTACAGTAACTTCCCTGGCGAAAGCGCCCTTTGGCAGCGAAATTAACTGGCTGCCGACCGGTGACACCTGGTTAAAGATTGGTGTGATGGTAGATCCATTGACTGCGGTGATGCTCTTCTTCGTCGCCTGGACGATATTAATGATCATTATTTATAGTGTGGGGTATCACAACTTTGGACAACCCAAAGGGGATCACGATAGACCTGGTCTGCCACCATATGGTGCGGATGTAACAGAACACGGCAAGACTCACCGCGTACTATCGATCGAACCAATGTATGCCCGTTTTTTCGCGCTGATCAGCCTCTTTGCTTTTGCCATGTACTTGCTGGTAGTGAGCGACAACTTGTTGACACTTTACGTCGGTTGGGAGATCATGGGGTTGTGTTCTTACCTTTTGATCGGATTTTGGTACGGCAAAGAATCTGCACGCAAGGCGGCCATTAAGGCTTTTATCACCACCCGCATCGGTGATGTTTTCATGCTGCTGGGTCTGGCGGCTTTATATACACTCACAGGCAGCTTAAGCTTTAAAGAAATACTATCCAACCCGGCGGTACTTGAAACCCTCGCCACAAGCATATCACCGGTTTTTGGTCTTTCATGGGCTGGATTGGTTGGACTGCTCCTTTTTATTGGCACGATAGGCAAGTCAGCACAGTTTCCATTACACGTCTGGCTGCCTGATGCCATGGAAGGTCCCACACCGGTTTCTGCCATGATTCACGCAGCAACGATGGTTTCGGCGGGCGTTTATCTGGTGATCCGCTTCTTCCCGTTGATTTCGGCGGGATGGCATCCGGGTGAGGTGCTCAACCCGACGATGACTATAATGGCCAGCATAGGCGCTTTCACGGCCTTGTTCGCAGCCACGATTGCCATGGCTCAAAATGACGTCAAACGGGTGCTGGCTTTTTCAACCATTTCGCAGTTGGGATACATGATCGCGGCTCTGGGGATTGGCGCTTATACTGCAGCGGCTTTTCACCTGGTGACGCATGCATTCTTCAAAGCGCTGTTATTTCTGGGTTCCGGTTCGGTGATCCACGGCATGGAACACGGAGTGCTGCACACTGGCGAGCACATCGATCCGCAAGACATGCGCCAGATGGGCGGATTGCGAACTAAAATGCCGCGCACCTTCTGGTCATTCCTGGCCGGTGGACTCGCACTCTCGGGTTTTCCGTTAATCACGGCAGGTTTCTGGTCCAAAGATGAAATTCTCTCGGGGGCATTTTTAGGGTCGCATATGGCAGTCTTTACCATGCTGGCTTTGGCTGCCTTACTGACTGCTTTTTATACGGCAAGGCAAATCACCATGGTCTTTTTAGGCGAGCCGCGCAGTGAAGCTGCCAGGCATGCGTCAGAGACTAAGCCAGTCATGACCACTCCGCTGTTGATACTTGCGTTTTTCGCCCTAACATTAGGGTGGGCGGGGATTCCTAAAGAATTTCCAATTCTAGGTCATTTGTCACCAGCCTGGTTCCAAACCTTTTTGGGACAAATGGTAGAAAGTGCACACACAGAAGGGCACTCATTGGTTCCCTTGGTGACATCCCTCGTGGTTTCTCTAGGCGGGTTGACCCTTGGATGGTTGGTTTACCGCAAATATAGATCCGCAGATCAGCTTGACCCCATGGAAAAGGGACTCGGCTATTTCTTTAAAATATTCCAGAACAAATATTGGGTGGATGAGTTTTACGAGGTGGTTTTCATCAGACCTGCAGGTTGGATTGCAGAAAAAGTCTCTTATCAATTGATCGACCAGACTTTGATTGACGGCGCCTTGCACGGCATTGGCCGACTTGGTAATGGTTTGGGCAGACTATTCCGCTTTGGGTTTGATCTTCCGGTTGTCAACGGCGCCGGGGATGGAGTTGCCGGCGGCACCAGGGGTCTGGGCAGTCTATTGCGGCGCATGCAAAATGGCAAGATCCAGCATTATATGGGTCTCGCAATCTTGTTTATTGTTTTGATCACCATTGTGGTGGTTTATTTTGTACAAATCTGAGATTAGGAAACCCTTATGAACTTTCTTTCACTTCCGATTCTCGCCTGGTTGATTCTAATCCCCGTTTTGGGTGGGCTGTTGTTATTGTTGATCCCTGGCAAAAAGGTATCGTTGCTGCGTTGGAGCGCATTGGGGTTTAGCTTGATCCCATTGGTGCTGGCAGTGATCTTATGGGTAAATTACCAACCTACGGCTGACTCGCTCTTTCAATTTGAGATGAACATTCCGTGGTTTGCGGCGATAAATTCAAGTCTCCATTTTGGCATAGACGGTATATCACTGGTAATGGTGCTGTTGACCGTTCTTTTGACACCACTGGCGATTTTGACCTCTTTCAATATCAAAGAGAATGTCAAAGCTTTCATGGTGCTGTTCCTGCTTTTGGAAACAGGCATTCTGGGCGTTTTTGTTTCACTTGACCTGCTGCTCTTCTTCCTTTTCTGGGAGATCGGTTTGGTGCCCATGTATTTCTTGATCAACCTGTGGGGCGGTGAGAAACGCAATTATGCCTCGCTAAAATTTATCCTGTTTACCATGGGCGGCTCACTTGGACTTCTGTTAGCCATCCAGATGATCGGGGTGGTGACGGGGACTTTCGATTTCGTTGATATCCTCAATGTCTGGCCAGCGCTGCAAAACGGCACGCTCTTTGGACTCCCTCTCGAAACAGTCAAAGCGATTGCTTTCTGGGCATTTGTGATTGCTTTTGCCATCAAGGTACCGGTGTGGCCCTTCCACACCTGGCTGCCTGACGCGCATACTGAAGCACCGACAGGCGGATCAATGATCCTTGCGGGGGTGTTGTTGAAACTGGGTGCATATGGCTTCTTACGCCTGGTTTTACCTCTTTTTCCTGTTGAATCGGCAAAATATGCAGGTTGGCTGGCGATTCTTGCTGTGGCTGCAATTGTGTTTGGAGCACTTTCGGCCGCCAGTCAAACAGATTTCAAACGTCTGGTGGCTTATTCTTCCATCAATCACATGGGATTCGTGATTCTGGCAGTTGCAGCAGCGGCATGGGCTGGCGGCAGCGTTGACCCGGCAATCAGGCAGAGCAGCGTTATTGCAGTTAACGGCGCGGTGCTGCAAATGTTCAATCACGGATTGAGCGCGGCAGGTATGTTCTTTTTGGTTGGGGTTTTATACGACCGGGCTCATACGCGCATGCTTGATAAATTTGGCGGGTTATTTGCCATTGTGCCGGTATACGGCGCTATACTGCTCTTCCTTTCGATGGCCTCATTGGGATTGCCCGGTTTGAATGGTTTTGTGTCTGAATTTATGATCGTGCGGGGAGTTTGGCCAATCTTTATGCTTCTGACCGCTGTCAGCATGATCGGACTGCTGTTTACCGGTGTGTATGTAGTCAAAGCACTTAAATTGGTGCTTCAGGGTCCGTTCAACGAAACCTGGGCTGGCAGAATTTCAGAAATCAACTTGCGAGAACTTTTTGTCATTGTGCCGTTGATGATCTTGATCTTGTCTATTGGTGTATGGCCAAGCTGGATATTAAACATAATCAACCAGACCGTTATGCGCTGGTTTTAGAGGAGCATCATGACCTTTCCGTTTCTTGGCGTTTTGATTCTTCTTCCCCTTCTGGCCGGAGTGGTCTTGCTGCTACTGCCCGCCGGCAAGCGTGGTTTGATCCGCGGAATTGCCCTGGGTGTTGCTCTGGTCACCTTTGCGGTTTCAGTCTATTTATTTGCGGCCTACGATAAAACTTCTGCTGGATACCAGTTTGTAGAGCAGTTGAAATGGCTGCCAGCATTGGGTATCTCTTATCATGTTGGTGTGGACGGTTTTAGTCTGCCGCTGGAACTTTTAGCTGGTATCGTGGTGTTGTGCGGCGTAATGGTTTCATGGAAAGTGGAAGACCGTCCGCGTGAGTTCTTTGCTTTCATCATGTTTCTTGCCTCGAGTGTGTTTGGTGTCTTTGCTTCACTAGATTTGTTTTTACTCTTTTTCTTCTTTGAACTGGCCGTCTTCCCAAAGTATTTGATGATCGTGATGTGGGGTTCACCAAAGACGAAGGAGTACGGCGGCATGAAACTGACGCTCTACCTTTTCCTCGGATCGGTGGTGGCGCTGGTGGGTGTGCTTGCGATTTATTTCACCTCAGGATTGCAAA
The DNA here is from genome assembly GCA_003524305.1 of Anaerolineaceae bacterium. GTDB lineage: Bacteria > Chloroflexota > Anaerolineae > Anaerolineales > Anaerolineaceae > UBA6107. The sequence goes on from DQHW01000008.1 coordinate 17,678, forward strand.
CATTTGACCTTCTGGCGCTTGAAAAAGCTGGTTTTGGTTTGGCAACACAGAAATTGTGGTTTCCCTTTATCTTTATCGGCTTTGGTGTGCTGGGCGGCCTCTTTCCGTTTCACAGTTGGGCACCAGATGGTCACGTAGCCGCACCGACAGCGGTTTCAATGCTGCTGGCGGGAGTGGAGATGAAAGTGGGTGCATTTGCTGCCTTACGCGCCGGTCTGATGCTGCTGCCTGACGGGATGCAATTTTGGGCACCTTTAGTTCTGATTCTGGCAACCATAAATGTGGTTTACGGTGCATTTATCGCCATGATTCAGACAGATTTCAAGTACGTGATCGGTTTTTCATCCGTGTCGCATATGGGATTGGTGTTCATTGGTTTTGCCACGTTGACGCCGGAAGGACTCACCGGTGCAGGTTTGCAGATGTTCTCCCACGGCATTATGACGGCTCTTTTCTTTTCTGTGGTCGGGATGGTCTATGACCGGGCACACACCCGCAACCTGGGAGAATTGGGAGGGCTTGCCAAACATATGCCGTTAGCCATGATCGGATTTGTGGTGGGCGGTCTGGTTTCAATGGGCATGCCCGGTTTTTCGGGGTTTGTAGCAGAGATTCCCATCTATTTGGGCGCATGGAAAACCATGCCCCTGGTGGCAATTGTTTCCGCAATTTCCATCGTTGTAACGGCTGCTTACATTCTGCTGGTGGTGCGCAGGGTCTTTTTCGGCGAAACGCCCGAACCCATCCGTGCGGGGTTGAGCGATATTTCTATAATGGATAAGGTCGTGGTGGTCGGATTATCATTACTCATGATCTTGATCGGTTTGATTCCCTCCCTGTTGGTGCTGATGATTCAAGGCGGCGTCAACCACATTCTTTCATTGGTGGGAGGTGCATAGATGACACTTTCAGTCTCTCAAATGACATTGGCTATTTTGCCTGAACTTTTACTTGTTGTTTTGGCTGGTATGTTGATCGTGATCAGCATCCTCAAAAACGAAAAATTGAACCAGGTGTTGGGATGCATCACCGCAGGCGGCATCATTCTGGCGATTGTTTCAGCCTTTTTGTTTGCCATGCCCAAAACTGAACCTTCTTTACTCTGGGGTGGAATGCTGCGCCTGGATTCTGCAACTTTTGTTTTTAGAATGATCTTCTTGTTTGGCGCCGCGTTAACTGCTATTTTCTCCTGCACAGAAGATACCATCAACTGCAGGCCAGAGTTTTATATGATGCTGGTCTTTTCCACACTTGGCATGAGTCTGATGGCATCTTCAAGTGACATGATCATGCTCTTTTTGGCGATTGAGACGGCTTCCATTCCGCTTTATGTAATGGCAGGTATCAAGGTCAAGGAGGAAAAATCCGTTGAGGCTGGACTCAAGTATTTCCTATTTGGAGGCATGTCTGCAGCGATCATGGTTTACGGTTTCAGCTTAATCTACGGATTCAGCGGCACAACCCAACTGTATGAGATTGCACGGGGAATTGCTGCCCAACAGGTTCCACTGGCAGGTGTAGTAGCGGCGATCGTCTTGGTTTTGGCCGGGTTTGCCTTCAAGATCAGTGCGGCGCCTTTCCATTTTTGGGCTCCGGACGTGTATGAAGGTGCACCAACATCCGTTACAGGGTTCCTTTCAACGGTTTCTAAAGCGGCAGGGTTTGCGGCTTTGATCCGCATTTTGATGATCCTGTTCCATGCCGATAGCGGTGTCATCTGGCAGGCCTTAATAGCCGCTCTGGCGGTCGCCAGTATGTTCATAGGTAATCTGATCGCCATTCCTCAAAAGAATATCAAAAGGCTGTTGGCGTATTCGTCCATTGCGCAGGCTGGATATATCCTCGTGGGGCTGGCGAGCCATTCAACTCTTGGATTCAGTGGTGCCGTCTATTACTTAATGGCTTATATGGTGACCAACCTGGCGCTCTTCGCCATCGTCGGTTGGGTTGCCAGGAAGACAGGATCTGATAACCTGGCTGCCTTTGCCGGATTGAGCAAACGATCTCCGGGGTTGGCACTGGCTATGTTAATTGGGCTGCTCTCACTGGGGGGTATTCCGCCTTTTGGCGGTTTCTTCGCTAAATTGCTGGTCTTTGGCGCAGCCGTGGAATCAGGTTGGGCATGGCTGGCGATTGTTGGTGTGATCAACTCGGTTATAGGGCTTTACTATTATCTGCGCGCACTTAAAGCGATGTACGTGGATGAACCTGCTGAAAACACACCGTTGAAAGTTAAAGAACCCTTATGGCTGATTGGGTTGATCCTATGTCTGGTTATGGTTACGGTCATGGGTGTGGTGCTTTCTCCGTGGTTTGGCATATCCAATTGGGCAGCGATCGGGTTTTAGATAAATATTTTATATTATTAACAGAATCCCTTACATTATTCTATGTAAGGGGTTTTCATTTATAAGAGTTTAAAAAATGACAATGAAAAAATATTCTTTCAATAATTTCATAAAAAAGTAAAAATTATTCCCAGGTAAGTTTATCCAAAGCATTTCGTATTTTAGACTCTTTAACTTCTTTCCCTCGAACTTCCTTAATATATATAGTTCCTGCTCCAGGACCGCCAAAAGGCCTTATAGCTCTTCCTCCAATTAATGGACTTAGTTCATCAATCACTTGCCAGGTAGCTACATCGACAATATATATTTTCACTTTTTGCCTAAGTTCGGGGACACTTCCATAATCTAATTTAACCATTCTTCCAGTTAAAACCCAATCGTACACGATTACAGCGATGCTTTTATATGATTCTATTTGTTGACCAGATTGAAAAATTTGCAGAAGGTGAAGATCTTGTGTATAAGTATTAGAATAGTTGGTGGGCTGGCTTTCTTCTTTTGCATAAATATTTTGGTTATCATCAATCTCTGCTGGTGTTGAAAAAATGTAATCACCTTTCTCGTCAATTCTTACAGAAGCATCGACTATGAAATACGGTGCTTTAGGGTTTAGTCTTTGATCCAGCGGTTTGATTGATTTTTGTGAAAAGAAATCTTCAATAACAGGGAATAATTTAGTGTTTATCTCACTTAAAACTGTTTGAGGTTTATTATCCAGACTGGTAAAAGAAAGAATAAATGCAATTATTAAAGGCAACCATACACCTAAATTTATAAATACCAAAAGATTTTGACGATCTCCAGGGCCAACCTGACCTACGGTATACATTATTGAAAAAAACAGCATGAAGAAAAAAACAGATAAAATTATTCTAAAAAAATGAATAAATATGAATATTGCAACAACATTGGTTCCACGCGATAATATAAAACCATAAATACAACTGGCAACAATAACAATACACATGACTAGTGGAAAGATCAGAAAATTTATGGTCCGAAGCTTTTTACCATCATAAGATAGAGTCATTAATATATCCTTCAAGAATACGATTTATGCCAATTAAAATGCACGATAAGATAGTAGAAAAAACGCTAATTTGATTTTTCACATTGTACATCTTTTTCACATCATAAATGAATGACTTCAACATTTTGGATGGTAAGTATTGACCTGATTTGTCAATAACAAAAAGAAGAGCCATAAGCTCTCCTTTTTTGTTATTGAACTAATACAGGTTATTTTATGGCTTCTGCGTTTTCCGCTTCGTGTTTCTTTTTGGTGCGGTTCTTCAACATTTTCAGCATGAAGGTGTCTTCGCGTTCGCGTTCTTCAAGCGAACTGACAATAAAACTAACCGTTTCTTCGTATTCAGGGATGAAGATGTATTGCAAGGCATTGACACGGCGTTGGGTTTTGCGCAATTCAGTTGCCAGCCGCCAAACCGTGGTCATCACCATGGAGAGTTCGGGGATCAATTTGGTTACTTTTGCAAAACCGGAACTGGCTTCATCGAGTGAAGCGTTTGTATCACCGAGACTATAGAGCATTTCGGCTGGGGCGCCTTTGGATTCGATCACGGGGATGGATACACCCATAATACCGCGGAATTTGAGCTGAACTTCAACCGTCTTGTTGGCAGCCAGGGCAGCCCATTCGACGCGTTCACGACCCATATTGAGCTGGGCTCTTTCCATGGCTTCGTAAGCCTCAGCAAGCAGAGACCAAACTTCTTTTTGCAATTCTTCGGCTTTATGAGCCATCTGGATCAACTCAGTTGTTAAAACCTCACGTTTGCGATTAAGGATTTCGTAACCCTCTTTCGAAAATTGAAGCTCTTTTCTGATTCGAATCAGATTGCTGCGCGTTGGCGCGACATTAATCTTAGCCATTACATGCCTTTGTAATACTTATCAATCTCAGCCAGACTGACACGGGTGAGTTCTTCTTTGGGCAGCAGACCGAGTAGTTCCCAACCAATATTGAGGGTTTGCTCAATGTTGCGGTTTTCAGTGAAAGATTGACTGATATATTTGCCCTCGAATGCTTTGCCAAAGGCAAGATATTTTTGATCCACTTCACCAAGCTCTTCCTCGCCGATCACGGATGCCAATGAGCGAACGTCTTGAACATGGGCGTAAGCTGCGTATAGCTGTGCCATCAAGTGAGGATGATCTTCGCGGGTCTGACCTTCACCAATGCCGTCTTTCATCAAACGGGAAAGGCTGGGCAGAATTGAAATTGGAGGATAGATACCGTGTTGATAGAGGGTGCGTCCCAGCACGATTTGGCCTTCGGTGATATAACCGGTGAGGTCAGGCACAGGGTGGGTGATGTCATCATTCGGCATGGTCAAAATAGGAATTTGAGTGATGGAACCCTTGCTGGTCTTAATACGGCCAGTGCGCTCGTACATGGAAGCCAGGTCACTATATAAATAACCCGGATAACCTTTACGGCTGGGCACTTCACCGCGGATGTTAGAAATCTGACGAAGGGCTTCGCAGTAATTGGTCATGTCGGTCAGAACCACGAGCACATGCATATTTTTTTCGAAGGCCAAGAATTCAGCCAGGGTCAGGGCTGCACGCGGGGTGATTAAACGTTCCACGGGGGGGTCATCTGCCAGGTTGAGGAACATTGCCACTCTGGCCAGTGCTCCACTTTCGGCAAAAGAATTCTTGAAATAGTTCGCCACATCATGTTTGACGCCCATGGCGGCGAACACGATGGCGAAATCTTCAGCATGTTTAGCGCTTTCGCCAGCCGGGGCACCCAGGGTGGCCTGGCGGACGATTTGAGCGGCCAATTGGTCGTGAGGCAGACCTGCACCAGAGAAAAGGGGCAGTTTCTGACCCATGACCAGCGAATTCATACCATCAATCACCGAAATACCAGTTTGGATGTAATCACGAGGATAAACACGAGAGGTAGGATTAATCGGTTGACCGTTGATATCAGCAAAATGGTTGGTTAATGGAACCGGACCGCCGTCAATGGGAGTGCCGAGGCCGTCAAATACGCGGCCAAGCATTTCTTCAGCTACCGGAATCTTGAGGGTGCTGCCCTGGATGCGGACTTTGGTGCCATCAATGGAAAGGCCGGTTGTGCCGGAAAAGATTTGGATGACAGCCATTTTTTCGCTGACTTCCAGAATACGTCCGCGGCGCATGTGACCGGTGGAATCAATGACTTCGACAACCTCATCGTAACCCAGGTTACCGGCGTTTTCTATGACGAGGATGGGACCTTCAATTCGGCTTACGCCGACAACTTCTTGACCACCGCGATCAACTAATTCGCTCATTTGTAATCTGCCTCCAATTGAGTCATTTGTGCGTCAATCGCTTCATGAATTTCATCAATCATGCTCAATTTATCATTTGGAATCTGTGTCTTCATACGGATAAGCGTATCGACTACGGGCAACTTGTGAATGACGCTAATGGTGGCGCCCATTTTAATGATGTCGTGAGCACGGTCATGGAAGTAAAGCATCAAGGCCAGCATTCCAATCTGTTTTTGAACAGTGGAATAAGCATCGATGGTATCCATGGCGTTTTGCTGCAAGAAACCTTCACGTAAAAGACGGGCAGTTTCAAGCACCAAACGCTGCTCATCGGGCAGGGCATCAGGCCCAACCAGTTTAACGATTTGTGATAGACGGCTTTCTTCACTGAGCAGTTCCATGGCTTTATTGCGCATGCCAAGCCAGTCGCGGTCAGTTGCCTTATGCCACCAAGGTGCTACATCGTCCAGGTATTCGCTATAACTATCCAGCCAGTTGATGGAAGGGAAGTGCCTTGCGGATGCCAGGGATTTATCAAGAGCCCAGAAGCAGCGGATGAACCTTTTGGTGTGTTGGGTAACCGGTTCAGAGAAGTCACCGCCTGGGGGCGAGACTGCGCCGATGATACTGACAGAGCCATCATTACCCGAAAGGGTGTGGACGTAACCGGCTCTTTCATAGAATTCGGCCAAACGGGCAGCCAGGTAAGCAGGGTAGCCTTCTTCTGCAGGCATTTCTTCAAGACGGCCAGAAACTTCGCGCAAGGCTTCAGCCCAACGGGAGGTGGAATCTGCCATCAATGCGACGTGGTAACCCATGTCGCGGTAATATTCTGCAATGGTAATGCCAGTGTAAACACTCGCTTCGCGGGCAGCCACAGGCATGTTCGAGGTGTTGGCGATCAACACGGTTCGTTCCATCAAAGGATGGCCGGAACGGGGATCGATCAACTCGGGGAATTCCTGAAGTACCTCGGTCATTTCATTGCCGCGCTCACCGCATCCGATGTAGATCACAACCTGGGCATCTGCATACTTGGCGATGGAGTGCTGGGTAACGGTCTTTCCGGCACCGAATCCACCGGGGATGGCAGCCGCGCCGCCTTTACCAAGCGGGAAGAAGGTGTCGAGCACACGCTGACCGGTGATCAACGGAATGGATTGATCCAAACGGGTTTTATAGGGGCGCAGGCGGCGGATAGGCCATCGCTGCAGCATGGTTAATTCTTTTTCACCGTCCGCGGTTTTGACGCGGGCAATGGGTTCAATAATGGTGTAGGCTTTGGCAGGCGCCACCCAGGTTACGGTGCCAGAAATATCGGGCGGGATCATGACACGGTGTTCGATTGAAGGCGTTTCAGGAACGGTTCCGATGATCTCACCGCCGGTAACAACCGTACCTTCTTTCATGATCGGGGTGAATTCCCATCGATCTTTCCGGTACAAAGGTGTCAAATGCACGCCGCGGCTGATAAACGAGCCGGTGCGCATTTCAATGACCGGTAAGGGGCGTTGAATGCCATCAAAGATACTACGCAAAAGACCGGGGCCTAATTCCACCGAGAGGGGCAGGCCGGTTCCAAATACTGGGGCACCAGGATGCATCCCCGAGGTCTCTTCATAGACTTGAATGGTGATCATGCTGCCATTGAGACCAATGACTTCACCAATCAAGTGTTCTTCACCAACTTCAACCAATTCCATCATACCCACATTACGCGAACCTTCCGCGCGGATAACAGGACCATTAATCCATTTGACGGTTCCTACGCGTTCACTCATAGAGTCTCTCCCATAAGCAGGTGATACACAGGAGAACGCAATTCACCTTCAAGGCGGCGCAGACGGGTTTCGAGCGTGTTGTCATAATTAAGATGCCCATCTGCTGTTTCTGCAACGATTCCTGTTCCTTTTTTCAAGGGTTCACCTAATTCAATTGTTCCATCAAATTTTGTACTAATTTTTTTGAGGACAGAGTCTTTTAATAAATCATGGGTTACTTTATCAGCATGGAGAATTACCTTGTTCACCGCCAATTGCTGGATTGCTTCCAATGCCAGGGATTCGACAATGGCAGGATAATCGCTGTAATTCTGGACGGCGGGTATCTTTTCCATCGAAGATTCAAATACGCTTACTAATAATTTCTCGCGAGATTCCAATATCAAAGTTCGTGCATTCAATTGGGCGGTTGCTATTGCCTGACCGCGAATTCGGTCGGCATCGTTCTTGGCTTGTTCCAGAATTCGCTTCTTGTCAGCGGCAATCACTTCTTGAGCGTGATTTCTGATCTGTTCAGCCTTGGCTTTGGCTTCACCGAGGATTTTCTCGGCATCGGCTTCAGCTTGTTGGATGATCTCTCGAGAGAGTCTTTGAATATTGTCATCTTGTGTCATACGTTATACCTATCTGATCTGTTGAGGGTCTTTGGCCTGGATTAGGCTAGATCTTGATCCCGATGGCACGCAGCAACACGTCGCCAATCGAGGGTTGATCTGCACTTGTTCCGTTAACACCTGGAATTTCAACCACCAAGGGAACAGTACTGTTTTGTCTGAGCTGGTCCATGCGAGTTTCAATGAGCTTGGAAACATCTTGAGTGATCAAGATGATGCCAATATCACTCGAAGCCATCGCCTCATCAAGCGCCTTGTTCGTCTCGGCGGCTGTGGATACAGGTATACCCTGAACTCCAGCTAATGAGAAACCCAAAACTGCTTGAGGATGACCTATTACAAGGACTTTCATGACCTGTTAACCGTTAAGGATCATGAATGAGATGATCAAACCGTAGATGGCGACACCTTCTGCCATACCCACGAAGATCAATGAACGACCGAAGGACTCTGGTTTTTCAGCAATAACACCAATGGCTGCAGCACCAGTGCTGGCAACTGCAATACCTGCGCCGATACAGGCAAGACCGGTTGAAAGACCAGCAGCCAATGAGACAAAGGCGTCAGGTGCGGAGGCGGCAGCTTCTTGTAATCCGGCAGCCATAACTGTTGAAGGTGAAGCCAGCCAGACGAGACCAAAGCCTGCAACCATTAAACCGACGATTGCATTGAAGCCGTTCAAACCAAACATCAGTTTGCGGGTGGCTTTGACGGGTTCATTTTTGCGGTCGCGCAAAAAGAAAATAACGGCAGGGATCAAGGGAATCAAACCAACGAGAATTGCAACAATCAGAATCATTATGTTTCTCCTTTATAGATTAATCGTTTTCTGCTGGATGGAGAGACAACGGTTCGAACTTTTTGCCTCCACCGTTAAAGAATTTACCAAAGATTTCATAATATGTAAGTCTCATCGTCTGTATGCCGACAATCAATCCTTCGAATCCAACGATGAACACCAAACCGATGAGGAAGACAATCCAATAGCCAATCCCTTGAGTTGGGCTGACCATTCCACCAAGGATGAAGAACACACCGCTTAAATTGCTGTGAGCCACTGCAAAGGCGCCTACACGGACGAAGGAGAGGCTGTTGCTCAAATAGCTAATCATAACTTCGAGTAATTCAAAGAAGACCTGCACAGCAAACATGGCAACACCGCCGTGAATTAATGGTCGGTGGCCTTCCATCAGACGGATGAAGACTTCAGCACCGCCAATGGCAATTACACCAATGCCGGTAGCGATGATAAATGGAATTTTTGGCAGACCATAAGCTGGCATGGCAAGCGCAAGTCCGGTTCCTATGAGGGACCAATATAACCAAAGTCCGGCTATGCCATTCTTTGAGAATATCAGGTTCGGCCAATCTTTCATCTTGAAAAGGTTAAAGATATTGAGCAGGTAACCAATTGAAAGCACAAATACTCCCGCGACCACGGTGATGATCAAGATGGTCATAATATCTTCAGCAGGGTGCATCCATAAGGCTGGGATGACATGCTCATATCCCAGGATACTTCCATATAGGAAACCAAAAATAGTCGACATTATGCCGCAGGCAAAAATGATTGGATTTAATCCACCAAGCCCTTTCATAAACTTGAGCTTTTTGGTCATTCCCAAGAAACCAAAGAGGGTGATGATCAATCCATGCCCTACGTCTCCGAACATGGCGCCAAATAAGAGCGGGAACAAGATGGCAACCAATGGTGTGGGATCAAGCTCACCGTATTTAGGTTCGGCATAATTTGATACCAGCATTTGGAAGGGGCGCAGCAATTTTGGATTATTTAAAGCAATGGGAACTTCGTTGCTATCATTATCGCGTTTTTTGGTGCGTGTTTCAATCAGAATATCCTGAGAGATGGCTTTGAGTTTGACTTTTAAGTTATTGATTTGAGATGAGAATATCCAACCCACGATGATGTATGTGTATTTCAAACGTCCGTATTTCAAAATTGCATTGGTGGTCAGGTGGCTGCACTTAATATCCCATAAAAGATCAGTCAGCTCGGTTTCTTTAGCCTTGCGAATTTCAATCAGCGGTTCTTTGAGTTTTTCGATATTTGCTTCAGAATCAAGAATGGATTTCTTGACCGAATCAACAATTTGGGCGGGAGTGCCTTTGAAGTCTTGAGGAATGTTGATGGGATCCAGGTATGCACTTCTGGCAGCACGATCAAGCATATCCGAATTTTCACGGCTGGCAGCCAGCCAAACCACGGATTTCTGGGGTTTTTGGTTCAACGTGAACAATTCATGAGGAATTCGAGCCAGGCTGGTGCTGAGGCGATCAATATTCTCATTGGGAATGATGCCAATAATTGAAGCCACATATTTTGCGTTCTGCATCAGTGAAAAATCGACATCAATGCCTGTCAGCGGCTCAATCTGCATGAGAACCGTTTTCAGGTGTTCGATTTTCTTGGTTTCAAGGCTTATTTGGTCTACCAGTTCCTTGACCTGTTTTTCCACTGCGTCCACGATGCCTTTGGCAACCTCAACATCAATCAAGGTGTCATAATCTCGTTGTTTGGGGCTTGTCTTTAGCACACCCAACGACAAAAGAATTGAATGAAGTCTGCGTTCCAGTATGGAATAGGCTGCGGCTTTTTCTTGCCATAAATTTACCTGGGGATGATTTTTATCAGAACTCAAATAATTGACATCGGTCTGGCTAAAAATCCCTTGACCACTCAAGGCCTTGGTAATGGTGATCAAGTCTTTGGCAGGAGCAATAATTTCGATCTCAGTCATTTCTTGCGGATAGAACATATTCTCTCCGTTGGTCAGTTAATAATTATTTTATTAAATCAAAGGTAACGAATTCGTTGTATTTTTCAACAGGAACCTGGTTGGCTTTGGCTTCAATTAAAACGGTCAAATTACGAATTTCATAATCTAACAGCACCAAGTAACCCAGTGGAATACCAATTTGAAATGGATTGCCTTCAAATACGCCGTGACATTTTTGAGCGATCTGCTTTTCAAGCATCATCTCAAGCTTTGGCAATCCGGTATGCAAATCAAGAAGAACATCATCCACATTGCGAAGTTCTGGATAAACTTGTTTCACGATGTGAGTGATTTCAGCTCCGGCAGCAATGCTGCGGATGCTGTCATCGTGAACTCGATAACCAAAGGGCAGGGTGTAATTAATGACTTCTTCTTCTGAGAGTTTGTGATAGACACTGTAACGAATAGCCCACATCAGATTGTTCATGTCGAGCATGGAACCGATGATGCGTGCGGCATATTCCTGGTCTTCACGCGGAAGTTTCTTGACATCATTCCACAATTCGCGCCAATAAGCGAGATCCAAAGCGACTTCAATGGGGAAGAGACTTTGTTCCGCACTGTAGCGATTCATGGCAAAAGCCAGGGTATCATAATAGGGTGTGCCACGTAATAATTCCACTGCCTGGGCAACATTTCCGGTTTCGACCATAGCCTGGGTGGGTAAAACACCCTCAGGTCCAAATGGGAATAGTACGAAACGCACTTTATCCCAACTTGAATTGATGACGATACCACGAAGAACAGCTTTTAGATTGTTGACTTCATGCATTCGATACAACTGAAGAATTACATTCTTTACAGAATCTGGAGAAGCGTTAATGATGGTGTGAAACTCGTCACTAAGCCGTTGTCTGATAAGAAATGCTGCACGTCTGGCAGTCAACTCTTTGTCTTTGGCAAGTTCTAGGTAAGAGCCATAAGGAGTAGTTTTTAACTGAGTAAAGAGTGAATCAAGGTCAGGTGCTTCACTTAAGGCTATAAAATCTTTTCTTGTGAGCAAGGTTGAGTATTTAACCCGTACCCGCGCATTACCTGCAGCATAATCTGAGGTTGCGTTAAAGGACATTAGATTATCCTCGACCCACAACTCTCGAGATGACATAAGTCGTGGACCGCTCAAAGTTGTGCTTGGCAAGAGCCGCATTTTTTTGAGTGGTTTCTTCTGCCTGGCTCAGTATCTTGTCAGATTCATCCTTAGTTTGGGCGTTGGCTATTAAAGTTTGAGCTTCTTTCTCTGCTTGCAAACGGGCATTTTCGACCAAGGTTTTTACTTCCTGTTCGGCCAGTTGGGGCATACGGTCCGCTTCAGCAACAGCCTTGCTAAAGATCTCATCAGCTTTCTTTTCAATTTCGATTACTTCCTGGATGCGTTTTTCGTTCAAAGTGAAATTCTCCTCTTCGTTCCGACCTGAATTTCAATCACATTATTATACCTTCTCGTATGGAAAAATAAATAAAGATGGTATAAAAACTTTGTTCAATCTGGATTGTAACAAAAAAAGTCTATAATTGCCTCTTTTTCGTTGATATAATTTGATACAAATTATCTAACTTGTCAGAGTAAATCGGAAAAAGATTGATGACAATGCAAACTTCAAAGAAACTCATTCATCTGATCAATGATTGTCCCAATTGTCTTGAGACTGATACCCAGTATCCAGATATTGAAATTACCGGGATTCAATTTGATTCACGTAAAGTATGCTTTGGTAACCTTTTTGTGGCACTCACCGGCGGCAGCGCGGATGGACATGACTATATTCCGACGGCTATATCAAATGGCGCTACGGCTGTCGTTGGCACAAAAGATTTAAAGTTGACGGTTCCTTACTTAAAAGTAAAAGACTCACGTGAAGCACTGGCATATCTGGCGGCTTCATTTAACGACCATCCGGGCCGAAAACTGATTGTGATAGGCGTCACAGGCACAGATGGCAAGACCACCACCTCGAACTTACTATTTCAAATATTGAAAATTGCCGGTTTGAAAGCCGGATTAGTTTCAACTGTCAACGCTGTCATCGGTGATGAAGTGATTGACACAGGTTTTCATGTCACCACACCTGAGGCTACCGAAGTTCAAGAATTGCTCGCAAAAATGGTCAAGACGGGGTTGACTCATGTGGTGCTTGAAACCACCTCGCATGGTTTGGCACAGCATCGGGTGACAGGCTGCGAGTTTGACATTGCCGTGGTGACCAATATCACCCATGAGCACCTCGATTATCACGGTTCATATGAAGGTTACCGAAACGCCAAAGCGCGTTTGTTTGCTCTATTGAATGAGACTAAAGAAAAACCGTTTGGAAATCCCCGATTGGCTGTCTTGAATGCCGATGATGATGCTTACAGCTTTCTGAATGAGATCGTAAAAGACAATAAATGTAGTTACAGTATGTCGGGTAATGGAACTGTGAATGCTTCAAACATTCGCTATTCACCGGTTGGCACCGATTTTGTGATTGAAGTGAACAAAGCCATCGTTTCAATTCATTGCAATTTACCAGGCGCCTTCAACGTATCGAACTGCCTGGCGGCTTTCACGGCTGCGGTTGAGGGGCTGGGGATCGATGCTGAGGTCGCCGCCCGAGGTATTGCAGAATTGCCTGGTGTCTCAGGCCGCATGGAATGGATTGATCTTGGTCAGCCGTTTACCGCCATGGTGGATTTTGCGCATACCCCCAATGCACTGCTGAGAGCGATTGAAACCGCAAGACAGATGACGCACGGCAGGGTGATTGCTGTGTTTGGTTCGGCTGGACTACGTGACCGACAGAAGCGGCGTATGATGGCTGAAACATCAGTTAAAATGGCGGATATTACCATCCTCACCGCGGAAGACCCGCGCACCGAATCACTGGATGATATTCTGGCAGAAATGGCTGATGAAGCGGTCAAAGCCGGCGGCATCGAAGGGCTGACTTTTTACAGGGTGCCAGATCGCGGTGATGCCATCCGATTGGGCGTGAAGCTTGCTCAGCCAGGCGACCTGGTAATGCCTTGCGGCAAGGGGCACGAACAATCCATGTGCTTCGGCACGGTCGAGTATGCTTGGGATGACCGCACCGCGCTACGGGCTGCATTATCTGAATACATGCATGTCAACGGACCGCGCATGCCTGAACTTCCGACTTCAAAGTGAATAATGCTTCTCAATATTTAGATTACAAGTTTCCGATTTCTTTTGAAGAAATCGGAAACTTGAACCAATCAAGATATAAATTCAGCAAGGCATAAAAACCGGAAGTCTCAGACTCCCGGTTTTTTGTTGACTATCTTCTTGGGCCGCTGCTGCTGCCGCGGTTGCCGCCACCAGAGGGACGTCCGTTGCGGTCGCCGCCTGGGCGTCCGCCGCGATCTCCACCTGGGCGGGGACGGCTGCTTCCGCCGCTTCTGCCACCCTTGTCATGTTCGAGGGCTTCTTCGGGGGTCCAACCTTCGAGCACAGCCTGGCGTGAAAGGCGAATCTTGCCATTTTCATCCACGGCGGTGACCATGACGGTGAGCTCGTCACCCATCTTGACCACATCTTCAACCTTCTCAACACGTTCGGTGTCGAGTTGTGAAATGTGAACCATGCCGTCGATGCCGGGCAAAATCTGGACGAAGGCACCGAAATCAGCCACGCGTACGACCTTGCCGGTGTAAATGCGTCCGATCTGGGCGCTCTCTGTGAGGGCAGCAATTCGTTCTCGCACTTCGTTTTCACTCTTGCCGTCGGTGGCTGCAATAAAGACAGTACCATCGTCAGAAATGTCAATTTTGGTGCCGGTTTCTTCTTGCAACAACCGGATCATCTTGCCGCCAGGTCCGATGATGGCGCCAATCTTATCGATGGGTACCTTCATGGTGGTGATGCGGGGAACGAAGGAGCGCAGTTCAGGACGAGGAGCTGGGAGTACATCCAACATTTGATCGAGGATGAAGAGACGGGCAACTTTCGCCTGGGCTAAAGCCTGGCTCATGATTTCTGATGTGATGCCCTTGATTTTGATATCCATCTGCAAAGCAGTGATGCCTGCGGTGGTGCCGGCTACTTTGAAATCCATGTCGCCGAGGTGATCTTCAGCGCCTTGAATGTCAGTGAGGACGACGAACTTGTCATCTTCTTTGATCAGGCCCATGGCCACACCCGCTACCGGGGCTTTGATGGGCACACCTGTATCCATGAGGGCGAGGGTTGAACCGCAGACTGAAGCCATGGAAGAAGAGCCGTTTGAGGCGAGTACTTCTGAGACCAGGCGTAGTGTGTAGGGAAAATCTGCTTCTGAAGGAATCACGGGCAGAAGGGCGCGTTCGGCGAGGGCGCCGTGGCCGATTTCGCGGCGTGATTGTCCGCCGGTACGTTTCACTTCACCGGTTGAATAAGGCGGGAAGTTGTAATGATGCATGTAACGTTTTGAGTCGTTGGGAGAGAGGGTATCGATCTCTTGGGCTTCTTTGGGGGTGCCAAGCGTGGCCAGGGTCAAAACCTGGGTCTCGCCGCGGGTGAAAAGACCTGAACCATGGGCGCGCGGGCTGACGCCCACTTCGCACCAGATCGGGCGGATTTCGGTAAGATTGCGGCCGTCAGGACGTTTGTGCTGATCGAGGATACGTGAACGCACAACACGTTTGAGGGTTTCTTCGAAGGCTTCTTTGTACGCACTGATCTGTTCTGATTCTTCGGGGTCAACATATTCAACAACAACGGAATCGCGCAGGGCATCCAATGAATCTTGAAGTTCGTGTTTGGTGTGGGGAGCTTCGAGGAGTTCGTCTATGTCGCTTGATGCGCGGTTGTAGACCTTCTCGGCAATGGTTTCGTCCAGGGTGAAGAGCTGCACTTCGCGTTTGGCTTTGCCAATTTCTTTGGCCATCTGAAGTTGTGTTTCACAAATGGTCTTGATAGCCTCGTGACCGAAGAGCAGGGCAGCAACCATGGTTTCTTCATCGACTTCAAGAGCGCCGCATTCCACCATCAAGATGGCGTCAGAGGTGCCGGCGATGCGCAAGTCTATGTCGCCTTCGTCAATCTGGGCGTAGGTTGGGTTGAGGATGAGTTCACCGTTGACGCGTCCAACACGGACAGCGCCGACAGGTCCGCCCCAGGGGATATCGGAGATGATCAATGCAGCGGATGCTGCGTTGATGGCCAAGACGTCCAGGGGGTTCTCGGTATCAGCCGAGAGAGAGAACATGATGACCTGTACTTCATTGCGGATAGCCTGGTTGAACAGGGGACGCAGGGGGCGGTCAGTCAAACGTGAGACAAGGATGGCATCGGTGCCGGGGCGGCCTTCACGGCGGAAGAAAGAACCCGGAATCTTGCCGCCTGCGTACATTCTTTCTTCATACTCAACGGTGAGGGGGAAGAAGTCTTGTCCCATGCGGGGTTCGTTGCCCATGGTGGCGGCTGCAAAGACAACCGTTTCACCAAACTGGACGGTGACAGCACCGCCAGCCTGGGCTGCCAATTTGCCGGTTTCGAACGTCAGAGGACGTCCACCAACATTGGTAATATATTTCTTGCTTTCTGGTTTCATTTAAGTTCCTTTCATTTTCCGCCCAGTCAGGAACTGAAAACTGTCGGGGACGCGTACGTCCTCACCATTTTTCAATACCCAACCGGCGGCTACGGTTCCGCAGAAAAGGCGTAAATCAAAACGAGTAGGTGGTGTGTGCCACCTACTCGTCTAAGTTAGGCCCTACTTAGTGCGGATGCTAAGCTTTTCGGTGATGGCTGCGAAGCGGGGAAAATCTGTTCTTCGCAAGTAAGCCAGCAACCGGCGTCGCTTTCCGACCATTTGGAGCAGACCGCGACGTGATGATGTGTCTTTTTTGTTATTGCGCATGTGCTCGGTGAGCTGTTTGATGCGGGTGGTGAGCAGGGCGATTTGCACTGCGGCTGAACCGGTATCCGTATCGTGGACGTGGAATTCAGCAATCTTTTCGGACTTTACTTCTTTTGTTAAGGGCATGACAATTTCTCCTGATTAAATTTATGTCTCCAAATCCGCAGGAAGGCCCCGCAGATTGGTCGAGTCACAGATAGGCATTATACCAGATATGGGGGGTGGTGAGTAGGTTGCAATACAATGGTATAGATTTACGTTGTCGGATTCTCTCTCAAACAAGTCTTCAATGACAATTGCGCACCTTCTGAAAACCCCGGCAAGGCGCGGCGGATGAAGCGCGGCAGGTCATCATTGGTGGAGTCTTTGATGATTTGCTTGAGAAAATAGACGGTCTCTGATTCTGATTTCTGGGCCAGGATTTCGATTATCGACAACAGGGTGACCGCCAGATGCGGATCGGTTTCGGCAATGACCGGCTGCAGAAAATCAAAGATGATCGGCAGGTTGTCGTTGTCAGGGTCGTTCAACATGGGGATCAAGCCTAAAACACCAAATTTTTGCAAGGTCGGGTCATCGGTGTGAACCCAGGTGCGCAGGGTGTTGATCCACAGGGCGGGGGATTCACGTCTGATGGTCTCAGTGGCTTTGGTGTGGAGCATATCCAGCAATTCTGATTTTTCGCCAGATTGGGACCAGTTTTGAATGCGTTTAAACACGGCATCTGTAGACTCCATCGGCAATGATCCCAACAGACCGGCAGCCAACTGGCAGGGTTCTAGAAATTTGGTCTGCCATAATATATCAATGATCTTGAGTGTATCTTCGGGTTCGGCCAGCGCGCGCGGACGCAGCAGTCTTTCAAGCTCGCGGTTGATGATCAGCGGTGTGCGGTAGGTTTGCAGCGCGTTAACGTTGGCAGCGTTGGATTTGCCCGACTGGAAGGTGAGGTCGGAATAGAAAAAGTAGAGGTCTTGTAAATCCTTGAGGAACTGCCCGGGTTGGTGATATACCTTTCCGAGCAGTTCGATTTTTGTGCGTAAGCGGCTGAATTCTATGGCTGGCATGCCAGGTTCTCACTAATAAGCCTTGGAGAAGTAAACCTTTTCGTGTGCTTCTTTGCCGCAGACAATGCATTTGCCTTTACCGCCGGGTTGATCAAGCGGAATGCAGCGGGTGGTGGCCTTGGTATCTTCCTTGACTTTGGCTTCGCAAGACCCATCGCCGCACCACCATGAGAACGCCCAACCTTTTTCGATGGTGGTTTTCAGTTCTTCATAATCTTTGGGATCAAAGATGTGTGAATCTCTGAAAGCCTTGGCTTTTTCGTACATGCTGGTGTGGATCTCTTTTAGCAGATTAGATATCTCTCCGCTGAGACCTTCAAGCGAAAGGATCTTCTTGCCATCGCGGCCGGGGATGTCGCGGCGGGCAGACATGACCGAGTTCTTTTCAACATCGCGAGGACCGACTTCGAGACGCACGGGAACACCGCGCATTTCCCAGTCGTTATATTTGAAACCGGGTGTCACTTCGGTGCGGTCATCCACTTTGATGCGGAAGTCGCTCAAGACACCTTTGAGGTTTTCAATAAAGGGCATGACCTTGCTGCGTTCTTCATCATTTTTATAAATAGGCACGATCACGATCTGGATGGGTGCCAACTTGGGCGGCAGCACCAGGCCCTGGTCGTCGCCATGGGTCATGATGATTGCGCCGATGAAACGGGTTGAAAGCCCCCAGGAGGTGGTCCAGCAGTACTGCTGGGTATTGTTCTCATCCAGGTATTGGATCTCAAATGCCTTGGCGAAGTTCTGCCCGAGCAGGTGAGAGGTGCCGGATTGGAGGGCTTTGGTGTCGCCCATCATGGCTTCTATGGAGTAGGTGCGCACGGCGCCGGCGAATCTTTCGGTGTCGCTCTTGCGGCCGGGGATGACTGGCACGGCAGCTTCATCCACGGCGAAGCGGGTGTAAACCTCAAGCATGCGCATGGTTTCTTCATCGGCTTCTTTTTCGGTGGCATGGGCGGTGTGGCCCTCCTGCCAGTAGAATTCAAGTGTGCGCAAGAAGGGGCGGGTACGCATTTCCCATCGCACAACGTTGCCCCACTGGTTGATCAGCACAGGCAGGTCGCGGTACGACTTGATCCATTTTGAATACATGTATCCGATGATCGTCTCGGAGGTGGGTCGTACCACAAGAGGTTCTTCGAGTTCCTGTCCGCCGCCATGCGTGACCACGGCCAATTCTGGTGAAAAACCTTTTACATGTTCTTTCTCTTTTTGCAAAAAGGACATTGGAATCAGCAGCGGAAAAGCCGCGTTGACGTGACCGGTATCTTTGAAGCGCTTGTCAAGCGCGGACTGGATGTTTTCCCACAAGGCCCAACCGAGGGGGCGGACGACCATGCAACCGCGTACGGGTGCGTTATCTGCCAATTCGGCGCGTTGGATGAGTTGGTTATACCATTCCGAGAAATTTTCGCTGCGTGGGGTTAATTTTTCATTGTCCATGAGTGTTTTCCTGATAATCTATGATTTCTGAGTTTCTGCTTCAAAATTGTTGATCAAAGCAACTGCCGCATTAATGTCTTCGGCAAAGTAAACACGTTTTTGGTCTTGCAGGTGCAAATAATCGCCCAGTTCTGAAATAAATACTTCAATCGTTCTTTGCCAGCCTTTGCCAACCAACACCATTATGCGGGCAGGTTTCATTGAAATGATCTCTTCATTCCACATGACTGCCAGTTCTGCGAGGGTACCGACACCGCCGGGCATCATCACCGCGGCATCGCATTTTTCCACCAGGGCATAAAGGCGGTCACGCAGGGTTTCATGTTTCCATTCTTCTTTGACCCACTGGTTAGCTTTCACTTTACGCCAATCTTCGAGTTGGGTGCAAGTGGATCCGATCACATGCGCCCCGGCCTCATTAGCACCCCGAGAGGCGGCTTCCATTACACCGATGTAGCCCCCGGTCATGACGGTATGACCGGATTTACCCAGCAGGAACCCCAGTTGACGGGCTTCTTCATAAGCTGACTCGCCGGGCTTTGGGGCTGCGCCGCCATAGACTGCAATTTTCATTGATTTTCCTCTTTTGTTGATTGTTGATCCCACTCGCGATCATAATTGGACTGCAATTTCTCAAGAATGGCACCTTCAA
>DQHW01000004.1 GCA_003524305.1 Anaerolineaceae bacterium
TACGACCAGGCTTGAGAGTAGGAGAATTAATGAGAGGGCAGAACCGGCAAGGAAGGTTTTACTGCTGAACAGATGCGAGAGCATTGCCAAAGGGCTCAAACGGATGGTGAAATCCACCAGGTTCGCGGGTAATCCATTCTGACGGCTGAAAACCACTGCCAGGAAGAAAACGATGAAAGACAATCCTTGAGTGATTTTTCTGGCAATCACCCACCGACTTTCAAGTTTTCGCCTGATTTTTGTTTCAGGCATCGATGTTGATCTCTTGAATATTCAATCCGGTCAGGTCAGCTTTGCCTAAACCGCGTTCGGCAGCTTTTATGACATAAGGAAGGTAATCAGGTGTTTTATCGAATAATCGGGTGGCGTAACTGTCGGCAGCAACAATATCATGCGAGAAAATTAAAGTGTTTTGAAGTTTGACATCGTCAAGGTTACCGCCGGTAGGGCCGTTGGCCATGAGGGTACGAATGGCGTCTATGATAGTGAGATGTGGACGAACCACGGTGGCGAGATCCACCAAATTCTGTTCAAACGATGGATGAATACTCTCTCGATTGAGCATGGTTCCCATCAAATTCTTTAAACCCAGGGTTAATTTCGCCATCCCGTGAGTTTTGGCAATAGGCACATTAATTAAAAGATCAGTGGTTAATACATCTTGATAAATAGAAGCTTTTTTTAATCGAACAGCATCAGGGATAGACATTTCAACAAACTTCAAATCAGACATAACTTCCATTTCGCCGCCGGCGGCTGTGACCAGGTCAGCAATACCGCTGTTTTTGTAACATTGTTCACCTGTTCCACCAAATGGAAAATCCATCACACGCACACGTTTAGCGCCAACTTCAAGACACATTTTGACCAAAGCTGCGACCACCCAAGGATTGGTGGTTGCCGCGTATTCATACGAATAATAACCTATGCAAATATTGGGCTTGATGATCACATCCGCACCAGGTTTCATGAAACGTTCCATGCCGCCTAAAGCAAGCATCCCTTGTCTAACCATCTTTTCGGCGTCGCTTCCACGGGTGACCACAAGATAGGGATATTGGTTTTGCGTATCGGTTGGCACTTCAGTTGCGTTCTCTGTCGAGGCGAAATCAGTTGCAATCTGAGTTTCAGCCGGTATTTGAGTTTCTGCCACGGGTTTGACTCCGCAAGACGTCAAAATAGGTTGAGCGGCTAATGTTGTAGCTCCCAACATTAAATTACGCAAAAATTCACGCCTTGATTGATCTTTCATGGTTTGGCTCCTGAAGAAAAGGGGAACTATTCGTTTGAAAGCACTTCGCACTGCACCTGATCATCGGCATGGACGATCTGATCGGTTAGTAAAGTGAGACTTTCAAAATCAAGATTTGTTGAGAAATGATCAGGCAGTAAAAACCCCCAATTGATGCTTGAAAAATACGAATTGGCAGTACCCGCATTGACAAGTTGGCAGAATTGCTGCCATGAATTTTGTCCGTTTAACAAGATGGCGTGTTTTTCTGTATCTGTTGTTGCAGCAATGTATGTTATCGGAGAATCGATTCCGGTGATCCATTGATTTGAGTAACTTACCCCGGTATCGTCAGTAAGAATGTAACCGTTAATTTTTAAATCATAATTTGACTGAAGGAGGTTTATAAAGCGTTGGTTAACTTTGTGTTCAGAATTCAAACTAAATTTCTGGTTAATACGGTCATGAATTTCAGTATTATAAGTTGGAAAAATAGGGAGAAGCATCAATTGAGAAGGGGAAGATTCATTCACAAATCCAACCCAAACCGAAACCAGTTCAGGTTTATCAAGTGATAAATCATTAACGTGTATAAAAATGTAATTTGACTGGATGACGAGTGGAATTTCGATAGGTTCTGTACCTTGAGCGCCAGCCGATTGTTTGGCGGACAAAAATTTTGAGGCAACCT
The DNA here is from genome assembly GCA_003524305.1 of Anaerolineaceae bacterium. Classification (GTDB taxonomy): domain Bacteria; phylum Chloroflexota; class Anaerolineae; order Anaerolineales; family Anaerolineaceae; genus UBA6107. The sequence goes on from DQHW01000004.1 coordinate 1,923, forward strand.
TATAACCAAAAAAGGCACACACTCCAAAAACCACTATTATGACCGGTATGACGATCTTTTTCATAGTTAGGTTTGTCCAGACAAATAGTTGATTATTATTTAATTATTTTACCATCATGAAGAAATCAAGGGAAATGAAAACGGCGCTCTCGCGCCGTTAAGAGATTATTAAAAAATAGTACTAAGTGAAAAGAGTAAAAATCCACTGGCAAAGCCCGCAAATGCGATGACCACGCCAATGGCAATGTGTCTGACAATCTGTTCATCGTGATACAGGTCGGAGAGCGATTTGGCAGCCGTTCTCAGCCAGGCTGAATTGGACAACATCGGAATGACAGTATCCCAAAACTTGAGTTCAATTTTCTTGGAGAGTTGAGAGATCATGATTCACCTTTACCTTGATGTAGTCATTTTTAATATTCTGCCATCAGCAGAAACAGAAACCCTTACAGTACGATCCATGGTTTTGCCGTCAGCAGTCTTTACTTTGCCATGGAAAATCAATTGAAACTTGTCGCCAGGCAATGTAGTGATGGTTGGGTTTGATCCGCGAACTTCAGGAAACTGGCTGTAAACGGAGCTGCAAACGTGATTTTTTGCGCTGGCATCCATAATTTCTCCTAATTTACCCGGCGGCGCAGAAATGCCGGAACATCCAGGTTGGGCTGGTTGATGACCATATCCACCTGGGGGACGGGAGTGGGGGAAAATGCATTGACCTGGATAGGTTCATTCCCCATGCTGAGATCCATTGGAATGGATTGGATTTTTGATTGTTCGGGTTCAACAATTGATTGCTGAGTTTGAACTTTTTGAGTATCAATTGAGGTTGCGCCGATGCCGGTCAAAACCAAAATGACCTGCACACGGTCTTCCATAAGTTCATCGCAGATAACACCTGGGATGATTTCCACACCGGTGCCGGTTCTCGCTTGCAAATAACTGAGGGCATCGGTTACTTCTGAAAAGGTCAGGTTGGTGCCGCCGGTAAAGTTGGCTATTATGCCGCCTGCATCCGAAAGATTGATGGTTTCAATCATGGGGTGATGCAGGGCATGTTCAAGTGCATCAATAGCTTTGTTTTCACCTTCACCTGTGCCGATGGCCAGCAGTGAACCGCCGCCATTTTTCATCAAGTTGCGAATATGTGAGAAATCAACATTGATCAAGCCCGGTTGGGTGATCAATTCGGAAATACCTTGAATACCCTGTCGCAAAATGTCATCCGCCATGCGGAAAGCCATCTCAAGCGGAAGATCGCGCGGGGCGGCAGATAGCAAGCGATCGTTAGGAACGGTAATCAAAGTGTCAGTGAAAGGCTGCAATTTGGCCAGACCTTCACGGGCATTTTTTTGGCGCCTACCCATTTCAAACGAGAACGGCAAACTGACCACAGCCACAACTACTGCGCCTAAACTTTTTGCAATACGAGCAGCGACACTGATGGCGCCGGTTCCAGTTCCGCCGCCCATACCGGCAGTCAGAAAGACCATATCAGCACCGGCTAATACTTCATTTAGTTCAGCAGTGCTTTCTTCAGCCGCGGCTTCTCCAACTTCAGGGTTGCCGCCTGCGCCGAGTCCGCGAGTGAGCAGCGGGCCAAGTTGAACTTTGACAGAAGCCTGGCTGGATTTCAGCACCTGGGCATCTGTATTGGCTGCAATAAACTCAATTCCTGAAAGGCCGAGTTCTATCATACGATCCACTGCGTTTTGTCCACCGCCGCCCAGACCAACCACTTTTAAAACCGGGTTTCTGGCTTCGATGGGAGTATGTTCCATAGGGGTTGCAGACTCAGTGATAATCATGTTTTCACCTCTCAAGAAGTTGTGTTGCAATACTTGTACCATCACCGCTAATTTGATCCACCAGGCAGCCCAGGTCGCGCAGCTTGCTGATCTCTTCAGTAGAAAAATCTTTATCACCACCAATGATGGTGACCTTGCGCGCCATAGCTGCTTCTTTAAGTGAAAAACCAACGGTTGGTTTATATTTGCGGATAAAGGGACGTGTCACATCTAAATGCCATTCAGCCAGACCCCATTCATAGACCGGCAAGAGTAGGTAATGTTCGATTGAAAAAGATAAGGCTTGGGGCGTTGTACCATCCGTTTTGGGGAGTTGAGCGTCTGGTTGAATGGGGGATGGATCTGGTGAAGCAACCCTTTTGGCGGCTGGGGCAAGCACACGAACGACAGGTAGGGTGCTGCCTTCCGATTTAACCCAACTCTGCGGATATTCTTCAGAGTCAGGATCGGCTGCGAGAAGCCAAAAGTTGCAGGCAACGATGGCATGCGCGGATTCAAGCTCTTCAACATCATTAATCAATGACAGCATGGCTTCGACCATTTCGGCATGTACTTCAGGTGAATAGTACGATCCGGGTTGTTTAATTCCTGCGCCAAACTGGATTATCGGCATATTATTAATACCTGCAGCAGCGGCAAGTTTGCCTACCCATTCGTAATTATTGAATCCACGCTGATCTTCTGATCCGGTTGGCGTGAGGTAAGGCCGGGAGTGAACCCACTTTTCAGGTCCGCCCATTCCCCAGGATAGTTCGTGTCCGTAAGTATAGGCATAGACACCAGCAGCCATGGTATTCAGCAAATGCTGCTGTCCACGGCGAGATAACGATTGCAGTGAGGATTTGAAGAAAGATGTATCCCAATAGCTGCCGCCAGGCATGAGCGGAGGAAATACAGGAGTCAATCCGTTACGTTGGGCTTCAAGCGCGAGAGGCAGAAAGCGGTCAATAAAGCGTTCCACGAGATCTTGGTGAGACCAACCAGCGGCTGACCAGCTTGATGTATCGTTGGGCTTATCAAAGAAGACGACATTTTTAACTCCCCAACGCGAATAAGCTGAAAGGATCGGTTTCAAATCAGCGGCAGACGGAGAATCAGGAAGCTGCAGTTTGAAATGCACGATGGGTTGAATACCGGCTTCAACCAGACCGGTAACAAAATTTTCTGGGATGGCGCGGTTGGAATCAGACAGCAGAACGACCCAGGAGGCATTCAGTCTGGTTAATTCAGGCAGCCAAACCGACAGATCCTGGGCGGAATAGTGCAAAGTGTCTTGGAAATAGTGAAGTCCAAGACGATTGCTTTCTGAATTGGTTTTTGAGTTCATCATATTGCATCCAACCTTGCCCGTCATAGTTAACTCAAATACGATGTAGCAAGTACTGTGCCATCTTGGTTAATTAAGGATTAAATCGTCTGCTATAATGTCACTCATGATATTGGTTACAGGCGGAACAGGTTTTATAGGCAGGAATCTCATCAAGGCTTTGGTTGAATCAGGCCATAAGGTGCGGATATTATTAAAACCTTCCACAACCTCACCGAATTTCCCCAAGGGGATACCAGTGGAAGTGGCGGTGAGCAGCTTGTCAGACCAAAGGGGTGTCAGGGCGGCACTCAAAGATGTAAATCAAATTTTCCATCTGGCCGGCGCGGAACGTAAAGGCAGCCGCGGCGATCTCAACCAGGTTGATGTGGAAGGTACATCCACGTTGATGCAGGCTGCCAAAGAAACCAAAATTGACCGCGTTTATTATTTGAGCCATCACGGCGCTGCGCGTGCTTCTGCCTACCCGGTGCTTAAAGCCAAGGCGATTGCCGAGCATTGGATCATCAACAGTGGAATTCCTTACACCATCGTCCGCACCGGTTCTGTGTTTGGGCCGGGGGATCAATTTACTGTCCCATTGGCAAAATTGATAAAAATTTCTCCGATATTTCTGATGCCATCCAAAGGGCATGTCTTGCTGCAGCCTTTATGGATTGATGACCTGATCAACGTTTTACTGTTGATCAGGGAAGATCCAAAAGCTGTAAATCGCATCTATTCGATTGGTGGAATGGAACCTCTGCCTTACCGCGAAATAGTTCGTTTGATAATGAACAAAACGGGTATAAAACGTTATATAATACCGGTTTCGCCGGCAACTTTGCGATCACTTTCACTTTGGATTGACCAGATTTTCCCTTCCTTTCCAGTTTCAATCTTTTGGCTGGATCACCTGGCAGAAGACCGCACTGCTAACCTTGACAGCCTTCCGCGTGAATTTGGCATCATGCCGGCCAGGTTTCATCAACACCTCGATTATCTCACCACCGAAATAAAGAAAAGGAAATAACATTTCAGAATGGCGAATCGACACTCTTTATGTGTACATGCACATTTTTATCAACCCGCTAGAGAAGATCCACTGACCGGAATTATCCCCGATGAGCCGGGAGCACATCCATACCCTAATTGGAATGAGCGCATTTTTGAAACTTGTTACAAACCCAACGCTGCTTTGGGTAATTTCTCAAGCATCAGTTTTAATATTGGTCCGACGCTTTCCACTTGGTTGAGGCAATACCATCCCGAGGTATTAAATCAAATCGTTAATTCAGATCGGCAAAATTTTGACCATTACGGGGCTGGTAATGCTATCGCGCAACCTTATCATCACACCATTTTGCCCCTTGGAAAAAGACGCGATAAACAGACCCAGATTCGTTGGGGGATATACGAGTTTGAACGCACCTTCAATCGCAAACCACAGGGGATGTGGCTGCCAGAAACGGCAGTGGATCTCGAAACACTGGAAGTGCTGGTTGAAAACGGGATCGAATTCACCATTTTGGCGCCTTGGCAAGCCGATGTTAAAAACGCAGATCCGCACAAGGCTTACCAGGTGATCTTGCCAGGTCATAAGTCAATCAAGGTCTTTTTCTATCACAGCGGCTTGAGTGCCCGTGTCAGTTTTGATCCACAGGCAACTGACAATGCAGATGCCTTTGCCCGAAATTTTGTAAAGCCGGAATTTGCGGCAGGTGATCAAAAACAATGGTTGATGATCGCTACGGATGGTGAACTCTATGGACACCACCAAATTTTCCGCGATAAATTTCTCTCTTATTTATTGGATGGTTCGACATCGGCCCAACATATTGAAACGGTTTATCCGGGGTTGCAGCTAACTCAACAAAAAAATTTTCCAATTGTAAAGATTCGAGATAACACTTCATGGAGCTGTCATCACGGTGTACAGCGTTGGAGCGGAGTGTGTTCATGTACACCCAACAGTGAATGGAAAAAACCACTACGTGAAGCATTGGAACACATTTCGGATGAAGTGGACAAGATTTTTCTGGAAACATGCGAAGGAATTTTGGAAAATGCCTGGGAAGCACGTGATCGGTATATCGAGGTTTTTAGCGGCGAACGGAAATTTATTGATTGGCTGCAAAACTTGTCTGGTTTAATTCTGGCTGATGAAAAAGTAGACCAGCTTGAAAAACTTTTCAAGGCTGAACTTGAATGTCAACGCATGTTTACTTCGTGTGCATGGTTTTTCGATGATCTTGACCGCATTGAACCACGAAATGCCGTGATTTATGCTGCCCATGCAGTATGGTTGACCAGACAAGCGACTGGCATCGACATTTTTACCGAAGTTTCACCAGTATTCGAGAAAAGCAAAAGCTGGCGTATTAACCTCTCGGCATTAGATCTTTTCAAAGAAGCCATGCATCGGTTTGAACAAACCCAAAAATCAAGATAATTCTTTTTTTCCGAGCAATAAATCCACCTTGCAGAAAGATTTCGAGTGCCGGGTTTGTATCTTTTTAAAGATGTCTTTTAAGGCAGTCACCGTTTCGGCAGCGGTTACCCGGTTTGATTCCAGAGTCGATAACACCTTAAGAATAGGCACAATCTCCATCCACCATATCAATTCCATGAAGGATTCCTGGTGGTACCAAAGAGTATCCTCGTAAAAATTGACCTTTAGTGACTCGCGTATATCCTGTGTGATTAACCAACTCTTGAGGATTTGAGAATAATCCTTGGTGCTATCTTCGATAAACCAGTCTTGATATTTAACTGCCAACTTCAGGAAGATGGTTTTTTGATTGGCTGAATCTTCTGTCATACCCGATTTGGATAAAGCCATGGCAACCGATTGATCCAAATTCCATTTTTTCAACCATTCGAGACCATCACAAGGATTATTCATGGGCGGAATATGTTTGTGGAACTGACTGACTAAAATCCACGCCGAGAGTGATAACTGGTGGGGCAAATTATCTTCCAGATCGATACTGATCTTTGAGAGGTGGTTCGCTACGTTTTTGGTTCCAGGCACATCCAGTGATTTGGCAAGTTTGGGCAACTGGATGAGGGTGGTTAGCATGAGCATGATCTCAGCCTGCAATTGAGAAAAGTCTCCTTGAAATTGAGTTAATTCTTTTACATTACTAACATAAGCATTAACATCTTCTGCAAGCTGATTTTGTTGATCGCTGCTTTGTGATCGCTGGATGCATTCCAACACTTGAGACATAAGGTCGGCATTGACCCTTAATGGATCGACCTTTTGGCCGTAAATTTGATTGAGTGCGTGTTGTAAATTTGGAATCGAATTTTGACCGTACATCTCATATAACTGTTTGAAAGTCTCGTCATTTAACGCTTCAGTGGGGTGGATTTTTGTGAATACATGGTATTCATAACCCTTCAGATGTGTTTCGAATCCATGTTCAACGATTTGGTTTGAAAGTCGTATCTGGTAACTATCGGTTGAAAGGTCATGCAGACATAGATAACGATGGTTTTCAGTAAAAAGACCAAACGCTGCGGCTATATTTAGCGAATACTTGCCGGTGTGGCGGTCAGCTGCATCAGTGTGCGGGAAGGAGTTGACCACTCTGCCCTCGGTCTCTTGATAGGCATTATTAAACAAAACCAAAACACGGTGTTTGCCGCATTGGTTGGTATAAGCAAAAACGTTTTCATTGATGTTGCCATCTGACTGCTGAAAATCAAACAAGCGAAAATGATCCACATTGGCAAATAACTCGCGGTTCTGCAGCAGTGGACTTATTTTGCTGAAATGCTGTTTATCAAATTCAAAAATACCAGTCTCGTCCAACATTGGTTTACGGTATTCCATGCCATATTTTTCAGTCAGTCCTTCGATTTGACCGTGTCCAAACATGGGTAAACCTGGCAATGTGACCATGAGTGTACAAACGCCGAAATATTTATCGCCGCTGCCAAATTGATCTAAGGCGGTGCGTTCATCGGGGTTGTTCATGAAATTTACAAAACGTTTTAGAATCTCGGGATCAAACTCTAGCGTGTTTTTGATCAATTTGCGGTAGCCGGCATTATCTTCATCACGCAGCATGTGCATGAAAGCGCTGTTATAAACGCGGTGCATCCCCAGGGTGCGAACGAAATAACCCTCCATGAGCCAGAAAGCCTCGGCGAGAAGAAGTGTGCCGGGAACTTCTTTTTCGACTCTTTCGACCACTTCGCGCCAGAACTCCTTGGGCACAGCCTGTTCAAAATCGTGTCGTGAGAGCGAATAATTTGACCTGGATGGAATTGCGCCGCCAGCCCCGGGTTCTGGATACCATAAACGTTGAATATGTTTTTTTGCAAGGGTCATGGCTGCATCAAAACGAATGATCGGGGATTTTCGTGCAATCTCAATAATTGTTTGAATGACGATTTCACGAACGGTTGGATCAAGGTAATTCAATTGGGCTGTGTCATTCCAGGGCATGGCGGTACCATCGTTGCCGTGATAGATAAACCTGCTCTCTCCGGTGCGTTTATCCATGCGGTGAAAAACCACGGCAGCATCCGTGCGGTCATAATAGTGGTCTTCAATCTGTACCAGGATATTTTCATCCATGGAGAGGTCAGGGCCGTTAAAACTATAAGCCGGGAACGGACTTTCACCCACTGAGAGAAACCACTCTGGATGCTGCATCACCCACTCTGAATCGATACCCATATGATTGGGTACCATGTCTGATGCCATGCGGATGCCGAATTTTTCAGCTTTCTGTTTAAGCATTTCATATGCGCTGTCACCGCCCAATTCTTCAGCAATGCGATACGAGTAAAGAGAATAAGCTGATGAAACTGCATCGGGGTTGCCTGTGAGTTGTTTGATGCGTGCCGAAGCCGGGCTGCGCTGCCATAAACCGATCAACCATAATCCATTGATGCCGTGAGTCTGCAAATTCATCAATTCTGTATCAGGAATTAGATCTAGTGTGGTAATGGACAAGTTATATTTTTTTGAGAGCTGTTCAAGCCAGACAAAAATATTCTTGGCGATCAGCACCAAACCAGGCATCCATTCACGATCAAGGCTAAAAGCCTTTGCCTCACGATCAAACCCAGACGAAGAAAAAGAAGAAGACATGCTTTTTGAGTCGTATACCAGCACTTCTGCTGGCCCCGGTCCGGTAAAACCTGGTTTTTCTTCCTCTTTAATGAGATCAATATTATTTAAAAGTTGGAAATTGATTAAATCACCCAGCAGGTATCCCCAATGAATGCGGATGTATTCCAACTGGCCAGGAATGGAATCGGGTACTTTTTCGGCGGGTGATTTGAGCATTTCGATTAATGACTGTTGTGCAGGACCGAAGCCTGGCAAATCTGAAAATGCCCGTTCGATATGTTTTAAGATCGGATTGAACAACGGGTGAATGAGCACGTCCGGTTCCCAGATCAGGCTGGCGAATGGAATTAATGCCTGGTTTTGAGTGGATACCCATAATAGGATAAGGTCAATCAGGGTTGTTTCTTGATTTGAACCAGTGGGGCTTTGATCGGCAAGGTATTCTTGGGTCGTTTGATGCTCTTCATACACAACTTGTGGGGGGTAATGCTTGACAAACAGGTTTAAGAGGATATCAAGATTGGCGGGTGTAAAGGTGACTTGGAGTGAAGAAAACAAATTAATAATGACATTGGGGTTTTGTTGTTGATAAAGGTTAAAAACATGGTGAAATATTTCCTCCAACAATCCCATGCCGTGAATCTGACTGGCCTTCAGCGTTTTACCAGAATGATCATTTACATTGATGGTTTGATTAATTTGAAAAACAAAGTTATGCAACGCTTTCACATCTGGCAGTACAACTTTGCCATTCGAGGCAAAAAGGGAGGACGCAAACCGGTATTTTCCACGTGCCCGTTTGGTAATTGGAAATTGCATCATCATTCTCCCGATTAATCCATTTTGCCAATTCATAAATTATATCCCTACATGGAAAAGTGGGCATCAATTTTGACAAAATTTGCCGGAAATGCGAAATTATTTTGATTTTTGTGTAAAGTGAATTTGATTTGGAAAAAATGTGCGTTGTAATGTAACAATAATTTACTGAATAAGTGAAGTCAGGCAAAAATATTTTATAACCTCATCTCCAATTTGGATATCATTGGTTATCAGTCCATTTTTCAATAATCTATTTATCGATTTTTGAGTTTCAGGTTGTGTCCAGCCAAACAAAGATTGGATTTGTTTTTCACTGGCCGCTCCAACAGAATTGAAATAACAGGAAACAAGCTGGTCGCGCGCCTGGTTCTCAGAAATGAAACGGCTTTGTTCGAGCAGTTCAGGATGGTAACGGTGTGTCAGGTCGTAGACAAAAGCATACTTCCAGGTGCCCACTTCGGCTATGGCAGTTGGCATTACTTTAAAATCTCGCTGCAAAATATCTAGTGCACGGTTGAATGGCGTATTGCTGTTGGGGCCGGATAAGTGGGCTTCACGCCGCAAAGCAAGGGAATCCAGAGGACCCTTTTCAAGCAGAGCTTCAAATATGAGTTTGACTTCAAGCGGAATCTGCCCCGCATGATACTGGTCGTTGATTTCCAATTCAGGTTCACCGAAATTGGGAGAAAGTGCATAAAAATAAGGTGTGGTTTGAAGCGAAATAAAGGTGTTGCGTTTACGCAAAATACGCCCGTAATACCAGACGCGCTTATCTAGCATCTGGTCTTTCCACCCCCAACTGGTATGGCCTGGATCATCATGTGCATCAGCAACGGGACGGTCACCAGCCACACCGCACCAAAGGCTTGGCATGCTGACGCCTTTTACCGGCCAAAAGAAGATGAATCCACGTTCGTTAACAAAATCCACGGCTTGTTGCGGCGTTCGCAACCTGGCGGAGTCTGTAGTCCGAAATGTTTTTTCTTGAAAGCGTTTAAGAATCCCGGCTGAGAGAGTTATCATCGATACGATTAATTACCAAAAATCTTCAAAATATTATTTTAAGTAATTATACCGTCTGAAAAATGTGTGTGATGATATTGGAGCCGCTTCCGCCAATGTTCTGGGCCATACCGGTGCGCGCACCTTCAACCTGCGATCCGACTGCTTCTCCGCGTAGTTGTTGGATAACTTCCACAATCTGGTACATACCCGTGGCGCCTACCGGATGTCCGCGGGCTTTGAGTCCACCGCGGGTGGCGATGGGGATTTTCCCCGTAGGTGTAATTTCGCCATTGAGAGCCAATTGCGGACCTTTGCCGCGCTCGGCAAAACCATTTGCCTCAAGAGATAGAGTAGCCATTATCGAAAATGCGTCGTGTAGTTCAAAAAGGTCAATTTCCGCCGGTGTGATGCCTGCCTGAGAGTAGGCTTGTTTGCCTGATTCATAAGCGGCTTTAAGCCATAATGGATCTTTGCGGTGGTCTACGGCAATTGTGTCTATGGCGGCTGAAGACCCGATCACACGGATTAAGCGCCTGCCCGCGGATTTCACCAGTTCAAGCGGCACGACCACGGCTGCAGCCGCGCCGTCGCCAATGGCAGAAGCATCCATCAAGTTGATGGGGTCAGCGATCATGCCTGCTTTCATATATTTTTCAATACTCGTGGGTTCATGAAACCTGGCAAAAGGATTGTGTACGGCGTTGGCATGAGCATTAACGGCAAAGGGTGCGAAGGCTTCTTTTTCCCAGCCGTATTCATGCATGTAGCGGCGCATGATCAAAGCATTCAGGGCAACAAAGGATACCCCCTGGTCGGCTTCCCAATCGGCATCTGCTGCGGTGGCAAGTTGGGCAGTGATCTCATCGCCGGGGCTGTCGGTCATTTTTTCGACGCCAACAGCCAGTGCAGTCTGCACTTGACCTGAAGCCACAGCCATCACGGCTGTGCGAAAACTGGCCGAACCTGAACTGCAGGCGGCCTCAATGCGCATGGCTTCAGCGTGTCGCATACCTATCCAATCCGCTATATAGGCGCCAAGGTGCTGCTGATGATTGGCAGAACCAGACATCATGTTGCCCACATAGACAGCATCCACTTTTTGCAAACCCGAATCCAGAAGGGCAGAAAGGGCGGCATCCCCGGCCAACTCGCGCAGGGATTTTTCCCAGTTCTCTTCCACTTTGACTTGCCCGATTCCAATTACCGCGACTTCTCGCATAATGTGTCCTTTGTGTTAAGTATCTTATTGGATTATATCGATGAACCCTATCAGGAACTATCAAATTTCGGACAATTGAATTATTAATTTCTTTGTGTAGAAAATCGGTGTTTTTGCATAATTTGAGATGTTAACATACAACAAGTTGCCAATTTCGTCTTTGGTCACCTGCGATAATAGTAGTGTTTCCTTCCTGCTAATAATAAATTCAGGTTAACAGATTGTCTTCTTTTTTATAATCAAAATCCTTGCTGGAATACTTGATAATGGTGGTACACTTATAAAATAGAATAAATATTCTACAATAGCGTTGTCACCTGGTTCTTTTCCAATTTAATATTTGGATAGCCAGTCTTAATTATGAACCTTAAAAATAACTCAATATCTCTTGGCGATTCGTGCATAAATTCAAATCAAAACGAATCGGCTGTAAACAGAACCTGAATATTGAAAATTGATTCGTTTTGACCTGTGCCCGATCGGAGCGAAGGGTATTTGTTTTCAATTTTCAAAAACAAAGGTTCAAATCATCTTAAGAAAAACAGGTTAACTCGGTATGCAAAAGTGTCATATTGCTTGTGGAGAAGGTCCTTTGAAATGAATATCTCGATACAATTTATCAGTCTTTAGTTGGAAGTTGTCAACAGGGTAGCGTATAATTTGGCATATCTAACGACATGAAAGAACGATATTCCGCGTATGCAAAAATATAAAAAGCTTCTCAGTGCATTAATTATTACACTTATAATGTCTTCTTGTTCACCCTTGAAAAATGAGAGTGGGAAATCAATGGAATTGATCTCAACTCCCACTGTAGAGGCTACTCCAATTCTTGCTGCAAGTAATGCCACAGCTACAGCAACACCTTTTCAACCAGAGCCCAGGCCCGATAGTATTTATTACAGCCCGGCTGTTCCGCAAGAGTGGATTAAGGAAGGCGGGAATTTGAAAACCACGGAAAATGCAAAAACAGCCGATTTGGTTTTGGATTTTTCCGGACAACATGAGTTAACATCTGTTGCACAATTTGAGCGTATTTATGCCGCCGGAGTGCCCTTTGACACTGTAATAGATAGTATTTCGGTGGTCGAATTGAGAACCTTATGGTCAACCGGCGCCCCTTCACTCGCTGGATACGATCAGATACTTTTGTCAGAGCCTACTTATGGCGTATTCAAGCATTATTGGGGATTACCTTTTGAATCTTCGATCAAAATAGTTGAAACGCAAGATCTTACCTCAGAATTATGGGCCGTTTCAAATGCTCTTGCCATCCTGCCTTTCGAGGCTATCGAACCCCGGCTCAAGATTCTTAAAGTGGACGGAATCAGTCCGCTCGACCGTCCGATGGATGTTGAAAATTATGGATTAACCGTTACTTATACTCTTTCGGGTGTACAAGGCGCAGAAAAACTTCTTCAACCTGAAATAGAACAGATTAGATCACTCATCCCTGCAACCAACCGCGATGAATCAAAAATGACAGTGGTAATGATGACTGGTACGACCGCGCTTGCCAGGGTAACGCTTAAAAAGATTGAATTAAACGGTTACGACTATCCCGTTGAAATGGTGAAGGATTGGTTTTTGAGCGCGGACCTGCGCCATGTGAGCAATGAAGTGTCTTTCTTGGAAGGTTGCGAGTATGTGGATGCCTATACCATGCAGTTTTGTTCCAAGCCTGATCAGATCAAGGTGCTTGAAAACATTGGCGTCAATGTGGTGGAATCCACGGGCAATCATTTGAACGATTACCCGGGGGATGCATTTGCAAAAACGCTTGAGATGTATAAAGAACGCGGTTGGTTGAGTTTCGGCGGCGGCATCAATGAAGAAGACGCGCTGCAGCCAGCAACCACAGAAGTCAACGGCAACAAAATAGCCTTCATCGGCTGCAATCCTGTGGGTTTTGATACCGCCTGGGCAACCGATACCCGGGCAGGTTCAGCCAATTGCGATTATGTATGGATGAATCAGAAGATAGCTGAACTTAAAACCCAGGGGTACGTAGTGATTACTACTTTTCAGGCCTGGGAAATCGACAGGCAAATGTATGATGAATACTACCGCAAGATATTTAAAGATGCCGCCTATGCTGGAGCGGATATCATTCAGGGGTCTCAGGCGCATGTGCCCATGGGTTTTGAATTTGTCAATGACAGTCTGATTCATTATGGGCTGGGAAATTTCCTTTTTGATCAAATGGAACCGCACAATATTCGTGAGTTCTACGATCGTCATATCATATACAATGGTAAATATATCAGCACAGAACTGCTCACAGCCACCTTGACGGATTGGTCCAGGCCGGCGCCGATGACTGAATGGGAACGTCAAGCGTTGTTCGATGAGATTTTTACTGCCAGTGGAATGAGGTAAAAATGAAGTTATTTGATGTCAGTTTAACCATCCGTGAAGGAATGGCTGTTTGGCCGGGAGAGCCCGCAGTGGTTCTAAATAGACGCACCAAGATTGAAGAAGGAGCACATGCCAATGTCTCCTTTTTGAGTTTTGGAGCTCATACCGGCACGCACGTGGATGCTCCGTTTCACTTTATTGCAGATGGCTCCAAGGTGGATGAAATGCCACTTGAGGCGCTGGTCGGTCCTGCCCAGGTGGTGGAAGTGCCTGATTCTGTAAAGGTTATTACTGCTGAAGTGATTGCCGGACTGAAAATTTCCGATGAACCCAAGCGCCTGTTATTTAAGACCAGCAACTCACGTTATTGGGATTTGGTAACCAATGAATTCCAACCCGGTTTTGTTGGTATAGATCTGGGCGCTTCTGAAGAGTTGGTCAAACGCGGAATGATACTGGTCGGCATTGATTATATTTCAGTTTCACCTTACAAGATTAGCAAACCAACACACGACGAATTGTTGGGTGCTCACATGATCATCATTGAAGGGCTTGATTTGCGCAAGGTACAAGCCGGTTTCTACACGCTTTATTGCCTGCCGCTGAAACTCCACGGCGCGGATGGGGCTCCTGCCAGAGTGATTTTGACACAGGAATAAACAAGTAAAAATAAAAATTCTGTCTTATTGAGGCAAAATGATCGAACTTCCAGATGACGAAATACTGCCGCTTTCGATGGAACATAATTTTTGGACCTGGTCGGCGCAATCCAAAGTTAACCCTATTGCCATAAAACGAGCTAAAGGGGTGTATTTTTGGGATGTGCAAGACAAACGCTATCTTGATCTCAATTCAATGACCATGTGTGTCAATATCGGGCATGGTGACGAACGGGTGATCAACGCCATGGTGGATCAGGTGCGAGAGCTGCCTTACGCCGGACCGGGGATGGCCACCAAACCCAGGGCAATGCTTGGCAAGCTGTTGAGTGAAATCTGCCCGTCTGAGTTGACCAAATACCTCTACACTTTAGGCGGGGCGGATGCCAACGAGAATGCCATCAAATTGGCCAGGGCTTACACCGGCAAACACAAAATTCTTGCCAGATACCGCTCGTATCACGGAGCATCATACGGCGCGATTGCTGCCACTGGCGATCCGCGTCGGGTAGCCTGGGAACCTACCGTGATGCCGGGGGTGGTGCACTTTCTCGATCCCTATCGTTACCGTTCCACTTTTCATCGAATGAACCCGAACCTCGGCGATGAAGAATTTGCCCAGGATTACCTAAATCATCTTGAAGAGATCATCCAGTACGAAGGGCCTGAGACCATCGCAGCAGTGATGATGGAATCGGTCACCGGCACCAATGGGATTTTCGTGCCGCCGGCGGGTTACATGCAGGGTGTGCGGAAATTGTGCGACAAGTATCACATCGTGATGATCGCTGATGAAGTCATGAGCGGATTTGGACGCACAGGTGAGTGGTTCGCTGTGAACCACTGGAAAGTTGTGCCTGACATTATGACCATGGCTAAAGGGTTAACTTCAGCCTATGCACCGCTGGGGGTGGTGGCGATGAAACCCGAAATCGCGGCCACTTTCAATGACCGCGTTTTCCAGGGCGGATTGACCTATAATGCACACCCGGTTTCCATGGCGGCTGCGATTGCCAATATCCAGGTCATACAGCAAGATCATCTTGTTGAAAAATCCAAAAAAACAGGTCTGGTGATGGCAGAGATGCTGGCTGAACTGGTCGAAAGGCATCCATCGGTGGGAGAAGTGCGTTCCATAGGTTTGTTTGGGGCTATCGAGTTGGTGAAGAATAAAACCACGCGTGAACCAACTGCAAGTTACGGCATGGGCAGCCTTGAAATAACTGCACTTAAACAATATTTGCTTGACCATGGCGTGTATCTTTATACACATTGGAACATCATATTATTGATTCCTCCGCTCATTATCACAGAAGGTGAAATGGCCGAGGGATTTGAAGTGCTTGATGAGGCAATAAACATTACAGACAAAATTGCGAAGAAACAGGAGTAAGTGATGGAAGCAATCGAAAAAGTTATCGTTCTTGGGGCTGGTCCGGCTGGATATTCTGCAGCTCTATACGCGGCTCGCGCTGAGTTAAATCCACTTGTACTAACTGGCTTGCAGCCCGGCGGACAAGCCGCGTTGACGCATACGATTGAGAATTATCCGGGCTTTCCTGACGGTGTGGGCGGATCTGAATTGGGCGACCTTTTTCAGAAACAGGCTGAACGCTTTGGCGCCAGGATGGAATACGATTCTGTAACAGCCGTGGATTTTAGTAAACGGCCTTTTAAAATCACCACTTATGCCAAAGAAATTCTGGCAGAATCAGTGATCATAGCGACAGGTGCCAGCCCGGTTAAGTTGAATGTTCCAGGCGAAGATACCCTGGTGGGCAAAGGTGTTTCATATTGCGCCACTTGCGATGGATGGTTCTTCAAAGAAAAAAAAGTTGCCGTGGTAGGTGGTGGCGACAGTGCTCTTGAAGAAGCACTTTTTCTAACACGCTATGCCACTGAAGTGACTATCATCCACCGGCGGGATGCATTCCGCGCTGGAGCGCTTTTGCAAAAACGCATGCATGATAATCCAAAGATCAAACTGATTCTGGATTCAGTCGTCAAAGAGATCAATGGCAGCGGAAAAGTTGAAAACTTGTTAATTTCCAATGTGAAAACAGGGGAAGAATCCACTTTTGAAACAGATGGCATCTTTATTTTTATCGGCCACACGCCCAATAATGAGATTTATAAAGGGCAGCTCGAAATGGATGAACGCAACTTCATTAAAGTGGATTCGAAAATGCATACCAGTGTGCCTGGCGTATATGCATCTGGAGAAGCTGCAGATTCAGATTTCAAACAAGTGGTCACCTCAGCAGGCATGGGGGCAGCCGCCGCCATCGAAGCTGGACGGTTCCTGTCTGAATAAAAACACAATTTTATAAAAAAACTTCCGAATTTACGGAAGTTTTTTTGTCAATTAAGTCATTCTATGGTGTAGATGTCGGTGAAACGTTGGAACCTGTACCCGTGCCTGACCAGCCAAAGACGCGAAAGAGACTGACAGTACCGAAATTGACGTATATGGGTTCGCCATCCGTGGTGGAGCCGTTTTGTCTGACGACAACCACAGACCATCTAAAGATATGGTAGGTGTTATCCAGCGGGCGCATACTGGCCGGGACGATGAACTTGGTTTCGGTAACATATTGTGTCATTTTCTTTTCACCGCCGGAAGTGACATCTTCAACCGTGATGGCATAGCGGTCGTTTTCGCGCAAGGTTCCGACAGACGCCCATTGCAGGGTGATGGTGTCATTCAGGTTGGTGTAGACTGTACCATCCGCGGGAAGCAAGAGACTAGCCTGTGAATAAGGTGGAGGCAGGGTCGGGGTAGGCGTCGGACCGGCGGTTGGTTTTCTTTCGCACAACGGCAGCGATAATTGCATTCCTGAAAAAACGACATCTGAAGTCATGTTGTTAAATGTCTTGATGGAGTCAATGCTGATGTTGTAGTTCAATGAGATGCCCATCAGGGTGTCGCCATCCACAACGGTGTATGGATATGTGCCGCAGGCATTTTCCGTGGCTTCTTGCGCGCTCAAGGTGGCAGTAGGCATGGGGGATGGCGTGGGCGTAGGCACAGGTACCAAAATCGTTTGACCTTCTGTTAAAGTCAGACAATCTGTGTCGAGATTGTTGAGTTTTACGATACTGGGTACGGATACTCCATACATGGCGGCAATAAGACTGCATGAATCCAGTGCTTTGACCACGTAACTAATTGGCGGCAGATTCGTGGGGGTCGGCGCCAGCGTGGGTTCCGTGGTTGGTGCGGGAGTGTTTGTGCTGGTTGGTGTTAAAGTAATGGTTGGTGTAACAGTAGGCTCGGCAATACTGCCGGTTCCCTTCAAAATCACGAAAATCAATGCTGCACCAAGGCCCAGAACCAACACCACCAGACCAAGAGCGGCAGGCAGACTTAGTTTTAATTCGGGTAACTTGGGTGATTGCACCGGGCTGGGGGTTGCAGCTTTGGTGGATGTGGTGAAATTTCTTCCACAGACAAGACAGCGGGTGGCGTTCTCGCTCAAGCGAGTTCCACAGGTAGGACAAACTTTATTCGGTGAAGTATTGGTTTCAGGACTCATATATTATTCTTTCAAGAGGGTCAAAAGGGAAATTATATCATCACTAAAGACCACTGGTTTCCTTTGCAAGGGTATGAGTGTGTGATATTCTAGAAAATAATGAATACCACCAGCCTCTATTTTCATGTTCCATTTTGCAACCGTAGATGCGGTTATTGTGATTTTAACACATTTGCGGGCATGAAATCCTTTATACCTCAATATGTGGAGGCTGTGTGTCAAGAGATTAAAATCGTTTCAGATGCTTCACCAGAACGGATTCAAGTTGGAACACTTTTTTTCGGAGGCGGTACACCATCGCTTCTTTCTATATCACAATATCAAAAAATCTTGGAAACGTGCAGAAATTATTTTGATTTAAACTCGACTTCAGAAATCAGCATTGAGGCTAACCCTGGAAACATAAATCGCGAGTATCTACAGGGAATCCGAGAAGCAGGTGTCAACCGCATCAGTTTTGGCATGCAATCCGCTCACCCTGAAGAGTTGCATATTCTGGATCGACAGCACAGGCATGAAGACGTTATTAATGCAGTAGCCTGGAGCAAGAAAGCGGGTTTTAAGCACATCAACCTGGATTTGATATTCGGCATCCCCGGTCAGAGTCTTGAGCATTGGAATAAATCGCTAGACCTTGCACTGGCTGAAAACATTGACCATTTCTCGCTTTATTCATTGATCGTTGAAGAAGGCACGCCGATGCATCGTTGGGTAGGCCGCGGACTTCTTCAAGCGCCTGATGATGACCTTGCTGCGGATATGTACGAAGTGGCGATGGATCGGTTGGAGGAGGCTGGTTATCTTCAATATGAAATTTCAAACTGGGCCAAGCGAGAAGAAGCTGATAATTTTTGCCATCATAACCTTCAATATTGGCGTTTTTTGCCATATCTCGGCTTTGGCGCCGGGGCGCATGGCTTTGCAAACGGAATCCGAACTGAAAATGTTGGGGGAATACTGGAGTACATTAGAAAAATTAATCAAAACAAACCAATCACATATCCAACCGGTCCGGCTGCAGAAGAGGTTAGTGAACTTTCAAAATGGGATTTGATGCAGGAATTCATGATGGTGGGTTTTCGACTCACTGAAGAAGGTGTATCACGACAAAATTTCCAGTCCATTTTTGGGCAAAGTATGGAAAGTGTTTTTGAAAAACAAATTGAGTATTTGAAGAATCAAGGTTTGATTGAGGTACATCCGCAAAACCTGGCCAGTCTGCGTCTCACCAGACGCGGAAAGTTGTTTGGCAACCAGGTTTTTGCGCAATTTGTGGGGAATCTACCACCAAAAGAAATGTAACCTGGCAAAGATTAATAAACGTGCACTCTTGTGCCGTAGCCGTTGGTTTCCATGAGCTGGGGATCAGCTTCAGGTGTTGCCCAACGGTAGATCCAACGCGCTTCATCCGTTTTCATGTTGATACAGCCGTGACTTTTGCGAACACCAAAATCCTGGTGCCAATGTGTGCCGTGGAAAGCAACGCCATTGGTCATTTCAAAGAACGAGGTCCAAGATACGCCGGGAAGCACGTATGCACCGTTGGAATAATTGTTGTAAGGTTCTTGAAAGCCCATGTGTTTTGAAAGCATTTTGGATTCGATATTGAAGTAGCCGGTCGGTGTATTCCAGGTGGATTCACCAGGGGGTGTGTAATTCAAACCTGAAGAAATCTTGGTATGCAAAACTACTTTGCCATCTTCGAAGGCCGTTAGTTCCTGTTTTTCGAGAGAGACTTCAATGAGTTTTTTGTCGGGTGGTACATCCGTGGCGAGTGGTGACATTTCTGAAGGCGGCACGATGCGGGCATGCTTGGCAGGGATGTAGTAATCCATGTTTTCTGAATATTTCAACATTTCGTCGCGCAGGCGGTACCAGGTTTCTCCGTCAGGACCTTCTGCAATACCAACCGCCCAATGGACAGTGTCGTAATAAAGGCGGTAGCTTTCAGTCCACACGCCGGGGGTGCGCTGGAACATGCTTTGTGTAAAAGGTACTGTAATTTCGATGGCAGTTAATCCCTCGGGCAGGTAAGACGGCACCTGATTGAGCTGGACGGCCACAGGTTGCACTGCAGAACAGTGAATGAATCCGCCCCATACTCGGTACCATTTGGGATTGTATGTGGGTTTCTTATCAGAGATCACTTCATAGTAAACAGGCAGGATTTCATCGCGCTGCCGTTGAAATTTGATCGTACTTTCTTCATCAGGCCTGCTGTAGACACTCAATGTTTGAGATGAATCCGCTGCAACACGGATCAACGGTCCGCTGTCTTGTAATTCCGCGAAGTTGAAGGCAGGTGTAAAAGCCAGGCTTGAAAGTGTCAAACCTGTAAGTTTGAGAAAGCTGCGGCGTGAGAATTCTTGACTCATATTGTCTGAATTATACCAGCAGATTTTCTGTCAAGAATGGTCAATCAGATCTGCGAGATCGCAGCGTATTGCATAGCGCCTGAAAGCCTGAGTTTCGGCCATGGCTTTTTGAATTTTCTTTTTGAACCCTTCCTGCTGCGTGAGGTTTGCGATTCCACCAGGAATCAGCGAAAGAATTTTGTCCGTGTCTTCCTTAATCGTGAGTATCCCTCGTGCCGACATCCATTGCATGGCAAGGCGTACAATTTCTTGAGTAGTCGCCAACCCGGCTGCAATTTCTTCAAGGTTAATCTTGAACAGGTTTTGTGCAAATCCTTGTTTGATTTTTTGTGCCGTGGTTTTTAAAATAATTTCAGTTTCGTTTTCGGTCTGTTCACTCCCAAACCAAAAAATGCGCCGTGGTTGAACTTTTTGCAAGATTTCATCCAGAATGGTTTGCGAAGGAGGCAGGGTGAGCATGATTAAAGACTCACAGGGTGAGAGTTCGAGACGATTTTTTACATGGATGGAGTTTTGCTGAAAACCTTCATAATAAACTTCAGGTTGATATTTTGAGGTCAACTCATTCAAAGCCTTATTAGAAACTGAACTTTTGCGGTAATCGAAGTGTTCTATCTTTTTCCGTTTTTTCGAATTTATGGTCAGGATATCTGTTTCAACCGGACGGAAATCGAGCCATTCGAGCTGCACCTGTGCTTGTCCTTTGTAATTCGAGGCGTGGGCGGTAAAGGCCAGGTCAAATGGACCTTCGGGTTGGGGCAGGTTGGCAGATTGCCACCATAGAAATTTTGAGCTTTGACCCCGGGCATCTTCAATGATGAGCTGTAAATGCTCCCTGGTTTTGCCGATGGGTGTGGCGCTGACAAGGTTCATATTTTTGGCGGCCATGACTATAGGTGGATTACCCGCTCCAAAAGGTGCCAGTTGATCTATAGATTGAAGGAGGGAGAGATCAATTTGAGCCGGCTTTTGCCAGATATCAATTTGAAGTTCGTTCAACAATGGGTGAAGTGCACTCTGTTGTTCGACGGCTTTATCAAGTTCGCGCTGGAATGTCTTGAAATTTGTCGGATCAAGCGCCAAACCGGCTGCCATGGGATGACCGCCAAAAGAAGTTAAAAATACCGCATTTTGCCGGATGGCAGCGGTGATATCAATGCCCTCTATGGATCGGGCTGATCCGCGCATCAATCCACCGGGGGGAGCGACCATCAGGATCACAGGTCTGTGNNCAAGCAATCCGGGGTTGCGTTCAATTTGAGCAAGTGCCCCTTGAAAGACCTGGTCGCATAATAATTTACGCTGGGCATTCAGCCCTTCCAATTGGTTCACCGTGACTGCTATGACTGCCGGATCATCAGACAGTAGAAATTCAACCATCGGATTGGCATCTGCAAGCCGACCGACAGCGTTCATGCGCGGAGCCAGTGCAAACGAGATGGATTCTTCGGAGAATTGCGATGCATGAATTTCAGCGGCTTGCAACATGGCACGGATGCTCGGTCGAGTGGATAGACGAATAATTTCAATGCCGGATTGCGCCAAATATCGTGAGTCAGCATGCAGGTCAGCAATATCCGCGATGATGCCAAGCGCAGCCAGGTCATGCAGCGATCGGGAGGCATCTGCTTGGTTGCAGCGATCTAATAATGCCTCGGCGAACTTGCAAGCCACACCGACACCCGGCAGCGGTCTCAGCGGATGTTCAACGGCAAGATGTTGGGGGTTGATCACCGCAAAAGCCTGGGGAAGAACTTCGGGCAAGGTATGGTGGTCGGTGATGATCACATCGATGCCGTGAGTTTGCGCCCAGGCTACTTGCTCAACCTCTGAAATGCCTGTATCGCAGGTGATCAGCAGGGTGATGCCCTGCTTGACAAATGTTTGTAAAATATCCAGTTTGATGCCATGGCTTTCGGGTCCGCGCACGGGCACATGGTAGACCACTTTGGCGCCCACCTTGCGCAGTGCTGAGACGAGGGTGGCGGTGGCGGTTTGGCCGTCCACATCGAAGTCGCCCCAGACACCGATTAACTCGTCTTTTTTCATGGCACTTAACGTGCGCTCTATGCCTTTTTCCATATCGTCCAACTCATAAGGTGAGGAGGGAGTATAGGCATGAAAATCCATAAAGGCGCGAGCAGCCGCGGAAGAATGCACACCCTGTCCGTGCAGTATGCGCAGCACCAGTTCGGGCAGATTGAGCATGGAAGCCAGATCACCAGGTAGGGGACTTTCAGGGGGATCTATCCACCGTGTAGCAGAAGCAGGTAAGACGGGTTTCATGATCTAAATAGCATCGAAATCAAAATTAAAAGCATCGTCTGAATCGTCCGGTTCGTCAGACATTTCGCTAATACCGGCTTCTTTTCCGCGGTCGCAGAGCGAACGGAAACGGCAAAAGCTGCAGGCTTTCAAATTATCCGTTTTTCTGAAAGCCTCTTTTCCTTTCGATGAGATTTCCTCAACCAAGAGTTCAAGTTCAATCTGGTCCGCTTTTTTTTGGGTGCTTGAATAGGCGAACCTGACCGGGGATTGTGAAAAAGCTGGATACCAGTAGACCATATCAATGGATTCAGGCGATAAATTCTGGTTGGTTGCCAGATTCGAGATCACCAGAGGATATACCTTGCTCTGCATGCGCGACAGCAGGGTCTGGCGCTTGGGCTGGTGCTGCGAGGTCTTCCAGTCATAGATAAAAAGCTTATTTTCCACCTTAAGCAGTAAGTCAATCTTGGCCGCCAATCGGTAGCCTGCAAAGGGGATGAAATTCAGTTTTTCAACCGAATAACTGCCAGGTGCAGGGTGAAGATCGAGTTGCAGAAAATTCTGCCACCACTCGATTAATTCAGGTTGGGTAATTTGGGCGGATAACACATTCGCGGGGATGCCCGAAAAATACTGCTGGCAGAGCAGGTGAAATCGTGTTCCCAACAGCATCAGCGCTTCTTGTTCGCGGATGGGTTCACTTTCAACCGCAGGCCAATCAATATTCAATATATTTTTCAGGTAGAAACGATAAGCACAGTCTTTGTAATCCTGCAGGTTTTGCTGCGTAAAGACGAAGGAATCAGGAAGCTGCATTCTTTTCCTCCAAAATGGCATGCAGGGCTTCGAGCGGCAGAGCCATGCGGGCTTCTTTGCGCCGCCCGGTGTTCCAGGTGATAATCAGTGATTCACGCGCGCGGGTAATGCCAACGTACAACAAACGCAGCCGCTCTGATGAATACTCAAGCCTGGCTTGGCGGGTGGCATACCCGGCTTCCATGAACATGCCGGGGATGTCATCGTTCACAATGGCTTTCAACTTGTCGAGAAGTTCCGCTTCAAGATTGAGGTGATGGGCGATAAACCATTTTTCACCCTTGTAATTGTCAAACTCCTGCGCAGATGGGAAATCATAATTATTGACTGACATCAGGTAGACACGATCCCATTCGAGGCCTTTGGCTTTGTGAAAGGTGCTGACCAACACTTTGCCCTTGTGCGCTTCGGGGTTGAAACCTGTATCGTCTTCACTGAAACCGGTGAATTTGCGCTCATTGGAGGCAATTTCCGCCAGGTCAATGGCAAACTGGGGCAGTTGGTATTCAGGATGGTTGCGTGCGCTGAATTCGAGCAGCAAGGCAAGTTTATGGGTCAAAGCCAAATCTTGCGGAGAAGTGAATAGATCGCGGCCGATGGTCAGCAGTAATTGATCCACGGGCAAAGGAGCGGCGTTTTGCCAGCGTATCATATCATTAAGAAATTTGCTTAATTTTTGATCAAGCTCAGGAGGCAGGGCTTCACGTTGAAGTATTTTATGCCAATCATTTCGATTGTCTGCGTAGAGCAAAACTTCCAATTCGCGCACTTTTTTCAACTGATTGAGCAGGTTCGAGACCTCTGATTTGTACCGTTCAAGATCAGAGTCATCTTGAGTAAGCAATTGAAACACAGCGACCAGTTTGTTCACCGCGGAAGGGTCAGAAAGGCAAACGAGCACCTTTTCAAGAATGCGTGTCACGCGGCGGGTGGATTGTGTGCTCTTGAGCATTTCGACAATTTCGATGCCTGCAATCTGCAGCGCTTCAACCACTTTTTCAGCATGAAAGCCTATGGGGCAGAGCACCGCCGCGGTTTTATTCTGATTGTTTGGCAGCCAATTCTTGATGGATTCGACCACCTTCTTGATCTCTTCTTCAGAATCAACCGCGTTTTTCATGATGTATATGGATTGCGGATGGTCAGGCGGATTGGGCTGCGGATCGCCCGGCGGGGCGGGGATGATGGAAGGCAGCGACAGCGAACTGCGCAGTTCCTCCACGGGGTGAGCGTCACGCGTCCACTTGTTTAGATCGTTAGCCAGGCGGATGATGCTCTTGTTTGAACGTCCTGAGTTGGCTAGATCTTTGGCAGCCACACCTGGTTCACGCAGAAAGTCGCGTAAAAAAGTCGGGCTGGCAGTGGTGAAAGTTTCATAAATCGCCTGATTCGTATCGCCGACACGCACCCAATTGCCATCTGGTCCAACCAGCAATCTGAGGATTCGTTCCTGTACCAGCGAGGAATCCTGGGCTTCGTCTTCAAGGATGTAAGGCCAACGGTATCGCAGCCGTTCAAGAAATTCAGGGTCTGATGAGAGCACGCGGTGTGCCAGCCTGACCAGGTCCGAGAAATCTACAGAACCGCGGTAGCGCAGTCCTCTTTGGTATTCAAAATAGACCTGAACGGCCATCTCCAGCAGAGGGTCGGTGAGGTGGTGTTTTTCCATTTTCTCACGCAGTTCGGTGGGTTCTATTTGCAGGTCTTTGGCCTGGCTGATGAAATTCGCACAAATGCCGGTGACCGTTTCATTCCAGTTTTTCTGCGTTTGGGGCTCATTATGCAGATCAATGGTGGGATCAACAAACAGTTCTGCCAGTTCAGGATGCTCCCGCAAATAGGCAGCCGCGGCAGCCTCAATCATGCGCGAGGATTCATTCTCATCAAGGATAGAAAACTGTTCAGAAAGCCCAGCCAAATCGGGTCTTTCGCGGACGATGTCATGTGCCAGTCCGTGCAAGGTGCGCACACGGTAGCCCATATTTTCGAGCAAACCGGCTTCACGTACGAAAGAACCAATACGGGTCGAGAAATTATCCACGGCAGAATTGACCAGGGTGACGATTAAAATTTCCTGGTCGTCGTAGATGGAGCCTTTGGTGATGAGTTGGGCAGCCAAGGCAGAAAGGGTGGCGGTTTTGCCGCTGCCCGGCACGGCAGCCACGCCCATTTTACCGCCCTGGTATTTGAGAATTTCTGCCTGCATCGGACGGGGCTTAAACATGTTTCACCTCCGTCTTCGTACCTTGTAATTTTCTCAAGATGGTCTGCACGGCCATAATTAATGCGCCGCGTTCTTCGCTGCCTTGTTCGTTGACCCCCAATGTGCACATGAAAATATGGTCACTACAACGCCGAATGAGACCGTCCATGATGCGGATCAAGGATTGCTGGTTTGCGGCGTTTTCGTGCATGTCTGACCATAATTTTCCGATTTGCCAGTTGCGATTAAGCACGTAAGGATGGGTGAGCGGCTGATCAAGGCGTGTCCACCAACCTTGCGAACCGATATCCAACCAGAACTGAAAGCGCACAGGTCGGTTATTCATCAGATAAGAAAAAGCCGGTGAAACCAACACAGACCCAGATCGTGTTTTAACTTCCCAATCACTCATATATTGCGCGGAAAGGATGCCTGTTTCAACCAGGCGGATATATTCCTTGTTCAGGTCTGAGGTTTTAGGCGAAGTTTCAACACCCATCACATGCCTGAATTTACGGGCAGATTCCACCAGACGGCTGACAGCGGCAGCGGAATCAAAATTTTGATGGAATTTATACCCGGGCTGCGAGAGTAATTCTCCGAACAATCGGCTGATGAAAATATCCATTTCAAGCGAATCATCATTTGTGTTCTTTTCAAGCCAGAGGCGTAATTTTTCAAAACGTTCACCGACCAGATAGGTGATTCGCTGCT
This sequence comes from Anaerolineaceae bacterium, assembly GCA_003524305.1. GTDB lineage: Bacteria > Chloroflexota > Anaerolineae > Anaerolineales > Anaerolineaceae > UBA6107. The sequence goes on from DQHW01000004.1 coordinate 28,104, forward strand.
GCATTTCTTTTTTGATGGGGTCAAATGAGCGCAGGCTGCCAGCGGATGATGCAAATAGCACCTGGGTGATCAAATCCGCACGGATGTAGTCGCAGCCCTCTATCAGTAGCAGCATGGCATTGCGCACCTCGTCTTTGACGGGTTTCAAATTCCATGTTGGAAATGCCAATTTGACCAGCGTGAGCACTGCTTTGATGGCCGGTTCATCGCGCAGTCCTCTGGATGGGCGAAAGGTCCTGAGATTAAGGCCGGCATCCACGAATCGCGTGTTGATCGAGTAACGCAGTGAATCGCTCAGAAAAGGAGTAAGTACCACGATCTCTTCAGGCGGCACATTTTGATTTTCAATCAAGTCTTTCACCTGATCCGTGATCCAATCCAATCCCTGCGGATAAAAGCGAAATGGGTGGATTGAGAAGGCGGTTTGAATATCTGTTGGAATTTTTGACTCAATTTTGTGATAGGTCAGGCTGGTGGTTAATGCTTTTTCGAGGTGTTCCAACTCAGGTGATTTCACCATGGAATCGGTGAACTCCTGGGTGGTTTCGCAGGTTTTACTGAATCGGTCTGCAGAGACCGGGTCAGCACCCATGAATGAACGGAATCCGCCCTGTTCGTCTTTGATGATCAGGGCAGACTCAAAATCGGGTAGCCATGATTCGATGATGTCGTGAGCCACCGGGTAATCTTCTTCGGCGTTATCGTAGATCAGATGCCGGTAGGTGGAGGTGAGGTATTGCCTGCACAGCAGTGAAGGCCACAAATGATTGGCAAAAACAGATAATTGAAGTGAAAAATCCAGCAGATTTTGCTGAAGACACAACTGCCTGAATTTCAGAGCGCATTCCTGAGCTTGATCATAAATGATGGCTTGTGAAGGTTTGCCTGCCCATGCCTGGATTAAGAATGTAGAAATTTCTTCAGGCAAAAAACCCACCACAGCCGATTTGTTGAGGTTGTCGAGAATCTGGCTGTAGAGGCGGTTGGGATCTACTGTAACGCTTTCAAAGTAGCCAATCTGTAGCAGAGGCTCTACCAATTTTGCCAGATAGTATTGTGCCGTTTCAAGGGTCAAGAAGCGGGGCGGTTTTTCAGGGGCTGCAAAACCGGCATCTTTGGCGACCAGCGGCCAAAAAAGCGTTAACATGCGCTGTGCCAGACCGCCGATGGTGAGGATGGCCGGTTCGCCGCCAGGGGTAAACTGCGGGGTTCTGATGACGTCTCGATACGGTTCAGCCAGGCTGCGTTGAGGGACGAGAATTAAAATTTCTTCTGACGGAACGCCAGCCTCGATCAATGATTGCATGCGTTGCACAGCAGCGGTGGTTTTGCCGCTGCCGGCAGGTCCGTGCAAAAATACCCGTGATTGGACGGGTAAATCTGCGATCTGCTGCTGTTGTGTGGTTAATTTCAGTTCCGTCAAAAGGAATATCCTTCAAGGTCTAATAGGGTTGACCTGCCATGGCGTGAAGTACTGCGCGGGTTAACAATGAGTCCGCGGTGGAGCGGTGTGCATTGGGAAGTGCGATCTGAAAGGATGCACCGGCTTCTTCCAGTTTGAAATATTTCATTGATCCTCTGACAGGATTCCAAACCCCGCGATAATCAGAATACAGGGGTAATACATCCACTACCTTGAAATTTTCACGCCACGGAAATTTATAAGCGGCATGTGATTGCTGCATCATGCGCAGATCAAAAGGTGCGTTGTAGGCTGCAATGGTGCGTCCATATAAGTAATTGCGGATGGTTGTCCATTGAACCAGCCAGTTCTGGGTTGCGGCAACCATATCATTGGTAATCCCGTGAATCCGAGAAGCTTCGGCCGGGATGGGCTTGTNNTTTTACCAATGACGAAAACAAGACACTACCGTCGTAATCCACGATTGAGATTTCGACAATTTCATCCGTTTTTTCAAGGCCAGTGGTTTCAGTATCAATGTAGACAGGTTTTTCAGCAATCCACCGGGCTGCTGTCTGAATGGCATTTTGTTTTAATGGTTCTGTTGATGGAATCATATTTTTTCTTTTTGACCTATTGATCCCATTCCAATAGTTCTTGAAGTTCCACTGTGAAATTGGGATTGCCGCGGGCTGAGATGTATGCACCGCCGTGTCCAGGGGTGGTAATGGTGCCATCGGTAAATTCGGTCACTTTTACACCGTTGATGTATATCTTGAAGGAATCATTGATGAGCATTACACCCAGGCGATTAACCTGACCGCTGCCTGTTTTGATATTGGTATCTGCCGTCCAACTGACCAGGTTAACACCATTGCCAGCTTCATCAATGCGGTCAATGATGTAGCTTCCATCGCAAGAAAGTCCTACAAAGTATCCAAGGGTGCTTGTATATGTTGGAACCCGCATTGCCAAACCGTAATTGTCGCGGTCTGAACAGGTGATGATATTAAAGGTCCCTTCGAGGTAGAAATTGGTGGGGGAGGGTGCAGAAAGCCGCCAGCGTTTACCACCGTTGATGGTTTTGCTTTTGAAATTGAGACCGCCAACCTGGTGAGAAATGATTATTGAATTGTCTTCATATGGATTGCCTGTCAACCCAAAGGGATTACCACTGGTGGCTGAGTTGAAGGTAAAGTCAGGTGAACCAAGAGTGAGCTTGGGGTCGCTGGGATTAACTGTTGCGGTCGGTGTAACGGTAGCAGTAGCGGTTGGCTCGGGTGTCGCTGTTTCAAGCGACAGGGTTGGAAGTGAAGAAGTGGGTTGGACTAATGCCGCTGCAGTTTGAGATGCGGCTAAAGTTCCCGCCACGCGCGTGGCAATGACATCCACTGCGGGTGTGGCATTTGAAGCAGGTAAATTGCAGGAGGTCAAGATCATGACCATGATAAGTGTAATAAAAAGTATTTTTCTCATTTTTCCTCTCATTTCTGATGTTTATTATAGCTTTTCACGGGTTTCTTCACAAATAATTTAGGGTGTTCCTCTCGACGGTTATTCCTGGAAAAAGGCTTCAGGTATAATTATTTGAGTGATATGAAAACCAATGTTATCCAACTTGAAGTGCATGACGATGTCATCTCAATTAAAGACAAGATGGCCTGGCAATCTTGTCAGCGTATGATTTTAGTTTGGCCGAAACACGGAAAGATCTTGCACAACGAGTTGGAACTGGTGTTGCTCAATCGTGAGGCAAGATCGTTGGGGGCAGAATTGGCTCTTGTGACACATCATCCCGTGGTAAGCGAATGGGCGCTGGATTCCAATGTGCCGCTGTTTGCCTCAATTTCCGCAGCCGAAAAAGGCGCCTGGAAAACGGATGTTCAAGGTAGCTTTGCCAACAAAGTGCCCAAAGGTGTGGATGCCATCAGGGCAATTCGAGATGGCCTTCCGCACCATGCTTCGACCAAACCAGCAAACCCCCTGCAAAACGGATTAGCTGTTTTGATCAGCGTGGCGGCAATCATCAGTTTACTTATAGTTCTTCTTCCACAGGCTGAAGTGGTATACATCCCCACCACCACAAAGCAAGAGGTTGAGATCAGAATCAAAGCATCAGAGGTATTTTCCGGAATCAATCCATCGGGTAACATCCCTGAAAAAGCTGTGTTTGTCGAGGTTAGCGGCGAGAAGGCCATGCCCAGCACGGGCAAGGTATCCATCCCGACGACCAAAGCTGTTGGAGAAGTTATATTTACCAATCTGACTTCTACTGACATCGCGCTGCCTGCCGGCACGATCATATTGGCTGGTGACCAAACCCTCACCAGTTTCAATTTGATTGAAGCGGTAGAGGTTCCATCTGGCGTGCATGATTCTGCACCAGGCAGGGTGGAAGCCCTCATTGCAGGCACCTGGGGCAACCTGGCTGCCGAATCCACCTGGGTTTTACCAGGCGGCATGGATCAACTGGTGAGTGCCAGTAACCCTGCTGCATTTAGCGGTGGTAGTGATGTTGAAACGCCATCACCAAATGATGACGATTACGCGGTTCTTGAAAGGCAATTACTGGCTGAGTTGATGACCCAGGGATTGGAAAGTCTAAAAGCAGAACAGGCTGATGGATTGGAGTTTATTGAGCCCAGTTTAACTTTGGATAAAATTTTGCTAAGTGAACAGGTAAATAAAATTGGCGAACCGGCCGATGAAGCGGTACTTCGTTTGAATGTCAGATTAAAAATATATGCCTATCAAAAAAGTGATATTCTGGCTATTGCTAATTTGGTGCTGAGCGCCAACCAACCGAATGGATATAATCCCATGAATGACAGCATCACTCTAAATCGGGTGGGTGATTTTAGAGTGGACGATTTTGGCCAGGCTACCTGGACGATTAAAGCTTCGCGTTTACTTGTGCCTGCGTGGAACGTTGAACAAGTGTCGGCAGAACTGGCTGGCATGAAAGTATCCGAAGCTCAGGCGCTTTTTTCAAGTCTCTTTGAGCAAAGTTCCCCGGCGGCGATCAAGGTGTGGTTGGCTAAATGGCCCTGGATGCCGTTTCTTTCGACCAATATCCATTTCAAATCTGGAGCAACTCAATGACGGGCAAGCTCATGTCAGTCGACCCGGGCGAGAAACGAATAGGTCTGGCCATCAGTGATGAATCAGGCACCCTGGCGCGAGGATTAGGTGTGATCAAACACATGTCGATAAAACAAGACTGTCTTGAAATCACAAAATTGGCGCAAAAAAATGCCGTAACCAGAATAATCATCGGTAATCCGTTGGGTGAAAACAACGAAGAAAGACCCCAAACGCGTCATGCTCAAAAAGTAGCTGAAGTGCTGGCTGAGTTTTCGGGTCTGCCTGTAGAGTTGTGGGATGAGAGCGGCAGCACGATAAGGGCAAGAGAAATCCGTATGGAAGTTGGCGCAAAACGCGATAAACGAGGCGGACACCTCGACGAAGTGGCTGCTGCTGTAATTTTACAATCCTGGCTCGATGAACATCAGGAGGACGAAAAAGACCATGCGTAAATCATCGGTTAGTTTATTTATTCCCGTTTTATTGCTTCTCGTTTTACTCGTTATAGGGCTGGCAATTTTTTGGCTGGGCGTGCCAATGCTGGCGGAAGGAAGTTTTGGCAGCGCAGCCAGCAACCTGACCCCCATGCAGCGCTGGACCTACAGTCTTCAGGTATTGGTCAATGAAAACAAATTAACCATGCCAAAATCTCTGGTCGAGTCTCAAACCATTTTTACCATCCCATCTGGGGCAAGTGTGACCTCGGTGGCCATGGCGCTTGAACAAAACGGATATATCTCCAGTTGGGAAGCATTTCGTTATTACGTGATCTATAAGGGCATGGATACCCAGATTAAAGCAGGTGATTTCAAGCTTTCACCCTCCATGACAGCTATAGAAATCTCAGAATCCATTCAAGCTGCATATTCAGCGGATGTGTCATTTTATATTTATCCCGGCTGGCGGGCAGAAGAAATTGCCGCTGCGCTGCCTTCCTCGGGTATCGAGGTAACGCCGGAAGAGTTTATGGAAGTGGTCAAAAACCCGGTGGGTCTGGATTTGCAAGGTAACCTGCACGGATTGTTATCGCTTGAGGGATATTTGTTTCCGGGTGAGTATGTGATTAATCGTAAAATAAGTGCACAAAACCTGGTAATGATTTTTGTGAAGCGCTACAAAGATTCAGTAAGCGCCGAAGTTCAAGCTCAATTGCAAGAAAACGGACTTTCCTTCCGTCAGTCAATGGTGCTGGCATCCATTATTCAAAGAGAAACCTTTGATGACAGTGAACGCGCCTTGATGGCATCCGTTTTTTATAATCGGTTGGCAGCAGGGATGAAACTTGAGACGGACCCGACTGTTCAGTATGCATTGGGATACAGTGATTCATGGGGAGGGTGGTGGAAAACCCCGCTTGCGGTCAGCGACCTTTCAATCCAATCGCCATATAACACTTACATTATTCCTGCATTGCCCGATCATCCCATTTCAAACCCGGATTTGCCCTCCATTTTGGCGGTTGCCCTGCCTGAAAGTAGTCCTTATTACTACTTCCGCGCCAAATGCAGTGGATCAGGAGCACATGTTTTTTCGCAAACTTTTGAAGAACATCTATCGAATGCGTGTCAGTAGATTAAATACGGATGGGAGGTTCTTAAATAAAAAATGAAACCATTATGATTTCATTTTTTGTTTATGACTTGTAAGGGCAATTGAATTGCCCTTACAAAACCGACTTCAGAAAAGATTACTTTGCGTTGTAGCCGGGACCACTCTTGAAGAAATCGTTATTGGCTTGAATGGCGGGGGTCAGATCAACAACATCGCCGGCCGCCAGCTTTTTAGTGGCTTCAAGATGAACAGGTTCACCGTCATGATTCTTGCCGTCATAAACGGTGGTAAACCCGGCTGTACCGACAGGCATGGATTGTGTTTCACCGCCTTTGGCTTTATAGGCAGAGGGGACTTCATCTTCGGGGAAGATGGCGCTGACAGGGCACTCTGATTCGCAGGCACCACAATCGATGCAGGTATCTGCATCAATGTAATACCACGGATATTTGTCTTCGGGTTTGCCAGGGACGATGCATTCAACAGGACAAACTGTGGCACATGCGCCTTCACGCACACATAAACTTGTAATTACTCTTGTCATACTAACCTCCGATGTGATAGATAGTTGATTTCAGGCAAACCGATTTTCGGCTTCCTGCCAGTTGACTAGGTTCCACCAATTGGTGATGTAATCAGCACGCCGATTCTGATACTTCAGATAATAGGCATGTTCCCAAACGTCAATCACAAGCAGGGGCTCAAGGCCTTCCTGCATGGGTGCATCCTGGTTTGCGGTGGAATGGATAACCAATTCACCAGTTTTATCTTTACTTAACCAGCACCAGCCGCTGCCAAAACGGCCAAGGGATGCTTTTTCAAATTCAGCCTTAAAGGTTTCAAAATTGACCCATTTTTTTGTTATTGCCGCTGCAAGCTTGCCAATCGGTTCACCCCCCTGACTGGGAGCCAGACAGGTCCAATAAACATTGTGGTTGTAAACTCCTCCACCCATGTTCTTAACGGTCAAGCGAATATCTTCAGGGATTTTGCTGAGATCGGTCAATACTTCTTTTAAGGGTAATGCAAACAATTCCGGGTGTTTTTCGATGGCAGTATTTAGATTTTTCAAATAGGTGGCATGATGCTTACCATAATGGATTTCAACGGTTTGGGCATCAATAAAAGGTTCCAATGCATCTACAGCGTACCTTAATGGCGGTAATTCGTAAGGCATTTTTTCCTCCTTCAGATCTATTTATTTTCCAACGATTAGCGCTATTTTTTTCTCAAGTACAATTAGATTCTAGTCAAGGAAAAAGGCTTTGTCAAGTGAAGGAGAGTAACTTGATAAAGAAAACCAAATTAACAACGGATCGGCTCTTTGAAAAAAACAACAATTATTTCACCTATTTTCGGATTGAGTTTTGGTATATTGGCAGTTTCAACAGCCTCTATTTTCATCCGCTTTGCGCAGGAGCAAGCGCCGTCATTGGTGATTGCCGCAGGGCGGTTGAGTATAGCTACATTGCTGCTTGCCCCTTTTGTGTTGTTTCGTTCGTGGAGAGAGATCAAGTCTTTACCCAAACGCATATTTGGGTTATTGATTTTGGCGGGCATCTTTCTGGGTCTGCATTTTGCTACCTGGATCACATCTCTTGAATTTACAAGTGTGGCGAGCTCAGTCGTTCTGGTTGCCACATCACCTCTTTGGGTGGCATTGCTGTCTCCAATTTTTCTCAAGGAGAAAATAAGCAAAATCGTTTTCATAGGTTTGATAGTTTCATTGTTTGGCAGTGCGATTGTAGGTTTAAACAGCTCCTGCCAATTTTCAGGTGATCAGTTAAGGTGCCTGTCAATTGAGAGCATGTTTGGCGGCAGAGTGTTCATTGGCAATTTGTTGGCATTGGCAGGAGCATTTTTCTCGGCTGGATATTTGATGATTGGTAGAAAAGTGAGAAATAATCTCTCTCTGCCGGTTTATACTTTTTTAGTCTACGGTATGGCAGCTTTGGTTTTACTCTTAATGGTTACTGTGTCAGGCAAACCGCTTGTGGCTTACTCCGCTCCCATCTGGATTTGGATCATTTTACTGGCTCTAATACCGCAACTTCTTGGTCACTCAACATTTAATTATTTTCTAAAATCGCTTTCGGCTGCTTTTGTCTCTATCGCGCTGTTAGGCGAGCCAATTGGAACAGTTATCATGGCTTACCTTTTTTTGCATGAAAGCCCATCTCTACTCGAAATTGGCGGCGGAGTATTGATCCTGTTGGGAATCTTTGTAGCTTCCAGAGCAAATAATCAAAAACAACCCATACAGGAGATTCTGCCTGAATAAGTTGTTTATGAATTATTAATTTATTTTGATTTAATTACATGCGTCCATAGAGGACGTTTTGTTCACGAAGCCGGTTTGCCATCGGTTCAGATAGATGGCTGGAGAGAAAACGCCAACCCCAATTGCCAGAGGGTTTGCCGGGATAATTCATACGGGCTTCAGTACCCAAATTGAGCAAATCCTGCAGTGGGGCGATGGCGTAGTTGGCTTTGGAACTCCATCCTGCACGGATTAAATCCCAGGCAACATCATCGCCGGAGCGGGCCATATAACGGCGGTAAAAATCACGCTCTTTTTCCGGCGCCTGCTTGTACCACCCAACCGTGGTGTCATTATCGTGGGTGCCTGTGTAAACCACGCAATTGGCGGGATAGTTGTGGGGAAGGAAAGGATCAGAAGCGTCGGCTGCGAAGGCAAATTGCAGAACCTTCATCCCGGGCAGGTTAAGTGCATCCCGCAAGGCATAAACGCCGGGGTCCATCTCGCCAAGATCTTCAGCAATGATGGGCAATGCATGCAGCTCTTTTTCAATGGCTTCGAAAACTGATTTTCCAGGTCCTTTTTTCCATTTGCCTGTAACGGCGGTTGGCGAGCCATACGGAATTTCCCAATAATTGTAAAATCCTCTAAAGTGGTCGAGGCGGATAACATCGACAACTTTCAGAGTAGCGCGTAATCGGTTAATCCACCAGGCATAATTCTGGGCTTTGTGCACGTCCCATCTATAAAGTGGGTTGCCCCAAAGTTGGCCGGTGGGTGAGAAATAGTCAGGTGGAACCCCCGCCACGCAAGTTGGCAGCCCTTTGGCGTCCAGGTGGAACAATTCCGGGTGAGACCAGGCATCTGCGCTGTCGTAAGAGACAAAAATGGGGATGTCTCCAATAATCTGGATATCTTTCTTGTGCGCATACTCGTGCACTAACTCCCATTGTTGGAAGAAAAGGAATTGGCGAAATTTTTGTTTTTCGATAACGTCACTATGATCGCGTTCAAAGAGCACCAGCGTCTCAGGGTTGCGTTTGCGATACTCTTCAGTCCAATGATCCCATGAAACTCCGCCAAAGGCTTCTTTAATGCCCATAAATAATGCAAAATCTTGCAGCCATTCGTTTTCTTTAGTGCAAAATTCTAAGTAAGCTTTCTTTATTGCGGCAGGTTTGTTTTTTATGAAATGTGCATAAGCACGATCCAGCAGGGTAATTTTCCAGGTGATTACTGGTCCAAAATCCACGGCATGGTTAGGAAAAGTTGGGCGATCGCTGAGGTCGGAGGGCAGCAGTAACCCTTGTTCAAGCAGCAGAAGAGGGCTGACAAGGTAGGGGTTACCTGCAAAAGCTGAAAAACATTGGTAAGGAGAATCTCCGTAACCAGTTGGTCCTAACGGTAAAATCTGCCATAATCGACATCCGCATTGATCGAGAAAGTCAATCCAGTGATAAATTTCAGGACCGAGATCACCTATCCCGTCAGGCCCAGGCAGGCTGGTTGGGTGTAAAAGAATTCCTGATTTGCGCTGCAAGGCCATGGTCTTACCCTTTCAAACCGATCAAATAGAATCTTGTGAGTGCATAACCGGTAATTGTTCACTCAGATTCTAATCTTAACCAATGTAAGAATCAACAATTTATTTCACCATTTCGATGTAATCATCCGAAGTGGTTTCGCTCAGGTCGCCTCCCAGGAAGTTGATCAATTGGGTCACCAGAGTGGATTTCAATTCGGCATCCTGCCGGCTCCAGGTGCGGCTTTTCACTTCAAGGAAGTATCCGATATGCGGTTTGGTGATCTCGTCAATATTGATAAAGAACTCAAATCCTTCATACCTGACCAAGAAGCGGATGCGGTCTTTTTCGATTACTTTTTCGATTTGCGGCTTGAAGTATTCTCGATAGAAGCGAGGACTTTGAGTGGCAGCGGCCATGTAGCGGCTGCGTGAGAGCAGCACTTCCTGCGGGAATCGATCTTCTATGGTTTGACCAATCAAGGTTAAGCGTGAGCGAACTTGCTCAATCTTGTTTTCGGGGCCGAGGAATTCATCTTCACGATACCTCAAGATGCCCTGTTCAGCATCTTTGAAGAAGAAATAGATATCGAACTCGCGATAATGGCGTTTTCGCAAAATCTCAATCTTCTCGCTTTGCAATGCCTTATAAATGGGTTCTGTGTCTTTGATCCGCACTTTGATTTGAATTTCAAAGCTCTCTTCTTCTGCAGCGCCGCCAATAGCGACAAGTTTTGAAAGCACCGATGATTCGCGGCGGATAAGGAAGGTGTCGATCTTTCGGGCATATTCCTGGCTGTTTCTGCGAATCTCATCCTCATTGATGTTGAGCAATTCGCTTTTTTGCATTAACCATTTACCATTCACCATCACATCTGTCACGTCAGAGGCTTTGGCGGCATAGACGATCTGGGCATACGTTCCCTGTGGATTATGTTTAAACTGCGGACTGTTATGCAAAGGAGTGAGATCCACAAGGATTAAGTCAGCACGTTTGCCAACTTCAAGTGAACCTGTGAGGTGGCCGATATGCATGGCCTGGGCACCCAGACGAGTGCCCATAAGCAAAGCCTGCCGTGCGGGCAAGGTGGTTGGGTCACCGCTAAAGCCTTTTTGCAGGAAGGATGTCAGGCGGATTTCTTCGAACATATCCAGATCATTGTTTGAAGCTGCGCCATCCGTGCCGATTCCTACATTGAGTCCAAGTTCAAGCATGCGCTTGATCGGAGCCACACCTGAAGCTAATTTAAGGTTTGAAGAAGGATTATGCGCCACACCCACGTTAAAGTGCTGCATGGTACGGATCTCGCCGTCATCCACATGCACACAGTGAGCAGCCAGAACTTTAGCATCAAAGAGCGTTTGCTTTTTAACATAAGGAATGACCGGCATGCCGTTTTCTTTACGCATGTTTTCAACTTCATAAGCGGTTTCTGAAAGGTGGGTATGGAGAGGAACATCAAATTCCACGGCCAAGGCAGCCGCTGCTTTGAGAATTTCCGGAGGGCAGGTATAAGGTGCGTGCGGTGCAACAGATGGAATGATCAATTCGTGACCCTTCCATCGGCTGATGTAATCTCGAGACATTTCAAGACTTTGTTCAAAGAACTGTGCATCAGGTGTCGGGAACTTCATCACAGATTGGGCGCACAAGGCTCGCATGCCAATGACGGCCGTAGCTTTGGCAATGTCTTCTTCAAAATAGTACATATCAGCGAAGGTTGTGACGCCTGAACGGATCATTTCTGCACAGGCTAATTGGGTGCCAAGTGTGACGAAGTCTTTTGAGACAAATTCGCGTTCTACCGGCATCATATAGCCCATAAGCCAGACATCCAGTCTCAGGTCGTCTGCAAGCCCGCGCAGCAGGTTCATTGGCACGTGTGTGTGTGCGTTGACCAAGCCCGGCATCAGTACTTTGCCATTGCAATCAATAATTTTTTCTGAGGTATATTTTGCCAGTATCTCTTTTTCATCCCCAACCGCCAAAATAGAATTACCTAGAATGGCAATTGCGCCAGGATCGTACTGTGAAAAATCAAGATCCATGGTTAAAACAATGGCGTTCTTCAGGATTAGATCAGCTTGGGTCATTTTGCTCCTCTGGGTACACCTTTGAGATAAGTTGATGACGAATAAAGCTCAAACAAAAATTTACTGCCCATTCTTCACGCAGCCCTGGAGCACCCATATATTCCCTGGTCATTGAATCTGTCAAATCTGGGTATGAAAAATTGAGTTCAATTCGAGAAAGCTCCGGGGAGGGAGTGTACAGGCAGGTGAACATGGGGGTTTGTAAAAGGTTGTCGGAAATTTTTACTTGCGAAAAACTTTGTGTTTCCACACGCTCAACACTTAAATTCTTGCCTTCAAGGTTTTTGAAGGCATCTTGCGAAAATCCACCCAGGATTACTTTAATGGGGTGTAACCCTTTTGCAGATAGCTTTTGGATGATCTGGGGCAGCGTTTCATCATCAACACCGTAAATATCCGTCCCCAGTCGTTGACGGATAATTGATTCGAGACTGTTGATCATTTCATTCGCAGCTTCTTCAGAATCAGCTTTTGCTGTTATGCGTATATCCACGATACCTGGATGGGCCAGCAGCCCGACGGTGGGATTGGTCATTTCTTCAAGGTCAGAGATCATTTCATCAATTTTGGATTCAGAGACAGCCGCAATATGCAGCACCCTGGCTTTAATGATTCCTGAAAGAGCGTAATGGTCTTTTAGCCAGGGGATTATGGAAGCCTGCATTAAGTATTCCATCTCACGCGGCACGCCAGGAAGGCAGATCAAAACTTTGCCGTTGTGAGGCATTATAAAGGCTGGGGCAGTGCCTACCGGGTTTTCAATAACAACCGCACCTGCCGGGATCATGGCTTGTTTACGGTTATTCTCAGAAATATTCATGGCGCGCTTGAGAAAGCGCTGCTTAATCTGTTCCCACAATTCGGGATGGAATTCGTTTTTCGTGCTGCATGCCAGGGCTGCAGCTTCACGGGTGGGGTCATCCACGGTGGGGCCAAGGCCGCCAGTGGTGATGACAATATCCGCCCTGGTGAGTGCTTCTTTCATGAGAGAAGTAATACGCTGGATATTGTCGCCAACAGTTGTGCTGCGATACAGATTAACCCCATTATCCCTAAGTTGGCGGGCAAGATACTTTGTGTTGGTGTCGACGATCTCGCCAAGTAATAATTCGGTTCCGATGGCTATCAGTTCAGCAGTTGGCATTCTTTTTCCTGATTTTTATCAATTCTAACAGGTATTGAGAATTTGAAACAAAAGATCAGTGAACCGAGAATAGAGAATCGTGAATCGAGAACCGAGAACCGTGAACCGTGAATCGTGAACCGTAAACCGTGAATCGTGAATCGTGAACAGTTGTTAGTGAAAGGATTCGAACCTGAAAATTTGAGATTCGAATCAGGTACAGTCAAAAGCCCACATTAAGAATATGATGTTGATGTGACCGCGAAAGGCATGGTCGTTTTAAAAAACGAATAAAAAACAATTAAAAACAATTTGACTAAAACGACTCCGAGCAATATGACTGGTAAAACGAGGCAATGGTGGACAGTTAGATGCAAAAAGGCGATTGCTGACCACTTTTAGATAGAATGTTAGAACAAAAAACCTAATATGTCAAGAGGAAAATGTAATTTACTAGCAGATAAACATTCAAACTTAAGGTAGAATTTGAGCAGCCAAAATGGAGGTCTTGTGTGAAAGATCAGATCCACCCAGGACATAATCAAAAAATAGGCAAGTGGGGAGAAGACTGTGCTTTTACATTTCTTGAAAGCAAAGGATTCACAATGATGGCAAGAAATGTACGCACTCCGGCCGGTGAAATAGATTTGATCGCCCTGGATAATGGTTGTGCGGTTTTTGTAGAAGTCAAGACGCGTTCTCATCATCAAGCTGGTTATCCTGAAGAGGCTGTAACCGAGGAAAAATTGGAACACATGATTGATTCGGCAGAACATTGGCTGCAAGACCATACAGAATACGAAAATAACTGGCGCTTGGATGTGGTCGCTGTAACAGGCGAAATAAATACACAAAATCCACAGATTGAATGGTTTGAAAATGCAGCTTGATCTCATGCAAAGCCATAAATTTCCCAATAAGCGTGTTTTAGTTCTGGTAGGGGCTACTGCAGTCGGTAAAACTGAAATGGCCGTCCACCTGGCTGAAAAATTGAGGGGTGAGATTGTTTCTGCGGATTCGCGCCTTTTATACCGCGGTATGGATATCGGTACAGCCAAACCCACAAAAAAGGAAATGGAAAGAGCACCGCATCACATGATCGACCTGGCTGAACCAGATGAAATCTGGTCACTGGCTACCTTTCAAAAGAAAATGTTGGCAACCATAGGTGATATTCAGGCTCGCGAAAAACTGCCCATCGTGGCAGGAGGTACCGGGCAATATATTCGTTCAATGATGGAAGGCTGGATCATCCCGACCGTTTTGCCTGATCCAAGGCTGCGTGAAGTGCTAGAAAAAATTGGACTTGAAATTGGGGCGGCAGAACTGCACCGACGCTTGTCACTAATCGATCCAATCGCTGCCTCAAAAATGGATGCCAACAACCTCAGGCGTTCCATCCGTGCACTTGAAGTGATCTTCACCACCGGCGAGTTATTTTCTGAGCAAAAAGACAAACAGCCTCCTGATCTCGATTTTAAGTTAATCGGGTTGAGCCGTTCACGTGAAGTGTTGTATGACAGGGTGGATTCACGGATTGAAACGATGTTTAACCAAGGTTTTGTGGAAGAAGTAAGAAAACTTATGGATAAAGGATACAATCAATCTTTGCCGACGCTTTCTGCCATCGGTTATCGTGAAGTGATGCAATACTTAAATGGGGATATAACAATTGAGGAGACCAAGGTTCAAATGAGAAAAAAAACTCGTGAATTTATCAGGCGCCAGGCAAACTGGTTTAAACCAAATGATCCATTAATCGAATGGCATACCATGGATCCTGATCCATTAGATGACATTATGCAATCCATCCATAGATGGCAGGCAGGAGAGAAATGAAAGATCAAAACCCCTGGATAAATCATTATGATCCTGATGTACCGGCAAATTTGGAATATCCAAATTTCACCATTCAGGATTTTCTCGAAAGACAGGCAAAAGAAACCCCCGGCAGGATGGCATTGATATGTGATGAAAAAGTTATAAGTTACGCTGAACTGCTTTCATCAAGTCGAAATTTCGCTGAACACCTGGTGCTGATGGGATTGAACCCTGGCGACCGGGTGGGAATTTGTCTGCCAAACACAATTGAATTTGTGATCAGCTTTTTTGGTACATTGATGGCAGGCGGCGTCGTAGCCGCAATGAATCCGCTTTATCCGCTGCCAGAATGGCAGTACCAGACTAAAATTGTCAGCCCAAAAGTATTAATTGGGTTACAAACCAGGGCGGATGAGCTTTTTGAACTGAAACAAAAATCCGGCGGTGAACATTTAATCCTGGTGGAAGTTAAAACGGATCAACAGCTTTTCCCCGAGGTGTATGAAGAAGTAAATTCTGTAACTTTTGAAAAATGCATCAGCAAGTCTGATGCTCCGGTTACACTTCCTTTGGTCAATTCTTTTAGTCCGGCAGTGTTGCAATTCAGCGGGGGAACCACAGGGCTGCCCAAGGCTGCTCTGGCGCTTCACTGCAATGTGGCTGCAAACATCCTTCAATTCACAAAATGGCTGACGACTTTAAAACAAGGTCAAGAAGTTTTTCTGACCGTCATTCCGCTGTATCATGTCTACGGCATGGTGATCGGGTTGAATGTAGGCATTGCCATGGGGGCAGCAATCGTTTTGGTTCCTGATGGAAAAAACCTGGATAAAACACTTCAATTGATTCAAGAACATAAGGTCACTTTCTTTCCGGGGGTGCCGTCAATTTATCAAGCCATCAACCGCCATCCGAGAGTGTTAGCCGGAGAAGTCAATCTGAGTACAATCAAAGCCTGTATTTCAGGTTCGGCGCCACTTTTACCTGCAACAAGAGAACAATTTGAGAGACTTACCGGCGGAAAACTGGTGGAAGGCTACGGTTTATCAGAGGCGCCAACAGCCACTCACTGCAATCCCATCCAGGGCGAGAATCGCGATGGTTCAATCGGTTTACCGCTTCCCGACGTGGAGTGCAAAATTGTCGACCTTGAAGATGATTCCAAAACCATGGCGACTGGAGAATCCGGCCAGTTGCTCATCCGCAGCCCGCAGGTGATGCTTGGTTACTATGGCTCAGCCAGTGAAACGGCCCTGGTGATGAAAGACGATTGGCTTTACACAGGCGACATCGCAAAAATGGACGAAGACGGTTATTTCTACATTCTCGGCAGGCAAAAAGATCTGATCAAAGTTAATGGTTTGCAAGTCTGGCCAACAGAAGTGGAAGAGGTTCTTACAAGGCATCACAAGATCAGTGAAGCGGCTGTTGCCGGGGTTTATGATGAAATCACCGGTGAAGCGGTCAAGGCATGGGTGGTGATGCGTGATTATGCACCGCTTGACCCAAAAGATGTGCAGCTATTCTGTCGTTCATCCCTGGCGGGCTATAAGATACCAAAAGAAATTGTGGCGGTTGAAAAACTGCCCAAGTCACCCGTAGGCAAACTGCTGCGCAGAGAATTGCTTAAAATGGATAATCCAAAATAAAGAAAATCGGGAGCCGAAAGGCTCCCGATAATTTTAGTCACGCGGCGTGGCATAGACTGGAGTTGCATTTTTGTGAGTTACTGGCGGCGGGAAGATCTTTTCAAATTCATCCTTCGACAGGGTTTCCACTTCGAGCAGTTTCTGAGCCACGGTATTCAATTCGGTTTGATACTGCTTGAGGATAGCCTGGGCTTTGATATAGGCATCATTGACCAGCGAACGGACTTCCTTGTCGATCTTTTCAGCTACCGCTTCTGAATAGTCGCGCTGTTCAGAAATTTCACGACCCAGGAATATCATTTCTTCTTTTTGTCCATAAACCATGGGACCTAATTCAGCGCTCATACCCAGGCGGGTGACCATGGTCTTGGCCAGTTGGGTAACCCTTTCAATGTCATTTGAAGCGCCTGAAGTAATATCATCAAAAATAAGTTCTTCAGCAGCGCGTCCGCCAAGCAGACCAACCATGTCAGCCAGCATTTTCTTGCGGGGCATCAAAGTGCGATCGTCAATTGGAAGAGAGAGCGTATAGCCAGCAGCCATACCTCTGGCAATGATCGAAACTTTTTGTACAGGGTCAGCTTCAGCTATAGCATTCATCACTACGGCATGACCGGCTTCATGATAAGCGACGATCCGTTTTTCTTCAACGCTGATTAGGCGGCTTTTGCGTTCAGGGCCGGCAATCACGCGTTCGATGGATTCTTCAAATTCGCTTTGGCCGATACTTTTCTTGTCTCGGCGGGCAGCCAGAATGGCTGCTTCATTGACCAGGTTTTCAATATCCGCGCCGACAAAGCCGGGGGTGGATTTGGCAACCACTGAAAGTTTTACTTCAGGATCAACCGGTTTGCCTTTGATATGAACCTTGAGGATTTCTTCGCGACCATGGACATCGGGACGATCCAGTACGACACGGCGGTCAAATCGACCAGGCCGCAACAAGGCTGGGTCAAGAATGTCAGGCCTGTTCGTAGCGGCCATGATGATGATGTTGGTATCGGTGTCAAAACCATCCATTTCAACCAACATTTGGTTGAGGGTCTGTTCGCGCTCATCGTGGCTTCCGCCAAGACCAGCACCACGCTGACGGCCAACAGCATCAATTTCATCCACAAAGATGATGCAGGGTGAATTGCGTTTAGCCTGGTCAAACAAATCACGAACACGGCTGGCGCCAACACCAACGAACATTTCGACAAATTCAGAACCTGAAATTGAGAAGAAGGGTACGCCGGCTTCACCGGATACCGCTTTGGCGAGCAATGTCTTACCGGTACCCGGAGGGCCAACCAGCAGCACACCCTTTGGTATGCGGGCACCTAAAGCCAAGAATTTCTGCGGTTCACGCAGGAACTCGACCACTTCTTTGAGCTCTTCTTTGGATTCATCGATGCCAGCAACATCGGCAAATGTTACCGTGGGATGGTCACCGGTGAACATGCGCGCGCGGGATTTTCCAAAAGACATGGCGGCGTTATTGCTGCCTTGTGCCTGTCGGAAAATGAAGAAGAAAGCGCCTGCCAGCAGAAGGAAAGGAAGAATGTAGAAAGCTGCGTTTAAGATGCCAGCCATCGCGCTGGGAGCTTTCACTTCTATCTTGATTCCGCTTGTGGGAGTCAACTGTTCGGATGTAACACCCAGGGCAAGTAATTGTTCAACAAGCGTTGCTTCAGTTTCTTTGACAACTGTTTTTTCAGTTATACCGTCTGCATAATAGACAGTAATTTTATTTTCTTCTTCAACGACACGGCTTATATTGCCTTTTTGAATTTGTTCTGCTAATTGGTTAATTGATAATACAGTATCAGCAGCATTTGTTTTGTTCAAATTGAAAACGATCAATACAATGATCGCAATGAACAAAAGAACATAGATGACGTATGATTGACTACGTGGTTTCACTATACCTCCAACCTTTCGCAAACCTGTTTTCTGTTTGCTTCTCTCAAAGATTATACCAATCTAAAAGGGGCGTTACCAGATAAAAGTCAAGAAATATTAAAAAATTAATAAAGCTCTTATAAGTGGTCTTATTTGTCTTTGAAATTAGTTGTAATTAATGCATAAACCTGGCGAATGTGGTCGATGTCGTGCAGCGCGATGAAACGAACCAGTTCAAGTAAAGTTGTTGGACCAAAAAATGAATGCCGAGCCGGACGCATCCACTCTTCCTCACTCAAAGCTGCCAATTTATCTATCGAACTTTGTCTTTGGTCTATAAAATCAAAAATAACCTGGGGGGTTCGAGTGGTTTGATACTCGCGTTCAACAATCCATGGATCGCTGTCAATGCCGGCAATAAATGGGTTTTCGGCTGATAAAACAAGTTCAATCCGCGGTGCGTTGATTTCTGTTTCCACATCTAAAAGATGGTTAAGCAATTCAAGCACTGACAAATCTTGTGCACCAGGTCTTTGCTTCCAATCTTCTTCGCTCAATCCCTCAGTCAAATACTGCAGTACATACGGGGTCGCACGAAGTGTGCCGAGAACACCTTGCACATCTTTTAGGCTTATTTGTCCTTGGGGGTCCGGCAGATTTTCGAGCCATGGAATAACCTCAGTCAAACTGCCAAGGGGGATATATTCTTTTTGAGTTTCGTCCAACTTTTCTATATTGCCAGCCACCCAAAAGCCGGGAATGCCAAGTGAAAAAGGCGGCAGTATGTCTTCTTTCAAACTGTTGCCAACCATGCAAACGGGTCCGCGCGGCCAGCCCAATCTGCCCAGAATCTCGGCATAATAAGCCGGGTTGGGTTTGGAGAAATGCATGATTTCGTAAGAGGTGACAAAATTAAATGGAAAGTTATCTTGTGAAAAACCTGCCCAGGATAATCGTGATTGCATGGCGGTTTGCGGAAAGAGCGGGTTGGTGGCAACCACAATTTGGTAATTTTTGGAAGCTGCATATTCGATCAACCTGACCGCTTCAGGGCGCAGGCTGGTTACTTTTTGAAGTTCATTGAATTCATTTTGATAAAAATCAATAATTAGTGGTTCTATGTCAGTTTTTTTCAGCCCAAGCACCGGATAGAAATTGTCGTCAAATGTTTGCTCGAGTGTTTTTCTTGAAGAGGGAGTTTTGATCATGCAGTCGGTGGCTGCCAAAAGCTGCGGCACCATTTTTTCTGGAGAAACGTGGGGGGCTAATTTTTTGGAAAGCAGCTTAATATAAGCTGGCATGAAACTTTCCAACGGATTAGTTAATAGCGTATCGTCGAGGTCAATGAGAAGAGTTACGCTCATGTGGATTCGGGTTTATCCAATAAATTTAATTCTTGATGACAAAGTTCGCATCCGACATGAGGTTCTTTAACTTCAGCATTGGATTTGGAACAATAAGCGGTGACTTTGACCCGCCTGTTTTTCAATGCACCTTTTTTGACAGATGCATAAAGTGTCATATTCTCACAAGCATTTGAACGTGTGATACCCGGTATCGGACAAGTCTTGCATAGGTCAGGTTTCCAGGGTCCATTGTTGGGATTGGAACTTAGCAGGCGGCATTCTTCAACATTTCTGCCTCTGAAATAATCTCCATAGAAATAGGGGCATTCAATTCCGGCTGGTGTTCTCATGATATCCTCTATACAAAACTGTCCCCACCAGGGGACAGTTTGATCAACTCTTTATCTCTAGACCCTGGTGACGTACTCGCCGGTTCGTGTATCCACTCGGATGGTGTCATTGGTGGAGACGAAGTAGGGAGTGGCCACTTCTAGCCCAGTCTCGGTAGTAACCCTTTTGGTCACACCAGTGGCAGTATCGCCACGTACAGCCTGTTCGGCATATGTTACTTTAAGATCAACAGTGGTTGGCAGCTCAATGTCAATTGGCTCAGCATTGAAGAAAGTCAGTTTGCATTCCATCTCGGGCTTGAGATATCCAATGTAATCGCCGATAACTGAGCCGGGGATGGCGGGTTGTTCAAATGTTTCCTGGTCCATGAAATAGTAGAGTTCGCCGTCAGTATACAGGTATTGAACATTGTGAAAATCGAGGCGGACATCTTGAATCCGCTCACCAGAGGTGAATGTTTTTTCAAGGGTATTGCCTTTGCGAAGATCGCGTGCTTTGATGCGGATGGTGGCATTGCCGCGACCTGGTTTGCTGAAAGAATATTCAAGCACCTTGAAGAGGTACCCGTCCATTTCAAAAACTACGCCTTTGCGAAGATCATTGACATCGATCATGAATTTTAAACCTTTCCATTTCCGTAGATTAACGGCTGAATTATAGCGCAGCGCTCAAAGGCTGGCAAGGCGAGAATACTTACAGAATGGTGATTGTTCAGGGTTGAATTTTCTTTTTTCCAAGCAACAATGGCCCTGCCAGATCAAGAATACCTGAAAAGAAGATCTCAAGCAGGGGAGAGATGAACAAATACCATGGGATGTAGACCACTTTACGAGGATGAGAGATAAGGCGGTAAATTCCGCGGGTAACCACCTCGGCCGGGATGGCCATCTTTTCGGCAGGCACATTGCCGCCGTTTTCATGACTGCGGGCGGCGTCAAAGAATTCTGTTTGAATGGGGCCGAGACGCGCAACAGAAACTGTCACCGGACTGCCTCGTAATTCGCGATAAAGTGAAGTGGTAAATGCATCCAAAAAGGCTTTTGAAGAAGAATATAATGCAATGCCCTGCTCAGGTAGTTTGCCGGCAACCGAACCCACATTGATAATATGACCGTATCCTCGTTGCAGCATACCGGGTAGAACCAGATGCGTCAAATGAGCCACCGCCTCGATATTTATGGCGATGAGGTCTTTGCCTGTTTGCCAGGTCATTGTTTCATAGTGACCATACCATCCAAAACCAGCATTGTTGATTAATATGTCAGGATGAAGATTTTCTTTATGAAGCGTTTCGATTAAATCAACTCGCGCCTGTTCAATGGATAAATCCGCTTCAAAAAAAAAGGCAGTACCCCCCAGTTTATGGATGCGTTCAACCATGGCTGCCAGTTTTTCTTTACGGCGGGCAACCAACAAAACGGTGAATCCCTTTGTAGCCAGGAATTCAGCCGTTTTGGCACCGATACCGCTTGAAGCACCGGTGATAAGCACCGTTTTTGAGGTGTAGTTTTTTTCGATTGTCATATCCTCAATTATCGACGATTTTTCTTTAAAAGGTTTGGCACTTCCTGTTTCCACCATGAGACAGTGTCAGTCAGTGAGTCACGCAGCGAACGAGGATGGTATCCAAGCGCTGAACGCGCTTTCTGGTTGCTGATGTCTGCATTGGTATGCAGCGTCTCGATGCTGTAGGTTGTAAAGCGCGGTTTTGAATGTGAGAACTTGTAATAGAACTGGGTGAATTTTGCCACGAAAGCAGCTAATTTCACCGGGATGTTAATGAACGACGATGTCCGCCACGAAACCAACTCTTTGACCAAGCGCCACATATCGGCAACCCTGATCAATTCTCCAGACAAGATGTAAATTTGTCCAACTTTGCCTTTTTCTCTGGCAAGGATCATGCCCTGAACGACATCCCTTACATCCACAAAATCGTAGTTGCCTTCGATCAAGAAATTGACCTTGTGCATCATCCATTCCTGGATCAACACACCCATTTCTGATCCTTTGTAGTCGTAAGGACCAATGACACCGGTGGGGCAGACCACCACAGCAGGTAATCCGTTTTTGGCTGCTTCCAGAACAGCAAGCGTGGCTTCCGCTTTGGATTGATCATATGCAGCCACAGCTGAATCGGGGTCTATACCCACGTTCTCGTCCACCAGAATGCCGTGAGGAATGCGTTTGAAAGCGTGTATCGAACTGGTATGAATAAACCTTTTAACATGGGCGGTTTTCGCTGCCGCCAGCATATTGATCGTTCCATTTACGTTTACATCATGTACAAAATCATCCTTGCCTGGCATGATCGATATGATGCCTGCCAGGTGAAAGACATAGTCGACACCTACAAAAGCTGGTCCAAGACAGCAATTATCGAGTACATTTCCTTCCATTATCTCGATATTTAGATCCTTCAACGGGGATAAATCCTCGCCAGGTAAAACGAGCACCCGAACTTTTTCTCCCCTTTTTACCAGTTCTTTCACCAAGACGTTGCCTATGTGACCCGTCGCTCCTGTAACCAGGTTCATATTAAGCTCTCCTTAATTTTTACAGTTTTAGACAAATTGATTGTATTAGAAGCAGCATCATGAAACAGGTTACTTAAGATAGATTGTGAGTCATATAAAGGATAGATTAAATAACAATAGCCGGGATTACTATCCCGGCCATTGTAAAAGCAATAAGTTTTTATCCGAGTTTGGGTTCGATCAATCCGAGGTTTCCATCACGACGTTTGTATAAGACGTTAATCGAATTTGTGTTGATATTGAAAAAGATAAAGAAATCTTCATGTGCAACAAGAGCCATCTGCTCCACAGCTTCGTTCTCATCCATGGGGATGAGGGTGAATGATTTTCGTCTGACAATGGCCGTCATTGCACCAGTTTCAGGTTCCATTTCGGCTACATTAACTTCTGAAGCCGGAACGCCATCACCCCGACCACGCGCCCGTTTGCCTTTGAAACGTTCTATTTGTCTTTGCATTTTGTCTGTAGCATTGTCAATGGCGGTCAGCATATCTGTATTTCGCTCTTCAGTGCGCAAAACAAAGCCTTTGCCGGTCAGTGTGATTTGAGCTACTTCGCGATCAGATCGATTCCTGGCTGATTTTGAATAAGAAAGATCAAATTTCATAGATTCAATAGCTGGTAACAGCCTTTCTAACCTGGGCACTTTCTTTTCAATATATTCTTTAATGCGATCTGTTAACTCCATATACTTTACCGTTATTTCAACTTTTTGATCCATTGTTTCCTCCTCATAAAGATTGAAGTACTGAATTGGAAGCGAAACCTTGATGATGTTTGGTATGTCGCAAAATGGCTCTCGCCACGGACAAACAATAAATATTTTCTGCACCTGCTTCGAGAAGAGCTTTTGCACAATTTTGCATCGTCGCTCCGGTAGTGATCACATCATCAATGATCAGTATGTTCTTCTTTTTTAGTGTAGCAGGATTTGCATAAAAAGCATCCAACAAATTCGTAAATCTTTTATTAACATCCATTTCAATCTGGGTGGATGTGTCTCGAACCCTTTTTACACAATTTGCGGAATGTTGAACATCCAAACTTGCAGCCAGGTAACTGGTGATTAAGGCTGCCTGGTTGTATCCCCTGGTTCTCAAACGTGAACTGCTTAATGGAACGGGAACCACCAGGTCAATCTGCCATTTGGATTTTATGACCAAGTCCACCAAAGGTTGCGCAAGGATTTTTCCCATGGCAAGATTTCGTTTGTATTTAAGTGCATGGATCGCCTTTTGTATTGGTCCGGAATGGACTGCCCATGAACGCATTTGTGTGTAAGGAGGAGTATGCTGGCTGCAATCTTCACATAATCTGCTTTTTCCATCGATTGGATAACCGCACTTTTGACAAAGAGTCCCTCTTAATGGATCGATTTCCATAATACATTCATCACATAAAACAAATCCCCGGCGGTCGCAATTACAGCAGCGCGGGGGATAGAGCCAGTCCATACTTGTCCAGAAAAGACTGGTAATTTGGAGCTTTAATTTGTTGGTCAGGGTAGTATCCGTCAAATTGACGATGACCTCCCATTACAAGATCATAAACCGCCTAAAATTCCAGATTGCATCACTGTCAACACGGCAGGAACAAACAAGACAATAAGCAAGGAAGGAAAAATTAAAAACGCCATCGGAATCAACATCTTGATCGGGGCTTTATGGGCTTCTTCTTCGGCCAACTGACGCCTCTTGATGCGCATCTGATCAGCCTGGATTCTTAACACTTTTGCCATGCTGACACCCAGTTGCTCGCTTTGGATCACTGCTGCTACGAAACTGGTCATCTCTGTGATGCCTATGTTTTCAGCCATATCACGCAATGCTTCACGACGTAATTTTCCCAATTGGATTTCTTGAATGACACGTTGAAATGACTTGGAGAGTTGGGTTTCCCATTTTTCAGTTACTTTGTTTAGGGCGGCATCAAATCCAAGACCGGCTTCTACACAAATGGTGAGAAGATCCAACGCATCTGGCATGGCACGGCGAATTGCTTTTTGCCTTTTGGTAATCTTGGTGGAGAGTTGGAACTGGGGCATGAAAAAGCCGATCAATGTAATTATCACAACATAGAGAAAAACCTGTCCAGCAGGGAATGATTTAGCAACAACCGTCATGAAAAGCAGCATAATGCCGCCAAAAACGACAGCCATGATGAACTGTGTCGCCAGAAAGATGGTTGGATCCATCTTTAAAGGGCTGCCAGCCAATTCAAGTTTGCGCGAGATACTGTTCAACCAGTTTTGGGGCGTAAATTTGATCGTAATTTCACCCAATTTTCTGGCTAACGGATAAATGACGCGCTCGGTGAACGGTTGTGACATCTCGAGCTTTTCAAGATCAACCTGTTCACCGGTTCGGCTGAATTCATCAAGACGTTCTTGCAGAAGCCGATCATTGACGGTTTGCGGATTACGCAAGCCAATAACGACCAATGCTATGGCTATAATGATGATTAGTCCTATTAAAACGAGAATCGGTATCACACTCATACTTCGATATTTCCCATTTTCTTGATCGTGAAGTAACCTGAAATTATTAGAACTATCGCCAGGCCAATGGCAGTATAACCGCAGGGGATTGGCCCGGAATTAGACTCTTTGGACCATAGGAGTTGTATGTATTCCCTGTTGATGATGTACAGAAAAAAGATCACACCAACGGGCAGCACAGCCAGGATGGTTGCAGTAACATCCATCTGGGCAGTTAAGACCCTGATCTCTCCTTTGAGGCGGATACGTTCACGAATGGTATGTGAAATGGTATCCAAAATCTCGGCTAAATTTCCGCCGACCTCGCGCTGGACGTTCATGGCGGTGATCACAAGGTCCAGGTCATCACTGGGGATGCGTCTAAGTAAATTATCAAGTGCTTTTTCGGTGGTGACGCCTAATTGGATTTCCTGCACAACCCTGCGGAATTCATCACTGATGGGGGAGGGTAGTTCACGACTGACCGATTCCATAGCCTGCATGACAGAATATCCTGCGCGCAGACCATTTACCATCAATCCAAGCATGTCACCCAATTGGTCGCTGAATTTGATCAAGCGTTTCTTTTTTGCTGCTCCGACATAGATCCTGGGTAGAAAGGCACCGAGTATAGCTCCCACACCTGCAATAACGAGACTTTGCGAACCAATGAACCATCCCAGGATGGCAACAACAAAGGCAAAAATCACCATTAAGGCAACGAATTCACCTGGTTTTAGTTTGAGATCAGCCTGAGCTAATTCTTTGCCGAGTTTATCGCCATAGCTCGATTTTTCGACCCTTTTGGTTAACCATTCAGTTACTGGTGTGGAGGCTTCTTTCCTTGGTTCAGATACTTCCCTTTCAGGCTCAACATATTCTCCAAGGCGTTCTTCTTCTGAAGAACGTCTGCTGTTGATTGACACAACAATACCTACAACTGTTAGGATAAGTACCAGTGCACCACCAGCCCAAAGAATTAATACAGGATTCATAATCGTTTCCTATTACCTGTGAGTTCCGATGCCAAAAACACTTGGCGGAAGATGGATACCGGAAGCTTCGATTTTTTCCATAAATTTTGGCCGCAATCCTGTGGGACGCATACGACCAATCACTTTATTATTTTCATAACCTAATTGTTCGTAGACAAAGACATCGGTCATTGTAATAACATCACCTTCCATGCCGGTAACTTCGGTGATATTGACCACTTTACGTGTACCGTCACGCATACGTTCCTGGTGAACCACCAGATCAATGGCTGAACTCACTTGTTCGCGAATGGCGCGCATGGGAATATCCATGCCGGCCATCATGACCATGGTTTCAAGACGAGAAAGTGTGTCGCGGGGACTATTGGAGTGCAAGGTGGTCATTGAACCGTCATGGCCGGTATTCATGGCTTGCAACATATCAATGGCGGCTTCATCACGAATTTCACCGACGATAATACGATCTGGACGCATACGCAAGGCATTAACTACCAGATCACGGATGGTGATCTCGCCTTTGCCTTCAATGTTAGGCGGGCGGGATTCGAGTGTAATAACATGCTCCTGCCTTAATTGGAGTTCCGCCGCGTTTTCAATAGTTAGAATACGTTCATCCGATGGAATAAAGCTGGAAAGCACATTTAGTAAAGTGGTCTTGCCTGAACCAGTACCGCCGGAAATCACAATGTTGATTCTGGATTTAACTGCTGCATCCAGAAATTGCAGGGATTCTGCAGTAAGCGATCCAAATTGAATTAGTTGATCAACCGTAAAGGGATTCTTTGAGAATTTACGGATGGTCAGAATCGGTCCAATAAGTGAAATTGGAGGGATCACAGCATTTACACGAGAACCGTCTGGAAGACGGGCATCTACATATGGGCTTGATTCATCAATACGCCGGCCTAGCGGAGCAACAATTCTTTCGATAATGCGCATGACATGTTCATTGCTTTCAAAAGTCAATGGTACCCGTTGCAGTTTACCTCGCCGTTCAACATAAATATCTTTAGCCCCGTTGACCATGATTTCAGTGATGGTGTCGTCTTCAAGCAATGGCTGCAGTGGACCAAGGCCGAGAATTTCAGCCACGATCTGGTCAAATAACCTGGTTTTCTCAGTTCTTGATAGTACAAAGTTCTCTTCAACAAGAATCTGGTCAAAAAGACTCTGAATGGTTTTGCGAACTTCATTAATTTCGGTTACATCCACACTTGGATCAAGTTCAGATAATAATTTGCTCTGTACCCTGCCTTTAAGATCCTGGTAGGTATCCATGCTGGATTGACCCGGTGGAACGAGAGGTTTACGTACCTGCATCGGTGAAGACGTGGATGGGGTAGACGAACTTCCACCTTGATTTGAAGGGTTTTGATTTTCACCGGATTGAATTCGTTTTAAGATTGACATTTACCTGGTCTCCTCAGACCTAATTACAACGAGGGATTTTCCTGATCTTTCTGAATTCTCGAGCGGATTACTTCTACCAGAGAAACAACGGCCTTTCCTGCAGGTGCTAATTTATTATCCACCATAAAAGGAACGCCCCTATTCATGGCGCTGGTGATAATACGCTCTTCAAAAGGGATTGCAACTAAAACAGGTTGTTTCAAACTTTCACCAACGCGTTCGGGTGAGATGGCGATACGTTTATCATAGCGATTCATTACGAAGAGGATTTTTTCTCGAGCGATGCCAGATGCATCTGCGAGGGTTAAAAATTGGTTGGTTGTTTTGATCGAGGGAATATCTTGTGTGGTGATCAGAACAATATAGTCCGAAATATCCAGACAAGCCTGCACAACTTCAGTGAGATAAGAAGTTGTGTCAATAATGATGTAGTTATAAATCTGTCTAAGATAAGTTAAAACCTTCGAAACGGGTTCGCCTTTATGGGCATCGTTCAATTCAGGTTCTTTAGGGGAGGGCATCATATGAAGACCGGTTAATTTGTTTTCAACCATGACATCTTCAATTATCTCAGGATCAAGGTCATTTGCACGATCGATTAAATCAAGGATTGAATTTTTTCCATGTTCATTTAGAAAGACTGCCACATTTCCGTAAAGTAAATTTGCATCCACAATGGCTACTTTATTGTCTTGAGTTTTTAGTCCAACACCAAGGTTTGTGGCTAGCGTTGTGCAGCCTGCTCCGCCCTTGGGACTGTAGACACAGACGATCTTCCCCATAATCATCTGAGGCATACGCATCATCATCTGCGGCGAAAGCGGTCCAGTCATGGCGTTTGGCTGAAAGATTGGAGTCTGTTTCAATTTCTCTTCATGAGCCAGATCACCAGCGCGCCTAATAGCGGCTGTTAACTCATCAATCATGGGTGGTTTGGTTAAAAAGTCGCGCGCGCCAGCCAGCATGGCCTTGCGCATGTAGTTGGCGTCATTTTGAACAGATAACACCACAATTTGAATATAAGGAACTTTTTTGCGAATTGCTTCTGTAGCAGTGATGCCATCCATATCAGGCATATTGATATCCATTACAATCACATCAGGTTTCAACTTTTGTGCGGATTCAATGGCTTCGATGCCAGTTCTGCCTGTTCCCACTACTTCAATGGATGAATCAAATTGAAGCATTCGCAAGATCATTTCTCGCGATTCATCAATATCATCAACCACCACAACGTTAATTTTTTCTTGCGATCCCATCACAACTCCGGTTGTTCAATGAACAGCGACCTGTATTAAGGTTGAACCAGGATATAGTCATTAAAACCGGGGTAGACTAGGTTGTCAACTCTGGGCTCGACGTTATAAGGAAGCTTCATTGGTGAAATAATATTTTTCTGATCCATCACGTATTGCAAGGTCACAGGGTCGGTTACGATCACACCTGCATCACCAGCGCTGCGTAAAGCAAGAGAAAGTTTTGTGCCAGACAGGAGCAAATAATTGAGAATCAAGGTATCTTGTGGTGTTAAGATCAAAGTAACTGATCCTTCATAATCAGCATATGAAGTACCAACCATGGGGGTGGGTTCTGCAGCACCAGGAGTGGCAGTGGCAGCAGCCACTGGTTGAGATGCCACATCGCCTGAAAACATTCCCACCTTTAAAATTGCTGCATCTTGTATGATGGTTTGGCAAACCAGACGCGGGCGCTGCGCTTCAGAGGCAGAAACGTAAATGAATGCATTTGTACTTTCATCGAGTTCGTATCGGCCAAAATAATTTAAAGAACCGGCTGTGATCGGGTCAACTGAAAGTGCATTGGTTTTGCCTTTGCTGGTAACGATGGCTTTGAGTACTTCTTCACTGATGCTATTGATATCAAGAGGTGAATAGGTTGTATTGGTGTTATTTGGTAAACGAGTTTGGTAATCTGTATCCAGGTCAGTTAACAACATGCAGCCGACCACCATTACATGATCACCTTTTTGAGGTGCAAAAGATACGCTGGTTTCAGGGCTTACGGGGATTGAAATGGCAGTCATGCCATCGGGAATATCAAAGGATGCCAGTGAACCACCTTCTTCTGCCATCACCATGCTTAAGGTCAATGGAACAGTGGGTTCAATATCATACTTGGCTTTTTGGCCGACGACTTCATCAATGCTTCCGTAAAAAACGCCTTCTGCCATTTGAGAACGGGGATATTTTATTGTAGTAACCATATCGCTTGTAATTAACGTTCCGCGTTGAATGGATTGTGACGCGATAACGATATCGACTAAATCAATGTTTGGGGTTGCAGTAGGTTCTGGTTGGTTGGAGGTCGGTGTTCCACCTAATAATCCGCCAGTGCCCGACAGCGCTAAATAAGCAAGGACTGCACCAACTGCAATAATCAAGATTATGATAATCAAAATGTTACTTTTACGTTTTTTACCTGCAGCCATTGAAACCTCCTACATATCCTACATCCCTAATTAATATCAGATTAATTATACGGCTAATAAATCTGTATTTACTCAATTTTTACTCAATTTTTGGGTAAATTACTGCTTACAAATAAGAAAGGCTCTGATAACAGAGCCTTTCTGAATACCGTCCTGCAACGTATAAACTAGATTGCTGAAAGAGAATTATTGATTTTGCTGAAGACTCCGCCGATCTGGGGTCCGAGTAATCGAAGGACAACAATAACAACCACAGCAATCAAAACAAGAATCAATGCGTATTCAATTAAACCTTGGCCTTTTTCTTTCGGGGCGAATAACATGTTATATCTCCTTTCATAATATTAATTGACTATAGTTTGATTATAGTATCCGCCAAGCAGTTTTCAACCCTTTGAACATTACAGCTACTTAACAATTGGTGGTTGGATTAATTGGGCGCGGACGACAATGAATTATTGATCTTGCTGAAAATACCACCAATTTGAGGGCCGAGTAATCGAAGGACAACAATAACAACCACAGCAATCAAAACGAGAATCAATGCATATTCAATTAAACCTTGTCCTTTTTCTTTCGGGGCAAATAACATGGGTTCACTCCTTTCTTTTAAGCTAATAATAATTAAGATTATATACATCGAAAAAAGAAAAAATCCTATCAATCACTTAACAAAAAAATCTACGTCATGTTTTACTCATCCTTTCTAACAAAAGATTAATAAGAAATTCGAATCGATATTTGTTTAAAACCGTAAAATAAATTGTAAGCAGTAAGAAAAAATACTATAATCGTTAAGAATAGCTAATTATGTGCAAAACGGAGGATACAAATGAGCGATTTGTTTGATCGGGTAACATCTCAACAGGATGTCATCAAAAAATTATTTGCCAAGATTCCTGGATTCAAAGGTTACATCGAACGCGTGGATCGCAGAAATGCTGACAAATTACTGCGAGAAACCGTGTCTGATAAATTCCAGACACAGTGGACAAGAATTTCGAGCATCCAGAGAGATTTGGTCAGCGCTGGTCAGCTTGAAGTACTCGATGAAATCGAAATCGCTTCAACCAGACTTCGTCAATTTATCGACAGAGTAAGAAATGCGGCTTATGGATATTCCAGCTTTTTTGAAGCCACTAAAATTAATGAAGCCGAGTTGGAGAAAATGTACCAGTATGATCTGACTTTGGTAACCATGGGCGACGATATCACCAGTGCTATTGACAATCTTGAAGCCTCAATCGGAACAGACGGATTGCCCGCAGCGATTCGCAATCTCAACCAAAAAGCACAGGATTGTATCGATGCCTTCAATCAACGTTCTGAACTGCTAAAACTCGGACAATAATTTTATATATTCTTTTTTTTAGGGAGAGACCCAATGGCAAGAATTTTTGATGTAGTTGAATATCCAAATGAGATGAATGATGAATTGGTTCATCGTTTTCCTGAAACCGGCGTATGCGATCTGCGCATTGGCTCACAGGTTATTGTCCGCGAATCACAACGCGTGGTCTTCATGCGCGACGGTCAGGCGCTTGATTCCTTTGGACCCGGCCGCCACACCATCGTTACCGCAAATATCCCGTTATTAACAGATTTTATCGGCAAGGCATTCAACGATCGCACGCCCTTCACTGCGGAAGTTTATTTTGTGTCGACCAAGGAATTCCCCGATCGTAAATGGGGCACCGCACAACCTATTATGGTCAAGAATGCCGGTGTTGGCCTGGGCGTTGCCCTGCTGACCGGTTATGGCACTTACAGCTTCCAAATTTCTGACCCGCAGCAATTTGTCACCCAAATCATGGGTGCCAAGAGTTCTTACCAGCTTTCTGAAATTGAAGGCCGTTTCAGAATCATGCTTCTCTCAAAACTGCAGGATATTCTTTCAACCACAGGCGAGAAGAAGAATGTCTTCGAATTGATTTCCCTGACTGAAGAGTTGGGCGCTGGCATCCGTGCCAAAGCACAAGATGACTTTGCCGCTTTGGGCTGTCTGTTGAAATCCTTCTACATCGGCAGCTTGAAACCATCAGAGAAATCTGCAGAAGAACTGCGCGCCATGGGTATGTTGGATATGGCTACTTATGCACAATTGCAAGCCTCCGATGCTATGCGGGAAGCTGCCAATAATCCTGGCGGCGGCGCTGGTTTGACTGCCGGCATTGGTGCAGGTCTTGGAATTGGCAATGTGCTTTCTCAATCACTTGCCGGCATAGGACAGAATCAACCGCAGGTTGGATTCGCTAGCGCAGCTGCTGCGGCTGCCATTCCATCAGTAATGACGACTGCTGAAGCCGCCAATGTTTTGAAAGTGGCTGAAGCAGATGTAATTGCAGCCATTACCTCTGGTGGATTGAAAGCCAAGAAAATTGGAGAATCTTATCGAATCAGCAAAGAAGCCCTTGAGAATTTCCTGAAAGAATAGCAGAAATTCGGCGTAAAAATGGCAGCCCGGTTTTATTTCCGGGCTGTTTCCATTTTTGAGCGAGTGTATAATTCTATAGCAAGTGAATATTGTAACCAAGGTGGCTTGATGAAACTTCAAGAATACCAATCGAAGATTTTGTTCACTATGTATGGAATTCCCGTTCCCAACGGGAGAATCGCTGAATCAATCAATGAAGTAAAACAGATCAGTGAAGAATTGGGGGGCAGGGTTGTCATCAAAGCCCAGGTGCTTTCTGGCGGCAGAGGCAAGGCAGGTGGGGTAAGAATTGCCAAAACCATTGACGAAGCTGAAGAATATGCAGGTCAGATATTAGGCAAAGAGATAAACGGTTTGCCAGTCCGCAAGGTGCTGGTAGACGAAATGGTCTCAATTAATAAAGAAATTTATCTGAGTATCGCCAATGACCGCATTTCTCAAAAACCGGTTCTAATGGCTT
Source organism: Anaerolineaceae bacterium (assembly GCA_003524305.1). GTDB lineage: Bacteria > Chloroflexota > Anaerolineae > Anaerolineales > Anaerolineaceae > UBA6107. The sequence goes on from DQHW01000004.1 coordinate 60,952, forward strand.
CGAGTTTCGGTGGTATGGATATCGAAGAAGTATCACACAGCAATCCCGAAAAAATTGTCAAAAGAGTGATTGACCCTTTGCTGGGTTTGCGCGATTACCAACTTCGCGACGTGGCGATAAATATCGACCTTGACCGAGCCTATTGGCAGGATTTCAGCACCATCATAAATCAACTTTGGAAAGTTTATGTAGATTGTGATGCATCTCTGGTTGAAATTAATCCTTTGGTCATTACATCTGAAAAACGTTTGTTGGCCCTGGATGCCAAGATTGTTTTGGATGATAATGCGCTCTTCAGGCATCCGAATCTATCTGATTTTAGAGATATAAATGCCGAACCTCCCACAGAAATTCAAGGACGCAAGATTGGTGTGTCTTTTATCAAGATGGATGGCAATATTGGTTGCCTGGTAAACGGAGCTGGTTTGGCCATGGCTACCATGGATATCATCAAGGAATTGGGCGGAGAAGCTGCCAACTTTTTGGATATTGGCGGTGGTGCTAATTCTAAAAAAGTGGAAGACTCACTACGCCTTATCCTATCAGATGAAAAAGTAAAGGCTATTTTGATTAACGTGTTTGGCGGAATTACACGCTGTGATGAGGTTGCAAAAGGAATTTTGAGCGCTTTTAATGAAATCAAAACCAAAATACCAATCGTGGTAAGGTTGGTGGGTACAAACGATGAAGAAGGACTGCGCCTGTTACAAGGCTCGGATCTTATCCCGGCTAAAAGTTTGCGCGAAGCCGCTGAAATAGCTGTCCGCTTAGCTGGGGAGGTGATCTCATGAGCATTTTGGTAAACAAAGAGACTCGTCTATTGGTTCAGGGCATTACCGGAAACGAAGGTCTGTTTCACACCGAACAGATGTTGAACTACAAAACTAATATTGTGGCTGGCGTCACTCCCGGCAAAGGTGGAGATTGGGTGTTAAACGGCAAGGTTCCAGTGTTTGATTCAGTACAGACCGCTGTTGAAGTAACCGGTGCCAACGCCAGTGTCATTTTTGTACCAGCCCGCTTTGTGGGTGATGCCATTTTTGAAGCCGTGGATGCTGAAATTCCGCTTGTAGTATGTATTACCGAAGGTGCACCCATTCAAGATATGATGCGAGTCAAGCAGTACCTATCTTCACGGCGCACACGTTTGGTTGGCCCAAATTGCCCCGGATTGCTGACTCCTGGCGAATCCAAGGTTGGGATTATTCCAGGTAATATTGCCTTCCCCGGAAATATTGGCGTGATTTCACGATCTGGAACATTGACCTATGAAGTACTTTATGCGTTGCAACAGAATGGCATGGGTGTCTCTACCTGTGTAGGTATTGGCGGCGATCCGGTTAAGGGTATGAATTTCGTAGATTGCCTTGAGTTATTTGAAGCGGATGCCAGAACAGATGCTGTGGTGATGATAGGGGAAATTGGCGGCAACGATGAAGAATCTGCGGCTCATTACATTACTTCTGAAATGACAAAGCCGGTTGTGGCGTTCATTGCTGGTATTTCTGCACCGCCAGGCAAACGAATGGGGCACGCCGGAGCACTGATTGAAGGCAACTCTGGAACAGCTCAAAGTAAAATCGATGCGCTTCAGTCAATAGGCGTAAAAATAGCCCGTTATCCTGAAGAGATTCCGGGCTTGATCACTTTATAATACCGTCTTGAGGTGTGGAATTCGCACCAGGAGACCAAAATTTATTTTTTGTGGCTGTCGATGTAGCTCACTGCGTCTGCAACGGTCTTGATATTGCGAGCATCTTCGTCATTGATGTTGATGTCGAATTTCTCGCAGAAACCGTCGATCAAAAAGAATTGGTCCATTGAGTCAGCTTTTAAATCTTCGACGAAACGGGTCTCTGCTTTAACTTCTTTAGCATCAACTTTTAATACATCAACGATGACTTCAGTAACTTTATTCAGTGTTTCACTCATCTTAAAAGCCTCCTGGCGGTAGTTGTGTTATTGGATAGCCTAAATTGTAACAATCCTGATGTTTCTGTCAAGGACTGTTTTATCACAAAATCGCATCCTTATCTACAAAACACTATTTTTGCTATTTAGATATGATTATCAATAACCTCTTTATTGATGCTTTTAAAAAGATTTTATTATAGTTTTGGTATACTCTAAGCAAGAAGTGAGGAGCAATGGATGATTCTCCGTGGCTGACAAAAAGCCGAAAACAAGATCATATTGAAATAAATCTAAAGAAAGATGTTCAATCAACGCTTGAAACGGGTTTTGATCATTATTACTTTTACCATAATCCACTGCCTGAAATAAACCTGCAAGATGTTACAACAGAATGCAGTTTTCTTGGCAAATCGCTTCAAGCGCCGATCTTGATTTCTTCCATGACCGGTGGAACTGCCGATGGGTTGAAAATTAACCGGAACCTGGCTGAAGCAGCTCAATTACGTGGAATCGCATTGGCACTCGGTTCAGGCAGGGCGGGTCTTGATTCGGCAGAAGCTGCGAAGACTTTCCAATTGAGAAAATGGGCACCGTCTATTCCCATTTATGCCAACCTGGGCGCGATTCAACTCAATTATGGTTGCGGTGTGGAGGATTGCAAGCGTGTGGTTGAAATGGCTGAAGCGGATGCTTTGATCCTTCACCTTAATTCTCTGCAAGAAGCATTGCAACCCGAAGGCCAAACCAATTTTTCGGGACTGGTAAAGAAAATCGAAGAAGTATGCAAAAGTCTTAAAGTTCCTGTTATTGCCAAGGAAGTTGGCTGGGGAATTGATGCCAATACTGCAAAAAGATTAATAGATGCAGGCGTATGTTGTATTGATGTCGCCGGTGCCGGCGGAACCTCGTGGTCTGAAGTTGAAAAACATAGAAACGTTTCAGACGATCGAATCCGCATCAGTTCACATTTTCAAAATTGGGGTTTACCAACAACCGAAGCAGTGAAAGCTGTCTGTGAAGCACTGCCAAAAATCCCAGTAATCGCTTCAGGAGGGCTGCGTAAAGGGCTGGATATTGCCAAAAGCCTGGCATTAGGCGCATCCATGGGCGGAATGGCCGGCGGATTTTTAAAAGCCGCCTCTCATTCTGAAGGAGCAGTGGTTAAAATGATTGATGAACTAATCCTGGAGTTGCGCATAGTCATGTTTGCTGTTGGCGCAGATAATTTGGAACAACTGAAACAAATTCCTGTTCATAAGAGAAGTCTTAATGACTGTTGAGATCCTTATCTCTGAATTGCAATCCTCCATTGACAAAGAACTGCATAATAGTCTCGATCAATTGTTAAAAGACTATCCCGCAGAATATGTTTCCATGTTGCATTACCAGTTAGGCTGGGAAGGGGAAAATAGCGGTCTTGAAGCGCAAGGCAAGCGCATTCGTCCGTTGCTGGTTTTGCTGGCTTGTCATGCGTGCGGCGGTGATTGGCATAAAGCGCTGCCTGCTGCCGCTTCAGTGGAATTGGTGCACAATTTTTCACTCATCCACGATGATATACAAGATCGAAGCGAAACCAGGCGTGGAAGACAAACCCTGTGGGTCAAATGGGGAGAAGCGCAAGCCATCAATGCTGGAGATGCCATGCTGACCACAGCACAGCTTGCCTTATTCCGTTTGCAGCCAGAAATAAATCCCATCATCACTAACCAAGCAATAAATTTGCTTCAAGCTGCCTGCTTGAAACTTACCCGTGGTCAATACCTGGATATTGCTTTCGAAAAACAAAAGGATCTGCCCATGGACCTCTATTGGCAGATGGTTGAAGGAAAAACGGGTGCTTTATTGGCTGCCTGCCTGGGTTTGGGCGCACTAATCAGTCTGGTTGAAGAATCAAAATGGAAAGCGCTCATGGATTTTGGCAGCAAGATTGGCGCCGCTTTTCAGGTACAGGACGATTGGCTGGGAATTTGGGGTAATGTTCAATTGACTGGAAAATCCACTATTAGCGACTTAACCTCAAAGAAGAAAACCTATCCGGTACTTTTGGGTATTCAGAATCAAAAAGATTTCCATCGGGCATGGAACTCTTTGTCTACGGTTATGGCTGAAGATGCTGTAAGTTTGGCAGAATTGCTTGATCATGAAGGTCATGCGACAAGCACCAGCCAAAAGTATGAACAACTCTATGCCGAAAGTTTTGAACTACTTGATTCTTTGAAATTAAATCCAGCGAAAGAAGAACCGCTAAAACAGGCCATCAGGGGATTATTTGGCCGCAATAAATAAAAAATCAGGCAGGCGGAACCAGGTGTTTTAATTTTTTGGCTGTATTGAGTTTAATCTGTTCTTCGGCCAATTCTAAAAGTGTTTTTTCGGTTTCAGGGTCAACATAATCCGGTAGTAATTCTGCAAATGGCAGAATCAAATGGGCATACCGGTAAAGGTTGTAATCCAATACTTCACCATTAAAGATGATGATATCCAGATCAATGGTTCGGGGGGCGTTTTTGTCTTCCTGTCTTATGCGGCCTAGCTGTTCTTCAATATGACACAGGCATTGCTCTTTTAGTGTGTAGGCGTCAAGATCCGTTTCAAGCATGACGGCAGTATTCAAGAAATCTGCCGCGTTACTACCGACAGGTTTGGTCTGCCAGGTGTGTGAAACATCGAAAACCAAAAAATGCTGCTCCAAATAGGATAGTGCCAGAAGAATATTCTTCTCTGGTTCAATGTTTGAACCCAGCAGCACATAAGCCTCATTCATGGGGCTATTGCTCGCGAATGATTTCTACACCAACTGAGCGAGAGAAACGAACAGCACCTGGTTTTTCTACACGGACCAGAACAGACTTTACTTTTTTATCTTCAAGGCAAAGTTTGGCAATATCTTCAGCGAGAGCTTCTACGGTGTAACGTTTAATCATTTCAGTGTGGGCAAGCACTTTTTTGGCGATGGTTCGGTAATTCACTGAATCTTCCACATTATCCGATATTGCGGCGGCAGTAATATCAGATGAGATTTCAATATTAACGAGAATATCCTGGGGTTGTTCGCGTTCTCGATCAGAAATTCCAATGACACCGCGTATCAAAAGATCTTTGATTAGAATTTTATCCATCCAAACTCCCTATCCAACTAAACAAGATGTCGACCGCCATCCAGATGGATGATCTCGCCGGTTATATACTCTGGTGCTGATAACAGCCAGACGATCAAATCTTCCAACTCATCCAGTTTGGACCAACGCTGCATGGGTACATTCTTGATCAAGGCTGGTGAAAAATCCTCATCCCCTGGAGGCAAAATGGCTCCAAGAGCAATACCGTTGACGATTATACCGGGCGCCAAAGCAAGCGCCATGGAACTGGTCATGGCGGCAAGAGCAGATTTACTTATGGTGTATGGAAAATGATCCTTGCCGGGACGCAACGCGCGCCAGTCGAGCATATTGATGATCCTGCCCGGCTGCTGACCACTGTACAGTGCAGCAAAGGACTGGCTGAGGAGAAACGGCGCTGTCAGGTTGATCTGAAGATGATCTGTCCATTCTTGAAGTGAGGTGTGCATAAGGTCAACAGATTTAAATATGGCGGCATTATTGATCAAAGCGCTTATGTTTGCAAATGAAAAAGCGGATTGGATGAGTTTTTGGGTTTGGTTAAGGTCAGTGAGATCAGCTTCAAGTACCCAGGCTTTTCTCCCCAGACTGCGAATTTGATCAGCCACGTCTCCTGCATCTTCAACAGAGTGTGCGTGATGCACAATTACATCTGCTCCGCTGCGGGCAGCAGCCAACGCCATCACTTTACCGAGGCGTCTTGCTCCGCCTGTAATCATGATGGTCTGATTTGATAATGGCAAGTTCGTTTCGCTCATAACAGGTATAGTATGGGGGATATTTAAGTACCTGTCAATATAAAACTTGTAAATTGTAATCATTTTATTACTTGACAAATCGGATAGAAATGGCTATATTTAAATTACCCACCCCCTATGGGAGGGGGTAAGGAGACTCATGAAGCATGAATCAAGCGTACTAAGATTAAAAACGATTGAAGGACACATTAAAGGTGTTACCCGCATGGTTGAAAACGGCGAGTATTGCATTGATGTGATCCGCCAAATTCAAGCTGTACAGGCAGCGCTAAACAAGGTAACCACCCAAATCCTTGATGAACACTTGAATTCCTGCGTCATTACTGCCATCCGCGGTGATGATCCCCAGGAAAGAGAACGTGTTCTAAAAGAAATAGGTGAAATCTATGAACATGCCGGCAAATTATGACCAGGAGATTAAAATGTCAACCGTAAAATATTCTGTACCGTCCATTAGCTGCAATCACTGCGTTCATACAATCCAAAACGAATTGAGTGAACTTGAAGGTGTAAAAACTGTATCTGCAGATGCCGCCACCAAAGAAGTGGTCGTGGATTACGATTCTCCCGCCACCTCTGAAGCCATCGAATCTTTATTGGCTGAAATCAATTATCCGGTAAAGAAATAGACTTCTTTCAAGAAAGTCAAAATGACTGAAATCAAGCAAGTGATCCTGCCGATCACCGGCATGACTTGTGCCAACTGTGTTGCCACAGTGGAGCGCAGCTTAAAAAAAGATAAAGCAGTTCAATCTGCTATGGTTAATCTTTCGAGTGAACGGGCAACCATTGAATTTAATCCTGTTGATACAGATCTGCCGCAATTAATCGGACGCATCCAACGCGCAGGTTATGGTATCGCCTCAGGTGAACTCGATATCTGGATCAAAGGGCTCAGTGACAGCAACGACGCCCACAGGCTTGAAAAGAAGATGCTTTCTTTGGAGGGTATTCTTGAAACTCAGGTAAATCTTTCATCTGAACATGCCCGCATCAAGTTCATCCCTACTGTGGTTAGTGCTGCAGAGATCCGCACTGGTATAAAAAACGCTGGATTTGAAATGGTGGATACCGGAACTGATGCCAGGGATGTAGAAGGGCAAGCTCGTGAGGCCGAGATCAATTATCAGAAAAAATTATTGATCGTCGGCATAATATTCTCGGTTCCACTGCTTTTCCTCTCAATGGGTGGCGATTTTGGTCTGCTGCCAAAAGAGATGACGCATATGCTTTGGTTCCGTCTGATGCTGATGGGTCTGGCAATTCCAGTCCAGTTTTATGTCGGCTGGCAGTATTATGTCGGGGCTTTCAAAGCGCTGCGTAACGGTTCAGCCAACATGGATGTATTAGTGGCATTAGGTTCTTCCACGGCTTTTCTGTATTCCGTCCCGGTGGCGTTTGGCTTACTCAGCGGGCACGCCTATTTTGAAACGGCTGCCATAATCATTACCCTGATCAAACTGGGTAAATATCTTGAAGCAAAAGCCAAAGGTAGAACCTCTGAAGCCATCAAGAAACTGATGAGTTTGCAGGCGAATACTGCACGGGTCATCCGCGGCGGCGTTGAGATGGATATTCCCATTGATGATGTCGTACTCGATGATGTGCTCCTGGTCCGTCCGGGTGAAAAAGTACCGGTGGACGGGATTGTATTGGAAGGTCATTCTTCTGTGGATGAGTCCATGTTAACCGGTGAATCCATGCCGGTTGAAAAAAGCGCGGATTCTCAAGTAATTGGCGCGACACTCAACAAAACCGGATCATTCAAGTTTAAAGCCACAAGAATTGGGCGAGATACGGCACTGGCACAAATCATCAAGCTGGTTGAGGATGCCCAAGGCAGCAAAGCGCCCATCCAGAAACTGGCTGATCAAGTATCGGCTATTTTTGTACCGGTGGTCATCGGACTGGCTTTGATCACTTTTCTGGGTTGGCTTTTCTTCGGTCCAGCCTTGCCTGCAAATTCGGATATCTCGAACTTTACCCGGGCGCTCATCAATATGGTGGCAGTGTTGGTCATCGCTTGTCCGTGCGCAATGGGGTTGGCAACACCTACAGCCATCATGGTTGGCACAGGGCGCGGTGCTGCCCAGGGTGTTTTGATTAAGTCATCAGAAGCGCTCGAACGGGCAGGTTCAGTCAAAATGGTCGTTTTGGATAAAACCGGCACCATTACCCGCGGCAGACCTGAAGTAACCGATATCCTCGCTTTGGGTGTGGTCAATGCGGCAGAATTGCTTGAATTGGCCGCCAGTCTTGAAAAATTTAGTGAGCATCCCTTGGGTGAAGCCATTGTTGCAGAAGCCGGGAACAAAAATTTGCAGCTCACTGAACCCGAAAGTTTTCAATCCGAAACAGGTTTGGGTGTCATCGGACAAGTAAAAAAACAAAAAGTAATTGTTGGAAACATGAAATTGATGCTGCAAGAGAGGATTGATCTGGATGTGCACCAGGTCACTATTGAAAAACTACAGCAGGAAGGCAAGACCGTCATGCTGGTCGCGGTGGATGGACATTTGGCCGGGTTGATTGCAGTTGCAGATCAGGTTAAGGATGGCTCAAAAGAAGCCATCCAGAACCTGCACGACCTGGGATTAAAAGTTGCCATGATCACTGGTGACAATCAACAAACTGCACAAGCAGTTGCCCGGCAAGTAGGCGTGGATACCATCCTCGCAGAAGTCATGCCTGGTGAAAAAGCAGCAGAAGTAAAGAAACTGCAAGAAACCGGCATTAAGGTTGCCATGGTCGGCGATGGCATCAACGACGCGCCTGCTTTGACCCAAGCCGATGTAGGCATTGCCATTGGCACCGGCACGGATATTGCCATGGCTTCGGCTCAGGTTGTATTAATAAGCGGAGATCTACGCGGTGTGGTGAAAGCCATCACACTATCTCGAAAAACGCTGACAACCATCAAACAAAACTTGTTTTGGGCTTTTTTCTACAACGTGGTTTTGATACCAGTTGCAGCTTTTGGTTTGCTAATACCGATGCTGGCTGCGGGGGCGATGGCATTCAGCAGTATCTTTGTGGTGACCAATAGTTTGAGACTTAATCGCAAAAAATTGGAATAAAAAATTGTTTTTTCATTAAAAATGGATTGTCTAGACAAAATAGGCAATCCTTTTTCTTATTTATCAAGTTGCAGGTGGTAAAATTACGAATATTTTACGGAGGACAGGATGAACGAAGATTTTCAAAATAAAGCCATTAATACACTCAGATTTTTATCCGCGGATGGTGTTCAGCAAGCCAATTCAGGCCATCCCGGGCTGCCCATGGGTGCTGCCGCAATCGCATTTACGATTTGGACAAAGCATTTAAGGTTCGACCCGCAAAACCCTGATTGGGCAGACCGCGATCGTTTCATCCTTTCCGGTGGACACGGCTCCATGCTGCTTTACAGTTTGCTTCATGTTACAGGCTTCAAAGTGACTTTGGATGATCTCAAACACTTCCGTCAGTGGGGTTCCATTACACCGGGGCATCCCGAATACGGTTTTACCCCAGGTGTCGATACCACCACCGGTCCGTTGGGGCAGGGTCTATCCAACGGTGTAGGCATGGCTATAGCAGAAGCTCATCTGGCTGCCGAATTCAATAAACCAGGGCACAGAATCGTTGATCATTATGTTTATGGAATTGTTACTGATGGCGACTTGCAAGAAGGTGTAGCCAGTGAAGCTGCTTCTTTGGCGGCGCACCTTAAATTAGGAAAAATCATTTATTGCTATGATGACAACCATATTTCTATCGACGGACCGACATCATTGTCTTTCTCTGAAGATCGAGGCAAACGCTTTGAAGCATATGGCTGGCATGTTTCGTATGTCGCCGATGGAAATGATGTTGAAGAGATTGATAATGCCATCAAAGCCGCAAAAATGGATCCGCGGCCATCGTTGATCGTTTGCCGCACCCATATCGGATTCGGCATGCCTAACCGCCAGGATACTGCAAAAGCACACGGCGAAGCACCCGGGGATGAAGAACTGAATGCCGCCAAGCGTAACCTGGGTTGGCCAGAGGAACCGCGTTTCTTGGTGCCTGATGATGTTAAAGTCTTCTACCTCAAGGTAGGAGAAAAAGGTAAAGCCAGTAAGCGAGATTGGGACGCCGCCTTGGAACAATATACCAAAGCATTCCCCATGGAAGGTTTGGAATTTACCCGCCGCATGAACGGTCAACTGCCTGCTGGTTGGGAATCAGTCTTACCAGAATTCCCGGCTGACGGCAAAGGGATGGCTTCTCGTGTTGCATCTGGGCAAACTTTGAATGCCCTGGCATCCGTGCTGCCTGAACTCATGGGAGGTTCTGCAGATTTGACACCTTCCAACAATACCTGGCTCAAAGAATCCACAGCTTTCCAGTCGGATAATCCAATCGGGCGTTATATGCACTTCGGGGTACGTGAACACGGCATGGGAGCAGTCGTGAACGGCATCGCCTATCATAAAGGTTTGATTCCTTTTGGAGCAACCTTTTTAGTCTTTACCGATTACATGCGCGGTGCCATCCGCGTAGGCGCGTTCACTCACCTTCACACAATCTGGGTTATGACTCACGACAGCATCGGTCTTGGTGAAGACGGCCCAACACACCAACCGGTTGAACACCTGGCTGCCTTACGCGCCATCCCGAACCTGACAGTTCTCCGACCTGCGGACGCTAATGAAACAGCCCAAGCCTGGCGGTCTGCAGTTGAGAATACCCACGGACCCACATTGCTGGCATTATCCCGTCAAAACTTGCCTACCATGGATCGCAGCCAAATGACTTCAGCCAGCGGCACCTTGAAAGGCGCCTATGTTCTGACCGATCTTGGTAAGGGCAAACCGGAAATTATTTTAATGGCATCAGGTTCAGAGGTTGATTTGATCGTCAAAGCTGGTCAGCAACTAGCCGATGCAGGACATTCAGTTAGACTTGTTTCCTTCCCCAGTTGGGAATTATTTGATAAAACCGACCAATCCTACAAAGACAGTGTCTTGATCCCTGGTGTAAAGCTGCGGTTGGTTGTGGAGTGCGGTATAGCCCAGGGTTGGGAGAAATATGCCGGGTCAGAAGGCAAGATCATTGCGATGACCGGTTATGGCGCTTCTGCACCGGGTCCGATTTTGATGGAGAAATTTGGTTTCACCGTGAAGAACGTGGTTGAAGTTGCTGAATCACTTTTGAACGTGGAGAAGTAAAATGCAAATTGCAGTTGCTTGTGATCATGCCGGGTTTCCGTTAAAAGACGAAGTTATTGCTGCCCTTGAAGAGGCTGGTTGTTCAGCTTTAGATTTGGGCACTTATAACCAGGAACCGGTGGACTATCCGGATTATGCCGAAAAGGCTGGACGCGCCATTATCAACGGTCAAGCCGAAAGGGCTGTTGTGATTTGCGGCTCTGGCGTTGGCGCTTGTATCGCGGCTAACAAGATGAAAGGTGTTTACGCCTGCAGTATCACCGATGTTTATTCCGCGCGCCAAGGCGTGGAACATGACAATATGAATTTATTGTGTTTGGGCGCGCGTGTGATTGGTCCTCAAACCGCCAGGGAACTTGTTAAGGCTTTTGTAGCTGCTAATTTTTCAACTGAAGAACGACATCGACGCCGGGTTGGAAAAATCTTAAAATTGGAAGCAAACGGTAAAAAAGAATAAATTACCAGTGATATGTTAAGGAATCAGGTGATAAAGTGAACAATATTGACGCTCTTCATAAATTAGGACAATCCCTTTGGTATGACAATATTCAACGTTCCCTGCTTGATAATGGTGCTTTGAAAGGCATGATCGAGAGCGGAGAAATCAAAGGGGTTACTTCAAATCCCAGTATTTTTAATAACGCCATCGCAAAATCCACAGACTATGATACTGCCTTGCAGCCGCTGGCCTGGTCGGGGTTAAATGCTGAAGAAATCTTCTGGGAGTTGGCAGTCAAAGATATTCAGGATGCTGCGGATTTGTTCGCTCCACTTTACAAAAGCACTGCTCACAAAGATGGTTATGTCAGCCTTGAAGTCAGCCCATATCTGGCCCGTGATACTCGTTCTACAGTGCGTGAGGCTAAACGGTTGTGGCAGAAAGTTAACCGTCCCAACCTGATGATCAAGATTCCGGCAACCCTCGAGGGGCTGCCGGCCATCCGTGAAAGCATCTCAGAAGGCATCAATATAAATGTGACCTTGATCTTTTCGCTTGACCGCTATCAAGCTGTCATCAATGCCTTCCTTTCAGGACTTGAAGATCGTGCAAAAAAAGGTTTGAGTATCGAATCCATAGCGTCTGTGGCTTCATTCTTTGTTTCCCGTGTGGATACCAAGGTGGATGATCTGCTTGCCAAAAAATACCCCACTGAAGGTGCTGCCTTACTCGGTAAAGCCGCAATCGCCAATGCCAAACTGGCATATGAGTTGTTTCTAAAGGAATTTTCTACAGACCGTTTTACTAAGTTAGCCCAAAAAGGTGCCCAGAAACAGCGTCCGTTGTGGGCTTCCACCAGCACCAAAAACCCCAATTACCGCGATGTGATCTATATCGAAGAGTTAATTGGTGATGACACCGTGAATACTGTACCGCCGGCCACGCTAACGGCTTTTAGTGATCACGGCAAAGCCAATGTGACCATAGACTCCGATTTGGCTGCCAATAAAGAAGCTTTATCCCAATTGGACAAATTGGGTGTCTCCATGGCTGTTGTAACGCAGGAGTTGGAAGACGAAGGCGTAAAATCTTTTGCCGATGCCTTCACTTCACTTTTAGCCAGCGTTGAAAGCCGCAGACTTGAACAAGTCGCTGGTATAGAAAAGATTACTGCTTCTGTGCAAAAACGGCTTGAAAAATTGGAAAAACAAGATTTTGTGAAGCGAATGTATGCTCACGATCCTGTTTTATGGACGAAGGATGTTAAAGGCCAGGAAGAAATTCGCATCCGCATGGATTGGTTAAGCGCCCCCTGGGATTCTGAATCATTGCTGCCGCAGTTGGAAACCTTGTTGGCTGAATGCCGCAAGGCAGGCTTTACCCACGCACTGCTATTGGGCATGGGAGGTTCATCACTTGCCCCCGAAGTGTTAAAACTGATTAATGGACAGACTGAATATATAGGCAACCTCGGGCTTGACCTGAGCGTGTTGGATTCCACCAATCCGGACGAAGTGCTGCTGGCCCGCCAACGTTCACCTCTCGATAAAACGCTTTATATCGTTGCCAGCAAATCTGGCACCACCGGTGAGATTAACGCCTTCTTCCAATACTTCTGGGATGAGGTCTCGAAGAAATTTGGTGATAAAGCCGGGGAACACTTCCTCGCGATTACGGACCCTGGCACTAAATTGGATGTATTGGCCAGGGAGCGAAAATTCTTCAAAGTAATCAATGCCAATCCTCAGGTGGGCGGCAGAAACTCCGCGCTAACCGCTTTTGGGTTGGTACCAGCCGCTCTAGTGGGGATTGATGTAAAAGAATTCCTTAAGAAAACCCAGGCAATGGCAAAACAATGTCAGCCTGAAAACAATGTAGTCACCAACCCGGGTGTGGTTTTGGGCGCATTGATGGCTGAAGCTGCATTTGATGGTCTTGACAAACTCACCGTGGTCACCGATTCAGCCTGGTCTGCATTTGGTAATTGGTTTGAACAACTTTTGGCCGAAAGCAGCGGCAAAGAAGGCCGCGGCATCGTTCCTGTTGCCGCTGAGCCCAATTTGCCTGTCGCAAAGTATGGTAAAGACCGATTATTCATCTATATTGGCAGCAATTATGCCAATAACGCTTTTTGCGATGAATTGCGCAAAACCAATCAACCTTTGTTGGTGATGAAAGTAAATTCCTCCTTGGATTTGGGCAGCCAATTCTACTTGTGGGAAGTTGCCACTGCTGTGGCATGCTCCATCCTCGGCGTGAATTCTTTTGACCAACCGGATGTACAGGACGCCAAGACACGCACCATGAAAGGTATTGCAGCTTTCAAAGAAACCGGAAAACTGGATTTTGGCACGCCGGTGATTAAACTCGAATCAGGCGATGTGTATACCAACCAGATGATTGATTTGAAAAAAGCGCAATCTCTTGTTGATGTAATTGACGCCTTCCTGAAAAAATTTGTCCATAAAGGCGACTATATTGCCATCAATGCCTTCCTTCCTCGGACCCCTGAAATGGAAGCCGATTTACAAACCCTGCGCCGGCACATCCTTGATCATAATGCCAACGCTGTGACCCTCGGTTTTGGACCCCGCTTCTTGCACTCCACCGGCCAGCTTCACAAAGGCGGACCGGACATTGGTGTGTTCATTGAATTCACCTCTGAATCAAAAGCGGATATGGATATTCCGAATGAGGGGCTTTCTTTTGGCACCATGGCCATGGCCCAGGCATTGGGTGATTACCAGGCGCTTGAAGCCAGGGGTCGCCGTTTGTTGCGCATCCATCTGCGCAAGCCATCCTTGAAGGATTTATAGTCCAATGGATCGGATTGACGATTTTCAGGCTTACCGCGAAAAGATGAATGCCAGAGTGCTCGATATTGAGCATCTTGGCATCAAACGCTTTTTCAATCTGGATACCAAAGCCTATGAAGAAGGCGCACTCGATCCGAAGACCAAAGAATTACTCGGTTTGGTAGCCTCCATGGTGCTGCGCTGCAATGACTGCATCGATTATCACATTCTCACCTGTGTAGATGCCGGCTGGACAGACGAGGAACTCTATGACGCCTTCAATGTGGCTTTGGTGGTAGGGGGCAGTATTGTGATTCCCCATTTACGCAATGCCGTCGAAACTTTGGATATTTACCGGCAGAAGAAGATATCACAAAAATTGTAATTGCTGAATATTAACCTTTAACCAATTATGGGAAAGAAAATAAGCTAACAAACTAACCTTGACAAGGTTTCGAACCTTGTCAAGGTTGCTCTTAAAATAATAAAAAATCAGGTTATCTATTAATTTTTAGCAAACAACTTCCGCAGCATCTTCATAAAACTGGATGCCACGATTAATCCCAACGCCACTTCAAGTGGATGAGACAATGTCCACAAGACCGCCTGGCCAACCCTTCTGATCAGCGATATACCCATGGCTGAGCGCACTGGGGGAATGACCTGGGTGCTCCAATCCAAATCAAGCAGCCTATCCATGTAATTGTTCGTCACGCAGCCCTCAAGGCTGAAGATATAGATATTATCCACGGCCTTGCTGGCTAGCAGGAGGTCGCGTTTTAGGTCGATCCAGCGCATGGTTTTGAGCGGAGGCATGCCCTCAATTTTCACGCCGCCGCCCGTGCTGCCCACACCAACCGCCTGGCATTGTCTGGCATAACTCCACAAGATGGAATCGCCGTAAGCCGGGAAAAAACTGGCGTAAAGCATGAGCACTTCACGATCTGCTGAAAGGGGAGGAATCCCCAATGATTTTGCCAACACACTTGATTTTGCCTTGCGCTCATCCATAACCGTGGGGAATTGATAAGTTTCGACTGCAAATCCATCTGTGCGAATACTTTGAATCAATGCTCTGGCTGTGGCTAACTTTTCATAATAGTTCTGATTTGAGAAAAATCGTTTTGCCAGGACGGGTGCATGGTTCCATGGATTTTTGGATAATGCCGAAACGGTATTGAGTTCGGGCTCAATATCCAATCCAATTGCGGCGAAATCAAGTTTATATTTGGCTTTCCACGCTTTAAACATGTTGTATTGAATGGCGGTCTCTTCGATGGTGTCCAGACTTGTCCAATAGCCCTGGTCCTTGTCCAATAGAATCCATGCCGTGACAGGGATGTTTGACCTGTTAAACTTTTTGACCACCTCGGCGCGTTCAGATGAAAGATCAAGCAATCCCAAACTGATGTTGGCATCAAGTTTGGAAATCGTATTGATTAGTTTATTGCCTGAAAACAGCTCGGATAGGGGTGCCGATTCTAGTTCACAAAAAAAAGTAAGAACAGGTATTGACATATTAATCTCGTTTGAATTCCAACAGGGTAATGGATGCCGGTTTGAGCATCACTTGCCAATCGCCATTTTGTTTTTTGGGTTTTGGTCCATCCTGTATTTTTACTTTGAATGGGGTGTCAAGTGTGTTGGCATCCAACGGATGCGAAGAAGATATTTCGAGAGAAGATTTTGGAGAAGCTGGCAAGTTAAAAACCACTTTCATACGGTTTTCAGGCATGCGGTTGACCAATAGTAGGGTGATGCGTTTCTGATCCTCACTTACCGTGACCAACTGATCAAGCCAGGGTACATTTTCGTGCGCGGAGATGTTAATGCCCATGGCCTGGCTGTCAAATGTGGGAGACTGACAGATTGTATTGACCACTTTGGGTTCCATCTGGTTGAAGAGTAAAAATGGAAAGAACATTGATGTGGCAATTGCCGTTTTGGAATCTGTTTTGATCAATGGAAGAACATTAACCAATTGTGCCAGGTTGGCCATGCCTAAAGTCTTGCTTTTGCGATAGAAAACTGCCAAGGTAGAAGCTGCGTATAAGGCATCACGCATGGTGTAGGTTACCTGGTGCATACTGCTTTCACCCGGCAGGGGCGGAAGCCATAGATTCCATTCATCCAGGGCTTGCAGCACTGTCTTGTTGGGAGAATATTGCTCTATTTCTTGTTCAATGGTGTTGCAAAATTGTTCAATATCTAAAGGCGCAGCGCACACAGATTTGAACAATTCATGTGGATCTGGCAGATCCTGCCATCCTTCAGTATCAGGTTGGTAAATGTGCCATGAAATAAAGTCAATTTGGTCCCCGGCTTTGGTGAGCACTTCCTTGTTCCATAACGCGGCGGGATCGTTTTTGTCCGAGCTGTGTGGGTGATTGCCGACCGCGACCAGCTTGATGGTCGAATCAACTGCCCGCATGGCTTTGATGAAGCGAAGTAATCGTTTAGTATATTCATCCGCTGATGTAGTGCCTATCTGCCATGCTCCCCAAACTTCATTGCCGATACCCCAATACTTGACGTTGTAAGGCTCGGCATGCCCATTCTCAGCCCGTCTTTTGCCTTGTTCAGTAGTGGCAAGGTCATTGCAATAAGCCACCCAACGGGCGGCTTCTTCAGGGGTTCCTGAACCATCGTTGACACAAAATACGGGTTCCGTGCCGATAGTCTCGCAGAAGGCCAGGAATTCATCTGTACCCACCTGGTTAATCTCTTCAGCCTGCCAGGCAGCATCATGCCTTGTCGGACGCGCCGATTTGGGTCCAATGCCGTCTTCCCAGTGGTAACCGCTTGCAAAGTTGCCGCCCGGGTAGCGGATCATGGGTGGATTGAGCTGTTTTATCAATTCAAGCGTATCGTGTCTGAGGCTTGACCCATCAGCAGTCCAGATGCCGTCATATACACAGCGTTCGAGGTGTTCCACAAACTGCCCCAATACAAAGCGCGAGGCAGGCGGAGCTGATTTACTCAGGTCAATCTTTATCCGTGCTTCAAGCGGTGTCGAAAAACGGGTCAGAAGATAAGGTTTTATTTTTTTGAATTTCTTGCTTTCTTTTTTTTGTGACAATGAGAATAAAATCTCGCCGACTTCTTTGGTATTGGCTTTGACGATAATGTTTTCGGTGAGATGCTGATTTTCAACTGAAACCAGAATTTCAACGCCCACAGGGGTGAGAATGGGGTTTTCTGGCGTGATTTCAGATGCTTTTTGTGCAGGATTGAGATTCGAAGAGAAAGTAACTGCATCTCCGGGAATGATTGTGTTGAAATTTAACAATTCAAAGCGAGTGATGGTAGCTGGCGCAAAAGTATTGTTGATGATGAAGCAAAATCCGCTGCCTTGTTTTTTCAGGCTGCCAGGGACGACCAATTTGCGTAAAACAAATTCAGGAATGGCCATTTGTATTACTCCTGTTCTGAGAGTTCAAGTTTCTTTTGTTTGCCGATGCGTAACAACGGAATGGCAGCCAACAAGGTGGCAATACCACCAGCCTGGAAGATTAACGATGTGGGCATGAAACCAGCTTTGCCGTCAATCACCGTTGGAATACCAAACGTGGTGATCAACCAACTTCCAAGCAGAGGACCCGGCACCATGGTGAGGGCGACCGAAAACAATATGACATAACCGCCAAATTGTCCGCGTTTGTCTTCAGGGAAAAGATCTTTGCTCCAGGCGCCGGTGGCGATGGTCCAGGCACTGATGGGAGCCAGCCAGAGGATGCCTGTGAGGATCAAGGCAGGTACGCTGCGAGAAAGCGAAAATGCGATCAACCCTATCATCTCGGCAATCACAGCAGTTAAAGCTACATTTCTACGTCCCCATCGGTCAGCCAACAGACCAAGCGGATAGGCGGTGGCAATTCCTCCGAACAAGATGGCGCAAAAGATAATCAAAGAAGCTTGCATCGTCGGAATTTCCAGGTAGGTGTTGATATAGATCATCAAGTAGGGGAAGAAGATATTTTGCGCTATCCCCCAGAGTGTGATGGAGACTAAAAGCATAAGCAGATCACGCTGTTTTTTCAAGGTCGCCCAACGAAAGGTGTCTGCGATTTGTGACCAATACGTGCCCTTGGGTCTTTCGTGCGTTGGTTTGGGTTCTTGCAATAACAACGAAGCGATTAAACCAAGAACAAAAACCAGGCCGCCAATCATATAGAAAAAGGCATAATATCCCATGGCATCAATGATGATGCCAGCGCCGCCGTAAACGATTAGTAGTGCTACCCAGGTAACAATTTCAAGAACGCCCATAACTTTGCCGCGATTGTTTACCGTAGTGATGTCTGCAACGTACGCATGAAAAACGGAGTCGTTGGCGCTTGAACCGAAAAAGGTCATGATGCAGTCGAATGTGATGGCCATAAACACCGCAATACCTATCGAATGGATCAACGCTGCAGTTGGGAACAACGCGGTGGTAATACCCCAACCGATATAGCCTATGAGCAAAAAAGGTTTACGCCCAAACCGCGAACGGATGCGGTCACTTAATGCCCCCATAAAAATGGATGCCAGAGTGGCGGTAATGGCGCTGGCAGCTACCATCCATGAAACCGGCCTGGGATCAGGTGTAATGGTATTGTAGATAAAGGTGTTGAAAAATTGATTTTCGACGCCCCAGGCGAGTGATCCAAGGAATCCAAGAATAATAATGGCGATCCAGGTGCGTTTTGTGAGCATAGTGGCCCTCCGGTTTTATTTGGATGCTGCTGCCAGGGAAGCCAGCGTGATGGCGCCCATGGAACCTGCACGATCTCCTAATTGTGGTGCAACAATAAAGGAGTCATTCACATTTTTGATCAATTCTGAATCTACATAACCATTCAATGATTCTTTAACCACCAGGCGGATTTTCTCAAGCAAGCCTGGTTTCTTCATGACTCCTCCACCAAGGATGATGCGATTGGGGGAGTACGAAACCACCCAATTATGAATTGCTTGGCCTAAGTACAGAGCCTCCATATCCCAGGCGGGATGGTCGGCCGCCATCTCGTGTGTGGATATGCCCCAGCGCTCGGTCATGGCCGGTCCACTGGCCAAACCTTCAAGGCAATCGCCGTGGAAGGGACAGCGGCCAGCGTAAGGGTCTTTGACAAGGTCATGTTTCATCAGTAAATGCCCCAGTTCAGGGTGGATTAATCCATGGACTGGCAATCCATTGCAGATCACGCCGCCACCAATCCCAGTGCCAATGGTGACATAAAGGAAATCGCTCAATCCACGACCGCCGCCCCATTTGCCTTCGCCCATGGCAGCTCCGTTGACATCCGTATCAAACCCATACGGGATTTCAAACGCCGATTTAAGTTGAGCAAGCAAGGGCGTGTTTTGCCATCGCACTTTGGGGGTTGAAGTAATGCTGCCATAATGCGGATCATTTTTATCCAGGTTAACCGGACCAAAACAGGCAACACCCATGGCTTCGAGTCGAATGCCATGCTGGACTTCACTTTCTTTGAAAAACCGGATCACTTCTGGAATTGTGATCTTGGGCGTTTCAGTTGGAATTGTACATTCAGCAAGAATATGTTCAGGATCCTGGGCGATAATGCAGTTAAACTTGGTACCCCCGGCTTCAATTCCACCAAACCATTTCATCTTTTATATCCTTAATTAGAATGGGTTAATCATAGCATGACTCTTCTTCACAGGGGAGTCGGTAGGCAGATGCTTAATATTAAATTTTTATAGGGTTTCATAACCAAGTTGATTTTTATGTGTTAATCATTATGTTATTTTGGGCCAATTTATCAACCCTTATTCTTTGGAGGTACTCATGGATTTGTTTGAAAAGTGTTTAAATTTCACCACAGCAAAAGAAGCAAAGGCATCAGGCATTTATCCTTATTTTATTGCTTTGAATGAAAACGAGGGAACCGAAGTCATTTATCAGGGGAAAAGGCTGATTATGTGTGGTTCCAATAACTACCTTGGCTTGACCACCCACCCAAAAGTTCGCGAGGCCGCCATTGAAGCCATAAAACGCTACGGTACGAGCTGCACTGGCTCAAGGTTTTTAAATGGCACACTGGCCTTACACGAACAACTTGAAAAAGAACTGGCAGAGTGGGTCGGAAAAGAAGCTGCACTGGTTTTTTCAACCGGTATGCAGACTAATTTGGGCACAGTAAGTGCCTTAATCGGACGGGATGATGTAGTTGTGTTGGATAAAGACGACCATGCTTCGATCGTTGATGGCGCCCGACTGGGCTATGGAAAGATCGAACGTTTTCGCCATAATGATATGGATCATCTTGAAAAAGTCTTGGCCTCCATCCCCGATACTGCCGGCAAATTGATAGTCGTAGACGGCATGTTCAGCATGGAAGGCGATCTGGCTCCGGTCGAAGAGATTTCAAAGTTGGCCAAAAAATACGGTGCCCGTTTGATGATTGATGATGCCCACGGCATGGGTGTTTTGGGCGGTGGTCACGGTACTTGTGCACAATTGAATGTGACAGATAAAGTGGATTTGATCATGTCCACCTTCAGTAAATCTTTTGCCTCATTGGGTGGATTTATTGCAGGGGATGAAAACACGATCCACTATATTCAACATACTGCCCGTGCATTGATCTTTAGTGCCAGTATTCCACCCTCAAATGCGGCTGCAGCCTTGGCGGCATTGCATGTCATGCACGAAGAACCAGAACGCGCTGCTCGGGTTATTGCAGTAGCGGATAAAATGCGCAAGGGTTTCACCAGCCTTGGTTTCAATATCGGCGATTCCACCACGCCTGTGGTGCCTATCATCATTGGCGATGATGCTAAAACTTTCCTGTTTTGGAAAATGTTGTTTGATAACGGTGTATTTGTAAATCCGGTGATTTCACCAGCCGTCAACGCCGGGCGGCAACTTCTGCGCACAAGCTACATGGCGACCCATACCGATGCCCAAATGGATCAGGTGCTTTCAGTCTTTAAAAAAGTTGGAAAAGAAATTGGATTAATCTAAAAATAGAATCATACAAGAACCCCGCTGATTTTTCAGCGGGGTTCTATTATTTAATTTATTTGCTGAGAAAGAGAATCCCAATCGTATTGGGGCCGCAATGGCTGGCAATGGTGGCACCTGCGTCTGTAATGCAAATTTCTTTGACCTTCAGAATCTTATCGATTTCGGTTTTCAAAAATAGGGCATCTGCGATGCAAACCGTATGCGTGATAAAAACAAGTGACGGATCAATGGAGTCTTTGTTTTTTGAAAAATTATCAAGCAGGGCAGACAAGCCTTTTTTGCGGCTGCCGCTGACTTTTTCGCGAACTCCCAGGGTGCCATCTTTGCGCACTTCAATTACAGGGCGAATTTTCAAGATGCTGCCAATGACGTGTTCCATTGAAGAGCAGCGTCCGCCCATATAGAGATAATCCAAGGTATCGATTACAAAAGAAGCATTGACCTTGGGTACCAACTCTGTAACAACTGTTGTAATTTCAGCGAGTGATTTGTCTTGTTGAGCCAGTTCCGCAGCTTTTAGCACCAAAAGACCAATCCCTGTGGAGAGGTTAAGCGAATCTATAATGACGCCATTGACATTTGATAATGAGTCGAGGGCTATGGTAGCGCTTTGAAAACTAGCCGACAGTTTGGAACTGATGCAAATGTAGATAAAATCGGGATATTTTTCAAATATTTGTGTATAAGCTGCCACTGAGGGTGCAGAAGTTTTTGGCAACTCGCCGGAAGTTTTTACTGCTTCAAACAACTGTTCTGGAGAAAGTTCAACACCATCCAGGTAATTCTGGTTATTGACCAGCACATTGAGTGGAATTATTTCTATATTATATTTTTCAAGGAGTTCGGGACTTAAATCACAACAACTGTCAGCAATGATCTTAACCATGTTGTTTCCTCAATTTTTATTAGTTTTTTAAAACCACTTTCGCCATCTGAAATAAACCAGCATAGCCAACCCGATCACCACCATTGAAGCGCAGCAAATATAAAACCCAAGTGGATTTGTGGCCGTGGGGATTTTTGTGAAATTCATACCGAAGACGCCGGCAATGAATGAAAGTGGCAGAAAGATGGTGGAGACGATGGTTAATGCCTTCATGACTTCGTTTAGCCGCAAGCTGGTGGAGTTTAGATAGATATCCATGGCGCCCGAAACTATATCACGTATGGTGTCAGTTAAGTCTTGAATTCTGACCAGGTGGTCATAAATATCTCTGAAATAGAAACGACTTTGTGGATCAATCAGTTCAAATTCATCACGTGTCAATCGGTTGATCATTTCACGCTGTGGTGAGATCACCCTGCGAAGTTCCATAATGCTGTGTTTGAGCATCAATAATCTTTCAAGCGTAGCCGGTGTGGGTTTTTCAAGCACACTATCTTCAAGGATTTCGACCTCGTTATCCATTTGATCGATCAGCGGCATATATTCATCTACAAGAGCGTCAAGGATGGCGTGACACAAGAAATCTGTACCAAAGTTTGAAAGTCTGAAATCCTTGTGTACTCTTTCCCAAACTTTTTCAACCGGTGACATGGTTTCTTCAGTAGAGCAAGTGACCAAAAAGTTTTTACCAAGGAACAAGTTTAATTCAAGTGTTTCAAGTTCGTGAAGATCTTCGGCTGGTTTAATTGCATGTGCAATGATGAACAGGTAGCTGATAAAATCATCCACTTTGGCAACCTGGTAACCCGGGCTCAGACAGTCTTCAATTGATAGTGGATGAAATTTGAAAGTGTCTCTTAATATCAGGTAGACTTCGTCTTCAGTGGCAGATTCGAGACTAACCCAAAGGAAACCGGTTTTTGAATCCATCTTGGGTTTAATGGCTTCTACGTTATTTAGAAATTGAACAGGTTGGTTTGGTTCGAAATAGGCTGAACGAATCATAGATTGATTTTAGTCCAAATTGCAGAATTTTGCAGTTTGGATTAATATTCTCAGCCCGGATAAATGTATCAATCAGTCTGGAGGATTAAATCAGAAGAGTCCCCATTCGCCGCCCAAGCCTTCTTCCATCATTCCAAAATCCCAGTTTTCCATGCCGAAATCAATTCCAACAGGACGCTCAAGGACTTGTTCGGCTTTTTGACGGGTGGATTCAAGCATCGCGGGGCCGTATGGACAAAATGGCGTGGTAAGGATCATTTTTACAATGGCGCCGTCGTCATTGATCTTAACGTTGCGGACCAACCCCAATTGGATAATGTTGAGTGAAAGCTCGGGGTCTGTTACTTCACTGAGCCCCTTACGCAGTTGATCGCATAAATCGGGGTGGGTGGTTTCTGCCTCCCAAACAGGGCGGTTGGTTCCGGGGGTAGTGGTATCTGCCATAGTTAAGCCTCCGCGATTGATTTTGCTGTTACAACATAGGTGCAGTGAACATCACCGCTTAAGACGCACTTGACTTTTGAAGCAGGAATAGAAAGCATGGTGGAAATCAGAGTTTGATCCATGATACATACTTCAGGATGTGATTGACCGACATGGTAAAATGGACAGGCTTTTTCGATGATGTGATAATCTTCACCAACTTTCTGCCACTCAATCATGAATCCTTCATCGCCCAGAGTTTTTCTGATGGCATCCAATTTTTGTTCAACTGGCAATTTCTTGATGCGGTCCAGGTGTTCAGCCGCCAGAGAATTGGCCATCCGTATAAACAACTCATTGATCTCTTTTTGAGATAGAGTAGATTTGAGTTGTTCCAAAAGCCGGTTGGTGAGCGTCATATACCTGGTCGGGAATTTTTCAAGGCCTGTGTCAGTGAGCGAGTAGATCAAACGCGGACGACCAACACCGTGACGTTCTTCACTCGCCTGTATAAGTCCTTCGGCTTGCAGATTGGTCAGATGGTGTCTGACGGAAATGGTATTGATATCCACGGCTTCAGCAAGTTCGGAAATGGTGGCGGTGGGGTTGCCGAGCAGGGTCTGCAATATTCGATCGCGAGTACTTTTCATAGATTAATCCTATCTCTAACTTACATCTAATGAAATTAATATACCATAAGGGTAGAATATGTGTCAATAATAAGATACTTATAATAAAAAACACGAGAAGAAAAATATAATAAACTAGATAAATATGGTAAATATTGACCCTGAAAATCAACCGTGATATAATTGTTTTGTTGTATAAAATAAATAGATATTTATGATATAAAACTAATATATTATCCGGCACCTAAGCCACGGAGAGAAGCATGTCAGAACTTGATATCAGAGATTTAAAGGTTAGCATCGAAGGCAAGCAAATATTAAACGGTGTCAATTTGAATGTTAAGCAAGGGGAAGTTCATGCCATTATGGGGCCAAATGGTACAGGCAAGTCAACCCTGGCTTATACCCTCATGGGTCACCCCTCTTACATTGTCGATTCAGGTAAAGTCACTTTCAAAGGTAAAGACTTGCTGGATATGCCAGTGGATGAGCGTTCACGTTTGGGATTATTTTTAGCCTTTCAATATCCGGTATCCATTCCGGGTGTGACGGTAGCCAATTTCTTGCGTACGGCGGTTAATGCCAGACGCAAAGCAATGAATCCTGAAGACAAGGGCATTGCCATTCCAGAGTTTCGCAAGCTGCTGATGGAAAAAATGGCTGTCTTAAAAATGGATTCGTCGTTTGCAGGCAGATACTTGAACGAAGGTTTTTCAGGCGGAGAAAAGAAACGCGCTGAAGTGCTTCAAATGGCTGTTTTACAACCTGAAATCGCCATACTTGATGAAACAGATTCAGGACTGGATATCGACGCCCTGCGAATTGTCTCTGAGGGTGTCAATCTCTTGCGCAGTCAAAATATTGGTGTGTTGTTGATTACACATTATCAACGTATGTTGAATTACGTCAAACCGGATGTCGTCCATATTATGATGGGCGGTGCCATTGTTGAATCTGGCGGGGCAGACCTTGCCCTGCACCTTGAAGAACAAGGTTACGATTGGGTTCGTGAAAAATATGAGAATGGTGTTCCTTCTATATCGTAATGAGTAGAAGGGATTGGAGATTATTATGGGTAGCGAACAGAAACCCGATTTCCTTGCAAAAATGGATGATTATCAATACGGGTTCAGTGATCCCGATACTTCTGTATATAAATCTGAACGCGGATTAAACGAACAGGTAGTGCGCAACATTTCTGCCATGAAAAAGGAACCTGAATGGATGCTCCAATTCAGGCTTAAAGCATTGGCACACTACCAATTAAGACCCATGCCAACCTGGGGGCCTGATATTTCTGGTTTGGATTTTGATAACATTTTTTACTATGTCCGTCCTTCAGAAGCTTCGAAGGGCAACTGGGACGAAGTTCCCGACACCATCAAAAAAACTTTTGACCGCCTGGGCATCCCTGATGCGGAGCGCAAGTTCCTCGCAGGGGTTGGTGCGCAATATGAATCAGAAATGGTTTATCACAGCATACAAGAACAACTCTCCAAGGTGGGCGTGATCTTTTTGAGCATCGAAGACGGTCTCAAACAATACCCTGACCTTTTCAGAGAGTATTTTGGCACAGTCATCCCCATTGAAGATAATAAATTCGCGGCGCTGAATTCCGCGGTTTGGTCTGGCGGGTCCTTCGTTTACGTCCCGAAGGGCGTCAAGGTTGAACTGCCTTTGCAAGCTTACTTCCGCCTCAATATGGCGAATATCGGTCAGTTTGAACGTTCGCTGATCATCGCAGACGAAGGTGCCCAAGTGCACTATGTGGAGGGTTGTACGGCTCCTTCATACACCACGGATTCCTTCCACAGCGGTGTAATTGAGATCATCGTCAAAAAAGGTGCACGTGTACGCTATACCACTATTCAGAACTGGTCAACCAACGTTTTTAACCTCGTGACTCAGCGCTCCAAGGTGGAGGAAGATGGCACCATGGAATGGGTGGACTGCAACCTGGGGTCCAAGCTAACCATGAAATATCCCTCTTGCTACCTGGTTGGAAAGCGGGCTCACGGAGAAATCCTTTCAGTCGCTTTTGCCAGCACCGGACAGCATCAAGATGCCGGCGGCAAGGTGGTGCACATGGCTCCTGATACCAGTTCACGCATCATCTCGAAATCCATCAGCAAGAACGGCGGACGTTCATCTTACCGCGGCTTGTTGAAGGTTTACAAGGGCGCCACCAATGCCAAGTCAAATGTAGCTTGCGATGCGCTGATCCTTGATCCGCAATCCCGTTCTGATACTTATCCGACAATTGAAATCGACGAAGAGAACGTGACTATTGGTCACGAGGCTACCGTTTCAAAGGTCGGAGAGGAACAATTGTTTTATCTGATGAGCCGGGGATTGAACCAGGATGAGGCCACCACCATGGTCGTTTCCGGTTTTATAGAACCACTGGTTAAGGAACTGCCAATGGAATACGCGGTTGAAATGAACCGCCTGATCCAACTGCAAATGGAAGGTTCTGTGGGTTAACCCGCAGATCAGGGATTGAAACATCATGACAGATAATGCAGTCGTAATTACGCGAAGTAAAAATGCACAGGTTAATGAGCAGTTTAACCTCGTACCTGTGTTTTCAGAATCACTTGGTCAGTTTAACCATTACCAACAACAGGCATGGGATGTATTTAAAAAACTTCCTTATCCTGATGACAGCCAGGAAGCGTGGAAGCGTACAAGCCTCCGCGGGATGAACCTGGGACGTCTGCAGCATGCAGATACGCAGAATACAAACTCAGCGATTCCGGTTGAATTGACCAAACCTCTAACCGATGATTTACACGGTGGTGAGATACTTTTTAATGGTTCAATGGTCAGCATCGAACTCGACGAGAAGCTGGCAAAGCAGGGTGTCATTTTTACCGATTTGCGCCATGCTCAAAATGAACATCCTGAAATTCTTTCAAAGGTGCTTAATGCATCCACCACTTATTCAGAAGATAAATTTGCAGCACTGGCTGCCGCATTTGGCAGCAATGGAGTGTTACTTTATATCCCCAAGAATGTGACAGTTGAAAAACCGCTTCACAGCCTGCTGTGGACTTCTGGCGAAGGCAGTCTACATGCCTTTCAAGTTTTTGTCTATCTTGAAGAAAACGCTTCTGCTACTTATGTTCATGAAAGTGCCTCTGCAGAAAACAAAGATGGACAAAACTTGCATGCCGCTTTGATGGATGTAAAGGTCGGCCCAAATTCGAAATTGAACTTTGTAGAATTGCAGTCTCTAGGTTCGCATGACTGGAACTTCACACATGAGAAAGTCAGCGTGGATCGTGATGCCGAAGTGGATTGGATCTTTGGCGCTCTTGGCAGCCACCTAACCAAGAATTTTTCGGATCTGAATTTAGTAGGTCAGGGCAGCACCGGCAAAATGTCAGGTTTCTTCTTTACCAACGGTAACCAACATCTTGATCACGACACCCAACAAAATCACCTGGCACCCAACACCACCAGCGACTTGCTTTTCAAAGGTGCATTGATTGGAGAAAGCCGCTCTGTTTGGCAGGGAATGATTTATGTTGCTGAAAATGCCTCCAAAACAGATGGTTATCAGGCGAATCGCAACCTGGTACTCAGTGAAAAAGCCAGGGCGGATTCGATCCCCGGGCTTGAAATCTTGACCGACGATGTGCGCTGCACGCACGGCGCCACAGTTGGCAAACTGGATCCCGACCAGGTTTTCTATCTTGAAAGCCGTGGTATTCCGCGCAAAGAAGCTGAAAAACTGATTGTCGAAGGATTCTTTGATCCGATCATGCAGCGTATTCCGTTTGAAGGGGTGCGCAAGCGCTTTCAGAATGCAATTGAACAAAAAATGAATGAATATTAATTAATCGGTGAAAATTTGTGTATTATAGATTAACCGGTTAAATTTCTAAACAATGAATGTGGAGACAACAATATGGCACCAATACCTTTCATGAACCCCCCGGACCATGAGTTTGTATATGAAGTTGGAGATTCGGTTGAAGTTTTTTGCGACCATGAAAAAGGCTCGGAACGTGTTCGCGGCTGGCTGAAGGGGATTGTTGTTCAAGTTGATCCCAAGATGGTGGCGGTTCAATTTCGGACTAATGTCTATTTAACCGACGGCTGGATGGTTCCTGATCATATTTTGTGGTTCCCCCAAATGTCCCCCCATATCCGTGTACCGGTTAAGAAAACTGGCAAACCTGATTTAGCCAAGGTTGATTAAGAACTGAAAAAATATGACTACCTTAAATATTGAAAAAATAAGACAAGATTTTCCGATCCTCGGGATTGAAGTAAACCCGGGCGTGCCTTTGGTCTATCTGGATTCAACCGCCACGGCACAAAAACCTGCCTCAGTGATTGACGCCATGGATGATTACTATCGTACTTCCAACGGCAACATCCACCGAGGAGTGCATTACCTGGCTGAACGCGCCACCGCAATGTATGAAGCCTCACGGGCTAAAGTTGCAGCTTTTATCGGCGCTGCTAAACCAAAGGAAGTTATTTTTACGCGCAATACCACCGAATCTATCAATCTTGTGGCACAGACTTGGGGTAAGGCTTTTCTCGCCAAGGGTGATCTGGTTATCCTGACCGAGATGGAACATCACTCCAACCTTGTACCCTGGCAGATGCTGGCTGAAGAAAAAGAACTCAGACTTGAGTTCATACCTGTCACCGATGACGGCGACCTGGATCAGTCAGTATTCGATCAATTATTGGAACAAAAACCAAAACTGGTGGCTTTTGCTCACATGTCCAACGTATTAGGCACGATCAACCCGGCCAGGGCTATGATTGCCAAAGCCAAACATGCCGGTGCAATCACCGTCGTGGATGCTGCCCAATCGGTTCCGCATTTTTCGGTTTCNNGATAAAATGCCTCCATACATGGGCGGCGGAGATATGATCCGCAAGGTTTACCTGCGCTCGTTTACCCCAAATGAACTGCCCTGGAAGTTTGAAGCCGGCACCTTCTGCATTGCTGAAGCCATCGGTTTCGGTGCCGCGGTGGATTATTTAAATGCCATCGGCATGGATGCCATAGCCGAGTACGAACATAAACTGGTGCAATCCGCCATGGTCAAGATGAAGACCATCCCTGGTTTGGAAATCATGGG
>DQHW01000022.1 GCA_003524305.1 Anaerolineaceae bacterium
GTAGAGGCGAAGGGTGATGCGAACGGTGCGTTGGGGCGTATGTCCATACGCCCGTACAGGTGCGTCATCCGGGGTTGTTGCGCGCGCCCGCTGGTTTGTGCGGGCACGCGGATCCCCAAAAATTATCAGAGTTTTATTAGAGATATTAACAACCTCTTGACACCCAAATGCAGCAACGGTATTATTGATACGTATTTAGCACTCGCTATAGGTGAGTGCTAAAATCCAAAAAATCNNAAAACCCCAAAAGGGTGTTGTTCTGGCTGCTGGCCCTGGCGACCGTGACGAAGACGGCGATCGCATTGAAATGGATGTCAAAGTCGGCGATACCGTTTTGTTCGCCAAATACGGCGGCACCGAGATCAAGGTTGACGGCAAGAAATTGTTGATTTTGCGCGAGAGCGATCTGCTCGCAATTGTTGGTTAATTCGCTATTATTCAATTAAAGGAGTAAACACCTATGGCAGCAAAACAACTGGTATTTGGTGAAGAAGCACGACGTAAGCTCAAGAACGGCATCGACGTAGTCGCTGCTGCTGTTGTCACCACCCTCGGACCCAAAGGCCGCAACGTGGCCATTGACCGCAAATTTGGCTCCCCCACCATCACGCATGACGGCGTGACCGTAGCCAAAGAGATCGAACTGGATGACCCCTACGAAAATATGGGCGCCCAATTGATCAAAGAAGCCGCCACCAAGACCAACGACATCGCTGGCGACGGCACCACCACCTCGACCCTGCTCGCTCACTCCATTGTGACCGAAGGCCTCAAGACCCTGGCCGCCGGCGGCAACCCGATGCTCTTGAAACACGGCATCGAAATCGCCACCGCCAAAGTTTCTGAAAAAATTAAAGGTTTCGCCACCCCCATTTCAACCCGCCAGGATATTGCTTCCGTGGCCACCACCTCCGCTCAAGACGCCTCGATTGGCGAATTGATCGCCGACGTGATGGATAAAGTGGGCAAAGACGGCGTCATCACCGTTGAAGAATCCAAAGGTCTTGAATTCGAAAAAGAATACGTCGAAGGGATGCAGTTCGACCGCGGTTACATCTCGGCTTACTTCATCACCGATTCCGACAAGATGGAATCCATCATCCCCGAACCTTACATCCTGATCTACGACAAGAAGATCTCTGCCGCCCAGGATATCGTCCCCATCCTCGAAAAACTCGTCCAGACCGGCAAACGCGACCTCGTGATCATTGCTGAAGATATTGACGGCGAAGCACTTGCCACTTTGGTCCTCAACAAACTGCGAGGCATGTTGAACGTTTTGGCCGTCAAAGCCCCCGGCTTCGGCGATCGCCGCAAAGCCATGATGCAAGATCTCGCCATCCTCACCGGCGCCCAGGTCATTTCTGAAGAGACCGGCCGCAAGCTCGAGACCGTGGTCATCGCTGACCTCGGCCGCGCCGAAAAGATCACCGCTGACAAAGACAATACCACCGTCATCGGCGGCAAAGGCGAAGAAGCCCAGATCAAGGGCCGCATCGAACAAATCCGTGTCGAAATCGACAAGACCACCAGCGATTACGACCGCGAGAAGTTGCAAGAACGTTTGGCCAAGCTCTCTGGCGGCGTTGCCATCATCCGTGTTGGTGCAGCCACCGAGACCGAACTGAAAGAAAAGAAACATCGTGTCGAAGACGCCCTCTCAGCAACCCGTGCGGCTGTTGAAGAAGGCATCGTCCCCGGCGGTGGTGTGGCGCTGATCAATGCCGCATCCGCTTTGGATGACGTAAAGCTCGACAGCGAAGACGAACAAATCGGCGTCAAGATCGTCCGCAAGGCGCTCGAAATGCCCATGCGCAAGATCGTTGAAAATGCCGGCAAAGACGGCGCCGTGATCGTTGAAGGTGTCAAAGCTGCCCAGAAGGCACAGAAGAACACCAACGTTGGTTATGACGTCATCCGCGACGACTATATCGACATGATTAAGGGCGGCCTGGGCGATCCTGCCAAGGTGACCCGTGGTGCACTCGAGAATGCAGCTTCCATCGCTGCCATGATCCTCACCACCGAAGCATTGATCACCGACCTGCCTGACAAGAACCCCCCCGCCATGCCCGCCGGCGGTCCCCCGATGGATTACTAAAATAAACTAGATTGACACAGTCCCCGAAATCTTCCAGATTTCGGGGACTTGCAATAAACGAGTCATGAGCAAGAAATCGCGTTTAGGGCAAGACCCCCGCGGTTGATTATTGAGATTCGCCTACTGCAAACAAAACCGCGGGGGTCTGAATTTAGGGGTTTTTGATATCGGTGACATGCATTAATCACGTTTAGGACATGTCTCCGAATTCTTAAAACAGAATTCGGAGACTGTATAAGTCAGATTTCGGGAATTTTTCATCTAGAGTATAATCTTACAAATGAAACGACTACTTTTTCCCATTCTGATGATGCTCATCATGCTTTCAGCCTGCAACAAGGCTACCCCCACCGCCGCGCCGACGGAGCTGCCGACAGCCACCCTGCCGCCCACCCCCACCCCGCTGCCCATGGCAGTGCGTGTGAATGGCGAGGGCATCTTGCTCAGCGATTACCAGGCGGAGCTTGCCCGTTTGCAGCAAGCCCAGACCGAACTAAACCAGGTCACCACCCCAGAAGAGCAACGCGACCGCATTATCAATAATTACGTGGATTTACTGCTGCTCGCCCAGGCCGCCGCCCAAAACGGTTTCATCCTGGATGACGCGACCCTGCAAGCCAGACTCGACAAGCTGGCCACAGACGCCGGTGGCGCTGAGCAGCTATCCGCGTGGCAGGCAGCCAATGGATACACCGCCGACTCTTTCAAAACCGCCCTGCGTCTCGAAATCACGGCAGTCTGGCAGCGCGATCAGATCATCAACAGCGTGCCCACCACTGCCGAGCAGATCCACGCTTTGCAGATATTGGTGCAAGACGAGGCCAATGCGCTGGATGCTTTGCAAAAACTCAAAGATGGCACGAATTTTGCAGAGTTAGCTCTTATATATGACCCCACCGCAGGTGGGGACCTCGGATGGTTCGCCGCCGGTACTCTAACCCAACCCGAAGTGGATGCAGCGGTTTTCGCGCTTCAAATCGGTCAATTTACCGAGGTGATCAAGAGCGCAATCGGCTATCACATCCTCTACGTCGTAGACCGCGAACCCGAGCATCCGCTCTCTGTGGATGGCAGGCGCATCCTTCAGGAGGCCGCGCTGGCCAAGTGGCTTGAAGCCGCGCGGGCAGCCAGCAGCATCGAAGTACTGGTGCAGTAACACTCTCAACATCGACAGCGGAGCAAGTAATGAACTTTACCGATCATGATGAGCTTGACAGGCGCATGAAACGCCGCAAACGCCGCCAACGCAGTGACGTCTTCTGGAATATTCTGACCGTCCTCACCCTTCTGGCCTCCATTGGCTTGATCGGGGCGCTGCTCATGATCTATTCAAATCCGTTCATCTCGATCAATCCGTTTCCGCCGCCCACCCTGCCCGTGTTGGTCATCATCCCCACTTCGACGGCCACCCCGGTCGTTCTGCCCCCCACATGGACGCCGACCGTAGGTATTACGGAGACTCCAGCACCAGCCACATCTACACCCGTCATTTTACCGAGTGAGACAGATGCTTCAATTGAGGTCTTTCCTACTGCTGCAGGTAATTCACTTTATACTTTTGGGCTGCAGGCTACCCCTTCAGCGGTGAACAGCGAAACCTTCAAGCCGTCAACAGGCTGCGCCTGGCAGGGCATCGCCGGTCAGGTGCTCGATCTGCAAGGCAGACACCTGGTCAATATTGGCATCGTGCTCAAGGGAACCTACAACGGCAAGACCATCAGCACACAATCCATTTCGGGCACCCACACTGAATACGGCGATTCAGGCTACGAATTCCCTTTGGGCACAACCCCAATAGCCTCAACCGGTTTACTCTCCATCCAGTTGGTGGATCAATCAGGCATGCCGCTCTCAGAGCAGGTCATCTTTGACACCTTCGATACCTGTGACAAGAACCTGGTGCTGATCAATTTCAGGCAAGTAAAATAATCTTTTAGAGAAACATTGAAAGCTGGGTGGCGTCTTCCTGGCTGATGGGATCAGAATCGATCAACAGATCCCACAGGTCGCGTGAGATGTCTTTTCGGCTTGAAAGTTCGCGCAGAGTGCGAAACTTGAGGAAGTGCCAGCGCTGCGTCACGCGCTCTCGCAGCCAGGGGTCGCGATCCAGTTTATAGCGGATCAAACCTGACCTGCTGCCCGGGAACAAAAACACACATTCAACATTATCATCAGTTTCAGCCGCCAACCAGCGGCTCATCCCGGCAGAGGATGTAAAGAACAAGCGGTAAACCAGGCTGCCATCTGTCTTTGGGTCAATCCAGTCAATCGGGTTATCGCCATCCGCGGCCAGACTCAATCTGCCAGCCAGGCTGAGCAGTTGCAGTTGGATGTCAGCCATGTCTTGCTGGCGGCTGTCATATTTTTCACTTTCGCGAATGCGCCACTTCCGTGCAGCTTTATCCAGCTCGGCGTAGGATTGCAAGCAAACCTCCACCAGCTCAGCGGGCGGGGTCAGATAACCGGTAAAACGTGAGTTCATCTCTTGCTGCACATCCGCGGTTGAAATCTCGGATTCTTCTTGCAGCAGGTTGACCACCTCTTTCTCAACCCTGTCCGCGAGTGATGCCTGGCAGCCTTCCGGCTGAACAAGCCACCAAAAGCCGCTGACCAGGTCCTGGGTGGTTGCATCCATCCGCCGCAGGAATTTGCGATCTGCAAAAACCTTGAGAATCTCTTCATGTATATTGGTCACCAAGTCATAGGTCATCTGCTGAATGGAAACAGGAAAAGCTTCATTGACGGATAATGAAGCCATGACGGCTGTGTAGAGCTGCAAATAGCGGCAAGGCTCGCCAATGTGCATCAAAGATGAATGAATGGCCTCGCGAATGATCTTGTGCAGGTTGACCTTTTTAACCTCGCGGTTGGCTGGCTGCGCGCTCCACTCGGTCTGAATGGGATGCTGCTCATCTTTATAAGCCAGACCGGTTAACTGCAGGTTGCCAGAACAGCAGGCTTCAAAAGCCGCGGCAACAAAACCAGGCACAGGTTCAGGGATCAAACAAAATGCAGGGCTGCCCAGCTTGATCATCCGTGCCGCGGGTGCCAGCGCGGAGTTTAGCGCGTTGGCATGCCAATACCAGTCAAAGCGCTGCCTTTCAAGCACGTTCTTGAAATTGGCGGCCGTCTCTTTGCCCCATACCCATGAACACCACAGCGTCGAAAGACTCCAAAACACCTGGTTTGGGCGGGGCAGCACACAACAGACGGATTCAAGGGATATCGCAGGTTTCTGCTGCAGCAGATCACGCATACGGCCTTGATAGAGGCAGATGCCTCCCCCTTCAGGAAGGTCAGGCCAGCGGGTAACCGAAATGGATTTCTCGCGAATGCACCATGCGTCTATGCACTTTTCAAGAGCCAGCCACAGGTTATGCTCGACATATTCCGATGGAATGTTAAACACCCTCGGACGCTCATTGCCATCCCCGGCAGGCCACAAAGAATGACCGGCTTCAAGTGCTGATAGCAAGAGGGCATCCATCAGTTCGCGGCGGGCCGGTGAAAGCGACATGCCTTCAATCTTGTTGATCAAGGTAAAGAGCACATACAATGACCTGGGAGCATAGACCTTGAGCAGTTCCTCAAGGTTGGCGCGTGCGGCGCGGGTCAATTCCGGTATCTTTTCAAGCGCCCTGGCGCGGTGCAGCGGATCGGAGCGCTTATAGGGTGCCAACCGCTCGATATCCGTCTCGCTGATCAGGTGTTCACCCTCGTCTCCACAGGCGGTACAACGATAATATTTGGCATAAGGTGTTTCTTCTGACTTGCGCCACAAGAAGTAATCTGCAGCGACTTCTCTGCCGCAAGTGGTGCAGCGTGTAAGATAAAGGTTCTGTATGTGTCCCTGCAAGCGCTCATCCCCTTTTTTTTGCACGGAGAGTTCACGCAGCACAGATTGAAATTCGGTTTTGACAGGCGCCTGCGCCAGAATTTGCAGTTCAAACGCCACCACGGGGTTATTCGCAGCGACCAGCACCTTATATCCGGCTTCGGCCATCTCGAGAATGGCAGCCGGTGAGGCGCCAATGGGTTCCAAGACCCATGAGCCTGGCGATGCGTGCTGTGCAAGCCATTTTCGCACAACTCCGGCAGGGTGTTGAGGCAAGTATCGGTTGAAGGGAACTTCGAGTGCAATCCCCTCCCCCTCAAGATAGGTGAGAAATCCAGGTTCATTCATCCCATTTATCATATACGAAATTGCCATTAATTCAAACAAGCAAAATCAAAAAAGCACCACCTAAAAAGATGGCGCCTTTTTGAATAAAGAGAGAGAGATACTGTTTTTCGGTTATACCAGTGCGTTTTCTTTGATGGCAGGGATGTGTTGGCGAATATTTTTTACAGCTTCATCCGGAAGGGCGTAATCTTCCATTTGGCCGGTCAGGTATTTATTGTAAGAGGAGAGATCAAAATGACCATGCCCCGAGAGATTGAAGAGGATGACTTTCTTCTCACCTGTTTTCTTGGCTTCAAGCGCTTCATTGATGGCTGCCAATATAGCGTGGGATGATTCAGGAGCGGGCAAGAGACCCTCCGTTCGGGCAAAAAGGACGGCAGCCTCAAAAACCTTGGTTTGAGAAACAGCTACAGCTTCAACCAAACCCTGCGCGTAAAGTGATGAAAGCGTGGGTGCCATACCGTGATAGCGCAATCCGCCTGAATGGATGGAGGCAGGCATAAAATCTGCTCCGAGTGTATACATTTTGCAGATGGGTGCAGAACAGGCAGTGTCACCATAATCAAAAGCGTAAATACCGCGTGTCAGAGATGGCGCGGCATCCGGTTCAACCGCGAGAAGCCGGGTACGCTGTCCGTTTTTGAGATTTTCGCGCAAGAAGGGGAATGCGATACCCGCGAAATTCGATCCGCCGCCCACACAGCCGATGACCACATCTGGATATTCATTGGCCATGTCCATTTGCTTGAGGGCTTCTTCACCAATGACAGATTGGTGGAGCAGCACATGATGCAAGACCGAACCAAGGCCGTATTTTTTGCCGCCGTTTGACGAGGCAGCCATTTCTACCGCTTCAGAGATGGCGATGCCCAATGAACCAGGGTTATTGGCATCTTCGGCAAGCAATTTTTGGCCGTAATGCGTCTTGGGGCTTGGGCTGGCGTTGACTTCAGCGCCATAGGTTTCCATCAAAAAACGGCGATAAGGTTTCTGATCATAAGACACGCGCACCATGTAAACTTCAAGCGGCATGTCGTAAAACTGGCAGGCCATTGAAAGTGCAGAACCCCACTGACCAGCCCCTGTTTCGGTGGTCATGGCTTTGGTTCCAGCGATCTTGTTGTAATAAGCCTGTGCAATCGCTGTATTCGATTTATGACTGCCTGATGGAGAAACCCCTTCATATTTAAAGTAAATGTGGGCAGGGGTTCCGAGTGCTTTTTCAAGTCGTCTTGCACGAATGAGTGGTGTCGGCCTCCAAAGTTTATAAGCTTCACGCACTTCTTCGGGGATGTCAATGTAGCGGTCCATGCTGACTTCCTGCTCGATCAGCCCCATCGGGAAGAGGACAGAAAGAAAATCAGGGGTAACCGGCTCATTGGTCATGGGGTTCAATACGGCCTCAGGGGCTACGGGTGAATCTGCATTAATGTTGTACCAGGCTCGCGGAATGTCGTTTTCATTCAGCAGGTATTTCGTTTGCTCTTCCATGGCTTCTCCTTTGTGAATCGAATAATATTGACTGCGCTTTTACTGCGGGCTGAAATCCATCAGCCACTATAGGCTGAAGAACATCAGCCACCACGGGGACGGAGAATAAAAAAACGCCCGTCCCTATCGACGGCGAAAAAATCGCCATACAAGGGGACGGACGTTTGAAATCCGCGGTGCCACCCCGGTTAAGCTGTTTCCCTCCTATGCGATAAACCTGCAAAAATCCCCGGAGGATTGCGCCCGGGGATTGGAAAAGCCAGCTTCACTCGTTTTGAGTACGGCAGAGGTTCTGCTTATACTCGTAGCCATGATAACGGCGGCATTCCCGGCGAGGGTTACTGGTTTTCACGTTCACCCTGCAGCTCAGAGGTCCATTCATCTTCACGGTGCGTACAGGTTCTCACCACATTACCCTGCTCTCTGAAACGTCCTTGTGAGGAGTACTCGTCCTCGTCTTAGCCTTTTCTATTTAATTTCCTTGATTATAGAACCGATTTTAAATAAGTCAAGGACTAAAATGTAATTTAAAGAATTTATTAATTAATTTAAAGGTGATGTTCCTCGACCAATACTAATGTTCAACTTATACGACAAACAGGTTGAGGGGTGCCAAAGCGGGTGAAAACGATCTGCCAAAGCTGCTGACTGCGCGCACGAAACCCTCCTGCGCTGGATAACAGATAGTATTTCCACATGCGGTAGAAACGGCCTCCATATTTTTCTTTCAACTTTGACCAAGCTTTTTCAAAATTATCATGCCAAGCTATTAATGTATTGTCGTAATATGGGCCAAAGTTATGCCAATCTTCCATTACGAAAATACCTTCCATGGCAGCGCCCAATTGTGAAATAGAAGGCAATACTCCATTCGGAAAAATGTATTTGTCCGTCCAGGGTTCACCGGTGGTTATGCTTTTATTGCTGCCAATGGTGTGAATCAATGCAATGCCATTTTTGTTGAGACAGCGATCCACCACCTGCATATAGTTTTTATAATTTCTTGTGCCAATATGCTCCATGGAGCCAATCGAGACGACGGCATCAAATTTCTCGTTGACTTCACGGTAATCTTGTAATCGCAATTCGACTGGCAGACCTTTGCACAGTTCAGATCCTAGTGCAAGCTGTTCTTTTGAAACAGTAACCCCAACAACTTGAACGTCGTATTTCTCGGCAGCATATTTTGCCAGACTCCCCCATCCGCAGCCAATATCAAGCATTTTCATCCCCGGTTTCAAACCGATTTTTTTGCATACCAAATCGAGTTTGGCATCTTGTGCTTCATCAAGAGTCTTTGCTGTTTTCCAATATCCACAGGAATAGGTTAAGCGTTTATCCAACATTGATTGGTAGAGGTCATTTCCCAAGTCATAATGCCTGATTCCAACTTCAAAGGCTTTACCTGCAGATTGCTGATTAAATAATCTTGCCTTTACAACTTGAAAAATATAACGGGTTTCATTACGAACTTTTTGATCCAATTGGGCAATAAGAACCCGATTGATGAATTCATCAATCGCAGCACATTCCCACCAACCATCCATATATGATTCACCAAGACCCAATGAAGAATCTTGTAAAACACGATTAAAAAACCTGTCATCCTTGATTTGAATATCCCAAGGGTCACTGCCATTCAATTCGATGTCAGCCATTGATAACAGGTTCTGCAATATTTTCTCCGAGTTTTGCATTCTTCTCCTTTCATGTGCCTGGGCTAATAGGCTATACCATATGATTTAACCCAAGAACCACAATTAAGATATTTTATACCTTAATTGTGGTTTATTTTGCAAGTATTACAAATTGCCAGGTTATTCAGGAGTATTAAGAACCAAAATCCGGGGGCTGGCACCAGTCTTTGCGCCACACAAGTTAGAAATGGGACAGGCCGTGCACGGCTTTTCTGAGGAGCATTCCTGTGCCATATTTTTTAAATATCCCTGTTCTTCAAGTGTTTCCAACATTGCATTTACCATGGGTAATGTGAGTTCTAGCCTCTCAGCTAATACCGCTGGTGAAGATGTATTTCCATTTCTGATCTCATCCAATATTTTTTCAAGCATTTTATGCCCCTAATGCTGAAGCCAAATGGTACACACCTGCACCTGCGCCAATCGATACCACCAGCATGAGCACAATATTTACCATCGTCCACTTCCACGATCCGGTTTCCTGCTTGATGACTGCCAGGGTGGCCACGCATGGAACAAAAAGGAGGGAGACGGTCAAAAAACCAAGGGCAGAGGCCGGGGTAAAGATGGCAGCCAGCGATTGTGCCAGGCTGGCATCTTGCATTCCGCCAAAGAGGATACCCAAGGTTGCAATGGCGTTTTCTTTAGCCACAAAACTGGTGAGCAAAGCCACTGTCAGTTTCCAATCCATGCCCATCCAACGGCCAACCGGTTCAATAAAATGTCCAATTCGCGCCAGGATGCTGTTTTCGAGATTGCCATCGGGCAGCATGGAAAGTGACCAAACCACAACAGAAATCACCAAAATGATCGTACCGGCTTTTTTGACAAATGATATCGAGCGCTGCCAGACTAACAATCCGACAGTACGGAAGTTTGGTATGTGATAAAGAGGCATTTCCATAATGAAAGCAGAGCGTTCACCTTTGAAAAGCAGCTTGTTGAGAATAACGCCCAAAAGCACCATCACGAAGAGAGAGAAAAATACCAATCCCCAGATGACCCACATGGCATCTTTACCAAAAAAAGCAGGCGCCAAAAAAGCCACCACTGCCATACGTGCAGTACATGGAACAAACGGCGCGAGCAAGATGGTCAACAGGCGTGATTTCCACGAATCAATCACTCGGGTTCCAATCACCGCCGGAACATTGCAG
Source organism: Anaerolineaceae bacterium (assembly GCA_003524305.1). GTDB lineage: Bacteria > Chloroflexota > Anaerolineae > Anaerolineales > Anaerolineaceae > UBA6107. The sequence continues at coordinate 10,630 of DQHW01000022.1, forward strand.
CCAAAACCAAGGAAGAGCGGTAAAAAGGATTTGCCATGCAGCCCCATCCAATGCATAAAATTATCCATGACATATGCAGCACGGGCCATGTAACCCACATCTTCAAGAAAACCAAAAGCCGCAAAAAAGATGACCAAAATAGGCAAGAAGGTTAGAACAGACCCGACGCCGCCGACGATGCCATCCACAACCAGGCTGCGCAGCCAACCCGGTGAAGCTGCCAACCAACTACTCAACAATTCACCAAACGGCCCCACCAAAGTTGTATCCAACCACTCTTGAACCGGCGAACCCAACGAAAAAGTTAACCAAAATACCAAACCAAGTATTAGCGCCAGTGTGATCAACCCCGCCACAGGGTGTGCAACCCACTTGTCCAAACGATCTGTGAGACTCACCTGCCCGATGCGGGGATGGGTAACTGCCGCCCGGGTAAGGCGTCCGATCCATTCATAACGGCCAGAAGCGATCGCCAGCATGGCATCATCATGATCCTTCAATAAAGCATGCACCTCAGACCATTTTTGAAGTGGAACAATTGACTGCATCAGTTTGGTGATCTCTTTATCACCCTCAAGAAGTTTGATCGCCACCCAATTGGCAGGATATTGTTCAGGCACAAAATCATTGATGAGTGTCAGCATTTTTTCAAGAATAACCTGGTGATCAGCCCGAATCTCGGGCATTCTGGGTGTTTGAACAATGTCTGAAGTGACCATTTTTTCTATAACCCCAACCAGTGCAGCAGTGCTGGCCGCATGTGTAGCCGTTAAAGGAACTACAGGAACTCCCAATGCGGCTTCAAGCACATTGGCTTCGATATTGAATCCTTGCTGGCTGGCGACATCCATCATATTAAGAACTACGATCAATGGCGCTGGCAATGTCACCAATTCAGCCACAAGGTAGAGTGAACGTTCAAGGTTGGCGGCATTTACCAAAGCCACCACCAGATCGGGTTTTTCAGTGAGGATGAACTCGCGAGTGATCAGTTCTTCAGGTGAATTGGCAGTAAGGCTGTAAGTTCCAGGTAAATCCACCAGACGATACTCACGGCCACTAACCTTAAACTTTCCTTCTTTACGCTCGACAGTTTTGCCGGGCCAATTGCCTACATGCTGATTTAAACCAGTTAGCAAGTTAAAAATCGTAGATTTACCTACATTAGGTTGGCCTGCAAGGGCAATAAGAGGAGAGCCTTTTACAGCAAGGTGTTTGATCGATTGTTTATTTCCGCAGTCATGACAATCAGCACTCATGCCTGCGTCCCTTCTGAAACAAGCAGCTTGCGAGCTTCACCGCGCCCCAAAGCAACATGTGTGCCCCTGACATTGACAATTATTGGTCCGCGGCCAAAATTTTGAAGCACCTCCACACTGGCCCCGGGGGTCAATCCCAAAGAGGTCATACGACTTGTAAGTTCGCGGCCTACCAAAATATTCTCCAACGTCACCATGGCTCCAGTTTTTATTTCTGCGAGTGATTTAGCGGGTTTACTGATTGATGTCATCCACAATCCTTAATTATTATTGATTCAAGGAATTTACCTTGTTATGATGTATAATTAGTATATGCTAACTACAAAATTAGTATACCCTGAGTTGCAGGATTTTGTCTAGTATGATATTAATCACATATTGAGAGATAAGATGACCACAAAAACAAGTGCCACTATCGAAGATTATTTGGGGCTTATTTACATTTCTGAAAGAGACGGCGATTCCATATCAGGCACCCGTCTGGCCGAGTTATTGGCTGTATCTGCCCCAACGGTTACAAACACCCTTAAGCGGATGGTGCGCGACGATCTGATCACCATGGATGCCAACCACAGCCCTCACCTCACCCCCCAGGGCGATCAACTGGCGCGGACGGTGATGCGCCGCCATATGCTGGCGGAGTGGATGCTGATTCGCATGCTTTCATGGTCAAAAGTCCATCACGAAGCACACGAGTTTGAACACACCATCTCAGATGAAGTAGAGAATGCACTTTTACTAGACCTCAACCAGCCTGAAACGTGTCCTCATGGAAATCCGCTGCCCGGGCATGAAGCAGTAGTTTCAGCCTGGGTGCCGCTTACAAACCTCAAAGCAGGCGATTGTGTCACCATCCGTAGAATTCACGAACTTGCCGAAGATATTCCAGAATTACTGGCTTTTTTGGAAGAGAAACGCATCGAACCGGGACAGGAAGTAAAAGTTGTTGAAGTGCTTCCTTTTAATCAAACGGTTACCCTGAACGTTCTTGATAATTTGGTCACCCTGGGTTTTGCCACAGCGAAACAAATTTTTGTGGAAGTATAGATCAACCCATTCAACCAAGAATATAAAACTAAAGAAGAATTGATGAATTTATGGGGCCGGGGTTGCGTTAGCCGTTTACGGCGATGATTGTGTTTGAGTCGGATTTGTCAAAGTCACAACAGGATCAACGGGTGCGGAAGTTGGCCTGGGTGTAACAGTTGCTTCAATAGAAGAGTTTCTGCAAATAGCAACACCGTCATCCACAATGGCCATGATCGTAGGGTCTTCGCCAAAGCCGGCAGTGATTTCGGCAAACACAGGCATTGCCAATTCACAATAATTCGTAGCAGGTGTATTCATACCTGACAACGCTGAGCCATAAATATAATAATAGATTACAGTCGTAGTGGTTAAAGGCAGGGCTTCAATCACAATGGCAGGATTATTTGCTTCATCTTCGGTGCAGTCAACTCCACCACTGCGGACCTTGCAGGATTCCAGCGCCGTACAACCTCGAACAGCACATTGCAGCGGCAGGATTGCGCCTTCATAATTTCGGGATTTGTAATAAATGACACCCAACTGGCCGTAGGAAGTGGCGTCGTCTGGTTTAAAATTCAATGCTGCCAACATGTTTGCAGATGCATACAAAGGGGACCCCAGTTGAACATAGGTATTGGCAATTGAACTTAACGGAATAGGATCTTTAACCCCCAGACGAGAATTAATTTTCGAGGCTTTATCAAAAGCCTCCAGGGCCAGGTCGAAGTATTTGTTTTTTTCAGATTCGATCAGGCTCATATTGGCCAATTTTCGATAGTTGGCACCAAGCGAAATATACAAGAAATTGAGGTTGGGTGTGATGCTGATGGCGATATTGTATTCTTCAATCGCCTGACTATAATTCGCAATGGATTCAAGCACATAACCGTTGACGCGGTGCACATCCATGATGGTTGGATCGCGTTCCAAAGCCTGCTTGATATATTCCTGGGCTTGCGTCCACCGCTGCACATCCACCAACACTTCAGCCAAATAAGCCAGGGCATAGGCATTGGTATTATCATATTGCAGGGCTTTTTGGGCTGCCTGCTCGCCCTGGATCAAATAATCTTGCCAATTCTCGCCTGAGATTGAAGAAACACCGTACCAATCCAGGGCAAATGCTTTAACTGCATAGAGCTGACTGTATTCCTTATTTCCTGCCAGTCCTGATTCAACTGACTGAAGGGCTTCTTCCAGCCTGATTTTTTTGTCTTCATCTACAGTAATTTGCGAAGTTGAATAGACCTGGATGCGCGCCAGTTCAGCCCACAGGGCAGGATCATTCGGCTCAACCCGAACGGCATCTTTGTAAGCCGAGATGGCTTTTTCAAGGTTACCCGCGGCAAAGTGAGCTTCACCTTCCTGTGCATAGGAATCCAAAGAGCGCGTGGGTGTGGGGGTGATGGATAAAATGGGAGATATCTTGCCGGTGGAAATAGCCCGCATAACGAACATCAACCCCAATATGACGAGTAATCCGATAAAGATTCTAATGGGATTGTTGGATGGTTTGCGTTTGCTGAAAATAAATTTTTTACCGCTGTAATCGATCATTTGCTTCTTTAAGCCCTCGGTGTTTAAGGCGCGGGCGTGATTGTTTCTGTGGGTGTCAATTCTTCTGTAGCTGTGAGTGTAGCGGTTGGTAGATCAGAAATCCCTGCTTTGGCCAGGGCTTCACACATTATGATCACTTCTTGTGCATTATATTGAGCTATATCGTCGTTACGCAATCCGGTTGCGATGGCTTGAGCGATCTGCAGAGCTTCTCCGCATTGATTGGTTTTTGCCAATGCCAGTCCGTAAGTCTGATAATACTCGCCAACACGATTGTAATCCAATTCCAGGCCGGTTACTCCAACCCCTTCAGGGGTGGTTCCACCGCGCACTGCCAAGCGCAGTTGATCAACTGCATCCAGATATTGTTTATTCTTCCATAGGATCAGCCCCAGGTTGCCATGTAAAGTCGGTTCGCTGGGCATAAGTGAAATGGCAGATTCAGCATATTGGATGGCTTTGGCGTAGTCACCATTAGTGAAATAAACTCGAGATATCAGGGTCAACGGAGTTGGGTCATTTGGGTTGAGCGAGACTGCCTTGCCATATTCATCAATGGCTTTATCATATTCCAAAGTTGCCCGGTAGTTGTTGCCAAGTTCCAAATGGAGATCAGCGATATTAGGATTGATCTTTACGGCAGCTTCGAATTCAACAACGGCCTCTTCATAGTTCGCCGTCCAGTTTAATAAAAATCCTCTGCTGCGATGGGTTTCAAGAGTGTTGGGAGCAAGTTCAATAGCGGTACGCGAAGCTTCACGCGCCAGGTCCAGGATTTCAAGAACACCCTGACCCGCTTGCATTTCATAGACATATACTTCAGTCAGGTAGGCATAAGCAGCGGCATTATCCTTATTGATGGCAATGGCTGCATTAATTTTGCTTTCGGCCTGGATGTAATCTCCAGAAAGTCCGTATGCCCAACCCAACAAAGCCAGGGCTGTATCGTTGTTATTGTTGAGCATCAAAGCGTTTTCCGCGTTCTTAATGCCCTCGGCATAATTATTGGTATAAATGTTTAACCTGGCCAATGCCAGGTAACTGGCCGGATTGCGCGGATCAGCCAAGACGGCCTGGTTGTAGGTCAAAATCGCCTGGGCGTACTTGCCTTCCGCTTCAAGTTTTTGCGCATCGGTGATGAAAGATTCAGGTGCACGGGTAGCGGTCGGCGTTGATACAAACAAGGCAGGAATAGTTGAAGCGACTGTACGGTCAAAATAGATCAATGCACCAATCAGTACAACAACTACAATCACACCAAAAGGATTTATCCTGCGGCGCTTTTTCTGCATGTTCCATTTGGAGCCTCGAATATACATAGGAATTCATCTTACCAACGGAACAGGAGAGAGTCAAGATACCGAAGAACCTGTAAAAACCCATTTTTTGATTAACATTTAGTAAACAGTTCAATAATTACTTGCCATGACAACATGTTTTAGCTAGAATGGATTCATGCGATTTGATGTCTTTTCTTTATTTCCTCAAGTTATCCAACCTTATATTGATTCCAGCATGCTGCAAAGAGCACGTGAGAATCAACTCATTGAAGTTAACCTTCACAACATTCGTGACTGGACGACTGACAAGCACCACGTGACTGATGATATGCCTTACGGCGGCGGGGGCGGTATGGTGATGAAAGCCCCTCCAATTTTTGAGGCAGTGGAATCGGTTTTGGGTGCTCCGCCGGCTTGTCCGCTGATATTGATGACCCCGCAAGGCAGGCCGTTTTCAACTGCCATAGCCAAAGAATTGGCTGCCCTACCCCATATTGCCATCCTCTGCGGACGCTATGAAGGTATTGATGAAAGAGTGCGTGAACACCTGGTAACGGATCAAATCTCGGTGGGTGATTACGTGTTAACGGGCGGCGAATTACCCGCCATGATCATAATTGATGCTGTTTCACGTTTTTTGCCTGGCGTCTTGGGGGACCCAACCGGCGCCGAAGATGATTCTTTTTCAAACGGTTTGTTGGAATACCCCCATTACACCCGCCCTGAAGTTTTCAGAGAATGGGGCGTTCCACCGGTGTTATTGTCAGGTAATCACGCAGAAATCGCGCGTTGGCGCAGGGAACAATCCATTCTACGTACCATGAAGAACCGTCCGGACTTATTGAAAGACAAAGATCAGAGCAGCAGTTGATCATTGTATAGTCATTCAAAAATATAAAAAGGAGTCGTCGATGGAAAAGAAGAAATTCCCTTGGGGTCGCACATTTTTAGTTGGGTTTGGATTCTTTGGTATCAGCATCCTCTGGCCAATTTTCAACCAGTGGGTCCCCCTCATCCTTCAGGTAGGCAACCCTGAATTCGAATCGAAAGTAGCTAATTTCGTCGGTTTTGGGCTTGGCCCCGCCATGGCAATGTTCATTATGACCTGGGATAACATCATCAATATCTTTGTGCAACCCTGGGTCGGCGCCCGCAGTGATAATACCTGGAATCGTTTTGGCCGCCGAAAGCCCTGGGTACTTCTTGGATTACCCATTGCACTGGTGGGTTTTATTTCGATACCGATGGCGCAATCAGTCATAGCCGTGGCAGCGTTCATCCTTATCACCAATTTTGGCATGTCATTGTTCCGGTCTCCAGTGGTTTCATGGCTGGGAGATCTATTCAAACCAGGTGAACGCAGTAAAGCCAATGGCGTAATCAACCTGATGGGCGGTGCAGCAGGCGTGCTTTCTTATGTTTTGGGCGGAATGATCTTTAATAATTTCGGCCGCTCCGGACCTTTCATTGCCGGCGCAATCGCCATGACTGTAGCCCTGGGAGTGGTTTTGGTTTTTGTAAAAGAACCCAAAGAAAAAGCCACGGTCGAAGATCGCAGCAGTGAAAATATCAAGGGTTTGCTGCCCAATTTGAAAGCTGTGTTTGCGAATCAGGATAAATCAGCGTTATTCATTTTGCTTGCAATTTTCTTCTGGTTCACCGGCTTTAATGCCATCGAGACAGGTCTTTCTTCATTTGCAGTGTTTAGCCTCCACATTGCACCCGGCACTGCATCCATCGTAGCCAGCGTTGCCAACCTTTCATTCCTGGCGTTCTGCATCCCTTCAGGATTCATCGGAACTAAAATTGGCCACAGAAAGACCATTATTTGGGGTTTACTCGGCTTAATCCCCATCTTCCTGGTCAGCTTCTTTTTGGCACAAGGATTGATACCCTTCATTATCATCCTCGTGTTTGTGGGCTTTTTCTGGTCTTGGGTAAATGTCAACAGCCTGCCCCTGGTCTATGATCATGGCGGAGAAGGAAGGATCGGTGCATTCACAGGTCTTTACTATTTCTTCTCTCAGACGGCAGCGGTAGTCGGCCCAGTGCTGGGTGGCGTCATCGTTGAGAAAATGAATTATAACTATCGCATTCTGTTCATCTTTGGCACCATCTTCCTTATCTTTGCCCTCTTATCAATGCTGAAAGTAAAAGATCGTCATCACGAGGAAAATCAACGCCTGAACGCTGAAGCAAAAGCAGCGTAAAATGGATTGTCAGACAAAGCATATTTTTTCGCTTTGTCCACTTGCATCCTATCAAAAATGACGCTATACTAAACAATAGAGTGGGCTAAATAACCCACTATCCATTACTCTCTGTAGGAGGAGAAATATATGTCCAAAAAGATGTTGGTAGTTTTGTCCGTCCTGATGGTAGTAGCATTTGTCTTGACTGCATGCGCTCAAGCAGCACCTGCTGAAGCAAAAATTAAAGCATGCGAAGTCACTGATACCGGTGGTATTGATGACAAATCCTTCAACGCAACTGGTTGGGCTGGTCTTGAAAAAGCAGCCACTGATTTTGGTGTCGAAGTAAAATATCTTGAATCTCAGCAAGCTTCTGATTATGAAGTCAACCTTAACACCTTCATTGAAGACGGTTGTGACATCATCATCCCCGTTGGTTTCTTGCTCGCGGATGCCGCCAGCGCTTCTGCTGATGCCAACCCCGATCAGAAATACGCCATCGTTGATGTCGATTACCTGGCACAGACCAACGTCCGCGGCAATGCAGCAAAAATCGACCAGGCTACCTTCCTGGCTGGATACCTCGCTGCAGGCATGACCAAAACCGGCAAAGTTGGAACCTATGTTGGCATTCTCTTCCCCGCCACCCAGGCTTTCATGGATGGTTATGCCATGGGCATCGCCAAATACAATGAAGTTCACGGCACCGCTGTTGAACTGCTTGGTTGGGATCCCGAAACTCAAAAAGGTTTGGAAGTTGGTAACTTCGAAAGCCTTGATGACGGCCGCGCACTTGGCGAACAGCTCCTCGATGAAGGCGCTGACATCATCATGCCCGTTGCCGGACCTGTTGGTTTAGGCACCCTGGCTGCCATGATCGACCGCAACACTGGTCTTTTGATTGGTGTTGACAATGACTGGTCAGTTCAGAACCCCGACAAAACCGCTTTCATTTTGGGTTCCGCTTTGAAGAAAATTGATGTCTTCGTTTATGACAGTGTCAAACAGGTTGTTGATGGCGCTTTCAAAGGTGGAGAAGTCTATCAATTAACTCTCGAAAACGAGGGCGTTGGACTTGTCTACGGTTCAGAATGGGAATCTCAAGTTCCTGCTGAACTCAAAGCCGAAATCGAAGCTTTGATCCCCGGAATCATCTCCGGCGAGATTGCCACCGTTCCTGCCCGTTAATTTTCAATTATGTTGTACAAAGGGAGCCAGTGATGAACTGGCTCCCTTAATTTTACCCACCCCCTTATGGTACAATATCCATCAAAATCGTTATAAATCTAAAATAGAATGAGGGATAAATGGCTCCTGTCTTAGAGCTTCGTGGAATTACAAAAAGATTTCCGGGTGTCTTGGCGAACGACCATATCAACCTGACCGTTGAAAAAGGCGAAATTCACGCTTTATTGGGTGAAAATGGCGCTGGTAAAACAACGCTGATGAACATTCTTTATGGGTTGTATCACCCCGACGAAGGTGAAATATTGGTGAATGGAAACAAAGCAGCGATTAAATCACCAATTGACGCCATCAAGGCCGGGGTCGGCATGGTTCACCAACATTTCATGCTGGTTCCAGTTTTTACAGTAACAGAAAATGTAATGTTGGGAGAAGAGTTTACAAAATATGGGGGTGTTCTTGATCGCAATAAAGCAGCTCAAAAAGTGCAAGAAATTTCAGACAAATACAATTTAAATATTGATCCGAATGCCTTCATTAAGGATATGCCTGTTGGATTGCAGCAGCGTGTGGAAATTATTAAATTATTGTTCCGCGAAGCCAATATCTTAATTATGGATGAGCCGACAGCCGTGCTCACACCGCAGGAAGTGACCGAATTATTTAAAATTATGCAAACATTGATCGACCAGGGTAAATCGATCATTTTTATTACCCACAAATTGGGCGAAGTGCTGGAATGCGCCAATAAGATCACCGTCATCCGTAGCGGAAAAGTTGTTGGCACAACGGATCCAAAAACTGCTTCGATGAACGAATTAGCAACCATGATGGTTGGTCGAGAAGTAAAATTGGAAGTCGATAAGGCTGACCAAAAAGTTGGTGATATTGTATTGGATGTGCATGACCTCAAAGTACTTGATCCTCGCGGCAGTATCGCCATCGATGGAATTAACTTCGAAGTTAGGGCTGGCGAAGTTTTAGGAATCGCTGGTGTTCAAGGAAATGGTCAAACCGAATTGGTGAGATCACTTACCGGTTTATTAACTCCGATTGACGGTAGTGTTACGCTCTCCGGGCATAACATTACGCACTCCAATCCACGCCAAATAACTGAATTGGGATCCGCACACATCCCTGAAGATCGACAAAAAGACGGCCTGGTTTTAAGTCTACCGATTTCTGACAACCTGGTTTTGAATACCTATTACTTGAAACCTTACTCAAAAGGCATTTGGCTTGATCAAAAAGTGATCATAGAATCTGGTGAAAAACTGGTAAAAAGTTTTGACATCAGAACCCCCAGTGTCTTCACACCGGCAAGTTCACTTTCTGGTGGAAACCAGCAAAAAATTATTGTGGCACGCGAATTTTCTCGTCCAATTAAACTATTAATCGCCTCTCAACCCACTCGCGGTTTGGATGTAGGCTCAATTGAATACATTCATAAGAGACTATTAGCCAAACGAGATGAAGGTTGTGCTGTTCTTCTGGTTTCAACTGAATTGGATGAAGTAATGCAGCTTTCAGACCGGATTGCGGTCTTGTATCGAGGAAAGATCATTGCTATTGTAGACGGCAAATCTGCAAGCAAGGAACAACTTGGACTGCTAATGGCCGGTATTTCTCACGAAACCGAAAAGCTAAGCAACTAAGTAATTATAGATCATGAGAAAACAAAGGAATCGATATGAGCCCTGAAAAACCACAGGAAATTAAAAAGAATGGTTTGGCAATTTTTTGGGAAGAATTTTCCAGAAGCAATTTTTTAGTTATCTTTCTGGCAATCTTCACAGGTATTATCTTGGGCGGTGTCTTGGTTGCAGTTACGACACCAGAAGTCTATGACGCTTTTAAAGTTTCATTCTTTTCTGGTATCGGAACAGCATTTACAACTGCCATAAATACCTATGGGGCTCTGTTAACTGGAGCGATCGGAAACCCAGAAAAGATACAGGCGGCATTTGCCAGCGGCGATCCGCTGCTGATCCGCAGAGCGATAAATCCGTTTTTTGAAAGTCTTGTTCAAACCACACCTTATATTTTCGCCGGGCTATCAGTAGCGCTTGGTTTTAGGGTCGGACTTTTCAATATTGGTGCTGAAGGTCAGATTTATATTGGAGCACTCACCGGGGTATGGGCCGGATATGCAATTCCAGGGCTTCCCCCAATCATCCATATTCCTGTTGCCATGTTATGCGGCGCATTGGGTGGGGCTTTATGGGGTTTCGTTCCAGGGCTATTGAAAGCCAAAACCGGCGCCCATGAAGTCATCACCACGATTATGATGAATTACATCGCATTCAGACTAAGTGATTGGCTGCTTAAAGGTCCAATGGCTGATCCTACTGAAGTCACGCCGAAGACCCCATGGATTCTTGAAAGCGCTGAACTTCCGCAGTTGTTTGCAAGCCCCATCAGGTTCCACATCGGGTTTTTTATCGCCCTTTTGATGGCTTTACTGGTCTACCTGCTGCTCTTTAAGACCACCTGGGGTATGGAACTTCGGATGGTTGGCTCTAACACAAACGCCGCACAATATGCAGGCATCAACGTGACATCAAGAACGGTCATTGCCATGGTTTTGGCAGGCGGTTTGGCAGGCATGGCAGGCGCCAATGAAGTTCTTGGAATTAACCACCGCCTGATCCCGGCATTTTCAAGCGGCTACGGTTTTGATAGTATTGCGCTGGCTTTGCTTGGAAAAAGCCATCCGTTTGGGGTTGTATTATCCGCCTTATTATTCGGGTTCTTAAGAAATGGGGCACGCTCGATGCAATTAACCGTTGGCGTACCCATCGATATTGTTTCGATTTTACAAGCTTTAATTTTGGCGTTTATTGCGGCACCTGCAATCATACGCACGCTTTATCGTTTGAAAACTCCAAAACAAACCGAGGATATTGTATCCTTACGCAGTTGGAAAGGATAATCATCCATGACAACCTCAACAATCACTTCATCTACTGCAACAAGTAAAGGGATGCGTTCTCGAGAGCGCCGTCGCCGCCTCATTATGGGAGGAATCTTCCTCGCAGCAGCACTCTTTATCTGGTTTGTTTTCGTTGCAAATATAACACCTGGATCTGTCACCAGGTTCTTAATGACCCCGGGTGGATCTTCAAATGAAACTGCTGACTGGGTTTTCTCTTCTGGAATTGCTTTAAACGTTATTGCTGGAATCCTGGCTCTTTTGGGTGTATTTCAAGTCGTTCGAGGTTTTGGAAAAATCACCAACAGCATCCTCGCGGTGGTTGCCATTTTGTTCCTTTTTGGGTTCTTGACCTGGGCAACTTCAGGCGGGCAAACCAATTTAGCCGGTTTGCTGCGTGTGATGGTGGTTCGTGCAGTGCCATTAACATTAGGCGCTTTGTCTGGCATTTTATGTGAACGATCTGGCGTGGTCAATATTGGCATTGAAGGTATGATGCTAACCGCTGCTTTTGTGAGCACGGTTTTTGCCAGTCTCTCTCATAATTTATGGATCGGTGTGTTTTCAGGCATTATTGCCGGTGGATTTATGGGATTAATCCACGCCATTTTGTCCATTAAATACAAGATCAACCAGATCATCTCTGGTACGGTGATCAATATTTTTGCAACAGGCATCACGTCGTACCTTTCATCAAAATTCCTTCAGAAAACCGATTATCAATTTCTGAATGAGCCTGGCATGTTCCCCCAGGTCGAGATTCCATTACTTTCCAAGATTCCCTTTATCGGACCAATTCTTTTTCATCACAATATCTATGTATATGCGATGATCATCCTCGTTCTATTTCTCACCTTCTTGCTCTTTAAGACGCGCTGGGGTTTGAGAGTTAGGGCAGTCGGAGAGCATCCCAAGGCTGCAGACACATTGGGTATTAATGTGTTCAAGACCCGATACATGGCAGTCATCCTTGGGGGTATGATGGCAGGCTTTGCCGGCACCTATTTTTCATTAGGCTCTTCCGGCCGATTTGATGAAGTCATGACCGCTGGTAGAGGTTTTATTGGGCTGGCAGCCATGATTTTCGGCAACTATAACCCAATTGGATCCATGGGGGCTGGTTTGCTCTTCGGCTTCTTTGATTCATTATCTGTCAAAGCTTCTTTGCTGCAAGTGCCGTTGCCAAGTGAGTTCTTAGGTATGGTTCCGTACCTGGCAACCATCATTGTGCTTGCCGGTGTGGTTGGAAAAGGTCATATCCCTGCAGCCGATGGCGAGCCTTACGAAAAAGAATAATGTCAAAAAAGTTATGAGCAAAACCTCCGCAGAATTCAATCTTGCGGAGGTTTTTTTTGTATCAGTATCAGGTGTTTTCATGGGCGATTCGTGAATCGCCCCTACGGTAATGGGTATTTGCCAAATTCTTCTACTGCATCAACCATGGCAAGAATGTTTTCGGGTGGCACTTCGTTCATCACGGTGTGCACGGTCGCCAGCATATAGCCGCCGTCTTTTCCGAGAATGTTGATCACGCGTTTGACTTCCTGTCTGACCTGTTCAGGTGTGCCGTAAGGCAAGATTTTTTGAGTATCAATGGCACCGCAGAAGACAATGCGTTTATTGTAGCGCTGCTTCAATCCTTCAAGATCAGACATTTTTCCGGCAGAGGTCTGAATGGGGTTCAAAACATCCACGCCGATTTCGATGAAATCTTCAATCAAATCAAAGACATCACCATCGGTATGGAAGAAAACTTTTGCCTTGGTCTTTTGCTTGATCATGGCGATCATTTCTGCATGCAGGGGTTTTAACATGCGCCGGTACATGCGCGGAGAGATCATCAAGCTTTCTTGGGTGCCAAGGTCATCACCAATTTTGATAATGTCGATCAGATCGCCGCATTCATCCAGAAAGTGACTCATCAATTGCATGCACAATTGGTTATTCTTGTTCAAAAGCTCCTGGGCGAAGTCAGGTTCAACCGCCAGGTTCATCAAGAATTTTTCCATGCCCTGCATTTCAAATGCTCGTTCAAACGGGAACATTAACCAGGGAGTGGCCATGATGGCATATTGATTGACATCATGCAATTCTTTGGCCTGGTCACGTACATGAGCCACTCGATAAGGATCATCCATGTTCGGCCAAGGATAATTTTCAAGAACATCTGATGTTGTAGCATCAGGGATGGGCGCGATACCGGGGAACCACTCTTCGGGTGCGATCTCCATTTGCCCCCCGCCCCAATCATCGAAGAACGGTGAGTGCTCAGGACGGTTCTGATTACGCTGGTATACTTCAAGAGGAAAGCGGTCAAGTACTCCGCGAACATCGCTGTGCAGACGCTGCATGACACGTTCATCCGGCAAGGCTGTTCCCAGTTCGGGCCAATCATAGATATATTGTTCTTTGACATCCAGGTTGAGCAACTTTAACAATCCGCGATAAGGCCGAATTTTGATACCGGTCGCGTTGCTGACACCCATTATGATAGGCACACGATCTGGTGTTTCATAGTTCAAAACAGCTTGAACCCGTTCACGAGAGGTCATGGTCATTTAATCACTCCGATAATAGATTTCTTATATTTTACCTGTAAAAGAACCCTGATTTCTAATCCGTTTTATATATTGATGGATTATGATTCATAATTGAATTTCTCATTATTGGTAAAATTGAAACTTTAGATCACTTTAATCGTATGTATTAAGGTGTGTGCGTTTTTTTTGTTACGGAATAGTCAATTCATTTTTTCATAGGATAAGAGAATGTCAACCATCAATGTAGAACAGATTTCAAAATCATTCGGGACACAAAAAGCAGTTAACAATGTTTCATTTGAAGTTGAACCGGGTGAAATTTTCGGCTTATTAGGACCCAATGGCGCCGGAAAAACCACTTCCATTCGCATCATTCTGGATATATTTAAACCTGACACCGGCAAAGTAAGCATCCTTGGCGGGCAGATGACTGAAGAGAAAAAGAATAAAATAGGTTACCTTCCTGAAGAGCGCGGATTGTATCAAGACATCCCCCTGGACAGATGTTTGGTATACCTCGCCACCTTGAAAGGTATGGATGAATCTGAAGCGAAAAAACTCATATCTGAATACCTTGAAAGATTTGACCTATCAGATTCAAAGAAGAAAAAGGTTAAGGAACTCTCAAAAGGGATGCAGCAAAAAGCACAGTTGATCACCACTCTCGTTCACAAACCCGAGATTGTGATTATTGATGAACCCTTTAGCGCGCTTGACCCAGTTAATACACAGATGGTCAAAGATATTCTTGAAGAAGAACGCGCACGTGGAACCTCGATTGTCATGTGCACCCATCAAATGCACCAGGTGGAAGCATTGGCAGACCGTATTGCCCTAATCCATCAAGGCAAAACGGTGCTTTATGGAACACTTGAAAACGTGCGTAAGCAATTTGCCAAAGAAGCAGTGATCGTACGTACTTCATCTGTACTTCCATTGGATATTCCAGGTGTAAGCGAGATACAAAAAACCAACAGCCACAACATCTTACATCTGGCTGAAGGAAAAAAACCACAAGATATATTACGCGAGTTGCTCGCCCGTAATATTGTTGTAGATCAATTTGAGATTGCCCTTCCTACCCTTGATGAGATTTTCATCCAGGTGGTAAAAAATGAAGGAGCCTCTGAATGAAAAAGTTCTGGCTTGTTTTTCTACACGAATACAAGCGCCATGTCATGCGCAAACGATTCGTGTTTGCCATCTTAAGTATGCCGTTGTTCGTTGCATTCATTGTATTTGTGGGTTTTCTTTCGGTTTGGCTGCAATTCGATAACAAACCGGTTGGTTATATTGACCAATACCAGATTCTCACCAATGCCCAACAAGTGCCGGTTGAAAAGAAATCTCTTTTCGATAAAGTTCCTTCTCTTCCTTTTACTGATGAAGCTGCTGCAAAATCTGCTCTAGATGCAGGTGAGATTCAAGCATATTTCACTTTCTCTGATAACTATATGTCTACGGGTGAAGTAACCATGACATCCAATGAAAAACCGGGTGCGAATGCAGAAGATGATTTTGGCGATTTCGTTTCTTATAACCTGGTAAAAGGAATGCCAGAACCCGTATTCAACCGACTGACGGATGGAAACAATATCACAGTGCGTGCATTGGACGGTTCACGTGAAATGGGCGCTGACAATTGGATGGTCATGCTGTTGCCGATGTTAGCAGGTGTTCTCTTTATTATCGCAGTCAACATCAGCGGCGGCTACCTGATGCAAGCCGTGGTCGAAGAAAAAGAGAACCGTACCATGGAAATTTTGGTGACCTCAGTCTCTCCCACCCAACTCATGGCCGGCAAGGTGGTCGGTGATCTTCTGGTAGGCTTGACCCAACTGGTAGTGTGGATCCTCTTTTTAATCATCGGCTTACAGGTAGCACCCCTCTTCATCCCTGATATGGGTACCATGCCAGTCATTGATGGAAAATACATTTTACTCATCGCCGGTACAATGCTGCCTGCTTTTGTGATGATCGCAGCTGCCATGGGCGCCATCGGCGCCACCGCCACTGAAAGCCAGGAAGCTCAACAAATGGCTGGTTTCTTCACGTTACCGATTGTGGTTCCCTTCTGGTTTGTGAGCCAAATTATGTTCAAACCCAACGGTCCGCTGGCTGTGGGGATGAGTATGTTCCCGTTCACTGCACCGATCGCCTTGCCGCTTCGGGCTGGCTTTACGAACATCCCCTGGTGGCAAACCTCAGTTACCATCATCGTTTTAGTATTGCTGGCTTTGTTCTCATTGTGGTTGTCAGGAAAAATCTTCCGTATCGGCATGCTGCGTTACGGCAAAAAAGTATCTTTAAAAGAAGCATTTCGTCGTTCGTAGGATTGGGTGAATCAATGTCTAAAATGTGGCTCGTCTTAAAAAATGAATTCATTTCAGCGGTAACAAGAAAATCTTTCTTGCTTACTTTGATCTTGTTGCCCCTGATGAGTTTTATTATTCTTCTCGTTGTTTCTGGTATTCAAAAATCGACAGGCAATGCCAATACTGATGCTCTTGCTAATTTTTTCTCTCCCAAGGTCGAATCTTCAGATATACCAGAGGGATTTATTGATCTCAGTGGATTGGTGGTGGAAGTTCCACAGGCCTACCAGGATAAGTTGGTGCGCTATGATAATGAAGATGATGCCAAAAAAGCTGTAACAGCCGGCACCATCAGCGCATATTATGTTATTGAAAAAGATTATCTTGCCGAGGGAACGATCCTTTACATGCGGCCTGACTACAACCCTGTGGGGGGGATGGAAAACTCAGGTGCAATCGAGACCTTGATGGCCAACGCTCTCACGAATGGTGATCTTGAATTGGCTTACCGCGTACAGGATCCGTTGAATGTGAAAGAGGTTTCGCTGGCAGCAACTCCACAGCGCAGTAGTTCTAATGCGCTGACTTTCTTCCTGCCTTATATCGTGACCTTTCTGTTTTACATCGTGATCCTTACTTCATCCAGCTTGCTGCTTAATAATATTTCTGGAGAAAAGCAGAACCGTATGATGGAAATTCTGATGACATCTGTCACTCCGAGACAAATGCTAACCGGCAAGATCATTGCCCTGGGTTTGGTGGGATTGCTTCAGACGATTGTCTGGTCTGGCTCGGGATATTTAATGCTGATGTTTTCAGGAAGACAATTCGCCCTGGGTGATGCTTTCAAACTACCTCCCAGCATCTTGATCTGGGGCATCATTTACTTCATATTGGGGTATGCAGTTTATGCCAGTTTGATGGCAGGTCTTGGCGCATTGGTGCCTAACATTCGTGAAGCGAGCCAAACTACAACCGTGGTGATCATTCCCTTGATCATCCCCCTGATGTTCATCAGCAGTCTGATCCAGGCTCCGAACTCTCCGCTGTCTGTTGTGCTGAGTTTGTTCCCGCTGACGGCGCCCGTGAGTATGATGACACGGCTCGCAGCCACAACGGTCCCCTTCTGGCAGACTGCGCTGGCGGCGGTGCTGATCGGGCTGACGGCGCTCTTTTTGGTGCAAAGCGCGGCGAAAATGTTCCGTGCGCAAAATTTGCTCTCGGGACAATCCATCAATACGAAAGCATTCTTCTCAGCGCTGTTTGGAAAGTAAAGAAAAAAACTCTCCGCGAAATATTCACGGAGAGTTATATTTGTAATGGCTTTTCGAGGGGGGACAGATACGGTATAATAATTGCGTTCGCCCCCGTAGCTCAATGGACAGAGTGCCTGACTTCGAATCAGTAGGTTGCGCGTTC
>DQHW01000032.1 GCA_003524305.1 Anaerolineaceae bacterium
CTGCAGCGACTAATGCACATGAAGTACAAACCTTCCGAATTGGCTGAAGAAATGGGGGTATCGGTTGATACCATCCGGAGGTCGTACATCCCTGCAGGAGCGCCATGTGAGAAAGACGCCCTGGGGAACATCTGGATCGTTGGGGATGTGTTTGCCAAATGGGTGGTGGATCACGCTAAGACCAATCAGCGAAAGCCGGCAAAGATGAAAATGGAACCCAGCCAGGCTTATTGTGTGGGATGCAACAAAATTGTGACTTTGCTTAAACCGAAGGTTGAAAAACCGAATGCCCGCGGTGTGGCAAACTTGACCGGCCGCTGTCCGGTCTGTAACAAGAAAGTAAACCGGTTCTGTAAGGCATCGGAATGGCAGGGTTAAGATGATCAACCGCGACAACTACCTTGATATTAAAAAATATACGGTCTTTTTGAAAGACGTGTCTCAAAACGACGATCGGTCGATTGCGACAGTGAGGCCTCGTTTGAAGCATCTCCTGGAGTGGGCGGATGGAACCCGGTTCAGCGCAGCGCAAAAAATCAAACCGACTTTTCCGGTCTATTTGGCTAGCTTGAAGGATAAAGAAGGTAACCCATCCATCGGGCCCACGCATTTTGCTTCTTGTTGCAAAACCGCCCGAGCATATTTCAAATGGGCAAGACAGGAATACCCGCGAACTTATAAAGATATTGACTTAAACTGGATTGTCTCGATCAAACCACCCAAAGCCCGCAGCGAACAGTCTGAGGTGAAGGTCAGAGAATACTACAAGGTTGAAGAGGTGATCCAGCTAGCGACCTGCGAAGTGAACACAATAATGCTCAAACGGATGCAGGCTGCAGCAGCGTTCCTTTTTCTCTCTGGGATGAGGATCGGAGCATTCGTCTCTCTGCCGATCAAGTGTGTGAATTTGGAGACCACGGAAGTATCACAATTGCCGGCCATGGGTGTGAATACGAAAAACCATAAAGCAGCAGTGACAACCCTGCTGAACATTCCGGAGCTGGTAGAGGTTATAAAGAATTGGGATGCGTTCTTGCGGACGCGGGTGCCTGATCATATTTTGTGGTACGTGCCTTTCACACATGATCTGCAGCCGGCCGACGTAAACCCGACCAAAGAGCGGATCAAAACCAGGCAGGATAATTTCAGGGATGATCTAAAGCAACTTTGTGTGATTGCCGGTGTGAAATACAAATCAGCTCATAAGTTTCGGCATGGGCATACGGTGTGGGCTTTGAAGCGAGCCAAAGACATGGAACAGCTTAAAGCCATCTCTCAAAACTTGATGCATGCAAATATTGGAATCACTGATGGCATCTATGGGAATTTGGAGAATGGCGATGTGCATAATACCATCGCCGGTTTGGCCAATGTGAAAGTGGAGAGCCAATCTGATCAAGAAGCACTTAGTCGGGTGATCGCGCTGCTGCAGTCGCAGCAGAAGCCTACGGCAGGTTAATGGTTGCGCGCAAACATTTGGTACTTAATCGTATAGATACTTGCAATATAAGTTTATATAGCTGTTCAATCCACGGCCGGCTTTGGCAAGTTCTTTCATCTTTTCGACATGGACAGTACCAGCTTTTTGATAGGAATAAGTATATGGATTACCGGTAGAAAATTGTACTTTTATCCAAGTACTTCCAATATCAAAATATAAAACATTGGAATTGCCATTTAAATTAGCATATTTTTCCACTATTCCCTCCTTGAAAAATGTTTGCGCGCAAACATTTGATGCCTGTAATTAGGTAAATCATCTTACCTTTCGTATGCAAACCTTGTATGGATATTTATATAATTATGCAATCCACGCCCTTCAGTGGCGAGTCGTTTCATGATCTCGATATTTTTATATCCTGCAGATTTGTGTGTATATTTATATGTTGAATTATTTGTGAAATATACTCTAATCCAGTCTTCTCCAATTTCAAAACCAGAGATCCCTGAATCACCATTTAAATTTGCGTACTTTTCCAAGTCTAGCTCCAATGCGAGAATTTCAAATATTATTACATATTATTTTGAAAACACAAGTTATGACTTTTCTATCCAGCACTTTTCAGTAAATCTTCGTAACTGCGATTTTTTGCTTTGATTTTTTCTTTATGAACCGCTTCATAAAGATCATACCCATCTCCCTTGCCATGGATATGAAGACGGTTACAAAAATCCATCACAGCATCTTTTAGTTCATTGTCAGGCACATCAGCCAGTTCGCGTATTTGGGGGGTACTCTTTTTGACCATTTTGCTCCTACATATAAAAATGTTTGAGCGCAAACATTTTATTGCTGCCCGGTGCGGACTCGTCTTAGCCCTACCGGGCAGCTCGTTAATTAATCTTGGTGATTTGGGTGAATCAATGAACCGAACTAATTAATCCACCAATGCAATTTATTTTTATGCATTATCATTATTTATATTAAATTACGAAATTTTGCGCGAGAATAAGCGGCAATTGTAAAACCATCGGTGATTTGTGAATTGCTAATCATTTTCTCAACTTCGTTAATATCGAATAATTTATAATCCTTGATACCCTCATCTTCATTTGGTCTCCCGATAGATGATAAATTTGCTAGGAAAAGTTCTGAGCGAACTCCCTCAATTCCGGTATTGCTATGATATGGACCCAGATCAAGAAGAGATTCAATTTCACCATGGATTTCATCAGCTATTTCGTTTTTTGCATTTTCTTCTGGAGGTATATTTGATTCACCAAATCCTCGAGGTGCTTCTAAATGCCAACTTCTAGTTGCATGCCTGAATTGATTTAATAAAACGATTCTGTTTTGATATTTCGCTAGAACAGCTACTGAGGTCCCTTTAGAAAAGTCCGCCTGATTAACTAAACGAAAATAGGTTCCAATTCTACCGCTGGGAAAATATACCAAATCTCGAAGAATGCATATGTACTGATCTTCATACACAACTCCGATTTTGCGATACTTTTTGGGTATTTCACTTTTTTGTTGTTCCCAATTTTTTATTTCTTCTTTATTTGTAATTATCCTAAATAATGCATCATCGTTACTAAATAAATTTGGGTGGTTTTTAATTAGCTCATGATAATTCATATTACCCAACTTTCATAATCTGTTGCATTCCCTCTGGTAGAAATATTGTTTGCAATCATCTGTGAGTGGAGAATTACTAATTCCTCAGTGGAATTATATGGATCATTTGCAAATTCCTCAATTTGTATTCTACTAATAATCATATTTTGATCATTTTTATGAATTAATTCTGTAATTCCTTTCTGTTCGTCAGTAACAATTTGAAAACCATTATCAAGTTTTTGATTTATCAGTTCGATATGATTAATTCTGGTTTCATGGTAACTTTCAGCTTTGGATACTAAATCTGCTAAGTTATGGGGACTTCTATTTTTTGAGTAGGTTGTATTAGCCTGTTTGTATAATTCAAGTTGTTGAAGATAATTTCTTATTGATTCTACCCATGAGTCATCTTGCCACTTAGAAAAAAAATTTTCCCAAAATGGTTCAAAATTACAATTAATCCAATTGGAATAAAAATCGTTTTGATTTATTGAAGAATCGAATGTTGTATATGGAACATTATTAATTGAATTTTTCTCGTTGATGAATTTGTTTCTTGACCAATTACCCATAGCAAAGGCTAACTCATCATAACCCCATATTGAATCTTGTCCCATAAATATTGTATTTAACTCTTGTTTTGCGCTAGTTCCGATAAAAGAAGCGAAATTATATATACTATCAACAATTGCATTCATCCCCATCTTTTTTTTCTGAATAGTTTTTGTATCACCTGAAAAATATATTCCTGGGTTTTCTCTGAATTCGGTACGTATTTTTGATCGATTATCCAGAATATTTTTTGCTTTAAGAATTGAAAAAATATTTATTGTTTCTTCTAATAATGGTAACCTTTTCAAGTAAATTTCCGAACAAGTTACACAAAGGATATTCTTTAAGAATTCATCATTTTCGATCAAATTGATATTTATTTGAGTAATTTTGTCCAACATGTTTGTTCTAATGTCTTTATTTGATCCGATTTGGTGAATGAGAATCGGATGTGTATAGAAAAAATTTAATATCCGAAATAGATCTTCAAGTAATTGTTCTTCGTTATTTTCCATTTTTGCGAAACCATGAGGAAATGTTGTATTTTCACTTTCTAAAATTTTTGCCAAAGCAATTCGCCTATTTGAGTCAAAATTAGGCCAAGCTGAAAGTTCAAAATACTTTGGGTTTTTTATCCCATCTTTCTTGAAAATGTAGGAGGTAAGGAGGTAAGGATTTCGCAAATAATCACCACCTTCTTCTTCATGTGAGTAGTTATAAAAAGCAAATTTAAATGGAAAATAAGTTCCAACGTTTCTATTTCCACGCTCCTCAATAATTTTAATAACTTCCGAAAGAATCCGTAACAATCCATACGAATCTACTAATTGATTAACCGGGAAAATAATGCCGTTTCCCATTAATATTGTTGCAGCAACTGAATAACGTGCTTGGTTTAATACGTCTCTTAAATTAATCCCTTTCACTTCTAAATCTTCTTTTGAGTACCTAATGGAGTCTAGTGAATCTAAATACCTCCAATTAAAAATCCGATATTCACATTCTGATATTTGTGGTGATTCTCCGGTTCTCATTATCCTCTCCTTTTGCTTATAACCGATTCATATATTTTCTACCGTTTGTTGTAATTTTTACAGTTGATTCTCCGATATCGGTAATTAATCCATAAAACAACAAAGTATCTAATAAATTAATTATTTGGTTATTGTCCATTGTGATTTCGTATTTTCTGAGAGCCCAATTTCGTAATAGATCTTTTTTATATCCATCATCCTTATACAAAGATACTTGATGCAAAATTTCTTTTGCAACTAGTTGATTTGCAATAGGATAATCTTTACCTACTAGTTTAGATATATATTCATAAACTGAAATTATCCCCGCAGTAACTGTTAATACCCCACAAATTGCGAGGGCTGTGTAGGACACATATATGTACCAAGGTTTATCAGTCATATTTAGAGAAATGAAAACTGTAATAAAAGTCGGTATTCCAACAACAAAGAAAATAACTATTAGTGAAATAATTCTACTTTTCCAATTCATTTTTCCCTCCNNAGCACTCTAAATCGTCTGTAAGGGATATCTTTGCAATCAAGATCTGGTGGAGCAGGTGCAATACATACATCAGGGTATGATGGGTCACAATTATTGTTGACTGGTGCAGGCGCTACAGTGGCGCTTCCTGCCCCTTCAACGACTCCAGATTTATTAGTATTCAAGGTTGGTGTTGGAGGTATATATGGCTTGGTTGTTTTAGTTGGAATCCACAGACCGAGCATATTGGCTTTAGCGGTTTGAAAAGTTTTAGCAAATTGATCATCGCAAGCCGTATCTGGTGGCCACGATCCGGAGGATGCAAAACCTAATCGGACCATTTCATTATTGACAAATACATCATCGACAAACACATAACGCAGCAATCGATCATATCGATCAACTTCAGAGGTGTCTTTCACAAGTGTAACTGTCTTTCCGAAGACCAGGCTGCGATTTAGTTCAGAGGCTTCAGAATAACCGGTTGACCCGTTTTCAGGAGAATCGACACCAATATACCTGACGGAGAATTGCTGACCATCTATTTCGACTACTATTGTGTCACCATCTGTGATTTTTACCACGGTTGCAGATTGTCTTTCGCTCTTAGGGGGAACACATGAGACACCGACTGCTGCCGGCAGTGTAAGAGTTGGAGTTAGTTCTATTGCAGTTGTGGCTGTTGTAGTGGAAGTGGGTTTTAGACTGGGTATGAAAGGGGTGTTGGTTAACGGTACAGTTGTCGTCGGAAAAATTATTTCAGTTTGTGTGACGGCTATTTGTGCACCTGGTTGCCCGATTGCGTTTGTTATCCAACAGCCACCTACCAAGAGAACCAATAGGCTTGCAGTCACCCCGGCTTTAACCTTCTTCAGACCCCAATAATACCCTCGGTCGCTTAGCCGGTTCTCGATAAAGACCGAGAGTTTATGAATCAGGATAAGAGCCATTTGAAAGAGCCACTTACCGGCTTTCCAGAGGCCGATAAACAGCCATTTATACAGCCAGACCACCCAGCCAATGGTTACCCAATAAAGCGTGCGACCGCAGCCTTTACCTGAGCCGGAACCTGACGAGATAACTACCCTGGAGTTCTTTCCGGTACGAACTCGATAATAACCACGAACTGGCATGTTTCATCCCCTTACAAAAAGTGGTTGACACTTAATTTCTTTTCTTATGCGATAGGATCTTCACTAATTACTCTAGAGGTTAAATAATCAATAGTAATTATTGCATCAGGAGTGTATATTGGAACACCATCATGAATCCATGAGTGAAAACGAGAGTCTTTTGCTGCTTCAGATTGCAACCATTCAAAATGATTCCAAAGCCAAGATGGGCTGCTTCTTCTACGACCGCGAGTGTACCCAATCCACGGGCGTAGTATCACCCATGCTCGAATCAGAGAATCTCCATATAAATCAATTGCATCCTTCTTGTTTAACAATCCCCGTTTGACTAATAATCCGGCCCAATCTAATGAATTGGATACTGCCTCAAGGTGTTCTAATATATCCTTGTCTTTTTCAAATTTTGAGACAATTCCACTATCAATAACCAGAGATTTGCAATTATGGTAGACATAACGCCGATGTCCTCTTGCAACAGGATCATTGAACCGATGAAACAAATCGGTCGTTGCGGATATTCTCAACTGTCTCACCGCAACAAAAGCGGTAATTAAGACGATTATCGATGCTAATCCTTGGATAAGTTGACCAATTACACCTAACTCAGCTATCGTCATGTTTTCTCCCTAGAAGCTTCAAAATTGTGTAGATGTTTTATATTTAATAGATTGTGACTGAAACCCTAAAAACCTACTTAATGTTTGCGCGCAAACATTAATATGACAAAATTAGTGTTATTTCATATTATCAAGACCACGCTTGAACACCTTAGCGAGGTCTTCAGGGTATTCTCCATTGATCTGGATTAGGATGTTGTCTTTTACATAAACCCATGAGAAAAACGCAGCAGATTGTTGACCAAGGCTAACATAGTAGGATCGCATCGCTGCTAGATTACCGGGTGTTGAAAATGAATATAACCTACCACCGCAATCACTACACAGAGATGGAACCAGGAAATGAATTGCTTCAGAAGCGACCATCGGAGCCATACCATAATCACTCGGACCCATTGAAGAGGGACTGACGTATTCAGCGCCGGCAGCGTAAAGGGCGCTTTCTGCTTGTTTGATGGTCCATTTGGCGAAAACAGGAGTAGAAGTCACGTCTGGTGTTGCGGTTGAGGTGATCGTTGGTGTAAATGAAGGTAAGGGGGTGAAAGTTGGGTAAGGAGTATAAGTTGGATAGGGGGTGAAAGTTGGTAGAGCGGTTAATGTTTGTGCAACCGGCGTTTGAATGGCCGAAGGGGATGGTTGGCATGATGACACCAACGCGGCAACTATTAGCAAAATACAAATGCTGATATTTCTGATTGCTTTCAACCAACCCTCCTGACCTTACGATATTCGATTGTTTGTAAACTTACAGCTTTGAAATTTTGGTATTTCCCACTTGTAATAATAGAACAAATTACCTATAATAGAACGTGCCGAAGGACTGCAAAGGGAGTGTGATGGCTACGAATAATTATTGCTCGGTTGATGTATATTTGCCTAAGTGCTTAGAAAACATCTGTTTGATTTTTTCTAAATCTTCTGGTGATGCTTCAGTTTTACCTTTATTTATTTCTGATGATCGAACCTCAGCTAAAAATGAACGGACGTCCTCAGCCATTTCAGGTGGAAGTTCTGCGAGTACATCGTCTTCAGCGGGGCGGGGAATTCCAAGGATGTCGTAGACTTCAACGCCGTATTCTTTTATTAATGCCGAAATATATTTCTGGCTATTTGGTACCTTGCCGCCTTTTTTCATCCATTGTGTCATTAAGCTATGGGTAACTTTTAATTTGTCTGCAAATTTTGTGATTGATCTTTCCTGACCGATGGCATCACCACGCCACTCAATATATTTTTTCGTGATCCAATCAGAAAATTCCATATCCATTCTCCAATTATACAATTTCAAAACCAATTTTTGACCAATTTCTTAAAACCTATTGACAAACAAATACTGCCGTGCTATTATGAACACCGTAGTAACAAATTTACACAATAGAGAGCGGTATATGGTAAATGACACCAATGATCGTCCGTTTACAGTAACTTTTTCGGTGCGCCCTAGCAGTTTTAGTAAACTGCAAAAGCTTATCGCGAGTTCTGGCAAAAACCGGTCTGAGCTTCTTTCCTCATGGATTGACCGAGAAAGCGAGGCGGTCACAACCAAGCCGGCCGAGCTGGCCAAGGAGCCAACTTGATCACGGATCTCTGATATGTAAGTCGTTTGTTTTCATAGCAAGAGAATAGCACTTTAGAACGGTTATATACATCCGGCCAAATCCGGGTGGATTAATGCTGCATATTGCCAAAAAGAGCCAATTATTACCAAATCCGGGTCGGAACCGGACTAATCAGGAGGAATAAGAGATGGGAACAAAAGTAATCAAAATGGGCGAAGCAGGAACAGGAACTGTAAAACCAAGAGATATGAGCAATACAGCCAAAGACGTACGAGACAATGGTGCAGAATTTTTGAATCAGTGCATTATCTCGAAGTTGGAACTGATCACCACGAACCAGGTTGATGACAAGGAAGAAATGGAAGGTTTGGTGGGTGAGGCGGTGAGTGGTTGTTATCTTTTATTGCGCGCGCTTGAAAAAGTAGGGGCAAATACCAGCCCTGAAAATGAGTTGAGGAACAGGCTGAAACCGATCAATTTGAACCACGCCCGAGTGACAGCTTGATTATTCAAAAGCAACATAAACCTCAGTGCGATGCCGACACCCTAATGCCGGAGTAGCCCCTGGGTGGTG
The DNA here is from genome assembly GCA_003524305.1 of Anaerolineaceae bacterium. Taxonomy (GTDB): domain Bacteria; phylum Chloroflexota; class Anaerolineae; order Anaerolineales; family Anaerolineaceae; genus UBA6107. The sequence continues at coordinate 8,994 of DQHW01000032.1, forward strand.
GGCATCCCCCTTGCTTACCACCCGGGTCCGAGGGAAGAATGGACAAGAGAATGAAAAAAATATACGTTCAAAAATCAATTACACGGTCAAAAGCCCTTTTGTGGGGTCTGCTCCATGGCGAAATGAAATTCTCGGTTATTGTGATCCGGTTGGCTTTCGGGGCTCGATTATGAGAGTTTACCCGATCACCCACAACGTGCGGAGATGCAAATGCGCTGATTGCAAGAAAACCCTGGAAGCAGGGGAGGGTATTCAACACACTTACCCGATGTTCCATGGCAAGGGTCAATTCTATTACTGCTGCCCACCTTGTGATGCTGCCAGGGAAATCACAGAACAGAAAATTGTTGACGAATTAAAGGCGAGGTCTGATGGCAGCGAACACTAACTTGATACCTTCAAACGTGATGGATGAGTTCAAGAAGCGGATGCAGGAAAGCCGCGGATATGATGCCAAGCGGGCTGATGCCAGAAGATTCGTTTACACAACATTGGTTGCAAGATATGGCAATCATTGGTGGCATAAGAATAATGAGAAATTATTGAGTGAAATGCAAGTGGTTGAAGAGTCGTTTCGTAAGAAACCTGGAGATCAACCGGTCATGATGGGATAACCCATAAACGGCTGCGCCGTTCGGGATAACCTCTGGTGCTCGTATTCTCCTACGGAGGCTGCGGAAACCCTGGTGAACCATCCAGGGTACGCAAAAATCGCTAACGGCGGCGCGGCTGGGGTTGCAAGTCGGATGAGACCTGCGTTTGACAGAACGCACCGACCTTTAACAACAGAGACCACAGTAACAAACCTGCAGTTGTGACAGCGGCTGCAGGTCCCCCTGGCCGGCCGATGGCTGAGAGGTGCCCCCCTCACCCCACAGCAGATCGTCTTTCAAAAGGAAACCGGCCACCAAGAGGCGAGCACACGTTAAATCGCGATCCCTTTCCGAAAGGATGAAGTGCGACATGGCCGAATCTGAGCCAGAGGATGGACATGCCTCTTTAGAGTCAAACGCAGACTGAAAAGCGTGACATGGACCGGAGAGACGGAACCGCGCGACCCCTGCGAAATGAAAAGTGGAGTGACAGATCGGAGAGACGATCACCCTGGCCGGACGATGTCCGACATGCACACACCCGTACCCCCCGCGGGTGCCAAGCCCTCATGCCGATGGATCATCACCGTTCGAACCGGTGAAGCCCACCTTGGACCAAATTTTTGAAGAAAGGAGGAGGTATGGAAGGTGAATTTGATTATAAAGACATTGTGCTGGGAAAGAAATATAAAGATGCTGTAACCGGTTTTATTGGCACAGCCACTGCGAAGGCAGAATATCAATTTGACCACCCTTCGATTCAGCTTGAATCTATGGTTGACGGTAAGCCGGCAAGGGAATGGTATAGCTTGCCTCGTATTTCTAGAGCATACGTTTAATATTTTAGACCGGTGAAATCCCGGTCACATGGGCGGCCGATGACCAAAAGGTGCGGATATTCACAGGAACAAGGCAACGCACCTGGCGGCAGATCGTCCTTCGAAAGGAAGCCGACCACCAGATTCCAAATAATTAAATTAATGATTTGAGTTCTTTTGAATAAAAATTTGCGAGAGGAACCAGCAAAATCAGACCTAATGAGGAGTTTTCCTTTGAATCCAATACTAAAAGTCTACTCCATATTTTTTCGATTTGGATGTTTTCAAGAAAACCACAACCGGAAATTGTTAGATGGGTCGGGGCTAAGAAATCTTCTAAATCATTATGAACTTTCTTTGTGGTTACAAGGCCAGCTTCACTTAGAAGGAAAACATGTTGATAAAAGGTTTCGGTATCTATTGCGGAAAATCCAAGTATTTCTTTTAGTAGTGGGAGGTCAAATTGGTTTTGGTGCATTTTTACGGCAATCAAAATATTGCGGATTAATTCAAGGTCTCGCTTCATTGCTGCTCTTTTCAATAGGATATGGAAGGCGTCAACGACCAAACACTTTATTTATGATTGAGCATTCGCTGCACTAAGTTTGAATTTCACACGGAAAAGTTTTCAAGGTTATTGTAGCCACGCTTTGAGCAATATGCAATCCAAAAAATCTCAATAATTTCTTAATAATGGTTAGGTTAAAAAATAGAGAGGAGACCCTCATGTATCAAAAACATATCATGATCGGCATACTTGGAAAAGACCCTGAATTGAGATACACGCCTGCACAGAAGCCGGTGGCATCCTTCCCTTTAGCTGCTGACCGCGTGTATGTGGATGGGACCGGTAAGCAGGTGAAAGAGACAACCTGGTACTCCATTCGGGCATGGGGATCTTTGGCGGAATCATGCAGTAAATACCTCAACAAAGGGCGTGCTGTAATGGTTGAAGGTCGGTTGAATATAGACCCTAAAACTGGCGGCCCAAAGATTTGGTTTGATGACAACCACAACCCGCACGCCAACTTTGAGATCACTGCAAGCGTCGTGAAGTTCCTCACACCTACCACGACCCAAACCGGTGACCCGGTCTACATTTCTTTGGATGAACCAGATGCTGGAGATGGNNGTGTCAGACGAGACCATCAGCGGAAAACAGTACATCCGCGTAGAGGTTCATGAAACGAAAGTTCATAAATCGTTCGATTGCAAGTTTGGTATTGAATCCGTCCACCACATCACATACATCACTAAAGAACAGGCTGAAGCGATCATCCGTCAACGGGAGAGAGGGCGTTTTGTGCTCAATTTCAGCCAATTGGTGGCACTTGGAGCTATCCCTTCAGTTTGATGTAGGAAAGGAATTCGTGATGGAAGATCAAGTTTTAGAGATTGCTGTAACTTTAATCAGCCCAAACCCGAACCAGCCGCGCAAAGAATTTGATCAGGCAGAGTTGAAGAGCCTGGCTGAATCGATCAAAGAATATGGGTTGAAAAACCCGATCACCGTATTTCGTACTCAAAAGGGTCATCCTGAAATGACACTGATCGATGGAGAACGGCGGTTGAGAGCAGCAAAGCTTGCAGGCATGGCTACCATTCAGGCTTTCGTCAGGGATGACCCGGTCACAGACAAAACCACACTTGTAGATGCAATTATTGCCAATACTCAGCGAAGCGACCTCAACCCGGTGGAAGAGGCAGAATCATTCAGGCGATTGGTTCAAGAAGTCGGATTTACACAATCTAGAGTTGCTAAATTGATGGGTAAATCTCAATCATATGTCAGCTTCAGAATGCGATTGCTCGAACTTGAGCCGGAAATTCAACAGTTTTTTGCCAAAAAGAAGATCTCGATGGATGTGATCGTCATCAATGGGTTGTTAAACTTGCTCCCTGAAACACGACTTTTAATAGCCAGAAGATTCGCGCAGTGTGACTATTCCGTGGCCGGCATGCGCCGCGCACTGACCCGAATGGCGCAGAACCAGGCCGAAGGCAACCCTGATCAATTCAAACATCTGAAATACTCACCGGCAGCGACGGCCTCTGGTGTGCATGGCGACCCGCAGATCATAAAACTTGCCGGCAAGGAAGGGAATCTGCCAGCCTGGTCTTTGATTGAAAAAGCTGCAGAAGAGACCTGTCAGGATTGCCCATTAGTGGATGAGGCCAGCCCTCGAACCTGCGGTGATTGTGCCGCGGTGGTGCTGATCAAGAGACTCGCCAGGCTTGCGAAAGCCTGATTTAAAAAATCATTATTACCTACGAAGGAGAAATTAAGAATGGAAGAAAATCAATTTGCAGTATCTGGTGATAAACAAATCATCCCGCTTTTTATGATCGATGCAAACCCATGGCAGACGAGTCATATTGACCAATCACACGTTGAGGCTCTTGCACACGATATCAAAGAACACGGCATGATGCAAACCCCTACAGCCAGGTTGATCGAGGGCCGCTATCAAATGGCTTTCGGCCACCACCGTTTGGCTGCATACAGACTTCTTAGCAGTCTTGGGGACGAGTATTATGACAACTTCCCTTTATATATTCACGATCTCAATGACGAACAAATGGCTATTGCCGCATTTGGTGAAAACGAAAAACGTAGAACCCTGAACCCTGTCGACCGTGCCCGGGCTGTCAAAAAGATGCTTGATGACTTCGGATGGACCCAGGAACTGGTTTCTGAAAAGCTGCATATCGACCGCAGCGGTGTATCTAATATGCTGCGGATGCTTCGTCTTCCGCAGGATGTGCTTGAAACGGTCGCTGCCGGTGATTTGCCGGTGCGGTCAGCCATGGCATTGATCCCCATTTTTGAGGTAACCACATCAGAAAGTGTCAAGTTGGAAGAACGTTTTGGGGATTCTCTAGCCGACTTCTTAAATGGCGCCAAGAAGGGTGAGGTCAACAGCGATGTGATCAGGGCGCGGGTTGATTTTTACATGAACTTTCTTCACCCCGAACAGTTGAAGCTGCCAGAAATCGATACCGCGACTCCTGCAGAACCCCCAGCAGTACTTGAGGTATATCCTGATCCTTTAATCAATGCTGCCATAGAGGGAGCTGCAAGCGAATTTTCAGAACCACCAACAATTCAAGCGGCTCAACAAGCAGAGCTTTCCGATTGGGGTGGTGTTACCCCTGACCAACAAGAAGAGGGTATGAATGGATCTTCTGAAGAAATACCTGCGATGGAGGGAGTTCAGACTCAATCAATTAATCAGGGATCTGGACCGGACGCTTCAAACAATGAAGAACCAAAAATACAAGCGGTTGAACCTCAACCGGTTGCAAACCATGCGCCGGCAGTTCCAACAGCGGCTGCGGCAAAGGTTGATGCACCGGACCCGAACGAGATCCTATTTAACATAGCCTGGAAAACGCACGGGGTGGTCGTTGGATACAAAACACCGGGCATGGTCATGCCAAAAATCATTTATCGTGAAAACTTGAGAATTGATGATGTGCCGGCAGTCATGCGTGAATTGGGAATGGGTAAATGAAAAACCAAATTTCAAAAGGGGAGATGGCGTTATATCGCCTCTCCCTTGAGGAAAAACGGGACGCAATCAACTCTGCAAGGGATCAGTTGTGCCTCAACGACAAGATGCGTATAGACTCCTTGGCGAATGACATGGTCTCGATTATGAAAGCCAGGCACCCGGGGATGCAGTTCACTAAAGATGGAGCGCTTGAAGTGATCGCGATGCTTGGCATCTTTTTCAACAGGAGAATGGGACCCCTGCTCGTGGAAAAAGGAACTCCCCTCACCGTAAGGCTCGGGGGCGCAAAAACCGCGTCGCGGGGTAATTTTTCCACTATCGAGAAAAGGAAGGAAAAATCATGAATTACAAAATATCGATTGAAGGTCAAGAGATAGAAATGCCCGAAGAGATCGCTGCCGATGATGGCGCGTTGAAAAGCGCGCTGTCACCTTACTTCCCGGGTGCTGCTAATGCCAAGTTCATGCGGTCCGAACCCAAAGACGGTTTGATCACGGTTACAGTGGTCAAACAAGCCGGCACGAAGGGGGCTGAAGCTAAGGTGCTGTCAATTATTGATGAATATCCATTTGATAATGATGCAGAATTGACCAAAGCGATCTTGAACATAACCACAAAACAAGTTAGCGACGACCAGGTGCTTCGCAAGCTGATTGAAACACCTGAAGGAATTAACCCCGTTATGGAGCTGGACCAGAGGTTAAAAGGGATGCCGGCAATGAATCAAATCGGCTTCGAAGCCATGCTCAAACGGGATGAAGAGATTGGTGCCGTCATGGAAAAGGGTGATATTGAAGTGTCAAGCATGGCAAGAACGCACAAGCTTCTATCTGAGACGAACGCACAGCCTGTGCCAGTAGTTGTACCGGGATTCTAAATGGAATTACTGCAGGACAAGAATTACTTCTTGACGCGCCACGAGCTGCGATCACAGCGTGTGCAACCGATCCAGGCTGTGATGGAACAGTTAAATGTCAAACGAAGCCAGTTAAAAATCATCATGGCCGCCAGGAAATCAGGCCTTGGCAAGGATGAACGGTTAAAAACACTCCAATGCGCTTTTGATGACGGTGCATTTTGCAGCACTGTGATTGAAATCTTGTCAGAGGAAATGCCGCTGATGAATATGGATATGGAGGATTGTTGGGATGATTATGGTAATTATCAACTTGCCATCAATCCTGACAGTTTTTCAACCTGGAACTTTGACGATGCCGATAGTCAGCTCAGCTCGGTGGGTGACACCATGCCATGGTTCAGCTTGACAGCTTTCCTTTTGCTGTTGAATGTTCCCTTTATGGATTCAGACCTTCCCGGCTACTGGGAGAACAGCATCGATAACTTTGGTTGGCCTTTTGAAGAACCAGTTGAATTAGATTATTCCATCCCGATTGATGAAAAATTTCTCAAACGCTACCTAAGAAAAAGGCACTTACCCGAATTATATGCGGCTGTTGAACAAGCATTCTTCCCGCCTGACAACGTTTTCTTGAATTCCAACATGGATGACCCGGATTCAGTTTATTTTGAATTCAACGAGGAAAATCTCAAGCTTTTACGTCGGGACTGGAAGAAAGCCAAACCCTATCTAGAACAATTTGGTATCGCTTCTGAAATGGTGGCTAATGATCCGGGGTTGTTACGCATCTTGTATGACGGTCTCAAGAAGAGCCAGTTGAGCTCAGTAAAGAAATCAAGGGTTAGGGTTCGAGTTTAGGAGACACTTTATGACTGATTTATTCGACAGCCCGCACATCACCGGAGCGCTTTACTTTACTGACCAGGGTCATTATCTCTTCAAGTACAAGGCATTGAACCCATGGGGAAGTCACGCTGAAGAAAATCACACGATCACCAAATCGATCCGCGAACCTGAAGTGGCGGCGGCTTTTTCACACATAGGGTCAGACAGCGGATATCTTCAGGAAGGTGTGATCAGGGTTGGAAATAATTCAAAAGGCGCCTGGTTCGTTTTCATCAGAAAACCGGCCAAGTGCAGCATTGAGGTTGCCGACACAGGGAAGATCACGATGCCAGCGCCGTTGTTGGTTTTTATAGGCGCTGCGGGGTCTTACTACGTTTTTGCGCTGGCTAAAAAGACATTCAGCCCTGATGCGACCGCATACCAGGCGCCGTTCCCAAATGTGAATTCAACAGGGTGGATTTGCTGGGGGTCTGAAAACGGAACCCCGAAGGTTATTCCAGGTAAAGCCAGCCAAGTTGTGGATCTCTTTTTTAAGAGCCCATTTAATAATGATTTGAAAAATGGGAAAAGCAAAAAATTCACGGACGATATTAATAAGCAATTGGCCTTGGTCAACGGGTTGGATCAGTACCCCACAAAGGACCTGGTCGCGACGAGATACTCCATCGGCGGGATTATAGAAGATCACATTCAGGAAAGGAGGTAGCAAAATTGAATAACCTTGTGACTTATCAACTGATGAAACCCGGGCGGGCACTCATGGCCCCAATAGGTTTATATGATTACGTTTTTGCCGCAAATGGAACATTCATTCATGCTAAAAATGAGATTTTTGAAGTGACTGCGCCATTATCGATTATTCGTGAAAAGGAGAGGATGGTCAGAGGGTTGAGGTCAATTCAACCATCGATCAAGCTTCCGAAGCGGGTGCCGGCAATTGAACTGCAGCGAATGGTTGATATGAGCCGACTATCCTTTCCTAATGAGATTCTTTTCTATCTCAAATGGATCAATGGGCAATGGGAATTGGATGTTCCACCACAAAAAGCCTGGCAGGTGATGGTTAAGCCTCTCGAAGACAGTCAATACATTCCAATTGAAGTGCATTCACACAATTCGATGCCGGCAATCTTTTCATCAACTGATAACCGGGATGAAAACGGCCTGCGGATTTACGGCGTGCTCGGCCGGGTAGACCGGCGGGTGGTTGACTTTCGCTTGCGTGTATCCATTTATGGCCATTATTCCGTCCTGCCGTATGAATTGGTATTCGAACCTATAGCCGAGGTCAAAAATGGATGAGATGAATTTTCAAGTACCGCTTGAATTGATAATCCCGAACGAAAAACATATTGCATTGATGCTTGTGGGATGCGGCGGGACCGGCAGTTGGATGGCGCCGGCAGTCGTGAGGGTTGGAAAAATTCTGATAGAACGTTTTAACCGCGAGGTCTCGATTTATTTTATTGATCCTGACCTGGTAGAGGAAAAGAACATCTACCGGCAGAATTTCTGTGCTGCTGAAATCGGAATGAACAAAGCCGAGGCACTGGCGATGCGCTACGGGCTAGCCTGGGGGATTGAAATCCACACCATGGCCAGAAAATATTCTCAAGCTACTCCCTCAATAAAGAATCAAAACCTGATGATTGTGATTGGCTGCGTCGACCGGGCAAGTGCGAGAAAAGAGATTTCAGGCAGTGTTAATAGCTCTGATTTACATGTCTGGCTGGATTGTGGAAACTCGGAAAGTTACGGGCAGGTATTGCTCGGCGTGAAATCCACAACCATTGATTTGTTTCCGATGCCTGGTAAATGCAGCGGACTTCCAATGCCGCACGTTCAGCACCCTGAACTGACCAAAGACGAAAAACTTAATAATGTTTTAGAGCAACCGGCATCACCCTTTTCGTGCGCTGATATGGCTCTGCGTGACAGCCAGGGACTGGCGATCAACCAACGCATGGCGGCCGAGGCAGCGGATTACCTGGTGCGGATGCTGATCACCCGGGACCTGAAGAAATTTGCCACCTACATCGATCTGGAAAGCGGCACGACCAGGTCAAAATACATCACAGAGAAGGCGGTCAAGGAATATGGAAAATAATTATTATTTGAATGGGTCTCCAATAAAAGACTCGGATATTAAATTTTTTTCTAAATTAGGTATTCCTTTATTAGATTCCAATGGGAATTGTTTATATTTTTCTTTTCATGATGTCGTCGATAAGAATGAAAAAGCATTGAGGCTAGCGATGTCAGGAGATGAAAATAATGCAAAAAGTTGAGTTCACTGATTCTACAGTCTTGACCTTAAAAGGTGCTCCATTGAGCTGTCTGATTATTTTGGCGATGGCAGGGCAGCCACTTTCTGCCCAATGCCTTGAGAGAAAAACAGGCTACTCAGATAAGATTGTCAACAAAGCCCTACTTACTCTTCAAGATTTGGGGATGGTCACCCGCAATGAGCGGTATGCATGGCGTATAGCCATAAACGTCTCTCAACTGCCATTAATGGCATTACCTGATGAAAACGAGCCTTATATCCAGCCGCAGGTGGTGGATTTTGACGAACCTGAACCTAACAATGAACAAACCGACACGACCCGGAATAATTCCGAGTCGGAGAAATTCCGTATCCTTACTAGTAGTAGATCTATAGATTTAAGTTCTAAAGAATTAATTGATCTACCACTACTAGATGCGGCTGACCCGGAAAATCTCCGGGTCGTTGAAAATCTGGCGGCATGTGATCGGTTTGGAATTGGCGAACCAAAGCGCACAAAGATCAGTGCCTTGAAGCACGTCACTTCAAGATTGATTTGTTATCACTGTGAAAGCGTTAAGCTTCAAGGCCAAAAAATGGGTGCTGCAATTTTCAGGATCGAGAAGGACTGGCGGGTACCCGATGATTGGATTGATCCAAAAGACAGGGTTAATCCATTCCAGGAATACCAAGAGTTGGTTGATCAAAATGTTTGCGCGCAAACATTAAGCGCTGATGATCTGGAGCTTTGGCAGGCGACGCTTGAATCTGTGCGTTCAGAATTCAAGAAAGTTGAGTATGAGACCTGGCTGAAATCAGCAAAATTGTGCGCGGTGGATGGTGACGGCTGGACCATCCGCGTGGGAAATCGTTACACAGCCGATTGGATCAGAGAGCATGCACTAGGGGCGCTGCAGTCCGCGGCCGGGGTGAGTATTAAGGTGGTGTTTTGATGGATGAAAAACTAGAAGTTCAATGTCCAAACCCAAATTGTAGGGCACAATTGGGATATATCGTGATGATCGAAAACCTTGAATGGTTGCAAATGGGTGGAGGAATTGCCCGTCAATGGCATGGTGTTTGTGCGAAATGTGGGAAAGAGTTCCATTGGTCGGTGAGCGATAGAATACTTGAAAAAATCATAAAACAAGCATTGAAAGATTAAAAATATACGAACATTATTTGCCAATCACTTTTCCAAATTAGTATTAAAACATAAGATCAAATTTTGTTGATAATAAACTTGCTGAATTAGGTTGGATTTCGTATTTCTCATTTTTCTCTTTAAGAACGACTGGATTATAGATTTCGAAGTGTTCACCTACACCAATAATTGTTACTTCGGATTGTCCTTTAATGCTGGCATAATTGCTTAAATAATCTGGAAGAATTATTCTTCCTCGATTATCGAGTATTCTTGTTTTGTAAAGTGGCAAATCAAGTCGATCAGGGATAATTCGATTTTGAATTATCCAATCCTTTAACTCTTCGATACCTAATAGATCAATATTATGAATTCTGGAAAAATGAGTACTAGGTTTAGAAAAAGGAGTGGACGAAACAATTATACTATTTCGAATTCTTTTACCGTCGTTCTGTAAGGCTTGAGAGAGACCATATAGACGTAAAACTTCACTTATTCCTACTTTTTTATTGGATACCTTCCAATTCTTACATTCTAAAATGGAATAAATTTTATCATTTCCTCTTTGAAATTCGATTAATAACAAATCAATTTCAGCATCAAGCATTCTTATATTTTGTTGAACATTAATACCCACAGAAGAAAAAATCTCGGAAACCAGTTTTTCAAACGCATGTCCATCTAGTTTTTCTAATATTTGTCTAGGTATGTAATCGTCGGTATTAAAACTTTTTAGCGCGGTCTCAAGATCTTTTGAAGACGAAATTTTTTTATACGTGGGGACACATGGATAAATTTTGTTCTGAATAATCAAATTGTAAACTTCATTTCCCCAATAAACATGATTGACAAAATGTCTCTCTAAATCAAGAAAATTTTTTTGATATTCAATCGGGTAGACAATAATTGATTGATCTTTTGGAGCGAGAAAAACTTGGTTATCCTTATTAGTTTTTGTTGCAATTAACTCACAAAATCTATTAGGAATTTGAAATCTTCCATTATTTTCTAAAGCATGTTCAAAAGACCCAACAAAAAAACTATAAAACATATTTATTCCCCTTAATTAAAATTAAAAAAATTATAGATCAAAAATACAGAAATGTGCTAATATAAATTAACAATACGAATAGGGATTGCAGGAGTTTACCGCCCGGCGTTCACGGTCTTTTAACCGCGGATGCCGGGCGTTTTGCGTTAATCCGATTAGTAAAAAAGGAGTTGAAAATGAAATTAAATTTGTTACTTCAAAAGTTTGGAAAGGTTTTTGAGTGGGTCGGAATTGGGATCGGGCTCTTGTTGCTGATTCTAATTATCTCGTCCCTTGTGCTGATGGCTATTGATCCCATCCTTCCAGGCGGGTGGAAGTTGGATGCACAGATATTCGTTGTTTTGGTGTCTATAGTCCTCTCAGTGGCCTGGTCCTTCTTGCCAAAATTACGTGTGAAGTTTGCGGAACTCGCAGCCAATATCAAGGCGATTGTCAATGTGATTTTGATGTTTATTCTTGCGGTGTTGATGTTCCTCTTCACCTGTACAAACTGGAATCCAATCCCAGGCGTGGTATGCAGCATAGAAGGAGCCAAAGCGTTAGCCACTCTGATATTCCTGGCTGTGATTAGTAACTATACAACTTATGGATTGACTGATCCCCCTGCAGATGTCAAAGAAGCCAAAGCATCCAGGGCTTCAGGTTAAGTCTTATGGACACGATCATTGCAGCGGCATTGATTGGTGGTCTTTTCGGTATATTTGGCGCCCTGGTAACGGGCGCCATTGGTCGTTCTAAGAACCGAGCCGAGATCAATAAGCTCAAAGCAGATACGAACCAAATTGTTACTGACACTGTGATCCAACTGATTGCTCCGCTGAAGGAGCGAATTGCTTGTCTTGAGATCGAACTACAAGACTGGAAGCGATGTGCAGATGCACGTGCTGCACAATTGAGAAGGCAAAATATTATTCCTGCGGCATTCAAGAGTTCAAAGAAAAGCTAAAGGATCATAATGCCTAAACGCGCTTTACGAACTTGTGCTTTTTATGGATGTCCGGAGTTAGTTGTCTCTGGATATTGTGAAAAGCACAAGCCCGTTATAGCTTCTCAAGCAGATGATTATCACCCTCAATGGCAGCATCTGTATGACTCTCGTAAGTGGAAGAGGCTGCGCAGGATTCAATTAACAAAAGAACCTTGGTGTGCAGAATGTTTGCGCGCAAACATTTTTACGGCAGCGACTGATGCAGATCATGTCGATCCACATCGTGGTAATCCTGATTTATTCTTCAAAGGGAAGCTCCAATCACTCTGTAAACCCTGCCATTCAAGAAAAACAGCTAACGAGGTGAATGGGAGGGGGGTGAAAAGTCTGGAAGTTAGGGAGCGACAAGCGCGTGGGTAGGTTGATTTTTCTCTGTACGGGTTGGGAAGGTAATTAAATTGAGCGTTTATTATGCCAGGTCCTCCTCCAAAAAATCCATCACTTCGACAACGGAGAAACAAATCTTCGAGTCGGGCTCTATTGCCGAGCAAACCAAAACGGCAATTAAGAAAGCCACAGTTGCCGAAATTGGAAAAAGACGAAAAGTGGCACCCGTACGCAGTGAAGTTTTGGGAAACAATTTGGGCTTCACCGATGAGTTCGGAGTTCGTTCACGGAGACGAGCCTGCGCTTCTTCGATTGCTTTTCTTGACAGACCGGTATTGGAAAAACGGAAGTCTGGAAGTTGCCAAAGAAATACGAATGATGGAACAGCAGTTTGGATTAACCCCATTAAGCAGAAGGCGGCTTGAATGGACCGTTGCACAGGCCGAGGACGCCAAAGATCGACATGAACAAAATCGGTCAAAACACGCCAAAAATATCATTGATATTGAACCTGTTGAAGATCCACGTGGAGTACTAGACGAATGACAGTTTTGATGATTCCAAAAGACACAATTGCTTACCCAAGTCTGGGAGCTCAAGTGTGTTCATGGATTGAAGAGAACCTGGTACATGGTCCAGGAGATCTACTTGGACAACCAATACGGTTTGATCAAGAGAAAAGAGCCTTGATTTTTCGGATGTATGAAATCTATCCAAGAGGCCATGCCTCAGTTGGTCGCCGTCGATTTAAACGTGTTGGATTAAGTCTGAGAAAAGGAACTGCAAAAACTGAATTTGCAGCATTGATTACAGCAGCAGAATTACACCCAGATGCTCCTGTTCGGTGTGATGGATATGATGCATATGGCAAGCCGGTGGGTTTTGGGGTGACTGATCCTTATATACCATTAGTTGCTTACACAGAAGAACAAAGTGATGAGCTGGCCTATTATGCGTTAAAGACAATTCTTGAATATAGCAAGATTGCAGATGATTTTGATATTGGTATGGAGAGGATCATGCGCATCAGTGGGAATGGAAAAGCAGAAAGCCTGTCTTCTTCACCTGATTCACGTGATGGAGCCAGAACTACCTTTCAAGTTTGCGATGAGACTCACCGTTGGACAACTGCCAGGTTGAAAAGAGCTCATAAAACAATGCTTGCGAATACCCCAAAGAGAAAATTGGCTGACCCTTGGACGTTGGAAACCACAACTGCTCCAACTCCTGGTGAAGGATCAGTTGCTGAAAAAACTATGGAATATGCAAAACAGGTAGATGAAGGAAAGATTCAAGATAGTCAGTTGTTTTTCTTTCATAGACAAGCATCTGATAAGCATGACCTTAATACTCCAGAAGGGGTTCGGTCTGCAGTAATTGAAGCCAGTGGACCGGCGGCTGAGTGGAGTGATATCGATGCAATTTGTAATCAGTGGCAAGACCCGACCGCTGACAAAGCATATCTTCAACGTGTTTGGTTGAATCAACTTGTTCAAGGTATGGATAAAGCCTTTGATTTTGAGAAATGGGAAGATTTAAAAAAGGAATTCATTCCTAAACCTGGGGACACAATCACGCTCGGTTTTGACGGGGCTCGTTGGCGTGACTCAGTTGCTCTGGTGGCTACTCATTTGGAAACAGGATTCCAATGGCTTGCTGGATTATGGGAAAAACCTTTCGGTCAAGAAGCTGAGTGGGAAGCTCCTGAAGAGGAAATTAATAATATGGTTGATGCATTTTTCAAACTCTACAACGTTTGGAGAATGTACTGTGACCCCCCTTATTGGGAAACTCAGGTAGCTACATGGTCTGGAAAATATGGGGAAAAGAAGGTAATTGCCTGGTACACCAACCGACTGATTCCTATGTCTTATGCAATTCGAGCATTTAATACTTCGTTGCTGGCAAAAGAAATTTCACATTCCGGGAATGATGATTATTCAAGGCATATTGGTAATGCGGTAAAGAAATTCATCAGGATTGTTGATGAACAAGGTGTGCCGCTTTGGGTAATTTACAAAGAGCGGCCAGATTCACCAAAAAAAATTGATGCCGCCATGGCTGGAATTTTATCTTGGCAGGCCAGAAGTGACGCTCTCAAAGTTGGTGTGTCCACAGATGGAAAAAGCATCTATGAGTCACGCGGCATGGTGGTTGTATGAAAACATTAAATCTCATTATTTTTATTTTTGGTCTTGGCTCATTAGCTTTGGGTTGTTATTTGATTTACCCTCCTTTAGCTTTTATTAGTGTCGGGTTGATCCTAATGGTTATTACTCTATTTGATGGCCGGCGGAGCAAACGATGAGCTTTTTAATGAGACTTCTTGGTCAAGATAGCCCAGAAAACTCCATTTCTGCAGATGAAGAGCGTTTTTGGACAAACTCATCTGCTGTCATGACTTCTTCTGGTGCCAGGGTAAATTCAGATACCGCTTTGAAGGTTTCAGCTGCGTGGGCTTGTACACGTTTGATTTCAGAAACGGTCGCAATGCTTCCGCATATTGTCTATAAGCGGTTGGACAACGGCGGTAAGGAACGTGCCAGTGATCATCCGCTCTACGATATTTTGCATGATCAACCCAATAACCGGCAAACTTCCTTCGAATTCACTGACATGCTTCAGATGCACGCTCTGCTTCGTGGGAGTGGATATGCCAAAATCAAAGTTGGTCCGCGTGGACCAGTGGATAAATTAATTCCGGTTCATCCTGATCGCGTGATTGATGTTGAAGAAGTTGACGATGACACACTTCGCTACAAAATTTTAGATCGTGGCGGTCAAATTAATACTTACACAGACGATGAAATTTTTGAGCTGCGCGGATTATCGCTTGATGGAGTCAAGACGGTATCTGTAATGACTTATGCACGTGAATCATTTGGATTATCGATTGCGGCTGAACACTTTGGAGCAAAGCTATTTGGCAATTATTCTCGACCGGGTGGATTTCTGAAGCATCCAGGTCATTTATCAGAAGAAGCTCAGATTCGATTGAGAAATCAAACAGAGCGTATGACCAGCGGGGAAAACCTCCACAGACTGGGTGTGCTGGAAGAAGGCATGGAATACCAACAGGTGACGTTGTCGCCAGAGGATTCCCAAATGTTGGAAACCCGGGAATTTCAGGCAGAGGATGTATGCCGGTGGTTTAGGGTGCCTCCGCATATGGTTGGATTGACTTCTAAAGCGACGAGCTGGGGAAGTGGAATTGAAGAACTATCAAGGGGATATGTCACTTTCGTATTGATGCCATGGCTTGTGAGATGGCAGCAACTGATTTCAAAAGATTTAATCATCGCCACCGACCAATACTTTGTTGAATTTCTCACTGAAGCACTACTTCGGGGTGATATTGAAAAACGTTACAGCGCTTACAACATCGGGAGGAACGGTGGCTGGTTGGCGACGAACGACATTCGCCGGCCTGAAAATATGAATCCGATTCCTGGGGGCGACGACGATTACTTAACCGCTCTCAATATGAAACGCTCCCTGGACATGAATGGCAATCCAGATAGTGGAAACGCCCATTATCAGCAGATTGTGCAGGAATCTGCTGCAAGAGTGGTCCGCAAAGAAGTGGCAGCCATGACCAGGGCCGCGGAACGAAAAGATAGCGATTGGTATTCTGCTGTGGATGATTTTTGCAAGAGTCATGTTGAGTTTGTAGCACAAACGATGTGTATTCCTTTTGTGACAGCAATCATGTTTGTAGAATCTGGAAGAAAAGAATTGACCGAAAAAGGACCGGTTGCTCTTGCTGGATGGGCAAACCGGAGAACTGCTGAATTAATTAGATTGTCGACGGAGGTCTGATGAACACACAACATATTTCTAGAAATTTATTGGAAACCCCCTGGGCTATTATGCCAACGAAGCTGGAAGCAATTGTTGATGTTGTGACCAGATATTTCACAGGTGAAAAACTCAGTGCTGAAGAGGTGCAGATGCGGATCAACGGCGCCACTCGACCATCTGAGCGGACGGCAGGTGCGATTGCGGTTCTCCCGTTATTTGGAACCATCGTGCCACGGGCGAACCTATTCACAAATGCCAGTGGTGCTACCAGCGCAGAAATATTTGGAAAACGATTCGATGAACTGATCAATGACCCAAGTGTTGGGGCAATCATTCTGGATGTTGATTCGCCTGGCGGCCAGGTTGCCGGGATAGAAGAGGTGTCGAAAAAGATATTCGAATCTCGTGGTCGAAAGCCTGTTGTTGCTGTGGCCAATCACCTTGCAGCATCTGCTGCGTATTGGATTGCTACTGCCGCAGATGAATTGGTGGTGACGCCCAGTGGCGAAGTCGGGTCGATTGGAGTGTATGCCGCCCATCAAGATCTGAGTGAATCGCTTGCCAAAGAGGGTGTCAAAGTAACGATGATCTCAGAAGGCAAGTATAAAACCGAAGGCAACCCCTACGAACCTTTGAGCGAGGAATCAAAAGCGGCTATACAAGAACGCGTTTCAGAAGTTTACGACTCATTTATTAAAGCAGTGGCGAGAAACCGGGGCGTGAAACCGGCTGATGTACGCGAAGGATTTGGAGAAGGTCGAGTAGTGAGTGCCAAAAAAGCTGTGCAATTGGGCATGGCTGATCGGGTTGGTACTCTCGATGAAACCATCGTCCGCATGCAAAAGGGAATGCCGCGCAAGGCAATGAGTGCTGATGTGGATTTTCGCAGGCGTCGAATGCGCCTGATGGAAAATGACGGCTCCGTCGAGCCATAACAAAATGCTCCGTAGAGCGATGGTAACTAAAACATATCAATCAATATTTTAGAGTGAGGTGAATTATGAATAAGGAATTAATGGCTTTGCAGCAAGAGAGAGCTGATCTTGTGGCTGAAGGGAAAAAGTTCTTTGATCTCGCCGCAAAAGAATCTCGTGATCTGACTGACGAGGAAAAGACACGTGATGATGAGATCAATGCCCGTTTGGCTGCGATCAACGGTGACATTCAAAGACTTGAAGCAAAGCGCGAACGTGAACGTACCGTTCAAGCTTTGCCGAAAATAGAAGGAATGCGTGACCGGTCTGAAGATGACCCAAAACGCGGGTTTGCAGATATTGCTGAATTTGCTCTGGCAGTGAAGGGCGTTTATACCCCCGGTGGGACCGTTGATGAGCGTCTGTTGATGGGAGCCGCTCCGACAGATTTTCATCAAGAAACCGGATCTTCTGAAGGGCGTATGGTACCCCCAGCGTTTCGTCAGGATGTTTGGGATGTTGCCATGGAAGAGGATGCCCTATTGCCGGAAACGGATAGTGAGCCGACAGATAAAAACTCAGTGGAGTTCCTGAAGGATGAAACGACCCCTTGGGGGTCAACTGGAATTCAAGCGAAATGGCGTACTGAGGGTGGAAAAATGGAGCCCAGCAGGCTGGTCACTGAAGGTGAACAAATGCGTTTGCATGATCTTTATGCTTTCGTGACCGCAACAGACGAGATTCTTGATGATGCTCCTCGCCTTGCTAATCGTCTGACTAAAAAGTCAGGCGAGGCAATTCGGTGGAAGATCAACAATGCCATCGACAGTGGAACCGGTGTAGGTCAACCCCTTGGATATATGAAATCAGATGCGTTGGTGAGCGTCGCAAAGGAAACCTCCCAAACCGCGGATACTATCGTGGCTGCCAATGTAGCCAAAATGTATGCAAGGGTTATTAATCCTTTTAACACCAATTGGTTTATCAACCAGGATGTACTACCCCAATTAATGGTTATGACTCTTGGTAATCAACCCATTTGGACTCCTCCAAACACAGGTTTTGTAAATGCCCCTGGTGGTTTGTTGTTAGGTCGACCTGTACGGTTTAGTGAAAGTTGCGAAACCGTTGGTGATAAGGGTGATATTCGCCTGGCAAATCTTAAAAACGGGTATTACTCAATCACTAGTGCTGCTGGTGTGAAATTTGCCAGCTCCATGCACCTGTTCTTTGATTACGGGCTGCAAGCTTTCCGCTGGACATTCCGTCTCAATGGACAACCTTTCTTATCGAAACCGGTGTCACCCAAAAATGGCTCGAACACCAGGAGCCATTTTGTCACCCTTGATGCAAGAGCATAATCGGTAACCGTCTCTAATTAACTCCATGGCCAGTCTAGCTGGTCATGGAAGACAAAATAAAAAAAAAAGGTGAGTGAATTATGAACCCAAATATCAAACCTTCAGCTCAAGTCGCACTGCTTGCTGTGAAAGACCCTGTAAGCCAGGCTGCAGCAACAGTCACCTCAGGGTGGCTTTCAATGGCAAATGTTCAGGCAATCTTGGCTGTGATCCAAACAGGGGTGCTGGGAACAGCGGCCACTGTTGACGCCAAGTTGCGCCAGGCGACCAGTTCGGCCGGTGCAGATGCCAAGGACATTACTGGAAAAGCAATTACACAACTGGTCAAAGCCAGTAATGATAATGACCAGGCGATGATTAATTGCCGTAGTGACGAGTTGGATGTAAATGGTGGTTTCACGCATGTGGAACTTTCTATTACTGTCGGCACGGCTGCAAGTGTTATCAGTGCTGCTGTGTGGGGTTTTTATCCTCGATATCAACCGGCAAGCCATGTTGATTCGGTCGTTGAAGTGATCGATTAGTCACCAAGAATGTTGTTTTTGGAGTGAATAATGGCCAACATATTGACTGCAAGTGAAGCTGCAACCGTTTTGCGATGCGACATTACCGACGCGGATATGTTGGCCTTATTACCCCTTGTAGATGATTATTTATTTCAAGCTACATCACATGATTGGGCTAAGGACGATCCCATAAACATAACAGCAAAATCAGCAGCACGCATGCTCTTGGTTTTGTGGCATGAAAATCCATCGATGATCACGAGCGGAATGACAACCCTTAGTTTTGGTCTAAATGCAGTTTTAATGCAGCTCAAATCATTGGCGCTGCGGTATCACGAATTCTTCGGGTGCGAAGGAGCTGGGAGTATTTCTCTACCTGGTGTGATGGTAGGTGACACGGTTCAATCTCTGACCGGCCTGGTGGGTGTCACAGGTGATCAATCAGCACAGTTTGAAGAGATGATCACGGTCGAAGATCATATTCAACAAGTGGTCGATGAAGATCTTTCAGCAAACGCTTACCGAGTCTATATTGTTCCACTTTCTGCTTTGTGAGGTTTTGATGTTGATCAATGGCAAACCATTCAACCCGGGTGAACTCAAAACGTCAATCGTTTTGGCAAAAAAAATGGTGCCAAAAAATGCAGGTGGTTTTCAGAAAGTGGAATATGAGTTCATCACTGAAGTAAAAGGCAAATGGATCAACGTTCACGGTCAAGAAGCGTGGCTTGCACAAACCAAAGGAGCGATCAAGGCGGCTACCGTCACCGTGCGATATAGATCAGATGTTGATCAGACCTGCGTTCTTGTACTTGGCTCGACTGTTGAAGAGGTGATCGACGAACACGATATTCTACTCGGATGGACTTTCACCGGTGGCGAAGTTTTTGAGATTGTTTCGATGGATAACATCCAGCAATTGAACGAATACATTGAGTTCAAAGTAAAAAGGGTTACGGCTGGTTAATGGCTACGCAAACGAATTTAAAAACCAACGGATTTGATGAGTACCTGGAAAAGATAGCCAGGGCTGGTACCAATATAGATGCATCTGTCGACAAAGCTTTATTGGTTGGTGGTGATGTTATTCAAGAAGAAATGATTACCAATACACCACTTCTGACAGGAAATTTGGCTGAGCACATTCAAATCAAAGGACCTGAACGCGATGGTAATTATCACAGTATAGAAGTTGGTCTGATCCATGATTCTGCTTTTACCGACGCTGAAACGGCACGGTATGGAAATGCACAGGAGTACGGCTCAGTAAAGAATGCTGCTCATCCTTATATTCGGCCAGGCATGAAAACAGGTGGGCCAAAAGCAACAAAAAAAATGAAAGAATCATTGATTGAGGATGGTGCAATTTGAACACCATTTGGGACCGTACAAATTCGGCTTTGTCTCCCCTGAGTGTTCCTTATGCAGCCAGCAGGCTGCAAATTTCAACTGGAGGCGAATACCCTGATCTATTTATGGTTTATTTTTCACTTCCGAGCACACCAGACCAGCATGCTGACGATAAAGAAACACTGCGGTCTTACACCATGCAAGTGAATATCTTTAGCCGTGATGGCTTAATCAACCTCCCTGACGTTGATGGAGTCATGATGGCTGCCGGTTTCACGAAGGGAAAAGTTATTGAAATTCCACTTGATGAAGAAACCGGCCATTTTGGACTAGGAACTGAATTCCTTTATTCTGAAAGTGAGGATTAAATGCAACAAGATGAATATAAATCTGTAGTTGGTTTGGATCAGGTGCATGTTGCCCTGGTCACACAGGATGATGCCAGCGCTTACACCGCGGACACTCCTGAATATTTTGCACCATCGCTAGAAGCAGTGGCTGAACCCGAGTCTTCTTTGGAGACCCAATATGCGGACAACATGCCCTTTGATGTTATGTCTTCAGAAGGCGTTACAAAGTTGACCTTGACCACCACAGCCATCCCCATCGAGGTTTTAGCGAAATACCTTGGCAAAGTCTTTGATGCAGCCAGCGGCCGCCTCTTCGACCAGGGTGGCAACGCGACACCCCCAGATGCAGCGCTTTCCTTTAGATCAATGAAGTCGAACGGCAAGTACAAGTATTTCCAATATTTAAAGGGCAAGTTCTCAGTTCCCAATGATGAAGCCGCCACCAAAGAAACCAAGGCAACACCGAAACCGGCAAAGATCATTTTTACAGCCATCAATACCGTGCATGAATTTGATCTTGGAGACATCACAAAAAGTGTTAAGCGGATTGTTGGCGATGAAGACACCACCAATTTCAGCGGCACAAGCTTCTTTACTCAGGTACAGGTTCCATCCATCACTACCCCGGACGCGGTTGCTCTATCAAGCTCAGTACCAGCCAATTTGGCTACCGGTGTGAGCAAAACCGCATCCTTTACTTTGACCTTCAACAATGCCATGGATGCTGATGTGGTCAACCGTATCGCATTGCTGGATGACACTCCGGCACTGGTAAGCGTGACTGCTACATTGGACGCGACCAAGAAGATCGTCACCGTTGCGCATGATGCATTGGATGGTACCACTGCCCACACATTGGTAATCTCTGGTGCCACTGATATTTATGGTCAGGTGTTGGCCAACACTATCGTGAAATTCACCACGGCGGCCTAATATGGGCGCACCTATGGTAATCCACATCTACAATGGCGAAGGTGAGGTTGAAAAGACAATAACCCAGACCTTTGTGCCTTGGAAGATGCTCAAGGCTGCAGTAAAGATTGCTGCAACTCTAAATAAAGATCAACCAACCGAGGAAGATATAGATGGCATAACCAATCTGGTGGTTTCGACTTTCCAGGGAAAAGTCTCAAAAGATGAATTGGATGCCGGGGCTGATCTTACTGAAATGATGGCTGTGATGCGGCAAATCGTTGCAACCTCTAAAGCTATTAATCTAAACCCTACTCCACCTCCGGAGAAATAGCAGTTCCGGAGGCGGAGGATGACGAAAACCTCATTGATGTACTGATCGATCTAGAGATAATTTTCGTCAAAAATTTTACCTGGTCACTAAGAGATATTGATGAAACGGACGTGGAAAGCATGATCGACTTCATTAACCGGTTTAGCAATCAAGGAACACCAAAAGTTCGAAAAGTTTTTTGTGACCAAATAGCTTTTTAACTAGTTTGAAAAAGGGCGGTCCTTTGGCCGCCCTAATAAAAATGGAGTTTAGGAATGTCAGATAACAACCTGTCAGGAAAAGTAGGACTTGATGTCACCGACTATAAAGCCGGTGTGTCTGAGCTCAATCGACAGATTAGAGTAATTGAATCTGGTTTTCGCGCATCTGCAGCGGCTATGGGGGAGTGGGATAAAAACGCCACTGGTTTGGAGATGCGTACCAAAGCTCTCACTTCACAGATTGACCTTCAAAAACAGAAAATTGCAGCACTGACCTCAGAATATAAGAAAGTGGTCGAGGAGAAAGGTGCTGATAGTAGGGCTGCTCAGGAGTTGGAAATAAAGCTCAATAAGCAGAACGAAACGCTTGGCAAGATGACCGTTGAACTTGAACAAACAAATTCTGCCCTGGACAAGATGGGTGATGAATCAAAGAATGCCGGTGGTAAAGTGCAAGACCTCGGAGAAAAACAAGACCAGACAGCACAGAAATCAGAATCATTCAAGTCAGCTCTGGGTGGTATGGTAGGCGGGCTTAAAGCAACGTTGGTGGCTACTGCAGCCCTAGCTATTGCTGTGGTTGGACTTGCCGGCGGTATGGCAAAGATGGTGATTAGCTCAGCCAGTGCTGCAGATAATCTTGTCGAGATGTCTGCAAAAACGGGCATATCCGTTGAACGCCTTCAGGAATTGAGCTATATCGGCAAGCAAACTGGCACAGACTTAGAAACTGTTACCGGAGCAAATGCACGGCTGATTAGATCGATGGACGCCGCGATTGAGGGAACCGGGACACAAGCTGATGCTTTCAAAAAACTTGGAATTTCTGTAGTTGATAGCAATGGGACTCTGAGAAATAGCCAAACCGTCTTCCAAGAGGCACTTACCAAATTGGGGGAAATGTCAAATGAAACAGAGAGAGATGCAGCTTCTATGGCTTTGTTTGGAAAGAGTGCTCAGGAACTCAATCCATTAATAAAAACTAGTGCTGAAGAACTTGCCGAAATGACTGAGCAAGCCCATGGCTTTGGGGCAGTGATGTCAGACCAGGCTGTATCTGGATTAGCTGATTTAAATGACTTACTAGACGGGCTAAAAGATGGTTTGAGAGGAACGCTTGGAGAAATCTCAGCAGCTTTCCTTCCTGGAATAAAAGGTATGACCACTGGGGTGAGTGGTTATATGAGAGATCTTGTTGAAATTATTCAAGGTTCAAATGGGGACCTTGGTTCAATGGCCAGCGGAATTGGTGGGTTGCTGGGCAAAATCCTTAGTGATATAGCAGGTAAGGGACCTGAAATGCTACAAGGGGGGCTTGGGATGATTCAGGGGATCATGGATGCTCTAGTGGAGAATTTGCCAGTTATGCTGCCGGCAGTGATCACCATGATCCAAACGTTAGTTAGTTTTATTGTTCAAAATATTCCAATGCTGATTGATGCCGGGGTCCAGATATTGTTAATGCTGGTGACGAGTTTTATCAGCATGCTTCCAATGCTACTCACAGCAGCTATTGAGATCATCGTTCAATTGGCAAACGGGCTTACTGCTGCATTGCCAACATTGATCCCGGCCGTGGTTGGAATCATCATGCAGTTGGTGTTGACCCTCGTGCAGAATATTCCAATGTTGATTTCTGCAGCACTGCAATTGATCATGGCATTAGCTCAGGGTCTGATCGCGGCATTGCCAGTGCTGATGGATATGCTGCCGACAATCATGATTGAGTTGGTCAATGGGCTGCTGTTGAGTCTTCCTGAATTATTGGTTGCTGCAGTTCAAATCATCCTTACTCTTGCATTTGGAATAATTGAAAATATCCCAAAACTGTTGGCTATGTTGCCCCAAGTGATTGATGCTCTCGTAAAAGAATTTAAAAGCGACGCTTTTAAAGTAAAGATCAAATCAATGGGTGAAGATATCGTCCATGGGATCAGTGAGGGATTCACGAAGGCATGGGAAAACTTCAAAGCAAATTTTATGGCCAACTGGAATGAACTGGTGGATAAAGTAAAAGATCTATTAGGAATTCATTCACCAAGTACGGTGTTTGGTGAAATTGGCGTCAATATGGCTCTAGGGTTAGGTGGCGGATTCTCTAAACAAATGGCCAATGTCACCCAGCAGATCCAGAATGCTATGGCAGGAATTACGGCAAATTCGCCTATGGATGCCAACTTGAATGTAAATCAGAATGGATCGACGAAACAGCAGGTTATTGGTCCAAATGGAAACACCTACCAGGCATTCTTCGAGACCTATAACGAAAATCAATTCAATAGATATCTTCGCCAAACGGAGATGCTTTATGGCTCGTGAGCAAGTAATCTGGGTAGATGCTGGCGGTGGTGAACTCAATTTAAATGATTGGGTTAACTACATTTGCACAAGAAATCAAAAAGGAGTGTGGGGGCCACCTTTTTTGCTTCAAAGTTCAAAAACACCTTTATCTGAAGGAAGTCAATTTCGGGGAGTGATCGTTGGTGAAAGAGGTGTGGATCTGAATCAGAAAATCAGGGGGACTACACGCGAAGAATTATTGACTTTATTACGTGATCTATCTCAACGTATGGACCCTCTAAAGGGTGAAGGTCTATTGAAATTCATCAATGGCGCCGAAACACGAATTTTGTATTGCCGCCCCGAAGGAATAAAGGATGTAACTGACAAAGAGACTATTGCAGAAACCATTTTGTCTTTCACTGCAAATGATCCTTTTTTGTATGATGACGAGCCAGTAACGACAGTTTTCGAAACTTCCGGTGTTGCAGGCACATTCTTTTCGACATCATTCTTTCCGATGCATTTAACAAGATCCATCGTTTATTCTACCCAAGAGATTGATAACCCGGGTAATGCAGAAACTTACCCAGTTTGGACTATTGCTGGGCCTGGTATTTCGATTCAATTAACAAATATTAGAACCGGGAAGGTAATCTCTCTTGGAAACCTTGAGTTGTTTACGGGTCAGGAATTAATTATTGATACTCGAATACGAAAAAAAACTGTACAGCTTGATGGAGTAAATGCGTTCGAGTACCTTGCTGATCGTTCGTCTCTTTGGCAACTTTTACCTGGGCTAAACGACATCCAAATTGAGATGAGTGGCGCCGCAGCAGAATCTAGTGTGCAACTTCAATTCACTCCGAGGTATGACTCAAAATGAGCTTATTTGAAACATTTATTAGGGATGAAAACGGCAATCGTGTGGGACAGATTGAAGACTATTCCAATCTAACCTTTGTGAGAAGGTTTAATGCAGTAGGTACCTGGTCACTTGCATCAACGCCAGAATCCCTTTCGATGCTTACAAAAAAAGGAGGCATTGAAGTCTATCGGAACGGAGAACCTCATTTCAGTGGTTATGTAAGAAGATTCCACAATGAAAATGGTTTGGAATTAGTCGTCTCGGGAAAAAATGACTTGATGGTGGTTGAAAAGCAATTAGCTTACCCAGTGCCAGGTGGTGCACCATTTTCAACTGACTATGATGTACGGACTGGAATTGCGGAAACCATAATTAAGCAATTTGTTGATGTCAATATTGGTCCAAATGCAATACCTGCACGCAGGGTTCCAGGTCTTTCTATCGAGACGGATTATGGAAGAGGCGGAACTGTAACCGGAAGAGCGAGATTTGATAAATTATTAGAATTGATCAACTCACTCTCAATTAATGGCGGAATCGGATTCAGAATCAGGAATCTTGTTTTTGAAACTTTTATCCCTGAAGACAAAACTGGGACTATTGTTTTCTCAAAGGAGCTTGGGACGCTTGGTGATTTTGCTTCTGATATCGAAGCCGGCCAAGCAAACTATATCGTTTGCGGTGGGAGTGGTGAAGGATCAGCACGAACCTTCGTTGAAGGAAGTAATTCTGAATCAGTTTTAGATTGGGGTCGGGCTGAGTTCTTTTTGGATAAGGGGAATACTTCATCGGCGATAGAACTAAACGCAGCAATATTGGAAGAGCTAACAAAACAAAAGGAAAAAATAACGATTACTTTTTCTCCAATGGGTACTGAAAATATGCGCCCTGTAGATGATTATGATGTAGGAGATTGGGTTACTTATATTGAGGATGGAGTATCTACAACACATCAGGTAAGAGAAATGAAAACAACAGTATCTTCGACTGATGGGGAAGACATCACTTTAGCTATCGGAACTGACGGTGCTTCAAGTGACCTGGGTACATATTCGAAGATTTATTCGAGAGTCAGGGATATTGATCAACGATTGAACGCACAAGAGCGGAGGTAAAAATGACGAGATATTATTATCCATTTGATTCGGGGCCAGGGGCATCGGTAATGACGGGGCAATGGTCCAGGATGGCGAGGCTTTGGAAACCTGATGGAGTGATCTTTGGGTATTCCAACGAATATCAGGTTTTTGCAGATAGCAGTGGAAAACAAGTCAAGGTGAAAACTGGTGCAGTATGGATTAAAGGTGGATATGCATATGATACGGCGGAAAACACAATTGCGTTGGCCTCTAATGCATCAGGAAACCCACGTATTGATGTAATTGCTGCGGAAATTGATTGGGTGAATAACACAATGGGGATTGTGGCTATTACCGGAACCCCGGGAGTAACACCATCGGCGCCAGCTCTTACTCAAACTGATGGAACCAAATGGCAGATTAAACTTGCCCAGGTCGCTATTGCAAATGGATATACCACAGTGGCTGCTGGTGATGTCTCTGATTATCGGTCATATTGCCAACGCGGCCAGATCAATATTTTGGGGTTGCAACCCCCTGTCACATCTGCTGGTGATTATGGTTTGGATAAGGCTGGCGATGGAGGTGTTAATTGGAAACAATGGCAGTTGGCCAAGGGAGAATATGAAGAAAGCTCAAACCTATATAAAATGCCTGACCGGTATTCCGGAGGCGGTTTCAGAGCAAAAATTTTGGTACAGGCTGTTCCTTATTCATTGGATAACTGTGAAACAGCCTGGACAGCCAACGCCAATGTAACCCAAGCACAAGAAACGTCCCTCATGAAGGAAGGTGCCGCCGCTCAAAAATTCACCATTGGGGCGGCATTCACCACGGGAATTGCTGGTTACCATGCTATCACAAGCGTAGATTTACATCTCTATAAAAAAATCTACGAATGGATCAAATCAGATATAGCCACAAACGCTGGAGATCTTCAGCTTGTTCTGGATAACACAGCCGGGTGTGTAAGCCCCGAAAAAACATTTGATGTGCCTGCACTAGCTGCTGGCGTGATGACTCTCTGTGAGTGGGATTGCGGTGACATGTCTGCCACAGGCGCCATCATTTCTGTTGGTCTCAAAGTAGCTGTCGATAAAGGTGCCCAAGTGGTGACAATTGACCAAGTTTGCTTAACCGGGCAGTCTATTTTTGGTCTTGAGGCCGTGGCAATCAACCCTGGTGATGATCTTAACTCAGTAGTGTTCGGAACTCCAGAATATTCTGAATTGACCACCTTGCGTTTTATAAAGCCGGTTGAAATTGAGATCTCCACACCAGTTGTAGCATCGGGCAGCCCTGCGCCCGGAAGTTATCTAAAATTCAGATTGAGCCGCAAAAATGATGCAAGCGATACTCATGGGGCTGATGTGGCGATAATCACATCCACTGTTTATTATCCTGAGGCGGTGTAAAAGTGCCTATATTAACTCTTCAGCCAGATGAATCAAATGGTATTGATACCTCAATTATTTCTTGGGTGCCCAACACTCCTCGCGGAACCGATGCTTCATTTTATACTGGAAACGATGGTGGAAATATAGGTAGAGGTTTGATTAAATTTGACTTGTCATCAATCCTACACGGAGCAATTGTAAAATCGGCTGTTTTAACCCTTACATCGGTCTATGTTTGGGCAGGTTACTCAGGTGTTTTGAAGATTTATAGATTAAAAAGACCCTGGGTTGAAGCTGAAGCAACCTGGAATGTTTATGCCTCAGGATTAAACTGGCAAACTGCTGGGGGGTTTGGGGTAAATGATTGTGATCAAACTGAGATTGGAAGTGCAACATATAACAGCGCCCTTCCCGTAGGAACTTTATGCAATGTCACTTTATCACCATTACTAATAATGGATGTGATTAATGAAAAATTCGTCAATGGATTCTTGCTAAAGGGTTCAACTGAAGTTCCTGGCACATTAGCAACTTGGGGATCTTCCAATAGTGGAAGTAACGCACCAAAACTTGTGATTGATTATGCGCCGGGTGATTCAGCGGCAATGTCAGATTCTGAAGAATCAATAATGTAGGAGGAAAAATGGGACTCAAATACAGCTCTTTTGCAATCAAGGGGATAGATGTCAGCCAGTTCAATGGAACGGTTGATTGGGATAAAATTGTTGCCGATTTTTCTGGCATTCGGGTTGGTTACGGTCACACGATTGATACAAAGTTCAAAGAAAACTGGATGAATTCAAAGGGGAAGGTTAATCGAATCCCATACTGGTATATGGATTATTATTCCAACTATATCCAGGGGTGGGCTGGATTCGGGATGAAGGATTACGCTTTTGGGGCTAAACAGGCGGATATTTGTCATAATGCGCTGGAAAACGATATGGAGGGTGCAGTCTTTTTGGATATCGAAAACGGTAATCCAAATTATGCACCAGCACTATCTACGGTTTCGCAAAGGGCTCAGGCCATTGCAAAAGGTTTTCTGCAGCACATGGATGAGTTGAATAACAAAACAAATGGCATTTATTGTTCGTTGGATCTGCTAAAGTGGTTTGATGATTGGTTCAAAGACCGACCGCTTTGGGTGGCCTGGTATGATGAAAATCAATCCATCGCAAGTGTATTAAAGGCAGTAAGAGCGGCTGGATGGCGCGGACCGGTTTGTATCTGGCAATATGCATCTGATGGAGATATGGATGATGACGGTCTGGGTGACGGCGTTGCGATGGGTACAAAGGTCAAAACCCTTGATCTGAATGCATTGATGATCACAGCGAGTCAATATCGTAATCTATTTGGTGGTTGGATTGTCATTCAAAATGTACCTGTTGATAAACCTGATGATGAAGTGCCGGTGGTGGTTCCGGTTGAAACTATAAAGGCTGGAAAATATAAAGTAACCGCATTGCCCTGGGTGAATGTGAGATCAGGCCCTGGCGTGACCGAAAATAAACTTACTACCCTTTTGCCCGGTAAAGAAATCGAGGTGGCTGAAGTGGTTTCCGGCCCTGGCAGTGGAAAAGGCTGGGGTAAAGTAGAAGTTTATGTTGCTTTAGATTGCCTGAAAAAGGTGTAAAATTCAGCTTATTGGTAGATAAGAAGACCCTCAGCGATGAGGGCCTTCTTTTTTATTCCAGGATATCGCGCGGTTCATCTGATTTTACAAGGTGGATGAATGGTTTGTTGGAAACCATATCAATGTGAAGTATTTTTCCATTGTGGTACATGTTACTACCTTGTTTTCTCATTAGGTCGATCATTTCAACTCGTTTTAGGTCAACTTCTCGAGGGTAGATGATCTTTTGGGTAGCTTCGACATAATCAATAATTTTATTTTCATCGACATAAAAAACCTTTGAGATATCTGTACGGATTAATTCGAAATTTGTCATGTGATCGGAATATGTTTTATTTGATGGGACCGAATGATATACCATGGCTTCCTTCTTGTTTTAAGAATAACTTCACTACTTGCGAGTTAGAATAATTATAGATTATTTGTTCTATAAGGTGAAGAGATGATATTTTTTGGAAATGCAATTCTATATAATGGCGATTGCCTTGATGTAATGCCTATATTGGAGCCAGGGAGCGTTGATCTTATTCTTGCTGATCTACCTTATGGAGTAACCGCTTGTGAATGGGATGTGATAATTCCATTTAACCGATTGTGGGCGGAGTATGAAAGAGTGCTCAAGCCGGCTGGAACCTTGATCTTAACAGCCAGCCAACCATTCACCACGAAGTTGATCAACAGCAAAATGGATTGGTTCAGATATGAATTGATCTGGAAGAAAAACACAGTTACCGGTCACCTAAATTCAAAATATCAGCCCATGAGGGGGCATGAAAACATTCTTGTCTTCTCGCCTGTGAAGACTACAAAAATGACATACCGGCCGCAGGGCTTGGTTCCGGTCGACAGAATGAAGCGAACAGGGCGTTCGAGAATCTATAACAAGCAAACTACTGAAATGAGGCACGTCCGGTGGACAAACTTCCCCCGGTCCGTGTTGGAGTTTGCCTCCGAGACTGATCACCGACATCCGACCCAAAAACCGGCAGCACTTTTGGCTTATTTGATCGAGACTTATTCAGAGCCTGAGGCTGTAGTTTTGGATAATACGATGGGGGTGGGGAGCACTGGCGTGGCTGCGCTGCAGGTGGGCAGGAGGTTTATCGGAATTGAAATTGCGGAGGGGTTTTACGGGGTGGCTGTTGATCGGATCAGGAATGTTTGCGCGCAAACATTTTAAAAGGTTTCGATAATTCGTGATTATCACAAGCTTGGATAAGGAATGAATAATTGAACACTCAAGATACAGTTGAGATGGAATATCAAGTGAAAATATGATCAAGTAAGTTTTTGACCGGAAGTCGAAAAAACCTGACCGTAAATTGATTTATATTCAACAAGGATTGATATTTTTGAAATCATATCTTGAAATATTTGAATTTTTAATTCGTCTGTTTTATCATTTTCCATCAACCATATTAGTGGTAGAGTCTCTCCAACAGGAATAAATTCACCAAAATCTATATACACCTTATTAAAATCAATTGACTCACCGAATTGGTTTGTTGATCTTAATGCTTTAAAAAAAATAGTTGGATTGTTTAAGACATCGTAAACTTGATTATCAATACTTATTGAAATTTTGGTTAAAACTGCCGGACCAATTCCATTGTTTGTTAAGGATATACCGAGATAATCATCATCCGAAATCCACCAGCTTGTAATACATACATTTGGAGTTACAGATAACCGATAGCTTTTTCGCGTCTCCCATCCTTGCCAAATAGATACCCCCAAAGCACATATTCCAATGAAAATTGCAACAATGGTTCCAATACTATCAAAATTCATTTACCCTCCTAAAGCTAAACAACACTCTTCTTTAGATTCGACGGCGCAAACCTGACAGGGTCCACGCCGTCTAACCATTCAGCCCTGAGACCAGGGACTGTAGGTTTTGAAGGGGTTTTCGCCTGCAGCTTTAACATTTAAAGAGGCGAAAAAGTGGACCCGGCAGGGATCGAACCTGCGACCAAGCGGTTATGAGCCGCGCGCTCTAACCACTGAGCTACGGGTCCTCGTTGTATTACCAATTGTTAATTTGCGCTCTACATCAGCGCCCTTTGGGCGACCCCAGCACCCTTCGGGTGTTTCCGACCCCTACGGAGTCTCCAAAGCTACGGGTCCTTTCAGACAGCCAAATTATAACATTAAGCTATTAACCTTAGACCAAAATTAGGTTCTTTTTTCGTGTATTTCGCAATTTAGTATGTTTCAAAAGTAACAAGCCCTGGTTTTTAGTAATAATGCTTTTCTTTG
>DQHW01000001.1 GCA_003524305.1 Anaerolineaceae bacterium
ACCTTCTCCTTGGCAAGGAGACATTCTACCAACTGAACCACGCCCGCGTTGTTCTTGAATGTGAGCAAAATTTTACCCGACCTTGCGAGGTAAGTCAATGCTTTTCGTCCACTTTTTTTGGCTTTTAAGGTATAGTTTCTTTCGACAAAAAAATACAGGTGCTGATTATGAACCCTACTTACGAAATTGAACTGACTGCTCACTCCTTTGGAGGTGACTCCATCGGCAAGCTGCCCGACGGTAAAACCATCTTCATCCCCTTTGGGATCGCAGGTGAACGGGTGGAAGTTGAAATTGTGGATAGCAAAAAGAATTTCGCGCGCGGACGCATTAAAAGCGTGTTGAGAGAATCTGACAAACGGATCAAAGCCCGCTGCCCGCATTTTATGGAGTGCGGCGGCTGCCATTATCAACATCTTGCTTATGCTGATCAACTGGTCCTGAAACAAGAAATCGTAACCGATCTATTGAAACGCATCGGCAAGATCGAGAATCCGCCCATCAAACCGATTATCGGATCAACGCTGGAATGGAACTACCGAAACACCGTGCAGTTTCATCTCTCACCGACCGGCAAACCCGGCTACCAACGCGCCGGTGCCAACGGCGTGGTGGAGATCCGCGAGTGCCACCTGCCGCTGCCAGAGATTAACAAAATATGGCCGCAGTTGGAACTCGAAGCGGATGCCGGCATTCAGCGCGTCTCTATCCGCTGCGGCTCGGATGACGAACTGCTAGTGGGTCTTGAAAGCAACTCACCCCAGCCGCCGGAGTTTTCAGTAGACATTCCGTTGTCGGTGGTCTTGCTTGGACCGGACGATGACCTGCTGCTGTCGGGTGAAGACTATTCGCTCATGGAAGTACTCGGACGAACCTTCAGGGTTTCAGCGGCTTCCTTCTTTCAAGTCAACCTGCCCCAGGCTGAAGCCATGGTTAAGCATGTGCTTGAGATAATGAAGGTTGATAAAAAATCAGAGATTGTAGATGCCTATTGCGGGGCAGGTTTGTTTTCCGCTTTTCTGGCACCCAAGGTCAAAAGCCTGACGGGGATAGAACTCGCGGAATCATCCTGTAACGATTTCGCCGTCAACCTGGATGAATACGAGAATGTCTCGTTATATATCGGCGCAGTGGAAGAGATTCTGTCTGAGCTAAAGCTTAAACCACATGCCGTGCTGCTCGATCCACCGCGCGCGGGAATTGACCCGATTGCCATGGCAGCATTAATTGAAGCTGCACCCCGGCAGATTGTGTATGTGTCTTGCGACCCTGCCACCCTGGCAAGGGATGTGCAAAAATTGGTGGCAGCGGGTTATATATTGGAGAGCGTCACCCCGTTTGACCTCTTTCCGCAGACGTATCATGTGGAATGTATCGCCCTAATGACTAAATAAATATAGTGAATGTAAGGTAAACCTCAAAGTGAATCAAAAAACATATGAGTATGAAACAATAGTTCAGAAAGTTCCTGACATCGACGGCGCTTATGTGATATTCCCTTACGATTTAAAAAAGGAATTTGGCAAAGGCCGGATTAAGGTGAGTGCAATTTTTGATGGTGAGCCGTATGAGGGGAGCATCGTTAATATGGGTTTGAAAAACCCTGATGGTTCGGTCTGCTATATCCTTGGACTGCGCAAGGATATCCGTGCCAAAATCGGCAAACAATCAGGCGAGACTGTAAAAGTATTCATAAAAGTACGTGAGTGATATGGAAGAAGTCAGCACTCGCGTGAATCATAACAACTGCATGGAAGAACCTGAATGAATTTATCAAATCAATATCGATCACGAATCTATGCCATCGGAACCATCCTGCTCTGGTCATCCGCTTTTGTTTTCACAAAAATAGCGCTTGAGTATTTCTCTCCCTCGTCCATCGGAGTACTCAGATATATTTGTGCATCGCTATTTTTCATCATTCTTGTGATTAATAAACGAATTGGGTTACCCACTCTAAAGGATATCCCATTTATCCTCGTTTCCGGCGCCATGGGGTTTACGCTGTATATGACCTTTTTTAATATTGGATCGGGCACTTTATCCCCGGCGACGGCCAGCATCATTATCGCTACTGCGCCCATAATCACGGCTGTATTTTCAACCCTCTTTTTTAAGGAAAAAATAGTAACCCTTGGCTGGGTTGCAATAGCCATCGAATTCTGTGGAATTTTAGTCTTAACGCTTTGGGATGGTGTTTTCACCATCAATATTGGTATTCTTTGGTTGCTGGGATCTGCGATTTGCATCAGCGCATATAATCTCATGCAAAGACATCTTAACAAAAAATACAGCGCACTTCAGGCAACCTCCTACAGCATCTTTGCAGGGACATTATTACTGCTTATTAATCTGCCGCATGCTGCAATACAAATGGCAGCCGCTCCGCTTCGACAATGGCTGGTCATCCTCTTTTTGGGGGTCTTCCCCGGCGGTATCGCCTATTTGTGGTGGAGCAATGCGCTTTCCACCGCTGAAAAAACCAGCGATGTCACCAATTTCATGTTTGTCACCCCGTTTCTGGCGACGTTGTTGGGATTCTTGCTCATCGGTGAAATTCCTTCTCTTTCAACAATTGTGGGCGGTGTCATAATTTTGGCCGGGTTATTCCTGTTCCAAAGAGTGAAATCTGACAGCGGAACAAAAATAGAAAGTGCCTAAAAAATCAAGCATGGTTTGGAAGCTTGAACTTATTGCCCTTTCATATTCCAATAATTATTTATCAACTCCATAGCGGCTGATAAACGTGGTAATAAGCTCAGTCAGTACTGGTTCCTTGAATTTCAGACTCGCACCATCCGTGAACAAAGCGGCATAGGTCAGGCAGCCCTCCACCAGACCGTAGAATATTTGGGCAGCGAGCTGAGCAGACTGAAAATTCAGCTTGCCATCTTCTTGTGCCGAATTAAGCCATTTGATGAAACTCTCATGCGGCGGTTTGGCTCCGCTGCGGATTTTCTTCCCAAATTCAATATCCATCACGAAGACTGAAGTTAAAAATTTTGAAAGTCCCCTGCGAGTGGGATCGTCTATCAGGTAGAGTTCTGCCTCGGCAAATTCCCTAAGCTGCTCTTCAAGGGAGCGTGAGCCTGAGTACTCAATCGGCTTTTGCTGGTCGCGCTGTTTGAGAAAATCATTCACTACTGCCTGAAAGAGACTTTCCTTGCTTTGAAAATGGTTATAGACCGTGCGTTTTGAGACGCCCGCCACTTCAGCAATCTTATCCATGCTTGAAACATCGTATCCGCTTTCAATAAACACCTTGACCGCACCCACAAGGATGGTTTGGCGTTTCTCGTGAGTATCTCTCTTTTTTCTGGTTTTCGTTTGATCGGACATATTGAAATCTCCATGACTTAAGTTACACCGAATAGTGTAATTTATCATTGACAACAGTTAAACTACACTGTATAGTGTAATATATAACTCAAAATAAATCAAATTCAAAACAATCATAATTCAGGAGAGAAATAATGAACACAGTAAGGAACAAATTTACACTGGCTTTAGGTATTGCGCTCTTATTACAAGCGGCCGCCCCATTTATCAGCGGGGTTTTCTTGTTTGACCCGCTGATTGACAAGACCGATATTGGCAAAACCATGCTTAATCTGGCACAGCATCCATTCAATGCGCAGCTTTCCATCTTTCTGGATATCATCGCGGCTATGGGAGTCATCTGGCTGGGTGTGCTGTTTTTCACCTTGCTGCAAAAGATCAATCGGGTCTGGGCCATGACAGCCTTGGGATTCTATGTGCTTGAAGCAGTAATGTTCATGATCGGTAAAACCTTTGCATATGGCCTGATCCACACCAGCGACCTTTATTTTGTCAGCAATGAAATTTCTCTTTTATCCGTTGGACAGGTTTTGCTGCAAGTTGAAAAATTCATCTCAAGCATGGCGATGATCCCGTTTGGAATCGGCGCGTTCTTATTCTATTATTTGCTGGTCAAAAGCAAAGCACTGCCCACCTGGATATCCGTGTGGGGCTTGGCGTCGATGTTTTTGGTGCTCTTTGGGATTCCTCTTATGGCGTACGGCGTCAAAATCCCCTTTGCGATTGTGTTCCCATACGTTCCATTTGAGTTTTTCATTGGCGGATACACCCTTATAGCGGGATTGAGGGAGAAAAATATATAATCGGAAAAAGAAGAAAACAATAACTAATAAATTACTTAAAGAACTCAATGTTAATATTTGAGTTCTTTTTTACTAACTTGTATTAATAAGCTCAAGAGATTTTTCCTAGCAAGCAAAAGAGAGCAGAAAAACAATAGGATTAATAGAATTTTCTACTTTTACTCTGATAGACCGAGCTCATAATGTAAAAACGTAGGTTAATCCAATCGATGAATTGTATAACACTCAATGTCATTTTGTTTTAAGATTTTTGCAAAAGCCTCCGCGTACGCTTTAGCTCTTTCTATCGATTGGCCTGGAGCTTTTGC
This sequence comes from Anaerolineaceae bacterium, assembly GCA_003524305.1. Taxonomy (GTDB): domain Bacteria; phylum Chloroflexota; class Anaerolineae; order Anaerolineales; family Anaerolineaceae; genus UBA6107. The sequence continues at coordinate 4,451 of DQHW01000001.1, forward strand.
CGGTATAGCAAAGCCCTTTTTATAATATTTATACCCTATATTGTTTTTCTTCAACCACTTTACAAAACCATTTCTACCGTCTGTAATAATGATATCCGCAAAACCAATTTCACCATCCATTACAGGCTCAATAAATCCATCAATATACATAGGAGTAGGAACTATTCTTGCCGCTGCGGTCTCCCCCTCCTCTTTAGCAAATTGAAAAACGGTTTTATATATGAGATTTATATCTTTACTCTCCCTCTTACTTACTTTCGGCGCTATGCCAGCAGTCGTAGTTTGATTGCCTTTTTCAGTAATATATATGGTAACCAAACGAATAGTTTTATGATCACTTGTAATCCAAGCAGTTCTAACAATTTTTGATTTTCCATTCATCCCAATTATTGGTATATCAAAAAAGTATTTTATTCCATATTGCGTAGCTCTAACATTTTGTATTTTTGCATCTGGAAACCCATTAACTATTTGTGCTGCTAAAAACTTCCAATCTTGTTTTCTTATAGCAAGTAATTCCTTGAATAATTTTGCTTTATCCTTTCCCTTAGGATGTTTATCGTTTAAGGAATACTCTAAAAACTTGGATTTAGGGATATCGATTCTTGTAAAATTGAATTTTTCACTTATCTCAAAATGAAAATCCTCATCTTGTGTTTCATTAATTAACCCTATAGCTATTCTTTGATAATGATCATCATTTTTCTTTGCTTCAAGTACTTTAACTATTTTTTTCCCTTCATCTGATAAATCTATTGGAAATGAAATCTTGGGTTCGGTAATTTGATATTCATTCTCTGGGAGAAATGCTATCCCAATATCATGGTTTTCCCTTGCCCAATCAGGCGGAAAAACTTCATCAGAAAAGGTACCTTCATTTAAATTTAAAAATCCATCTTGTATATAACCATGAGGACATAAATAATCAATAAAAAATATTATATGCAGTGGATTGCCTAGATCAAGCTCAAAACATCCAAGATAACCCGCAACCTTTGTTAGTCCTTCATCAATTATGCTTGATGCTTTGTAAATTAGGTTGGTTAGCATGATTCCATATATATTATGTTTCATTAAAAAATCAGCTAAATAAACTGAAATACTATTTTTCCTTTCCATTATTGAGTCTGCCAAATAGGTAGCAATAGTAATTAAAATATCTTTTGACACAGAATAAGTGGTACTAGTGGAATTATATGGCCTTGATTTTTTGGAAACCTCGACAATTTGGTCACTAAAATTAAGCAACAATACGTCTCCAGAATAAATACTAGAGTAAATTCCAGAATGAAGTTTTTTTCTGATTACAACATCAAATAGGCTTTTATCATAAAAGTATCCATACGAACTATTTAGTGATTGTTCATCTGCATTAAATAAATAAACAAATGCGGGATTATTACTTTCCATTTTTCAACCCCTCCCTTAAACTTATAATATTTTATTACAATCTGATGCTAAAATTCAATTTTTTGGATTAATTGATAAATCCCCATTCAGGAGATAAATAACATACTAATATCTTCAATAGTATTTCCGAATAAGCAGCGTCAGTTCATCATCAAAAGGCACCTCATTGTTTGCGATTTCCAAGCAAAAGCACTTGAAGAAAATGATCTCATTGAAACACAATATTGAAGGATCGCAAAAATCAACCATAAGGTCTGGTTCTTAAATCCTTTTTAGACTGATTCTGAGCAAAAGTCCCATTATCAAGGGAGGCATTGTTATACTTGTGTGTGTATTTACCATCTGACACCAAAAATCGTTTATGTTTATTAATGGAGTGTATTAATGAGTAAATACAAGATCCACGCTGACTTTGTAAAATACGAAAAAATCCAACTCCCCTTGGCTCCGTGGGTATTGCCAATTTTGAATGGTGTGATTTCAACAGGATTCAATATGGTCAAACTGACCGAAGGGGTGAAGTCGACCAAACACACCATCCCGGGTTACCAAGGCAGTTTAATCGACATTACCATTTACGAACCCAATAATATCAAAAATGACGCCCCTTGCCTGGTGTATTTACACGGCGGCGCCTTTATCTTGAAAGCCTCGCCCTACCTAAAAACCCTGGTTTGTACCTATGTGTTAAAAACACCCTGCAAAGTTGTTTATGTCGATTATCGATTAGCTCCCAAGTATGCCTTTCCCGTCGGGCTGGAAGATTGCTACGCCGCTTTCGAGTGGGTTCATCACAATGCAAAAGAACTTGGCATTGATAAAAACAAAATCGCCATTGGCGGCGACAGCGCCGGTGGTGCACTTGCGGCTGCGGTCAACCTGATGGCATTGGATAGAAACACCTCCACCGCGTGCTTTCAATTGCTGATTTACCCGGTCACGGATGCCAGACAGCAAACCGAATCCATTAGAAAATATATTGACACACCCTTATGGAATTCAAGACAAACCGAGAAAATGTGGAAGTTGTATCTCAAGGACGAAATTCCTGACAAGAAAGAATATGCATCCCCGGTTGAAGCCGAATCTTTAGAAAATATGCCTGCCGCCTATATTGAAGTGGCTGAGTTCGATTGCCTGCGGGACGAAGGGATCAATTTTGCAGAAGCGCTACAGAAAAACGGCGTTCAGGTTGAGTTAATCAAAACAACAGGCACCGTTCACGGTTTCGAAATTGCAGAAAAAAGTGAACTGGTGCATCAGATTGTTGCCAATCGGATAGAAGCCCTCAAGAAAGCATTCAATAATTAGACAAATTTTGAGTTTTGATTTATCTCACTTCACCTCCTTTTCGTGTTTCACAAAAGTTATGAGATAATTTAATCATCATCTTCGCAATTGCAATTATTTAGGATTTGAATCAGGAGAATCAATACATGAATGCCATTTTCAACCGCCGAAGCATACGGAAATACACCAAACAGGACATCTCTGAAGAGACGATTGAAACGCTTTTAAGAGCTGGCATGGCAGCACCCTCTGCCGGCAATGAGCAGCCCTGGCATTTTGTGGTAATCAAAGACAAAGATATCTTATATTCAATCCCCAAGTTTCATCCCTATTCACAAATGCTCAGGGATGCATCCTGTGCCATCGTGGTGTGCGGCGACCCATCACTTGAAACTAACAAAGGCTTCTGGGTTCAAGATTGTTCAGCAGCCACTGAAAATATTCTGATTGAAGCGACCGACCTTGGGCTTGGTTCGGTATGGCTGGGAGTTCATCCCGATAAGGATAGAGTAAAACCAGTCCAGTCGTTGTTAGAGCTGCCTGAGAGCATTATTCCTCTTTGCATAATCGCTTTAGGCTACCCTACAGAAAGCAAAACCCCGGTGGATCGTTTTAACAAGGCAAGAATCCATACCAACAAGTGGTAGTTTTGGAATTATTTTATATTCAGAGGAATTCAATTATTCCTTGCGAGAATCTAACTGAGAATAGTCAGCCCAATTCCGTTATTCGAAAAATTTACTTATTGGGGATTAGCACATGGTAGATGCCGGATTAAGACTAAAAATGATGGTCGATAATGGTGAGGAGTTGTCCGATGAGACAATTCATCAATTATTATCAAGTTCTGAATTGGTTCAATCTCTTACCAAAGATTTCTCAAAGAAATCTTTGTTTCCTATTTGGAGAATCCTGGCACTTGCCGAGATTCCATTTGCTGGAAGACTCAAATATACACAAGACCTGCTCGATTACATTGAAAAAACATATGCAACAGCAGAGGGATTTTCAATAACCGGCAATAACAAAGATTTACTGCCCTGTTACAATGCAATGCTGGTTGAAGCTTTTTCAAAACTGGGTCTCGCGGAGCTTCCTCAGGTAAAAAATGCAGTGGATTGGATTTTGAATTACCAGGTGTTTGGAAGAAATGAACAAACTTCCTGGCAAGGTGATGGCATTAAAAAATACGGCGGGTGTATGAAATCCACACCCTGTTACATCGGCATCGCAAAAACGGTCAAAGCGCTTGTCTATTACTCTTCCGCTTCGACAACCAAAGATGTTAGGGTATTGGATACCATAAATAAAGGTACTGAATATCTCTTTCAACACAAGCTGTATCAACGGCTATCCAATAAAGAGCCGATCAACAAACATATCCTTGACTTTGCATATCCGCAGTCTTACCTGCTAAACCTGGTTGAGTTACTGGATATCGCATTCATGACAAAACACATGAAGGATCCGCGAGTAAAAGAGGCTGTGGAATATATTAAGAGCAAGAAAACAAAAGATGATGGATGGAAGATTAATTACATTTACAAAGCAGATGGTTTTGTCAGCTTTGACAAACGCGGAAAAAGGGGAGAATGGGTTGGTTATTTGTTTGAAAAGTATTTAAGCCAGGCAGAGTAAAGTGAATACCTCTCTTCAAAAATTTCAGCGAATAGATACTGATCGAATAATCATCAGCTTATTGGAGCCGCAAGACAAAGAACCATTTTTTGCCTATCGCATCAAACCTGAAGTGTATAATTTCCAGTTATGGAAGCCAGCCAGCATTGATGAAGTTGAGAAATTCATCAATAAAAATGCGACAATTCTTCCTGATACTCAAAATACCTGGATGCAATTAGGCATTCACTTGCAAAACGGAGTGTTGATTGGGGATATGGGCATCCATTTTCTTGATGATGACCAGGTGGAAATCGGCTATACGCTCTCGCCTGACCATCAGGGTCAAGGCTATGCTTTTGAAGCTGTTAATGCCCTGCTCGACTATTTGTTTTTGAAGCTAAACAAACATAGAATAACCGCTTCGGTTGATCCTGACAATCAGAAATCAATAAATCTGCTCAAAAAGCTCGGTTTCCGTCCGGAGGCACACTTTAAGAAAAGTATTCTCATCCACGGCGAGTGGTGCGACGACTTGGTCTTTGCCCTGTTGGGCGAAGAATGGAAATCAGCGAGGTGAATTATGTATGAATTAAATCAAGTTGGCGACAAGACCTATTACATCGAATCCCCGGCCAAGATAGGGATCTATAAACTGAGTGAAACGGAAGTCTGCCTGATTGACAGCGGCAACGACAAGGATGCCGGCCGCAAAGTACAGGGTATTTTGGTTGAACAAGGCTGGAGCTTGAAATTCATCCTAAACACTCACTCTAACGCGGACCATGTGGGCGGCAATGCGGTTTTACAGCAGCGTTTGAATGTGCCTGCTTATACCAGCGGGATAGAAGCCTGTTTCAACCGCTTTCCGATTTTGGAATCCTCCTTTCTTTACGGCGGTTATCCGGTCAAGGAACTGCGCAACAAGTTCCTGATGACGCAGTCCTCCGAGGCAGACGATCTCAATAATTTTTCACTGCCACAAGGGTTGGAAATTCTGCCTCTTGAAGGGCATTATTTTGGCATGTTCGGCGTCAAAACGGATGACGGCGTCTGGTTCCTCGCGGACTGCATGATGGGCGAAAACATTTTGCAAAAGTACCACGCCTCGTTTATCTATGATGTAGCTGCGTACCTCGCAACCCTGGATAAAGTAGAAAAACTCGAGGGTAAATGGTTCATCCCGGCACATGCAGCAGCCTGCCAGGATATCAAACCGCTGGTGGCGGCAAACCGACAAAAAGTATTGGAAATCTGCGAAAAATTGCTCGAATGGTGCCGGGAACCAATCATGTTTGAAGAGGTCTTAAAAAAGACATTCGATTATTTTCAACTCAGCATGGATTGGAACCAATATGTCCTGGTCGGCAGCACCATCCGTTCTTATCTGGCCTATCTGCATGAAGACGGCAAGATTGAAACGACCTTTGTTAATAACCATCTGTTGTGGCATACCACGTGAATGTGATCGCATGAACCCGACTAATATTCTCGCATGAACCTTGCAACGTGAATACATGGTTCTTTTATATTCTGATTTAAATGGTTCATGATTTAAGTGGAGGAAGTATGAAAAAGACCACAATTCTACTATCCAGTTTGTTGATCAGCATGCTGCTGATGACTGCCTGCAATTTGCCATTTGGATATACCATCACCCGTACCGACGCGGAAGGTACGCCCAATGCGACCTTGACTGCCCTTTTTGATACCAGTCATAACATCCCGGCGACCATCACACCGCCTTTGATCGCCACCAGTACGGCTTTTCTGCCTACGTTGGAGCTTGTAACTGCCACACCAGAACCAACACTCACAGAAACTGCAACCATCACCCCGGTGGTAATAGTGGTCACTGCTACGACAGCGCCCACAAACGCGCCTGCCGTTAGAGGCAACGCGCAACTTTACGCGAATTACCTCGGCACCGCCCCCGTGCAAGACGGTACCTATGCCGAATGGGTTGAGAAAACCAATAAATACACCATGCCAAATTTTGCCTGGGGCAAAGCCAATTGGGTTAACCATGCAGACCTCGAAGGCGCCTTTGCCGTTGCCTGGGATTATGACTACCTCTATCTTGGCTTCAAAATTACTGATGACATTTACAACCAACCTTATGCCGGCGGCAACATTTATAATGGCGACACCGTTGAAGTGTTGCTTGATACCAACCTGCTGGGAGATTTTTACACGACAAGTCTCAGCTCGGATGATTACCAACTCGGCATATCAGCCGGCAGCCCCTCTGGAAGTATTGAAACCGGAGCGTATTTGTTTTACCCCTCCAGTGTGGCAGGCAAGCGCAGCCAGGTGGTCATTTCAAAGCAGTTTGAATCTGCAACGGTTTACCGTATTGAAGCCGCCATCCCCTGGTCGATCTACGGCATCACCCCCTCAGCAGGTATGCGCCTGGGCTTTGCCGTGAATGTTGATGACAATGACAATGTCGACAGCTACAAGAAAATGACCATGCTATCCAGCGCATATGGATTGTCAGTGTTCAATCCCACTACCTGGGGTGAGTTGGTGCTGGTGAAGTAGACCTATCGAATACGAATTTAAGTCTGACAAAAAAAAGGCTACCGATGAGGCAGCCTTTTCTCTAGAATAGGATATTGGTCAATTCTTTGCGATATTGGCGCGTCAGATCGCTTTCCTGATCCATCAAGTCAAGGATGGCGAGCACGACTTCTTTGCCGCGTTCGCGCCTGAAATGTTTATCAGTGCGCAGAATATCCATCAGACCATCCACGCTGGCGAGCATATTGCCGCGCAGCGCCAGGCGCATGGAATTCTGAAATGCCAGGTCAAGATCCGTTTCATTTGGCAGGCTGCTGCTGACCGCGTCTTGCATGGCTTTCATCAGAGGCAGCAGACGTTCCGCTTCGTTGTATTCCTTGCAAGCCGGAAAGACCCTCAAGCTTTCTCTGGCCGCAGGGGCGTTGCCCTCGAGTAAATTGATCTTAATCAAGCCAAGCAGCGCACCGGGGGTGCCTTCGGTGATATCGAGTGCTTCGTCGTAAGCTTTTCGAGCCCCTTCGAGATCACCCATGGCCAACAGACTGTCACCTTTTTGCACCATTAAACTGGCAGGGCTGGGAGGCAAAATTTGATTGATAAATTCTCTTACCCTTGGTTCAGGCTGCAAACCGGCAAATTCACTAATGCGGCTGCCCTGGCTGAACGCCAACACCGTCGGGATGCTGCGGACTCCGTATTTCAACACCAGGTTCGGGTTGACATCTGCATCCACCTTGGCAAGACGGAATGAACCGCCTGCCTCATCCACCAATTTCTCAAGGATGGGAGAAAGTATCTTGCAAGGCTTGCACCATTCTGCCCAGAAATCCACGATGACTGGAGTATTCTGTGAATAGGCAAGCACTTCGTATTCAAAATCACTTTCGGTGACCGATTTAATATATTCGGACATCATGGAGTACTCTCCTGAACAAGGCTCAATGGGTTACTCTCCATTATCGTCATCATTTCCATTTTCATCAGACCTGGCTGCAGGTTGATCAATGCGCATCACTTCGCCGTGGATATTGACGACGACTTTAAATCCCATCATGCCCAAATAGACTCTTGTTTCTTCTGGCAGCCCCATTTGAAGCACCTGGGCAAATTGCTGATCAAGGTTTTTCAACTGGTTTTCAATGATCGCGTGCGTGAATAAGTCGTCTTGCCCTATCATTTTGGTGGCTTGTTCGGCGATTAATTCTTCATTTCCGCTGATCTGTTCACCAAAAGATTTTAGTATTTCCATATCCACCGGGTCTGAGGGAATATGGCGCATAAAACCGTCATCGTTAACGATGTAACAGGGTTCGTCTCCGATTCTGCCGGTCGTTACCGGATGATCGTACTCGTCAATTACCAAACCTTTAAAAAGTGGTTCTCTGCTCATTTTATTCACCTTGTATTAATTATAAAACGAATCCAATCCCAGTGGATTGGATTCTTGTTAGAAGTTTATTAATTTTACTTGATGGTTACCCTGGTGCCGCCCATCATTTTATAACCACGTTGTTCACCAACACCCACCACCGGGTTCGTCCAACGATAAATCCATTTGGCAGACTCAGGAGGCAGGTTAATGCAGCCGTGGCTCATGGGTACACCGAAATTATTGTGCCAGTAGGTGCCGTGAAATGAAATTCCGTTGACATCGAGGTAAGAAATCCACGGAACACCGGGTAAATTAAAGGTATTCATGTGATGATCGTTACCGTCTATCATATGGCGTGAAGGCCTTTTGTAATCCGTGGTGAAATCGCCAACCGGGGTTAAAGAAACATCAGCCTTGTTAACCCCTGCCGAACAGCGGAATAACTGCACCTGGGTATCCCCTTCGTAAGCGATCACCAATTGGTCGGCCAGACGCACCTCGATCCGTTTTTCGATCGCGGGTACATGCGAAGACAATGGCGTTAGTTCATCCAATGGTATGACTCGTAAATGTTTTGGGTTAACGAAGTAGCTTTTTTGATAAAAATCTTCCAAAACCTCATACCACCATTTTCCTTCACTGTCTTTGATGACGCCAAGGATCCAGTGTGTGGTGGCGAAATAAAGCCGGATAGATTCTTCAGGTTTCTGGAGGTCGTAAACTGCATCAGTAAAAGGGACGCTCACTTCAGCCAGCAACCCGGCAGCCGGGATATTGGTGACCATCTCGTTGAGTTTGTTCGCGACGGGTTGAACTTCACCCGAGTGTATAAACCCTTCATTGTTTAATTCATACCATATTCGGTTATTGGTAGAATCATCGCTGCCAATGGCTGTATTGGTGATAGGCAAAACCTCATCGAGTGCCAGTTCTCGGATCACCTTGCCATTCTCTGATGGAATATCAAATAGATCCAGACGTTTTCTCGTGAGTCGTCCCAAAGGCGTGGCAGCACTCTGCAAGACGCCAGTATCAGCATAGGCATAGGAAGTACGGCTTAATGCCAGTACAGAGATCAACGCTGCACTGCTGAAGCGTAAAAATTCACGTCTTGAAAAATGCCTGAGATCGAGAGAATCAGCCATGGCGTTTTAGTAATGTACGATAACGGGGGTTCCAACCTTTGAGAAGTTGAAAACCCATTCGGCTTCGCTGGTACGCATGTTCACGCATCCATGGCTCATGGGCGTGCCAAAATTATCATGCCAATAGGTTCCGTGGATGCCGTAGCCCTGGTAGAAGTACATGGTATAGGGAACATCCGGCAGGTAATAACCGGGGCCGCGCATATCCGTATAAACATATTTGACGTAAACAGCATAGGTGCCCGTCACAGTCGGATGGGCCGAGGTGCCGGTCGAGACTAAAAAGGACGAAACCAGGGTGGCGCCGTCGTAAGCATAGAGGCGTTGTTCACTGAGGTTAACATCTATCCAGTGGCCAGACAAATCTGATGAAGTCTGGGGAATTTTTTGTTGTTCTGCCGAATAGGGCTTTGGTGTATTGGTTGGCCAGGGGGTATCTGTGGCCGTTGCAGTGTCAGTCGGCAGCGGGGTTTCGGTGGCTGTCGGCGTTGGGGTTTCAGTAGGCGTTGGTGTGAGTGTTGCCGTGGGTGTTGTTGTGAGGGTGGGTGTCAAAGAAGGTTTACCCAAATATCCGCCGGGGATGGGTGCTGCTGAACTGCGTGAAAGTGCGGTCAACCCGGGCAGGGCTGCCCAAACCACCACTGCCGAACTCGCCAGGGTTAATAAGATGATCAGAAAGGCTGCCCAAGAAAAACCTGGTGATTTCTTTGTCTTTTTCTGCTTTTCGAGGTATGTATTTACCGATACATCAACGGAATCAGGTTGTTGTTCAGGCCGGAATTCAGAGATCAGATCTTGTTGGCGATCGGCTTCTGTCTCGTGAATGCGGGCAAGAATATCAATGGGTTCAGTGGATTCATCTTCAACCGCGAGTTTATTACTCTCATCGGGTTCAAGAGAATCAAATTCTATTGGTTTCCAATCTGAATAAAGGGCTGGTGATTCTTCATCAGAGGTAAAAGGTAAAACAGGAGGTACTGCCTGATTATCATCAGGCTCAGACGCCAAAGCAGCCAGGGCGGACCAATCCGGCTCTTGAGGCGAAGCATCTTCGATTTTCTCAATTGGGAGGGGAGGCGGTTCGTTGACATTCTGATCAGGCTCTGACGCCAAAGCTTCGAGCTTTGTCCAATCAAGTTCCTGAGAAGGTTCCTCAACGCTCCCAATTGGAGGAATTGGTGAGTTGATCGAATTCCAATCCGGCTCTGAACCAAGCGAGTCAAGTGCTTCCCAATCAGGTTCAAGAGGAGGAGGTTCAATTGGTAGTTCAGGTTCAAGCGTTTCAGATGCAGACTTGACTGCCCCATCCTCGACTGGCGGTTCAACCGTGAATTCGGGTGTGGTTGTGGAAGGCTCTCCAGCAAGTTCAGGTTCCAGGTTTTGAAGTTCAACTTCCTGGACTGATTCAATCACCCGGGGTTCTGCAATGAACTCCTGTTCAGACGCAGGCGTTAATGCCGGGGAAAGATCCGGTTTTACAATCGGAATCGCAACCACTTGAATGACCGGTGTCGTTGCCCGAAACTCAGCCATGCGCGACTCGGCCCATTTTAAGCCTTTGGCCGCCCGTTCGTTTTTAGGGTTGATCTGCAGTGCTTTGGTGAGGAAGGCTACACTGGCTGATGGGCTCGAAATAGCCCCAAGGATCATCCAGGCTTCTTCGCTTTCAGGCGAAATTTTTAATGCAACCGATGCCCAGCGCCTCGCTTCCATTTTGTTATTTTGCTGAAGCGCGATTTGGGCATTAACCAGGGCAAGTCTTAATTGATAGGCAGATTGATCGCTCATGGGCTTGCCTGTGTTGGAACAATTGTCTCGGTTGTCTGTATGGGAACCACATTCTCATTACGAATAAAACACAATAATCCATCTACAATGCCTTGTGCAATCACATCAGGTTTTTGTGTCAGGATTTGTTGATCGAGGTTAAGGTAACCGGCTTCTATGATGGCAGCCGTGGTTTCGGTGTTGATCTCGCCAAAGGCATGATATGAAGTCATATCAATGGTGGTGTTTGTCTTGTATTGCAAACCGGTGGCTTTTCCATATCGGTCCACCAGGCACATCGTCAGGCGGGTGGCTTTTTCAGGATAAGCGCTGTCGAGGGCGGCTGCCACTTTGTAGCCAGTGGCGGCATCATTGAGAAAATCACAAGAATCGGCGTGGATAGAAACCAGCGCAATGGCTTTATATTGCGATAAACGGGGATCGAATTCTTCCAACAGATCAACCTGGAAACCTTCTGCCGTCAATTTTGACTGCACCAGGCTGGCGATTCTAAGGTTTACTTGTTCTTCGGTCAATCCGTTCGAACACACTGATCCTGAATCATTCTTCCAATGGCCAGAAACAATGCCAATGCGGTTCATGTCCGTGTTGACCACTTCAGTGACAAGCGGCGCCATGGTTGTTGGATTCGCCTGCCAGGCTTCAAATACACGGGTCAACATCTGACCCGAAAAGAGATTATCAGGGGTAAACAAGGTAAAAAGCGTGGCAAATAAAAATGCGTAAGTGAGAATGGATTGAATACCCGAAAACATGCCAAATTTTCCTCTGGGGATTGAACTTGGTTTTGGTGAATTTGGAATACTTGAACTGGAAGCGGCAGGTTCCACATCCGGTTCTTCACCATCCGGGTATTGACTGGAAGAATTAAATAGTGACATAATCTTCAAGAATTATAGCAAGGTTTATGCCAAAGTCCAAATTTCAAACAGTCAATTGTGCTTGACTTCGACTAGCGGACAAAGTATAACCTGTCTAAACAAGATAATTTATTCGTTGGAAATCAACAACAGATGATGAGACAAACATGGAAGATTTAAGAGAAGTAATGCGGCATTGGGTAACCGGGGTTTCGGTTGTCACTGCCGAACTTGAGGGTAGAATCCACGGTATGACGGTCGGTTCGTTTGTCTCAATTTCCATTGATCCGCCGCGCATCATCGTAACACTGGGCAATCAAACCCGCACTCATAAAATGGTTACACAATCCGGATTATTTGGAGTGACGTTTTTGACAGCAGAACAGCAATCCGTTGCAGACCGTTTTGCAGGCGTGATCCCTGACGAAGGCGACCGCATGGACGGGATTGAAATTCTACGTTTGGCGCAAAACATCCCGGTGATCGCGGATGGATTGGGCGAAATGGCGTGCAGAGTGATCCATCAATACAACATGCCGAACTCCACCCTTTTTGTTGGCGAAGTACTAGAGGCTCGAAAAGAAGACAAAAGCACTGCCTTGATCTATGGCAACCGCAATTATCACCCCCTGGAGTTGTGATGGAAAATCCACTTTCAAACCATGAGAAAGACTTTCTATTGACTTTGGCGCGTCAGACGATTGTGAAGGCTGTCAATAATCAACCCCTGCCCACCTGGAATGATGCTGACCTCACAGATGCAATGAAACAAAAAGGCGCATCCTTTGTGACACTGACCAAGGATGGCGACCTGCGAGGCTGCATCGGATCTCTGGAGGCTTACCAAAGCTTGATTGAAGATGTTCGCGACCATGCCCGGCAGGCTGCGCTTGAAGACTACCGCTTTCCGCCGGTGAAGGATGCTGAAATACCAAGATTGCATATCGAAATCTCGCGATTGACGCCATCATTTCCTCTCAAATATCATAACCCTGAGGACCTGCCCGGCTTACTTAATCCCAACGTGGACGGCGTGATCCTCAAAGACGGCTTCAGGCGCGCGACATTCCTTCCGCAGGTGTGGCAGCAACTGCCGAAGGCTGAAGAGTTTTTATCGCATTTGTGCACGAAAATGGGTGCAGCCTCAGACCTTTGGCTACGTAAAGTGCTCGAAGTCTCCATTTATCATGTGGAAGAGTTTGAAGAGAAATAATCACAGCGCTTACGGATTGTTTCTTTGGTGGGTCGCCAAGAATGGCAACAAAATAAGTAGACAAAAATAATGCTGAAGGTTATTACTTGTACTCTTGCTAAACTATCCACTTTTGCTTAAAACAAAAAAGGTGGGTTCACTCCTACTCGCTCGGAAATCACGCGCTCGGGGACGAACAATTCGCGGAACCCACCAAACCTGATTAACCGGTTTACTAGCGAGTTTTCTACTCAATTTTGTACTTCAAATGGTTCGCTCAATTGGGAAAAACTTGTCCGATTTAATAGTGAAAAATTTGCAATTAACAAAAAGGTGGGTTCACTCCTACTCGCTCGGAAATCACGCGCTCGGGGACGAACAATTCGCGGAACCCACCAAAACCTGATTAATCGGTTTACTAGCGAGTTTTCTACTCAATTTTGCACTTCAAATGGTTCGATCAATTGGGAAAAACTTGTCCAATTTAATAGTGAAAAAGTTCGTAATTAACAAAAAGGTGGGTTCACTCCCACTCGCTCGAAAATCACGCGCTCGGGGACGAACAATCCGCGGAACCCACCCAAACTTTTTGTAATGTGCATTCCTCCTTGACGGAGATTGCTTCACCCTGACATTATGAAATGGCTTGTTGGGGTCCAACCCTTGCTTGCATTTTTGAATTATGGAGTTGTTTTTCTAGGGTTCGCAATGACATTCGTTTTCCATCGAACTAAATTTTAAAAATGCTGCGAATCGGCCACGTTGATCACAAACAAGGTGCAGCGCTTCTCAGGTGTTTCCGGGTGCGGCGGAAAGACTTTATGGATGACGTCAATCGCCTTTTTGACCTGCTCGTCTTCAACACCGCACAAGAGGGTGCTCACACCGCTGCGCAGAAATCCGCCGGTGGAAGCAATGGTTGTGACGCGAAAACCATCAGAGGTCAAGGCCTTGGTTAAGGCATCTGTATCATTATCTTTAATTATCGTAATGATCATTTTCATGTCTACAACTCCTCAAAATATTCAATATCCAACGTGAAAACGTTTGCTCCACCCACAGTAATGGGTGTGGGGGATGGCATGGGCAGAGGCGCACTCTCGAGCGGAACGGAAATATATTCAATGCGCTGTCTGCAGTTTTCTTTTAAGGACTGTAAGATTTCTGGCAGTTTATTTTTTGGTGAACCTATTAGCAGGGTGGCATTTCGGCGGCCTAAAAAGGCGCCCTGGCTTGGCAGTCGGGTGACAAACATTCCCATATCGCGGATGGCGTCCTGGGCAATGTCAGCATCCTGTGATTGGACCACAGCCATGCATAATATTTTTGGAATTTTGCCTTGTTGATCTTCTTTTTCCATTTTTCACCTCCTCAGGAGAGCTTTATCCGGTGTGGACCGGGTTCAGTGATTAAGACGTTTTCTCCATTCAGATTCTCAATCTTTGCCTGACCAGAATCAAGATCAAGCTTGAATTTCTTATATTGTACATTAACCTTGGGAAAAAATTCATTAAAACCGCTGAGAATCAATTCCTCGTCGGATATTCGTTCGATTCCCAGCAATTTCAACAGTGTTTTCAGCGGAACCAACTGGTCAAGATCACCAGTAAAGGATTTTTCGACCTTACTGCCAGGTTGGAAATCATCACCTTCTCTTGTTTGTGTAAAGCCTAAATACCACTGTTTGAAATATCGGCTCGCTAACGCTTTGTGGTCAGCATTGCATAAAGCTTCAAGCCACATGATTTTCAGGTAAAAGGGGATATCACAGCCAGTCGCATCAAGATAATGGATTCCGCTTTTAATGAGTGCATCAGTTTGATTCTTTGACTCTGCACCCACCCATAATGGGATGATCATATCTGCAGATTGAAGATGATGGTCAGGTGTTTCAACGGTTATTCGTTCACCCTTTTTCATGCCGGTCACTGTGATTTTCTTTACTGCTGAGAAAACTTCATCGCTAACCACCAGACCGTTTTCATCCTCCCAACGAAAATCACGCATGGAAAGGGATATTGTCTTTTCATGGTGGTTGATAACACCCTTAACCTGGCATGTGATGTTTCGATTCTCCGCATCCATGGTGTTCAGGCGCACCACCAAGCGGCTTGGATGGGTCAAAGGGCTGATGTTCTCGGCGACACCATTTTGTTTAAAGGTGTGAAGAACTTTCCCCTGGTAAGAAAAATGCCCAGCCTGATCGCGAAACACATGCATACCGCGTTTTTGATCCCAAGACCCTTGCAGCACTTTTTCGAGACGCATCACCTGATTTTCAAGCCAATCACAATCGGAAGTGTCATCTACCCAAGCGGCCATTTTTATTAATGCACGGCATTCATTCAACAGCAAGGCAGCCAGTGACGGCCATTCAGCGGTTTTGATAAGCGCTTCAAGTTTGCTTTTTTGATCACGAGACGCACAATCAGCCAGGCCGGTTTGCAAGAGGTGCTGCCACTCTGGCCAGCCGTCTTGATCGCGATCATTGCCAGGTTGAAACCAAATCTTTATCGCACGGATTAGGGCGGCATAGTTATGCGACAGCCATTCTTTATCACCTGTGGATTCATAAACCTCTAAAGCCAGCGCTGCCGCAAGCGGCGCAGCCGCGAGGTTGGTCACTTTGCCATTCCAATTTGTTTGAGCGTAAAGGGTGCCATCATCGCCCTGCAGGTTAAGCAGGTTTTGGAGCATACCTTTCACCAGGTCTGGTCTGAGCGGCAAGAGCATGCGGCTGAGTGCCCAAAGATCCGTCATTTTTTGAATCCCCCAATCGGCTGAAAGTCCGCTGCTGTATTCTGCAGGCAGGTTGCCGTGTTCAGTATCGCGTTTTGTGACATACCATGGATATTCGAGGCTGCGGTGTGGAGGAAATATCAATTGAAAAACTCTTTGCTGGCTTTGCTCCAACCACTGGTTGATGAAAGTATTCGAAAAGTCAAACCCAACACTTTGTCCCTTTTGGAGCATCTGAATTTTGATTTGTTCATTATCAAGGGTATAAGAAGTTGCTTTTCGCGCTGCGTAAAATGAATCCTCGGCGGAACCAAGGGTGGCCAAAGCCCATGAAAATTGCCGGCTGGATCGCGGCGGCAGTGAAACTTCGATACCGAGGCTGGGAAATGCCGAGAGATCACCTCGGGGACCGCCTGTTAGCAGGAACACAGGGTATAAATTTCCGGTTTGACCTTGCAGCACCGTATTGACACTGATCTGGGCAGCCGTCATGGGTGAACCAGTGAGCAATGGATTAAGTTGAACAATCCACTCCATCCACACCTGAACAAGCCCTGAACTGGAATTAGTAAGGGCGACCTGTGCAGTTAATGTATGGCTGTCGGGAACCCAGGTCTTTTGAATGACGTCTAAAGTGGAGAAAGGTGAATATTGAAGTTCAATGAAATTAGGAGCGACATCGTTTACCACCGGTTTGGCGGTAAACGAGCGAGGATCAGAGACGGGCACTTTTTTGATACTAAATCTTGGAAAGACGCGGATGCCGTAGGCTCTCAATCCATACGTGGTTTGAAAGGCTAATCCGGGAGGCTCTCCCCTGGAGGGTTCAAGCTCCCAGATTTGATCGTCTTCAGGGGTTATGGTTGAGCAGCGCTGATCGGCAGCGATGATCTGCCGGAGTTTCTTGATGTTTGGATCATGTGTGGTCATGAATGCATTTTAAGAGAATAACTCATCAGGGTCAATCGAATTATGCTAGAATGAACAAAACCTGTTCTTTATTGAAATGAGATGAATAACTTGATCAATAACACATCAGACGAAAACGAAGAAACTACCAAAAAGCGAAACAGCGCCAAACCTGATGCGGATGCTGATTCCAAAGATACTACTGCCCCCATAATCCCAAAAGATGGATCAACGGATCCGTTCTTCACTATGCAGTTTGACACCACCCGCGGCATCAACGATATAGAAGATATGCCCACAATGATGGTGGATCCCGTCACCGATGACAATGAGAAAACGATAATCATGGATGATCTTGGCGCTCCACCACCGGGGACATCGGACGCACTGCCAAATCACGTTGACGAAACTGACTTGGGCGCAACCAGGGTAATACCAACGGCCTTTGCCCAATCGATGACACCACCAACCTTGCCTGAAAAATCCGTGGTTCCAGCGGTGTTAAAACGTAAACCCCGCAAAATGCCCGCCCAGCCGAAAAAGGGAGTGAATCTAAACGGCTGCCTGGTAAAAGGTTTGGTCATTTTGCTTTTTGCCATGGTACTTGGTCTTGTGATCGCCGGCGCATTTCTGGTCTACCAGTATTTCACCATTGCAGCCAGCCTGCCAGGGATTGATGATATCAAGCAGAAAGCCTCGCAATTTGAAACCACCCGTTTTTATGATCGAAATGGCCAACTGCTTTATGAAATGATTGATCCCAACGCGGGCCGCAGAACATATATCCCGATAGACCAGATATCCCCTGCACTGATTGCCGCCACCATCGCCATTGAAGACAAGGAGTACTACAACCATCCCGGGTTCGATGTCTTTGCCCTGCTACGCGCGTTGATTCAAAACTATACCAGCGGTGAAGTGGTTTCTGGTGCTTCGACCATTACCCAGCAGCTTGCACGCACACTCTTCTTCAGTCCACAGGAGCGCGTGGAGATTTCGATGCGGCGCAAAGCACGCGAGATCATCCTGGCGTCAGAGTTAACCAGGCGTTACTCCAAAGACGAAATACTTGAACTCTATTTGAACGAGATCAGTTACGGCAACCTGGCATACGGTATCGAAGCCGCAGCAGAAACTTATTTCAACACCACTGCCAGCGACCTTACCCTGGCGCAATCTGCTTTTCTGGCAGGTTTACCCCAGGCGCCCAGCGTGTATGATATTTTTACTGCCCGTGACGCCACCTTGCTTCGTGTCAAACAGACCATCACAGCCATGTATGAATTATCAACCGAAAAGAATTGCATCCGGATTGAGGATATTGAACAACGAATTTGTGTAGATTCTCAAACTGCGGCAGATGTTTATGCATATATTGAAAACTATGATTTCGTGCAGCGTGCGAACCCGATGGTCTATCCGCATTGGGTGAACTACATCATCACGCTGCTCGAAGAAAAATACGATGCTCAGACCATCTATCGTTCCGGGTTCAAGGTTTACACCACACTCGATCCGCAGCTTCAAATCGAAGCAGACCGCATCGTCGCGGAACAAGTGGCCAACCTGGTCGATAATCACGCCACTGACGGTGCGCTGGTCGCCATCCGCCCCTCAACAGGCGAGGTGCTCGCCATGACCGGCTCAGCAGATTTTTACAATGATGCCATTGCCGGACAGATCAACATGGCACTTTCTCCGCGTCAGCCAGGCTCATCTTTCAAACCGCTGACTTACGCCGCTGCCTTTGAAAAAGGCTGGACCCCCTCCACCCTGATCTGGGATGTACCTTCCGAATTTACGCCTTCTGGAAATGCAGATGATACACGCGCTCCATACATCCCCGTCAATTATGACGGAAAATTCCACGGACCGGTGACAGTGCGGTCTGCCCTTGCAAACAGCTACAACATCCCTGCCGTAAAAGCATTGGCGTTTGTGGGTATTTATGACAATCCCAATATTGCCGGCGAAGACGGTTTGATCGCCTTTGCAAAACGCATGGGCATCACCACTCTCACCCGCAACGATTACGGCATGGCGCTGACACTGGGAGGCGGTGAAGTCACCCTGTTTCAAATGACTTCCGCTTTTTCAACTTTCGCCAACAACGGATTGAAGATTGATCCGGTCGCCATTACCCGTATTGAAGACTACCAGGGCAACTTGATCTTCGAAGAAACTATCGAAAACGGCACCCAGGTGATCAGCCCGGAACATGCTTATCTGATTACTTCCATCCTTTCAGATGGCAAAGCGCGTGCACCCATGTTTGGATCCAACTCAATCCTTAACCTGCCCTTCCAGGCTGCGGCCAAAACCGGCACCACCAATGACTACAAAGATAACTGGACGCTCGGCTATACGCCAGATTTGGCTGTGGGTGTATGGGTCGGCAACGCGGATAACTCAGCGATGATCAATACCACCGGCATTTCAGGTGCTGCACCCATCTGGGCTCAATTTATGACCTATGCCGTGCCCTACCTGACAGGCGGCAATCCTTCATCCTTCACCCGCCCTTCAGGCATCGTGGATAAGGTCATCTGCTCGGCGTCTGGCACCGAACCGTCACAGTGGTGTCCAGATCAGCGCAGTGAGATCTTCGCCCAAGATCAACTGCCCCTGCCACAAGAAGAGGATCTATGGAAAAACGCCCAGGTGGATACCTGGACAAATTTGAGCGCTTCGCCGGCTTGCCAGGAATTTACTTCGGAGAAATACGTGCTCAATGTAACCGATCCCTGGGCAATCAAATGGATCAATGAAAAAGATGCAGGCAAAACCTGGGCAGAGAAAAACGGATTTTCTGCACCGGTGATTTTTGTACCTTCAAGAGCCTGCAAAGGGGATGATCCACGCCCGACCCTGGTCTTTGTTGGGCTGGAAGACCGGCAAGTTATTAGTGCCAACACGATTGACCTGTATGCTGTGGTTAATGCGACTGCGAATTTTGAAAGCTTTTACCTTGAGTATGGATACGGTGACAACCCATCCGTCTGGATGCGTTTGGCTGAATCAAGCAACGCGTCGGCATCACCGCAGAAGCTGCTCACCTGGGACCTTGCCAGCGCACAAAACGGTATTGTCACCTTGCATTTATATTTGAAATCCAACAACAAAGGGTATGCTGAAAAATTCTTGCGCTTGAACTTGCAGCTACCCACCCCGACCATTACGCAGACCCCGACGATTACGGTCACTCCAACGGTTACTATCACCCCCACGATGACTGAGACGCCAACGGTGACAGATACACCAACTCCCACTGTAACGCCGACCGAAACACCAACTCCCACGGCAACTTAACAGCGTAAGTGCGGTTCACGCGAAGCGTTCAATTTCAGGATGAACCGCCCCCTACAAATGTACCTTTCTCGGCTTGAGCGGAATCTCGGCGGCTGACATTATTGGGGCTGATACTATCTGGCCATCCGTGTTAATCACCCGGCTGTTGGCAAAATAGCCGAATTCAAATTCAGTCGCATCACCCTCTCTTTTGCCAGGGATGGGCATTAACCTGCCCGTGAGCGGCTTGCCCAGCCGGGTGGCGAGGCTTGCCAGATCCAACAAAATTGCTGCCAGTTCATCGATTGAAGTATCCCCGGGCAAAGGGATGGTATCCAGCCCGGTGCCGCAGACCGCAGAATAGAGCAGCAAATCCTTGATGGAAAGCCCGCCCTCCGCAGCGCGTTTGGCTAGCACGGAATCTTCCATCACCGCCAGCATCAGTCCGTTAAAACCAATTCTTGGCCACCTGCCAGCATCCAGTGCGTCGGCGATGAAGGCGGCCGCAGCCAGTGATCCAGCACTGCCGATGCGTTCCAAGCCGAGTAATTCGAAAGCCTTGCCAAGAGAACACCAATCCTCGGGGAAAGGCGCAGGGGAGAAATCGAAGCCTTTAAAGATTACATGATGTTTTTGTGCAATCCGTTCGCAAATAGGGGTTAATCGGTCTGAAGCCGATTCAAGTGAAATCAAGAATTGACTGCGCGCCTGTTCAAGCGAAGCGTCAGATGAAAATGCCTTGACGGCTTCATCTGCGCACTCCATTGCCAGCGAGAAAGCAGCGGGTTCTCCAGCGGCATGATAAGCCGCCGGAAAGAACGGCGCGTGTGGAGGCACGTTTGCCAGCGCCGCAAAACGCAGGTTGGCAAATCCGTCTGGTGAGAGGATTGATGTTTGTTGGATGATCTTCGCGCATGCTATTACCGCTGGGGGATAAACCGCGCGATTGTCAGAAATAATTCCGCCAAAGAATATATTTTGTGTGGCAGCCAATAATTCAGGAATCAACTTGTAAGCTTCCAGCATACCAGGGGTCGCTGGTCCCACTGAAAGGTAATCCCAACCATGGGCATTGATCGCCGTTTCGACATTTTTGAGCACGCTAATTTGTTCATCAAGCGAACCGGTCAACCAGCCAGGGAATGGAGAAGTTGCCAGACGAGTGGATTCAACCTCAAAGGACTCAGCTTCAACCGCTGCGCGCAGCTCACGGCTGAACAAGGATAACGGTTTAAGTTGTGCGTCGATAAGATCATATTTTGGATCAACAAAACTGGTGATGGATCGGATTTTCATGCGCTTCTTTGCCTGACCACTTCAAAAAGAATGATGGATGCCGCAACGGCCGCATTCAAAGACTCGATTCCGCCCGGCATGGGGATGTTGATCAAACCATCCACGGCTTTTTTAACTTCAGGGCTGGCGCCATCCGCCTCGCCGCCGACCACCAGGGCGATCGGGCTTTTCAGATCGGCTTTCCAAAGAGCAGTACCCCCCGCGGATTCAGCCAGGTAAGTGGTAAGTGGTTGCTGTTGGCTCTTGCAGAGATCGAAAATCTCGTTCCAGCTTTTCAATACAATGGGAACATAAAAATGAGCGCCCATGGCAGAGCGTACAACTTTTGGCGACCAGGCATCCACGCTGCCGGGGGTACAGAAAACAGCTTGAGCGCCAGCCGCCACCGCCGTGCGCAAAATCGTCCCCAGGTTGCCGGGGTCGCGCACCTGGTCAATCACCAATACAAAATCCATTTGACCGGGCAGGTGCAGCGGATGGGTCTGCATGACCATCAGGAGCCCCTGGGTGGTCTCTGTATCGGATATGACGTCCAGAATATCATGTTTGACTAAAAACACCTTGCTGCCCGCTGTGCCTGCCTGCTGCACCAGCTCCAATCCCCTGGCAGAACAGGCATCCGAATAAAGCACAAGTCTGGGCGGGATGCCTGTTTTTAAGGCTTCTTCGCAAAGACGGACACCTTCGACAATAAAAGAGCCGTGTTCTTCACGTGCAGTTTTCTTTGCCAGCAGTTCGCGGATGTGCTGAACATGCTGATTTTTTGAAGAGGTGATCATTTCGGGGTCTGTATTTGGCATAGGATAATTCTACCTGTAAAAAGAAAATGGATTACAAAGGAAATTCGCAATTCTATTTTTTATTAAAAATACTATTTGAATAAGATCAATTGCCTGTTTTTTTACAAATTTCACAAGAAATTAATAAAAAAATGCCTGCCTAAATCAGACAAGCAGGCACACAATGCAATAGTTCAAAATATTGAAAAACCACGTTGGGGTTATGAAGTGGATAATCGAATTTGAAGATTGGTTCCCACCGCTTCAGCATATTTTTGGATTGTCGAAAGTCTTACATCATCTGCATGGTTTTCAATTCGAGAGATTGCCGATTTATTAGTCTGCAATCTTTTTGCCACCTCTTCCTGAGTAAGACCAGCTGATTCTCGAGCCTGGCGTAAAATTATACCGATCCGAAAATCGGCATAACCGACTTCGTAATTTTCTGCAAACTCAGGATCGCGTTCTGTGCGTTTTTTAATATACTTTTGTAAATCACTCATTGTCTAATCTCCTGGATAAATAATCCTTCCTTCGCCGACCCGCCAACTCAATTTCTCGAACAGGTGTTTTTTGTGTTTTTTTGATAAATGCATTTGTCAAAATCACTAAAACTCCACTTTCGAAAAAACCCAACAATCTAAAGTCATCACTTCCAAATTGCACTCGAACTTCCCAAAGATCATCCTGACCTATCAGTTTCTTGAAGTATTGAATAGGAACATTTTCCAATTCTTCAATTAATTTCAGCACCCACGTAATCTTCTTCGCTTGCTTACCAGTCAAGGAATCCAAAAAAATTTCGATCGGACATGGACCATTAGGCAAGTGATAGAAGATTACTGAACGCATAACAACATGTTAACATATATGTTAACTTATTTCAAGTACATTTAGATATTTTAAAGCTAATAATTAAATTAAAACGGGGCGGATTTAGAGGGTCATCCCGGAACAGCATTAAGCAGAAGAGCAAGAATTCGATTTCTTATATCAGAAATCGAATTCTGCCTAAGGTAGTTAAAGAAAATGGGATGGCTTTTTAAAGGCCATCCCGTGATTGTTGTTGAGGTTTTTTTACTTCGCTGCTTTGGCTTTTTCGACGATAGCGGTGAACGCTTTCGGTTCGCGTGCGGCGAGATCAGCAAGCATCTTGCGGTTCAACAGAATGTTGGATTTGCGCAGGGCAAAGATCAACTGACTGTAAGATAAACCGTTCTGGCGGGCGCCAGCGTTGATGCGAGTGATCCACAGGCGGCGCAGATCGCGTTTGCGATTCTTGCGGTCGCGGGTTGAATACCACATGCTCTTTAAGCGGGCTTCATTGGCGCGGCGGATGAGTAAATGCCGACTGCCAAATTGACCTTTTGTAAACTTTAAAACTTTCTTGTGACGAAGATGCCCGTGAGGACCACCTTTTACACGTGCCATGTTAAGCTCCTTTGCGAACCCCTGGGCGCCGGTTTTTCAACCCGTTGCATACACCCAACAGACGCACTAAATCGGATACGACCTTGTCAGTCTTTGACGCCTATTCCATATTGGGGGCGAGACGATTGACGCGCTTAATGACCTTGGACCCTTTGACTCTGACCATTTCAGCGAACAACGCCTTTGTGCGTGACGGGGTGCGGCGCCGTAAATGGCTTTTGCCGCCCTTCGTACGTACAAGGACGCCAGACCCGGTCAAACGAAAGCGCTTGGAAGTGGCTTTATGGGTCTTGAGTTTGTACTTGGGTGTTTTTACCTTTGCTGTCACAGCGAACTCCTCTCAACAAAATGTGCGATTGCTTGCGCAATCGCACATTATACCAGAAGATTTGATTTTCGTTTAGGCTTCTTGCGTTTCTTGTGTTTCAGACTCTTGAGTTTCAGTTGTCTTTTTCTTGGCCGGCGACTTCAAGGGGCCAAGCACCATGCCCATGGTGCGGCCTTCAATATTCGGAGATTGCTCAATGATGCCAACATCGGCCAGTTCCTGGGCAATTTCACGCAAGTCTTCAAGTGCAATTTCAGGATATGTTATTTCGCGTCCTCTGAAGCGGATGGTGACTTTGACTTTGTTGCCTTCCAATAACCATTTACGTGCATCGCGGGTCTTGAATCCACGGTGATGTTCGTTGGTTTTTGGGCGCAGCCGAATTTCCTTGACCTCAATTTTGGTCTGGGCTTTACGGGCTTCTTTGTCTTTTTTGGTTCGTTCATAAAGGAACTTGCCAAAATCCATCACCCTGCAGACAGGGGGTTCAGAATTGGGGGCGACCTCAACGAGATCAAGTTCAGCATCGCGTGCGATTTGCATTGCCTTCTGGATCGGAACCACACCGATGTTTTCGTTTTCCGGTCCAATTAAGCGAACTTCGTTTACCCGGATCAATTCATTGACGCGAAAAGTTTGAGTACTGATAGTTTTTCTCCTGATTTTAACTATTTAACAGAAGCCCGTTCAGTGAACGGGCCCACTGTATAAATAATACCACAACCAATTCTCTTGCGTCAACTGGAATACAAAAGTTAACAGTTTGAAAACAATCAAAATAAATAAACCTTAACAAGGCATGAAGCCTTGTCAAGGTTAGCAATTCATTTTGTAAACGAAAGATATTCCCGCTTATTTTGCGATAAATCAGAATATACGCCGCGGTTCTTTTCAGGTAGTAAGGCGGCGATCTCGTACATGATTTCGTCTGTCACCTGGGTGCGTACCTCTTTTGAGAATGCGGCACCCCTGGTGTCAATCTTGAATGGCTCTCCCACTTTAATGGTCATGTGGGTGCGTCTGGCCAACTTTATTTTCAGATTTTCATTGCCAAAGAACACCACCGGCAGAATGGGTACGCCAGAGCGGATGGCCAGCATGACTATGCCCGGATAGCCCTTGTTTAAACGGCCGTGATAAGAACGTGTGCCCTCAGGTGCGACGATGATGATCTTCCTTTTCTTGAGCGCTTCATCCGCCAGGCGGAAAGCCTCAAAATCCACTACGCCGCGCTTGATGGGAATGGCCTCCCAGGCGTCAAACAACCATTTCATCAAGAAATTGTTCCAGGTTTCGATCTTGACGAAGGCGGTGACCGGTCGGGGATGAAGATGACTGAATCCCACAGGGGCATCGAGTGAGTTAATGTGGTTGGTGGCGATGATCAACGGCCCCTGCATCGGAATGCGCACCACTTCGCTGTCATCCACTTTTAGAAAAGTGGATAAGATCGCCTTGATTGGAGGGTTGATGATCGAAGAAGCTAATGTCATTCAGCCAGCCTTGTGATGATTTCGAGCTCTTTGGGCAGGATTTCTATGGATACTTCTCCCGTGCCTTCTTCACAAATGGTGACACCATCTGCATGGACTGGAAGCGTGCCTTGAATAGCTCTAACGATCACTTTGGTGCTTTGCACGGTGGAAACCGCAGCATCCGCTGCCTGAGAGCCTTTCATCACTTTCATGATCAGCCCAAGTATTTTGCTCTGAGGAACAGAACGCACGATGCAAAGATCAAAAACGCCGTCATTCGGTTTGGCATCCGGGGCAAACATGAAGCTGCCGCCCATGCGGGTGCCGTTCATGGTGGAAATCAACAAACTTGAGATTTGAAAAGTCTTGTGGTCAGTAACTATATCCACCAGGGGGGCTTTGTAATAGATAAAAATAGTCTTCAGTGCTGCAACCAGATAAGAGACTATGCCAGAAAGGCTGCTCTTGGCGGCCACAAATCCGACCACGGCATCAAAACCAACCCCGACACCGTTGCCAAAGAACAACCCCTGCGGATACGTTCCACCGGTGATTCTACCGATATCAATCCGGGTTTTAGGTCCGGCGGCCAATAAGTCACAACTTTCTTGCACTCCGGTTGGGATGCCCATGCCAAAAGCAAAATCGTTTCCACGTCCAACGGGGATGACACCCATGACGGGATATTTTTTATGGGTCTGTTTGTATTTCATTAAACCGTTAATGACTTCATTGGCAGTTCCGTCGCCGCCTGCCGCCACCACCACATCAAATCCATCTTCAGCAGCCTGAATCGCCAATTCGGTGGCATGCTCAGGGTAACCGGTAATATCCACATCATAATCAAGGTTGTATTTCTTTAATGCTGCTTCAATTTCAGGTCGCACTTTCAGCCCGTTGCCTTTGCCTGCTGTAGGATTGAGGATGATTTTGTATCGAGTCATTTCGGTACACCTCTTTCAGAAATATTTTGTCAGTATTCAATCGTTGAGAAACAGATTGTAGTAGAAAGACCCTCTAAAGGTCAAGTGACTAAAGAAATGCTTATGCAATAAATGGAACCCCCAACTCAACCATTTGATACGAAAACCGGCCGGTATCAACCGGCCGGTTTTCGTATCAAATGG
>DQHW01000013.1 GCA_003524305.1 Anaerolineaceae bacterium
CAGAAGGATGAAGCCAAATAGTTTAAAAACGAGTGAACGTTTCATGTCATCCTCCTCGGTCAGTTTCCCATGACCATCTTATCGGCACCAGAGCGGGCGTCTTTCACCGCTTCTTCGACCCTTGTGATCATCTGATCGCTTGAGTCTTCGGGCAGGCGGGTGACCACACCGGCTACCGGGGTTAAGAAAATCTTCTCGCCAGATTCCGTCTGGATGGGTTCTTCAAGCGCCATGATCAAGCGCTCAAATGTTTTCTTAGCCGGGAACTCTGGCGTGGAGGGCAAGAGCACGCCAAATTCAAGACGATTCCATCTGCCAACCAGGTCGTTGCCGCGCAGCTGATCGTGCAGCCGTTCAACCACATTCTGCATGAGAATGCTGGTTATGCGTTCGGGCAAGCCATCGATCAAATCTTCAAGCCCTTGCAGGTAGATCACCCCAAAAGCAACTGGCACATCCTTTGGTTTGATGAGTTCCTGGGTAAATGAACGCAGCATGTATTTTTTAGTAAAGGCAAGAGACTGTTTATCGGTAATGGTGCGCTCGCGCAGGGCTTCAAGCGGAGTGCGCAAGAGTTCTCTCAGAAGCAGGAAGATCAACCCGACAAGCAAACCAGCCCCGGCAGCGATCAATGTTCCAATGAATGGACGCGGCATAAAAGGCGTAGTAGGTTCGACGGCTGTATCGAGAAAGACGATGTCGTAGACCTGGTAGATGCTTTTAATATAGCTGATGCCATTCTGACCAATATTGTTGGCCAATAGAGTGACCGATTGGGGGTTCGGCCCTTCGACATGCAGCACCAGGATGTTGGTATCGGTTTGCACCTCCGAGTACACACGCATCTCTTTTAGCGCAAATTCATCCAATTGCAACCGGCTGATAGTATCCTGATAAACCCGGTTGCTGTCTAAAATATCCGCATAGGTGGTTGAGATGGTGCGCTTATCCAAAGTATCCAAACTGCTGACCACATCACGGCTGCTGGTCAATGTGTTGTTTGGATAGACCAGGAATTTTGCCGATGCCCGATACATGGGTGTGACCAGCACCGACCAGATCAATGCTCCCACCGCAAATGCAGAGACAAAGATCACCAAAATTCTCCATCCTCTTTGAAATCTTGTGAAACTGGTTCGGTTCGTTGACATACGTCCTCCTCTTAATAACAATCGCTATTCAAGCGGGGCAATGACAAATAATCTGCCCCAGGAATCTTCATTTCCTTGCGCAATACAAGTTTGAAACGTGGTGCGGGTTCCGCCGCCATATACGCGGTAGAACAGGTCGGTGGAACTGAGCGTTTCTCCACTCGACAGGCTGACAAAATTGCTGGTCGGACTGCTTGGGTTGAGCGCCTGAAATTCATCTACATTGGATACCACGTACTCATCAGTAGATCCATCTCCGTAGATTAAGGTCACCAACTGTCCTGGTGACAGGTTAAAAAAGTACGCACCGGCAAGATAATTATGTGCCAGAAGCCCGGTATTGCCGGTAATATTTCTTACCATTGAAAAATAGGTCGCCGTATTCGGCAGGGTTGAGACATATGCAGCATCAGAGGAGGGCTGCTGCACAACGCGGAGTGAAAGTACATCCTCCACATAAACCCCAACCACTTGCCCGGCATTGCCGTTTTTCAGATTTTCAATGAAGGTATCCAAAAATGGCGGCGGCAGCGGGGTCGGCGTGGGCAGCGGGGTAGCTGTACTGACTGGTGTGGCTGTGTTTTCGGGGGTCTGGGTTAATGTCGGCGTTGCAGATATTTCTGGCGTGATTGTGCCCGCAGCGGTCGAAGTATATTGTCTGGTGGGCGTGTAAAGCTGCACCATGTTTGCACCTGAATTCGAACTACTTCCATATTGAAGTTGACAGCCAGTAAAGACAAGGCAGGCAACTATCAAAATAAAAATAGGAAACGCAAATTTGCGTTGGAATATGCTCAAGGTTAATCAGACCTGTTTGTAAGCTAGGTAGGGATTCAACGAAAATTTCCTAATTTGATTATAGGCTTGAATCGATCGAAATCAATAAGTTTTTCGTAAAGATAAGAGTTTTTCCGTTAAGGTTTAATAAAAAAGAGGGACAATAAATTGTCTCGGTAAAATTCAGTTGTCACAATTATGCTGTGTGATTGACGATTTGCCCGGTGCCTTCCAATGCGCTGTTCTAAATCATCTTAACCAACGCTGCTGCTTGGGCTTCTTGTTGATCCATCTGATTCTTCATTAACCGCCATTGAAATCTGCATTCGAACCTGCTTGTTCGAGCGGTTCGTGAGCTGACTGGCAAAAGCGTCTTCCATGGATGGTCCAGAAATATTCATATTCATATTGTCGGTAGTTCGATGAAAAGGTTGAGTAAATATAGTGAATAATTTGATATATGCTGTATCGTTTTCACATGGGGTGATACTGATAAGAATACGCCATTGGCGTAAAACAAAAAAGTAATTAAAATGGAAGTCATCGGAATTTCTGTTTTTACGCGCCAGATTCAACAATTATTCACCGATGATGAATATCGTCTTCTACAATCTGTGCTTATCCAACGACCCGATTTCGGCAAGGTAATCCCACAAAGTGGTGGGTTGCGCAAAAAGAGGTGGTCACTTGGCAAAAAAAGGAAACTCGGTGGCGTAAGAATCATATATTTTTGGGCGATTTCAAATAATCAGCTCTTGCTTCTGTTCATATACGCCAATAACAAAACAGACGATTTGTCTCTCGATCAATTAAAGCAATTGGAAAGTATTATCAAAAAGGATTACCCATGAAAGAAGATCTTTTTCGAGAATTAGTTCAAAGTGTTGAGGAAGACGCCAATATCTTAAAGGGTCAAACTAAACCTTCATGATCTTTTACGGTCACACCTTTATCAATTAAAGAAATTCGACTTGGTTTTAACCTCACCCAGGCAGAATTTGCCCAATTATTGGATGTGAGTTTGAGAACCTATCAAAATTGGGAACAAGGACGGCGCAATCCTGAAGGACCGTCAAAAGTATTATTACGTGTTGCAACCTTCATCCTGAAGCATTACTTGCCACTCTTAACCAATCAACGGATAGATGATGCCTTCAATTTCCTTCTGGCAAATCAAACCGCTTGACCAACTCACTCCGAAGAGTGGGAGTCTTTATGCGATGGCTGCGCGAAATGCTGCCTGATCAAATTTGAAGATGAAGATACCGGCCGGATCTATTATACCGATGAGGTGTGCAAGCAGCTAGAAATCTTTCATTGCATGTGCACACGTTATGCCGAACGGTCGGTACTGGTGCCTGAATACCTCACGCTGGATGCCTCCCTGGCTGGCAGCTTAAAGTGGACGCCTGAGACCTGCGCCTAACATCTGTTGGCTGAAAGTAAAAACCTGCCTATGTAGCATCCACTGGTGAGCGGCGACCCAAAATCGGTGCATCAGGCGGGCATGTCAGTACGCGGCAAGGTGGTCTCGGCCAAAGGCATTGACTCAAACGATCTGCCCGATTATGTGGTGGATGATGAATAGATTTGTAGCGGTGGGTTCCTGCGGTTGTTGCGTCCCCGAGCGAAGCGAGAGGGAAAACCTACACTAAAAACAACCATCCAGACAATGGATAATTATCGACGACAACAGCGGGAGTTGTTGTGAACATGTCCTTCCTTGTTTGGGATGGTGGTAAGGGTAAGTTTGTAGAAAAAATCGGGCTGTTGATTAATTGGCGGCCCGAAATATTCTACTCTATTCTATTGTTATTTATTAGCGAAGCTGAATAGCTCGTAGCTGGCTAAGCAGGTTCCATGCTTTGAGGTGGCTGGCGAATTTGCTTTTGCGTAATACTCCGTCAACTTTCTGCGGAGATTGTAAAATCAAAACCACCGGTTTATTCGATCGACATTTTCAAGATACCAAATCAATAAATGGAAATAATAAATATGATTGTGGATGAAGATAATTACCACATTCTTTTTTTTGCATCCTTGAAAACATTCAAGTCTGATTATCAATACCGGAATAATCATCAATTTACCTCGTTTTTATTTATATTGGAAGAGAATTGTCGTACAAATAAAATGAGTGTTGATGCAAAAAAATTAACGGCAACAATTTAAAGTATTAAATGTTGAAAAAAGCATAAATATTGAAGGATGATTATCGTGAAAAAAAAGTTATTTCAACTAAAGACTATTCAATTAAAACTTGTTTTTGCTGTAGGATTAATTTTGATAATTATTGGGGGAACAATTATTGTTTACTCGTCGATTACATCTCAACAAGCCGCGTTAAAAAGTGCAAAAGAAATCACTCTTGGACAAGCCAATTTTGAAGCCAGCCAAATTGATGCTGCCATCGAAGTTGCAATGGACGCTTCTAGAACCCTCGCACAATCCTTAGCATCGGTTAAAGACCCTAGAAATATTGAAAAATTAACCCGGGTACAAGCAAATGCCATGATGAAGGAAATTCTAAAGAACAATCCAGAATTTCTAGGTGTTTACACGGTCTGGGAACCGAATGCCTTTGATGGATTAGATGCTAATTTTGTAAATATGATGGAACGGATTCAAGCGGAAGGTTTATTCCGTATTGGGTTCGTTCCAAAGGCGATGGTGCTATTGAATTGACTGCATTAGTTGATTATGAAACTGAAGGACTTGGCGAGTATTATCTTTGCACATAAAGAACAAAAAATGAGTGCATAATTGATCCATATTTATATGATATTAATGGAACAAAAGTTCTTTTAACTTCTACCACTGTACCCATAATTTATAATGGGGTGTTTTATGGAATGGCTGGGGTAGATATTAAACTTGATTTTCTTCAAATGCATGTTGATAATTTTAGTCTTTATAACAATACTGCAATTTTGGATATTATCAGTAACAATGGAACCATTGCAGCAGTAACCGGAAAACCAGAATTAAGTGGAAGGCCATTAAGTGAAATACAAGCAGATTATGAACATGATATTAAGATAATTCAGGCAGGAAAACAGACTGTATCTGAAGAGGGGGATAAACTTCACGCTTTTGCACCAATTTTGATTGGGAAAACCACCACTCCTTGGGCAATCCAATTAAACGTCCCTCTCAAAGAGATAACCAGGGCATCTTCCCAGCAAGCATTAATTACTATTATATTATCCAGTGGATTAATTTTGATCGGATTAATCGCTATTTGGTATGTATCAGGATCGCTCGTAAGTAAACCAATCCGTATTCTCACAAAAGGTGCAGAATTGTTGTCTGTTGGGGATGCTGAACATACAGGCATGAACCGCAAAGAAACAGAAAAGATTGATTTTCGTAACGATGAAATGGGCGCGATAGGCAGAGCTTTTACAAAGATAATTACTTATTATAAAGAGATGACGAACCATGCAATGAAAATTGCAGATGGTGATTTAACAATAGAAGTAGAACCAAAGGGTGATACTGACTTATTAGGAAATACGTTTGCAAAAATGGTAGTAAGTTTAGAGGGCACTGTAAATCAAGTTTCACAAAATGCTTTAGAGTTAACCGCAGCTTCTGGACAATTAGCAATTGCTGCAAATCAAGCTGGTCAAGCTACAAATCAAATTGCTACAACTGTTCAACAAGTTGCAAAAGGAACCACAGATCAAACTGCAGCAGTAACAAAAACAGCCAAGGCAGTGGAGCAAATGAGTCAAGCAATAGAGGGCGTTGCAAAAGGTGCACAGGAACAGAGTTCATCTGTTTTGAAAGTCTCAAACGCAACCGACCAAATCAATTCGGCAATCCAACAAGTTTCCGGAAATGCTTCGGCTGTAATGAGCAATTCCGCAGCAGCGGCTGAGGCAGCTCGCAAAGGATCTGATACGGTTGGGAGAACTCTAAATGGAATGCAAAGTATTAAAGCTAAAGCAGGAGTATCGGCTGATAAAGTACAAGAAATGGGCAAGCGTTCTGAAGAGATAGGTAAGATAGTAGAAACAATCGAAGACATCGCATCTCAAACCAACCTTTTAGCACTTAATGCTGCAATCGAAGCGGCTCGTGCGGGTGAACACGGAAAAGGTTTTGCAGTTGTAGCAGACGAGGTGCGAAAACTTGCAGAACGATCTTCATTAGCCACTAAAGAGATCGGTGGATTGATCAGCGGCATTTTGAAAACAGTCAGCGAAGCAGTCAAAGCAATGGAAGAAGGATCGAAGGAAGTGGAACTTGGTGTTATTACAGCGAATCAGGCTGGAACAGCACTCTCAGAAATCTTAACTGCGGCAGAAGCTGTGAACAAACAAGCCACATTAGCTGGAGAAGCCACTGGACGTATGAAGATTGCATCAGAGGAACTAGTATCTGCTGTGGATTCAGTATCTGCGATCGTGGAAGAGAACACAGCCTCCACAGAAGAGATGGCAGCTAATTCTACCGAAGTAACCCAGGCGATTGAGAGAATAGCCAGCGTGAGTGAAGAAAACAGCGCAGCGATTGAACAGGTAAGTGCGAGTGCAGAAGAGATGAGCGCCCAGGTGGAAGAAGTGACGGCATCTGCACAATCATTGGCAGATATGGCGAAACTCTTGCAAGAAGTGGTCGCCCAATTCAAGTTGACAGCATAATTCAGTGATTCAACGCAGATAACAATAACCAACTGTATTGAGTCTTTTTCTAGGAGAACGAAATGGAAAAACAATTAGTCATCTTTGAGCTAGGTGCTGAATACTTCGGAATTGATATTTCCATGGTTGAAGGCATTAATAAGATGCTGGAGATCACCAAAATTCCTCAAGCACCAGCTTATATGGAAGGTATCACCAATTTGCGAGGCAGTGTGCTGCCTGTCATTGACCTGCAGAAACGTTTTGGGATGGTGTTACAAGAACGGACCAATGAGACGCGAATCATGGTAGCCAATGTGGATGGCGTGAAGATCGGCATGGTGGTTTCTGCAGTCTCTGAAGTTTTAACAATTGAAGATACTGTGATTGAACCACCGCCTCCGATGGTGAGCAATGTCAATTCAGAATTTATTATTGGCGTCGCCAAGATCGACAAACGGTTGGTGATATTACTTGATTTGGCAAAGGTACTATCTGTTGAAGAAAAGATGCAGGTTACCAAAGTAATGGAAGACAAAAATTAACCTCTTCGGTTTATTGGTGGATTTTATCAATGAAAAAATTATTGGTAGTTCATCAGTTTGGATAAAACCCTCTAAATCAAGAGGGTTTTATCCTTTAGAGAATAATTGATCTCACAAATTTTGAACTTAATTCAAAGAATCAAAAATCCGGGTATATTGGCTTTATTACTAACTAATCGCAGGTTTTTCAACTACCAGCAAGAATATGAAATATGAGAAATTTATCGTGGCTTTACATTAAAATTGCAAATTTAATTGTAGCTAACAGCAACGGGAGGTGTACTCTTGGTCGCCATTGCGGTCAGCAGGCTTCTGGAACTGCGTAAGATCAGAACGGCCAGCTTTTTACCAGCGTTACTCATGGCTCCACTCATTGTTTGGATTGTTTCCTTGATAAAATAAAAAAAAAGGTCTGGCGAAAACGCCAGACCTTTTTGGTGGTTCATAAAGAGTTATTTGTTTACGGCTGCATCCAAGGCTGTAATTAAATCTCCCGTTACCAAGGTTCCATTTATCATGAAGGACGGGGTTTGGGTAATCCCTGATTTGGTAGCAAAATCATTGGCATCCAAAACTTTTTGGTTATATTGGTCCGTTTTAAGACAGTTGGTAAATGTTTTCATATCCAATGAGAGCTTGCTTGCAAATGATAAAAGATTTTTCTCGCTGAATCCACCTTGGTTCTCGCCATTTTGATTTGCAAACAGGTAATCGTGATATTCCCAAAATTTTCCCTGGTCATTGGCACAATAAGCTGCTTCTGCGGCTTTGACAGATTCATCCCAAGGATTGTTCTTAACAAAACTACCTACAAAGGAAAATGGAGAATAGGTGTAGAAAACTTTACCTGTCTCAACATAATTCTTTACAACTGTCGCTTCGGTATTAGCCCAGAAGGATCCGCAGCCGGGGCATTGGAAATCTGCAAACTCAATCAGCTTAATGGGGGCATTAGGATCTCCCTTGGTCAAGCCAGAAGAAATTGTCGCTTTATGGAAAGTTGGATCAATTACTTTGGCAGCTGGTTTGTAGGTTGATAAAATTACAATTCCTAGAATCACCAATGCCAAAACTCCGATAATGATGAATGGAGTTATGTCTTTGCGTTTCTTTTTGTCTTTTCTGCGTTTTATTTCATCTCGATTTGCCATTTAATCCTCCAAAATTTCAAGAATTGTCTCATAAAGGATGAAGATTGTCCAGCAATCAGACAAATGTGTTAAACCAAAATAGAAATGTCCCCTTTTACCAAAGTTAAAATGTCCCCATACGTGGAGGCAGAAAGTGGACATAGTATACAAAATGAGCGAAAAAGAGATTAAGAAAACAGAAATAATGAGCCAGTTGGCAGAAAAGCAAATAACCCAACGAATGGCAGCAGAACACCTGGGAATCAGTGTTCGACAGGTAAAACGGTTGTGGAGAAAATATCAAGATCAAGGTGGTGAAGGGCTGATCAATAAGAGCCGCGGAAAACCCAGTCATAACCATCTGGACGAAGAGGTAAAAAAAAGGGTGGTGGACCTGATTCTTGAACGATACCGAGATTTTGGACCCACCTTGGCAACAGAAAAACTGATCGAGAACCACGGAATAAAAATCTCGGATGAAAGTGTGAGAAAGATCATGATCGCAGAAGGACTGTGGAAACACAGACGGAAGCGGAAATTACGAGTGTTCCAAATGCGGGAAAGGCGTGCGTGTTTCGGAGAACTGGTACAGATTGATGGTTCAGATTATCACTGGTTCGAGGAAAGAGGCCCGAGATGTACTCTACTGGTGTTTGTGGATGATGCCACTGGAAGACTGGTTGAGTTATGGTTTGTGCCACACGAGGGCTTCTTTGGCTATTGTGAAGCCTCCAGGCACTACTTTGAGCGTTATGGCAAGCCAGCTTTTATAGTGATAAACATGGCATCTTTCACATGAATCACCCCAATGTGACTTCTGGAGACGGCATGACTGACTTTGGCAGGGCAATGAATGAACTCGGAATAGAGATCATCTGCGCCAATACCCCACAAGCCAAAGGGCGGGTTGAGAGAGCTAATAAGACCCTTCAAGACCGGCTCACCAAAGAACTCAGACTTCACAATATCTCCACCCCTGAAGAAGCCAATCTTTGGCTGCCAGAGTTTATGCAAGACTACAACAACCGGTTTGCCACCACTCCAAGAAGTGATCTTGACTTCCACACCCCACTTTCTGCCTCAGATAATCTCGACCTCATTTTGTGCAGAAAAGAAACTCGTTTGCTTTCCAAGAATCTCACTTTTCAGTATCACAAAACAATCTATCAAATCCACGTTGATCGCCCTACTTATGCCATGCGCAACACCGTTGTTACCGTTCTTGAAAAACCCAACCATGAAGTTATTGTGCTCTTCAGAAACCAACCTATCAATTTTGATGTATATTATCAACAGCAAAAACAAGCTGAGGTGGTTCCTTCCAAATCAATTGATCAGGCAATGCTTAATGCTTCCAAAGCACACACTCCGCCTCCTGATCATCCTTGGAGAAAGTTCAACCTTAAATCAAATGCCCCCTCTAAAGGGGACATTTTTACTTTGCCTTACTAGGTGACATTTTAACTTTGGGCTAACAGCAATCAGACAAATGTGGCAATCAGACAAATGCAATCAGACAAATGTGTTAAACCGAAATTCCACGTCTGAAATTTTTCGCCAATATTTTCACCCTG
>DQHW01000042.1 GCA_003524305.1 Anaerolineaceae bacterium
GGGTCTTACTTATTATCATACTAGTACGCAAAGAAAAGCATTATCACGCACACTTGCCCAGGCTGCAAGTGCCAGGGAAGATCGCGAGATCGCAAAGAAAAACTTATAATAAATATCAGAAACTCGCGGATATTGTGATAAAGAGAGGGTGGGTTGACGGGTAACCGGTCACCGCACCTTACGGCGAAGGGCAAAAGATGGAAAATGGGGATATAGAGAAATGGGGAAAATATGTCTGAAAACTGGAATAGTGTGTATCAAGACCGCCCGTATGTTGAAAAAAACCCCTATGAGGGTGTGATTGAATTTCTCAAATTGTTGAGAGAAAAAGGCAAGCGTGAAGTGTTTGATCTCGGCTGCGGAGATGGACGGCATTTGGTTTATCTCATGCGTGAGGGATTCTCCGCGTCGGGGATGGACTATTCGCTGTGGGGCACGTTGCGGACGAGAGAATGGTTGAACCGTGAAGGTCTGCAGGCAGAACTGGTCTGCGCAGAGGCTGCCAATTTGCCCTGGCCTGTGGAACGGTTTGATGCGGTTTTTTCGATCCAGGTGATCCATCACCAACGGATAGAAGCCATCAGGCAGTCGTTCAGCGAGGTGAAGCGGGTGCTGCGGCCGGGCGGTTATTTTTATGCCACCATGCCTGCGTATCCCCCTTTGAATTGGAAAACCGGTTTATACGAGGAGATTGAAGAACACACCTTTATTCCTCTTGAAGGTTTTGAAAAGGATGTGCCGCATTATTTCTTCAGCCAAGATGAACTTGCAGAAGCATTAAGCGAGTTTGAGATGCTTGACATCAAAAAAGAATCTGCCAGTCATTTAAGTGCTCTGGTGCGGAAGGTTTTGTGATAACCCGGAAGACAATTGCTGAAATGGCGGGTTCACCCCTCTCGCCGCAAAGCGGCTCGCCCTCAAAAAACAAGGGTCATGAGAGGCGCCCAGATCCCGACCCCGAACCCACGGCTGAACAGGTCCTAAATAACCAAGTTTACCAGGGTGATGATGCCAGCAAAAACTGCTGAAAACACCAGAGAAATTACCAATCCCTTGGAACCGGCTTTGATGTGATAGAGCTTGTTACGATAATCTTCACGATTGGTGCCAGGCACTAGAAAACGGCGAGGCGAAATAGTGCAGACAATTATCAGGTCAAGCACCAGGGTATCCCAGATAGTGAACCCCATGAAAAATGCGCAAAAGAGAAGAAAATTCTGGAAGAAATTGGCACTTTGCTGAAGTAATACATAGATAATGGGGTAGAGAATCGTCACCAACAAAAAGGGGAGACCTGTGATGAGGGCCGTGTGTTTCTCGGTGGCAGTACGGGCGGGAACCTTAGCCACCACTTCAGGCGGCATGCGGTGCAACCATGACCTGGGGTTGTAAAAAACAGAAGCTAAGAGAAGAATGGATAAAACAACCAGATAGATGAGTATATGAATGTAAAAGGGCATAATCTCCTCCTTAATTTGCCAAAAGGATAACTTATTATTATGCCAAATGCAACGGCCAGAGGCAGGCGCCGAAGGTGAAAGTAGAGAATTCTGCCCGCATGGAACTATCCAGCGGACTGCAGGCGTAGACGCCGATATTGACGGATTCCAACTTCTGGTGCATGTGGAAGATGCGCATCTGTTTAAAACTGATGCCGTCAAATGCGTTTTCGATGCAAAAATCCTGTCCGCGGCGGCTGAGACGGTAAGTCATCTCATTCTGCGAAGAGCTGATGTCGGTGGTCGCCCAATCGGAGTAGCCCAAGTTGGTGACCACACTGCCCAGTTTTGAGGCTTGCGGGGATTCGTATTCCACGGAAGCCTTGAACCAGTTGTCGGCATCCTGGTAGAGGGCGATGCCGCACTGATCAAAAAGCTTTACCGGAGACCATTTAGTTCTGACTGTGAAAGAGAATTCTGATTCACTGACAGCAGTGAGAAAGGCAGGGGCATTGTCATGCTGAAAGCCGTAGTAGGTGCGCTGCCAGTAATCCGTGTCGGGATCGGTGAAAAGGGTTAGTTTGTCTGCGCCTAGTTCAAAACGTTTTGGGGGGTAGATCCAGTGAAATTTTGAGAGGTCCATGATAGGTGCTCCTGATTATGTTGTCTGAGTAATTATAGTGCTTGATTGGTTTTTAGTATGAGATGACAAAGAATTGTTTTATCTTGTTTGAGCCAAATTTTCAGTCATTTTTTCACCTAGCTTGCCATTATTCGTAATTGGGTTCAAACAGGTGACTAAAAATTGATTAGAACATGTTTCCGAATTCTAAAAACAGAAATCGAAAACTACGCATCTGTTTATCTCAGACATCGGGAATCAAGCAAGATTCCCGGTCTACAAAGACAGGTATTTAATGATACACACCCTCTTCCGGAATAGACGAGGGTGTGTATCAACGTGCAAACAATAGGAGAGAGATGATATAAGCAAAAAGTAGGATGTCAGATTAAACGTCAGATTTCAAAGTGATGACTGGATTTGCAGTATTCTTCTCAAGCTTGAACGCCTGCTGCTGACCATTGAAACTGATTTCATAGTCGCCCGCAAAAGCCGAGAGTTGAAGCAATCCGCTGGCATCCGTGGTCATTTGGGTGGCGGGCAGCCACCATTCGCCCTTGACGCGTTTGAGCAGTTCGTCGTAGGCAGGTTTGGTGGTTCCGTCTCTGCGGATCAAACCGGCTGGCGCATTGAGCCAATTACCGTCCTGAAGATCCCACCAGGTGATGCCTTCCACCAGCGGATGTGAGAAAAGGGTTTCGTAATGCTGAATAACTTCACGCGCCTGACGTTCTTCTCCATCGGGGGTGGAAGGCCAATCGGCGACCTGGTAGTCATTGAGATCCACAATTTCGGGGGGCATGAGCTGACCTGAAACGAGGGTGGTTTCGGTGAAATGAATGGGCAGGTTGAAGCGGCTGAAACGTTCAAGGATTTCATGCGTTTTTTCGAGCCCCCACCAGCCCTGGTGCATGTGCGATTGAATGCCGATCACGTCGAACTTGATGCCTGCTTCAAGGCAGCCCTCGATGAGGATGTCGTAAGCAGGGGAGGTTTCAAAGTCGTTGATCAAGAGTACAGCGGAGGGGTTTTCGGCGCGGGTGGTTTCAAACACGGTTTTGATGGTTTGAATGCGGCCGTTATGTTTGCAGATACGCGTGATGCCGTTGTCGTATTTGTCGAAAATGGGCATGATCACGGCTTCGTTGATCACATCCCACATGTCGATCAACCCGCGGAAGTCATTAACTTCGCGTTTGATCCTGTCTTTCTGGGCTTGCAGGATGGCGGCGTTATCCAATTGCAGCAGCCAATTGGCGGTCATGGTGTGCCAGCAAAGGGGATGCCCCTTGGTATTCAGATTGTGATCCAGACACCAACGGGCGGCACGTTTTAGGGGTTCGGTATGCGAGGCGCCGCGCTGCGGTTCAAACAAACCCCAATAGAAAGGAAGGGTGGCGGCATTGCAAAGTTGGAGTAAATTTTGGGCAAGCTGTTCCGCTTTTTCAAGTGCGGCGCCGGTATATTCGCCGTTAGCCAATGGAACAGTGTCGAATGCGGCAGTGCCAAACAGGAATTTGTGGTTGGTTTGCGTTATGGTGACAGATTGATTGGCCAAAGGCTTTTCATTCTGATCCATGACAGTGATGGAAGCATTTATCATTTTGTCTATTAAAGGCGGATTCATGAGAGCCTCCAGGTATTGCTTACCAGAAAGAATAATAGCGGTATCGTTACCGGAAACGATACCGCTATTATAGCATTGGTTTTGAAGAAGATGCAATACTAATGGCTGACCGTGATGACCACCTTGCCGAGGGTGTGTCCGCGGTTGGCGTAATTCACCGCTTCGGCGGTCTCCGCGAGAGTATAAGTGCGGTCAATCACAGTATTGAGTTTGCCTTCTTCAACCAGTTGGCCTAGAAAGGCAAGATCTTTGCGGTTGGGTTCGGCTTTGAGCAGGCACATTTTTTGGCTGCCAAGTGAAAACAACCAACCGAAAGCCATTTGCCTGAACAACTGGAGCAGCGCTCCGCCGGCCATGACCATGATGCCGTTCGGGTTCAGGGCGCGCCGGTATTGGGGCAGCCGGTAGCTGCCGTGGACGGCAAGGATCAGATCGTATTTGATTTTCTCTTCGGTGAAATTGCTGAGGGTGTAGTCAATGACATGATCAGCCCCGAGAGATTTCACGATTTCTACATTTCTCGGTCCGCATATGCCAGTCACATGCGCGCCGAAATATTTGGCAAGTTGCACGGCAAAGTTGCCCACCCCACCGCCAGCACCGATGATCAACACCTTTTGTCCGGCCTGGATATTGCCGAGATCGCGCAAACCTTGCAAGGCTGTGATGCCTGCCATGGAGATTGTGGCGGTCGATTCGAAAGATACGGCTGCGGGTTTTAGAGCCAATGCTTCTTCAGATACGGCTACAAATTCAGCGAAACCGCCTGAGCCCCATTTGAGGATGTCGCCGAAGACCTCGTCGCCAATTTTGAAGTTTTTGACTTCAGGTCCAACGGCTTCAATCTTTCCGGCAACATCCGCGCCGTAGATGTTGTTTTTTGGGATGATGCCATAGCGCATGGAACGGTAATCCGCGGCGTTGACCGAGACGGCCATGATCTTGATCAAAACCTGGTCACCGGCGGGCACGGGTTTATCCACTTCACGCACCACCAGAACATCAGGGGAATTGTTTTTATCGTAAATAACTGCTTTCATGATAGATTCCTTTCAAAACACATGGACGAAATACTTCAGACTTTTTTTTGTTGAGAGAGCAAGATGATTCCCAACCAGGCAAACCAAACGATCTGCAACACACCAAACAGCATGGCGAGATTGTTGAGCATGGGGGCAAGTGAGACAATACCCACCAAACCCACTAATAAGCCAAGCACATTCAAGGCTTTGGGTAGTTTACCTGATTTTAAAGCTGCCCAACTTATTAGCAAAGTAAATACCCCACCTAATATTTCACCATTGGCATTACCTAAACCACCTGCGATGGTTTCAATGAGCGACCAGTTATTGGCTGCCAGAGCGGGGTCACTGGTGTATAAAGCAATGGTTGGGGCAACAGCAGCATTTGCCACCATGCCGCTGGCCACAAGTGAACCCGCCCAAATAATACCAACAGCCAGTGCAATCGAAACCAGTCCTGTTGAATTCTCTTTCAAGCGGTCATAAAGCGCCAGGCAAAGAACGACCAATAAAACACCAAAAAACACATAGCCAAAGATATTTGTGAGAAAGAACATATTGGGCTGATCCACGACCAGGGCTATTTTCTGTGCCGGATCAGTAATGGTTTGATATTGCAAGACCACAATAAAGATAAGCATCATTACCACATAGGCAGCAGCCATCAACAGGGCGGCGAAACCGCCCATTTTTTGTAAATTTTTCATTATATATTCTCCTAAAGGAATTGTTGTAAATTGATTGTATTGAGAAATGAGTCTATATATTTTCCGGCAGTGAGAATCCTTTCACGATCAACCAGACCGCAAGAACCATTTCTTGTAAAGCAATCGGCATGTTGGCAATCGTCTGAATCGTCGAAAAACCTGGGTTGAACATCATCATGATGCTGGTAATGATGGTCAAAGAGATACCGATCAATCCCCAAACAGAAATCCAACGCGGAACAAGCTTATATTTATAAAAGGCAGAATAATAAATTACGGCTGCAACTCCCCAACTTAAGAGCATGGCGGAATTATTGAGCCAATCGTTGCCCGCTCTGAGAACACTACCAGCGGATTGTAAGATTAGTTTTGATGCATTGTCCGCCTGGATGTATTCACTACTTAAGGCAAGCAGGCAGACCATAATGAGGGTGCCAACCACTTGAATCATGGATTCTATGATCCTGAAACCAGCTGATCCAATCGCTGCCTCCTCGTTAAACCTTCGCAGCACTGGATAAAGAGAGACGCCAACCCCTGCGCAACACATGGCCATGCCAAAAATCAGAAAGATACCCATTATTGCTTGCGCACGATGATCATAAAAAGAAGCCAAATAATCAGCACTGCTCAATATCGGATTATAAATTGCAGCCGCGATTACACCAAAAAGAGTTGCCAAAATAAACAAGACACCTGTTATTGTTGCGTTTTTTCGCATGGAATTCATTTTTATCCTTTCGCTTCGTGATCGAAGACTTCTGTGATCGAGACGCCAAAGGCATCTGCGATGCAAAAGGCGAGTTCGAGCGATGGTGAGTACTTGCCGGCTTCAATGGCGATGATGGTTTGGCGCGAGGCGCCGGCTTTTTCAGCAAGTTCCTGTTGGGTCATCTCATTTGCAAAGAAACGCAGTTTGCGGATGTTGTTGGTGATCACGATTGGGTTAGGCATGGGAATATCCCCGGCGATAGAGAATGAACTGGAAGATGCCCTCGCAAATGGAACCAAAACAAAAAGTAAGGAAGAGGATGTTGAGCATAACCACGGGCGAGTAATTCAACACCAGCGCCAGTAGGGCTGCGATAAATCCAAAG
Source organism: Anaerolineaceae bacterium (assembly GCA_003524305.1). Classification (GTDB taxonomy): domain Bacteria; phylum Chloroflexota; class Anaerolineae; order Anaerolineales; family Anaerolineaceae; genus UBA6107. The sequence continues at coordinate 6,515 of DQHW01000042.1, forward strand.
CCGGCAATGCCGAACCCGACCTGGTTGGATTTCATCTCGATCATTCTGTCACGTTCATCCTCGACCATTTCGAGCTTGATGTTTTTTTCGATATCCTTGTCATCGCATTCTCTATTCTGGATCTTTCCCTGGATGGCGACGCCAATCGAAAAGAGGATGTGAAAGACAATTTGGATGATAATGGTGGCGCCAATGCCGATGGCAATGAAAATCAACATGGTGGTTGCCCAACCTTTGAGGTCCGCGGGGGAGCGGGCAGGGTTGAAAGCATAGAGGCAGTAGGCAGCCAAAAGGAGGGCGCCAGAAGTGATGCTTGCGAGTGTTTTCTTTTCTTGGTAAGACATGATTTTTTACTCCTAATCTAATGTATGGATTTATGCACATATAGTACCAAATGATTTACATTATGTCAAGTATTTTTTACATTTTGTAAAGTAAATATCCTTCTATTTAAATTTGATAGAATTTGAGAAATATTGAGAGCAAGTGATACCCACCATTAACTACAATAACGGCATCCAGTTCGGCTGGAAATCACTTTCGTCACAGGACGCATTATGTGTAAATATGAAAAACTGTTCCTTGGAATAATACTGGGGGCGATCTTTCCCCTGGTTGGATTTTTAACTGGCTGGTGGAGCACCAGTCAACTATTTTCGAACGCATGGGTATTTATCACTGCCCTGCTTGGATTGGGTTTGGGACTTTTAGTTGACGGCGTTGTGCTCAAGAAGTGGGCAGCAAGGGCTTTCGAGATGGATCTCAAACTATGGATGGTGATCTTCTTTTTCTATGGCATCTGCGTATTTGGTTTTTTCATGGGAGTGCCGGTGTTTAATGTAATATTGGCAATCCCTGCGGGGTTGATCATCGGACGCAAATTAGTGCACCAATCGATGACCATCGAAGCCGAAAAACGATTGAGACTCAAAACGAACCTTTTCACAACGGGGGTGATGGCGTTTATCTGCACTTCTTCCGCGTTTTTGGCCTTACGCGATCCGACAACCGCGGCCAATCTGGAGGGCATGCTGCGCCTGACTTTTGAGGTGACACAAGGCATGATCATTGCCCTGATCGTGGTGGGTGGAGCCGGTTTGCTTGGATTACATTGGTGGTTGGTGGATAAAACAATACAATTTGCGAAAGGGTCTGGCAATAATTTATAATAGTTAACACCAGTTACGGCTATTTATTTACATGGAGAATTTGGAGTGACCGATCATAATCACATTCAGTTTGAGATAGCCCTTTTTCAGGAGGGAGACCAAAACAAAATTCGGCCAATTTTGGAGCAAATCGGCTGGGCAGAAGCTTACATCACAGCCTTTGAGAAAGCTGCAATTACCTTTGCGGAGGGTAAAGACTCCGCGGTTTACCTGGCTAATCAGGCTGAACGCTGCATCGGTTTCGTGTTTGTGGAGTGCCACTCCTGGAACAACCTTGCACAACTGCAGGGGCTGGCCGTGCACCCGGAGGTTCAACGCAGCGGAACAGCCACGGCGCTTGTCGTAAAAGCGGAAGTCTTCGCCCATAGCCGCGAGATGAGGGGAATCTACGTGGACACACCCATCAATAATTCAGGCGGGCGGTGTTTCTATGAGGCGCTGGGCTATCAATTGGGTTATCTCATGCCGCGATATTATGAAGCTAATCTCGACGGGGTAACCTATCAAAAGTTTTTTGAATAATTAACTTATCAGGTTTTAATCAATTTTATATAACTGACTTTTAAGATGCCTATTGCTTTTAATGCCGGACTTTTGTATTCTATTGTAAATAGGATAATAAAGATGAAAATAAGCATAAAAACAATACTAATAATATTTGTCTTACTGACAAGCGCTGCTTGTTCTCTGCCATTTCTGGCGGGAGATTCTTCAGATGCGGAACCGACTGAAGACATCAGAACTGAAATGCCTACGCCTGCTCAGACAACGACTGCAGAAGCTACAGACGGCGTTGATCCGTGCCTGGTCGGGGTGTGGATCATGGATACCAACGCTTTGAACAACAAATTCCTTGACCTGACGCATTCTCCGAACATGTATGTTGTGGAGCCCAGTGCCATGACCTTGGAATTAAGCGCGGAAGGAAATTATGTAATCAACGGCGAAACCATCGTTCGTGCTGATATTCCAAATGGAAGTGATTACATGCAGATGACGGGCACGCACAGCGGTGAGGGTCGTTACTCGGCGGATGGATCATCCGTATTTTTGAGTGATTCTACTTACACGGTTGCCTTTGGCACCATGACCATGAATATTAATGGTGTAGTTGCCGAAGCGCCAGTTTCCACTTTTACACTGCCCGAAAACTTCATGTCGCCCCCGTCCACTTCAGCCTATGTATGTTCAACCAATTCCTTGCAAATTACCTATGAAAGTCCATCAGGTCCGATCACCGAGGAGTGGGCTCGATAAATCAAGATAATACTTTAGTTCAAAATAACCCTGGTGACTAATAAAAAAACAGCCAGGGATTTTTGATAAAACTGGCAAGTTTTATCAAAAACAATAATTATCCGAATCATGAAGCCAAATGAGGATCAATTCAAATAGAGCAACGGCGGCGTTAAGAACAAGGTGACCGCAGGTTGGTTTTAGTTCATTTTTAAAGGTGCAATAATGCGCTATAGCGATTATCAACGTTTAGATTGGAGTAATCTCAAAAAAAGATAGGTTTTTTATATATTTTATTGGGGACAAAATCAGCCTCCTTAATTTAAACTAAATCCATACAGATCAACAAATTAGCAACGGCCTTCGAATTATTGAATTGGTAGCCGACGGCCAGGTCATTAAGAAATGGACCAATTGTCTGCTCACTTGTATTTAAGCAAACACAAATGACCCCGACCCCATATCAATTCAAAAGCAAAGGAATGGAAGTTTATGAAGAAGCTGATCTTAATCGTGGTACTCATCTTTGTAATTGTATTGATAATTGGCTGCACACCGGGCTCAGGTATTCAAATCAGCACACCTGTGCCCAATGCCAATGAGAAAATGGATATTCCCGGATTCAAAATTCAATTCAATGCTCCCGGGATTAACCCCCTGGCCAACACCGCTGATGCACATGGTTTGGTCGGGGGCATTCTCACGGGGATTTGGCATGGATTTATTTCTCCGGGGACGCTTATTTTTTCATTGATCAATCCGAATGTGGAAATGTATGAAGTGCATAACGATGGCAGCCAATATAATTTTGGTTTCCTGCTGGGTATTGCAATCATTTTCCTGGCGATTAACTTACTCTTCAGGCGCAGACGTCCGCTGAAATTATAGATAAGACTTTAAATGAGCGGATGATGATTCTTCGACCGCAATATTGAATAAAAATCGAACGAGCGGTAATGGATCCAATTAACTTATTGAAATGGAGAATAATCATATGAAACTTAGCAAACCGAAAGTGGTTACCTGGTGGATCGCCGTTATCCTTGGCGGACTTGGTATTTTAGCAACGCTGATTCCGATTCCGGCGCTGGCGCCATACGCGTTTTGGATGGTGGCTGCTGGTTTTGTACTTTTGGCTCTGGGTACTGCACTCAAGGGATTATAGAACTTTGATCTACAAGAGGGTTTGTTTGCCATAGGACAAACCCTCTTGCCCTAATTGCACTCCTCTGTATCTGTAGATTTTGGATTGACAACAATTTCACGGTTGAGTTATGCTCAACGTGATTATATTTATTAACGGTATAGATTCCAGAGCACTTGCTTTGGCGGTTCCATGTTTTGAGGTGGATTAGAAATTTGTTCTTGTGGAAGGTTCTGTTAGTTTGTTTCGAAGATACAATAGCAAAGCAATAGTTTCATTTGCCAGTCGATTGAATTGAAGTCTTAAGAACCAATTCAAGAACCCATTTTCTTAATGAAATAATGCGTTTTTTTACTGGCGGGATCCTTAATACAAGCAGAATTATGACCAGCCCACTCATCACGAGGGGGCGTACAATATTGCCGCTGAGAGTGCTCAAAGAGCCCTTGACGGCAAGTGCATAATGTAGAACAGCTAATCCGCCAATCACATAGATCATTTTATGAAGTCTTGCCCAGGTTTTTCCAAGACGTTTCATCCAATATTTGAAAGATGTGGCTGCCAGTGATAACAGCATTAATCCAGCCAATGAGCCCAAAAGGATGAAAGGTTTTTGAATAATCAATTGGAAGATTTGCTTAAGGTCAAAACCGTAGTCAAAGGCCAGGAAAGTGGTGAAATGCAGCGCAAACAAGAAAAAGGTGTATAAGCCCAAGGTTCGTCGGTGTTTTGAAAGCTTCTTCCGGCCGGTGATGGTAATCACCGGGGTTACTGCAAGAGTAATGATGAGCAGATTCAAAGCAGCGCGGCCAAAAAACTGTTCTATAAATTGGATGGGGTTGAAGGTCAGTTGATGCATGAAATACTTGTAAATCAATTCGGCAAGTGGCAACAATCCGATAACATGAATACAAATGCGCAGCCATGGAAACGACAGAACACGCGAAGAGAACGAATTGGTAATCGGAAGTACAACATTTGTATTCACGATTTCCTCAATAATTCTTTTTTAGATCCATACCGTCATAGAGATAAGATACCTGGTCAGAATAACCATTAAACATGATCGTGTCACGGCGGTTGAACTCACCAATTCGGCGTTCAGAAGCCTGGCTCCAACGGGGATGATCCACAAATGGATTGACATTGGCATAAAAGCCATACTCATTTGGAGCAATGGTGCTCCACATGGTGGCGGGCTGCTGGTCGGTCAACTCGATCTTCACAATCGCCTTGATGGATTTAAAACCGTACTTCCAGGGCACCACCAGACGGATGCCGCCGCCGCTCTGAGCGGGCAGTTCTCCGCCATATAAACCGGTGGCAAGGAGGGTAAGATCATTCATGGCTTCGTCAATCCGCAGTCCTTCCTGGTAAGGCCAGGGATAAGTGGATTGTTTTTGGCCGGGCATGTCATCAGGTTTGTAAATGGTTTCAAATCGAACATATTTGGCACTAGAAGTTGGTTCAACATCATTTAGTAATTTTGCGAGGGGAAATCCCAACCAGGGAATGACCATGCTCCAGGCTTCAACACATCGCAGGCGATAAATACGTTCTTCAAGTGGGTATTTCTTAGTCAAGTCGTCAACACTGAACTTTCCGGGGTTATTGACCATGCCTGAAATTTCCACATCCCAGGGGGACGTTACAAAATCTTTGGATAAGCTGGCTACCCCTTGCTTATCAGTGGTGAACTCATAATAATTATTGTAATTGGTGATCTCATCGAAAGAATTAAGAACATCCTCAGCGGAGGGGGCTTGTGAGTCGATCTTGGTTGCCGAAGGAGGGGTTTTTCCTGCCGGCACAGCGCAAGCCACCAGGGCAACACTTCCGGCAACGACACCGGCGGCTTTCATGAAGTCTCTTCTTGATAGATATGCCTGTTTAGGAGTAATTTCTGATGATGGGATTAATGGTATTTTCATGATTCCTCCTGGTTAATTTTCTTTCTCATTAAGAAGCAAGATGATCGCATCTTCAGTTTCTTGATATTTACCTTCACCAATATGGGTGTATCGGATGTGACCCTGTTTGTCGATCAAATACAGACTGGGCCAATAGCGGGTTTCATAGGCTTTCCAGGTCTTACCAAGGTTGTCTTCTGCAACTGCATAAGGGATTTTCAATTCTTTGACGGCCTGTTCAAGATTTGACAGAACAGATTCTCGCTCAAACTCAGGAAAATGGTTGCCAATGATAACCAGCCCTTCGGAGGAATATTTGTCATGCCAGTCTATCAAATGGGGGATCACGTTGCGGCAGTTAATACAACCAAAGGTCCACATATCAATGATAACGACCTTGCCTTTAAGGTCAGCAAGCCTGAGCGGGTTTGGCGTATTGATCCAAACCGTGTTGGTTAATTCAGGTGCAATGCCAAGATCAGGCAAATTCAATAAAGTAGATTTTTCACTTGTATTATTAGCAGGGCTGCAAGCTGAAAGAATTAAGAAACCGACGAAGATGAGTGACAAGAGTGATCGCATAACCATATCTCCTTGTTGATAAGGTTATGTTAACCAACAATAGTTACAAAATTCTTAACCTGTGAAGAACAAAGGATTAACGCTTGGGCAATGATATTGTGAATGTTGTTCCCTTAAGACGTTCGCTCTGAACAGCAATATTGCCTTTATGCGCTTCAACCACCCCTTTGGCGATGGCCAACCCCAGCCCCGCACCGCCGCTCACCCGGCTGCGAGATTTATCGCCCCTGTAAAAACGCTCAAAAACATGCGGGATGTCTTCTGGCAAGATGCCTTCACCAGAATCGCTGATGCAAACGGTTACCCTATCATTGTTGCTATTGGCGTTGATTTTAATTTCACCATTCACAGGTGTGTAGCGAATGGCGTTGCTGACCAAATTGTTTATCGCGCGTCCCATCCAAAGAACATCCATGGTAATGGGGTTCACGCCTTCACTGGCTGAGCCGCTTAGTCTTACCCCTTTTTGAGCCGCCAAACTTGAAAAGCTTTCAAGAGTGTCTGAAATGAGATCACTGATAGAGGCAGCTTCAAGATTAAGCGGCATGCCGCCTGCATCCAATTGGGAGATTTGAAAGAGATCATCCACAAGAAATGAGAGAGTGTCTACATGTTTCTTGGCTTGAGAAAGATAGTTCTGGATTTCTTTTGGATCCGTAACAACACCATCAGCAAGCGCTTCGACTAACAACCGGATTGATGAAAGGGGAGTGCGCAGATCGTGACCAGCCCAAGCGACTAAATCACGGCGCAAGGTTTCAAGTTCTTTTTGTTTTTGATCGGCTGTTTGCAACTGCCGGGCCATTTTGTTAAAAGAATCTGCAAGCGAAGCGATTTCATCTCTTCCTGGAATTTCAGCACGGGTGGATAAATCTCCATTTTCAATCGAATGGGTGGCAGATTCGAGCCGCGAGATGCGGTCAATGAGGGCACTGGTAAAAAAGCTGCCCAATGCAACCGCGATGCCTCCCGCGAATAAGAGCAGGACTGTCGCCAATAAGAGATCGTGTTCGCTGGCAAACATCAATCTTGCCGTTAGCCAGACATTCAAAAAAGTTAAAAGGCTGGCGATAACATAAGACCCCAGCAGAACCCAACGCAAGGAAGGGGCTGATTTTAGCCAATTAAAACGAAAAGCGCCGTAGCCAATGGCGATTGAGATTACAGCGGTAATGGCCAGGAACAGCGCCATATGCTGCAGGTCTCCCAATGTTGGACGCATCAGTAGATAGAAAAATACCAGCGAAATTAGAAGGACGATTGCAATGGTTGTGGCAAAAAACAAAGTGCGTTTTCTTGAATTTTTCATGGTTTAAGGCTCGAATTTATACCCAACCCCCCATGTTGTCACAAGGCGCATTGGGGATGTGGGGTCTTTTTCTATTTTTTCTCGCAGCCGTCTGATATGAACCGTGACCGTGCTCGGGTCAATAAAATCATGCAACCCCCAAACACTTTCAAGCAATTGGTCGCGTGAAAAAACCTGGCGGGGATGTGCCGCGAGATGATAGAGCAAATCAAATTCTTTGGCTGTCAACAATATTTCGCTGCCATTTACAATAACTTCTCTGGTTTGAGGATTAATACTTAGGTTGCCGGTTTGGATGATTCCCTGGATCGGGGATTCCAATTTGGTTTGTGTGCGGCGCAAGACTGCCCTCACACGGCTGACCAGTTCTTGCGGGCTAAAAGGTTTAACTACATAATCATCCGCGCCTAGTTCAAGCCCGGCAATGCGGTCACTTTCTTCACGCCTCGAGGTCAGCAAGATCACCGGCACATCTGATCGGTCACGGATACTTCTTATTAATGAAAAACCGTCCATGCCTGGCAGCATGACATCCAAAATAACCAGGTCAGGCAGTTTTTTTGAAAAACTATCAAAGGCTGATAATCCATCTGAAAATGTAGACACTTCAAATCCAGCCCTGTTTAAATACAAGCTGACTACTTCACTGATGCTAGGCTCGTCTTCGACAACCACAATTTGAGTCATTTTTTTCTCACCACGAATGATTGTATACTAAAAATCTTACATAACTCTTAACGCTTCTTCATCGAATCGTAATAATTTTTTCTTTTTTATGTAATCTCTTGACCCTACACTAAAGTTAATAAAAATGGAGGATCAAATGCAAAAGAAAATTCTTGTTTCATTTATCACAATTTTGTTTGTACTTTCTGCCTGTTCACCGGCAGCGCCTACTGAAGCGATGATGGATAAACCCACTGAAGCAATGATGGACAAACCCACCGAGGCGATGATGGATAAACCCACCGATGACATGATGGGAACACCCACAAAAGAAATGGATGCCATGGCTACGGAAGCCATGAGCGAAGATGAAATGATGTCGCCTACCTTTTTCGATGCATCATTGACCAATGTAGCCACGGGTGAATCTTTCAAAATTTCTGATTTCGCCGGAAAAGTGGTGTTGGTTGAGAATTTGGCCATGTGGTGCCCTACTTGTCTGAAACAACAAGAACAGGTGAAGTTACTGCATAACCAACTCGGAGAAGACTCCGGTTTGATTTCGATTGGGTTTGATGTTGACCAGAATGAAAAAGCAGACGATTTGAAGAAGTATGTTGAAAGCAACGGTTTTGATTGGATCTACGCGGTCCCCTCTAATGAGATTGTCAATGAAATCGCCAACCTGTACGGCGCGAATTTTCTGAATCCACCACTGACACCAATATTTATTATCGACCGCCAGGGGATTGTGCACCTCATGAACATGGGCCTAAAAAGCGCGGAAGACCTAAAATTGTTCGTTGAACCTTTCTTATCAGACGGCATGTAAGTTTTTTTGAAAAACAAATTGGCTGCGGATGTGAATAACCACCCGCAGCCAATCATGGAAGGGTATGGTTATGAATGCGGTTTTAACATCAATCAGTCTCGGTTTACTCGCCAGTGCCAGCCCCTGCATAATTCCGCTTTATCCGGGTTATCTTGCATATCTGAGCGGAGNNCTGCTGTCTGTTTCAGTCGGACGGGCTCTATCTATCATCATTCCTATCGCAGATCTTCTGCTGATCACACTTGGAATCTTTCTTCTGGCAGACAAAAATCCATTTAAGGCGCTTCCTCAAATTAAGATTCCAGCTATGCGAAACCCGTTTGTCAACGCATTCATATATGGTTTGTTATATGGGCCGATCGCCCTTCCGTGTTCCGGTCCGTTGGTGGTGAGTATATTTGCCATTTCACTAACCTCAACCGAAGTAATGAGCCGCCTGGGCGCTTTTCTGTGGTTTGGAATTGGCTTTGGATTGCCGTTATTGTTACTTTCATTGATTTCTGGTGCGTTGCAGCGAACGATCACACGTTGGCTGGCTCAGCATTCACGATTGATCAATGTGATTGGCGGATTGCTTTTGATCGGTATTGGTATTTATGATTTTGTGTTGAATTTGCCCTTGATTCGTCTGGTTATTGGAATTTAGATTTATTTAAAAAAACAGGTCAGAAGACAATTTCTGACCTGTTTTGATTTCAAGTGGAGCTATTCTGTTGGCGCCGGTTCAATAAATATAACGTCCGCGTATCCCAATGCCAGAAACAGGCGTGAAAGATAGCTTTCAGCGTTTTGTTGGGCAATCTCGAGGATGCCGTCTTCAATTGCAGCTTTTCTAATTTCCTGTTCAGCAGATTGCCTGGCCAGGGTTTCAAGATTGGTGTCTGCTTGGCGTAGAATACTGGTTTCACGCTCAAAAATATAAGATTTTTCGTTATCGAGAGAAGCGATGAAAACTTCAGCGGCAGGCAGGCGCACATTCAAGACGGTATCCGTCAGCCAGAGGTCTTCGGGAGTGATCTTCTCAAGATCCACACCGGCGATGACCGTGCCGTGCGCGACCAGCAGCAATCGGTCTTGGTTGAGGAAATCGAAGATACCACCTCCAATTTCGGCAGTGATAATTTTCTCTACTGTATATTGAATGGTCTCGAGGCGGGCTAATCCGCGCACCTCGTGGATGATGGTGATTGGGTCAGGCAGGATGGTGGGTGTAGGGTGCAGCAGATCCGCAATTTGGGTGCTAAGCGATTGATTAGCCTGTTTCAAAGGATTGAGCGCATTTGAAATACTTTTATTGAGCGCGGTAAAAGCCACCCAAGCGAGGATGACAAGAATGACTGCCAAAATAATCCGAAACACTAATTTATTCATAATCAGATTATACAGTTACTTTTTTGCTATTGTTATCGCCAAATATTTTTCAATTCTGAAAAACCTCGTGTGAGGTCTATTTCATCATCTGAATTACACATACCGCCAGTACGATTTAGAGAAACACCTAACCAGGTCCGAGTCGGGTCGCCTTGCCGCGGGGTCCTTCTTTAGCGACATGGTATGGGGTTAATTAACCCGATCATGCCGCGCCATTATAAATTGAACGACTATGATGCCGTATTTGATACCTCTTTTCTTGTTCCGGGTTCAAGTTTAATGATTTCATTGAGTTATATTTTGTGATTATTAAATCTCTACCGATCTTCGGTCATAGTCACAAACTTTAAAGCTTGAGGGAGTTTTTGCTCAAAATCCGCAGGGAAGCTATGATCCAGATCAGAATACACATCCAAAAAGCAGTTTATTCCATACTTGGGCAGTATTGTGTTTAATTGTTGAGCAACACCCAGGCAATATTGGTCTCGTTGACCGGCAACCAGATAAACATTCAACCCACCCAAATTGATATTTTCCAAAAATGGAATTATCTCCGTCGGATCCTGCAAAAATGGATTTACCAATATCAAACCACGCGCCATTATCTTGCCGCTAAATACCAACCAGGCTGCAAGACCAGCACCCAATGAAAAACCAGTGAGGACAATTTGCTTTGGGTCTATAGGGTATTCAGAACATAGCGTTGAGAAACGTTCACTGACTTCATGCTGAGCCCAATCCCAATCATTCCATGTGAAAGTACCTGGTGCGAAAATCTGTGAGCTTTGCGGTAGTGCCACCAGCCAGCCTTCTGAAACCGCTGATTCCCATGGATTTAATTCAATATTTCCATTGCTTCCGTGTAAAGCAATGAGTAATGGATAAGTCGCATTTTTTGAATCAGGCCGCTTAACCATCATTACTGGCACGGAATCTGCGATTGCCCGTACTCGACGTTCTGTGCAAATATTCACAATATTTTCAAACTCAACATCTCCTTTTAATAAATCATAATCAGGATCAGTTTCAAGGTCTCCATACCAATACCCAGCGTCAATTGCTTCTTTCAATATTTTTAATGCCTGATTCTTGTTTTTGAGGCGGCAAGCCATGGTAAAACGCCAGGCATAAACCACTTTTTGAGCATGTTCCGGAAAACGATGTGATTCCCGCGTGGCCAGATCCAGTGCCTCTGCGTAAGACCCTGATTGGGCTAATTGATGAAATCGCTGTTCAACTTCTTGAGCTTTCGATAATATTGGCATTCTTTTTTCTCCACACCTGACAGTCAAAATTGAGAAAACTTCAAAAAACAATTATGTCATAAAATAGAAATGCCCTCTCACAAATGCTCTGAGGGCAAATAAATTCAAAAAATCTAACCTCTATTTCATCATCTGAATTACACATACTGCCAGTACGATTATCCATGCATTATAGAGCAGCACCATGATGCGGTTCGGCCAACCCAACAGCACCTTCGGACCAACCCGCCCCGCCGTGGGGTCTTTCTTCCGCGACCAAATGATGGAGGCAAAGAACCCAATCATGCCGAGCCAGTTCAAAACCGTGAATAGAACAACTGCCAGGGTATAAGGCTCCCAGAACGGACTGCGGAGAAAGGCAGATGCCACGAGGGTCGAAGCAATGGGAAAGGTCAAAATCACAACAGATCCGCACAGGGTATGAATTGAGTTGTCACGGCTGGTTGAATTATCTGTGATTGCATTGGTCTTGAAAATGCCTGCGCCAACCAACGCCAGCACAATAATCAAGAACCAGACCCAGCCAATAATGCCAACCGCAGAGCCGACAAAATGCCAGGCCACAACCATCATAAATAACAGGCTGGCACCCCATGAGAAAAAGGCTCCCTGCATCAGGTTGCCATACTTGCCGATCTCGTATTCGCTGATCATACGCCACTTCGGATCAAACTCAGGCTTAAGAAAATGAAGCACAGCCAGGGTCAAAATAAACAAAACAGCAAATACAATCGCTATAATACTCAAAATTGAATAAACCATAAGTCCTCCTGAACTAATTCACTTCATCCTGAATTCATTATACGTCCATCAATAAAAAGTGCCCTTATTCATAAAGGCACTTCCTAACCCTGATTACTACTCACTAAATACCACTCACTTAATCAACTTCAAGATCGCTTCTCCCCAATTGCCCAAAAGGAACCGCAACAGACCTTCTAAAAATTCGGGCAGTTTCATCGTCATCAACTTTTTCATTTTATTGATCTTCTCGTCGGTGTAAGGCGGATACCTCAAGGATGGGTCAAAGCTGGTGCCATGATTTAAAAGTGCCCGTGCATTTGAAAACTCTTTGAAACCCCACTCGCCGTGATATTTGCCCATGCCGCTATTGCCCACCCCGCCAAACGGAAGTCCGCCTACGGCCAAATGATTGACCGCTTCATTGATACATACCCCTCCCGAGGTGGATTGGGCAATGGCATGCTCCGCCACCCTGGCATCTTCGGTGAAGACATAAAATGCCAACGGTTTCTCACGCTGCTGCACAAAATTCAGTGCTTCATCCATGGTTTTGAAGGGCAAGATCGGCAAAATCGGACCGAAGATCTCGTTCTGCATGACCGCTGCATCCGCAGAGACATTTTTCAAGATCGTTGGTGCAACATAAAGCTCTTCCCGGTTGGATTTTCCGCCAAAAACCACTTCTCCGTCTTTGAAGTAAGTAACCAGCTTATCAAACTGTTTAGCATTGATGATGCGCGCGAATTCCGCACTATGCTGCGGATCGTCGCCGTAAAACGCGATGATCGCCCTGGTCAATTCAGCCACCAATTTATCAAGGATCGCTTCATGAGCCAGCACATAATCAGGCGCAACGCAGGTTTGACCAGCATTGAAAAATTTTCCCTGGGCGATGCGGCAGGCTGTCACTCGCAAGTTGGCGGTTTCATCCACGATGGCTGGGCTCTTTCCACCCAGTTCTAGGGTCACCGGGGTCAAATTCTTGATTGCAGCCTGCATCACGATCCTGCCAACTTCGGCGCTGCCGGTGAAAAAGAACTTGTCAAAACGTTGGCTTAATATCATATCGTTGGGGGTATCATCCCCGATTACAAAAAAGGCATCCGCATCAAGGTATTGGGGCAGAAGCTGCGCCAAAGCCTGGAACACAGCTTTAGCCGTACGCGGTGGTTTGATCACTGCAGCGTTGCCTGCGGCAATTGCAGCCACCAAGGGACCTAACGTAAGCTGAATTGGATAATTCCAGGCGCCCATGATAAGACTCACACCCAGGGGTTCATAGATCACATGGCTGGTTGCCGGCTGCAAGAAAATTGGCGAGTGAATTTTCTCCGGGCGCATCCAATGTTCGAGATGAGCAAGGGTGTGATCAATTTCAAGCTGGATAAAACCAGTCTCGGTGGCGTAGCTTTCAAAAAGGCTCTTGTGTAGATCCTTCTTTAATGCCGCTTCAAACTCAAGTGACCGTTCAGTAAGCATGCGGTGTAAAGCTAATAATTGACTGCGGCGCCATGCCAGCGGTTTCGTTTTTCCGCTTAAAAAGGTTGCCCTCAGGCGGTCAATATTTTCAATTAAGATTTTTTCTTCCATATCATCAGGCAGATGCAGGTTATATACCATGCAGCCGCGCTTTCCTTTCTTCATTCATATATCAATTAGCAATAATAATTATGGATAATTGCAACCATCAACAAAGAATGATTGTACAACAATCACAAACCAAGGGTTTTGTTTTCGATAATGACCCGCCGCGCAAGGTCTGGTTACTTCTACAATTGATATCGGATTATTGTTTCTTGTTCCAAAATAATGTATTTTTAAATGGGTTCTTCAACATCTTCTCCCCGCAACCTTTTTACTGAATGGATCACCCCAAAAATACCTGAAATGGTCATGCCTGTGCTCATTAGAAGGAAAGGAAACAAAGACCAGAAGTTATAGATCCAGAGAGCGCCGTGCACAAGACCTCTGTGCTCCTTCCACATGAGGTATATCGGTGCCACCAAACCATAGAAAGAAAACAACGCCCAGACCAACCCCGCTGTCGCAAACAGCGAACTTAAAATCAACATTAATGGACTTTTACTTTTTTCCAACCGGGATCTATTTTCACTCTCAATTCGATTAACCAGCGATTCCCCTTCCTCCCAAAAGCAGTTTTGCCGCAGGCAAACCTCTTTGACGATTAGATCGCGATCAACCATTTTCGCCAGGGCATTCACAACAAATTCTTTGGTCGCTTCCAATGATTCTTGCATGTTTTTACCTGTAAGAACTTCGGAATAAACAATGATATTCGATCAAAACAGAAAACAATTTATATTTTGGTGAAATTACTTTTTGAGTAATTTTATTATGATCTCTTCTTTTTGGGTTTTGGAATGGGGAGTTCATTATCGGTTATTCTAATTAAATCGCATAACCACTCTTTATTTTCAAATTGATCTTCAATAAAAAAGTATAATTTTGCCCCCTGGTAAGGCGGAGCTTCATCGACATTGCCGATGTAATCCTTGCCTGCATCGGTAGGCTTTACATATAATTTGTTGTCGCACACCAATGCAACGACCTTTTCATTGCAATAAATTGCATACTCTCCAAACATCTTGCGGTACCTGATTTCTCCGGCCAGTTCCATTTGTTCAACCAGAAATTTTATAAATTCTTCATCAGTTGCCATAACTTACTCTCCACATATGTATTGTTGCCTGGTGATGGATGAAGGTTTCTACCAAATCAATCATTGCTAATCACTGGTCAACATTTCCATGAGCTTGCACACCGTGTTCCAGTTTCGGTCAGTCATATCCACACCGATGATCTTCTCCGCCGCCGCTGCCAGCCTGGATTTACCCACTCCATCTGGTGCGTACAAATAAAAAACCTTTGGCGTAAGGCAGTAGTGTTCACTCTCGGTTTGCAGGCTCGCCAGCTTTTCGATATTCACTTGCTCCGGCTCACTGGCCAGGAACCCCAAATGAAGCGTTTTTTTATCCCCATTAGGCACCGGAAACGGATTTTCGTCCATTGCCCTGTCAAGCTCATCGGCAGTCAAGATTAGCACTTTAGGCGCAAACCCGCACTTTTTATTGACCTCAAGGCTGATAGTGTTGGCAAACTCATCCGCTTCTACTTCGTCATAGTGAAACACGACATTGCCGCTCTGAATATAAGTCTTGACCTTTTGCGCCCCCAACCCTTCGAGAATTTTGACAAGATCGGCCATGGGCAGTTTGTTGTTGCCGCCCACGTTGATCCCCCTGAATAATGCTGCATAAACTTTCATGTTTCATCCTTCGCTACTTAAGGCTGTAAACCAGGGCTGTCAGCTGCACAAACACAATTGCGCCCATTCGTTTTGGCTTTATAAAGTGCGGTATCCGCAGCATTTATTGCCTCATCAAAATCAATTTCGCCTGGCTTGAAGACTGCCACACCTAAAGAGACTGTCATGGATATCTTGTGATCGGCATATTTTAAGCTGGATTTCTCAATATATTGCCTGCACCTTTCACTTAGTTGAAAAGCAGCCATAAGTGAGGTCGCGGGCAGTAACAATAAAAATTCTTCTCCACCATACCGAAATACATAATCTCCAACCCTGGTTAATTTCGAGAGAATCCCTGCCAAATGGATTAAAGCCATATCTCCCGCTTCGTGTCCGTAGGTATCGTTAACTTGTTTGAAAAAGTCAATATCGAGTATTGCAACACTTAACGGCAACTTTTCTCTCTGTGCCCTTCCAATCTCTTTTTGCACAACTTCCTTCAAAAATCTCCTGTTGTATAAACCCGTCAGGGGATCACGGATGGATTGTTCATAAAACTTATCCTGAAGTATCTTCAACTGGATTTCAGTCTGTTTACGTTGAGTAATATCACGCAAAATGATAATTCTCTCGCCGTGGTTTTTTGCCTGGATTTTAAGAGGGGAAATGCGCAGATCAAAATATCTCTCATTGTCAGGTGTGCCAATGCTAATTTCAGACTCTATATTGGTTTCAACTTCAGATCGCAAGAGCAGTTCATTCCATTGGCTGAAGACTTCACCAATGGGTTTTCCGATGATCATGGCGTTTTCCAAACCCAAAAAGCGTTGTGCTGCCGGGTTTACATCGACCACATTGTCAAAAATATCCACAACAATCATCGCATCACTCATTGACTCAACGACGATACTTCTGGCGACAGGAACAATTTCTAACATTTTATGCCAGAACATCGCTCCGGCAAAACATAACCCCATCAAGGCGAAACCGATTGGGGCCAATGGATGCTTTAAACCCGGAATCAACAGAAATGCATCAATCACGCTTGTTGCTAAAGGTGGGATGATTCCTATTACCATAAACCAAACCTGCGAACGATACAGTTTAAATGAACTCGAAGCCATCTTTACAATCAAGAAAACGCCTGCCAGCACCAAAGCATAGCTGTAAACCGTATGCACCCAAAATAATGGGCCGTAAGCCACGGAATCAATCCCCATTAATATTCCGTCGCGCGAAAAACCAACATCAATCAAAAATAAGTGATGGAGAGGATTTGTTGCAATAATGATTTGGGTCACGATGGGGACGGAAAAGAAGAAAAACATCCGCCGCTTGTTTAACCATTTACCGTGACCTGAATATTGAAGAATATAAGAAATAAAAAAAGCCAGCATGGCGGTCAAACCAAAATACCTGGGGTCTACCCACCAGCGTGATTGTTCAGGGGTTTGACCGAGTGATACAAACCCAGACGTGATCAACCATTCTGCTACGGCCAACATCATGCCGGCAAACAAAGCAGCACCGGTTTGGGTTCGATGCCGCCAGGCATAAAAAGCGACAACAACAGAGATAAGTGCTGCGAAAAAAATTATGCCGATGTATACAGTTTGCCAAACCATCAAAACTGTTACTCCTATGAAATCAACACTGCTAAATAATCAAATTCAAATTTTCTAATTCAATTGATGATTATATGATATTTGTTAAAAGGTCTTATTTTACAATTCCTGTTTTCTAAACGAAACAATCAAGTTAATTGTGATTGGCAAAAAAATTGTCGATATTCGCAGAAAAAACCTGAACTCCGTTCTGAATCTGCCGTGTCAATCCATCCAGATCATCAAAATCGGGATCCAAAATCAAAATATGCTCAATGATCGCATCTGCCCCCTGGGTAGTGGCAACGGGTTCATAAAAATTCCAGCCACTCTCCTTGAACATATGCCAATATTCCGCCTGCACCCCTTTGTTGACGCCAGCCAGCCAGACCTCAAACCTGCATGCTTCGTGAATAAATACCACCGCAATCTTCAGTTTTCGTTCCTTTAGAGAGGTTGGAATAATTGAAAAATAGCTCATATCCATGTATCCGGTGTAAAGCCCACCGGGAACCGTCCAGTCAGGGTATTGTTTTTCAAAATTTGTCCGCAGCGACATCAGGTATTCCAATATCCCCTTGTAGGCTTTTTGAATTTCACCTTTTTCTAACTGCTTTTTGTATTCTCTAATACTCGCCTGCAATGCCGCCATATTTCCCTCGCTCCCGCCGAATTTTGGTCTCATTTCAACAATATTTATTATTACCTTGCCAGATTACGGCTCGCGGACACACCGGTAGCTGTGCCTGGGATTACCGCCTGCTTTATAGGTCGCGTTCACCCAGCCGTTATACGAAACGAAATAAGCGTTGCGTTGATCAGATTCTTCTGCAGCCCAATAATAAATGGGTTCAAGGTCAGGCGCCCAGAGCGGTGTCTCTTTATCCGGTTTGATTTCACATGTCATCTGGTCGTGGGTTTCTCCCTGCCACGTGCAACCGGCATTTATGCCATGTCTTGCGAATGCCCTTGCATAATCATTAATTGTCGGCATTTGCCAGATATTCTGAGGTTCAGTCTCCAACGTAATGCCGTCTTCGCCGAGGTAAAGACAAAGGTTATACTTCAGCATCTCTTCCTCAGTGGCAAATTCTCCCTTTTTTGAATCAAAACCAGGCTTATCTTCAAAACCAACCGGCTGAACGCCATATAAGGCGACCATATTCCAGGATGGATAACCGCCGTAATCCTGCTTCCAATTCCAACCAGGTCCTTCAGGCGCCCAAACCAAATCGGATTCGTTGCCGTTTATCAGCCGCATTCCGCGATCCCCATCATCCATGCGGGTTAATACAAAAGGTAGAGAATAAGCCGATAAGCCTATCAATATACCCAACGGAGGAATAATCGCCAACAGATACCATAGGTTTCGCCGCCACCACTTGACATGCGGAATCCATCCATGCGCGAGCCGGCGTTTAAAATTTCGCCCTTCGATCAACAGAAGAGCACCCAAAAAGACCAGCGGAGCGCTGACCAAAGAACCTGTCAAATCACGATCAATGGTTAATTTACCACCTGTAATGTGGATGTCCATGAACATTACAGTGAATAATCCGCCAAATATGACGATCAACCACCCGCCGACTTGCGGCCACTTAATCCCAACCAGGGTTAACAACAAAAATGCGCTCCCCGGTATCAGGTAGATTAAACGGATATAGAACGGTCCCCACCATCCTTCGTGGTACATTTCGCCAATGCTCCAGTAACACCACAAAGAGGTTATGACAATCAGGATGCTTTTACCGATCCATCCGGCGGTGCGGTCATTAAATATTTTTTTGATCATGTTTCTTCTCTCAAATGCGGGTCAATTGGATTAAATCCTGGTGGAAATTCCTCCGTTTACATCAAAAATCCACAATTTCAATTACAGTTTTACAACACTTCAAGGTTTCTTATTACTAATCATTTATCACCAATCTTCTGGGGCACATAACACAATACAACAATTCCACACGGGAAGCTCAATGATCGTTTTAATTTCAGCGCCAGTCTGCCTTCAAGTTCTCCGAAAATGGACATTCCCCTGCCAACTGCCGCAGGGTTGACGAATAAATGATACTCGTCAATCAAATTGGCTTTAATCAAACTCGATACGAAAGTGCCGCCGCCATACGCGATCATGTCGCCGCCTGCCTGCTTTTTCAATTTCGTGATCTCATCCACCAAATCGCCTTTGGCTAGAACGGTGTGCTCCCAATCGGATTTTTCAAGCGTTTTGGTAAAGACTACTTTGGGCGTTCCTGAAAATTTTTGTCCGGCGGCAAAATCCGGCGCCTCAGGGTTTGCAGCCACCCCCGCCCAATGGGGAATAAAACCTTGTGCTAATTTTCTGCCTAATACGATGCAGTCAACCGGCTCTGTGAGTTCTTTGACATACTGGTTGATCTCATTATCCCAGTCAAATACCAACCAATCCATTTCGCCATTGGGGCCGGCGATAAATCCGTCTATTGACATTTGCACTTGCAATTTAAGCTTTCGCATGAACTCCATCGCTTTCTCTATTTACCATTATGCTTCCATTGGGTCATTGTATCAATTAATCTTTGTCAAAACAAATAAGAATTAAAAAATGAAATGTGCCAATCCTTCAAGAGTTGATGATCTAAAATGCGAAATCCTTGCACTTAACCGGATAATTCGGCTAAAAGATGTACAATAATAATCAGAGTAACGCAGATTTGAAAGGTATCTACCATGGAAAATAAAACCCCTGGTTCCAGGGCACAAATTGTTTATCTATCTCATGGCGGCGGACCGCTGCCCCTCCTCGGGGATGAAGGTCACAAAGCCATGGTGGCCTTTATGCAGAGGTTGCCTGAGCAGCTTCACAAACCTGACTTGATCCTGGTGATCAGCGCCCACTGGGAAGAAAGTGTCGCAACCCTGCTGGCTGCTGAAAACCCGGTTATGTTTTACGATTACTACGGTTTTCCCGCCCAGGCATACGAATTTCAATACCCTGCACCAGGCAGCCCAATTGACGCAAAACGGATCGTTGAACTTTTGGAAAAGAACCAAGTGCATGCAAAGCTTGACCTGCAGCGCGGATTTGACCACGGCGTGTTCATCCCGCTTAAACTCATGTACCCTGAAGCGGATATCCCATGCTTGCAATTATCTCTCATCGCCGGGTTGAACCCATCCACCCACATTGGGCTCGGTAAAGCCCTCCGTGAACTGAACAATGAGAACATCCTTGTGATTGGCTCGGGATTCTCTTTTCACAACATGCGTGCATTTTCATGGGAATCCAAAGTGGAACCAGACCCCGGCAACGATGCCTTTCAGAATTGGTTGATTGAAACCTGCACCGCTGACCTGACCCAGGCGGAACGCGAAAAACGTCTGGTGGAATGGGCTAAAGCGCCTGCTGCCCGATATTGCCATCCGCGCGAGGAGCATTTATTACCCCTGCACGTTTGCCAGGGAATGTCAGATAAACCGGCCAAATTGATCTTTGATGATCTGATTTTGGGTAAACGCGGCGTCGCTTTTAAATGGTGAAACTGGTTTAAAAAGCTCCGAATTCAGTAGAATTCGGAGCTTTTCATTGTGCTGATTGCCTTTAAGTTTTTGAGATTAATAGTCAAGCTTTTCGAGAAATGCATCTGTGGCGCTGACAATATCCAAAACATTGGTTTGATACATGAAATGGGTACTATCAAGCAGGATGGATTCTGTATTCGATCCAAGCCTGTTTAGGTGCTCTGTCTGGTATTCCTGCCCGACTCTTTTCACACTTTGTGTCGTAATGATCTTCAAAACAGGTATTCCCTGAGGAAAAGGTATTCCTTTTGTTTCATTGATATTCTCAATCATGCGATAAGATTGGTCAATCATATTGTCATTGATAACATGAAAATTAAACAGTTTGTAGTCGTTGATCTCTTTTTCGGTATACCCATTTTCAATTTTTTGAGGTGAAGGCATCAACGCCATTGTGAGACGGGTTAAGCCTGTGGCCTGTTGAAGTTTGGCAATGCCATAGACAAATTTTGGTATGTTCCCTTTGGCATTTACAGCAGTGGATGTCGAATCCAACATTATGATTGCTGAAATTTCTTCAGGATATTTGGTTGCATAGTATTCACTATAAACACCAGATGCAGAGTGCGGCATTAGAATGTAAGGGGCATTAAAACCAGACTGTGCCAAAGCCAATCTGATCTCTTCAGTGAAGTTTTCATTGGTTCGAGGGGCATCGGTCTGATCGCTGAAACCAGTTCCGAAAAATTCAATACAAACCACCGTGTATTCTATTGAGAGTTCACGCATCAAAGGACCCAAATCCGCACTAGGTAAAGAAACCCCCAAACCAGGAAGCAAAACAATGGTTTTTTCACCGCTGCCCATGGAATAAACATGCATCTTGTGGCCGTTAACTTCGACCATCTGGCCATATGGAACGGTGGCATGAAGTTCATCCGCAAAGAATTCTTTATTAACTACAAACCCGATCACATTCAGTAATACAATGACTCCCAGGATTATTGCAATAATGGTAAACACTTTTTTTCCTTTTCTGGTTTTTCTAATTTCCATTTTAATTATTCACTTTCAGGTGGCGCAGAGATTATAGAAATATCCCTGGCTCTTCTTCCTTCTTTATATTCAAAATTGTTTTTTAAGAGTAAGTCTCGTAAGTCAATTAAGAACTGGTCAAATTCTTGATCAGTTAACATCAAAACAGTATTGTTGCAAAAAATCTGATCTTTTCCTGTGTCAACCATATCGCTGAGGAAATAATTATTGAACTGTGTGTATTTTTTCAATAAAAAGCTCAAAACATTCTGTGATGCATTTTCAAGCGTATTGTGTTTCTTTATCTCTGCGATATTTAATGACAGTGTCCTCTCAAGGCTACCTCGAATCTTCTTTTCTGAAACAACGGTTAGAATGTCATTCTCCAACAAGATTTTGACATGCCGATAGATCGTGGTCCGCGGAATATCACTCATCTTTTTGCTTACTTCCGTCACCGTGATACTTGGGGTAGTGGCAAGAATATGAATGATCCTCATGCGCACCGGGTTAAGCATAATTTCATTAATATCGTTTGTGATCGCGCACCTCCATTGATTTCGTATGTGATAATAATACCATTTTTGGTATTAGTCAAGAATAAAACGGGATTAATCAACATAAATTTACTAAATTAAGTGTGATATTATTAGAATATAAATTCTAATATCGCAAAATGGAATATCGAGAAACCAATAATATGGATAACGCCGCCACTTACAAAGAGATCCATTGTGAAAGCGCACTCAACGAACTTAAGCGCAAAATCCCGTTCGGCTGGGACCTGAATATCTACCGCGGATGCAGTCACGCCTGCCGTTACTGTTATGCCATCTATTCACACTCCTACCTTAATTCAGACGGTTTTTTTGACGACATTCATGTCAAAACCAACATTGTCGAAAAGTTGGAGCAGGAGCTGAGTTCTCCCAAATGGAAACGAGAGGTCGTTAACATTGGCGGGGTGACTGACAGCTACCAAAAAGCGGAAGAAACTTATCAACTCATGCCTGATATTTTGAAACTATTGATCAAATACAAAACCCCTGCCATCATCTCCACCAAATCCACNNATCAATATTGCCGCCACCATCACCAGCATGGATGAAGACGTGCGCAAGAAAATTGAACCCGGCGGTGCAACTTCTGCTGAACGCTTTGCCATGCTCAAGCAGTTCCGCCAAACGAACGCATCCGTCGGGCTGCATGTGATGCCCATCATCCCCTACCTGACGGATGATCGCCAGAACTTTGAGGCGTTGTGCGCCAATGCCAAAGAAAGCGGCGTCCATTATTTGCTGCCAGGAGTGCTCTATTTGCGCGGCGCGACTCGCAAGGTTTTCTTTGATTTCATCCACCGTGATTACCCGCAGCTTTACCCCAAACTTCAAGCGCTCTACAAAACCGGCGGTGCGGATAAGGTCTACAAGGACCAGCTCTACCTGATGGTTAATGAACTGCGCGACCGCTTCGACATTTCATCCAGTTATTCCAAGCCGATGAAAGAGAAGATGCATAGAGAATAGAGATTAGTAAAGTGTGTTACCTATTGTTTTTTTAAAGTGATTAATCAGGTTCGATGTATTCAATAAACTTCAAACGCTCAGGCAATTCAGTTACTTTTGGAAGTTTCATATTTCCATAAGGAGTAATCAACAGGGTCAAGAAATTAATAGAATGGAGAAAGAATACTATTCTCACATCCCCTTTACATAGCTCTGGGTTTCTTGAGATTTCATAACTATCAGCAATTACTTCAGTTCCATCCTGATTTAATATTTTTTCATCCCATGGAACCTGCCAGTTACTCACGGGTTGAAATAGATTACTCTGTGTAAATTTCGTCCAATCAATTGCTGATTGTGAGTCTCGAATATTAATTTCAATTAAATGAACGTTTGTGTTTGTCAGCACTGGATATAAACCAATTATATCAAGCTTGGACTTCATCATTCCCTCCTTGTTGATTTGTCTGATGTTTTATAGAAAACTTTCAAATTCGTAGCATTATGAGAAACACTCTTTTACTGAAACACGATTAAAATACCAAATATATAAAGCCGGGTAAATTATTCCCCGCCCAATGCGAGATATTTCATTACCAGTTGCAATATCTGAATTCATCAACATTAAATTATTGATGCCGATGAGAATGTAATTAATTGAAATAAGAATAAAAAAAAATATTCTTGCTATATTTTTCCCCTTCCAGGCTCCGACCGCGCTAATAATTACTCCAAGGTTTATAGGTAAAGCAAGGAGTAAATTAATTTCCATCCCGGCGGCATTTCCTGAGATAAAAAGATAAAGAAGAAACATTACCGGAACTATTCCAGCGAAAATCAAACCATAAATAATAAACACATTCAGCCATTTTGGTTTTTCATACTTATATTTTCTTACGCTTGGAATACTGGACTCATTCATATTTCCTTTTCCTCCCTTAATGATTTTAGATAATTCAAATTATATATTTTGTTAGAAATTAAATCCACATCTTTTTACACCAAGCTTAATTTTAAATCACTTAACCCTCTTCATCGTGGATGACTGCCCATCCATATCCCCTTACCTTCCACTCACCGTCTTCTTTTACCAGCACAAATGCCCAGCCGCCGTCCTCCTGAAACGGAAAGCCGCCGCGAAGCCCCGTCCAATGCGTGGCAAGTGACACGAAAGCAAGATCATCGCCAACATTAAGATCGTGAACCTCGCCAAAGGTGTGCACCAAATTAATGGGTTTGGTGTGCCAGGATTTAACCACCTTTGACCAACGCGCAACAGCATCTTGACCCTCAAAAATGTGCGGCTCAAAATTTTCGATAATCACCACACTCTTTTTGGCAAAAGCAGTGAGGAACGTTTCATCACCGGTTTCCATGAACCGAGCCACTTTTTCGATCGGTTTTAATAATTCAAGATCCAAAGCCTCTTCCATCACTTCTCCTATTTCTAATTAATCAATTCCAACACAACTTGTTTCATGCACTNNGATTCTTCTCGTATCCCAACAGCATCCCGGGTAATTTTTTGGCAGCCGGAGGGTACCGCTGTTCAAAACGCCGTTCAATGTTGAACTCGTCTCGTTGACTGGGTGCGGCAGATTCCAACAACTCCATAAGGTCCAAAACGCGGTCCACCGCATAGCCCTGGATGAAACGCATCGCCGACAGTTTTTCTCCGCGCCGCTCTCTGCACAACCCCACGTATAAGTTGGTCAATGCTTCACCCACCAACCATTCGGTTGACCGTTTTGGCTGTTCTTCTTTTTGTTTCTGCGGCAGTGCAATCTTGTCTGATACACCTTCTGCTTTCCAAATTATCCGCCCGGCTGAAAAAACTGCTGTTTTCAATTCCTCTTCCTCAAATACGGCGAATTCACAAAACACGCCGTCAGTAAACAGAAGTTTATAACCGTCTTGTGTATTCTGAAAACAATATCCCACTTCAGCAGCACCCTTTAACCAACTTAATTCTTCAAGGTATTGCGGCTTGCATCCATTTTTAACGATTACAAAAAAATCGAGGTCAGAATACTGGTCCATGCGGTCAAGTTGAATACCCGCTGACCCCAGTCCGATCAATGCCAGGGCTGAATCCTTTTGGGATAGCACATTGCCGATTTCATCAAGACGTCCCAAAATAAATTCCCTGGTGTTCATATCGTCTCCTTGCCAACATCCCTGGTAATCATCAGTATTCTATATCGATTATGCCTAGAGCACACACATCGCCTGCCGGATCTCACCCAGGTGATAGGCGCTGTGAACCACAAGTGCCATTGCAATACCCATGGTATCTTCGTCAGGCCAATCCTGTTTGGACTCAATCAGCATGCGGACACTCATGTAACTGAGTCTCAATTCAGTTTGAATTGCCTGCCATTCATCTGAAGACACCGCGCTGACCGTCCGCCAAATTTCACCCCAATCCACATTGGGGGCATTGCGATCTTGCATAAAAAGTGATATTTTGTCGAGATAAAAAGACACGTGTTTCACCTGGGCAGCCAGTGTGGCGCACTTGCCTCCCACCGGAATAGATGCTTCATCCGATGTGATGCCCGCCAGTGTTTCAAACATGGATGTGTTCTTATCAAGAAAAATGCCTTGTACATTTTCGAAAGCCTCTTCCAACAACATGAGGATCGCTTTTGTGAAGTGCTCAGATTGAATGGTAGTCATAATATTTCTCCTTGAAACAAATAGTGTTTTAAGAAATTATTGTTGTGTATTAAACCCAAAAATATTTTTGTGCAAAATCAAGCACACACCAATAATGTCAAAATGCTTCGTTTAGGTCTCGTTAGCCCATTATTTTACCTGCTCAACAAGTAATCAATGATAATTTGTTTTTCTTCTTCACTGATTTTTGCACCATATCCAATCATGCGGTCAAGTGTTATGTTCCATTCTTCGCGTGTTTTGCTTACCGCGTAGACCCGGGCAATACTGTGATGATTTTGCAGCTTCTCTAGAATTAATGCTTCCACGTCAGCCGCTGGTGTTTCAGTAACTTGTGTTTCACTGACTGGTGTTTCAGTAGCTGTTGTTTCACCCGATGGCATGATCGTCTGAGTTTCTACAATCACTGTTGCCACTTCTTCGGTAACAGCCACACTGGCAGGCTGAGTTTCAATTGTAGTTGGCGCGCAAGCCGCGATCCCGACGAGGACAATCAGCATAATTCTGAATTTTAATAATCTTGAACGTTTCATTGAATTAACTCCTGAATTTGGAAAAATTCTAATTGATTTCTTTTCAGAATCAACTTTTATGCATAGTTCTCGATAATTGATAAAAAAACGTCTTCCAAAAATCCTCAAGAAGGCGCTTTTAGTAATTACTTTTACATGATCTCACCAAACATTTTATTTTCGCGAGTCTTTCTGAGAAACAATTCCAGGCGCTTTTGAAAAATATCGGGCTGTTTACGAACGCGAACGATATTTCCAATGCGGATTCTTTTATAAAGCTCAGGGAAAGCAAGAAAATTCTGCCAGGTCTGTAAATCAGCTTGAAGCGCTTCAAGGATATCTTCCGGAATTTGAAAGGCATCAGGCGAAAGGTCAGGGAGCACTTTCAATCCTGCTTCAGTCATTTTTCCAGTCTGGATCAATCTCCTCGCTCGTTCTTTATTAAGTTCGGTCCAGTTGCTATTAAACCGCCGCGGTGAGAATCGCTGCGCGGTATTCTCTGAATCAATTTTCTTGGTAGTACTGTCAATCCATCCGAAACAGATTGCTTCTTCTACGGCTTCTACATATGAAACAGCAGCCTTGACGATCCGTTTTCGATTGCAAACCAGCCAGATTTCTTTCTTGGTGGCGTGGTTTTCAAAAAGCCACTGACGCCATTCTTTTCGATTTGCCGCAAACAAGGTTTCAGAAATTTGCATATTATTTCATCTCATCAAAGAAACGGGTTTCGATAATTTATAAAGAAACTCAACCTGGAATTTTTTAATCAAAAATAAAACCGCAGGGTTCGGTCACCGCGGACCCTCCCGACCCGTTTTTGCAAAACAAGCAACTCTTTTGTTGGAGATATTTTATCTTACTTGTGTTTAATATTAATTAGAAAACTGCCAAATTCATATAACAATTTACCCCTCTACTTACGCCCGATCCAGCGGCGGACGGTCGCCGTGTATTCAAGATACTGGTCGCCAAACCTGGCGGCAAGATATTTTTCTTCCGGCATGATCAAAAGTATATGGCAGGCCACCCCAGCCGGGACGAGTAGGATAAACGCCCAGGTGATCCTGAACACCAGGGCAATCCCGGTTAGAAACAGGAAACCGCCAAGATAGAGCGGATTTCGCGAATAAGAAAAAACACCATTGGTGATGATCTTGTTTGTTGTAAGACCAGGATCAGTTGGTTGATCAAGTCTCGCGAATTCCCGCCTTGCAAGAGACACAAAAAGAACTCCAGCAACAATCAACACAATCCCGACGGCCAGTATAATCGGCATCAAACTTGTGGATGGAAAAGGGATCGGCAGGCCAAGCTGCAGCCCGATTGCCGCAAGAAACGGAAGCCCCACAACCACTTCAAATATCTGCCAGCCTTTTTGATGTGCAGCCTCATTTGTCATATCTTGAACCGACCATCGCTATCTGATATCCAATTTTCTATCCTGTCGGCAGTCGCAGACAAAGCATTACTTGAGCAATATTTTTAACTGCATTACTTTTTCAAAATCTGCGAGCACTTCTCTGTCGCGGACTTCGAAAATGCAAGCTCTTGACTTGCCCATGCTGCGAGATTGACTAAATTTATTTTTGAGCGCTTCGCTGATCTCCAACGCATACACCTGGTCCAGATTCTTTTCTGGCATGTAGATGGCCGCCTGCATGTAACCCTTCCACGCAGACATCCACACGATGGTTTTTTTCTTTTTCTGCACCTTGCACAGCCAGGCTTTTCCATCATGGTAATAGCGCCAGATTGGCTCCATTAGATTGACCTCATATAAATGGAGCAGGTCAACGTAAGCAGAATAAGCTTCACCCAGCACATTCTTTAATACATCCGCATCGGGATACACCGCTTCATCTTTGAGTTCGATTGTGTTGATTGTTTCCATGAATTTTTCCCTCCAATTTATCTCATAAGTCGTAGGGTGTGGTCGCCACGGATCATTACACCATTACTTTGCCCATGTAGTGAATCCGTCTTCCCTCATACTCTTGGGCAGAAGACCCACCAATCATTATTCACCCATTGCAAAAAACGCTTTGTGAAACTCCACCTTACCCTTTGGCATTTTGCCGTCAAACGATAAGGCAAAAAACGCTTCGGCAGGTACACCTTCAAGCGTGAATTCATCCGTGTTTACAAACCCGAACCTGCCGTAATACTCAGGATGCCCCACCAGGCAGCAACCATTTGCCCCCAAAGCCTTCAAACGCGTCAGACCTTCCTTGATCAATGCTGCGCCGATTCCCTTGCGCTGGTGCTCCGGCAGCACAGAGACTGGCCCCAACCCGTACCAATCAGTCGTACCGTCAGAAAGCGTCACCGGCGAGAATGCGATATGCCCCACCACTTGCCCATCCAATTCAGCCACCAGTGAGATCGTCAATACTTTTGCCGCTCTCAGACCCAAGACCACGAACTGCTCGGTGTGGTCGCTGATCTCAAGCGTTTCAAAGGCCTTGGCAGTTAACGCGGTGATCTCCGCGCAGTCATATTCCGTTTCGTCGCGAATCAAAATATCAATCTTTTCCACCATGACCTCATTCAATAACCAAATTTTACTCCATGACCTTCCGATTATGCACCCCGGTGTATTTCAACCGAAAGCCCACGTTTTCATAAAGGGACCGCGCACCTGCCATTTCATCATGCACAATCAAAATGATTTTTGGCAGCTTCTGACTTCTAAAAACAACAATAAGCTGAATACAATTTCAACCGCAACCATCAACCCGGCCACAACACTTGGAGCAAAATTTAAGCCTGTGATCAAAACGGCAATCGGAATAATAATGGACAAAACCAAATAACTTTTCGATTTATAAAGCCAACCATAAGGCAGCAGATGCGCTCCAAATATCATTGCTAAAACCATAACCATTTTTTCTGGCACGGCATTGTATATCCACATTGCAATAAGCAAATAAAGCATTTGATTTACTGAAAAAAGTATTCCTAAATTAGTCAGCGGATTATCTTTGTTTGAAAAATCCACTTTAATCAGTTTTGAAATCATAAATGCCAGGGGAACGAGGGGAGCAGTAAAGCAAAAAGTGAGCAGGTTTTTTGTTAAAATCGGTAAAGTGGACAGGTGAATGACCAGTACACCGGTCCAAATAATGATCGAAGCCAGGATAAAATGCAGCCCTTTCTTCTGCTTTATGGCGCTGTCAGATCGCATTTCGTCAAGATTCATGTTACTTCCTTAATAACTTAATTGTTTTTCTCATGATTATAATTCCGATTCGAGGTCAACCTGGTTTAATACATCACATCGAGAACAACCATTTGTACAAGAAATAAGTTACTGGGTTGTAACCATCAAGCCATACAACAAAAAAGTGCCCGTCCATTTTGGAAAGGCACTTCTAAATTTCTACTGCTTATTTTTACTTACCTGATTTATCCCACTGCCTTTCTCACTTGTTCAATGATCCTCGTTTCGGCTTCCGTTGTCAACCTGACCAGTGCGAAAGAGGAGGGCCACATGACACCTTCATCAAGTTTCGCCTTGTCACTAAAGCCAAGTGTTGAATACCTAGCGTTGAATTTCTGAGCGTTTTGGAAAAAGCAAATGACATTGCCGTCTTTGTCGGCATAAGCAGGCATTCCATACCAGGTTTTCGCCGAGAGACTGGGTGCATTGGCTTTGATAATCTCGTGAAGTTTGGCAGCCATACTGCGATCAGGTTCGGGCATGGCAGCAATAGCAGCGAGTGCGGCATTCTCCCCTTCAGCCTTATTCTTGCTCGCACGCTCTTCTGCTTTAAGCTCTTTAGCTCGTTCCTTCATGGCTGCTTTTTCCGCGTCAGAGAATCCTTGTGAAGTCTTATTTTTCATACCGGTTCCACCAGTAGTTTTTTGCGTTTCCTCATTTGTACTCATAATAAACTCCTTATACTGAATTAGATTAGAAACCTTGCCTTTGCAAGAATTTAGTTATATAATAAAGATACTTCATAATAAAGGTAATGTCAAGAGGCATTTATGACAAATTCGATAAAAATAGATTTAAAGAAACGGGCTTTGAATGCAGTCAGAGATTATGGCGTTCATTTGACGCTTTTTAGAAATGCAATGAACGATTGGGCAGGCCTTAATGCAACCGATATGGAATGTCTCAGATATTTATTTCTCAAAGGCATTTCAACACCTTCGCTGCTTGCAAGACTTACTGGTCTTACTTCAGGTGCAACGACGGCCATGCTTGATCGGCTCGAAAAAGCCGGTTTGGTAGAGCGACGACCGAATCCTGATGATCGCCGCGGAACTCTGATAGTTCCTGCAAAATCGAGTTCTGAAAAGGCCGCCTCTTGGTTTGAATCGGCAAGAAATGCNNTACGCAGCCGTACTTGCTCAGACGCAATAAAGCTATAAGGAATTCCAATGATCAGTTTTAATGCGATCTGGTCTTTCGTGCGGCGCACCACCACACCTGAAAACTCGATCACCGATTCATCCAAAAATTTTATAGCGCCAGTCACAATATCATCAGGCAGCAGATTCATGCGCGGAACATGAAAACGGATCCCCGTTTCGCTTATATCCAAAAGTTGATAAGTGCGATAACGGATGGTTAATTCGGGTAAGTATTTTTTAGGGCAATCAGGAGGATAGTAAACTCTCACGTAATCGCGCTGATTCACCAAACCCAATGGGGATGGTTCTGAATTCCCTGGGGATACTTCTGTTTGATTTGTTGTCGATTTAGTTAATGTCAATTCAGCTTCACTCACTTAAGATAAACACAAATTTTTGGTTATCAATTCAAAGTTGCCGTTTAAAAGTATAGCAGTTTATTCTCTTATAGAGTGAGGGCATAGATCAGAAATTTCAATTTCGAGGCACAAAATTTTTATAGAAATGGTTGACGTATACCCCTTCAGGCGAGGCATCCCGGTCAAACATTGAAAATATTTACTGTCCTTTCTTGTCTGAATCCGTTAATCGTTCAAACCTTTGCCGTTCAAAATTTGCTCAATGTATTTTTCGACCCTTGCCGCTCGAGTTTTAGATTGCTTGGGAGCGCCAAAAAAGAGGAGGTAGGCTCTTTGTCGGCCTGGTGTTAAAGCATAGAAAGCCGCGCTCAATTCTTCGCTTTCATCCAGTTTGGCTTGAAATTCATCAGCCACTGCAAACTCAGTTGCCTGTTTGAATTGCACTTTCAAGCCGGATTTCTCCACTTCAATTGCCTCATAAACATATGCTTTGAGGATGGGTTCCAAAGCAAGGATCTCTTGAAGATTGGTGAACCTCACCTGGCGTGCGGATTGAACATTTTCAGTCTGTTGGATGAGAATCCCCTCTGGATCTTTCAACAAGACCCCCTTGTGAAACAGGAGCGCGCAATATTCTTTAAAGACATGAATGAGCACAATGTTGTTTTTTTGAAAAGTGTAACACGGGCATCCCCACTTCAATTCTTCGGTTAACGGGCAATCAAGCATGATGGTTCTCAATGCCCTGACCTCTGCTTGCCATTTGATCTCTTTGTTAAAATACCAATCCACCTTGGGATTCATGTTATTCATTTTCTGGTCCTCCATAATTAGCGGGGTTCCAACTAACCGGTACTTCGTTGACCTGCAATTATCTGCAAGAAAATCCGCTATTAACACAGTACAATTGTAATTATACTATTTTGTCTAATTTTTATCTTATTTATCCTATTGTTGGGTTCTACTTAACGCAACCGACTCTTCTGTTCAAGGTCTTTCGTAATACTGAACTATTCCCCCGTAAAATTCGACCTCCCTGGTCAATTTCATTTGTGATGCAATCGTTTGTGGGATCAGCCCCAACGGATCAGTGTATGAATCATGACTGTAAACCAGAAAAACGCTGTCATATCCTTTTAATTTGGAAGTCAAAGCCGGGATATGCTCTTCAGTCATCAAAGGTTCGAGGATGCCATCGCCAACCAGATCAAAGGGTAAGCCCTGTTTTTCCAATCGCAAATATTGGTGGGTTTCATAGGATTCAATGTAATAATTGAACGGAATTTCAACAAAGTTGGAGTTAAATAACACCAGATCATCGTCTTCAGCCAGGCCCGCCACCGTACGCGCAGCGGTATTCCAATCT
Source organism: Anaerolineaceae bacterium (assembly GCA_003524305.1). Taxonomy (GTDB): domain Bacteria; phylum Chloroflexota; class Anaerolineae; order Anaerolineales; family Anaerolineaceae; genus UBA6107. The sequence continues at coordinate 38,934 of DQHW01000042.1, forward strand.
TCTTTATTAAAGAATCTGAAATAATCACTGACCGAAAACAGGTTAATGGTCACCAGACCGCCCAGAATTAAGATCACCAGGATACGATACTTTAATTTGGCGATCCCGGCCGCCAGAAGCAGTATCAGTGGAAGAGTGATCCAGATTAGAGTTCGGCCAGAAAAAATCGGCCGCCAGATGCCTGCCAAGAGCTCTCCCAGCAAGGGGGTTGCAAACAAGAGCGCCAGGAATATAAACTGTGAAATCTTTTTCCAGAAATGCACCAACCCCAGGAAAAATACTAGCCCGAAAAAGATCCAGATTCCCGTAGTCAGATTGGACGGCAGCGGAGCAGATGGATTTACAAGCGATTTAAGAGTCTGCACTATGGTTTCCCAGGTTGTTGCGGGAATCCAAAATCTTTTGTAGACCGAACCAGCCTGCTTGATAAAGGAAAATATCCATGGCAGCCAAAGGATGAGAATGCAGATGTGGGCTTTGATCCAATTTAAAAAAGAGGGAGCCTGAAAAGCAGGTTGAGCACCCGGCTTGATTTTCGTTTGATAAAGCATCAACCCAAGCACAAAAATATTTACAGCCACAGGGAAGAAGACAGCCGTATTATGGCTGTAAAGTGCTAGTGTTGAAAACAAGATAAAAGCCATCCAGGTCAAGTCAGTCTCTACCTCATGAATGGGCAGCCAATGGTGACGCAAAACCCACGCCCTCCATCTCTTCTGAAGCGGCGTTTCAACCCTATAACTGAAAGGCTTGTTGCTAGCGGGTTCCACCGGAGCTGCTGATCGCCACGTATGCAGGTAGTCTTTGAATTGACTGCCGATGGGTTTGGACGAGCGCGGATCAGAAAGCAGCCTGACCAGGGCATAGACTGCCACTGACACATTGAACATCAACAGGGTGTACATGCGCGCTTCTTGCGCGTAATAAACATTGAAAGGTGAAAACGCCAAAAAAGAAGCAGCAGCCACCCCCATTAATGGTCCAGACATGCGTTTGCCAATCAAATAAATGATTGGAATGGTGGCTGTACCGAAAAGCACAGAAAAAAGGCGGACAAAATATGGAGAGGAACTATTAAGCCCAATCCAAAAATGGAGCAGAAAATAATAAAGCGGTGGATGTTGATCAATCTTGACCACCCATTGCAGCATCTCACCAACTTTTAAATTAGCCATCCAAATACTGAAAGTTTCATCCAGCCACAACCCTTTGGAATCAAGCAGAAGAAGGCGCAAAAAGAAGCCGGCAATGGTGATAAATAAGGCTATCCATGGTGCAGCATCTTCAAGATCGATATCATCGTTCATTGTTTTCGTATTCCTTCAATTTGGAAAATTACAAAACAGTACAAAAAACAATCCAATAATTAAAATAATTACCCAACTCTTAAGAAGTAACCGTTTCAATTACCAGATGCGGTTCAACTGCTCCAGAATATAAAGTATGGGTTTTTTTTATTGCAAATAATTAATTATACGAAAAAACTGTGATTAGGTTTTAGGACCACTATTTGTAATTCAGGTTAAATTGTAAAAACATATATTCTTATCAGTTACAAAAATTAACTACTATTTTCTGATTTGTTGGATTCACGAGGTACGTGCTGAAACTCCAAGGCACTTTTTGTCTCATAATCCCAATCTCCTTCAGGAGTGTAATTGAACATACCCGAACGGAGCAGCGCGGATTCGAACCTCAAAAAAATAGGTGCGAATCCAAAAACCTTTAACACCCCCGGTTCTCATTGTTGAGTACACTCAGTGCAGAAATTCAGCCAGGCTAAAGATCACCCCGACCGCCAATCCAAAGAGGATCCAACTTAAGCCAAGAACAATACCAATCCAGCCGAATAACTTACCCTTCTCAACATGCCCCTCTTTCTTTATCTGGTTGAGTGAAATAATCCCGGTAACCAGCGCTGTGATGGCGCAAAAATTCCGTACCATGGTTGATGCATCCATGATGGGAAGAATAACCCGATTTACAAACTCAACAGTTTGGTGCGGAAAAATAACAGTCTGCAACACCCAATATAAGCAAAGACTTAAGAGGGCAACCAGACCAGTTATGAAACTGATTATTGCCATTCGATTTATTCTTTTCGAAGTTCGCATGTTTGTCTCACTTAAACTAAATTGTATTTCTTGATTAATTCTTACAATTCACCAGGCTTGCATCACCGGTTTGAACTTACGAAGAAGGGAGTAAAGAGCTAATCCGCATACAATCACCTTTTGCGCCTGCTGTCGTCGTGGTTCTCAGAAGGTTACCCTGCCACAGCAACTAACATTGTATGTTAAAAAATTTACTGCCGCAAAATCCTCTCCATCGCCCTGCCTTTTGCAAGTTCATCAATCAGTTTATCCAGATAGCGAACCTTTTGCATCAACGGGTCTTCGATCTCTTCAACGCGAATGCCGCAAACAACACCCGTAATCAATGAGCTGTTTGGATTATAAGCCGGCGCTTGTGCAAAAAAGGTTTCAAAATCATTCCCGTTTTCGATTTGGCTTTCCAAACCTGCCTGATCGTAACCGGTCAACCAGCAAATGACCTGGTCTACTTCAGCTTTGGTACGGGTTTTTCTCTCGGCTTTTTGTACATAGAGCGGATAAACTCTCGCGAATTTCATTGCACCAATAGGTTGTCGTGCCATGCTTATTCCTCCAAAAGTTAAAAAAATAATCCCAAATCTGGCGACTAATTTTTTACAACTAATCAATGTTGTATTAGTATCTCATTATACATTCCAGAGGTTCAAGAATTTAAAGTGCCCATCCATCAGACAGGCACTCACGGTTTACAATCCACTGCTCACGAATTACTTTGATACCAATTAATACCTTATCAATCAGCCATTCCCTTACTCATCTGAATGGCTCTTTGCAATAAATCCTGAATATTTAATTGGTCTGCCCACTTCTGTAAATATTCAAAATCCAACCGGTCACTTTGTATATCCAATACCCCCAAAATATCTCGCCACTGCCGTTCAGAGGATTCACCTCCCGCGCGGAACCATTCCAACTTTGCCAGGATGATATCTTCGGCGGTCGAAAAATAAGCCTGATCCTCCGGCGCATCCCCTACTGATTGAGAAATACGCCGCTGCATCTGATTTAAATCAAAAGCGCGCTGCTTCAAAAGAAACCCATCTACCTTGAACATGGTTTCAAGATGGATTAAGTTAAAGCTGTTGTTATGCTGAATGGCATCCAGAATCATATCCGCATCAATATAAAATTCACTTTCCAGGGATTCGACCAGAGGCAGAACCTGTTCTGGCTTGATATCCACAACCAGATCAGCATTCATTGTAGCCCTGACAATTCCGTGTACCGCCGATGCGAGAGAGCCGCCGATTAGATAGAGAATCCCCAGGCGATCAAATGCAGATATGACTTTCAAAGTAACTTGAATGGGTTCGGAGAGCATGTCAGTTTTTAACGATTAGAGGGCCATACACCCGGTTGGCAAGCTCAGATCCAAGGATCAGGTCTGCCAGGCGGCGGCGCAACATTTCTGCGGAATCATCCGGGTGACGCGAGCACAACCCGGAAAAAGCCAGGGTTATGACGGTTTGGTTCATCTGCCCAAGCATGGCAAGTTTGCGTGCCGGGCTCGTCTGACGCAATAATTGGAGCTGCAATGTCGTGATTTCTGGGCGGGTGTCAGACAAGATTTCGATCATAAAATGATTATAGCATTTTCCAAAAGTGGTTGAATGAAAGATACTAGTAAGTTTGATAACCAGTCCATTCCTAACCACTACTCACTAATTTCTTCCAACAAAATAGTGCCCATCCACCAGACAGGCACTTCCTAATCACTAATAACATATCACTGAACTTACATCATCGGGCAGAACTTATACCCGTACACGATAATCCCTTTGCGATCACCGTCATCGCGGATCTTACAGGTAACCATTTCAACCCCACTTGCCGATTATAACGTTTTATATAGTTGTTAGGCGGTTGTTGAATAATTTTGCGACGATATCATGATATTCGTTGAACTGGTATTAGGATTATAGTCTCTAATTTTTCAGGCGGTGTTAGAGATGGATCATTGATGTAAAACTCGTAAACAAGTCCGGTTCCCTCAAACCCATTCGCATGGATGAATTCATGGAAAGATGACAATGTACTGCTCATTTTTTCATAAGGTCCTACATACGTGCATTTTGCGAACCTACCGCCATTCATCCTGCCGACATTGATTTCGCCATTTCCTTGCACTGCGGACTTAAAAATAAATCCAACCTTTATTTCAGCTTCGGGTTCCAATCCTTCATTTCGAATTACGAGAGGACCTTCTATTGGTTGTGCACCAAAATGCTCTGCGTGTCTTAAAACTTCCTGTATTGCGTTTCCAATCCCGTTAGCCTGGATATCACAAGATTTGTACAGAAAGTATTTGGGTGATCTATTGACTATTTCAAAATCATGGCTGTCAGAATTTGATTGCTTTTTTGATGCATAATCCCACCCGATTGAGAATGCTTTACCGATTGAATCACCCACAACCCGATATTGACGATCTAACCCTGTTAAGAGTGGATTAATCTTTATTATGTCCGCAGGTTGTCCTTTCTTGTAAAGATCCTGATTCACATATGCTTGGACAATCTCGCCAAAGTAGATCGTATCCATGGCAAAATCAACTTTTTGCCCAGTATATTTACATTCGCACACAATTGGAAACTCTTCTATCATCGGAGCAGTTTTAAGCTCCCCATAAAAAGAAGAGAAGAGGCATGATTTATCCACAGATCTGCCACTCACTAATCCACAATAATCTGTTTCAAGAAGATTATCCACTGTTGGAACGTTAACGCTGAAGGTTTCGTTTTGCAGCAAACCGCGAACAGAGTAATGTTTTCGATTAAGGCTGATACCAATGATGGGCGGCTTTATGTTTACGCCACTCACAAAACCAACCGCCAGATAATTGGGTTTTCCGTCTACATTTGTTCCCACAACCACTGTTGGAACGACAGGCATAGGAATGAAAGGGCCTACTTTTATCTTCTCCATTTGTTACCTCCACGTACCAATTATAGAGAAAGGTTTAAATTTCTGCGTTTCCATTCTTGCTAACTTTGTACTAAAGGAATAGCAATATCAAATATCCACTTACTTTCTGGATGTTCCTGGCCATTATTGTAATAAATCTCATAACATGGTTCAGGTCGACATTCAATTCCACTTTCAATAAGCCATTGAAATGATTCCTCCCAGGCTTTTCTGAAACCATCACTACCGGTTTCAAACCGGCAAAAAGCCCAAACACCTCCTCCAATTTTTTGGATAAAGATGGGATCAGAAGGGTCTATATCATTCGATAGAGTCAAGCAACAATCAAAACGACATTTATCAAGAGGAGTAATATCTGGATTATCCCAATATAATGCTAATATTTTGGAGGGTCCAATAATTGTTTTTTGCTTTGCCCAAGTGAGTAATTCTTTAAAACCATTTTCACATGATTCCGGAAACATTCCAATACGTCTAACAGTCGCGGCCTTTGATTCTGGCATTTCTTGAATGGTCACTTGCTTCAAATAGCTCTTCTCCGCGTTGCCGATGAGGACGGGCTCGAATTCATTAAGCACAGAACGGTTCTGAAAATTATTTGCTTGCTTTTTTCGATACTCTGTCGGTGAGGCGTCATATCTTTGTCTGAAGATTTTTGCAAAATTCTGCGAACTCGAGAAGCCACAAGACAATGCAATTGAGGTCACATCCTTTTCGGGATATCCCAACAAACGATTGGCGGCTAATTCCACGCGCAATCTTCGCGTGAATTCCGCCACATTTTCGCCAACAACAGCTTTGAATATTCTATGAAAATGGAACGGGGAAAATGACGTGATATTGGCAATTTCGGTTAATGTAACTTCTCGTTCAATATATTGGCTGATGTAGTTCATAGCCGTAAAAATTCGATTTCGATAATCAGTATGTTGTAATGAATAAATCGCTTCTTCGCTCATAACGATACACTTTCAATACTTTTTTATTATGGAAATCCCTTATGATAATGTTACCCATACGGATGTGAATATTGATAATTACTTACCGAGCGAAACTTCAACTGAAGCAATCAGCAATAATTGATCAAAAGCGCTAAATATTATACAAATATAAGGCTAGCGTTTAATATAAAACCGCCCTCGTATTCTGTAAAGCGGATCACATTTCACTCTCAACAACTATTACGGCTGCATAACCATCCTAAACTTACGACCACCCAAGGGAGTGCAGAGCATAACCGCAAGTACCCTCGATGGGTATATACAATCATATTGCTTATACGGCTCCCATAATTGGGCGGAACTTATAACCGTGCACGATCATCCCCTTGCGGTCGCCTTCTTCAAGGATTGCCTTCGACTTGCTTGGTAAAAAAGATTAATGCCCTGCTTATCAATAATCGTTATTCAGTTCCTTGTATCGAAAACAAGAAACAATATGGTCATTTACCATCCCGGCCGCCTGCATAAACGCATAGAGGATGGTACTGCCGCAGAACTTAAATCCGCGCCCGACCATGTCTTTGCTCATCGCATCTGAAATTGGGCTGGTGGCAGGGATCTGAGACAAAGTCTGCCAGCTATTTTGAATGACTTTTCTTCCGACAAACCCCCATAAATAATTGTCCAATGAACCAAATTCCTCGCGGACCGCGATGACCCGGTTGGCGTTATTGATGATGGCATTAATCTTGGCTTTATTGCGAACGATCCCAGAGCTAGCAAGCAATTCCTGGATTTTCATCTCATTATATGCGGCCACCACTTCAATCTCAAAATTATCAAAAGCCTGCCGAAAATTCTCCCGTTTGCGCAAGATCATGTTCCAGCTCAAACCAGCCTGCATGCCATCCAATGATAGGAACTCAAACAACATCCGGTCATCATGCAACGGTTCTCCCCACTCATTATCATGATATCGGGTAAGGAGATCATCATTGAGATTCCACTCACAACGGGTTACCGATCTGTTGAGTATTTTTTCCATAAGCTAATTTTACCGTAGGTGATTAAAAGAAAAAAATCAAGTTAGAAAAAGTGCCCATCCATAAGGCGGGCACTTTCTGATCACTAACCACACATCACTAAGCTTTCATCACTGGTTTAAACTTTCGCCCGAAGGGATTGTGGCGAATACTTGCCTGCCCGTTTTCTTTCAGGTTCCGAGGATGCGTTATTGGAAAGCACTTTAATACGCATCCAACTTTCATGGTTTTTGTGCAATCCACAACCCGAGAAGTTGTAATTGATAGGTTTTTTCAATATTTACAAACCCTGCTTCGTGGAGCAATTCTTGAATACGCACTTCAGGGATAAGTGAATCTTCAACAGTTGCGCGGTGGCGCACATTGTCGCGTACAGCTTCTGGCGATCCCTGAAGTGCCACAAATTCAAGCCATGCCGCAAGTTCATTTTGTGAGTTCTCCGTGCTTAAATCTCCATGTAGTCCAAACAACACGAACCACCCTCCTGACACGATTCTACGCTGAATGCCCTCTAGAAGGTTAAGTTTAGCCCCATTGTCGGGCTGGAGATGTTCGACGAGTATGCAGGTGGCAGCGTCAAACTTGGGCTCATCCGGCAATGTGTCAACTGTTCCATGAAACAACTTCACGCGTTTCTCGGCACCAATTGCATTAATTTTGTTATTCGCAATTTCCAACATCATTTCAGCCGGATCGACACCCGTAAATGACCACTCCGGTTGATGGGCAGCGAACGCGGCGAGAGTCGTACCAGTGCCACAACCAACATCTAACAAGTGGGCTTTTCGAAGAAGGCGTTTTCTCAAATATGACAGAATAATCAATGGCAATTGCTCGTATCCGGGAAACACTTTTGCCATCATGCCATCGTATTTGACAGCATCTTCAAAACGTTTCTGAATTTCAGTATTCACAGCCTATCTCCTCAATTTGTGCATGCTTACAATTTGATTGTAAAGATACTCGAATCCCATTGGTAAATCAATGCCACACTTTTTAAGGTACTAATCACGGGCAGTAGTAAACTCATTTACTTTTGACTGTCCCATTTTCTATTGCTTTTTTCAGACACTATTCGATTTAGTCAATGCCTTTCTCTATGCAAAAAAGTGCCCATCCATACGGTAGGCACTTCCTAATCACTACTCACTTATTACTAAATTAGCATCACCGGTCTAAACTTACGACCGAAGGGAGTGCAGAGTACGATCGAAGGGAGTGCAGAGTACGACCGAAGGCGACCAAAGGGAATGCAGGGCAAGTGCAGAGCATACCCGCCTGTCCCAGTTTTATCGGGGTAATACGACTCGGTTCACGTGGTAGATGTGAGAGTGTTTATTTAACAGTTTGCGTTACAGGCGGCAGGGCGGGCGTGGGCGCTGCTTGGGAGCAGTCTATATCACAATTATAAGTGGCAGCAGTCTTTGCCTCGCAACCGTTTGTCTGATTTTGTTCCTCCGCATTGAAGCAACCATTTCAAACATGGACGAATGGCTTACTAAGTAAGTTGCTTTAACACCTCACGTGCTTGAGCTGCAACTGCCTCTTTCAACTCACCAGGCTCCACCACCTCCACATCACCAACCAGGCCAAAGATGAGCATTTTCGCTTGTAATTCAGAATCCATGGAGAGGGAAATTGTCTTCCATCCCTTGTCTTCTTCATCAGCAACCAGTTCCCAGCGCCCGGGCATCAGCGTTTTGATAAACAATATCCGCTCGGGGTGAATCCGCAGTGTGCAACGATACCCAGATGGCAAGTTGTCAAAGTTTCGCGCCTGCGCACGCCAGTAAGTTGGCAGGTCAAAATCAGGACGGCGTGTAAACGTCCCTTCGAGAAGGCGCACCGAATGAAAACGGTTTACGCGATACGTGCGCAGTTCCCCGTCATGTTCAGCGAGTAAATACCACACACTTGACTTGCACACCAAACTATAAGGGGCCAGAATACGCTCCCCTATCTCACCGTCAAAATTCTCATACTTCGCTTTGATCATCCTGTCTTCATACACTGCCCGTTGGATCTCCTCCCAGAAGGGCGATCGAAGCATCGTGCCACCACCACGTCGGGTCGATCATCAATCGCTGCCGAATATGGTCGGCAGTGGAATGATGTGCATTGGGCAGCGCAGCCAACAACTTAAGCAGAAGGCGCTCTCCCGCGTCGCCCAAACCCACATCTCGCAAAGCATCATAATTATTGGCAACGAATAGACTTTGCACTTCCAGTGTATTTAAACCCGTTAATGTGGTGCGATACTCTTCGGCAAGCGAAAACCCGCCCCCGTGCCCGCCTTCACTGTAAACAGGTACACCTGAAAAGGATATTGCGTTGATGTCGCGCAAAATCGTTCGGCGCGAAACCTCTAATTCTTCTGCCAACGCTTTGGCGGTCATCTTGCCGCGTGTTTGCAAAAGAAGAATGATTGACAATAATCGATCTGCTCTCACTGCCGTTTTCCTTATATTGGGTGACACAAGATGTCACTCAACTAAGTGTATCATCAAAATAGTTTAGAAAACAAAAGGAAAAACGAAATGATTGAGACAACAAAAAGTTATATGAATTTGGGGGATGGGCAGTTGTATTACGAGACGGCAGGCGCGGGAATGCCGCTTGTGTTCTCGCATGCGGCCTTCCTCGACAGCAGAATGTTCGATGCCGTCTGGGAACCGCTGGCAAAGCATTTCCGCGTGATCCGATACGACATGCGCGGCTTCGGAAAGTCCAGCCCCGTGACAGGTCCGCTTTGCCGTCGCACTGATCTGCTTCAACTGTTGAATCATCTCGATGTCACCGACGCACATCTGGTTGGCTGCTCCAACGGCGGACAGCTCAGCCTCGACCTGGCTCTGGAACAACCGCAGCGCGTCGCCTCTTTGACCCTGGTTGGCTCCACGCCGAGCGGCTTTGAACTGCGCGGAGAACCTCCCCGCCATTTGTTCGAAATGTTCGACGCGATGCAGCAGGGTGACAACGATCTCTCAAATGAACTTCAAATCAGAATTTGGCTGGATGGCGAACATCGGGAACCACAACAGGTTGACTCAGCATTGCGCAAAAAGGCTTTGGAAATGAATCGTATTCCCGTATCGCAAAGTACATTTTTCATCGCCGATACGCAGCCGGTCAATCCGCTTGACCCACCCGCCATTGCTCGCCTGGAATCGGTAAAATGCCCTGCATTAGTTATCGCTGGAGCACTTGATCATTCCGAGGTCTTGCGCGCCGCCAACGAAATGGCTGAACGAATTCCCAATGCTCGAAAAGCCCTGATTGAATCCGCCGGGCATGTTCCCGGTTACGAACAACCCGACAGGTTTGTCAAATTGTTATTGGATTTTCTAGGCAGTAAAGGGGTATAGATAGAAAAAACTTCTGGAGGTTTACCCCTCCAGAAGTTGCTGACATAATAGAACAGGGTGGTTACAGTTGCATCCCTGGTCTAACCTTTCATCCATTCATCTGACTCTGCTCGCCTTTGAGAATTGAGAGTGGAAATCAAATGGTATGCTTCAGTGGTTGGGGCTAATTCACAAAGGTAATTTGGTTGAGCACCAAAGGCTCGTTGGCGGGCACACAAATCCAATGCAAGCCCGGGTTAGCCCGTCTTGACTTCTTTTTTCTTAACCTTCAATTGACGTAAAAATTCGTCTCGAATTTCTTCCGCTGTAGGGATTTTGCCTGGATTGTCTTTTGTTAGCAGAGAAAGCGCGGCTATGTATGCCTCCCCAAATGCTGTTGTCAAAGTGGCGGCTACTCCTGCGTTGATTACCCCCCTACAACCGAACCCGCACCGGGTATCAGTTTTAATAATGCACCGACGGCGGCACGCCCCACCACTGTGCCTGCCGAACCAGTAAGCGCACCACTTACGAGCGATCCTAAAAACGCTGTTGACAAAGGAAGCCCCCAAACTGCACTTATCCCGGCAAGCATTGATAATTGAACGGGAATAATCGCAAGTGCATCGGCAAAGGGAAGCGGAACAGCGCCAAAGCCGCCAGCAGCAGCCGCTGCCCCTGCTACTACTGCATGCGCTCTTTGCAACTTGTGATTAAGGCTTACTCTCTGTGCGGCGGCAAAGGCGTCTTTTTGAGTATCAGGAACGAGATTCATTGTAAGATCTACAAGTGTCTCGAGCCCCATTACTGGTATTTTGTACCCACCGTCAAGTACTCTTTCTTTTGCAAGAACTCTAACCACATTTCGAGTTCGCGGTAAAAGTTCCTGGACGGTTTGCCGAAATCCATTATCTCCCACGCTTTTTGTAATCACCCCAACGACCGGGATATATTTATCCAGCATTTCTACAAGTTTAATTTCAGCATCTTCAACACGACGAGAGTCTTCCATCACACATACCCATGCGATATGAATATGCTGATTGGGGTCTTCGCTTTTTCTCTTGTCCTGTATAAGCTTTTCTAGTTCTTGAATCGTATTGCTATACTCGCTTATTTCCAGCCCGCGCGTGTCGAATATACTTAGGGGAATCCCTTCCTTTTCGATTTCTCTGGTTGTCTTGGTAACAGGGCGCCCATCCCCTGTTTCAGCCAAATTACCTTGAAAGACTGCGTTAATGAGCGTGCTTTTACCAACACCCGTTTTACCAGCAATGAGTATATTGACCTTGCCGCGTTGCTTTAATGCCTCTTCTAATTTTTGTTTCAATAGTTCGGCAAAATCATATTCATTTTTCACACTCATGACTACTCCTGTAAAAACGGATAACTTATACGGATAATGATTAAGCAGGCTTAATTATGCGGAAATCTGATAGGCTGCAATTAAGCACCAATTTAACCCGCGATTAAAAAACTTTGGGCTATCCCTCTTACACCATTGATTATATCTTTCCTCTTCCCAAATACAACAAAAAAGTGCCCGTCCATAAGGTGGGCACTCACGGTTTACGATTAACGGTTCACGAATTAATAAACTCGCATAACCAGGCATAACTTATATCAAAAATCCGATATTAACCATATCTTGTGGCTAAATTGGTTTTCTGATATTTATTTTTTAAATACCTTCACCCACGAGTCTGATACTTTCATCTCTTTCATCAGGGAGCCATACAGAGCATCGGCAGGTTCCTCATGAGAAGTCGAGAAAATGCGTGTGCACCCCATATCTTTAAGCCGGTGCATTCCTTCTATCATCACGGCCTTGCCCAACCCTTGCCTCCAATATTCGGCAGCAGTACCCACCACGACAGTTACCGCACTGCGCGTGTAGTCGTCGTAAAAGATCGTACAGAAAGCAGCAATATCGTTGTTTGGAGCGACTGCCACAATATCCAGGTCGCGTCGGTATAAAGGTGCGGATTGCAGATTTTGATACCACGAATAACCACTATAATCCTCGTCAGGCTCATCAGGATGAAATGCTCGCCATGACGACCAACAACGGGCAGGATGCTCATCCAACATCCCCATTGATCGTATCTCATATCCATTTGGTGATACTCTGGAAGGCAGGGAAGAATCTAAATCATACCAATAGTGATGTCCCCACCCTGGAACTTTCTTGAAACCTCTATTTGCAAGTACTTTTTGCCGGAGTGTGTCACTTTCAAAAACAGGAACAATTAAGATTCGCTTTCCATCATCAGTTACATCAGAATAGTGTTCTTCTGCAAAAGTAAATGCTTCATCTTCGTGTTCTGGAGTTCTAAAATCAGGGTGGATATGTAGGCGAACTTCTCCATACCCAATAGGATGCAGAACAGCTAAAATACTTTCATCTTCTTGTTGCCAGGTAGTAGTCACTTTTTCGTATGACTTGAATACTTGGCATGTCTTAATGTAATGCCAGCGCCAGTAGTCCCACCGTGCCACATGCCAACTACTCTCAACTCTTCCGTTGAGGAGAAATATCTCCCTAAGAAAATTACGAATACGCCAAAAGTCAGTTTCTTTTATATTGGGGATCATGTTAGATTTCATAAAAGTCTTCTCTTTACTAACGAGTGTTAGCATGCGACGGATGAGGTCGCAGCGCCTATTTCCCTTTAGAAATCATTATATACCTCAACAAAAAGTGCCCATCCATAAGGCGGGCACTCACGGTTTACGATTTACGGTTTACGAATTATTGAATTTGCATCACGGGTCTAAACTTATAGCCATAAATCCGATCTTGACCAAGATGCTATTGTGAGACTGATATTTTAAGTATCTATTTATTATTGCACGTAGGTTACTAATTCGATTGAGTAACTCAAACCTTCTTGCATATTTCACCTAGTACTTATTTACTCTTGGAAATTGAACCACCAATATGAAACAAAGTAATTTATTAATCTTTCTCAATAACAACAGCATTCCCATTTGCAGTAACGCCAAAAATATAAGGCTGGTAAGTTGTTCCACCACCAATATTTGCTGTTTGCGGGTCCAGTGTCAAGTAATCGAAATCCACACCAATGACAGCATTACAACCCAACGCATAAGCTGCTTCCTTCAGTTCAGATAAAGCATTCCGTCTGATGATTACCAACGATTCCATCAGCTTATCCTTAACATCGGTGCCTATCCCAAATATTGCAATACCTCTTTCTACCGAGATAGCATCATCGCCCGATATATAACCAGAATATTTGCTTATTGTATAGCCATCAAAACTAAATCCTGATGTAATGAGCATCCTGGTCAAGGCAGCATTTTTAATTTCCGCTGCTTCATTTGCTCTTAACTCTTCATCAGCTTTTTCTTGAGTCTTTCTTGAATCTTCGTCAGCTTTCTCTTGAGCTTTTCTTATTTTCTCGGCGTTGCGATTATCTTCATAATTCTTGAAATCTTCAACTATTGCACTTACATTTGCACCATCTGCAATCGTCATTCCCATAAGACCATCATTTATTTGTGATTTGAAATTTGATTGTCTTAAATAATCCTCAAATTTAAATATGTCAATGCCATATTGACCTGCAACATCTTTCGTTTTCATAATCTAAACCCACTCACTTTCTTTTTAAGTAATTGATCGCTTCTATATTGCCGGGGTCTATATCTAAAACTAAATTCGCATACCTGTGTGCATTTACTGGATCATCTCGACATTTTCGTAACAACATCGTTATATCGTTTTCAAGAGCAATGTTTGACGCTTTCTTTGTTACATCTTCAGACGTTTTCTGATATTGTGTATTGCAATATTGACAAACCCTATACTCGCCCCTATCAACAAACTCTCCACCGCCACATCTTCCACAAATCATAATTTTCATTTGATGGCTCGTCTCAATAAAACTCTTGACTAGTTAAATAGCTTCGGATAATAAATCTTGCTTGTGTCTTTCATTTTACATTATCATGATTCCCATTTCGTATATCTCTTTCTGCCCCATTCACTGTTTTTCAAACCAGCGAAACTGGCTAACTATTAATTATATGTTACTTTTATTGCAGCACATCGTAAAAATAATCAAAACCGCCCTCTATCTCTGGAAGGCGGTTCCTGACAACGATTTTCTAATCACTCATTACGGAACTGATATCACCGGTCGGACCTTGTACCCGTATACGATCATCCTCTTGGACTCGCTGTCTTCGCGTTTCTAGTAACTTTACTATTCTCTTGATCTATATGTTATACTTATAATATAGAACATATTTTCTTATATGTACTGCTCTTTAACAACTAAACACTCATGGTTGAAAGCCTAATTTCCACTAAAAAGATTCGTACATAAAAACAAAAAACGAATCTTTAAACAGACTTCAACCGGCGCCCTGTTTTAGGCTGTTTTTGATCTCAAATTCAGTCCTTTTCAGCCTGTTCCGATTCGTTTTCTTTGCGCGAACTTTGCGCCCCTGAGCGGAGCGAATGGGGTTCCGATTTTTTCTGAAACAAAAACGAATAAAAAAGTGCCCTCCATCTGGAAGGCACTTGTGTTTCTCGGTTCTCGGTTCTCAGTTCTCGGTTTACGCCGCACTCATCACCGGTCTAAATTTATATTCGTAAACGATCATCCCCTTGCGCTCACCATCTTCGCGGATCTTGCGGGTCACAATTTCCACTCGCATACTGATTCAGCCCTTCAATCTTTGATGCGGGGAATATCCATAGTTAAGTTCATCGAACTTCCACCACCTATATCGCACTGGAAAGAACCCACCATATGATCTGAGTCAAACTCAACATCTTCATTGCTTATTTTAAATGAACCTGAATTACACCCTGTCATGTCAATGGCGCCACCGATTGACATGGCAAAACCACTGGCTGTTCCATCGCCGTACAATCCACACCGGTCTGTCTCATCAAGCTTACAGCCATCGAAATCATTAATGCAGGGACCGATTGATTTTATTTTAACTGCGCCATTTTCATAGATCGTTGCTGAAACGCTTGCAGGTATTGTGCAGGTTGATTCTTGTCCATCGAGTACACTTACCTCGACATAAGTACCCTCTCCTTCATAATCAAAGGCAATTAACGGATCATCCAAAGTTGAGGGCTCAGATTGTTTAGTAACTCCCGTCTCCTTTTGTTCATCCGTCAATCCAGGAATATTACATGCCATCAAAATGATAAGAGTTATTAATAGATAAATAACTTTTCGCGTCCCGCGTGAAAATAACATGGAAGTCTCCTTTTTGGTTTTTCACCTCGCAATATTCGCTATGATGATGAATCGATGGTAGAGTGCATTCGCTATTGAATACACTATTTATTATAGCCATCTCCTTCTTCAAAGCAACAAAAAAAGTACCCATCCTTCGGACAGGCACTTCCTAATCACTTCTCACTAATTACTAATTACTGAACTTGCATTACAGGCTGGAACTTATACCCGCAAGTACCCTCGATGGGTATACACAATCAATGTAATTATGCAGCTCCCATAACTGGCCGAAACTTATACCCGCAAGTACCCTCGATGGGTATACACAATCAATGTAATTATGCAGCTCCCATAACTGGCCGAAATTTATACCCGTATACAATCATCCCCTTACGCTCACCGTCTTCACGGATCTTGCGGGTCACCATTTCCACCGGCATGCCGATGGCAACTGGTTCTTCACCCAAATCGGTCAACTGCGCCGTCACCATGGGACCTTCTTCAAGCGCCACCACGGCTACTGTATAAGGTGCATTATGTTCAAAACCGGCAGGTGCATCGCGCATCACGGTATAAGAATAAATCTTGCCTTTGCCGCTGAAGGCAAACTGGGTCTTGGCTTCACCACCGCATTCGGGGCATACATCCCGCGGGGGAAAGATCTTGGCGTCGCAATGCGGACAAACTTCGCCCATCAGGGCATATCTTTGTTGTTTTAAGCGCCAATGGCGTGGAATTTCCATTTTTAGTCTCCGTTATCGTTCAATGTATTACTGTAGGTCAATATTATGCGTGATATCCTATCAAATGCTATCAACTTCCCTGCGGCTTTGCCGAATAGATGAGAGCTGAGAACTGAGAGCCGTCCAAACCATTGCTTTTACGATTCTCTGTTCTCGGTTCTCAGTTCTCGATTAACATTTCTCTACTTTCAGTTCTCGATCGTATCAAACACATGCGCCACAGCCGTGGAGGCAGGTCCGCCAAGAGCCAGGGTCACGGCCAGACGAGCATCGGCTACCTGGTTCGCGCCGCAGACGCCGCGCAGTTGCATGGCCGCTTCAACCGCCTGGTAGACGCCCTTGGCGCCGATGGCGTTGCCGCGCGCCTTGCATCCGCCCATGGTCATGGCCGGGCGAATCGCAGTTGGGGCTAACCCGCCATCACGAGCCAAAGCTGGAGCTTTTCCAGGGTCTGCGTATCCGCAGGCTTCGAGGGTCAACGCCGCATAAATGGAATAGGAATCATCCAGTTCGAGCACATCAGTGTAAATCGGCATGATCCCCGCCTGGGCACAGGCATTTTGCACCGCATCTTTGGCAGCAATGAAGGCAAGCGGATCCTTGCGGTCGTGCAGCGCCAAAGTATCTGTGGCGATGGCAGACCCCAGCATTCGCACCACCGGCTGCGGAAAGTCTTTGGGCAGCAGGTCGCGCCGGGTCAGAATCACGGCAGCCGCACCATCCGCATAAGGGGCAGCGTCAAACAGATTCAGCGGCGGATTGGTCATGCCAGACTTGCTGTAAGTTTCAAGTGAGACTGCCTTTCGAAAAAAGGCGTTAGGGTTGTTCACGCCGTTGGCGTGCGCCTGCACGGCGAAGCCGCCTAACGCATCCGCGGGTAAGTTGTGTTCATATAAATAGCGCTGCATCAACAACCCGGCCTGGCCGGTTTCGCTCAAGCCCTGCATACCCTCGTAATCATAATCAAGCCCCAACGCCGCCGCCGTTTCAGATTCACTGTGCGCCATGTCGGTCCACTTTTCGACACCCAACACAGCAACAGTATCCACATACCCTGAGAGGATGGCAAGGTAACCCAGCCGTAGCGCTGCAGCACCTGACGCGCCTGAGGCTTCGGTGGTGAAAGCTTCAATCCCACCCAGGTCGGCATAATCGGTGAACAGTGCACCCAAATTTGCCTGATGCGACACCATGGATGAGAGCATATTGCCAATATACAGCGCCTGGGGTTTCAGCCCGCCGCTGTCTTTGATGGCAGCCCGCAGTGCACTCACGCCCATCTGACGCAAGCTAAGTTCGTAATGTTCTCCAACCGGGATCTGTCCGATCCCTGCGATAACCACGTCTGAATTCATCTCGGCCTAACCCATGTTAATCTTGTCGCGGAAGCGTGTATAAACTGCGTAGTCAACTGGTGTACGCCGGGCAATATAATCCGCGGTGGAAGGTGCCAACCCACGACGTTCAGTAATCTTTTCAGTCACCTCAAGTGAAAATGCGTCAGATCCTGCGCCAGAACCGTAAGACACCATCAAAATTTTGTCACCCGGTTTGGCGATATCCAATACGGCGGTCAACCCGATCAAAGAAGCGCCTGCGTAGGTGTTGCCAATCACCGGTGCCAGTAATCCGGGTTTGATCTGCTCGAGAGTAAAACCCAGGTCAGCACCGGCTTTCATCGGGAACTTGGTGTTGGGTTGATGAAATACCACATAGTCATAATCTGCAGGAGTTCTGCCTGATTGTTCCATCATAGTTCGGGCAGCAGTCTCGATGTGTTTGAAATATGCCGGTTCACCGGTAAAACGCTGACCATGTTCTGGATATTTTTGTTCAGGCCGCCGCCAGAAATCAGGTGTGTCTGAAACATAAGAATAGGAGGCTTCAATCTTCGCCACGGATTCTTCAGCAGGACCGATCACGTAAGCCGCGCCGCCGCTGGATGCCGTGTATTCCAGCGCATCACCCGGCTTGCCCTGGGCGGTATCCATGCCGATGGCCAATGCGTATTTGCCCATACCTGATCCCACTAGTGCGGTGGCTGCCACCATGGCTTCTGAACCTGCCTTGCAGGCAAACTCCCAGTCGCCTGACTGGATGTTATGCGAAGCGCCGATGGCTTCTGCCACAATTGTGCCCGAAGGTTTCACCGCATAAGGATGGGATTCTGATCCCACCCATACCGCACGTAATTCACAGGGGTCAATGCCTGCACGCAGCATGGCATTGCGCGCTGCTTCAATCGACATGGTGATCACGTCTTCGTCCAGCCCGGCCACGGATTTTTCTTTTACCGGGCCGCTACCGCCGCCCATCCATACGCGGGCTACTTCCGTGCCCGGCAGACGATAACGCGGAACATATGCACCGTAGCCGACGATGCCTGTCTTGCGGTCTGTTGTTAATAAAAGGCGATCTGCATGCTTCGCATGCTCAGAAGCGTTATCTGTCATCAGCTTATTTTCTCCACTCTTTGAGAATTTCCTCCGCGCGCTCTGCGCGGATGGTCTTTTCAAGCACAAGTTGCTGTGCCAATTTTTCAATTTGATCACCCCGGGCGCCGGCTGCTGCAGCAATTTGCCTGGCATGCAAACTCATGTGTCCGCGTTGGATGCCCTCGGTGGCAAGCGCACGCAGCGCCGCCAGGTTTTGCGCCAGCCCGACCGAGACAATGATCTCTGCCAGTTCAGCACCGGTGGTAACCTTCATTAACTTAAGCGCGGCTTGTGCAGCGGGGTGCACACGCGTTGCGCCACCCACAATACCAACCGCCATGGGCATCTCAAGCAACCCGCACAGGTTGCCCTGCGCATCTTTTGACCAGGTGGAGAGGCTGGTGTATCTTCCGCTGCGGGCAGAGTAGGCATGCGCCCCAGCTTCCACGGCGCGCCAATCATTGCCGGTCGCCAGCACCACGGCATCCACACCATTCATGATGCCCTTGTTGTGGGTCGCCGCGCGGTATGGGTCAGCCTCGGCAAAAGCGCAGGCTTCAAGTATGCCGTCGCGTACCTTCTCTGCTGAGTAACCTTCAAAAGCCAGTGCTTCAAGCGGAATCGTGCAGGCGGCACTAGCCAGCCTGCGATCTGCCAAATTAGAAAGGATGCGTAAATGCACCCTGCCGCCGCTAATTTCTGCCACCCGCGGAGCGATCCGCTCCAACGCGGTATTGATGGCATTGGCACCCATCGCATCCCTTACATCCAAAACCAGATGCACCACCAGAAAAGGACCGATTGCAGATTGCTCAATCAAGCGCACCTGCAAGTCACGAGCACCACCGCCATAACGCACCAGCACCGGGTCAACCGCACTGGCCATTTCCAAAAGTTCCGCGCGGTGGCCGTCCAACTTTGTGCTAGCCTCTTTCAAATCCGCAACATCCAGCACCTGTAACTGCCCGATCATTTCGGGTGCGGAAGCCGAAGCGGTAAATCCGCCGCCCTGGCGGGCAAGTTTGGCCATGAATGATGCCCCGGCTATTACTGAAGGTTCTTCTACAGCCATTGGCACCAGAACTTCACGGCCATTAACCAAGAAGTTGCGTGCAACGCCCAATGGCAGCCCAAAGACGCCCACCGCATTTTCGACCATGTGATCTGCCTGGTCCGCGCTTAACCCGCCGTTGCCGCTCAATACTTTCAATTCATCCAGCGGCACACCGCTTTCGCGGCTGAGTTGGGTTAACCTGTCAGTCAGGTTAAGCTCATAGAATTTTTTATGCAAAACGTCAGACATAAGTTCTCCACTTAAGTAACACTGCTATCTTAATCAGGCAAACCTCGCAAAACCTATCAAGATTGCGGCGTGCTCACAAGATTGTATAATTTAGACATGAGCGCAACACATGACCTGGCGAAGGATTATGATTTTTACCCGCAATTGAGTATAAAAGGCACCCGACAGCCATCCTCGGATGCAATGCTGTGCAGTTGCATCCTAAAACTGCAGCAAGCCTTCGTGCCGCCGGTCTTACCTTTTGACTGGGTCGGCGCAGTGAAATACGAATTTAAAGATATCAAGCAACTTGGATTAACCTCTAAAGGGTCGATAATCCTTAATCCCCGGCACATCACAGAGTGGACGGTCGTTCACGAGCTCGCCCATGCCTGGGATGCAGCTAATGACTGGTTGATCTCGGATATCATGCGCAAAGAAACACACAGCGGTTTCTTATGGCAATGGCTGCATTTGAGATTTAGAGAGCAAAAACTGTTCTGGTATTACGTCGGGTCTCCACCGGCGCCCTGCGGTATCGACAAGAACTTTAACGCCAAAGAGGATTTCGCCGAATCGGTGACCGCATACCTTTTCCCTGATGAGGCTCGCCGCAAGGCATCCAAACGCGGATACTCTTACGAGGTCAACGGTTTTATCCACTTTCACGATACACCCCGAGGCAATTTCATCCACAGCCTCTTTAGAAACGGATAAGGAACTTAAAAAGTTTCCGCTTTCTGCTTTGTGAAATCGGAAACTTGCCCTAATTGACGATAAGGCAGACCCCCGCAGTTTGAACTGCGGGGGTCTATTTGAAAGACACGGTTTATTCCAGCGGCATCGTCTCAGGGCATGAGGGTGCGTTCTGGCAAATATATTCCTCTTTGGGTTTGAACAATAAGCGTTTTTCAGAGTGCAAAATCATAGGCACGCCGCAAGCCGGGCAGACCGGTGCAGTATCCATATTCATGAACGGACGTTTATCCTGGGGAGGATACTCATCATACGCCTCGGGGATTTCCATGGAAACTGCCGGTGAAACCGCATAAGCTGTAACAGGTTCAGGCGCAGCAGTAACCTTGGCAGGCGTATATTCATAGGATGGTGTTGCCACCACAGGAGCGGATGTAATTGTCGCAGAAGCAAAAGCTGTCTGCAACATGGGCATGCTCATCGGCGCAGCCGAAGGTGCTGGTGTTGATTTCTTGATTGCTTCAAGGGGAAGTGATTTTCGGATACGCGTGGTTCGCATTACATCCAGGAATTCGTCGCCATCATACAGGAAGATTGGCTTGCCATCCGCCCACAATCGCGCTTGTGACGTGATCAAACCTGTGGTGATCACCGCACCGGCATCCGCGTCAGAGGCGCGCAGCGCACCGTAGAAATCGCGGATCACGGGTTCGCCAACTTTGCCGCGGTATTTCTTGCATTGAACAATCCAGGTCTCGCCCTTGCGGGTTTTTACCACCAGGTCAATGCCGTGGTCGCCGGTTGAACCGACAATCTCAACTTTGTGTCCCTGGGCGCGGTAAGTCTCGGCAACCAGTTTCTCAAAATCAGATGGAGAAAGTGCTTTAAGCTCTTCGAGCGTCTCGGCATTAATCCGCTTGTGGCGCTGTTCGAGCACGATGGCCACTTCAAATGGTAGCAAGATCAAGCCCACGCTGAGGAAGTACTTCATGTTAACTTCTACGGGCAGCAGATGGAAGGTATCCATCTTGAAGAAATAGAAAGCCAGGTTCAATAGGGCAAAAAATGCCCAGGCCAGCATGAGTGCATTCACAGAAGTGCGAAGGACGGCGCCAAAGCCCTTCCTTCGTTTCACAACACCAAACAAGACGGCCAAGAACATCAATGGCCATAATCCGACCGCGAAACGGCCTACGGTGATCATCAATTCCAGGAATGTATTCATGCAACTACCTCCGCGATAATTATTAGCGTAGTGTTAGTTGCACGAATAATGCCAGAATTATGTATATTGTGAGTTATTCAAACTAGAGGGTGACGGTATCACCTGGTATCATCACACGAACTTCTGATTTTGTCTCGGCTTTCACCCGCTCAGCCCACAGATTCGGATCCTGCCTGATAATGTCGAAGGTGTCATAATGAATGGGCACAACGAGTTTGGGCATGATCATCTTGACTGCCCGTAAAGCATCGTCAGGGTCCATGGTATAGTTGCCGCCAATTGGCAGCATGGCCAGGTCAATGCCTTCTTCGCCGATCAGCTTCATATCGCCAAACAGCCCGGTGTCGCCGGCCAGGTAAATTTTCTTATTATCTGAAGTAGTCAACAACAGCCCAACCGGATTTCCGCCAAATGCGCCGTCGGGTAACATGGAACCATGCAGTGCCAGGGTTAATTTCAGATAACCAAACGGGTGTTGAAACCCGCCCATGACCTGTTGACCGTGGGTCTTGATATCTTTTTTAGCCAGCCACTGTGCAATTTCAGTATTGCTGATCACCGTGGCGCCGGTGCGTTTGGCGATGGCCAAAGTGTCACCCAGGTGATCGCCGTGTCCGTGCGTTACGAGGATGTAATCAGGCGTCAAGTCATCTGCTTTGGTGCTTGCCTTCGGGTTGCCGGTGAAATACGGATCAACCAGAATAAATTTACCGGCTGTCTTGATGCCGATTGCAGCATGTCCGTACCAGGTTACTTCAGTAGTCATAAGATTTCCCTTTCACCAAACCGCACAAAATCCACACAATCGTTTATACCGCAATCCAAAAGGGTAATCAACGGCTGGTTTTTTCTCCCAAAGCAAAAAGCTCGGTTGCAGATTGAAAACCGATGGTTTGCAGCCGCTGGCGCAGGCTGACGCCTTCATTGATCAAGACAGCATCCTTGGTTTTTGCCAGGTAATTGTCTATGTTTTTATCAAGTATGTTAAAGGTCTCAAGATCAAACGGATCACCCGAAAGATCAACGTCTTCCAGAAGCTGCCAGTTGTCCAAATCGGAACATTTTATCAGTGTGATCAACTCATCTCGCGTGTATGGAGAGCGGTGGCAGATGCCAGAAGCGGTATCCACCTTGCCCCACCACTGATGCAACAGTGTATGTGTCTGCTGCTCGGGGGTCTGATTGTCGGTAAACATTTCATACAGGATGAAACAACCGCCAGGTTTTAAGACGCGCACCATTTCAGCCAATGTCTTGCACGGGTCCGGCATATGATGGAGAGAATTTGAAATCGAGACCAAATCAAACGAAGCATCCTCAAATTCCAAATTGGATGCATCCATCTGCATG
Organism: Anaerolineaceae bacterium; assembly: GCA_003524305.1. Lineage (GTDB taxonomy): Bacteria > Chloroflexota > Anaerolineae > Anaerolineales > Anaerolineaceae > UBA6107. Next base: position 62,263 of record DQHW01000042.1, read on the forward strand.
AAGGTGATTGGCAGTTCGGTGAATTTATCTGAATCCCATTCGTCAGAGGGTTTGATATCGATCCCGATACCGCTACCAAAAATACCTAGCTGTTGCTGTAAAGATAACAAAAAGTCCCCCCTACCTGTAGCGACATCCAGGAGCTTTTCGGTGTGGATGGCGTGCAAAAATTCGTCAATAGTTTTCATAATAGCTGTGCCTTATCTTTAATCTCCAAGGGGAGGGTAATAGGATGCGGATTCTTCAGGTGACAGGAGCGATAAAGAACTCGTAAATTCTACTTGTGGATTACATTCAAGCAAATGAATCAAGCGAATTATAGCAATTGAGGTTTCGCCGATAAAAAGATCGAGGACTTTTTCGTTGAGATAGGGATATTTACGGTCAAGCACCCGATCTGGATCAGGAGTTGTGTAATACGCTTTGATATATTTCATCTGAATTTCAAACGCATTTTGCGGCATGAACGGCAGTGGATTATTTGGGATATCTGATTCGAAAAACCTTTTCCATACAGGGTAATCAGGATGATCTCGCAGATATTTGTGATCAAGACCATACCAATCAGTTTTTATCGCCCAAAATGCATCTTCCCTTGATGACCTGGAAAACAGTTCCTGATTGCTTGTTTCCGTAGTCCTGGCAATTTTTCGCCACCAAAATTCATCTGTTACCAAATGGGTGTAGTAACCCAATCTGAAACTGTACTCAAATTTCTGAATTTCGGCATCCATCCCCTGCAAATAATCCCGGTAAAAAACCATGTCCCTGACAGCATCTTCTCCCCGAGGTTCAACCAGAAAATGTGTCACTTCCTTTGGAGGATCATACACAGTCCAATCTTCATTGGGAAGCCCTGAATCCGGCGCCAGGTTGCCGTACAAGAAAGATACTTCATCCAATTCAGGCAACTTTTGGGATATTATTTCGGCAATTCGTAAGTGTGTGATCCAGGTAGCCATCACCCAATTTTACATGAAATATGCCATCTTCTAATGAATTTCATATTTTCTCTAGTGTATAATCTAAATGTCCCGCATTCGGTGACAAAGAAAGGAAAAAATGAACATCTTCTTGGACCCCAATGTTGCCTACCTGGTACTCGTTGTGGGTTTTGTTTTGGGGGTACTCGCACTCCTGACACCGGGCACCGGGCTTCTTGAAATTGGAACGTTACTGGCCATGTTTTTGGCCGGTTATTCCATCTACAACCTCCCCATCAACACCTGGGCATTGATTTTGTTGATCGTTGGGGTTGTGCCATTCATGCTCGCTGTACGCAAATCCAAGCAGTGGTACTGGTTGATCCCGGCGATTCTGTCCCTCATCGTTGGCTCAATCTTCCTCTTTAAATTGGATTCGGGCGCCATCGCCATCAATCCATTTTTGGCCAGCCTGGTGAGTGTGCTCGCAACCCTCTTCTTGTGGTTTGTCGGCCGAAAAACCGTGGATGCCATGAAAAGCCGCCCCACCCAGGATCTTTCACGCCTGATCGGAATGATTGGTGAAGCACGCACCGACATTGCCATGGATGGCACTATTTACGTCGGTGGTGAAGACTGGTCTGCCAGAAGTGAAAAAAAGATCAAAAACGGCTCACAAGTAAAAGTGATCAAACGAGAAGGTTTGGTGCTGTTGGTTGAACCTGTCTAGTTTTTAGAAATAAAACTTTGAAGGAGGATTGAAATGAGTAGTGCAAACATAACCTTGATTTGTCTGGTTGGCGCAATTGCATTTGTTGTAATCGTCTTTTTGGTCTCTGCCATTAAGATTGTACCGGAATACCGCCGTATCGTGGTTTTCCGATTGGGGCGCTGCATCGGCACCAAAGGCCCCGGGTTGATCCTCTTGATCCCGTTTGTCGATCGCCCTGTGACGGTTGACTTGCGTGAACAGGTGCGTGAGATTCCCACACAGCAATCCATTACACAAGATAACGCACCCTTATCCATTGACTTCTTGTGGTATTACAAGGTTTTCGATCCCGTGCAATCAGTGCTGCAAGTTCAGAACTTTGAACTGGCCGCCCAGGGTATCGCCACCACCACTTTACGTTCCGTCATTGGCGGAATCTTGCTGGATGGTGTGTTGTCTGAGCGTGAAAAAATCAACACCGCGCTCCGCGCCCGTCTGGATGAAGTGACCGAGCGTTGGGGTGTCAAAGTCACCAACGTTGAAATCCGCGAAATCGTTCCTCCACGGGATGTGCAGGATTCAATGAACCGCCAATTGACCGCAGAACGTACCCGCCGCGCCGTAGTGACCGAATCAACCGGTACCCGCGAAGCCGCCATCAACGTGGCTCAAGGTGACAAACAATCCAATATTCTTAAAGCAGAAGGCGAAAAACAAGCCGCCATCTTGCGTGCTGAGGGTGAAAAATCTGCCCAGTTACTGCGTGCAGAAGGTTACCAGAAGGCTCTTGAAGCCATCTTCGCCGCTGCCAAGGATATTGATCAAAAAACCATGACCCTTCAGTACTTTGAAACCTTGAAGAGCATGGCCGCCAGCCCATCCACGAAGTATATCTTCCCGATGGAATTCACCAGCCTGATCAGTGACTTTGTAAATAAGGGCAAGTCAAAATAAGTCACATTCACTAATTCATAGGTTCTGTGGGTTGAGTGAAATACACTCAACCCACAGTTTTATCCAGACATGACTCATACGCCATCTTACCAACTCTTACCTTCAGGTCTCAGCGACCTCAACCAACTTCGAGCCATCGAAAAAGCCTGCTTCCCTTTGGATGCCTGGCCCATGCTTGAATTGATTGGCGTTTTGATTATGCCGAACCTTGTTAAAATTAAAGCAGTTGTCGAAGATAAAATGATCGGTTTTGTGGGTGGTGATGCCCATCGCTTTGAAGGCGTGGGTTGGATCACCACACTTGGCGTGCTGCCGCAGTACCAACGCCTGGGTATTGCCTCAGCCATGCTGGATCGATGTGAAAAAGAGATGAACATGCCTGTTGTCAAGTTGACTGTTCGCCGCTCAAACCTCAGCGCACAAACCCTGTATTTCGGCCGCGGCTACCAGCAAATTGATGTATGGAAAAACTATTACGAAGGCGGCGAGGACGGTTTAATTTTACAGAAACATCTATAACAAATTGGGAGGAGAATATATGATTACCTTAAACCAAAATTTTTCAGCCGTTTATCCATCAGCACACGTTGGCATTCTGGTTATGCGCAACGTTGAAAACGCAGCCGCTCACCCGGCGCTGGAGATGCGCAAACGTGAATTGGAAGCTGATCTTCGCTCGAGATTTGCAGAAAAAGAGGTGCAAATCCTTGAAGAGACACCTCCGCTGCCAGCTTACACCAACTATTACAAACGATTTGATAAAACTTATCACGTCTTGGGTCAGTTAAAATCCATCATCTATAAAGGCAAATCCATTCCCAGCGTCTCAAGCCTGGTTGAATCCATGTTCATCGCCGAACTCAAGAATGGGCTGCTCACGGCCGGTCACGACCTTGATCGGGTTAAAGGCGAATTATCCGTCAATGTCTCCAACGGAGATGAACATTACACTGTCATGCGCGGTGTGGATCAGCAGCTCAAAAGCGGCGATATGTTTATTGTCGACGCACAGGGCATTCTTTCAGATATCATTTACGGCCCAGATCAGCGCACCCAGATNNCACCTGGCTGACATTCGCGACCTTGTGTTGCTCGTTACACCGAATGCCAAAGTGGAAATGCTTCAGGTTATCGGACATTAATAAACAATTCTGAAATTTTGCAGAATTAACAATTAGTTTGGCTCAAAAAAATGATATTAGTTTTGAAAAAACCAGGAAAGATAATCTCTTTTCTGGTTTTTATGACAGCTAAATTAATCCAGTCATCCTCTCAATTTGCTTTTTTTCTTAGCTTCTTTCATAAATCGTGGTTTAATTGATTAAATTTCGCATCATTTTGATATTTTCATTCGCACAGGAGCATTTCATGGCAAAACGCATCGTTTTAATCGGGGCCGGCAGCGCCCAGTTCGGTTATGGAACCATTGGCGATATCTTGCAAAGCCAGGTGTTACAAGACAGCACCATCGTATTACACGATATTAATCCAATCACGCTGGCAAAAGTTGAAGAAACCGCTGCCCGGTTTGTCAAAGATAACAAACTTCCTTTTACCATCACCGCCACTACCAACCGGGCTGAAGCATTTGCCGGCGCGGACTTTTTGATCATCTCCATCGAAGTCGGCGACCGCTTCAAACTCTGGGAAGAAGACTGGCGCATCCCTCAGCAGTTTGGCATCAAACAAGTCTACGGCGAAAACGGCGGCCCAGGCGGATTGTTCCACGCCATGCGCATCATCCCGCCAATCCTAGAAATCTGCGCAGACGCACTGAAGATCTGTCCGCAGGCCACCATCTTCAATTACTCGAACCCCATGAGCCGCATCTGCACAACCGTTCATCGGGCTTTTCCAGATCTGAAATTCATTGGCCTCTGCCACGAGATTGCCTCCCTGCCCAAATTCCTGCCGCCCATACTTGGCGTGCCATATGAAGCCCTGGATCTGAAAGCCGCAGGATTGAATCATTTCAGCGTGGTCCTTTCTGCCAAATACAAAGAAACTGGCGTGGATGCCTATCCAGATATTCTGGCAAAAGCACCTTATCTCTTCGAGAACATGCCGAAAATGGAAGCTGTTTACAAGTATGCTAAAGAAACCGGCGCTGTACCCGAAGCCATAGAAGAACTGATGAAGCTCGAAACAGAAGCCTGGTCTGAGCACCGGCTCTTCAAGGTCATCCTTGAAAAATTCCATTTGTTCCCCATCACCAGCGACAGCCATTTTGGCGAATACATCCAATGGGCATATGACACAGTGGATCACAAGGGAATTCTCGATTTCTATCGTTTCTATAAGGATTTTCTTTCAACCATCGAACCGCATCTTGAAATGAAACTCAAAGAACGTGTGGTTCCCATCATGGAAGGTATCATTACCGACTCGGGGTATTTCGAAGAAGCAGTCAACCTTCCAAACAACGGCCTGATCGCCGACCTGCCTGACTGGATCGTCGTGGAAGTTCCCGCAATAGTAGACAAGGACGGCATCCACGGCATCTCAATGGGGCATTTACCCAAGGGGTTCGCCGGCTTATTAATGAACCAGGTGGCAGTTCATGATCTGACTGCCGAAGCCATTCTCAAGAAATCCAAAGACCTGGCGCTTCAAGCGCTTCTGGTCGATCCAAATATCAACCAATATGAAGGTGTGCCAGAAATGCTAGATGCCATGTTGGATTATCAATCCAAATGGTTGGGATACTTGCAATAGACCAAATTTACAAAATTCAAAATTCTCACGAGCAGCTGTAATTAATTTAATTGCAGCTGCTTATCTTATATATTGAGTTGTTTAATTCTTGCCATCTCGGATAGAATAATGACAAGGAATAGTAATAAAATAATCGCATTTTAAATTTCTTATTGGTATTAACATCAAGAGGAGAAATAAATGAGTGCCGAGATTATTTACGACAGCCCGTTTGCAACATTGTGGTATCACCCCGAAAGCAAAACGATACATCATCAAACGCATCCTCAACATGGAACCTGGCAAACTGAAGAATTTCGCAAAATGATGCTTCTGGGTTCTCAGACTCTGGCAGATAAAGGTGCTCAAAAATGGCTGTCAGATGACAGAGATTCAAATGGAACAAATAAAGATGAATATCAATGGGGAGTTGAGTTCTGGTTCCCAAGAACTGTAAAAGCCGGTTGGAAACACTGGGCAATTGTTCAACCAAAACATATTATTGCACAGCTTAACATGGAAAAGGTTGTAAAGGACTATAAAGCTCAAGGGATAAATACGAAGTTCTTTTCCGATGCTGAAGAAGCCATGAACTGGCTTGAATCTCAATAAGATTGAAAATCGAGTTTTCTCGTTTTAAACGCTACATCATCCGAAGTGAAATATGGAATAATCAGCTCAAATAGAGATTGGAGTTTATGATGCAATACCGCGAATTGGGTAGAACTGGTTTTAATGTTTCAGCGTTGAGTTTTGGCGCCTGGGCGATTGGCGGCACCTGGGGTCCTGTGGATGAGGCGGAATCACTGGCCGCTTTGCACCGCTCCATTGAACTGGGTGTCAATTTTTTTGATACCGCAGATGTCTATGGCGACGGGTTAAGTGAGCGACTGCTTGCCAAATTAAAAAAAGAAACTCGAGAAACAATTTATATCGCCACCAAAGCAGGCAGAAGGCTTGATCCCCACACCGCTGATGGTTACAACCGCGTTAACTTGACCGCTTTTGTAGAACGCAGTCTGAAGAACCTGGGGACTGAATCACTCGACCTGCTTCAACTGCATTGCCCGCCTACTGAAGTCTATTATCAACCCGAAGTCTTTGGTGTATTGGATGACCTTGCCAAAGCAGGAAAGATCCGCCATTACGGCGTCAGCGTTGAAAAAGTGGAAGAAGCACTCAAGGCCATTGAATTCCCCAATGTACAGACTGTGCAGATCATTTTCAATATGTTCCGCTTACGCCCCGCTGAATTGCTCTTTGAACAGGTGCTAAAACGTAAAGTCGGCATCCTGGCGCGTGTGCCTTTAGCCTCAGGCATGCTGACCGGTAAGATGAAAGCAGAAACCCATTTTTCAGCAGATGATCACCGGGCTTTCAATAGGCATGGTGAATCCTTTGATCGCGGTGAAACCTTTTCAGGTGTTGATTACGCGCTTGGTCTTGAAGCTGTCGAAGAGTTGAAAAAAATCTGTCCATCAGGTATGAGCCTGGTGCAGTTTGCCCTGCGTTGGATTCTGATGTTTGACGCCGTTTCCTGTGCCATCCCTGGCGCCAAACGTCCTTCCCAGGCGGACGAGAATTTCAGCGCCGCTGACCTGCCCGTCTTATCCGCTGAAACCATGCAAAAAGTGAGAACTGTTTACGACCATTACATTAAAGAGAGCGTTCATCACCTCTGGTAATCAGTTCCCAAACAAAAAATCATCTTCTCTCACACCTCCAAAAAAATTAATGGAGGTGATTTTTTTACATTTCAGAATAATACATTTTTTTGAGTTTTTATTTAGGACAAAGATAGCATCTTTCAAATACGATAGTTATGTAATCTTTCGAAGGTGCAGCCAAGAACAATCTTATCAAGGTTAAGTACTTCGTTTGACCAATAAAAATTTTTACCAAGGAAGAAGAGAATATGCCTCAGTTTAGTTCTCCCTTTTCAGGGAATGCAAGCACTAGAAAGTTAACAAGTGAAGAGCTGATTAGAGCAATCCGTTTCACTATTTCAGCGGAGTTTGAAGCCACACAAATGTACGTTCAGCTTGCTGAGTCTATTGACAATAAGCTGGCTGAAAATGTACTCAAAGAAATTGCCAACGAAGAACTTGTGCATGTTGGAGAATTGCTCAGGTTACTGCGAGAACTTGCTCCCAATGAAGAAAAGTTTTATGCCGCCGGCGCTAAAGAAGTTGAAGCCAAAATTCTACGACTGAAACAATCCTAAATATATTTTTTCAGGAGAAAAAATGATAAATAGAGATTTAAGCAATGCATCCAACCTTCTGAAAGCAACTTCGTCAATTGTTTTACCAGCATTACCGTTTTCAGAAAATGCCCTTGAACCAGCCATTTCAGCTAAAACCATATCTTTTCATTATGGTAAACATCACAAGGGTTATGTTGATAACTTAACCAAATTAATTGCAGGCACCGATTATTCTGACCTTTCACTTGAAAAGCTCATTACCAGTACACATGATCGGATGGAAAAAAAAGCGATCTTCAATAATGCGTCTCAAATATGGAATCATAATTTCTATTGGAACAGTCTTCGAGAAAAAGGCGGAGGTGCAATACCTCCAGAACTCAAAACCTTGATTGACTCATCGTTTGGTAGTGTAGCTGAGTGTAAAAAAGCGCTTGCCGAAGCCGCTCTTACACAGTTTGGAAGTGGTTGGGCTTGGTTAATCATTGATGGTGCACAGCTAAAGGTTACAAACACCATCAATGCCGAGTCTCCATTAACAACCAAAATGAAACCTCTGCTCACCATCGATGTTTGGGAACACGCATACTACCTTGATTATCAGAACCGACGCGTGGAATATGTTAATGCTCTGCTCGACAATTTGATAAATTGGGATTTTGCTTTACAAAATCTCAATTAACAAACCTTATCATTTATTGGTGAATGATTGGTGTCATTATCGGTTGAATTGGCAACCAGACAGGGTCAACAAATGTCTGGTTGCCAAAAAAGCTCAAGGTGCTCCATCAATCATTGATCCAGGAGAAACATGTCTAACACGATTACGGCAAAGGATGGCACCAGGATTTTTTATAAGGATTGGGGTATAGGTAAACCAATCGTGTTTAGCCACGGCTGGCCGCTCAACTCAGATAGTTGGGAATCTCAAATGGTTTTTCTCGCTTCAAAAGGCTTTCGATGCATTGCACATGATCGCCGTGGACATGGCCGCTCGTGGCAACCTTGGACTGGTAACGACATGAACACATATGCTGATGACCTGGCAGATTTAATGGATATACTTGACCTGAAACGAGCAGTTCTGGTCGGGTTTTCAGCCGGTGGCGGAGAAATTACCCGTTATATTGGCCGTCATGGTTCAAAACGTGTTTGCAAAATGGCACTCATTTCCGCGGTTCCTCCATTAATGTTAAAGACAAAATCCAATCCAAAGGGGCTGCCAATTGAAGTTTTTGACGAACTAAGGGTTAAATCACTTGCTGACCGTTCACAGTTATACAAAGATCTCGCCAGCGGACCGTTCTTTGGCGCAAATAGAACTGGTTCAAAAGTATCTCAAGGCATGATGGATTCATTTTGGCTTCAAGGGATGCAGGCAGGACACAAAAATACACTGGACTGCATCAAAGCTTTTTCTGAAACTGATTTCACCGAAGATCTTAAAAAAATAGATGTACCAACGTTGATCATCCATGGTGATGATGATCAAATCGTGCCTATAAGTGCTGCAGCTCTGCAATCTGTTAAATTGGTCAAGAGGGCAGTTCTAAAAGTATATGAAGGAGCACCACATGGCATCGTTGATACACATAAAGAGAAACTTAATACTGATTTATTGGCTTTCGTAGAATCTTGACAATTCGATACGCGCCGCCTGGAGTCATATCGTGTACCCCTTTACACAATGACCAACAGTTACGCAAGTTCTTACCAGTGGAAATACCAGGCGGTGCGTTTGTTTGATAATAATTCAATCGGATTAATGAATGATAAATTCCGTTCACTTTAAATAGAACAATCTCATATATATACTTGTAAATAGTCCTGAAATTGCTATAATATTGATAGTATTTATCTACGGAGAATGATTATCAATACAATGCTCGATCCTGAATTTCGTTATCAAACCATGCTCAAGAAGTTAAAAGAACGCGGGTGCCGCATGACTTCACACCGGTTGGCTCTGTTGCGCATCATGTCTGTATCAGAAGGTCACCCTAATGCTGCACAGCTTTACGCAAAACTGCGAGAACGTTTTCCAACCATCAGCCTGGCGACAATCTACAAAACACTACTGGTCTTGAAAGAAGATGGTCAAGTTTTTGAGATTGATCTTCATAACGACAGCCATTATGACGGTAACAAACCCTACCCCCACCCCCACCTGATCTGCAACAAATGTGGATCCATCATTGACGGTGACGATGTAAGTTTTCTCAATGCAATTGGTCAAGAGATCCAGGAAAAATACAATTTTCAAGTGGCCCAAACGCAATTACTTTTTTATGGAGTTTGTCAAAACTGCCAAAACTAGGAGGCTAAAAAATTTTAGTATTATTGATAATAATTCTCTGTAAGGAACTATGTTCAACTATAAAAGGATAAAGATCATGAAAAAAAACAAGAAATTAACCACTGTAGCCGGAGCACCAGTACCGGATAATCAAAACGTAATGACTGCCGGCAAGCGCGGACCCCAGCTTCTTCAAGATGTCTGGTATCTCGAAAAATTGGCACATTTCGATCGCGAGGTCATCCCAGAGCGTCGGATGCACGCCAAGGGTTCAGGGGCGTTTGGTACCTTCACGGTCACTCACGACATCACTCGTTACACCAAAGCCAAACTCTTTTCTGAAATTGGAAAGAAAACCGATCTATTTGTTCGTTTCTCCACCGTCGCCGGGGAGCGCGGCGCTGCGGATGCAGAACGCGATATTCGTGGTTTTGCCATTAAGTTTTACACCGAAGAAGGCAACTGGGATTTGGTCGGCAATAACACACCTGTATTCTTCATGCGCGACCCGTTAAAATTTCCTGATCTCAACCATGCCATTAAACGCGATCCGCGCACCAACATGCGCAGCGCCAAAAACAACTGGGATTTCTGGTCCTCCCTGCCCGAAGCGCTGCATCAGGTGACCATCACCATGAGCGATCGAGGCATTCCTGCCAGCTTCAGAAATATGCACGGCTTTGGCAGCCATGCTTTCAGTATGTACAACAAAAAAAACGAGCGCCATTGGGTCAAATTCCACTGGGTCTGCCAGCAGGGCATCAAAAACCTAACTGACGCCGAAGCAGAGGTTCTGGTTGGAAAGAACCGTGAAAGCAACCAACAAGATTTGCTTGAAGCCATTGATCGCAAAGATTTTCCCCGTTGGAAGCTTTTCATCCAGGTCATGACCGAAAAGCAGGCTTCAGTGATGCCTTACAACCCCTTTGATCTGACCAAGGTCTGGTATAAAAAGGACTTCCCATTAATCGAAGTGGGCGTTATGGAACTAAATCGCAACCCTGAAAACTATTTTGCTGATGTGGAACAAGCCGCTTTCAACCCGGCCAATATCGTCCCCGGCATCGGTTTCTCTCCCGACAAGATGCTTCAAGGCCGCCTGTTCTCATATGGAGACGCACAACGCTACAGGCTCGGCGTCAATCATCACTCCATCCCGGTAAACAAGCCGCACATTGAGACGAATAGCTACCACCGCGATGGTCAGATGCGCGTGGACGGCAACTATGGTGCTACTTTAGGTTATGAACCCAATAGTTATGGTGAGTGGCAGGAGCAGCCTGAATTTGCAGAACCTCCGTTGGATCTTTTAGGAGCGGCGGACCACTGGAATTTCCGCGAGGATGACGATGACTATTACACCCAGCCTGGAAAACTCTTCCGTTTGATGAATCCGGAGCAGCAGCAGGTTCTTTTTGATAACACAGCCCGCGCCATGGGTGATGCCCCCAAAGAAATCAAGGTGCGCCACATCGGCAACTGCCTTAAAGCAGACCCCGCTTATGGCACCGGTGTCGCCAAGGCGCTGGGGATTCCATTAAGCGATGTGCCTTAGACAGACTATTATCTAGTTTTTGTCAGGTAATAAAATAGACGTCATTCAAAATGAATAACGTCTATTTCTTGTCGAATTTAAAAGATGTGTTTAATTATTAATAGTAAAGTCTGTATAAACCCTTGTCTTCTGACCGTCAAAGTCTTCGATTGCCAAGCCAATATGATAAGTCCCCGGGCAAACATAAATTTGCTCCCAATGAAGCAAGTTGCCTCCCCCTAACATGATGGGATTTACACTCCCGGTGCTGAGTTCACCCTTTTCATTGATCATGGTTACATACGGTTCGAAGGTATCTCCGTCTTCAATTAACAACTCGAATGGCGAAACCACCCCACCCGCTAACGCAGGATAAAATCCAGTTTTACGCACCAGGGCGCCCTGGTTATCAAATTCGAGTTTTACACGGAAGGGTTCACCGCCGCCGCGTTGATAGATACCTTCAAGATTCCAGATTTGTGCTTCAGGTTCAACGCCATAACGTTCAGGGGTCATGCAGGCAATTGTGAAACACTCTCCGCAACACAACAACCTGCTTTCAGGGATGATTTCAAACTCAATCTCGTTTTCTTCTTCCCAATGTGGATGAACGACTCCCTTTATCTCGCGGTTTTTTAGCGCATGAAGATATTCATGTTGGATTGGACCAACTTTAAAGTTATTGACCTGCAGCATTACCTCGATGGCAATTTGGCTGATGTTCTTGCCTTTGATTGTCGTTTTGCAAGTTAGCGATTCACCTTCAGATATCGAATCGTTGGACAGCACCAGGTCAGAAATTGTAAAACTGCCCCGCCCGGGTGTGGATACACTTGATTTTTTTTGTGAATCGCCGTCATCCGCATCACTTGGCAACGGCGTACACTCTATTTTCTTTCCATTGCATATCCATGTAAGCTTCTTTGACATTTTGTAACCTTTCTCGATGAAACTTCTATGATTATTATTCGACGACTGTTATGTCGGTAAATGCTTCTGTATAATTTCCGTCATAGTCTTCAACCGAGATACCCACTTCATAAATACCCGGAAAAGCCTCGTAAGCCACCACAGTGAAGGGTTCACCGCTGAAGGTTAAGATATCGCCAAGGTAGTAATTGAACTCCCACGCTTCAGTATCTGCGTTGTATTCCTGCCATAATTGGTAGACGGTGAATGTGTCACCCACTTCAAGTGTTACTTCACGCGGAGCACCTGTTCCATCGTCGCCAGTGAACACCCAGAAACTTTTCAACTCAAAATAGCCGTCGAATTTTATCATGGCTTCTTGTTGTTTACTTTCATCGCCGCCAGGAGCGTATAAACCATACAGCGTGTAAACATCTTCTTCATAAGTAGCACCATAAATCTCAGGTTCAAGGTATATGAATGCTTCGTCGACGCCATCACTCAAATAATAAACTGTCGGAGACCAATCTGTTGAAACTATGAAAGTAGTATCTTCTCCCCAATCTGGGTAGACCGAGCCGCCAATCTCTTTTGATGTTTCAGATGATAAAAACTCCATATCTGCCATCAGGTAAGAATCATCATCTTCAGAATAGTAACTGACATAGTAAAAAACATAACCGATGTTGGTTCCGCTGACATCAGCGGAAATGGTAGCCGTTTCATCTGGTGCCAATTCATATGAGGTCGAGGTCACCTCGCCAATAGTGATATCGCCGCTGCCAGGGGCTTCAACCGTAGCACCTGTTTCAGGTGCGGAAGCAGCAATAGCATCGCTGAAATCCTGGGTTGAGGTGCCGCTTACGGGATTTAGAACACTTAAGTCAACTGAGTCTGAATTAATGTCTTTGCCCATATAGTGAAAGACCAAGAAATCATCCCAAAGAGAAGCGGCCGCAAAACGGTCTGCAATCGTGGTGTAACTGACCCATTCTTCATCTGTGGTCATTGAATATAATTCCGAATTGGGGAAATAGAATGAAATGCCTGTCGAGCCTGGTTTTTGTTCTCCATGTTTTTCTGCCAGTACCGCTTGCTGAAGCACATTGAACACCTGTTGGGCGGCTGCAGCAACATCAGAATCACCTGTTTCATCTGCAACCAGGGCAACAAAATTACCGAGATCAATAAATGAATCAGGAATATCCTTATCAAAAACACTGGTATATGACTGTGCATATGAACGGGCGGCTGCCACGCTGCTCTGATCTACATGCGTGAGCACCAGTGCCAGTTGGTTTACTGCTTCATCCAGGGCTGCAATTTGTGAAAGATCCACTGCCGTCATGGTTACATCCACACTCATGTCTTCTGCCACTTGCTCTGCAGAAAGATCCGTGCCGGAATCGTAATTTTCTTCAACAAAAGAAAGCCGCGCTTCATCATCAGTGATGCGGTAATCTTCGCTGATGTAAGAATCGACTATAGTCGTGGCCAATTCAGCACCACCCATCGCAGGGTTATTGACCAATGCTCCTAAAAATGCAGCATAAGCCCAACCAACCGCCGGCTCTGTTTCTTCAGAAGCTGCCGAATATTGTGCATAGGGTGCCAGCATGCTGAACGACTCAAGTTGTGCCATTAAACAGGCGTCAAAGCCAAAAAAGTCAAATTGACCGATGCCTGTAGAAGTGACAATATTAAACAATGCACCGTCGATTTCACTCAGGCTCATGTCTCCATCGTTGGGATCTGGATCCGTCCAGCCGCCCAGCCAGCCCATGCCATGATCAGACATGATCAATGCATAATGCTCAGCAGGGTAGGTCGAAATTGCCCAGGTGACAAAGTCTTGCAGGGTCTGAGGATCGCTCATGTCTGTTTCACCGAGGTCAGCCAGTTCCTCAGATCCAATGGTTTCGAGATCACTGTCTTGCTGTACCAGGAAACGTTTGGTACTCGTCCAATCTCCATCTCCATCAAATGAACCATCATAACGGTCTATTTGTGTAACAATAGTGACCATATCGCTGGAGCCTATGATTTCAGCTTCATTTAAGTCGAGAAAAATATCTCTTTCCAAAACATCGTCATCGCCATCTTGATAAAGCATAACCAACCAGGTGCCCGGTTCACCCTGACTATTAATGGTAGAGGGTTGATTTGAACCTGCATCTGGTGACTCGTAAGGTCCAGGTGTTTCATCCACATAATCACTTAGGTCGCCGCATGCGGTTAGCAAGCTGATTGACAAAGTAATAATCAATATTGTAGATAGAATCCGCCATGAGGCTTTTTTCATATAATACCTTCCTTAATTCAGGTAATTAAGTGGCAATTATTATGCCATGAAACAAATTATTAGGTCACTCGAGTGGGAACAATCACAAAACACGAATAAAGTTGCACATTATAACATCGGTACTCAAAGAGTTGCCAGAGCCGCCAATTGATTATCACTTTATCTTACTTTTTTTTCCATAAATTTCATGTATAGTTAATTAAACCAAGGTTAAGTCAATTTTGATAACCTTTCGATTTTGTAAAATCTTATGAAATTGAGACAAAACACGATTAATTTTATATGCCTTGGGATTGATATTTGCTTAATCATGATTTTTTAAATAGGAGATAATATGGAAATTGATATTCAGTTCCGACCCTCGTATTCTCTCGCTGTCGTCAAACTTGTTCCTAATGAGCGTATTCGCGCTGACTCTGGTGCCATGGTCAGCCATTCAGCAAGTGTTGAAGTGGAAACCAAAGCAGAAGGCGGGTTATTCAAATCACTTGGACGTGCCGTTCTCGGCGGTGAATCCTTCTTCCAAAACTTCTGGGTAGCCGGTCCACAGGGCGGTGAAGTAACGCTTGCGCCCAATTTGCCAGGTGACATCGTGCGTATTGATATGACTGGTGCACCACTGATGGTGCAATCCGGCTCTTACCTGGCTTCTGAAAACGGTATTGAACTCAATAGTAAATTCAGCATGAAAGCCTTTAAAGCTGGTGAAGGCGTATCGATGCTTGAAGCCAACGGCAGCGGTAAACTATTGGTGTCATCATACGGCGCCATCTTTGAAAAAGACCTCACTCCAGGCGAGAAATACATTGTTGACACCTCTCACCTGGTTGCATTTTCAGCCGCCATGGATGTGCAAGTTAAATCGGTGGGTGGATTAAAATCTGTCCTGCTTTCTGGCGAAGGTTTGGTGGTTGAATTAACTGGGCCGGGCAAGATCTACATTCAGACGCGTTCTCCGCAAGCTTTAATAAGTTGGATCATCCCGCAAGTACCCCAGAAAAGTAATTAGCGCTCAAAATTGGAACCCAGAGCTCTCCCTCTCAACACGGAGAGCTCTTTTTGACCTCTTTTGAGTTCTGGTTTATGATTAATCAAGACTCTTTATAAAGGGAGGGAAAAATGAACATCAAATTTGGAATCATCGGTCTCGGAAGAATATCTTCCCGTTTTGCGAAGGTATTGAAAACCGTTGAAAACGTTGAATTAAGCGCTGTCGCCTCTCGCGATCTGGAACGCACCAATAAATTCGCCAGACAATATGAATCTCACAAAGTCTTCTCCTCTTATGAAGAAGTGATCAACGATCCTGAGGTCAATGTGGTTTACATCGGCTTGACCCACAATTTTCATTATGAGTTCGCCAAAAAGTGCCTTGAGGCTCACAAACCTGTCTTGTGTGAAAAACCACTTGTCACCACTCAAAAACAGGCAGTTGAATTGGTCAACCTGGCCAAAAAGAACAACACCTTCCTCATGGAAGCCATGTGGACACGCTGCATGCCTGCCTACATCAAAGCCCAGGAATGGGTAAAATACGGCCGCATCGGACAAGTAAAATTGATTACCGCCAACTTTAGTTATCATGTTCCGTATGACCCATACCACAGGCTCTTCAGCAAAGAAACAGAAGGCGGCAGCCTGTTTGATGTGGGTATTTACCCTATAGATTTTGCCATTGGCATCGTTGGCGGTTACCCACAGAGCGTAACCGGGTCAGTTCAGTTCGCTCCAAATGGCGTGGATGAGGCCGCAGCCTTTTCGATGAAATTTGCCAACGGCGAGTTAGCCAATTTAGCTTGCGGATTTAACGTCCGCGCCATGGAAGAAGCCTACATTTACGGCACCCAGGGCCGCATCATTTTGGAAAATTGTTTTGGCCCTCAAACCTGCATTCTATGTGATGAAGACGGAAAAATCATTGAGAAATTCAAAAAAACTGTTGCCGATGGGTTTGAACATCAAATTCGGCATTGTGCCGATCTGCTCCGTGCCGGAAAAATTGAAAGTGATTTGATCCCATGGGAAGATACAATTGCCAGTGCTGCGATTTTTGATGCCCTGAACCGGCAGTGGGGAATCAGCTAACAATTGTTTTTTGATAATGGGAGGGATAATGATTTTAGATAAAAGATTAAACGGAAACCCGCGTGCCTGGCTTCTCGAAAAAGAGAATCCAGAGATATGCTATCTGGCTTTACGCGATTTGGAGCAACTTCCATACGAAAACCCGGAACTGAAGGCGATGCGTCTAGCCGCCCACCAACAGGGACCGATTGCCAATATTCTCGACAAAATGGACCCCGAAGGCTTTTGGCAGAAACCCGGTGCTGGCTACGGACCCAAGTATAAGTCAACCGTTTGGTCTTTATTACTGCTTGCACAATTGGGCGCCGACATCCGCGAGGATGAACGTATCAACACCGCCTGCAACTACCTGCTGGATCACGCCCTCGCTTCTGGCGGACAATTCTCTTATAACCACGAACCCTCAGGCACGATTGACTGCCTGCAAGGCAACCTGTGTTGGGCGCTGCAGAAACTCGGCTGTAAAGATGCGCGCATCCAATCTGCATATGACTGGATGGCACGTTCGGTAACCGGTGGCGGCATCGCACCAAACACAGATCGTAAAGCGCCCATCCGTTATTATGCTTACAAATGCGCTCCCAACTTTGCATGCGGGGCTAACAATAAAATGCCTTGTGCCTGGGGTGCAGCAAAAGTAATGCTGGCTTTTGGTGCCCTGCCAAAAGAAATGCACACCCCCATGATCGATAAAGCTATTCAAATGGGGCTGGACTTTTTCCTGACCACCGATTTGGCCAAAGCAGAATTTCCGAACGGATTGAACGACCATCCCAGCCGCAACTGGTGGAAATTTGGTTTTCCGGTGTTTTACATTACAGACCTTCTGCAGGTTGTCGAAGCCCTGGTCTCTTTAGGCGCAGGTAAAGATCCACGACTTGAAAGTGTACTTCAACTTATTCTGGAAAAACAAGACAGCCAGGGCTGTTGGCCGTTGGAATATGATTATTCAGGCAAAACCTGGAGAAGCTACGGCAAGCTGAACGAACCCAATAAATGGGTGACATTGCGGGTATTGCGAGCACTTCAAGCCAATTAATCACAATAAATAATCAGCCGCTTTTTCTCATCACTTTAATGAGAGTTTTCTCATTTAAGCGAATAAGTCTTTTTATACGATATAATATTGGGCGCTTAAAATCTAATAGAGAGTTGGTAATTGTTTGTGAATTCGAATAATGTTTCAAAAGAAATGGTAAAACCAATGCGAATTAACCGGCTCGTGTCGGTAATTTTGAATGGTGTCATGTTGGAAAAATTAGCTGTGGAACACGCTCACGATGTTGAAGCGATGGCTGATAGTTTGATGAACAACCTTGCTGGAACTGTTCAAAGAAACATCCTCACCCACGAAGTTGCTCACGTGGATCAGAACTTGAAAATGGAAATTGGCCGCCGCATCAATTTGCCACAAGCTGCATAAGGTTTTCTGATGAGCTGATAAGCACCCTCCACTTATGGCAGGGTGCTTTTTTTTCACAAGATCGGGGGTTATTACGATTGTTGCCATCATACGAACATAATGGTTAATTAGACTAAATTTATAATATTTGACTATTTTATTTTTTTGAGATATCTTTATCAAAATAAGAAAGGATAATAAAATGTCAAAAATTACTCCATTTATGTGGTTTACAGATCAGGCTGAAGAAGCTGCCAACCTTTACACATCCCTCTTTAAAAATTCGAAAATCCATTCGATTGCGCGTTATCCCGAGAACTCCCCAGGTCAGGCTGGCACCGTCATGACCGTCAGTTTTGAACTCGATGGACAGGAATTTACAGCCCTAAACGGCGGACCCTTGTTCCCTTTTAATGAATCCATATCATTTGTTGTTCAATGCGAAGATCAAGCAGAAGTGGACAAATATTGGAATGGTCTCACTGCCGACGGAGGCGTTGAAGTGCAGTGTGGTTGGTTGAAAGATAAATTCGGCGTTTCCTGGCAAATCGTACCCAAAATACTTGAAGAACTCATGAATGACACCGATACTAATAAAACCGACCGCGTGTACCAGGCGATGTTAAAAATGGTAAAACTCGATATTGAGGGATTGAAAAAAGCCTACGCAGGTGTATAAATATCGGTGAGGAGACCTCACCGATGGAGACAACAATTCAAAAACTCAAAGGGGCCAACATGGATATTGACCTGGCCACCCCTGCCGCTGATATCGCCTGGCAGCAAGACGCCTGCCCGTGGAATCAAGCCGAATCCACCAACAGTCACCGGTGCGCGGTCAAGAATGTATCCCTTTGTCCGCATTTTCGCGGTGTGGAATACCTGGATACGCTGCTTTGCAGTTATCCGACCGCGACCAAGGCCGCCATTCCAGGTGCCTGATCATTCTTCAAGGGCTGCCGATAAAACAACCTTGTGTTCTTCTTTATTGGGCAAAATGATCATCGCCATTACAGCCGCAAACACCATGGCAATACTGGCTACCAAAAAAGCTTCTTTCATACCGTTTACAAAAGCTTGTTGTGAGGTTAATTCCACAAGGTTCGCCAATTCTGGCGCCAATCCCCTGGCTGCCACCATGGCGCTTTGCACGCTCCCACTGATGGAATCCATCACCCCACCTGCCAAACCGGATTGCCCAGCCAAAACACCCACATCAGAGCGGTAGATGCCATTCATCAACGCGCCTAAAATAGCCACCCCCAATGCTCCGCCAAGTTGGCGGGTGGTGTCGTTCATGGCGGAGCCTATGCCAGCGCGGTTGGGCGGTAGAGAGTTCATGATCGCAGTTGTGGCAGGGCTCATCGTTAACCCGATGCCAAATCCGTTCAGGAACAAAACCAGCAAAACAATCCAGTAATTAATATGCAATCCCGCGGTTTGCGAAAACAAGAAGGCTGAAAGGCCCGATAGAATCAACCCGATACTCATGGTGAGCTTGGTGCCTAATTTGCGGTTCACCCGAACTGAGAGCATGGTGGATGTGAAAACAAAAGGTGTCATCGGCAGCATGCACAACGCCGCTTTGATGGGTGTGAATCCTTCAATGGTTTGAAAATATTGGCTGTAAAGATACATGCAGCCCATCATGGCAAACGCACTGATGGTCAGTGACACGTTGGCTCCGGTAAAATTCTTGTTTTTAAAAAACTCCAGCGGTAGCATGGGATTGGTGGAATGTTTTTCCCACAGGATAAAGCCTGTGATAAAGATCACAGCGATTGCAAACGACACCCACACCATTGGCGCGGACCAGCCCTTCTCACCGACCAGGATCATGGCATACACCAGTGAAACTACGCCTACAAACGAAAAAGCCACACCCGGAAAATCCGGTTTGGGTGTGCGTGCGTCTTTTGATTCAGGTACATACAAAACACAGCCGAGGATGCCGATAACCACCACTGGCAAGTTAAGGTAAAAGACTGATGACCAGTGAAATGCCGAGATCAATAATCCGCCGATGATCGGACCAATGCCCGCCCCAATGGAAAAGATACTAGACCAGATGGCAATGGCCTTGGCGCGCTGCTTGCCTTCACGGTAAACATCAATCAAAATGGAAAGCGTCGAAGGCATGATCAATGCGCCGGCCAATCCCAACAAGGCGCGGCAGCCGATCAACATGATTGTGGATACAGATAGAGCCGCCCCCAGCGAACCAACCCCAAAAAGCGCCAGCCCGATGATCAAAAAACGTTTGCGGCCGTAACGATCGCCGAGCGCCCCGGTGGTGATGAGCAGCGAGGCAAAGATCAGGGTGTAGGCATCCACGACCCACTGCAGTTCTCCGGTGGTTGCTTTAAAATCTGCCGCAATGGAAGGTAGCGCCAGGTTAAGCACGGTGGCATCAATCGAAATAATGAAAAGGGAGATGCACATGACTCCCAGAACAAGCCAGCGGCTTTGATTCTTTGTTGATAATTCCATGAGTCTTTGCTCCAATGGGTTGGGTTATTCTCGCGTAAGGTTTTGATGGATGCGTTCAAGATATTGATGTAAGAGCGTTAGTTCTTCTACGTTGAAACCTGCAAATGCGGCTGCATCCATTTTTTGGGTTTGTTCGACTGCTTGAGCCAGTTTGATCCTGCCAGCATCGGTCAGAAAGATGCGTGAACAGCGGCTATCCAGCGCATCTGTGCGCCGCTCAATCAACCCTGAATGCTCCATGCGTGTCAAAAGGTTGGTCAGTGTCGCGGGAGTCAGCTCCAGCTTTTCGGCTAATTCAGTTTGGGTGACCCCTTCGCGGTCTCCCAAATTGAACAACACCTGGGGCTGTCCGCGGAAAAGGCCAATTTCACCAAACATGCGCGACGCCTGGTTGTGATGCGCTCGACTGACGAGAAATAAACGATATCCGAGGTTATGATTTTTTGTCATTGGTCACCCAAATTAATTAGCTTGCTAATTATATATTGACACAAGTAATTGTCAAGATTTTTGCATTGTTTGCTACAATTCATTTATTCAGACCTTTGTTTGGGTGGGGTATCAAAATACCATCAGAAAGTGAAATCAAAATGGAAAAATCAATTCTACGGATCGATATGGGTTTTGTAAATGCCTACCTGCTTCAAGCCGGAGAGGGTTTCATTTTGGTAGACACCGGCATTGGTGATGTGTGGACCAAGCTGGAAAGCGAGTTGTTATTGCAAGGCTGTCTGCCTGAACGATTGAAACTGGTTATTCTGACCCACGGCGACATGGACCACGCCGGCAACTGCAAGAAACTGCAACAAAAATACGGCGTCAGTATCGCCATTCATCAGGGAGACTATGAAATGGTTTCCACGGGTGTATCCAGACGCAGGAGTGCCAATACCTTGACCGGCAGAATTATGACCTGGATGGCCGCCAGAATGAAAGATACTTCCGGTTGCTTTGAGCCCAACCTCTATCTTGAAGACGGACAAAGCCTGCAAGAATTTGGCCTGGATGCAACCGTAATTCACACGCCTGGTCATACCCGGGGATCCATATCCATTCTGACAGCGGCAGGCGACTTAATCGTCGGAGATACCCTCTCGAATCGTCGAAAACCCAAAACCGCAGATCTTTTTGAAGATGCGTTGCAATTGAAGACGAGCCTTGCAAAACTGCGCGATTTACAAGCCAACATGATTTATCCTGGCCACGGTAAACCTTTTCGGTTTCAAGATTTTCTCGCCATAACAAAAGACTTATAGTTCACTACGGGATAATCGTGGAATACATTATGGAACTGCGAAAATTAGTGGGACACCAGCCATTGATCATGGTTGGTGCGACCATGCTTTTAATAAATCAACAACAAGAATTATTAATGATCAAACGAACAGATAATCTTTGTTGGGGAGTACCAGGCGGATCAATCGAATTAGGCGAATCTCTTGAAGAATGCGCCAGCCGAGAAACATGTGAAGAAGTCGGAATTAAGGTAGATCAACTGAAATTATTTGGTATTTATTCCGGGGAAGAGATGCATTACACCTATCCAAATGGTGATGAAGTCTATATGGTGTCTGCTGTTTTCCTCTCAAAAATTAACCATGAATGTATTCAACTCAATTTGGATGAGCATAGTGCTTATCGGTTTTTTAAGCTCAATGAAATCCCTGATGAAGTCAGCCCGCCCATTAAACCCATCTTGCGTGATTTAATTTCAACCTACAAGGAATCGCATGCCTGAAATCGCTTTGCAAACCCGTCATCTATCAAAGAAATACGGTGCACTAACTGCCGTCTCGGATCTCAACCTCGAAGTCTACGAGGGAGAAGTTTTTGGTTTTCTCGGCCCCAATGGCGCAGGCAAGACCACTTCGATTAATATGTTATGCGGCTTGCTCAAACTCAACAGCGGCGAGGTACTGATTCACGGCACTTTGCTAGACAGCCGCTCAGATATGCAGCAGCGGGTGGGTGTCTGCCCCCAATCCATCATCTTGTGGAATTCACTGACCTGCATTGAACAACTGGTCTTCATCGGCGAGATGTATGACATCCCCGCTAAAGCAGCCCGCTCTCGTGGAGAACACCTGCTTGAAGTTATGCAGTTAACCGAAAAACGCGATCAATTGGCGAAAACGTTGTCAGGGGGCATGCAGCGGCGTCTTAACCTGATCATGGCGCTTGTGCATGACCCAGAAATCCTGGTGCTGGATGAACCGGAAGCCGGGCTGGACCCCCAAAGCCGGGTCTTGGTGCGCGACTTCATCAAGTCACTGGCTCGCAAAAAAACCGTCATCCTCACCACTCATAACATGGATGAAGCCGACCGTGTCGCTGATCGCGTCGCCATCATCGACCACGGCCAACTCTTGGCGCTCGGCACCCCTGACGAACTCAAAACCAGGGTAGGTCAGGGTGATGTGCTTGAATTCACCATGCTTGAACCAGCCATGGCAAATCGATACCTTTCGTTATTGTCACCCTTGTGTGCAAATATTACAACCAACGGGGATGAGCTGATTCTGCGCAGCCGTGGAATTGTTGAACTGCTGCCTCGCATCCTTGAAACCTTGCAAACCAATGCACTTCATCCCGGTGATTTACGCTTGCGGCAAAATTCGCTTGAAGATGTATTTATCACCCTCACCGGAAGGAGGCTGCGCGAATGAGACTGATGCGTGTATTTCTCAAAAGCATGCGCGAACAATTGCGCAGTTATTGGCTGCTTATCCTTTCGATTAGCATTGCCCCGATGTTTGTCTTGCTTTATTGGATGATCACAGGCGGCGGTTCCACCACTTATCGCGTTTTGATCATTAATCTTGATGGTCAGACTGCTGGTTCAGTCAGCACAACGGTCATTGAAAAGATCCAGCAACTCAGTTACGCAGATGGACAGCCGATTCTAAAAGTAACCTTGATTGAAGATCAAACCACTGCCGAGACAAAACTAAGAAACCGTGAAGCCACCGCTTTGATGATTTTTCCCGAGGGTTTTTCATCCACCCTGGTGGCTGCTGAATCAGGTCGAAGCGTTGACCCTGTCTCATTGACCTTGATTGGCGACCTGACCAATCCATACTATCCAATGGTTTCGATAATGGCCGTTTCTGCCGTGGATGAGTATGTAAAAGATATGATCGGTCAATATTCGCCGGTGATACTCAATGAAATTCCGCTGGGCGCATCTGCAGCCCGCACCGAATTCGAAATATACGTGCCGGCCTTGCTCATTCTGGCAGTGGTCATGCTGATCTTCCAGGTCGCCATGACCATCACCCGCGAGGTGGAAAACGGCACACTCCGCCGTTTGCAAATGACAAAAATGACCGCCTTTGACCTGCTCGGCGGCATCAGCCTCACCCAGGTGCTGATTGGTGTAAGTTGCGTGTTGCTTACTTTTCTCACCGCCAGTCTGTTGGGGTTCCACAGCCAGGGACCGTTGTGGGTGGCTGTTCTGATTGGGGCAGTCACCAGTTTTTCAATCGTAGGGGTTGGCTTGATGATTGCCTGTTTGGCTCGCACGGTCAGTGAAGCCTTCATTTACTCCAACTTTCCATTGATCTTTTTGATGTTCTTCACTGGTGCAGTCTTTCCTATCCCGCCTATGCCTATTTTCACAGTCGCCGGGCGCACCATCGGTATGTTTGACTTTCTGCCGCCCACGCATGCCATTGTTGCCCTCAACAAGGTGCTTACATTGGGCGCAGGTTTGAAAGACGTGATCTATGAATTAAGCATGCTGTTGATCTTGTCAACAATTTACTTTGGAATTGGTGTTTGGCTATTTAATAAAATAAGGCTTAAACACAGTTAAACCATTATTGAATTGAGGCAATTATGAGTAAGACAGTTTTTATCACCGGAGCGTCAAGCGGCATAGGGCTTCACACTGCTTTGTACTTCTACGACCAGGGGTGGAATGTGATTGCGACAATGCGCAATCCTGATAAACGTAAAACTTTGCTGCACGAAAAAAGCCTACCTGACCTGGTGCATCTGGATGTAACCGATGGAGCATCCATCCAGACGGCTTTGAAATATGCAACAGATAAATATCAAAAGATTGATGTGTTGATCAATAATGCCGGTTACGCAGTCTATGGTCCCTTTGAATCATCCACACCTGAACAGATCAAAAAGCAGTTCGAAACCAATGTTTTTGGTTTGATGGAAATGACGCGTGCAGTGCTTCCGATTTTTCGCACTCAGCAAGATGGGCTGGTGATCAATATCACCTCCATGGGCGGACGGATCGGCTTTCCGCTCTACTCAATTTACAACGCTACCAAATGGGCGGTCGAAGGTTTTTCTGAGTCTCTGCAATATGAATTTAAATCCCACAACATTCGCATCAAAACCATCGAGCCTGGTGTAATAAAAACCGACTTTTACGACCGCTCGCTTGACCGTAGTGAAAACAACTTTGAAAATGATCCTTATGCCGAAATTCTGCAACGAGCTCAAAAATCACTGGGTGAAGGCAGCATGGGGTCAGGTTCAGAACCTTTTATGGTGGCAAAGGCAATTTTTCGTGCTGCCACGGACGGCAGTCGTCGGTTGCGCTACCCCATTGGTTTAGATGCAAAATTGGTTAATTTTCTGCGTGCCATCCTGCCGTCGCAATGGCTCTTTTCGATCCTCGAGAAATTCACTCTTGGTTAAATAACAGCCTTTCGCAATCATCTTAATTCACACAGGATATTTCATGCCAACTAAAGCATCAACTCAACATAATAATCCCAACCTCATCTCACTCGTATGGGTCGTTATTGCCTTAATCAGCGCCTTGCCAGATATCATATGGTCTGAAATCACAGGCTCTGTGCCTTCATGGATGCTTGGCGCCAAACTTGTGCTTTTGGGCATTCTGGCAGTGGTTTCTTATTTCTATAAACCCATCAAGCCGTTGCATAATTTTTTCCTGGTCATGATTGCATTTTTTGGTTTGCTGGAACTTGCCACACGCATTGATTTCACTATCCCCTTTTTGCAAAAATTATTCGGTGCGAATGTGTTCGACCAACGTATGCAAGCCGAACAAACAGGAAAGCTGGCGGTCTCGGTCATCATGATTTTGATCTTGTTTATCCTGGGTTACAAACGCAGAGAAATCTTTTTATCGCGTGGCAACCTTAAAGCGCTTATTACACCCGTCAAGTTTTTAGGGTTCCCAAAATCAGAACCCTGGACAAAATTTGGCCTGCTATGGTCTTTTTGTATCGCCGCAGGGTTGGGGGTTATTCTTTACCTTGGTATGAAACCCTCTGGCAGTTTGTTTGTCAAAATGCTACCCATCCTGCCTTCCATCATTTTTTACGGCGCTTTGAATGCGTTTAACGAAGAAATGATCTACAGAGCACCCATGCTGGCTACGCTTGAACCTGTGGCTGGCAGCTTGAATGCCCTTTGGATGTCGGCTTATTTTTTTGGCATTTCGCATTACTTCGGCGTTCCCAGCAGCATCCCCGGTGCAATTGCGGCCATCTTCATGGGCTGGATCTTGAGCAAAGCCATGCTCGAAACACGCGGCCTCTTCTGGTCATGGTGGATTCATCTGCTGAGCGATATCGTCATTTTCTCATTCCTCACCATGGAATTATTGAAATAATTTTATTGGAGGCGTAGAATTGTTGGGGCACGGTGCAACGTAACCTTTTTTTACTCAATTGCAATCAATTTATATCGTAATTTTCCTGCTTCTCGTCCAATAAAACCATAAAAATCCACTTTGAACGACACTTGCCAAAATGACGATCCACAAAATTTCGGTGAATCCTCCTGCGATGGTGAAAATGATATCCATCACATGTAATGCTGTTGGAAACAGAAAGATCGGCAGGTCATTCATGGTAAAAGGCCGAAGGTTTTTACCGCGCCACAAAAAGATCAACAAAAGCGTCGGCACAATCAGATGGAAAGCCAACATGGCCCATTCGATCGCCTGACCCTTTTGAAAGATCGGACCCAACCAGAGTAACAAGTTCGATATTGGGCTGATCATCAAGAGCAGGGCAGCAATCATCATAATAAATGGATACACAATACCCACAATGGTTTTATAGCCTGATTTCTTGAACCACCAACGTCCGATCAGCAGACAAATCGAGCCGTAAAACATAATCAGCATCCAACCGGGGAAATTAAACACCGGAATATTAAAAATATTGGCATCGGTCGAACCAATCAACCAATTCCAACGTCCCGAGGTTAACTCTCCCACGGTGTGAACCTGCCGGATGGCCAGTGGATCCAGTGAAAAATCTTGCAGCATACCAAAAAGTCCGATGATGGGGGGTTTCGCCCAGTTGGGCACCTTCGTGTTCTCAAGCAGCCAGAACCCGGTGATTAATACACAAACTTCAATGAGAGGTACTGATGCCGGAACAAAACCAATCATTACCAGCGACCGACCGTAGGAATACAACCCCATCACGATGGCGGCATTTTCATAAATGGAGGCATAGATAAAGATGAACGCAAATGCTTCCAGTATAACCACCCAGGGTCGCTCCTCTCTGCGGATAATGAATGCCAATAACATCACCCCCAGCAGCAATGCCACCACATCCTGAATCAGCCAGGTCCACGGAAAAGGTTCCACAAAAATGTAATCAATGATATTTGTCATGACATTTAATCCTTTAAATATTGATCATTTCAACTATTCAACATTGTGTTGATTAGTTGTATTATATTTAATACTAGTCCAATTTTCTCGACATGGATGCCAAAATTGTTGATAAATCCACAAATGAATGGAATATATCGATGAAATCAAAGAAAAACGATCCGCGAGTAATACGCACAAAGGCATCCTTG
Source organism: Anaerolineaceae bacterium (assembly GCA_003524305.1). Taxonomy (GTDB): domain Bacteria; phylum Chloroflexota; class Anaerolineae; order Anaerolineales; family Anaerolineaceae; genus UBA6107. The sequence goes on from DQHW01000042.1 coordinate 89,589, forward strand.
CGCCAGGCTCTTGAAGAACTGATTACAGAAAAAAGTTTTTCAACGCTGACGATTGGCCAGATCACGGCACATGCNNTGCGCTCGAGAATTATTTGCAGAGATGCGGACGGTGATTTACGCCAATAAAACGGCTGATTATCATGCCAACCCATCCGTACTTGAACCTTTTGTGGCCAGCGTCTTTAAACATCTTGAAAAACATCACCGCTTTTACAAGACCATGTTGGGCAGGCAGGGTGATCCGTATTTCAGAACTTTATTCCAGGACCAGATATCAGAATTGATATTTGAGCCGGTTGAAATGAGCGATTCGTTGGAGCAAAACACCGTTCAATACAGCATGACCTTGCGTTTCTTCAGCGCCGGGTTTGCCGGGTTGGCCTCCTGGTGGCTTGAAAAAGACATGCCCATCCCGTTGGAAGAAGCGTCAAGGCAAATCGCAATGAACATCCTGCCCGGGTATTTACGTCTGATTGAATGACCTCACATAGTAAAATTAATTCATAACCAATTTTCATTATCAACCGGATTACTTGTCACTACTTTCTTGAGCCATTTTTGAACCTTTTTCATTGGTCTGCTACATACTTCAGGACACAGGTTGAGGTAGACCATGATAACCAACACTCTAACACAAAAAGGGAAATGGACCATCGCGATGGCAGAACCCTGCTCTGATGAAACCCTGGCAAAAAGGCTGGCCGCCGGGGATGAAACCGCGCTTCACGAACTTTATGCGGAATATGGGAAACGGCTCTTTGCGTACGCCTTGCGCCTCACCAACGACCAGGCTAAAGCCGAAGATGTGGTACAAGACGTTCTGGTCGTGGTATGGCGCACAGCCGGCCGTTATCGCGGTGAAGGACGCTTCATCGCCTGGCTCTTGGGTATCGTTCATCACACCGCCATGAATGCCATCCGGCATACATCCATCTCCATTTCGGAAGAAATGGAAGACTCTCTGCCTTCAAACTCAATGCCCCCAGAAAGTCAAACACAGCGTAATCTGCAAGGTGCGTGGGTGCGCCAGGGGCTCGAGTCGCTAGACTCTGACCACCGCGCAGTGCTTGAACTGGTTTTCTACCAGGGTTTGAGCCTGGATGAAATCTCAAAAGTGTGTCAAATCCCGCTGGGAACGGTAAAAAGCAGACTGTCGTATGCCCGACAGCAACTCAAAGGCATCTTGATCAGACAAAACGCGGAGGAATGGCGATGAAAGCTCATACCGAATTTGAAGAACTACTGCCTTTCTACGCCGCTGGTGGGTGCAACGCTCAACAAAAACGCGAGATGGAAGCTCACCTAAACGACTGCCCTGAATGTCAAACCGAGTTGGTGATGTGGAAAGCCGTATCATCAGAAATTACGGCTTCCAGCCAGGCTATCACTGCTCCCCCTGAAATTCCAGCCCGGGTAATAAAACGCATCCATACTCCCAATCCGCTGACCGCCGCGGTGCGCCAGTCTTGGCAGTTGATCAGAGCACAGTTTTACATTGTTCAATCCGAGTTGTGGCCGATCTCTGCCCTGGTGATGTTGATCGGGGTTCTTGTAGCTGTAATCGCCAGAAAAGACATGGTGATCTATCTGCTTTCTCCCATGATGGCAGCTTCAACCCTGGCCATGCTATACGGTCCGGATCACGACCCTGCCAACGAACTTGCGCGTTCCACCGCCACCTCTCCTTGGAAAATACTTCTGGCACGCATGAGCATCATGTCAACCTACAACCTTCTGCTGGGACTGGTCGCATCACTGGGTCTGCTGCTCTTTGTCAAACCAGAAATGTTGGGCACCATCATCCTCGGCTGGGTAGGACCGCTGGCGTTTCTGTCGTCTCTTGCGCTTTTACTCTCTGTCTGGTGGGGAACCGGCATTGCCATTGCCGCCACTTACGGCTTGTGGCTGGCTCAATACATCTCTTTCAAAACCATCAGCATTTGGATGCCTTCTCCCATTTGGAGCAGTTTTCTGTCAGCCTATAAAGATTTTTGGCATGAACCGCTGCTGCTGGTGGGATTATCCATCCTGTTTGCATTTATCGCCTTGTGGTCGGCTAACCAACCTGTGCTTAGACTATCATCCAACCAATAATTCACAAACATGAGGGTTTTTGGCCTCAGGAGGAATAATGTCTCAATTTTTTGGCGTGCTGCGCCACGAATTCAAAATGGCCGTCAAACGGCCAGGTATGTGGATCGCATATGCCGTACTTTACGTTTTTTATTCAATCACAGTTTTTGCACCATCAGAGGTTGGCGATGCGTTGCCCGCGACCACCATTGAAATGTGGCAGCATGCCGCTATGATCCTGTTTTATATCAACATGTTCATGGTCCTTTTAGGTGGAATCTTAGCCGCAGATCGTTTACAACGTGACTACAGGCTGGGTGTTCGTGAGTTACAACACAGTTCACCCATCAATCAGATTACTTACCTTTTAGCAAAATACATCGGCGTTTGGGCTGCCGTGATCATGCCTATGTTTATTTACGTCATGGCTAATGCAGTCTATTATGTAGCAAGAGGAGTTTCGCCTCTCTTTCTCGCGATTTTGCCCGTTGTCTTTCTGGTGATGGGCGGCACTGCTTTTGCATTTGTGGTGGCATTTTCAATTGCCTGTCCGCTGTTTATGCCGGTGAGAGTCTATCAAGTTCTGTTTGTCGGCTACTGGTTCTGGGGTAATTACTTAAGCCCGGATGTTTTTCCTACCATCAGCGGAACCCTGCTTGTTCCCTCTGGAAAATTTGCAATGTACGGCTTTTTTCATGGATTTCCGGGGTTTTTTTCCAAATTCGATCAACCAGTAATTTCATCCACTGAAGCGGTTTGGAATTTAATTATCTTGTTTTCCATAATTGTTGCTGTGCTGGTTATCACAACTCTGATACTGCGCAGACAAACCCGCCGCGCATAGGATAAATCGATGAAACGCTTTTCGTTACGTTACGCACTCATGACCTATAAACTGGATCAACTCTGGCTGCCTCTGGCAATATTTCTACTTTTCATTTTGATTAGCCTGATCCAGATGGATGCACCTCAGCTTATGAATATCGCCCGCTCTTACCTGAGCGCTGCAGTTCCACTGCTGGCAGGTATTATGGCAGCCTACTCAGTGCTTGAAGACCCCGCTCTTGAACTGCGTTTTGCGACCCCTATCCCGGCTTCTCGCACGCTGCTGGAACGTTTAGGGCTGATCTTTGTCGTTCAATCAAGCTTCGCACTGTTGTTTCAGGCGGTTATTCTGATCATTGGCGGAGATTTCTCAATGTACCTGAGTGCCTGGCACCTGCAATTGGCCTGGATCATCCCAACCCTTTCATTGATGATGCTGGGATGCACCTGCTCACTGCTGGCTGCCAATTCCACCATCGGTGCTTTGATGGTGGGTATGGTTTGGTTGGTGGAGTTGATCGCCCGCGGATGGTTTGCCCAGAATTTCGGCAAATACTTCCTGGTTTTCATGGGGGCTTTAATGCCTGACCACCCCGATCTTATTGCCAATCACATTTCACTCTTCGTGATCTCTATTGCACTCTTCATTACTTCCATGGCGCTGCTTCGCCACCAGGAACGATACATCTAAAAAGGATATCTTATGATAAAAATCAACTCACTTACCAAAATCTATGCTGCGGGTGCCAAAACCGTGCAAGCCCTCAACGGTCTGGACCTGGTCATCGGACAAGGCATGTTTGGACTGCTCGGTCCGAATGGCGCCGGCAAAACCACCCTTATGCGCATCCTGGCGGGCATCGTCAATGCCAGCAGTGGATCTGTGAACGTCGGCGGCAATGATGTCACAACTGAAACCGGCAAAATGGAAGTCAAGAAGATGCTTGGATACTTACCACAGGAGTTGGGGATGTATCCCGAACTAACCGCCGCTCAATTTGTAGATTACATGGCCATCCTGAAAGGGTTGGAAAACCCCGCCGAACGCCGCGAACGCGTTGAAAAAGTGCTGAACATGGTCGGCTTGAGTGACAATGCAAACCGCAAGATCAAGGGTTTTTCAGGCGGCATGAAACGGCGTGTGGGCATAGCCCAGGCGCTAGTAAACGACCCCAGGCTGCTGATCGTGGATGAACCCACTGCCGGTCTCGACCCTGAAGAACGCATCCGTTTTCGCAACCTGTTGGTGAATCTTGCGGCTGACCGCACCGTTCTGCTCTCAACCCATATCGTTGAAGATATCGGACAGACTTGTCGCGATCTGGCCGTCATCGCCCGCGGACAAGTGATCTTTCGCGGCAGCCCGGCTGAATTGACCCAGGCAGCTTCTGGTCATGTGTGGGCTTTGACTTCCTCTGCCATGGAGAAACCCAATCATGGATTGACCATCGTCTCCATGCTGCACCTGGCCGAAGGCACCCAATACCGCATGGTTGGAGAAAGCGCCTCAGATTATCCAGATGCACAGCCCGTCCAACCCGGGCTTGAAGACGGCTACGTTTGGTTGATGAAAAACGCCGGACAATCCATAGACACGCTGTGAACTAAATTAAAAGTTTTAAATATAACTCCAAGATACCAGGGTGCACTAACACCTAATCCCTGTATCTTGGAGTTGAACCTTTAGTTTATTGTCTGTTGCCTTACACACTTGTATTGAAACCACTTATTATTTAATTTCACCCCAACACTTTTGGGACACAAAAAGAGCAATTTTTGTAATATAGGTTATTTTATGCAACCGGTTGCAAGTTGTGCTATAATGGGGCAATCTTCTGAAGTGAGGGACACAACTTATGACGACTGCAAAAAAACCTTCGATTAAAATCGGCTTGATCTTGCTGGCTTATATCGCATTTATCGCGCTGGGTATGCCCGACGGCTTGTTAGGCGTGGGCTGGCCTACTATGCGAGCTGGGTTTCAGGTCCCCCTCGATGCACTCGGATTTTTCATGGTCGCCAGTACCATAGGCTACCTCAGCGCAAGTTTTGCATCTGGTTATTTACTGCGTAAAATGGGTGTTGGGGGTCTGCTTGCCGCATCCTGCGGACTAACGGGTCTTACACTCCTGAGTTATACCTTCGTCCCGGCTTGGTGGATGATGGCTCTCTTGGGTTTGTTTGGCGGTCTGGGGGCTGGCGCCATTGATGCAGGCTTGAACACCTACGTTGCGGCCAACTTCACCGAAGGGCTGATGCAATGGCTGCATGCCAGCTATGGCATTGGCGTAACCCTTGGGCCGATCCTCATGACCTTCGGTCTGGCTTCATTAAATACCTGGCATTTTGGCTATCGCGTTGTTGCCATTTTTCAGATCGTACTGGCTGTCACCTTCTTCATCACCATGAAAATGTGGGGGGCAAAAAACACACAAAATGATTCAAAAGAAGAAAAAAACATCACCGAATATAAAACTTCGTATAAAGAAACCCTGCAGCAGCCGGAGGTTTGGTTAAGTATGCTGCTCTTTGTACTCTATGTAGGTGCTGAAATGGGTTTGGGCGCCTGGGCATACACCTTTTTAACCGAGTCTCGCGGCATTGCCGCCAAGACCGCCGGCTTTTGGGCGGGCAGTTTTTATGCCTTGTTTACCATCGGGCGCATTTTGGCCGGTCTCTATGCCAAACGTTTGGGTGTTAACAAAACCATCCTGATCGGTACAATATTGGCCATTATTGGTGCTGTGTTGTTGTGGTGGAACCCTGTCTCCATCATCAGCTTGATTGGCGTCGTGGTGATCGGTTTTGCCATCGCGCCGATCTTCCCTGCATTGATGTCTGGCACCAGCGGCCGTGTCAGCCCAAAATTTGCCGCCAATACGATTGGTTTTCAAATGATGTCAGCCGGTATCGGCGGCGCAATATTACCCACCCTTATGGGTGTCTTGGCGCGCCGCATTTCGCTTGAAACCATCCCTATCTTCATCTTTTCGCTGCTGGTTGCGATGTTGGTGGTCTATCTGCTTTCGATGAAACGCACCAACCAATTGAAACTTGCTCCGGTCACAGAATCTCAGCCTGCGGACTAGTAACACAAGGTTTTATATAATAGTCCCCGGCGGTTTAAGCGCGGGGGACATTTATTATATACATCAGGTTTACAAAACCTCCGCAGACTGAAATCTGCGGGGGTTTCCTATTACGACTACGCTTTATCAGCCGGTTTGTCGGTGGGTTTATCCGCCGTTCTTTCGACCGGTTTTTCGGCCGCAGAAGCATCTTGAGCAGGAGTTGCGTCAAACGCTTTCATGCTCTTGCGAATATCATTACGCAGTGCTTCGGCGTCTTTGCTGCGTTCCTTGCTGGTTTCTCCGGTGACAGCCAGATTCAGCTTGTCAGAAAGCAGCAGAGTCAGAAGACCTTCCATCACGCTGCCATTCGAAGAACCGCCTTCAGCGTTATTGCCGCTGATGACCACCCGTGGAACCACATCCACACGGGATTGCTGTACAGCCTCTGCGAAGCGGTTCATCACCTGCTGTGTCACCTGGAACTGCGGTCCGCCGTAAGCAGCGACCTGTTCTTCAGTGGCGATAGCCTGGGCGATACCAGTTCGGGCGATGCGCTCGGCATCCGCTGCGGCCAAAGTTTTGATCTGGGCAGCTTGCTGCAGGGCACGCTGGTATTCAGCCTTACCCTGGTTCGATTGCACTGTAATGCTCAACTCTGACTCGGTGATGCTGCGCTGCTGCTCGGTGCGTGCTTGTGCTTCGCGTAGTTCACGTTCTTTAACCGCAGCAGTTTGTTGTTTCTGGTATGTCTCAATCTGTTCCACTGCAATCTGGCGTGAGCGAAGCTGGTTAAGAATGATCTCAATTTGTTTATCTTCACCATTGGTGGTTGGCGTGCCGATTAACACTTCTTCCAATTCAAGGTTGTAATGAGCAAATTTATCTTTCATTTCTTTGCTTGAAATGTTCTGAATGTCATTACGCTCCTGGATCAATTGAATGAGCGTACGGGTTTGGCCGACGTTCTTGAAATAGGCTGAAACCATCGGGTCAAGGGTCTGTTCGACCAGTTTCTTGACATCTCCAAAGCGTTGAACGACCAGGGGCGCTTTCTTGTAATCAATATGAATGACGACAGAAAGCGGCAGGGAAGGTTCAAAGGCATCCCTGGTGATCAAAGAAACTTCAGACAGGTTTTCATCAAAATGATGCGATCCTGACTCACTCTTGATCCATTTAAGGATGATGTTGGTGGTCGGTACAGGCACCACCTTGCCAGCATAGGTATTGAAGGCATATTTGCCTGGCAGCAGCGGATCACTCCACACACCGCGGTTGCCGGTGCCAACCAATTCGCCGTGGCGGTAATCGGTGCCAGAAAGATCCACCCCGACGTTGCCGGTATACGAAACCACCACACCCACAAAACCTACCTCGATCACGGTCTTTGGAATCATTTCAACCGTGGCAAACAAGCGGTTGAGGTAGTAGGTGCCTTCCACCAACACCTGAAGCTGACGTCCGCGCAGGCCGTTGGCGGCAATGAAGCGGTCAGGCATCTGGAAGTTGTTGTGATAGGTAAGCGCATCATTGACATCCGCACCCACCACTGGGGCGATGATCTCACCGGATGCCAAAGAGGGGCCGTCATGCACGGTGACCACACCAATTTGATCATCAGAATCTTTGATGACCACAGGGGTGAACCCTTTTCGGTCGGCTATCACTGTACGCATATTCTGGATGACACTCTGATCTTCGCGGCTAAGCGGCATGTAATAGACCTGCTCTTCGGTGATCACCACAAATTGAGCCAGGTTGATGGCATAAGTACCCTCTCGCAAAATCTGCCGCTGCGGACCGCGCTGTCCGTCGTTGTTCAAAAAGGCGGCTACATCCTGAAAATCGTTGGCCGTGATGTTTGACGCCAGCACCTGCATGGCAGAAAGCGGAACACCGTCGCGGGCAAAAATATAGCCGATCTTGCCCTGGGCAATGGTCACCAGCGGTGCAATATGCACCGAAAACTGGATGGGGATCAGGTAATGCAACCCACCACGCAGCAGATCAGGTTGATAACCAGCCTCTCCATGCAACGCGATGAAGCGACCCTTCACCGACCGTCCGCCGAATCGTTTTTCAACGATACCGACCCTGTTGTTTGGGATGAAGCGGATCCCCGAAAGCAGGAAGATGACAACGATGACAGCTAAACCAATGTATAAAAAATTTAAGGGCATTTTTTCTCCTTTTCTGAAATTACCCAAATATTGAGTATACTCTTGTGTAATATTTGGAGCCTTTTTGACAAGACTTTTTTGAAGCGATTATATAAATTATTAACAATTACGAGATTGAATGACCGAAAAATATGCTGCTGAAACCTTAATGCAATCACGCAAAGATCGCGACGAACACGTGCGCGCCAACCCTCGTCACTGGTTGGCGCTTGCCGGGTTGTTTATGCTCAAAGAGGGCGATAACTCTTTCGGCAGTGCGGATGCCAACAAGATCGTGCTGCCTGGCTTCCCCCACCCTTACAGTGGATGTCTGCACCTGGAAGATGGTCAGGTCAGCCTGACCGAAAGCGCCGAGGGTGTTCTGCTTAACCGACAACCAGCGGAGCCACACTTCTTGAAAGCCGATGTGGACGGCGACCCTGACCTGGTTGAAGCGGGGCCGATTCACTTGATGATCATCCGCCGGGGAGGCAATACTATGCTGCGCGCCTGGGATGTCGATGCCCAAGCCCTCAAAGAGTTCAAGGGTTTCAAGTATTTTCCGGTTAACCCGGATTATTGTTTTAAAGCCAAGTTCATGCCTTACAATCCACCTAAAACTTTCACAGTCACAGATGTCATCGGTTCACAGCACGAAAGCAGCCTGCTGGGTGAAGTTCACTTCAATCTGAATGGTAAAAACCTCGCTTTACAGATCGAAGATGCGGATGACGAAGGACTTATCAGCTTTGTGGATGAAACCCGCAAAGACTTGACCTATCCAGGGGGGCGATTTTTGACCTTGCCCAAACCCCTGGAGGATACCATCATGCTTGATTTCAACGCCGCGCTCAACTGGCCTTGCGCCTACACTGCCTGGGCAACCTGTCCGCTGCCGCCAAAAGAAAATTTTCTACCCGTGCGCATTGAAGCCGGGGAGATGAGATATCACGAATAGTCAGGAGAATCAATGACCCCTAGAATAGATATGCTGGGTATTTTCGCAAATGACATGCAGGTGATGGTTCCGTTTTATCGCGATGTGCTCGGGTTTGAAACCGACTGGGACGGTCAAAGCCCTTATGCGGAGTTCAAAAACGAGGGCGTGAGGTTCTCGATGTACCGCAGGAAAGAACTTGCCGACCTTTTTAAAGAAACACCAACCTTTCCTCCCGCGCTTAATGGCACATTCGAGATCGCACTAGACTTCCCCACCTCAGCGGATGCAGACCGTGAATATGAGCGTTTGGTGACTGCCGGTGCCCGAACTCTTTACGCACCCCGCGATGAACCATGGGGCATGCGTTCTTCGATGGTCGCCGACCCCGAGAACAACATCATTGAAATTGGTTCATGGAATAAGGGTTAAAAAAGGCTTTCTTTCGCAGAGGTGCGATCTTTTTCTGGAACATCGCTCGCCCTCCAATAATCAAGGTGAACGAGGGGTATAAAGAACGCGCACCCTTGAGTAGGTAATGAAAACCAATAATTCTTACACATTAACATATAAGTCGTATAAAAAAACAATAAAAATCAATTCGAATAAAACGACTATTGTATGTTCGCCCTCTCCCTCGGTCCCTCTCCCGCAAACAGGAGAGGGATGCCTATTCTCGATCAGGTTTGCTTATGATTCCAAGCAATAAACATAATTTTTTTTGCCTTTTTCTGAGTAAACAATTTTGATTCGAACCGATTTTGTTGAGATTCGAATAAATTGTTTTTTACCCTCTCCTTCGGTACCTCTCCAGCTAACAGGAGAGGGATGCCATCACTACGCCAAAATATATACAAGATTAATTGAATTGAACCATAGAAACAATTCGATTCAATTCAATTACATTTTTGACCCTCATTTTTACAAGATCGTTATTTGATAATAGAATATATGTTCCATATTTCAAGTATATCATAGTTGTCAAGCTTTTTTTGCACAATGTATAATAATAGGAAGATTAGGATCATCACCCGGGGAGGGTTAACTTTGAACATCCCTTTGGAAGAAAAATTATTGAAAAAGATCGGCAGCGCGCAGTTCTTCATGCTGCGCTATGAAACCGAATTCACGCCCTGCACGGGGATCACCGCGGTCACCAAACAGGAACGCCGCAACTTCAAGCGCGGCATTATGATTGCGCCCTGGTGCCCAAAGCTCAAACGCGAAAAACCGCAAGACAATCCGATTACGAACGGTAAAGTCAAACCCACGGATTGGCGCTTCAAGGTAAACGGATTGCTCTGCCGCGTGTTGGTCACCACAGACGAATTTGTGCCCATTTTGTTTCTGGCTATTGACGGACACTTCGAGGGCATCGAAACCCCTTACGATATTCCTTTAACAAGTTTACGTGAAGATACATTATTGTTCGGCCTGGCCGTGGATGCCCTGCTCAAACAGACCGCCTCCCCCCAGCAATTCGTGTGGGCCGCGGATTGGGAAACCGTGCCGGCCATGGTGCTGGCCCGCAGCCGCCATCACGTGTCTCTGACCCTGCACAATACCTTTGACGAATGCCTGGTCAACGAGATCAAGCCGTTTGGCAAGACTTTTGCGCTTTTCGGCACCAAACGCAAAGAAAATGGCATCAACACCGCGCTTGAAATCGGCATGGAACTAGCCGATGTGGTTACCACCGTCAACCGAGGATTCGCCTACGGCATGCGCAATGAGGCCATCCAAAACAAGGTGATGGCGCCTCACCTGCAAGCCTTGATGGGCAGAGTGGTGGGCATCAACAACGCCGCTTTCGCCAGGATCAGCGATGCACTATTGGTGCTTAAACAAGCCCTGATCGAGAATCCGGTTGAGGCACGCAAGGAACTCTTCAAGGCGCAAGCCGAAGCCCGGGCGCTGCTGCCACAAGAGATCAGCAGCCAATGTGCAGATAAGGTGATCATTGTCAGCATGGGCAGGCGCGTGGCGCAGAAGCTGCATGATGTGATGGTTGAAAGCACGCGCCAACTGCTGCGTAAAGACAAGAATTTACCATTATTCGTGGTCTTTACCACCGTCCACGGCGACGCTGGCAGCCCGGCGCGGCTTGAACGCATGCAGGCATTGGCCAAAGAGTTCCCCAATAACGTGGCCTGCCTGGATGGCCGCTTACAGTTTTTCAGCGAGATGATGCGCGCCGCGGACTACAACTGCATGCCCTCCCTCTATGAACCGCACGGCGGCGCGTATGAGGGCACGGTCATCCCCATTGCGCGCGCGGTGGATGGCCTGGCCGAACAAATCTGCGCGCTTGAGCCAAAGGGCGAAGCCGCCAGAATGAACGATTTGTGGCATCCCACCAACGAAGCGCCCGGCGGATTGCTGTTCCGCGAAGGCGGCAAGACCACCGCTAGCCGCGTCAAAGACCTGGCGGCACTGCTCAGCCAGAGCCCTTCGCCCAACAATAAACTGTTTAAAGAAATGACTGCCGCGCTGTGTGAAGTGCTGCTGCAAGCCGTGGCGCTGCGGGTGAAACAGCCTGAGAAGTATGCCGAGCTGGTGCTGGCTGCCATCGAAAAGCAGGAGGGCTCCAGTTGGGAGGTCAATCTTGGCGGTATGCTGGCGTTGATCGAAGAGGCTCGGTTGAAAAGAAAGATCAGTTTTTAACCACGAAACACACACCTCTCGCCGCGTTGCGGCTCGGGTGCGCATAAACCGCGCGAAAAACGCGAAAATTTTAAAATACACATAGTGTTTAAATTAAAAGAACAGAAAACAACAGGATTATCCTCATGGACATAAAAAACATCCCATTTGGTACGACGGATTGGGCACAGATTGAACCTGTTGAACATGAAGGTGAGACCGGTATTGCCACGTGGCGGATTCAGCAGTTTGGCAAGATCCGCGTGCGCATGGTGGCGTATTCGCCCGGTTACCTGGCGGACCACTGGTGCCGTAAAGGCCATATTTTATTATGCCTCGAAGGCGAACTGCACACCGAACTGGAGGATGGCAGAACCTTCGTCCTCACGCCGGGGATGAGTTACCAGGTGGCGGATGGCGCAGAGGCGCATCGGTCATCCACCGCGACAGGGGCAAAGTTGTTTATTGTGGATTGAGACTCACTGGTAGAGTTCAAAGAGTATGCGCAGAAGGTGAAGTCCAAGTTGATTCTAGGGGTGTGGTAATTCAACATCAGCAATTGTTGAAATTTTGACGCCATTTTTAGTAATTAAGTTTATGCATACTTACTTTATAAAAAAATAAATGCATCAATTAACAATTTCTCTTTTTAGTAGCAGAATTTTTTCAAATGTGTATAATTATTTTACTAGTTAGTTTTTGATATTTTTAGAGGGATTCATTATTCAAGTAAATTTCAGAGGGAAAAATGATTGAAAATGAAAACGAAATTCTCGTTGTTTTGCAGTCTATTGAAGATAAATTAAATAGAATCTATTTGTGTTTTGAAAACCAATATTTTGATATTCAAAATCAAAAAAATAAAGAAAAATTAGAACTATTTAAATCAATAATCACTGATAATCGAAAAAAAATTTTTCCACTAATTTTTGATAGCCACCAACTTTCCCAAAAAGAAATTGCAGATAAAGTGGGTGTAACTAGGCAAGCCGTTGGGAAGTTTATAAACCAATTAATTGAGAATGATTTGATCGTCCAAAAAACTGAAGCTGATAAAACAATATATGAAGATAAATTTAATTTAGTACCATATCTTGAGAAACTGAAATAATAGGAATAATATGGATCATAAAGATTTAAATCCTTCTTTGTTGGAAAGTATAGATTTTTCTCTAAAAGAGATCAATAAGTTGGTAAGGTTAATTTCTACACCGTTGATTAAAGATATACTTGAGAAAACCTTAAACACAAAAGATAAAAGGCTCGTTTATTCAAATATGGATGGTGAAAAAAGTGTCACTAGTATTCAAGAACTCACAAAAGTAAATGTACGATATATATCTGAATGGGGACAAGACTGGGAAAAAATTGGAATTGTTGAATCTGAATCGAACTCTAGTGTTCGAGGCCGGAGAAAAAAGCTTTATGATCTCACATTGTTTGATGTAACAATTGATATACCAGAAAATAAAATAAACGAAGGTTAATTTTCAAGATTGAGATCAAAATGAAGAATAACGAGGTTCTAGAAGATCGAGATCAGCAGATTTTAAGAAGGCTCGCAAATATTGAGCATAAAGTCGATTCTTTAGATCAGACCACTGCTTTTGCTTTAAGAGCAGATGCAGATCGTCATTATGAATCTGTAAAAACGATTTTTGGTAATCACATAAGAAGAGTTCAAGTTTATCTTGCGGCAAATGGGGATAGATCTGTTCAACAAATCGCAAAACTTCTTGGAATGCAATCGTCGAATGTGAGTAGAGAATTAACCATACTACAACGTGAAGGTTTGCTCGGTATATCTGAGAAAATAAGTGGCGAAACTTTTTGGAGTAAAAAGCCAATAGACCAAACAATAAGAATATCTGTCCATTTACAGAAAGAATATAATTTAAACAAAGACGGTTTACCAACAGATAAATAAGATGTTATTTTCTATTCAAGCATATATTGAAGAGTATCTTGCCTCAAAAAACATTACAGATACTGATGGTTATGCAGTCAAGCTAGCTAACTTATATTATTTCAATCGCCTAAATTATGACAATCTCAATTTCACAAATAAAGTAAATCGAATTCATTCATTGATTTTTTATAGTAATTCAATATCTGACCGTAGAGCTTTCATTCAAATTTTAGTAAACCGAGTAGATTACTTTTTTAAAGCATCTTTAGAGAAAAATATAAATACATTCCCAGGTGGGACGATTGACGAACTAAAGAAAATTCAACAAAAGCCTAAGTTAACAATTGAATTCCTATTATCAGAATTTTCCAAAGCTACCGAAGCACGGGCAATTGATGCGTTCTGGATTTCAAGAATAAAAGGTAATTTACGGCAAAAACCTGAAAAAATAGGCCAAACACTATTTACTCTTTTTGCTATGGGAACATTACTTAATAGACCGGGTTTAGCATTAAGAGAATTCCAATCAGGTATTGGGTACGTCGATGTAGGGATTATTTTTTGTTCAATTTTACATTTGGTGGAAATCAAAGTAATGGTAAAAGATTTTACTGGTACAAGTCAACTCGATCAATATATGGCGTCAGAAAATCGACCTGAAGGATCGTTATTAGTTTTTGATACCTTAATACCTGAAAAAAAGATAGTTTTGCCAAAGGAAATTCCATGTTCATCAGGGATAATTAAAGTTTATAAAGTAGATATTAATCCCATTCCACCTAGCAGAGTAAAATAGATCATAAAACATAATCAGAAACGGGGAGCAAAAATGACAAACAATTCAATTCCTTATGAAGAAGTCAATTATATAGAAAGCTTTGTGGCATATCTGGACATTCTTGGATTCACAAACTTAGTCATGAGTGGAAAAGATGAAGATACGGAGAAAATTAGGTTATATTTTGGAATTGTAGACTCTCAATTAAAAGAAATTAGTACTATCCCAATTAAAAGTAAAATTCAATCTATTGTTGTTAGTGATTCAGTAATTCTTTCAATCCCACAGTCTGGTGTTTTACCTGAAGACCTAAATATATTAAGGCATTTATGCATAACCGTTGGTATTATTCAACAGAAACTTGCCAAAAATAATATTTGGCTTAGAGGCGGTATTTCGAGTGGTAAGTCCTATTTTAATGATTTAAATAAACAAATTGTTGGTCCAGCACATATTAAAGCCTACAAACTTGAACATGAATTAGCTAAAACACCGCGTGTAATTCTTGATAGTAAGATTATTGGTGAATTAGGATTTTCAACTGCCGCGGATTTTATTGACGCAATTAATAATAAGGCTGATGGTGGACTTCATTTTATTAATTGGAGTGCTAATATACTTTTCTATTGGCACCAAGAATTAATTGACCCGGGGAACTATATTGAACAAGATCTTCCATTATTTATTGATTATCTATCCCCAAATATTGACATGAAAAACAATGAAATTAAATTAGTAATTGAAAACATAAAAAGTAGTATATACCAAGATGTATCCGTTTATGGTAAATATCGTTGGGTTGCTAATTACTTAAAATCGATGGATTTAGGTAAAAATATTGAAATAAATGTCGAAGAAATCGAGAACTTGTTAGCAAATATATAAAATATGACCCAATTCGGACATATCCTCACAGGCGCGTCGATCGGGTAGGTGACCCGTAGGGGAGGTTCATGAACCTCNNGATTTTGAAATACCAATAACTTTATTAAAATTTTTATCAACCTCCTCTATGAAAGATTATTTATCAATCTTTATCCAATCCCCACCTTGATGGGTTTGTAAGGATATATTCCGAAATGGCATCATATTCATCATCTGACTCGATAATTTTGTCATAATAATTTCGTTGCCATACAGATTTTCCTTGCGTCTTTCTCAATAAATTAATTTGTTTTGCTGTTTGCATTTTATAATAACCAACCACAAGTGGAATGGTCATTACCCGACGAGGTTGGGGATGTGATTGTTGGGGAGGTTGGATTGGTAGGNNTCATGAACCTCCCCTACCAATCCATTTATCTCAATAATGCCATGAAAATGGTTCGGCATAACGATGGCAGAACTAATGGATATTTGTGGGAAACGTACAGAAAGATTTTTCCAAGTGTGCCAAACAACCAATCCAAATTCGTTGCATTGCATATGTTCGTGATAAATTTCACCAAAAAGATGTTCTTTGTGGCGAGTGCATATAGTAATGAAATAGGCACCAATTGCTGAGTAATCGGCATCAGGATGCCTGAGAGAATTTAATCGACGTGGCTGGGTTTCCCTTGAAAGATTTTGTTTATCCAATAAATCCCCTTTGAATCAACTAAAAAATATCTGATATTCATATTTTATATCTATTCAAAAATCGTAGGGGAGGTTCATGAACCTCCCCTACGATTTAATCTGAATGTGAACCGCCCCTACATGGGTTTTCAAATACACAATTCTCTTCGGGGGTTATTTTTGTTTCAACACTTCATCCAAAATCACGCGCTCTTCATCGGTTTGCATGACCAGCAGTTTGACCGCGGATTCATCGTCGTGGATCCAGGTCACGGCGTTGGGTTCAGCCTTGCGGTTGGCAGAGCGGTCGAGGATCACGCCCAGGCTCTCGGCATCGGTGCAAACGGCCTCACGCAAACGCCATGAAGTAACGCCGATCTCGTCGGTAAAAACAATGGCATCCGCGCCGTTGAGCAGCCAGCTAAATGCGCCCAGGTAATGCCTCAGACGCATCACGTAGACTTCGTAGGCGGTCAGACAGTTCTTATCACCGCCCCCGGCTTTTTCGATCACTTCCGCCAGGTTGGATGAATAACCCGAAAGCCCGATCAGCCCTGATTGGGTGTTAAGAATCTTTTCAATCTCATCCGCGGAATTACCCTTGCGCATCATATCAATCAAAATACCGGGGTCAATATCGCCGCAGCGGGTCGACATGACCAACCCGGCCAGCGGCGAGTAGCCCATCGAAGTATCAAGCGTGCGCCCTTCTGAAAATGCCGTGACAGAGGAGCCGCCCGTGCCCAAATGGCAGATGATCAGTTTAACCTGGTCGAGCGGTTTTTCGAGAAGTTCGGCCGCTTTGGCTGACACATACTGGCAGGAGATGCCGTGAAAGCCGTACTTATGGTATCCGTTTTTCTCAGCCAGTTCACTCGGAAGCGCATAAGTGCGGGCTTCTTCTGACATGCTGGCATGGAAGGCGGTATCAAAAACGGCGTATTGCGGTGCATCAGGCAGGTAGGCGTGGCACATCTCGATCACGCCGAAAGCATTGGGGTTGTGAGTCGGTGCAAGTGGAAAGCAAGCGCGCAGGTCGGCAAGCGTGCCGGTGTCAATCAGGGTCGTCTTGGTGAAAAGATCCCCGCCGTGTACAAAGCGGTGGCCGACAGCATCCACTTTAATTTTGTTTTCCTGCAATATCTGAATGACCTTTTTGGCCACTTGCTTATGCGTGATGCTCGAGGCTTTGTTAACGCCGTTCTTTTCATTCACATGCCAGGTGAGTTTCGGTCCGGCGCTTGAGGGTGATTCCACGGCGGTGGCCAGGAAATTGGCAATCGTCAGCGGTTCAGCCTGGTTGTTGTTAACCTGGTAAAGCCTCGCACATTGCGAGGAACTGCCGCAATTAAATATTAGAATGTTCATGGGGGAGCCTTTCTTGAATGCTGTTGCCCTTTCATTGTATCCTATCTGGTGCCAAAGCGGCGCGTGACATTCGGCATAACTGTTTGACTTTCTTAATTATACGGTGTATATTTACAAGGTGTTATTCAGGAGACTTTCATGGGAAGACCCATCCGCACTGAACCGTACGACCTGGGTGCAGCCGTCAAGGCCGAAGCCTGGAAGCTGATCACCGAACAAGGCGCCGATGCCGTTGCCCTTCGCGCCATCGCTCGCGCCCTCAACATCACGGCACCTGCCATTTACAACTACTTTACGAGCCGTGAAGAGCTGATTGCAGCGTTGGTTGCCGACGCAGATGCCGACCTGGGACGCACCCTCACCGAAGCCCACAACCCACATCTGGATGATGACGCAGACGTTCAGCTCAGGGTGGTCTGCCAGGCTTACCGACGTTGGGCTGTCGAGAATCCGCAGCGCTACCTGCTCTTTTTCGCGTTACAATCGGAGGCACCCCAGGCTGAAGTCTCACCCACCCTGGTTGCGCTGATCGGCATTCTCAATATGGCCGACACAGGCGGACGGTTGAAAAAAGAAGAAAAGCTTACCCTGCCGCCTGGTTTGAGCAGTTTGCTTTCTGAGTGGAAAGTTAAATTCGAAGTCGAAAACGATTTCGTGCTCTACCTGGCCTATATCATGTGGAGCCGTCTGCACGGTCTGATCCTCAATGAGATCGGAAGGCGATATCCGCCTTACATCAAAGATGCGGGCGAGCTCTTCAGGCTGGAAGTCAAGACCATGATCTACCAGTATCTTAATTAAGTACCTTTATCTCACCCGGAGTCGCGGAGATCGCGGAGAAAATCTTTTTTTGGATAAAACCCAAAATATTAAAAACTATTAACCACGAAATACACAAAAAACACTAAAAGGAAAGGCAACAAACAAAACCTTTTTCTCACGCAGAGGCGCAGAGATCGCGGAGAAAATCTATTTTATAAAACCTATAATCTTATAAACATTTTAATCACGAAATACACAGTCCCTTTCACTTCGTTCGGGGACGCACAGACCACGAAGTCTCTAAGTTCTTGTGATAAAACCTATCTCTCGCACACTTGCCCAGGCTGCAAGTGCCAGGGAAGGCGCAGAGACCGCAAAGAAAAGTATTTTTTAAAAAACGAAAAACAATTTTTACATAAATTAGCATATTAACACACGAATTACACGAAATTAAGTGCAAATGCACCATAATGTTATTATTGAAAAATCAATATGATTGGATTTTAATATTTGGTTTTCTTTTAGTGTTTTTGATGTTTTTCGTGGTAATTATTTTGAAAAAACTAACGTGCGAACCACACTAAAAAAGAAGTGCTTATCAACCAAAATGCTTTAGAAATTTCAACATGATTGGATTTTTTTATTTGGTTTTCCTTTAGTGTTTTTAGTGTGTTTCGTGGTTAATAGAATTAAACATACTACTACACAGAAGGTACTTTAAGAAAAAAGCTCGAAAGGTAAAACACAACAATGCTGCCCGCGACAAACTTGTTAGGTATCATCATGGCATTCTCATCGGCCCTGGTTTGGGGCAGTGCGGATTTCACCGGCGGCATGGCCACCCGGCGGCGCGATCAATACCAGGTGGTGATGATGTCGGCCCTATCCGGGCTGGCGCTTTTGGTGATCGCCGCGTTGGTCTTTGGTGAAAGCTTCCCTACATGGAACGGCATATTCTGGGCAGCACTGGCCGGTCTGGCCGGTGCTGTAGGTATCGCATCGCTCTATAAAGGACTCTCCATTGGTGAATCCGCGGTGGTGGCGCCCACCTCGGCTGTGATCGGAGCAGGCCTGCCGGTGGCGTTTGGCTTCCTCATGGAGGGATTACCCGATCTGCTGCGACTGGTGGGCTTCGTGCTGGCCTTCGCCGGCATCTGGATCGTCTCGCAAACCTCCACAGAAAAGACTGGTGACCACCGCAAAGGTTTTTTACTGGCGGTGATCGGGGGTCTCGGTTTTGCCGGTTTTATGATCTGCATATCGCGCGTGGATTCCGCGAAGGTGTTTACCCCTCTGATCGTGTCGCGATCCATGGTGGTGCTTGCCGCGCTAATTATTCTCAAATTCAACAAAACAGGCTTCCCGGCAGTGCGCGGCAATTGGATCTGCCTGCTGACCGGTGTGCTGGATGCGGGCGGCAATATCCTCTTCATGCTGGCCAAACACTTTACCCGCCTGGATACTGCTGTGGTGTTATCATCACTTTATCCCGCGGCCACGGTGATCCTCACCGGGCTTATACTCAAGGAGCATATTTCGCTTAAGCAATGGATCGGGGTGATCGTCTGCCTGGCAGCCATCATATTGATCACGTTATAATTCAGACGGAAAATATCCAACTAGATTTAATCCAATCGGAAATCATCTTAAATTTGAAATCATTTATACTTATTATGGTACTAACCCATGCGAATCCTGGCTGAAATCGACCGACATCCCCACGTTCCTCACGAAGGCAAGATCATCTGCCGCGAAGCGGTCAGGGCCGTCATCCTGCGCGGAAGCGAACTGCTGCTGGTGCATTCAAAAGTCAACGGCGATTACAAATTCCCAGGCGGAGGTGTTCAAGAGGATGAAGACCAGGAATCCGCATTGATCCGCGAAGTGGCTGAAGAAAGCGGTGGACGCATCACCACCCCACCGCAACCTTTCGGTAAAGTGCAAGAATATGATTTCCCGGCCGAGAAGGAATTCACATCCTTCTGCATGACCTCATATTACTACCTGTGTGAAATTGAACCCGTGCTCGGTACTCAACAATTGGATGAATATGAAGCCAGGCTTGGATTTGTGCCCGAATGGGTGAACATTGACAAGGCCATTGAGAATAATCAAGCGCTGCTGGCTTCAGACAGAAAAATAGAACGATGGGTGATGCGTGAAACGCGTGTCTTAGAGATTGTTCGCGACGAACTTATTCATTAAGCAACCTCATCAAAGAGGCTGCGTATACTATCCCGTGAGGAAATATGAGCAAAATCATTCCCACCGAAGAACGCATTGAAAAAGCAAGAAAATTGGTTGAAAAGGCGCGTGAAATCCAGCCGCCTGAAGACGGCGGCTGGATGGATTTTTCATATGCCGCCCAGGTAAAAGATGTGCTGCGTCAGGCTAATGACCTGATCAAGTTCATCCCCATGACCTCGGGTCCATCTGCAGAACAAAAAGCCGAAGCCGCCCAACTTATGAAAGACATTAAAACTGCTGAGAAAGAAATCTTACACCGTTCGCTGGCATAATTTTATTCGAGGAACATATGAAAAAAGTATTAGTCACCTATATCACCCATTCAGGAACCACCCGCGATGTTGCTGAAGCCATTGCCGAAGAAATCGCCAAAACCGGTTTTGAAGCTCAAGTCATGGAACTCGGAGCGGTAAAAAACACCAATGATTTTGATGCCGTGGTACTTGGCGCCCCCATGATCATCGGCTGGCACCGAAACGCCTTGAAATACCTCAAATCGCATAAAGCGGAACTAGTCACCAAACCATTGGCTTTGTTTCTTACCGCCATGAGTCTGACTGAATCACCTAAACCCAAAATGCCAGGTATAGACCTGCACACTGATCAAAAATTGGTCGTTCCACCCCAAAAACCTGGTCATATTGGTTTCAAAGAAAGTTTTACCACCTTAAAACATTATCTGACGCCTGTTCTCAAGGCTGCTCCAACCAGCCTAAAAGCACTCGCTTTTTTCGGCGGCCGGTTGGATATGTACCGCTTGAAATGGTACGATGCTTTGTTTGTCATGCTGGTGGTGGGCGCAAAACCGGGCGAGAAACGCAACTGGCCGGATATCCGTGCCTGGGGGGCTTCTTTGCCCGCTTTGCTGAAGCTGGACGAATAATGATCCCGCTGGCACTGCTCGAAAAGCAGCTCAAGCACCTGCCCGAAGACCTGCTGGATATTGTGATGGAAATCCGCGATATTGTTGAAAGGCTATGCCCAGAGGCTGTCGAACGGCTGGATCGCAACGGCATTGTCTATTATGATGCCAACCGGGGTGGACCCGTCAAGGCTGGCATCTGTCAGATTCTATTCAAACAAGACTACCTTAGCCTGGAGTTCATCCACGGCGCGTTTCTGCCTGATCCGGCCCATCTTTTGCACGGAAGCAATCTTTATAAGAAACAAATGCTGTTGGGTGCCTTTAACGATGTGCCGTGGGACGAAGTCACTGCGCTGATCACTGCCTCGGCACAATTCGACCCTGCCAGCCTGAACATCCGCGGCGCGGATGGAAAAACCCCCCTTGAAAAATTTCAGGAAAATCAAAAAAATTAGAGTGGATTATTTCCTTTTTCAAGTGAAAAAGCCGAGTCCAGCAAAGTGTTGCCTAGTTTTACAAGTGCATAAATATCCTGCTCCTTATACAAGCGAAGCCCCTGCAACTTGATCTCAAGCCCGCCTGGAGAGAATTTAACCACCGGCGGCAATTTCATTGGCCAGACGCGCAGTTCATTTTCAAGCTGCTGATCGATTAACTGCTTCGCGATTTCTTCACGATTCGTCCACACCATGTAACGGGCCATTAACTCCAGACTGCCCAACTCAACCTGCTGAATGCCCTCGGCGTTTACTGCTTCATCGCCAATCATCACCCTTAAGAAGACCTGCCTCATCATTTCACCCAGGCCGCCTAAGTTGATTTCGGGTTGGTGAGGACCGATGAGAATTATGCCGTCTTTCATGCACACAGCGCTGCTGAACCAACGCGTTTGACTGTTCACCGTCGAAGAATTGGAATTGTCAGATGCGTTTTTCGAGGTTAAATTGAGTGCTTCGATCGTCCACTCGCCTTTGCGCAGCCGCCAACCCGATGAGAGTTGTTCCTCGACGGGTTCATAGCTCCATCCATTCATACCTGCAAGGTGACGCAGAGTTGTTGTTCGTTTCTTTTTTTGGGCGGCAACCAGCAGAAAAATTACGCCGATCAATACCCCTGTAACCGCTACGACAATCAAGCCGGAAGTTAAATCACTCATCTCTACTCCTCATGGTTTATGAATGTGCTATCAGTATAGAATATTCAAACTGACAGTGCAATCTCCACAATTCTGCACACAATGGCATTTACCTTTCTCGACCTTGGCTCTATAATCTACTGAAACAAATTTAATCACCAGAAGAGGAATCCATGGCGAAAAAGCAAATTGAAAAGAAAAAGAATCTTAAACCAGTGATTTACCCGATTGTTATTATTTTGCTGGCAGTGCTGGCTGTAATTCTGATCATCGTTATGACCCAGAATTCAAAAGCAGAATTGCTCGCCCAATTACCCGAAGAATCTGAAAACCTTGATCCAATGGCAACCCCCCAGTTGGTGGGCGACAAAAAGTATTCCTCCGCACCTCCGATGCTGATTGATACCACCAAAAAATATACCGCTACTTTCACGCTTGCCAAAGGCGGCACCTTTACTGTTGAACTTTATGCTAATAAAACCCCGGTGACCGTCAACAGCTTTGTTTTCCTGGCTCGCCAGGGTTACTACGATGGAACCACTTTCCACCGCGTGTTGGAAAACTTCATGGCCCAGGGCGGCGACCCCACAGGCACTGGCATGGGGAACCCAGGCTATCAATTTGAATACGAAGACAGCGGTTACACCTTCGATAAAGAAGGTGTCCTCGCCATGGCGAACTCTGGCGCACAGACTGCAACCAACGGCAGCCAATTTTTCATTACCTTTGGCCCGGCAGAGTATCTTGACGGCGGATACACCATCTTCGGACAAGTCACCGATGGCATGGGTGTGGTTTACAATATCACCCGCCGCGACCCTGACACCAATCCCGATTTCGAAGGGGATATGATCGAATCCGTGGTCATCACCGAAGAATAACCTTTATGTCACTGATTGCAGCCTCTGATGGATATCCATCAGAGGCTGTTTGATTAAAAGGAAGCATGAGCTTGTATAATAGAAACAGCTATCAGGCACAATAATTGCATTGATCTTGTTGGTACTTTTATGCAAAATAGAGCGCATTTTTCACTCAAAGGACAGGTCACAAGATGGAATTTTTAGAGTATATCAATACAATTGATCCCGAAGAACTCAGAACCCTGCCCGGATTGACTCCCGCGTTAGCCGAAAAGGTAGCGGCTGGCCGTCCGTTTGCCACGCTTGAAGATTTCTCAAACCTCAAAGGTCTGACTGAAAAACGTCTGGCGACCTTGATGGAAGATTTTGGTAAGAAAGTAGAAGCTGAAAACGCTGAAAAGCTGCAAAATGCTGAAGCAGCTTCTTCAGAAGAGATCGCCGAAGCAGTGGGCAATGAAGTGGAAAAACTCACACGCAAGAGCAACCTTCGCCGTGTGATCACCTGGATCGTGGTACTCATTCTGCTGGGCGGCGCCATTTTTGCAGTCATCAAATGGGGAATCCCCTTTGTGTATGACCGCTATATTAAACCGGTCGAAAACAATGCCGCCAGTATCACCGACCTGGCTGATCAACAAAATGCAGAAATTGCCCGCCTGGATGAAGAGATTGCAGTTTTGCAGGAACGTGTCACCACGCTTGAAGGGCGTGCCGACAGCGTGGATCAAAGCCTGGCCGCGCACGACGCCACCCTGGTGCAACTTGAAAACATGCAAAAACTGCTGGATAGCAGCTTTTCAATTCACAAAACTGAAGTACTGGCCGAGCTTTTAAATCAACTAAGCATGACGCGCAGCATTGAACTGGTTTCGCGCAGTCGTCTTTATCTCTCTGAGAGCAACTTCGGCCTTGCCAAAAAGGACTTGCAGGCTGCACGCGATCTGCTTTACACATTGCTTGACAAAATACCCACCGACCAGGTTGGCGCCTTGAAGATTGTCATTGAACGCGTGGATATGGCAATCGAAAAACTACCGGCCTATCCGGTAGTGGCTGCGAACGATGTGGATACTGCCTGGCAGTACCTGGTGGATGGTCTTCCCAACGTGCCTGAACAAGCCGTCACCCCGGTGATCCTTCCTTCCACCGAGACCCCTGAAGCCACTGCAACAATTGAAGCTACTACAACGATTGAAGCAACAGCCGCAGTTGAGGCAACCACCGCCCCATAACACGATGGAACCTCGCAAGGTTACGGTTAACGACCGCATGCAGCAAGGATATGTCTACTGGCTTACTGAGCTGGCAGGACAGAATTTTGACCCTGAATTTAAACCAGAATTGACCCCCGGTGAGCTATTGGCACTGGGGGTTTTTGGCGGCAAGTACATGACCGACTGCGTCGAAGAATTCCCGGCCGAGTGGTTTAAACACGCACGCCTCAACGCTGAGTGTCACAACCCGGCATTAAACTTCTTTGGCGTTAACGCGTCAAAACCCTTGCGTTATTGGCGCGAAAAAGGTTGGATCCATCCAGACGATCCGCGCGGCTGGTTTCAATGGTACTGCCGATACTATAATGGCCGCCGCGGCGAGGATGATGCGCGTCAGATCAAACGCTGGAAGGCCATGACCCGCCACATTGCACAGATCAAGAAGAACTGTCCGCCGGGGAATTTATACTGCCGCAGAAAACAACGCCAGGCGCTGCTGCACTGGGCTTATGATTCGAGAAAGATGTAGAAAAAAAGCCACCTTGGCTAGGTGGCTTTAGTTGGAAACAATAATTATTTAATTAATTCAGGCGTGTATCCCAATTTCTGCACCGCTTCCATGATCGATTCAGGGGTGACGACAACTTCATCGTAGACCACTTTCATTTTCTGGCTACGGTAACTGGCATCCACGGTGTCGACGCCGGGTAAATCGTCTTCAAGCGCTTGAAGTTTCATCACACAATTGGAGCAGTGCATATCTTTGATTTCCAGAGTTAGAGTTTTCATGATTTCCCTGATCAGTTAAAGACGATTTCGCCGGTATACATTCCCATGGAGCAGGTAAAGGCGATTTTTTTGCCGACTGCCTGGGCTGGAATCTGCACCGATTTTGTACCCGTCTGATCTAATAGTTCGCTGATGTTCAATTCGGGGATTAAAAATGCACGCGAACAGGAGTTGGTGTTTTTCGTGACCAGGTTGAGGGTCAATTCAGTATTTGCCGGAGCATTCAAAACGTTTGGCTGATATCCGCTGTTGACCACATTTAAGGTGATCACGCTTGCAGATTGCTCGTCAGCCGGGAGTATTTCTGCGGTTTGAGTTTGATTGTTGGCTTGAACCAACTTGGTAATGGAGTAGGGCGAACCCAATAGATTCAACCCGGTGTCGATCGATAGCAGCCCTAAAATTAGCAGCACCACCGCTACCACGCGCACCAACTGTTTTTCCAGGAGAGTACCCAGTTTTGTGGCGAAATAAGACAAAATAAAGAAAACCGGTGATGTGCCAAGGGTGAAAGCGAACATCAGCGCAGCACCCAAAAGTGGTTTGCCTGTAGCAATCGCCCCTGCCATCATGCTTTGGGTGATACCACAGGGGATGAGTATGGTTAACGCCCCCAGGAAGATGGGAGTAAATAACGAAGTCTTGTTTTTGGCCTTTTTTCGGATGAAACGGGTAATCACAGCCGGAGGCTCAAATGAAAAATAGCGAAAGATCGGATGCACATTGAGCATGCGCAATGCATTGCCGATCATAAAAATGGCAATCAGGAACTGCAGGATTGCCCGCATGGTGGGAGTCATCTGCAGTACGGATCCGAGGGCGCCAAGCAAAGCTCCCAACAAAGTGTAAGCAACCAGTTTAGCCATCAGAAAAAGCACAATCGGGAGGGCAACCTGCGGTGATGACTTCTGCCTGGATTTTTTACCTGGCGTACCAACTTCTTTTTCAATCTGGTTGGCCAATGAGCTGGCCAATAATCCGCCCTGCACCGCCATACAGCTTAAGCCGCCTGTAGTCAAACCGGTAATAAAAGCTACCCATAAACTAAGCATCCAATACCTGATCTTTCATCAAGAAGACACCAAACTACTAACTTAATGCAACCTATTCAATAATTGAATAACAACACAGATGCGAATCTTAATAGATAAGGTCATATATGTCAATATTCCCGCAAGATGCGGGAATATTCAAGTTCAGCTTAAAATTTCAACCTAGTGAATCTTTTTCTCAGCGTGCCAGCGGTATGCACTCAGCGCCCACAACACTACATTGCTTCCGTAGAATATCCATACCAGGCAAAAGGTGATATTGGAGAGATTACCCATCCCCAGGTTGTAGATCTCACCCAAGATTTCGGTGGCAAACCAGCAGGTGGCAGCCAGGGCTACAAACCAGGCATTGCAAGCCGGATAGAGTTTTCTGCGCACAGTCTCCCATGCAAACCACATGGTGGTGCAGAAGAATGCAGTATAAATGGGTCCAATCACGCCGTGCCCCACCCTTACGAGATCAGGCCATAAAAATACAACGATGACCGCGGCAGCACCATAGATGACCAACGGCAGCCACAGGTCTTTGAGCTGGAACTTCTTCAGGTAGTGCAGTCCACGCCCCACACGAATAATCAAGAAGACATGTGCGAGGATCGAAAGCCCGCCGCCCACCATGAATACCCAACCGCCTACTCCCAGCGTAGGGCTGACCACCACCAAACTCATCAGAATATCCGTTGGCAGCATGCAGCAGAATGCTGCCAACAGCAGCATCCAATCACGGCGTTCAAGTTTATGTGCTCCGGCGATCAAGACCAGCACGAAGGCCAACAGTGTGATGCATGGTTTGGCAATAGCCGGGTAAAGGCTGGTTGTCTTGTTGAAATAATTCATCCAGTCTGCACTAAAAACAGAACCAGCCAACAGCAGTGTCAATCCGAGGATGTCAAAAACAACATTGCGCTTTTTATCAGAAATTGCAAGGGTATGATGAACAGCCATGATATTTCCTCCGAAAATGGGATAATTTCATATTTAATTATATAGTTTTTCATAATTGTAGTAAAATTTCTATGCTTCAGCAGCCAGCAGCCAGCGCTTATTTTTGACCGACAGGTCGGTATGGTGTTTTTCCCTTTATGCCGAAAGGGGTAATTTTCTCCCATGATGCAACTTCTATAATTTACCAGCGTATTAATAACGCCGTCTGATTTCATTTACCTTGAAATCTATTGTGTCTGCCACTTGAGGTGGTCAGCTTTTATATTGTTTTCGTTCAAAGGTAATGCACATGTTAAATATGAATTTTTCTAAAATTGCACGGGAATTTCCGCGCAAGTTCTGGATAGTGGTCGGCGTTTCTTTCATCGATCACGTAGGCGGGACCATGCTCTTCCCGTTCTTCTCTCTGTATATCACCCAGAAATTCAACGTCGGTATGACTGAAGCCGGTATTGTGTTGGGCATCTTCGCTTTATCCGGCTTATTTGGACAAATGATCGGCGGTGCACTGACCGACAAGTTTGGCCGCAGAAACCTGATCATCTTCGGCTTGATCTTCAGTGCACTCAGCACCCTTACCCTGGGTCTGGTCAAAGATTTTTCAGTGCTCATCCCCCTGGCAGTGGTGATTGGCTTACTCTCGGATATGGCCGGCCCTGCTCATGGCGCCATGATCGCTGATATTCTGCCTGAACAAAAACGTCAGGAAGGTTTTGGCATCCTGCGCGTGGTGGGCAACATGGCCTGGATCATCGGTCCGACTATAGGCGGATTTGTCGCTGCAAAATCATTTTTAGCCCTCTTCATTATTGATGCCATCATCAGTTGCTTTGTGGCTTTGCTCTTCTTCTTGTTCATTTCTGAAACCAAACCCGAAACACATGAAGAACACAAACAAGAAAGTCTCTTCAAAACCTTCTTGGGATACGGCAAAGTGGTAACCAATAAAGCTTTCATGGCTTTTCTGGTCGCACTGATCTTGATGGGATTGGTCTACCAGCAAATGTATAACTCGCTCTCGGTTTACCTGCGCGATGTTCATAACATCGATCCCAGCGGATACGGCTTTTTACTAACTGCCAGCGCCATCGTGGTGATCCTGTTCCAGTTCAGCGTTACGCGCTATATCAAGAACAAGGCGCCTTTTGTGATCATGGCAGTTGGAACCCTATTTTACATGGTTGGTTTCAGCATGTTTGGCTTCGTGACCGCTTACTGGTTGTTTGTTGCGGCCATCATCGTGGTCACCATGGGTGAGATGCTGGTCGTGCCAACCAGTCAGGTGCTGGTGGCAGGTTTTGCCCCTGAAGACATGCGCGGAAGATATATGGGCGTATTTGGCATGACCTGGTCCATCCCTGGTGTGATTGCACCCTATCTGGCCGGTGTGATATTGGATAACCTGGATCCCAACCTGTTATGGTATATCGGCGGTATTTTATGCGCCGTTGCCGCCTTTGGATTCTTTGGATTACACGCCGCCATTGGCAAACAAAAACGCTTTCAAGCAGTAGAAGAAGAACCTGCAGTGGCTGTCGCGGAAAGCGCCTAGAAACCTGGTTTCTGGCAAGAGCAGATCTCCGCAGTACAGAAAAACTGCGGAGGATGTTTAAGAGACCCCGAAGTCCAGACTCGGGGTCTTGCCATAACCATATTTGGGCAAGGATTAAATGCGAAATATTAAATCAACCATTTTGCTGAATAAGGTGGCATCTCAAGATAAAGATGCCCGTTGTTTGTTTCATAGGCCGTAGATTTTTCCATCTGGTCAATAAAACGAGAATGATGGTCTCCCAAAGGGACATCGATTGAAACCGCATGGTCGGCAGCGTTGATCACGGTGAGTGACAAACCGTTTTCCATATCGCGTGAGAAAGCAAATTGTTCGTTGGTGAGTAAAAGTTGTCGATAAGCGCCGTTGATTAATGAGGGATGTTGTTTGCGAATTTCGATCATCTTCCTAAGCGCTTCATATAAATCCAGCCGCTCGGCATGAGACAACAAATTTGGCAAATTTAGCGCCGGGCGCAGGGCTGCATCTTGATCCTCTTTTCGTCCGCGGATGCCGAATTCACTGCCATAGTAGATCGAAGGAATGCCGGGCATGCTGAACATCAAAACATGCAGAGGCAGCAAAGCCGCCGGGTTCTTTAACATACTGGCCACCCGGCTGACATCGTGATTATCTGCAAAAGAGTAAAGACCGAGACCGCGCATCTTTCCATCTGCGCCAAACTGCTGCTGCAGTGTGTAGGCGATCTCAAACATGTTGTGATCGTTGAAGCTGGAATACAACCCTTTATAAGCAATATAATTGGTCACAGAATCGAGCCTGCCGGGCTGCACCCACTGTTTATAATCGCCGTGGACCACTTCACCCATCAGCCAGAAATCTTCTTTCAGGTTCTTTGAAAAGCCAGCCAAGGTAGATAGAAAGTCTTTATCCATCACATCCGCGGCATCAAGACGCAGTCCGTCAATTTGATATTCTTCAATCCATTGTTTGACTGCGCCAAACAGGTGGCTGCGCACGTCCTCATTTTTGAGGTTGAGTTTTACCAAGGTTTCATGTCCGGCCCAACTTTCATAGGATAACCCGTCATGAAAGGAATTATCCTCATCAAATTGCAAACCAGAAAACCAGCCGCAAAACTGTGACGCCTGGCGTTTTTCAAGCACATCCCGAAAAGCCCAGAAGCCCCTCCCCACATGGTTGAAGACTGCATCCAAAACAACCTTGATGCCCAACTCATGCGCCCGCGCTGAAAAACGGGCAAAGGTCTGGTTGGTTCCCAATCTACGGTCAATGTTGTAGTAGTCCACCGTGTCGTAGCCGTGCCAGACAGACTCAAAAAGCGGACCTATGTATAGGCCGTTGATGCCCATACTTGCCATATGTTCCAGCCATGGATGAAGTTCATCCAGGCGGTTCACCGGCGGCAGGTTGAAATCGTTGTGAGACTGTACGCCGCATAATCCGAGCGGGTAAATGTGATAGAAAACAGTTCGATCAATCCAGTTCATATTTTTCCTTTTCTTAATAATCATGCCGGTAAGGGCAATTCACGCGATCTGTGCGTCCACTTGCTGGATGAATTGCCATTACACTGCACCATATGAATTGCCCCTACACTAATAGTCAATTATGAATAAATACCATATTGGAACTGTCTGACAGCCTGTCTGGCAAGTTCCACGTTTAGGGTTGCCAGCCCATTTAGCCCAAGACCAATATAGGTATTAAGCGTACCTAAAAAGGTTAATGCGTAGGCCTGGTGTCGTCCGCGCATGTTTCCATGTTGGGGTACGGCGTTGAGAAAAACCTTCTCGATCATCTCATGTTGAAACCGGTTTTGGAGGATGACTGATTTAAAGCCTTCACTTTCTTGCGGGGCAAACCACAATGCAAGTTGTAATCGGTAAAAGATCGTGAACTCAATGGCAAAAGAAAAATAGGTCTCAGCGATGGTTTGCAAGGTTAGGGGCAAATCGCCGCGATAATCTGATGCAGCCGTCAGTCTGGTTTTCAATTCGCTAAAGGATTGCTCAAGTATCGCATCAAGCAGTCCGCGCTTGCTGCCAAAATAATGGTAAAGCGTGGGCTTGGTGATGCCCGCTGCATCGCAGATTTCTTGCACACCAACGGCATCATAGCCTCTTTCAGAAAAAAGATTCAGGGCTTGTTCAAGGATTGTTCCGCGGTTATCCATTTCCCCAGTATACCGTTCGGTATACTATCTGTCAATACTCTTAATCAAAAGTGCTCATACAGCGTTAAAATGGAGTGATGGATAATGACTCACCTCAGATCGATTTTGAAAGTCTTCTGGTTGGATTTAATGCCTCAACCACTCCGATAGATTGTGGAACAATGTGCGCCCCCCATAACCCGTCGGGCAAGCCATTTTGCTGCGACATCTGTCATGCCGTGCCGGTGGCTTACAAACCCGAGTGGGATTATTTAAAAACACGCACCACGCTCTGGCATCTCTGGCGTGGAGATGAATGCAGCGATGAACCAATGAACCCCGATGACCTGCTTGAGGAAACTCCCGAACACCTGCTGCTGCTTTCATGCAAGGGACCTGCCCATTGCGAACGTGAATTTCGAGCCACAAGCTGCAGGCAGTTTCCCTTCTTTCCATATATCACCAGCGATTTCCGTTTTATCGGCCTGGCCCACGATTGGGAGTTTGAATCCAAATGCTGGATCCTCAGCCACATGGAACAAGTCACTCCTGAATACCGTCAGGAATTTATTAAAACATTTGACTTGATTTTTTCCTACTGGATGGATGATTTCGACAGTTACGCCGCGCTTTCTGAAGAAGTGCGGGAGCATTACCTCACGATACGCAAACGCCTTCCGCTGCTGCACCGCAACGGCTCAGATTACCTTGTCAGCCCAAAAAACGAAACAATGAAGAAAATAGATCTAAAAAAGTTGAAATCTCACGCCCCATACGATTAAAAATACTCTCTTGCTTTTTTGTCAGCTACACTTTACTATAATAAAGTAACAGGAGGATATGATGAATTTCACAAAACAAATAATTGGCATGGCAACGATCATGCTCTTGATCCTGGTCAGCGGATGTACTTCCACCGCTGCGACAACCCCAGATCTGGCGGCAACCATCGCCGTCAACGTAGCCGTTGAACAAACCATGGCTGCTTTTCAAACCCAATCTGCAATTACCGAATTGGCTTACCAGCAGCAAAATCCCACAGAAACCCCAACACCGCAGCCCACAAACACCAGCGAATATACCGCCACCCCTGACAAAATCACGTTGACTTTATCCAAAGACACTTACTGCCGCAACGGTATTTTTGCCAAATCTCCATATGTGGCATTAATGACTGCAGGTCAAACTTATGACGTTCTCGCGGTTGATCCGAACAATCAAGCCTATTATGTGGTGGAACCCGACCATACATTTACTTATTGCTGGGTTTGGGGCGAATATGCCACAGTGAGCGGCGATACAGCCAGTTTACCTGTTTATACCCCTCAACCCCTGCCCACACCGACTTACACAGCCACCGTTGGCCCCGATTTTACGGCGTCATATACCGGGCTGCAGACATGTGGAGCTGATTTCTATTTACGCTTTTTCATCAAGAACACCGGTTCAAAAACCTGGCAAGCCCTGCAAATTAATTCAACCGATAACAGCAGCAATGTAACAACGAATTATAGCAACACAGTATTTGTTGATTACAGCGGTTGCGCTGCCGGCGTGGCAGAATCCGACCTAGGCCCGGGTGAAAGCAGCTACGTGGCGGTCCAAGTCCCTTCCGACCCAACCGGCCATTCCACCACAGCCACCATCATCCTATGCCAAACCGACGCTTCAGGTGGATGTAATCCAAAAACCATCACATTTACTCCATAATTATCAACTGTTCGCTTAGTGTATTAGGAGGATTTAAATGAAAGCAAAACGGATATTTCTGGTCACCTTGGTATTCACGACAATTTTGGTATTAACCGCTTGTAATTTGCCAAATGGAACCGCCCCTGCCGGTACTCCTGATATCGCAGGCACGGTAGCTGCCAAGGTGGCGATTGAACAAGCAGCACAAACGATGGTTGCCCAAACACTCTCTGCCGCCAATCCACAGGTGAGCACCAGCACCAATACCGTACAAGCGCCACCTGAATCCACTTTTACGCCTACACTTACTCCAACCATCACCTTGACCCCCACTCTAGAAGGCGTTTTTCTGACTGTTTCACAAGACACATACTGCCGTTTTGGCGCCCCTTACTCCTCTTTTAAGATTTTGGCGACAGTTAAAATCGGCCAAAAAGTGGAAGTGATCGCCCGCAACCCTGAAAACGATTCATATTATGTAAAAAATCCATACGAGTCTAATTCAACCTGCTGGCTATATGGAAAATATGCGACAGTCACAGGTAACGCAGGTGCTTTACCCGTTTCTACCATGAATCCCACGCCTACACCAACGAATACGCCAACGCCGGCGATTGGTTTTACGGTTTCTTATGTTAGCCTTGAAACATGCGGCCCTCAATATGCTTTTAAACTATTTATTAAAAATACCGGGTCCTCAATCTGGCAGTACATCGCAATAACGGGCAGTGACACAGTTACAGCTTTTGCAATCAACCACTCATCAAACACTTTTAAAGAATATGCAGGGTGTGTGGCTGGCGTGACTCAAGCTGACCTCACTCCCGGAGAATCTTCATATGTCTTGAATGTTAGTCCCGGCCAATTCAATTATGACCCCACCGGACATAACATATCAATCACAGTAACGCTTTGTTCTGTCGATGGCGGTGCAGGGACTTGTAAATCAATCCCTCTTTCATTTACACCGTAACCATCGAAGTTAACCAGGAGTAATTCATGAAATCCAAACGGATTTTTTCAACCTTACTTGCTTTTGTCGTCGTTCTCACATTATCAGCATGTAATGTGCCCTCGGCAGTTAATACGGGTTCACCAGACACTGCATCAACGGATAATGGCAAAGCTGATATTGAACAAGCCGCAGGAACCATTGTGGCCCAGACACTGACCGCCGGAGCGCCGACTATTACGCAGACGCCTCAACCCCCGTTGGAGTCCTTCACACCAACAGCGACGCAAACTATTACTTTGGCTCCTATTTCTGACAAAGTGACCCTGGTGGTTGCTAAAGACACTTACTGTCGGCAAGGCGCACCTGTAGCAGCTTTTAAATATGTCGTCATCATAAAATCAGGCCAACTGGTTGAAGTGCTTGCCCGCAATCCAGAAAATGATTCATACTATATCAAGAACCCATATGAAGCCAACAGCACTTGTTGGATCTATGGAAAAGAGTTAACTCTTGATGGCAACGTAGACGCGCTGGATATAGCGACCTTGCAGCCCACACCTACACCGACCCGCACACCGACGCCTAATGCCAACTTTACACTCACTTACAGCAGCCTGATCGATTGCGGCGCACCCAATTATGCCTTCAAGTTATATATCCAAAATGTTGGCGCCACCCCTTGGCAGTTCATTTCAATAACCGGCAGCGATACTGTCACCGGATTCGCCATCAATCACACTTCCAATGTGTTTGACCAATATTCCGGCTGCTCAACCATGAACCCTCAGGATGCGGTCGCTGCCGGAGATGATACTTACGCCATGAACGTAAACCCCGGTGAATTTAACTATAATCCCAGCGGACATCAGATCAATCTCAACGTGAAACTTTGCACCCTTGATGATGCCCAGGGTACCTGCGTAACGAAACCCATATCCTTCACACCATAAGGATTCGTTCCCATCTAATAAAACACATGCGAAAACAATCCGCATGTGTTTTTTGTTCCTCACTTTTTATCGTCTTGTTTTTATCGCAAACTCCATGATAAGATTGGGAACATACAAGTCAAAGGCATGACTATTGCCAGCTTGGGAGGTAAATAATGAAAAAACAAAATATGATCTTATGGGGTATTACCCTCGTAACTGTGATTGCATTGGCAGCCTGCGCAACACAACCTGTTGCCCAGCCAACTGCACAAGTCACTGCTACACCAGAAATTGTGGCCACTATCGCAGCCACTGAAGCCGCAGCAGGGGTTGATCCTACAGCCACTACTGAACCAACTGTCACGCTTGAACCCACCGCTACTGTCTATGTGGAACCCACTGCCACTGCAGAAATTGCCGAGGCGACTCCCACGGCTATTACAGCTTTAACCGATGGAAAAGTAATCATCACCTTGGCCAAAAACACAATTTGCCGAACCGGACCTGCCACCAATTACCCATCAGTGGCTTCCATCCCCGCCGGACAGCAATTGAACGCGATTGGAAAACTCGAAAACAGCACCAGCTATACCTATATCGAAAACCCCTCCACCCCTGGCAGTTTTTGCTGGGTTTTCAGTGAAGGTTCAACAATTCAAGGCAGCCGAACGGATTTGAAGATCATAAAACCGCTGCCCTCACCCACCCCTGACACCAAAGCGAACTTCAGAGTTACTTATTCAGGAATCCAGCAATGTACTGGCGGCGATTACACATTCAACATGGTAGTATCCAACACAAACGAACAAATCTGGCAATCCATCAGCGTCTATATCGTGGACGCCAACACCAAGAAATCTGCCAGCTACTCAAGCGATCATTTTGAGGGATGGAGCAATTGCCATGTGGATTGGTACCAAAACGATCTCACTGAAGGTGAACATGCTTTCATCAGTCCCTTTAATCCCGGACACTTTGATTACAATCCTGCCGGCGGAACTTTCTTCATCCGGGTCAAGTTGTGCTCTGAAGAAGGTCTCACAGGCATCTGCATGAACAAGGAAATCAAGGTTCAGCCTTAGTCTTCAAAATTCTCAAACCCGTTTTTATTAAAAGATCCGCGCTTTTTCCGCGGATCTTTTCTTGTCCTTTGAACTTACTCCAGTTCTTTGCCGTGTTTGCGAAACTGGGTTCTATAAAGTTGTGAATATAACCCTTTTTGCGACAACAACTCGGTATGTGTGCCTTTTTCAAGCACTTGACCGCGGTCAATTACCAAAATCTGATCTGCAGCCAGGATGGTGCTCAACCGGTGTGCAATGACGATGCTGGTGCGTTCTGCCATGACACGGTTGAGGGCTTCTTGAATCAGTGCCTCTGATTCACTGTCAAGGCTGCTGGTGGCTTCATCCAAAACGAGGATGCGCGGGTTCTTCAAGATCACACGCGCCAGGGCAATGCGCTGTTTCTCGCCGCCGCTGAGCCTATATCCGCGTTCACCCACGACAGTATCATAACCATCTGGCAAGTCATAGATGAAATCGTGAATATTGGCTGTTTTGCAGGCAGCTTCAATTTCTGCCTGGCTGGCGTCCAACTTGGAATACAACAAATTGGTGCGGATGGTGTCATGAAAGAGGTAAGTCTCCTGGGTGACCATGCCGATTTGATCAGCGAGCGCGTCCAGCTTGAGGTCGCGCAGATCCACACCATCGAGACGGATACAGCCTGACGTAGGATCATACAGGCGGGGTATGAGATAGGTTAAGGTGGTCTTGCCTGCCCCGCTCGGGCCGACCAAAGCCACAAGGCTGCCGGGTTCCACACAAAAACTGACATGTTCAAGTGCATTCCCGCGAGCCTGGCTGTGATGGCCGTCATCCACATTTGAGACCGGGCTGGTTCCAGAGAGCGAGGCCGTGATTGACTCAGTGCTGCCATAGCGGCGAACATCGCTCAACAGATGCTCATCCCCGGCCTGGTAAGTAAAGGTAACGTCGTCAAAATCAATTTGCCCTTTTACAGCTTGAGGTTTTTTAGCGTCAGTTTTCTCTTCAATATCAAGCGGCATATCGATCACTTCAAAAACACGTTCAAAACTGACAACAGAAGTGGCAAAATCCATGGGCGCATTCGCCAGGCTAAACAATGCTCCGTAGAGACTTCCAAGATATGAGCCAAATGCCACAATTGTGCCCACCGTGAACAATCCACTGATCACAAAATAGCCGCCAAAGCCGTAAACCAGGGCGGTGCCCACCGCGCTCAAAAGCCCTATGATTGCCATAAAAATTGAACCAACATAAGCCCGTTCAACGCCTTGATTCCTGACTTGTTTGGCTCTTTCACCAAAACGATCTACTTCAAGCATTCGCCTGCCAAAAAGTTTCACCAGCAAAGCACCGCCGATATTAAGCGTTTCATGCATCATGGCATTCATCTGTGCATTGGCTTCCATTTGAGCACGCACAATATCACGCATACGGTTGCTCAATTTTTGCACAGCCAGAAGGAAAAGCGGCGCAATGATGACACTGATCAGGGTTAAACGCCATTCAAAGGTGAACATAACAATGAGTGTTGCAACCATCTGAATAATATTGGTTAAGATATTCACGAAAGTGCTGCTGATGGCGTTTTGGGCACCCACGACATCATTGTTTAACCGACTCATCAACTCGCCAACTTTTGTGTTGGTAAAAAAGCGCAGAGACATACGTTGAAGACCTGAGTAAAGCGTCATCCGCAGGTCGTAGATCACCCCTTCACCAACAGCAGCGCTCAATCGCCTTTGAAAAACATTTAGTCCGCTATTGATCACTGGAATCAGGAAAAGAGCTGAAGCCAGCCAAATCAGACCATTGATATCTCCCGCCGGTATGGTTTTATCAATCAATTGCCTTACCACCATGGGCGTCAACAACGTAAGCCCAGTGCTGACCAAAATTAACGTCAACATTCCCAGTAAGGTCCAAAGATAGGGTTTTGCATAAGTAAACACACGTTTTAATAAAGACCAAGAAACGTGTGGGGTTTCGTCTGGCGCATTTGCCAAACTTTTCATCATGTGACCGCGCATAGTAAAGCACCTCTTTTAATCGAAAGTCAATTTCAATGAATACTCCCCATTGCAAACTACGGGGTATCAAGTCCTTTTATCGTGCATGAGCTAACGACATACTCTCTAACTCCGGCCTCTCCCCTGCCCCTCTCCATCCGCGGGATGGAGAGGGGTTTGGGGTGAGGCAAATATTACAATCCTTTTCACGTAGCAATCTGCAGGGAAATGCCCTCTTTTCATTATATTCCCGGTTGGAGAGAAATGGTTTTAAATCGGCGAATCCCCAAGTGCCGCTTGGGGATTCGTGTTTTGCTAAGGAGGAGAAGATGTATTTTTAGTTTACAAATTTATTGTGAAGGATTTATCAAGAATAATTGTATATTTGTCGATATCGCTCCTTAACTGCACTCACCCAAATCACACAAACCGTTGCCATCAGTATCGGAATACCTGCCGCAACCGCCGGGGTAGGAACAATGCTTTCTTTTCGGGCAGGTCGCGTAACAAACCAGGCTGTTTTGTACAACAGGCGCACTGGTTGCAGTGGGAGCGGCTGTAGCTTGTGCTGTCGCAGTCGGGACAGCGTTTGGTGATTCTGTTACAACGGGGGTTGCAGCCAGTGTCTGTGTGGCGCCGGCGGTCGGTTGCGCTTGGGTTGTGACTGTTGAATCCGCGTTTTGGGCAAGGGTAGATGATGCATCCACCTTTTTGAGCGATGGAAGCACATTACTAATCGCAAGGGCAGAGCCCAGACCCACCAGACCCATGGTCACCAAGAAATCTCTGCGGCTGACTGCTGAAGATTGCGATGCAGCGGTCAATCCATGTGGAGCTAGTCTCGGCGCGGGTGACAGATTGAAAATTTTCGCTGCATTTTTAACAATCCAGCGCCAATGCAGCCCAACTTTGAGAACTGCCAATAACAGTGTGGTGATGGAGGAATATATATGGATGTCCAGCCATACCTCGTAATTGGTGATGTTGAGGTTGAACCAGGTCGAGATGACCAAACCGGTTTCTATGATCATGATGAAGCCGTAAAGTAAAAGCCCATCAATCAAAGTATAAATTCTTGCCCTGCCTGATGTTTTACCAAAAAATCTCGGAATGACATTCTTAACCCAATCCCAATGATTGACCAAATGAAAGACGATTGCCAAGAAAACTGCAACTCCAAGCCATTGATGGAAAGCCAGCCCAGTCAGATTTAGGAAAAAGGAGACGAGAAATCCCAGGAGAATTACAATATCAAGCAGCCAGTTAGATTTTTGATTTTTCATTTTCTTATTAACCCATGAGTCTATAATGTTATTGATGGTCAAAGGATACAGGCTGAAAGACTTGAACTGGTTTAGATTCGGTATAGAAGCTTTGCAAAACTGTGAATGGAAAACAGAATTTATTGAGTAAAATTATCAATATCTCGCTCTCATCAGGAAAGTATTATTGTGGCTTATAAATTATTGATCTTTGATTTTGATGGTACGCTGGCAAATTCATTCCCCTGGGTTGTAGCCATATTGGACGAACTGGCAGAGAAATTCAACGCCATTCCGGTGGATCATTCGAAATTGGATGAGCTAAAGAACTATCCACCGCGAAAAATTATGAAAATGCATAATATCTCGATCTGGAAGCTACCCGCCATTCTCAGGTTTACCCGCTCACGCATGAAAACCAATGGTGAAAGCATCCAATGTTTTGAGGGTGTTGAGACCATGCTGCAAAAACTCAAAGACAACGACATTCGCATGGCACTGGTAACTACCAACACCTGTGAAACCGTCCGCAGAGTATTGGGCGATGAACTCTACAACCTTTTTCATCTTTTTGAAGATAAAGTCTCTATATTTGGAAAACCAGCAGCTTTAAGAAGGATCATCCGCAAAAGCGGATTGAATCGCTCAGAGATGTTGGCAATTGGAGACGAGATACGAGATGTTGAAGCAGCCAAGAAAGTCAACATCCCGTTTGGTGCTGTTTCATGGGGATTTTCAAACATGGAGGCCATGGCATCTCATTCACCTGAGCACATCTTCACAGAAATGAGCCAGATTGTTGATCTGGTCGTTTCTTCTCCCTTCACATTTGATCCGGCAATCTAAAAACAAAACACAGGGCTAAAAATGAAAACCATTGGCATGATCGGCGGTATGAGTTGGGAATCTTCTGCTGAATATTACAAATTAGTAAATGAAGGAATCCACCAAGCGCTAGGCGGTGTACATTCCGCTAAGAGCGTAATGGTTTCGGTGGATTTTGCTGAAATCGAAACACTGCAAAAAAATGGCCGCTGGGAGGAAGCTACCCGGATGATGATCGATGCCGCACGTCAGGTGGAATCTGCCGGCGCCGACTTTTTAATGATCTGCACCAATACCATGCACAAGATGGCGGAGGAAGTTCAAGCAGCGATCCAGATACCCCTTTTGCACATAGCCGATGCCGCCGCTGCCGCTGTGCTTGAACAAGGCATCCACACCGTGGGGTTGCTGGGTACCCGCTTCACCATGCAGGGAGATTTCTACAAAAGACGCCTGGCCGACAAGTTTGGGCTTAAGGTGCATACCCCCGTGGCAGCAGATCAAGACATTGTGCATGACATTATTTATGAAGAACTGGTTGTGGGCAAGATCCTGCCGGCATCAAAAGTTGCCTATCAAAAAATTATTCTCAATTTGGCCGATCAAGGCGCAGAAGGTGTCATTTTAGGCTGCACAGAGATCGGTTTACTTGTCAAACAATCTGATTGCAGTTTACCCCTCTTTGACACTACCCTTCTCCACGCTCAAGCCGCAGTACAATATGCATTAAAAGCATAAAGTGAACGGGGAGTCTGTATGTCAGTTCTAAATAAGATCGCCTTCTACCAGGGGATCCGCGACGATATTCCCAATCAGGAACTTGCTCGCGAATTAGCGTCTTCCAAAAATGTGGATGGAATCAAAGAAATTGCCGAGCATTTGTGGGATAAAAACGTAAACGTTCGCAGCGATTGTCTGAAGGTGCTTTATGAAACGGGATACCTGTCGCCCGACCTGATCGCGCCCTACGTTTTTGACTTTCTCGATCTGTTGCTCAGCAAACAAAACCGCCTGGTGTGGGGAGCCATGATTTCGCTTTCAACCATTGCCCCCCTGAAAGCGGCGGATCTCTTTGAAAAACGCGAATTGATTTGCAAAACCATATCACAGGGTTCTGTCATCACCCAGGATGGCGGCATCAAGACCCTGGCGCAGGTAGCTGCAGTAAATCAGGCTTACTTGATGGAATTGAATCCGTTTCTGATGAACTTTTTGCGCACATGCCGGATTTCAGATGTGCCCAGGCATGCAGAATTTATTGTGCCGTGCGTAAATGATTCCAATCAACAGGAATTTTTATCCATCCTGCAGGAACGGTTGGCGCACATGACCCCCTCGCAAGCAAAACGCATCAATAAAATTCAAAAAATGTATTAATAAGCAAAAGCTAACATTTTTTAGAGTTATTGATAATTTCTGATCCCTGATCGGGTAGAATGAAGACAAAAGAGTTAAGGATTAAGGAGTAGAAAAAATGGAATATCGTCATTTAGGAAAAACAGGTTTGCGTGTGAGCGCACTGTCATATGGATCGTGGGTTACTTTTCATACGCAGGTGGGCATTGACGCCGCAGTTGAATCCATGTCAATTGCCTACGAGTCTGGTGTCAATTTTTTTGATAATGCTGAAGTTTACGCATCCGGAAAATCTGAAGAAGTGATGGGGGCGGCGCTCAAAAAACTGGGCTGGAGGCGCGGAAGTTATCTCGTCTCAACCAAATTATTTTGGGGCCTCAATGAAAGCATCAACGAAAAAAATACCCTCAATCGCAAGTATCTGATTGAAGCCATGAATGGATCGTTAAAACGCTTTGACCTGGATCATGTTGATCTTGTCTTCTGCCACCGTCCAGATGCCGAGACACCCATTGAAGAAACTGTTTGGGCCATGCACAACCTGATCGAATGGGGTAAAGCACTTTACTGGGGCACCTCCGAATGGTCTGCATCTGAGATCGTTTCGGCCATTGAAATTGCAGAACGGCATCATCTACATAAACCGGTGATGGAACAACCCCAATACAACCTCTTGTGGCGCGACCGCATGGAAAAAGAATACGCCCGTTTGTTTAAAGATTATGGCTACGGCTCCACGATTTTCAGCCCACTTGGTGCCGGCTTGTTGACCGGCAAATATAACAACGGCATTCCCGCGGATTCACGCGGTGCGCTGTCAGGTTATGAGTGGCTTCGCGAGAAATTCACAGATCAAGAAGCGCTTGAAAAGGTAAAACAATTGGGCAAGCTGGCAGAGGATATCGGCATTACCCTGCCCAAGATGGCCATCGCATGGTGTTTGAAGAACCCCAACGTGAGCACGGTGATCACCGGCGCCAGCCGCGTGGAACAGATGCGCGAGAATATGAAAGCCATGGAAGAGGTTGATAAATTGACCCCTGATGTAATGACCCGCATTGATGAAATCCTTTCAAATTACAAGAAGAACCTGAACGGATAAACTCCATCCAATACGCACTTAAAGCCGTGGCATAATGGGTCACGGCTTTTGAATAATTTGACAAGGCGATAAAAAATAGACGATTTAACGATCCTCCAATACCTGGTGGCTGGTTTGGGTGCTTTTGCAGCAGGCATGGTGAATGCCCTGGCTGGCGGCGGCACCCTGATTACATTTCCACTGTTGACCGCTTTTGGTCTGCAGGCTGTTGCTGCCAATGTGACCAACACGGTGGCGCTCTGCCCAGGTTATTTTGGCGCCGCATTTGCCCAACGCGGATTGCTTCAAGCACAAACCAAACGCTTGTGGGTGCTGCTGCCTGCCGGTTTGCTGGGTGGATTTGGCGGTGCTTTTTTGCTCTTGAACACCGGTGAACGCCTGTTCAAGGGTCTGGTACCATGGCTGATATTGACCGCAAGTTTTTTACTGGCCGTTGGAGAACCGCTGAAAAAGTGGCTCAAGACCAAATCTTCTGAAGATGAAACAAACAAGGGAGACAAATTATTTGCCATATTACCAGTTGGGGCTGCCGCAGTCTACGGCGGTTATTTTGGCGCTGGTTTAAGCGTGATCGTTCTGGCCGTACTCGGCTTTTTCTACAACGATTCTCTCACACGATTGAACGCCTTGAAACAAGCCATCGCCCTGGCTGCGAATGTTGCTGCGGCGGTGGTCTTTTTGTTTTCTGATCAGGTGTTGTGGGGTACAGCCTTTGTCATGATGGTCAGTGCCTTGGCAGGCGGCGCCGCAGGCGGCAGGCTGGCGAGTAAAATCGATGCGTCAGTGCTGCGATGGTTGGTGGTTGGCCTGGGGCTGATGGTTTCAATACTCTATTTCATCAAGTGACCTTGCTTAATATTTCAAAAGATCAATAAAAAAACAGGACAGTCCAATGAAAAAAGTGTCTCCGAAAATTATTGTCGCAATGACTTGTCTGGTATTTCTCGTTTTTGGGTTGTTCAACGGTTCAATCGGCCCAATCGTCAAGGAATTATCCTATCAGACCAATTCCACATTGGGAGCCATCGGAGGAGTTCTCACTTTTTTGTTCATGGGGGCTCTCATATCCATGTTTGTCGCCGGTCCGCTGACCGACCGTTTTGGCAAAAAAATCGTGATGGTGATTTCATTATTCTTTTTATCCGCAGGCATCATAGGGCTGTGCAGCACCCAATCTTTGCCCT
Source organism: Anaerolineaceae bacterium (assembly GCA_003524305.1). Lineage (GTDB taxonomy): Bacteria > Chloroflexota > Anaerolineae > Anaerolineales > Anaerolineaceae > UBA6107. The sequence continues at coordinate 132,836 of DQHW01000042.1, forward strand.
TGATGTTCTTCTTTTTCTTCTTTACGGGTCTCGGCCAGGGCGGCATGGAAGTTAGCGGAAATTTGGTAGTGGCAGAGGCTTTCCCTGAGAACAACACCGGAATCATGAATTTGCTTCATTTCTTTTATGGGTTTGGCGCATTTTCAGGTCCGGCTATCATTAGCCTTGCGATTTCCAACAATTTATCAGGAAAAGTTGTCTTATGGTTTGCAGCCGGGCTTTTTGCAGTTCTTTCAGTCTTATACATTATTTTATATACGAATAAGCCAAAAACCTCTTCTTTGTCTCTTACTGAGAATAGTGTAATTCCTGCCAACGTATACCACTCTCCGCTTTTATGGTTGACAGGTGCCATGCTATTAACTTACGTCGGTGTCGAATTTGGCCTGGGGAGTTGGTCGACAACCTTCATGGAGATGTCAGCCCGTCTGCCAATACAACAAGGAGCCCTGGTAACCTCTGCCTATTGGGGCTTTATCACATTGGGCAGGTTAGCCGGTTTGGTTTTGAGCCGAAAATTAAAATCTCTTCAGCTATTAGGCCTGGCGGCATTAGGTTCTTTGATCGGCGGAATCGCTTTAATGTTTTTTACGGGAACAACAACCGCTGCCATCGCAATCATCATGTTCATTGGTTTGTGTTTTGGCACCGTTTACCCCTCCACCATTGCCTTCACCTCGGATGCCTTTACCAATAACCAGGGCAAAGCAGTTGGATTAGTTTCGGCTTTTGGCAGTATCGGCGGGCTTACTCTACCCTGGATGGCAGGATTAATTCTCGAAAACAATACCCCATTGACATTTGTAATCTTTGAAACAGCGATCATTGTTACGATGTTGGCTTTGTTCTTTGGGGTAAGAATGACTACGAAAAAACACAAATATTCCTGAGTTCTCCAAAAAGATAACTAGCGATAAATCTAAACATCAAAAATTAATAGAATCTCCAAAAATAACAGCAAAAGCAGATTTTTAATTGTGCTTTTGCTTTTTTTATGAGCGTTTAACGTTTTCTTTCAATTGTATTTATTGATAATTGGAAGAAATAATTGTATGGTTTATCCTGAACAATTTTAATGATTCGAGGATGGTTACTATGGCAGTTTCATTGAACAATATCGCAGGCAAAACTTCAACACCAAAAAAATCAAGACAATGGCTGATTGGCGTTTGGTTAATCCGCGTGACTTATATTGCACTATCACTCAGTTGTGTGATTGACATTATCCTGGGGTTTACCGATAAATTTGATTGGGTAGATTGGACCAGCCTTTTTATCCGCCTGACTGCCGTTGCCGTCATTGTCATTTTTGCAGAATCATCACTTAAGAAGAACAAACCCATCCCCGCTGTGTTGACCACAATTATTGTGGCTGAAATTGCGTTGTTTTTCATGTGCGTCGTCAGTCCGCTTATGATCGCCTGGTTGTTGGGCATCATTATCAGTCTTCTGCTCTCATTGCTAGTCATTCAGTTAATGCCTCCTTCCTGGATGGGAAAAGGCATTTTCATTTCATTTATTGGCGGAGCATTGGTTGCTCTGACTGATTTTTTGCCAAAAACCATTTCATATAAGATTAACGTAAGTGATCCACAAGCAATTTTGTTGACCACCATGGCCATCGGATTAAGTGTTCTGCTTTTTGCCAGGTATTCTAAATATCCTGTTACTGCCAAATTGGTACTTGCAATTTCAACATTGGTTGTCTTTGGCGTTAACATTTTGGGGGTTATTATTTCAAGTGTGTTATTCCAATCTGAAAATATAACCGCCGAAACTACCAGCGCCATTTCTGCCTGGTTCTTATTTGGATCACAAATTTTTGTCGTTTTTTCAGCGGTGGCAGCTTTATGGCTGGCACGTTTCATCACTAAACCGCTGCTTGAAATCGTGGATGTGGCAGATAAAATTTCGCATGAAGGCGACCTCTCTCAACGCTCCATCACCCGCTATCAAGATGAAGTAGGGTTGATGTCAGATTCATTTAATCAATTGATAGGTTCGCTGCACGAAATGGCCAACACAGCAGAAGAGATATCAAATGGTGATCTGACTATGGAAGTTACACCAAAGTCAGATCATGACGACCTTGGCAATGCATTCAAGAAAATGGTTTCCAGTTTGCGGGTAACGGTTGCCAGTGTGGCATCCAATGCTGCTGAATTAAATCAGTCGGCTGCAGAATTGTCAGAAGCTTCCATGCAAGCCAGGGCTGCCACAGATCAGATCACTTCCTCCATGCAGCAAATGGCATCAAGTTCGCAAAATCAAACCTCCACTGTTGCCACAACATCCAACGCGGTTGATCAAATGGCAAAAGCCATTGAGGGTGTAGCCCGCGGTTCTCAAGAACAGAGCCAATCTGTTGCCAAGGCCACAGAAATAACTGATCAGATTAATACCGCCATTCGCCAGGTAGCACAAAACGCCAACGAGGTGGCAACAGATTCCGCCTCGGCCGCTGATGCTGCTAAAAATGGCTCTCAAATTGTTGAAGGTACCCTTGCTGGAATGCAGACCATCAAAACCACTGTAGACGCGGCATCTGAAAAAATAGAGGATTTGGGCAAGCGTTCACTAGAAATTGGTGCAATTGTAGAAACCATCGAAGAAATTGCTTCTCAAACTAATTTATTGGCACTTAATGCTGCCATTGAGGCCGCCCGTGCCGGGGAACATGGCAAGGGTTTTGCAGTTGTCGCAGACGAAGTGCGTAAATTGGCTGAAAGGTCATCATTAGCCACCAAAGAGATCGGCACTTTGATCAAAGGAATTCAAACCACCGTCTCAGATGCTGTTAAGGCTATGGCAGAAAGTTCAAGAGAAGTGCAAGTAGGGGTATCCAACGCGAACCTTGCCGGTAAAGCCCTCGTTGACATTTTAGCTGCCACTACGGCTGTCAATAAACAGGCGGCGCTTGCATCAGAAGCCACAGCACGCATGGAACAAGCTTCTCAACAATTGGTTACCGCGGTTGACTCTGTATCCGAAATTGTGGAGCAAAATACAGCCGCTACCGAAGAGATGGCAGCCACTTCATCAGAAGTAAGCCTGGCAATTGATCATATAGCCAGCGCAAGCGAAGAAAACAGTGCAGAAGTTGAACAAGTGAGTGCCAGTACTGAAGAAATGAGCGCCCAGATCGCCGAAGTGACAGAAGCGGCTGCTTCTTTGTCATCCATGGCAAAAGCTCTCGACCAAATTGTGGCAGGTTTCAAATTATCCCGAGATTAAAATTCCGATGATGATTTTTTACATGACTATTTACTGCAATTTATGCAGTATTTATTCATTTTAATTTGTATCAGTTGTATCAATATATCAGTATAAAATTCTAGTTGTTAGGCAGGCCAAATGAATTTACAAAAAGCTGTGTCAACGACACACGTTGACGCCAATATATCATCCCGGCAGTGGAAAATTGGAATTTGGTTAATCCGACTTACCTACATAGCTTTATTAGCAAGCAGCATCCTTGATATAGTCATTTCTTTTTCAACGAAGACCGCTTTTGGTGAATATGTCAGTATGACAATCCGCTTTGCGGCTGCTTTGCTTATCTTTATATTTGGCGAATCTTTCATGCGGAAAAGAAAGCCGGTTCCTGCTACTTTGACCACGCTTATTGTTTCGATCATTGCTTTATTCGCCATGTGTTTGGTACGCCCGATCAACATTGGTTGGTTATTGGGATTGATCGTTAGTTTACTTTTATCATTGATCGTTATTCAATTAATGCCGTCTGAGTGGATGGGTAAAGGTATTTTTGTTGCCTTCATTGGCGGTGCACTGATTTCACTCACTGATTTTCTGCCGAAATCTGTCCATTACGCGATAAATCTTGGAGATGCACAAGTCTTGTTATTATGCGTCATATCAATTGGACTGACCATCTTGTTGTTTGCGAGGTTCACCAAGTATCCACTAACAGCCAAACTGGTATTAGCAATTACCGTGATGTGTGTCTTTTTATTCAATATCCTGGGTGTAGTTATTTCAAGCATTTTAGCCAACAAAACCACAGCCGGGTTTATGACCATCAAAATTTTTTCAACCTGGTATTTACTTGGCTCACAATTTGCAATTATGATGGCTGCCGCTGCATCCACCTGGCTGGCACGCTTCATCACCATCCCTTTGCTTGAAATCGTGACTGTGGCAGACAAAATTGCGCACGAAGGCGATTTATCACAACGTTCCACCACACATTATCAAGATGAAGTAGGCTTGATGTCTGATTCATTTAATCAACTGATTGAATCACTTCATGATATGGCTGAGCTGGCTGAAGAAATTTCAACAGGCAATTTGACCGTGGATGTCAATCCCAAATCAGCGAAAGATGATTTAGGAAATGCCTTTAATAAAATGGTCGCCAGCCTGAGAGAGACGGTCTCAAATGTGGCTGTCAACGCCGCTGAACTCAACCAATCTGCCTCTGAACTTTCTGATGCTTCTCTACAAGCCAGGGCTGCTACAGACCAGATCACCAATTCCATGCAGCAAATGGCCGCAAGTTCACAAGACCAATCATCAATTGTTGCCATTACCTCCAGTTCTGTTGAACAAATGTCCAGCGCCATTGAAGGTGTGGCCAGGGGTGCCCAGGAACAAAGCATGTCGGTTGCCAAAGCTACCGATATCACTGATCAAATTAGTTCCGCCATCCGTCAAGTTGCACAAAACGCAAACGCCGTGTCTACTGACTCGGCTTTGGCTGCTGAAGCCGCTAAAAAAGGTTCCCAAACAGTCGAAATTACCCTGTCAGGTATGCAGACCATCAAATCCAAGGTGGGAGCCGCCTCTACAAAGATAGAAGAGATGGGTAAACGCTCACAAGAAATTGGTGCCATTGTTGAAACCATCGAAGACATCGCCTCGCAGACCAACCTGTTGGCGCTCAACGCAGCTATCGAAGCAGCCCGCGCCGGTGAACAGGGCAAGGGTTTCGCGGTCGTCGCGGATGAAGTCCGCAAGCTAGCTGAACGTTCCTCTTTGGCCACCAAAGAGATCGGATCTCTGATCAAGGGTATTCAAAACACAGTTACAGAGGCCGTGCAAGCCATGGAAGAAAGCTCATCCGAAGTCAAGCAGGGTGTTGAAAACGCCAACCAGGCTGGCAAAGCCCTGACTGATATTCTGTCTGCAACTGAAGCAGTAAACAAACAAGCTGCTCTAGCCTCAGAAGCTACCTCCCGCATGGAAGTAGCTTCTCAAGAACTGGTCACCGCCGTGGATGCTGTCTCACAAATCGTGGAACAGAACACCGCCGCAACCGAAGAGATGGCTGCTACCTCCAATGAAGTTGCCCAATCCATCGAGCATATTTCCAGTTCGACCGAAGAGAACAACGCCGAGGTTGAAGAGGTCAGCGGCAGTACCGAAGAGATGAGCGCCCAGATTGCCGAGGTCACCGAGGCGGCTGTCTCACTTTCCAAAATGGCCAATGCCCTTGACCAGATCGTGGCAGGCTTCAAACTAACAAATTCAGACAGTTAGTTTTCTCTGATTCTATAGCTATTGTTAAAAGGAGATTCCAGAAATTGGAATCTCCTTTTAGTTTTTTTGGTTAATCAGTCCGGGTTATTAAAATTACTAATATAAAACATCGTTTTTACAGATAAATTATCATAATTTATGTCATATTTACCAATAATTACACTATCCTTTATTCAAATAGTGGGTAATTTGCGTTATAAGATAATCACAGCTCAATTCAGTATTTATAGGTAGGTCAAATTGATTTTAGATAAAGCGATACCAACAGGTTCGGTTAGTATAACATTGCCTCACACACAAGGGAAAATAGGGGTTTGGCTAATTAGATTAGCGTATGTGGCTTTAGCTGCCAGTAGTATTGAAAGTTTAATCTCATCGTTTAGTGAACCCACATTGTTGCCCGCTTATATCAGCCTGGGCTTTCGATTCGCCGCCGCGGTTACCATCTTCGTCTTCGGAGAATATCTCTTAAAACACGAAAAACCAGTGCCAGCCACATTTCTAACGCTATCCACCGCTCTCATCGCATTGTTTCTGATGGGATTGATCAGCCCAGTTCGCATTGCCTGGTTATTAGGCATTGTTTTCAGTTTAATCTTTTCTCTCATAGTTATCCAATTAATACCAACAAAGTGGATGGGTTATGGAATTTTCGTCTCATTTGTAGGTGGTTCAATAATTTCAATAACTGATTTTTTCACGAAGTCAGTCCAGTTTCAGCTTGATTTCACCGATCCTCAAAACATTCTAATGATTTGTTTAGCCATTGGATTACTGGTTTTGTTGTTCACACGGTTTTTGAAATATCCTGTTACTGCCAAATTAGTACTGGCAATTGCAGCAGTTACGGTTTTACTCTTAAATACTCTGGGTGTAATAATTACAACGATAATGCTCAATTCAACCATTGCAACTATTGAAGTAATTAACCTATTCGGTCAGTGGTACTTATTGGGTTCCGAAATTGCGATCATTTTATCTTCAGTGTCTGCGTTGTTTCTCGCTCAAATTTTTACAAAACCATTGCTTGAAACTGTTGCCGTGGCGAAAATAATCGCCCAAGATGGAGACCTTTCCAAACGAACAACCATCTACTATCAGGATGAAATTGGCTTAATGTCAGAGTCATTTAACCAATTGGTCGGATCGTTAAGTGATATGGCCAATTTAGCCGAAGAGATCTCCACCGGAAATCTCACAGTTGAAGTAGAGCCAAAATCAGCAAATGATGATTTGGGTAAGGCCTTCAAAAAAATGATCGCCGGCCTGCGAGAGACTATCTCAAGTGTGGCTCTTAACGCCGCCGAACTCAATCAATCTGCCTCTGAACTCTCTGATGCTTCTATTCAAGCCAGATCTGCCACAGACCAGATCACCAATTCCATGCAGCAGTTGGCTGCCAGTTCTCAAGAACAAACATCGGTGGTTGCCACTACATCCAGTTCAGTTGAACAGATGGCTAAAGCCATCGAAGGTGTAGCCTTGGGCGCCCAGGAACAGAGTCAATCTGTATCAAAAGCCACTGAGATCACTGACCAGATTAGCTCCGCCATCCGCCAAGTTGCCCAGAACGCTAATGCCGTTTCAATCGGTTCGGCCTCTGCAGCCGAAGCTGCCAAAAAAGGTTCGCAGACTGTAGAAATTACACTTTCAGGCATGCAGACCATCAAATCCAAGGTGGGAGCCGCTTCAGCAAAAATTGAAGAAATGGGCAAACGATCTCAAGAAATTGGCGCCATTGTTGAAACCATTGAAGACATTGCCTCTCAAACTAACCTGTTGGCACTCAATGCAGCTATCGAAGCAGCCCGCGCTGGTGAACAAGGCAAGGGTTTCGCGGTTGTCGCAGACGAAGTCCGCAAACTGGCAGAGCGTTCTACGCTTGCAACCAAAGAGATCGGCTCCTTGATTAAAGGTATTCAGAACACCGTTTCAGATGCCGTCCAGGCCATGGAAGAAAGCTCATCCGAAGTCAATCAGGGTGTAGAAAACGCCAACCAGGCAGGTAAGGCTTTGACAGACATTTTGGATGCCACTGATGCCGTGAACAAACAAGCCGCCCTGGCTTCAGAAGCCACAGGCCGCATCGAATTGGCTTCTCAAGAATTGGTTACCGCCGTGGATGCCGTCTCGCAAATTGTGGAACAAAACACCGCGGCCACTGAAGAGATGGCTGCCACTTCCAATGAAGTTGCCCAATCCATCGAACACATTTCAAGCGCTACCGAAGAAAACAACGCCGAAGTTGAGGAGGTCAGCGGCAGCACCGAAGAAATGAGCGCTCAGATCGCTGAAGTCACCGAGGCTGCTGTCTCACTCTCCAAAATGGCCAATGCCCTCGACCAGATCGTAGCACGATTTAAACTCAATAATTAGCCAAATTTGTAATTCAATTTTGAAAGATCTTCCCTGACCGCTTAGTCAGGAAAGATCTTTTTTGATATTCAGACCTAAAGGCTCTCCATTGTGCTAATATGTAGTAACAATTTATGTATTAATTTGGAGAATATGATGGCTGGTTTTGATTTTTTAACGGGTACCAAAAGACCTGCAGCAGGCACACCGGTGCTGCCCGCCCAGGGTGTGCGAGAACGATTGCTCGGACTTAACCGCCCCACGGCTCCATGGCAGATCATTGACGGCGCAACTGAAAAAGTGGATCTGATCGCAGAGTGGAGAATTGTAGACGCCCAATGGTTTGAGATATTTGCCAAAGCAGGACTCAAGAAGGTATTTCGCATCTATATGAAACTGGATGAAGCTTCTCACGAACTGCGCGCCATGGACCGCGAATACAGCGTGGAGTGGTCAGCCGGCATCCCCAATCTAAGCCTGGCGGTCAGTTCTTTCAAGGGACAATCCACTTCGGTTGAGTTCGGTCAGGCATTCGGGTTCACAGAAACCTTGGCGCCAGGTCAGATTTACAAGTACAAATTCAACAGCAATGAGCTGAAAAAGCCAATTCAAGATACTGTTCTTGCCTGCGGATGGATATATAAAGGCGTCGCCTTCGGAAAGCTTTAAAAAACTTGTTTCAAACAAAAAAAGGGGAGTAATGTAAAAAAAATGCATTAAGCGTTCATAACTTCATTCTTCAATCGCTAAAGTTTAAAAACAGTCCTCAAGTTAATCTTGAAGACTGTTTTTAAATTGTTTATGGTTAAGTTAATCGGGTTGATAGGTGAGCAGTACATTACCATTTTTAAAAGTTCGCGTGCTCAACCATCGCAGCTTGATCTGGTGGTCCAGCCCTGCAAAGAGGGATTTTCCTGAGCCCAAAACTTGCGGATTCACCAACACACGGATTTCATCCAGCAACCCGGCTTGCAGCAAGGTGACCCCCAGGTCAGAACTGCCAAAAACGGCGATATCACCCCCCTCACTTTGTTTGAGGGTGATGACCTCACCAACTTCATTATGATGAATAATGCGGGTGTTTTGCCACGATACTGTTTTGAGCGACTTGGAAAACACCAATTTGGGCAGGCTGTTCATACGCTCGGCTGTGATCGGGTCGGTCTGGATGGCGTAATCCGATGGCCAGAAGGCGGCCATCATTCCATAAGTTTTGCGGCCAAAGAGGATGGTATCTACAGTGCTCAACTGTTCTATGCTGAAACGTTCAAATTCCAGATCCACGTTGTGCCAGTCAAGTGATTGGCGCTCATCTTCAAAATAGCCATCCAACGAGGTGAGCATGAACAAAAATAGCTTGCGCATTAGCATGCCCTCCCTGTTACCGCCACAATCCGAGCAGGGCGCCAAAGAGCACAAAATTAAGCAGATGATTGCCTGCTTCGATGAACCAGACCTTGAAAGGGAAACCCGCAAAAAGCTTGTTGGTCAAATTGGTGGGCGCCACGATCCCAAGCCAGAGCAGCGCACCGGTGAGAGCGCCTGTGGCAAGATTGACGCTGCCAAATGCTTTTTCAACCACGTTGAGGATCACCGCCAGCGCTATCACTTGAAAGACCGATGTGAGGATGGTTAAAAACCAGATCAGCCCCATATTCTTGCCGCCGCCCGGCTGCACATCCCCTTTACCGATACCCTTCCACCACGCTGGGAAGAAGGTCTTGGGGTTATACCACAAGCCTCCGCTCATCATGCTGAGCACCACACCCACTAAAACTGCCAGCCAATTAATTGAAAAAATGCTCATTTTATACCTCAACTTCTATAATAGGACTAATTTTGTCCACATTATAGCATGCAGAAGGTGAGCAAAGCAAGTTACTCATAATTCCAAATGGATGAAGAGTAAATGGAGGGGTTTTACGAAATTGTAAAAAAGTATACAATTAAGTTATCCATCTATTGCATCGAGGAGGGTCGGATGAAGTTTAAAGTTACTTATAATGAAACCACCCAAATCATCGAAGCAAGAATTCAATGTGATTTCGATTGGAACCTGGTTGAACATTTAGCGCCGGAAATTTGTAAATTTGTAAATCAGACCAATAGCGATTTGATTTTTCTAGATTTTCGAAAATCAAAAGTTGAAATGTCAACGATAAAGATCTATGAAACGCCGCGTAAAATCGCTGAAGAATTCGCCAAGACAGGGGTTGACATCAGGGAATTAAAAAGGGCAATTCTGATAAAACCCGGACAAAAAGATTTTGATTTTCTAGAAAGTGTTACTGTCAATAACGCCCAAATTTTTAGTCTGTTCTATGATGAAGAATCGGCTATCAAGTGGTTGGTGTCATTGCGCAAACCTAAGAACGGTTAGGGATATTAATAACATTTTTGTTGGAAAAACATTCAGCTCTTCTTCACCACAACCTTCAAACCTTCAGTGCCGACGACTTCCACCCGCTCATCCACCATGATCGAACTAGTCCCATCCGCCAGTCACACAGAGTTGTGTTTACTCATATTTGATATTCTTGATTCTTCCTTTTCTTATAATTTTATTTACAATAAGAAACCCCGAAAGAACCAGAACCACCAATAAAAGAATTGGAGCAGTTTTGCAGATTGTGCGTATTGTTGATAAACCAGATTCTTTTCGTTCACCATACTCAGTAGCGATATTCCCTTGAATGTAGCTATAGCCCAACTCTCTACAAAATTGCTCAATGCTGTCATAGCGGCCATCCCATTCGTGCGACCCTGTTTCATTTTGAATCGTTTCACCGTAGTTGATGACCCATCCGGCAGGGAGCAGATATGAGGCATATTCATCCCCTCCCATGTAATAACCGCATTCTCTAGTCTCTGGATTATAGGCAATCCCTGGTGGCATGGGTGCTAACACACCGAAAAAGAAGGAAAAAATGATTATCGTGTTACTCATCCATTTGCTCCTTTTAATGCTTATAAGTGGAACTTATACTTTTTTAACCACCACCTTCAAACCTTCAGTCCCCACGACTTCAACCCGCTCATCCACCACGATCCGATCAACGCCCTCCGCCAGTTTCGTGGACCAACGCTCTCCCGCCAGTTGCATGATGCCGGTCGGATTGCTCTCGGTCACGCTCAATCCGCTGCGCCCCACCATCGGCAAATCCACTATTCGTTGGAGTTGGTAATAGCTGGCATAACGGGCTTATTTGAAAGGCGTCCAATGATCAACTCAGTTTCTCCATTAACTTGCCATTGGCCGTGATTACTATATTGGTCAAATATCTTCCTTGCCTCTGTTTCAAGCTTAGGATATTGGGGATGATCCTCGTCAGGCATAAACGAGGCAGTGGTCAATGAGCCAATAAATCCTGTCCAATCTTGTTGGAACGTAAAAGGAAAAACAAAAGTATGGAAATCATCATTTCCAAAATAGTAGTGAACTGGCTTTTCTTTTAGGTGCTCATTTACGACAGTGAAATCAGCGCCAAATTCTTCAGTCATCAAGCACCTCTCAGCTTCATCACGTTCGCTGTTTGTGCTTGTTCCATAGTTTCTTAATAAAACCAACCATCCATCATCAACTAGGATTCGGATCATTTCCCGTCTGGCAGGCTCAGGATCAAACCAATGAATGGCTTGAGCAACCATAATTATATCCACTGAGTTATTCGGTAAATTTGTGGCTTCTGCAGAACCCTCAATTATTGTAATAGAAGGGGAGACTCCTAGATTTCTTATTAGGATTTGTCGTAGTTCAAAATTTGGTTCAATTGCATAGATCTTTTGTGTGTTCGTTACAAAATGCCTGGTAAGAATACCTGTCCCAGCCCCAAGATCAGCAAATCTTGAATTACTGGACATCTGCGTCCTTTCAATAATTGCCTCAATGGCACTGGAAGAATAATCCCAGCGATACATTTCATACTTTTCTGCTTTCGTAGAATAAACCGTCTTGGTGTCCATTACTCTTCTATCCTTCATCGAGGTTGTACCAGCAAACTATTGGATAAATTGAAGATAATCTGGAATACTAACCGATTTGATATATTAACCAGAATAAATCAATGAGTATTTCATTGAACAAACAATCGAAGCCTACCGCTTCTTCACCACAACCTTCAAACCTTCAGTCGCTACGACTTCAACCCGTTCATCCACCTTGATGGGATCCACGCCCTCCGCCAGTTTCGCGGACCAACGCTCACCCGCCAGTTGCACGATGCCGGTCGGGTTGATCTCGGTCACGCTCAATCCGCTGCGCCCCACCAGCGCGGATTGCCCGGTTATGACAGGCGTTTTCATGGCGCGGACAGCGATCATGACAACAATAAAGAAGCTCACCCCGATGAACACTCCCATGCCCACCACCAGCGGCACTGAGACGCGCCCAAAAACTGGGGTTTGAGCTGAGTTAAACAACACCAATGCTCCGCTAATAAAGGTTCCAACACCTGCAATAGTCAACGCACCATGCGTAGGCGCTTTGATATCCAAAATAAACAGGATAAAAGAGATGCCAATCAGTACCAGACCAAACCAGTTGACCGGCAGAATACCCAAGCCATAGCCCGCCAACGCCAGCAGGATGGCGCCAAAAAAGCCAGCTACCCAACCGCCGGGATGCGAAAGTTCGATCAGGATGGCCTGTACACCTAGCGACAATAATACAAAAACGATATTGGGGTTTACCAGCGTTCCTACCAGGTTCTCTATAAACGATGCTTTCACCACAACCAGTTGAGCATTGGCAGTGTGCATCACCACTTTGGTACCATCCAAAATAAAAGTCTGCCCATTGATTTGGGCGAGTAAATCGTTCACATCTGAAGCAATAAAATCGACCAAATTGACCGCCAGGGCTTCATTGGCGCTGGCCGCTTTGGCATCCTGAATGGATGATTCTGCCAGGGCAACCGCATCCTCACCGCGGCGTTCTGCCAAGGCGCGCACGCTGGCCTTGAGAATTTCCTTGGTTTTCGTCTCCATGGTGGCTTCGATGTCTTCACCCTGCGACCCTACCGGGCTGGCTGCGCCAATCACCGAACCAGGGCTCATGGCGGCATAATCCCCGGCGAGGACGAGCAGTGTGCCGGCTGACGCGGCCATCGCACCCTGCGGAGAGACATATACGGCCACAGACACCGGGCTGGCTAAAATCTGCTGCACGAGATTGTTCATCAATTCAACCGAACCGCCGGGTGTGTTGAGTTCGACTACGATCAACTCCGCGTCGAGGTTGACAGCCTGGTCAATGCCGCGCTGTAGATACGTCCGCCAAACAGGGGTCAGTGGTCCGTTGAAGTTCATTGAGATTACCACAGTCGCATCCGACTGGGCGGTGACGGGATTTGATGAAAAGGGGATGAATGACAACGCTAGTAGCGTAAATAGGAGAATTTTGAGGGTTCGTTTTGTAATCATAAACACATTATAGCAAATTCAGTAATCAGTAATTAGGGATTAGGGATTAGGGATTAGGGATTAGTAATCAGGAACCAATTCTTTTTATTTCGAAAATGATTATGAATTGGATTTTATTATAAATTCAACTAACTTATTAATTTGTTTTTGTAAATCGAGAATTTCTAAGTTTGCAGGATTCTCAACCACATAATGAGCAATTTTTATTTTATCAGGTTGAACTACATCACCTTTTTTATTATTCAAATATAGACTATCTGTATATTGATTCTCTATGGTAGGCAATATTGCACTAGGGTGAACTCTTCGAATTGAACTTTTTAATAATTCTGGATTAATATAATTTTCAATTTCTCGTCCAGAAGTTATCCATGCAAAACCTGGACCAAAATCAAATTCACTTCTAATTCTCTTCTTGGTTTCGTTGATTGATTTGCTTTTGTCTGATTTATCACTATCAATTACTATTGATAAATTCATATTTATCTTTCGGAGAGCAATAAATTCCTCTACTTCTGAATCATGAGCTGATAAATGGCTTAATAATCTCCCCCCATAAAACATTATTGAATAATGAAATCCTTCAACCAATTCAGAATCAATTGATTTAATCCAATGATTTAGATAAATTCTATCAGAAGGCCCCTCAACCCAAATAATACAGTTTGTCTGTAACAAGTCGGATGCTTTGTATCCTAAATCATTACAAATAGAAAATTTACCTATGTGATTATTAACAAAATTAACTTGAGATGAACCGTCCTCAAGAGTTACATGAAAAATTGATGCTAAAGGTGTATCTAGAATATGTGCTGAATGAGTACTAATAAAATATTGATTATCGGTTTTTGTTTGAAGATACCGAAGTAGTCTTTTTTGAAGAAGTGGGTGCATATGCAATTCTGGTTCCTCTATACAAATCACACAATTTTTCCGTAGTGTCGCTTCAGCGGCTAAAATTATTAATTCATGAATTCCAGTCCCAAGGTAAGATAATGGGAGTGTTTTTCCATCCATATGCACAAGAATATTTTCTTGATTATGTGGAATTTCCAGTCTTGCAGTATCGTTTGAAGTTACTTCTTGGAGAAACTTATTGATCGTCTCAAAATCTTCTTTTTGGGCAAGGTGTCTCAAATCTGGATGTTGATATTGTGCTAATCGCTCAATAATACCCGCTCCGCTATTATCTGAATTTCCATTTTCATCTTTATGCTTTACATTTCGAAAAGCAGGGATTAGCGAAATGTCTCTGTTATATAAAGCTGCAAGAGCTAAATTTTCAAGTATTTCTGGGATCCAGTTCGACAAATTACCACCACCTCGTTGAAGCCATACTACCCATAATTGTTGCCATTCGGTTGGAGAAAAAAGCAAGTCAATTTCAATTTCTTCTATCCATTTTTTATCTATTTCAAATTTGTTTCCCCCGATTGCAATGTATTGAATCCAGATAAGGTTTGAATTTTTCCTAATTTTATCGAACTCAAGTAGTTTATGAAATAATCCCTTGTATTTTAGTCCATGGATCTCTAGATTATCACTTATTTTTTTAATGTGTTCACTATTTGGATCCACTCCAATTTGAAAATAGATATTATTATTTATCAGCCCTTTATGTTTTTCGATTTCTTCAAAAGTTATACGATCTTTATTAATCAAACATTCCATCACACGATTAAAATATTTATTAATAAACAACAATATATTTGATTTCCCGGAATTATTCTGGCCTATTAATAAATTAATTTTTGAACAAGGACCAATAATCTGTGTGTCATCACCAAAACTCCTATATGATGAAAATCCAAATCCATCAATTAGTTGGCTCATATTTATCTCCCCATTCAATAGTTATATATGTAATATGTATTGTAAAACTATATCTTCGATTTATAAACAATATCTTTTTCCATTCTAAAATATTTTGATTTTTCGTTAGGACTCATCCTATAAACATTACAATTGAGAATTTTTCCGATTTCTAATAATCTATTAAAATGTTCATAACTGCACTTATAACCTATGAAAATATCTTGTATCTGTAAACCAAAAACAGAATAATGCACAGGCATACCTAACGATTCTTCAGCATTAATTTCAAAGATTAAACGAATTTCCTTTTCTGATTGCCATCGAATAAATTTTGTGCAAAAAGATAGATGAATAAGCGTGTTATTTAATTTATATGCAGTCTTTAAATTGGGGTCTATATATCCATAAATCAATTCATCAAGCATTTTTTCAGTAAGAGCGGCTTTTTGATTAACATAACTGACTCGATAAAAATCGTCCCTATTCTTTACTTTAAAGCGTAAACAATAGCCCTGATGATTGTAGGAATAATAAGCCCACATCGGGATATTTTCATAAACATAATCACTAAAACAAGAAATAAAATATTTATTTCTTGTGTTTTCTATAATTTCTTCAGCCCGTTCAATTTTTGCTTTTGGTATTAATAATGAAGGATTGTCATAATACGTAGATTTAAATTCATATGGATCATTAAAGGTCTTATATTTTGATAGCCATATTTTTTCATCCAACAAATTAGTAAATCGTTTTGAATTCTTAAATATATGATCGGGTATTTCCGCTTTTGTATCGTTATCATACTCTTCGAAAAGAGGAAAAAATTTGAATAAAGTTCCTGGGATGAATTGATTCTTATAAGCTAAAGCTTTATCTAACTGATGCATCCTTATATACTGGACAAATAATTCTGATTCAAAAACCATACAACCCTCCTTTAAAAATTCATCATTCTTAAAAGCCTAAATCTTTTAGATTCTGGTCAACACTTCGCGAACCTGATCGGGGAAGCAACTCTTCCCAAAACTTTGGACCATAGCGACGTGATCGGATTAGAATAGGCATTGGAACCCCCCAACCCAATAATAGTACTTCTTCTTTTGGTTGTAAGTGTGAAAGCATTGTTCGCAAGGTATCACGTCCAGATAAACCGCTTAATACGGAGGCAATATCATTTTCATCTCCCAATGAACCTGAGACGCGCGTGCCCAGTTGGGACATGACCTCATCATCGATCTTTGAAGGCCGTTGGTCAATAATAAGAAGAGTAACATAATATTTACGCATTTCACGCGCAATGGTGCTGAAAGAAGTTTGTGAAGCCATTTCACGATTGAGTAATTTGTGGGCTTCCTCCAATGCAATCACGAGTGGACGTGGCTCTGGCTTTCCTTGGCCTCTATGTTGATCAGTCATTGATTGCCATTCATCTCTGATTTTTCTGGTTAATAAATTCGAAACAAGTAGATAATCCAAATCTTTTTGATAATCTCCAAAAGAAAGTATTACATGTTGACCAGCTTTTAAAGCCTCGACAATATTTTTTAACGAAGATGTTGAGCGATTTTGATCATCATTTGAAATAATATAATCACAGTTATAAACACGATTTAATTTTCTTCTAAGACCTTCCACTGCTGCAGGGTTTGCGCCAACTTTTGCCGCCCAATTGGCTACACTTTTTTCATCATCAGGATTTGAATCACTTTTCAATTTTCTAAATTCACTAAACCAATTTTCTCTACCAAATGAGTGAATTAATGTATCTAATGTGGTTGAAGAAGTATCTCGTAAATCTAGTTCACGAGACAACATCTCTATGTCTTCAGGTTGAATATCAGATTCACTGAACTCGAGAAATAAATCTGGTGTTTTGTTTAAGATTGTACTTTTTCTACCCAAACCAACAACTCGAACGCGCTGGGTAAATTTTCCTCTCAGACCAGCAACCGCTTGACCAGTATCAGATGAGGTTGAATCAAAGCCATATTCGTTGTGCATATCAAAGACCAGCACCGAGGCGGCATTGTGTTCAATCAATCCCGCGAGGATGATGCGCGTTAAAAAGGATTTGCCCGAGCCGGTCGCGCCAAAGATGCCGGCGCTGCGCTGCACAAACTTATCCAGGTTGATGCACACGGGATGGTCCTGCTCGCGGGTCTTGCCAATCTCAAAGAACCCCTTTTGCCCCGGTTCGCCAAAGATTTCGGCCACATCCCCGGCGGAGGCCAGTCTTGCCAAAGAATGATGAGACGGCACCGTCTTGATCGGCAGCGGACGGGGCAGGTTTTCGTTCTGGTGAGCCTTCGTCCAGGCTTCATAATCGGGGGAATCCAGTTCGGGACCGCGCTCAAGCATCAAGGCTGGCAGCACCTCAAGGTTGGTATACAGCGTCTGCTCGTTGAGCAGACGGGTGACCATGGGCGAGAGTCTGTTTTCGGCGGGTTTTTCTGCATAACGCGGTTCGGAAGCGCCTAGTTGCAGATCGGTGACCAGCCCGTAGAACAGCCAGTTGCCGCTCTCAAGCACCACGAAACCGCCCTCCTGCACCTGGTCAGAAGGCACGGTGAGGCGCACAAAGAGGTTGGCCTTAAGACCACCGCCCACCACGTATCCAATGGGCTGACCGCCTGATTTTTCAAAAGAAAATTTATTCATATTGCTCATCGCTCACCTTCCCTTATGCCGTGACTTCAGAAACCGCGCTGAGCACATCCATCAACTGCGGATAATCGTCTTTCAAAAGTGCGATCATTTCTCGCAAGGCGGTTTCGATCTGACCTGCGGCGCTGGTTTGCATCACCTGCCTGAGATGCGCGGTTAAGAGATCCGCGGCGGGCAGCTCTATGTTGCGCAGCAGTGTGCGGAAATAGCCATACTTGCCGCTGGCACAAAACGTCGCCACTTCGTCCAACTCGCAGGGAAAGATTTTATCCAGCGAGAGCGGCGGCCGGGGCGGACGCGTCTGCGAAATGTTGATGCCCTGCTGCCAACCGATGAAGACCACGCTCATTTCAACCGGCATGTTGCGGTTCTTGCGATTGTCTTCGATGACCTCGTCTGAGAGGTTGGTTGAAGTGACCAACTGGCGCACCAACCCATCATCGTCAATGTGAATTTCGTTTACCAATCCGTAGATCTGGCTGCCGTCTTCGAGTGGAACGCGCACCATCTGTCCGAAGACAGGCGCCTCAAGCGGAGAAACCTGGCATCCGATCACACAGCCTGAAGTATTAGCCCTGAGTAAACGTCCGATTGCAATTGAACTCATCTTACATCCTTCCTCTTGCCTGATGCTGTTTGTGTGATTGTTTGTTTGAATTGAATGAGGGCGGTAATCCGTTGTTCAAAAGTTCTTGTTCAATCATCTCGCTGATCTGGTTATGGTCATCCATTTTGACCACAGCGATCTCGTGTGCACGGATCAGCGGATAGGGATACGGTCGCGACCCCGCCAGATGCGATTGCTCCACCAGCACCGACTGAAGTGTGGTCATGGCTTGCGGATCTTCAACCACCCAAAGCGGCACTTCCACACGCGCCAAAGCAGGTTGCCCCGTATTGCCCACGTTGACATAAAAGAAGTGCAGCGCTTTTTTGTTGGCGAAGGCATCCGCTGAACTGGATTGCAGTTTAAAGACCGCCGAGCGGTCGCCGGGGTTGAGTATGGATTCAAATAACTGCAGATCGGTAACCCCCGCGAAGGGTCTTTCAGTCGACTCGTGTTCGGGTGCCACCAGTTCGAGCAGCCTAACCACCAGATCTGCACGCGGACGATCGACATAGCCGGCGGTAATCACCTGGTTGAGGGCAAGGTCATCCAGCGCGGATAGATATTGCTTGAAATATCGTTCAAAGTCTTTTTCGTTGCGCGGCTCGTGATAAAGCTCAAGCGGTCCGTCCGTCAGGGTAACCAGCGGAGCAGTCTCGTTTTGCGCCAGGTCAGCCAGAATCTCACGCTCTTGCACATCTCGCATCAGGGCGATCAGATCTTCAGATGCCAGTTCGCCAGATGGATGCAGGTCTTCATCATAAATTAATTTGGAAAAGGTTTTAATCTCTGGCGCCAGGCCACTTCCCGGCTGCATGCGGAAGACTCCCACGTTGACCAGCCCGTAGAGCACCGCACCGTGCGGGTCAGGGTTGATCTGCGACCCGTCCGCGGCGAGGATGGTGCAGACCGGGGCGGGCAGCGAAACAGATTTATGCGTCGTAAGCGTTTCACTCACCGGTACCGCACAGCGTAAGCCTTTGTTTTGCGCAGACGCTTCTTCCACTGTTTTCTGCAAGAGAATTAAATTGTCTGCATGTTTCATGAGAAGGGCGAGACAATCCGTTCGCTTTTGGTTAAGCTCAGAGCGGCGTGAAATAGCCGTTTCGGCCAGTGCTTGAATTTGGGGTTTCAGGTTGAGAAAATTAACCGGCATGCCAGCCTTTCAGATATCGAACATTTGTTTGAATTATACGAAATTGTAGACAAGCGGACAAGGAAAATAAACATAAAACATAAAAACTCACGATATAATCATTGGGTTTGCTCATAGGAGACTTCAACTTGGATTTAATCACCATACTTCTCATTGCACTTGGCCTGGCCATGGATTGTTTCGCCGTTGCACTTGGCATCGGATGTTCACCCACTCCTAAAGATTTCCGCACATACTTTCGCATCGCTTTTCATTTCGGCCTTTTTCAAGGCGGTATGACTTTTTTAGGTTGGCTGGGCGGCAGCACGATTGCCCACTTGATCTCCAATTTTGACCACTGGATCGCCTTTGGTCTGCTGGCTTTTGTGGGCGCGCGTATGATCCGTGAGAGTCTTTCCAAAAATGAAGAAGAAGACCCCTGCAATCCGTCTCGCGGCAAGACCCTGATCATGCTCTCTGTCGCCACCAGCATTGACGCTCTGGCAGTAGGGCTGAGCCTGGCTCTGGTGGAAGGATCCATCTTGGTTTCAAGTCTGGTGATTGGCTTTACTTCTTTGCTGCTTTCGGTGCTGGGGCTCTTCATCGGCGGCAGGCTGGGCTGCAAGTTCGGCAAACGCATGGAACTCATCGGCGGCCTGGTGTTGATCGGCATCGGCTTCCGCGTATTGTTAAGTCACTTATTGGGATAAACAACATCTAAAGTCTATTAGTGTTTTATTAGAGAGCCTTTTGCCCTTCTTGACCATGCCCTTTAATCAGACTATAATGGGCAAGATTATTGCTCAATGAAACAGAGGTGTTAGTATGCCGGTATATACCTATCGGTGCGGAAATTGTGGCGTCCAGTTTGACCAGACCCAAAAATTCACAGACGAAACGTTGACCAAGTGCCCTGAATGCGGAAAGAACACCCTGCAGAAGGTCTACACCCCGGTCGGCATAGTCTTCAAGGGTTCTGGCTTTTATGCTACCGACCACCGATCCCCATCAGGCCAGAACAGTTGGGCTTCTGATAAAAAAGATGAAAAAGCTGCTGAAACCAAGACTGACTCAACCAGTACAGACAATTCCAGCAGCAAACCCGTTACCACTGAGAAACCTGCTGCCAAGCCTGCCGAACCCGTCAAACCTGCAGCCGCTCCCAGCGTTGAAAAATCCTGATAAAAAAATAGACTGACAACTTTAATACTCCCGGTGTAGCTGGGAGTAGTTATGTATTATGATTGCTGATAGTTAATGTCAGCCCGTTGATAGCTTTTGATAGCATCTAAAAAATACACTTTACACATCACGTGAGGCAAGTTATGGCAAGCAAAAACACAAAAACAAACAGCCGAGAGACTAAACCGCGGACCTCTTTCGTGCAGAAAAAAATGCGCCGCCAGCAAATCTTCATGGCAGTCGTGGGAATTGTCCTGGTTCTGTCTATGGTACTGGCACTGGTGCTTCAATACTAGAGGAAAAAATGCCTAAACATAAAAATTGGTTTTGGCTCGCTGCATTCGCAGCAGCCTGTTTCTTTGATTTTCTTTTTTGGAAAAAAGATCTCGGAATCTCATTTTTGATCTGGATCGCAGCCCTGATCATCATTGGATACCTGTTAGCCTGGCGTGAAGGCAAAAAACCTTCCACCGCCAGCATCATCATTACTCTCCTAACATTGGGCTTTGCCTTTGTGCCTGCCTGGCGCAGTGAACCCTTCACCCGCTTGTTTAGTGCCATGCTGACCATGGGCGGATTGCTGCTATTGTCTGCCACCTTTATGACCGGCAACTGGCCGTTCTATAAAATGGTGGATTATTTCAAGTCTTTATTCACAGCAATTGGCGGAGCGCTTTCTCGCGCAATTCTCTTGGGAACAAAAAGTGCCAACCCGCCTCCACTTGATGAATCTCAAAAAACACGCGGCGGCAAGAAATTCTGGGCTGTCGTGCGCGGATTGTTGATCGCGCTGCCCATCGTGGCTGTTTTAGCACTGTTGTTGACTGCGGCTGATCCAGTGTTTGGAGATTGGCTCAAAAAGATCCTTGATCTCGAAAAACTGCCTGAATACTTGTTCAGAGCATTCTACATCGTAGCCATCGGCGGATTACTGGTGGGCATCTATCTGCATGCAATCCTGCCCAACAATACAGAAGAACGCCCCGACCCCAATAAAGCCTGGATGAAACCCTTCCTTGGTTGGACGGAAACCGCAGTGATTTTGGCGGCAGTAGACCTGCTTTTCATGGCCTTTGTCTTCATCCAAATGCGCTACCTTTTTGGAGGCACCGCCAACATCAATGAAACAGGCTTCACTTATGCCGATTATGCCCGCCGCGGTTTCGGAGAACTGGTAGCGGTAGCCGTACTCAGTATGGGTTTGTACCTGGTGCTGCATACTATTTCGAAACACGAAAGTAAAAGCTCACAGGTTGGGTTCTCAGCCCTCACCATCCTGCTGATGGCCAACGTGCTGGTGATCCTGGCCTCGTCGATGAGCCGCCTCCTGCTTTACGAAGATGCCTACGGATTCTCGCAACTGCGCACCTATACCCATGTGTTCATCTACTGGCTGGCTGCGCTGATCGTAGTCTCCGTTTTCCTCGAACTCTTCCGCCGCCGCGGCTTTTTCGCCCTGGCCTTGCTTGTGATGACCCTCGGTTTCGGCGCAACTTTGGCCGTAATGAACGTCAATGGTTTTACCGCCAGTAAAAATGTTGCCCGAGCTATTGCCGGCGAAGACCTGGATGTGCCGTACCTGGTTTCGCTCTCTTCGGATGCCGTGCCGACCCTGTTTGAGAAATTCAGCGATGCCGCAACCCCCAAGGCCATCAAAGATGATTTGGGATACGCACTGGCCTGCCGCACTGTTTTGATGGATGATCCATCCACCCAACCCTGGCAGGAGTTTAACATCAGCACCGTCCAGGCCTGGAACCTGCTGCAAACCAACAAATCTGCCTTGTCAAAATACAAGGTTCAAGACAGCAACGACCGAGGTTGGTACTACATGAAAGATGGCGAAAAAATATCCTGTTTTGATTACGATTACATGGACTAAAACAATAAGTCAAACACCATAAGACCAACCTTGCCAAGGTTTGAAACCTTGGCAAGGTTGATTTTTAACAGGTGTCCTAAAATCTATCTTTCCAAGAGATGTGCTTCATGTTGCACCCAGCATACTCAATCCTGCTTTTTGCTTGAGACTGACACACCATCCCAGCCAAATTTGTTAAAATCAATTTCACCTTCAAGGCTAAACTCAATGCCTTCCTCTTCAAGCAAGACGCGCTGCATGTTGGTGCCGAATCCGTAGCCATGCGGACTGATATGCCCCTTGGCATTGACCACGCGCTGCCAGGGCACGTCTTCAGCTTTGGGCTGCTTGCCGAGTGCAGCCAGGGCAAAACCGATCATCTGCGCCGAGCAGCGCCCGACGATGCGAGAAATTTGGCCGTAACTGGCCACTTTTCCCGCCGGTATCTGCCTGATCACGGTATAAATAAGGTCATAGAGTTTAGGTTCTTCTGCCATCCAACCTCCAGCATTTCTAACTGCATTATAGCCATCCTGCAACAAGTTGCAAGTGAAAGGGGCTCTCATGGTAGAATTTCAGTTATGAAAAAATGGCAGTTTTGGCTGGGGATAGCAATCAGTGCAGTTTTCTTGTATTTTGCCCTCCGTGGGCTAAACCTGGGGGATTTTTGGAGCGCGATTAAATCCGCAAATTATTGGTGGATCTTCCCCGGCATTGCGGTCTATTTTGTGGGGGTCTGGGCGAGAGCCTGGCGCTGGCATTACCTTTTAAAACCGATCAAAAATATAAAAACCAGAGTGATGTTCCCCATCACCTGCATCGGCTACATGGGCAACAACATCTACCCTGCCCGTGCCGGTGAAGTGCTGCGCGCGGTGGTGCTTAAACGCAAAGAAGGTGTTGCCATATCTGCCTCACTTGCTACCATCATTGTGGAGCGAGTCTTTGATTCCGTGGTTATGTTGGCCTTCGTTTTTGTCAACCTGCCTGAATTGGCCAAGGTTGCCAAATTTGATTCC
This sequence comes from Anaerolineaceae bacterium, assembly GCA_003524305.1. Lineage (GTDB taxonomy): Bacteria > Chloroflexota > Anaerolineae > Anaerolineales > Anaerolineaceae > UBA6107. Next base: position 156,394 of record DQHW01000042.1, read on the forward strand.
GGATTTGCAGGAAACATCCAGCAGCTAGCTTTTATAGGCATGGGTATTTTTCTTGGGGCTTTGATCATCTTCTTATTGGCGGCCATGTTCCCCAAAACGACTGAGAAAATTTGCCTCTGGCTGATCAATCGCATCATTCCAAAGAAATTTCGTGAAAAAACAATTGGCATCACCCTCAAATTCCTTGAGGGTCTTGTCTCACTACGTTCACCTGCAAATGTATTGATGGTGTTTTTTACTTCGGTTATCATCTGGCTGCTTGAAACCGTGAAATACTGGTTCGTCATGCATGCATTTACTTTTACAGTCAGTTTCTTCGCGCTGATGCTGCTTAACGGCATCGCCAATCTGGTCACCATCATTCCGGCTGCGCCGGGTTATATCGGCACCTGGGAGGCCGTTACAAAAGCAATATTGGTCGCGTACAACGTGCCTGGCGGCGAAGCATTAGGGTATGCCATTGTGCTGCATGTGGCCTTGTGGCTGCCCATCACTCTGCTTGGCGCATACTATATGACCCGTGAGGGCATCAAGTGGAACGATACCCTGCGCAAAGAAACCGAAAACAACGAACCTCAAGCTGAATAAGATCACCGCCATGATTATTATGCGCGGGTTGGAGGATTATGGATAAGAAGAAAATCGCGATTGTCGGTGCCGGATTCGGCGGCCTGTCAGCCGCCTATGATCTGGTCAAAGCCGGCCATCAAGTGACCATTTTCGAGAATGCCGCCACTCCCGGCGGTTTGGCCGCAGGTTACAAAGAACCCGGCTGGGATTGGACCGTGGAAAAGTTTTACCACCATTGGTTCACCTCAGACAAACACATGTTCGGTCTGATTCACGAATTGGGTTTGGATGCCAAAGTGATGGTGCGCAGCCCCAAAACCGTGATGTACACCAAGGGCAAGTTTTACCCCTTCGACTCCATCCTTAGTGCCCTACTCTATCCCGGTTTGGGATATGGCATCAACAAGATCCGCTTCGGATTGGTGGGGGTCTACCTGCGTCTGACCAAAAACTGGAAACCCATGGAAAAGACCACCGTATCTCGGTGGATGCGCAAGTGGGCTGGCGACAAGGTTTACACTGAAATGTGGGAACCCATGGTCGTGGGCAAGTTCGGCGAAAACTATGCCGAAAAAGTTAACATGGCCTGGATGTGGGCTCGCTTGCACACCCGCAGCACCAAACTGGTGACCTATGAAGGTGGTTTTCAGGCTTTCGCGGATGATTTCGCAGCCATTCTGCAAAAGATGGGTGTCGAGATTCGCTATAACACGGCTGTTGAAAAAATCAGCTCAGAAAAAGACCAATCAGTCAAAGTAAACCTCAAAAACGGCGAAGAAATCTTTGACCGCATTCTGGTGACCCTCTCACCGGGTCAGATGGCCGCCATGACGCCTCAACTGCCCCAGGATTACCTGAAGGGTTTGCTGGAATTGAAAAGTATTGGTGCAGTGGTCTTAATGATCTCTCTTAAACACCAGCTCTCACGTGAGGGATACTATTGGTACAACCTGCCCAAGTCAGCGGGGTTTCCTTTCCTTGCCCTGGTTGAACATACCAACTTTTTACCCAAAGAGAAATATGGTGGTGAACACCTGATCTACTGCGGCGATTATCTCGAGACGGATCATGAATATTTCAAGTTAACCAAAGAAGAATTGCTTGAGCGATTTTTGCCCAGTTTTACACAAGTCAACCCTGAATTCAATCCTGAATGGGTCAACCGCACCTGGCTGACCAGGTCAAATTATGCCCAGCCTGTTCCGCTGCTCAATCATTCAAAGAATATCCCCAATATTCAGACGCCCCTACCCGGCATCTTTTTCGCCAGCATGTCTCAGGTTTATCCGTGGGACAGAGGCACAAACTTCGCAGTGGAAATTGCCCGCAAGGCTGCGTCTCAAATTATTTCAACCATCGAAAAATAAATATTGACTTTGGAAAAAATAGTTGCAGTAAAGATTAAAAATATTAAGAAAACCGAAAGCCAAATCTCGTGAGAGAGATGGCTTTTTAATTTTCTGGAGTGTAATATATTTTTTTTGAAATATTGTCCAACATTTGGTAGTTGTGCCCCATGTAACCATTAAAACACCACATATAGGGTTGTCGAAAATTTGTTTCACGCGCTTCTGGTGTCTTAAATAATCAGAATGTTTTGGCGGAAAAATCGACTTACCCCGGATTATTTAAGTTTCAGTTTTCTTAAATATTGAACTTTTTTTAACCCAGCGTAGGGTAATCGTCTTGTCTGAGAAGTTTGTTTCTGCTAAAATTGTCGTTAATGATTTATAAACGCTGATCGGGATTGAGCGTTGAAAGCCAAAAAATTTATTGTTAGCATTTTTTGAACAACCATTTTTACCAATGGCTTGGCACTGCCGTACCTGTTTCAAACCAAACCCTTTGATTGAGGCCTTATTAAATGAATTCGCAGCAAGCTTGGCAAGCGGCCGTTGGCCAACTGCAAATGGAAATGTCGAAAGCTTCCTTTGACACCTGGGTGCGCAGCACCGAATTGGTGTCTTATGAAGACAGCGCATTTACCATTGGCGTGCCCAATGCATATGCCCGTGACTGGCTTGAATCCCGTTTAACCTCAACCATCGTGAGAATCTTAACCGGGCTGATGGAAGGCCCCCAGGAAATTAAATTTATTGTTTGGCACAAAGATTACCAGCCGCAGACTGAAGAAAAACCCAAAGAAATTACTCAACAAACCCCTGTTGTCTCGATTTCACAACCTGTTGTATCTTGTTCTCTTAACTCCAAATACAGTTTCGATAATTATGTGGTGGGGTCGTCCAACCGACTGGCGCACGCGGCCTGCCTGGCCGTAGCCGAGAACCCTGCCCAGGCTTATAATCCGCTGTTCTTATATGGCGGTGTCGGGCTTGGAAAAACCCACCTGCTGCATGCCATCGGCAACCATGCACGCACAACCGGCAAACAGGTGCTGTACGTTTCTTCAGAAGAATTCACCAACGATCTGATCAACGCCATCCGCACTCATAACACGCCCGCGTTCCGCGAACGCTATCGCCGCATTGACATTCTGCTGATCGACGACATCCAGTTCATCGCCGGCAAAGAATCCACCCAGGAAGAATTCTTCCATACTTTTAACACCTTACATGGTCAGGATAAGCAAATTGTGCTTTCTTCAGATCGGCCGCCAAAGGCCATGGGCACACTCGAAGAACGCTTGCGCTCACGTTTTGAATGGGGTCTCACCGCGGATATTCAATCTCCAGATATTGAAACACGCATCGCCATCCTCGGCGAAAAAGCCCAAAAATCACGTCACAAGGTGCCCCAGGCCATTCTCGAACAGATTGCGCGGCAGTTTACCTCCAACATTCGCGAACTCGAAGGTGCGCTCACCCGGGTGGTGGCTTATGCAGAACTGCGCGGCAAGCCGTTGACCGAAGATCTGGTCAATGTGGCGCTTACTGACTTGATCCCTCAACGCAACACTTTTGAACCTTCCAGAGTTGTGGATGTTGTTGCCTCCGTCTTTGGCATCACTCCCGAAAAACTGCTCGGACGCGACCGCACCCGCGAAGCAGCCCTGCCCAGGCAGGTGGTGATGTATTTGTTGCGCCAGGAGGCCAACGTGTCTCTTCCCCAGATTGGTCAGGTGCTCGGCGGACGCGACCATACGACTGTTATCTACGCCTGTGAAAAAGTGGCCGACCTGATCGAAAAGGACGAACTGTTGCGCCGACAGATCGTTCAGATCCGCGAACAGCTCAACGGTCAGCGAACTATCTTCTAGTTCTTTAACTTGACTTTTGAATTATTATCAATTTCTTATAATTAATCCCTATTAATAGAGTATAATAGTCAGGTATTACTTATTGGATCACAGGATAGACGAATTATTTTGATGAGACAATCAGTTTGGACAGCAGTAGATGGATTTTCCCCGCGTTCTTTGGGGCAGTGTGACAAAAAACATTGATTATTCAACGATCCCTGGCCTTTATATTGCCGGGGATTTTTCTAAAATACGCACTTAATGCTGCCGCAGGCAGTTTATTTTATTGCAATGAAGTTCTTCTAAATGGGGAACAAGAAAGGTTTATAAGTTTAAAATGAAACAAAAAAATACAACACAGAGCACCCAACCTGGTGTGCTCAAGATCATCCCATTGGGCGGACTCGGAGAAGTCGGCGCCAATATGATGGTTTATGAATATGATGGCCAAATTTTATTGGTGGATACCGGGTTGATGTTCCCAGAAAATGACATGTTGGGGATTGATTACATCATCCCTGATCTCACCTATTTACGCGCCCGTCGCAATAAAGTGAGAGGCATTGTCATCACCCATGGTCATGAAGACCATACCGGCGCCATTCATCATGTGCTTGAAGAAATTCAAGCACCCATTTATGCCACCCCCTTGACCCGCGGATTACTTGAAGTCAAACTGGCAAAAAACGGTCTGCTAGCAAAAGCCAAGATTGAAACCATTCATGCTGGCGACACTCGCAAGATTGGTCCATTCAAGGTGGATTTCTTCCATGTCTGCCATTCCATCCCGGATGCAGTCGGACTCGGAATAGATACCCCCGCCGGTTTGGTCGTGCACACAGGTGACTACAAATTTGATCACACCCCAGTGGATAGCTGGCCAACTGATTACGCCAAACTTGCCGAGTTTCAACGCCGCGGCGTCATGGCTTTACTTGCAGATTCGACCAACGCAGAACGTCCGGGTTGGACTCCTTCTGAACGTGTCATCGATGCCGGTTTTGATAAGGTTTTTCGTGAAGCCAAAGGGCGGGTTGTAATTGCCAGTTTTGCGTCTTTGATCTCGCGTATGCAGCAAGTTGCGAACGCTGCTTCAAACCATGGCCGCAAGATGGCTTTCGCCGGCACCAGCATGGTGGATAATGCCAAGATTGCAATCAAGCTCAATTATCTTAAACCCAAAGATAACCTGATCATAAGTCTTGATGAGGCATTAAAAATGCCTGATAAGAATGTGGTCATCATGTGCACCGGGTCACAAGGCGAACCCACGTCCATACTTGGGCGTCTCTCAATGGGCAGCCACCGTACCTTTGATGTCAAAGAAGGCGATACCATCGTACTTTCCGCCCATCCCATCCCCGGAAATGAAGAAAGCGTTTCACACACCATCAATCGCTTGCTTGAACGCGGCGCCAACGTGATTTACGATAGCATTGCGCCGGTGCACGTTTCAGGTCACGCCAGCCAGGAAGAAATGAAGCTGATGATGCACCTGACACAACCTGATTACTTCATCCCCATCCATGGCGAGTTACGTCAATTGAAACAGCACGCCAAACTGGCGCATGAACTGGGCATTCCAGAAGACAACATCATGGTCATCCTCAACGGACAGAGCGTCGAGTTCGCCAATGGCAAGATGCGCAAAGGTGAACGCATTCCCGCTTCATATGTATATGTGGATGGTTCAGGTGTGGGTGACGTCGGCAAAGATGTCATGAAAGACCGCGAAACCCTGGCCCAGGAAGGCGTCATGGTGGTCAACATCATCATGGATAAACTTACCGGTAAACCTGTGAAAATGCCCGAGATCATCAGCCGCGGTTTCATCACATTGGATGATGCGGGTTCCATTTTTAACGGTTTGCGCGCGAGGGTTTTTGATACGGCCTCCAAAGCCAATGGCAACATCCAAAAAGACGTGGAACAAGCTGTCGGCAACTATCTTTACAAAGAAACACAGCGCCGTCCAATGGTGTTTGTCAACATCGTCAAAAACTAAACACAATTAATTTATTTCGACTTATTAACCTTGCCAAAGTTTAAGACCTTGGCAAGGTTGCTTATTAAGAAACTAGATTATCAACAAATCATTTGAAATTGATCTGTCAATCTTCCCCATGGGATAGTCGCCCAGTTCTTCAATTTTTACCCAGCGTAATTCACTGGCTTCAAGCGCGATGGGCTGCTCACCCTTCAAGTCGGCAAACCAGGCTTGCAGCGTCACTTTGAAATGAGTGTAGGCATGGCGATAAACACCAAACATGTGTGTGGCAAAGACTTCGCTGCCAAGTTCTTCACGGATTTCCCTGACCAGCGCTTCGGCATGACTTTCACCGGCTTCCAGCTTGCCGCCGGGGAATTCCCACAATCCGCCCAGCAACCCTTTTGAAGGGCGTCTGGCAATCAGCACCAATCCATTCTGGCGGATGATCGCCGCGACTACATCGATATGCGGCACAGGCTGTTTTTCGCGCATCACCGGGAATTTTTCTTGCGTATTATGTTTTTGGCTTTTACAAATTGTGTTGACCGGGCAGTTTGTACAGTCAGGCAATTTCGGTGTACAGATGGTAGCACCCAGATCCATGACTGCCTGGTTATACGCGGATGCTTCGCCTTTTGGCAGCAGGTCCGCGGCCAGCAGCCACAACTTCTTTTCACCTTCAGGGGTATTTACCGCTTCTGAAAACTCAAAAACGCGCGCCAGCACCCGTTTGACATTGCCATCCAGAACGGCCTCGTCAGCGCCAAACGCAATTGAACTGATGGCTGCGGCGGTGTAGCGGCCGACGCCGGGCAGCTTGCATAATTCAGCCGCTGAAGACGGAAATTGGCCTTGACAGGTTTCACTCACCAGCCGCGCAGCTTTAAGCATATTACGCGCCCGTGAATAATAGCCAAGCCCCTCCCATACGTTTAGAACATCGTGCTCTTTGGCTGACGCCAGCGCCTGAACGTTCGGGAATTTCTGCATCCATCTGTCGTAATAGGGGATGACGGTGTTGACCTGGGTTTGCTGCAGCATGATCTCTGAGACCCAAATCGCATAAGCATCCGTTTTGCCGCGCCAGGGCATCTGACGTGCATGAACGGCATACCAGTTTAGTAGCAGCCTGCCGAATTCAGTGTTCATGAATGAGTTAAAGTTGGAAACCGGTTTTGGCGGGGATGATCTTTTGTTCGTAGTTTTGGACGTATTCCATCAGTTTCAAATTCAAGTCAATCCAGGCTTGTGAACTGATCAACTGCCTGGCTCGATTCAAACTGGAAATGACCGCGCCTACCAGAATCTGGGGTTGGTCGCCATAAACCGTTGCCCAGGCATCAGAAAGCTCACAACCAAGCCGCTGCACCCCGGGGATGAAATCCCGAATCACGAACTCAAAATATTCTTGTTCGTGTTCGGGGATGATATCCCAAGTCATCAGCAACTTAACCTGTTGAGCCTCTGCCATTATGCACCGTTATTCTTTTGATAATCGAGCACCACCACCTTTGTTTCATCAGGCAGTGAATTGGTATTTTGAATTTTCAATGAAGGCACACTCTCAACATTAGTGAGTCCCATTTCTTTCAGAAACTTCGCAAGAGGTTCCATGGGCTCAGAAGTTTCTGCTGAAGCATCAGTTTTGTAATGCATGGGGATGACAATGCTGGGTTCGAGCAGGCTGATTACTTCAACTGCCTTGATGGCATTCAAGCTGCCGCCTGACCCCACCGGCACAAGCGCTACATGGATGGGNNTGTCCGTTTGAATAGATACCAGTGATAAACACATTGCCAATTTCAAACTCGCCGGGTCCGTCAATCAAATGCGGATCACCCTTGACTGCAGAAAGGTTATTGTGCCCGGGGGTGTTGTGACTGATGGTGCAGATATCCGCCTTGAGTTTCAAAGGCTCATAGCCCACCTGTTTATGATCATAAGGGTCTGTCACCACTGTCGCCAGCCCGCGCTCTGTCAATCTGAAGCAAGAATGTCCATACCACGTAATTTCCATGCAACCTCCGTTAATCTGGATAGATTATACCTTAAACAGCTTTGTGTTCGGGCGCAACAGGCACCACTCAACCAAGAAAAAAGAATTTGAAGTTAATTTTTTCTAATAATGATGACCTGAATCAACAAAAGTTCGATTTTCAATTAGTAAATGAGTAAAAAGTAAAAAAGTATAAATGTCACTAAGCGTTTTGAATTGACCAAAAAAAGGTAACGTTTTAATTTATAGATTGAAATATTGCTTAATCTTAAGTGCGGTTTCTTCAGCAGAAAGTTTGGAATTATCAATCTTTATATAATTATCGAATGGTACCTCACCGTCGTGACTTATACATCTATATTGATTATCAGTGTCAATTAATCTTTGATTGGATAGATTAATATTACGCTTTGATACTTTCTGTATCAGTCGGTTATCAGTACTATTTCTTTGCAATCTTATTTTTTGTGGAGCAACAAGTTCAACATAATAAAAAATGGTTTGATATGGATTAAATATCTGCTTCACATGTTCTATGGAATCCCAATCAGACTTTTGATCGAATGCCCAGATGTAAGTAAATATCATTCCATAATGTTCAGATGCTGCAAACTCCTCAAAAATAACATCCCTTAGGCGAGCAATTGCTTTTCCATTGAATTGTCCAAATACTTCGAGTACAGGCTCAATGGTCATGTGATTATGGAATAATCTTAAATCAGTAATCTTCATCAATTCTTGACCAACCGTCATTTTACCAACAGCGGTATTACCGATTAAAAATACTAATTTCATCTTTATCACTTTCTAATTACGAAAATATTCAAATTCATTTTAGTCTTAAAACGAACCATATGAGTTTCACCAAATCATCTTAATTACCAACAAATTGTAATAAAAAGCCACATAAATCGTATCAATTTATGTGGCTTTTATCTGGCGGGGAGGGAGAGATTCGAACTCTCGGTCGAGGTTAAACCCGACAATCACTTAGCAGGCGATCCCGTTCGGCCACTCCGGCACCTCCCCGGGTATTCAATTGTTTGTTCGACAGGTCTGGCGGAAGGGGAGGGATTCGAACCCACGTTGGCTTTCACCAAACTTGTTTTCAAGACAAGCGCCTTAAACCACTCGGCCACCCTTCCATATTATCCTTATCGAACTGAAATTTTATCATGGTTGGGCTTGCCAGACAAGCCACATTAGAAAAAGCCCCGTCAGAAAAATTACTGCTTTCTTAACTTTACAGATACTTCGGCAGATCGGAGGGTTTTACTCCCAACTCTTTGGGTGTGACGGCCGTGTTTCTGAGTGCTTCGAAGGTGAGATCGTTGATATTCATTTTCTTGCTGCTTTTCATGCGGTCAAACATCAGCAGATAGCTGTCGGTAATCCCCGTAGACCAATCCAGGGCGAGTAGGCTGGCCGTCTTGCGGATGAGGGCGGTATCATCCCCTTCAAGCTCAGTGAAATTTCCGTAGGGCATTTCATCCAGGGCGATTTCAAGGTTGCCCAACTGATAGATCGTGCGCCACTTCTCATACTTCAAACTCATACAAAACCCCAATGATTCAAGCAGGTTGGTTGCTGCTGAGAAATCATTCACTTCAAGTTCAACTTCGGGGCGTACGCTGACGCCGTCTTTAATTTCTGATGGTCCCTTGTAAGTCAACAAAATGGAATTATCCTGCCGCAGCCGCAGCACTTTGTGTTCGCGTGCCAGTGCCATTTCCGGTGTGTCAAAGCGATAGTTCACTTCTCGTGTGCGCGGACGGACCAGGCTGGCGCCGATGCTGCGCACCCTTTTCTCAAATGAGGGCATATCAGTCAGGTAGAACTTTATTTCAACTTCGAGCGGTGTATTATTCATTTTTTTCACCTGTTGTCTAAACGGAAGTGCTGCCGCTGTTAATTTGCGACGAACGAAATAGTTTCATAGCAGGGGCGACAAGATAAAGAGAACTGAAAACAAAGATCAAGAATACGCAATGAATGGCCAATAATAACATGTGCCGGCTGAATGGCAGCGGATTTTGGGTCAGAAAGAGGCGCTCAACCCAGAACCAAACACCAATAAGAATCGTCACAACACTGCTAAAGATCACCGCCCATGAAACCCTCAGCCAAAGAATGACTGCGGCTGATATCCAGGCAAGGGTGGTCAAAACAACACTAAACACCTGCAAAACAATTGATTGGACTGATATAAAAGACAGCCACCAGTTCCAACTCTGCAACACACCCAGTGTTCCAACAAGCGACACCATACCAGCCAGCAAAAAGATAAATACCAATAGATAAAGCAAAAAGGGTCGTTTCACGATCTGCTTGCCTGTCAATTCAGTCTCACTTCCCAAAGGTGCACATGCGCGCGGTCCCCATCATTTACGTTCAAAATTTCAATGGCAATTTGTTCCACGCTCACCGGCTTATCAAAAGTGAAGACAATATCGCGCATATCATTGGATTCCGTCACTTGCTTAACCAATCCCTGCTCACTAGATCCTTCTACCGGAATCAATCGAATTGTGACAGCAGAAGCCGTTCCGCCAATGCGGATGGTGACCTGGTTTAGCACAAGAGATCCAACCGGTCTGATCTGAAGCAGCATCGGATTTGTCTCGAGCGTGCGGATCAGGCTGTAATCATCGCCATCAAAAGCATTTTTCACTTCGCCCATATCAAGGTGTGGATAGCTCACCAAAAACATCCGCCCTTGCGAGTCGGTGACTTCACTTTCAAGCAGTGTCATCCTCTCTTTTTGTTCTTCTGCAAATAGTTCATCCACATTATCAAAATATGCCAAATGGACAAAATAGAATCCCGGCAGGCCATTTGGATAATCCAGTGTTCTAAGGGTTTCGATGGTTTTAAATTTGTTGCTTGTCAGAGCCTTATCCATTTCTTCGGGGATTAGGATGAAAATCTTGTTGGGGTTGATCTCATGTTTTTCAAACAAATAGCTGTCGATGCTGCCCATTTCAAAAGGCAGGGGGTCATCAAAGAAAAAGCGCGCCAACACATCAGTACCGTTAGTCCAGGAGGGTGAAATGAAAATCTCCTGCTTTGGGTTCTCTTTAAGCATGTTTTTAATCTCGCCGAAGATCTGTTTGGCCCCGTACTGCTGACCTCCCAACCCGTAGTTGCCATACCATAATGCTCCATTGACCAGCGCATCCCGCAGCATGAAACCGCTGTAGATGGTTAATCCAACAAAAACAACTCCGATCAGAACTCTCTGGGGCACTTTGATTTTTTCGATCCACTGCAAGAGCTGATCCAAACCAATGGCGGTCAGCATCACCGCAGGAATAACCATAAATAAAGAACGGGTCACGGCAATGCCGGCCATGGCAGCACCGGCAGGTGCAGCCAGGGTGACGATCAAAAAGATGCGGTATTCCGGTTTGACGATCTTGCGCAGCATGACCCCAAAACCGAGCACATAGAAAGGCAGGCTCCAACGCAGCAGATGACCGTAGTCCTTCATGATATGGCGTTCAAGATCAACCTGGTTGGGCAAAAACCAGTAAAGCGGATTGAGCATCTTCAGATATTCTTTGAAATAGAATCCCAATTTTTCGCTGAATGGGATGGCTTGAATCCAGTAGGAATTCAATATTTGCAGGTGTCGCAGGTTCTCTTCTGGATGCAAAATGACGAAACACACATATGGCACCACCAGCAGCACAGCCATCCCCAGGCTGATTAAGACTGTATTCCAATTTTTGATATGATAGCGGAGGTCAGTAAGCAACAAAATTACTGCAGTCACTGCCATCACCATTTGTGCAGGGCTGTAGCTGTAAAAACTTAAAGCGCCAAAAACTACCGTCGCAAATAGGTATTTTGAATTTCTTTGACGGTACTGCAGGTAGCAATACAGAAAAGCAGCATAAAAAGAAACCGCCATTACCACTTCGAAAGCCGTACGCGAATGCAGGAACCAGGCTGGCGTGATGCACAAGATCAATATCCCGGCAAAGGCATACCTGGATTTCAGGTTATTTTTGAGCATCAACCCGATTGCCAGCGCAGCCAGCAGCGAGATCACCACCGAAGTGCCTCGTGTGACCCATATGGACTTGCCAAACATCAACCAGGGAAGCACCTGGGCGTATACCGAAGTGCTTAGATTGTATTGCCCACCGTTCACCAGGTAAGTGGGAAGCAATTCACCTTGATAATTTTTAAATCCGTCTCGCACCATATCCGCGGCGAGTACGGTCTGCGCGGCCTCATCAGTAAAAAAATAGATAGGATATGAATCCAGCCCAATGAAACGGGTAATCAGGTAGACCACCAGGGCCAACCCGATCAGCCACACCTGCCAGTTTTGTTTCGTGACTGGTGTCAGTTTTTCAACCGGGTTTGGCTGGTTAGGTTCAGGCTGTATTGGCAGTTCAGGTTCCAACAAGGCATGCGGTTCAATGTCATTGGTAAAACTTTTTCGTTGAAGAGATAGCGGCTTGCCATCCGCATCAACCTGGCTGACAATCAGGTCAAGCGATGCACCTGCTTCTAGTGTGATATTGATCGTTGTCTTTTGCCTTGATTTTGCCGCAAGATGAATTTGCTGCTCACCCCCTACTTCAGGGCTGCCGTTCGTTTTTGGAAGGGGTGATTCGGGGTTAGTTTTATCCATGAGTTGATCCCACTCTGAAAATTATAGCATGTACGATCAAGTCTTCTAATAAACCAAATTTCATCCTTGAGAACCTCAAAAATCGTTTCAACCCCCATGTCGTGCCGTGTTACAATCCAAACTGTAAACCATTTTATCTACGAGAGTGACTATGAGCGAATCAATCACTGTGGATGTATTCAATCACCTGGTAGGGTTGGCCGCACTCGAACTGGCCCCCGATCAGGCAGATTATCTGCGCACACAACTCAACCATCAATTGAAAGTCATCGATGAGTTGAAGGCCATCCCCCTGGATGAAAATGTGCCCATCAATTTACACGGCGTTCCTTACGAAAAAGCCGCCAGTGCGCTGCCCCGCGAAGATATTCACAAACCCTTCCCCGACCCCAGGTCAATTCTGGCTCAATCCCCGCAGGTGGATGGCGGATACATTATCGTACCTGACATTCCCCACACCACTTTGAAGTAGGCGCCCATGGACCTCTGCGATCTTTCTGCCCTTGAATTGACCCAACTGCTCCGTCAGAAGAAAACTTCAGCCGTTGAAATCTTGCAGTCTGCCTTGCAACGTATCGGCAGTGTGGACGGCCGCAGCGGCACCCTGGATGCCGCCCCACTCAGCAATGAAGACAAACAAAAAGTACACGCCTTCATCACCCTCACCGATGAACGTGCTTTGGAACACGCTCAAAAAATTGACCATCAGTTGGCCAGAGGTGAAGACCCCGGTCCGCTGGCGGGTGTTCCTTTCTCGGTCAAAGACATCTTCTGTGTCAGCGGCACGCCTTCCACGGCTGCCTCGCGCATCCTGGCCAATTTCAAAGCCCCATACACTGCCACAGCCGTCGCCCGCATGGAAGCCGCTGGAGCATTGATGATAGGCAAGGTCAACCTGGATGAATTCACCCACGGCTCTTCAAACGAGTCCTCCGCGTTTCAACCTTCACCCCGCAACCCTTGGGATACTTCCCGCGTGCCGGGAGGTTCCTCCGGCGGCAGCGCAGCCTCCGTGGCAGCAGGTGAAGTGCCCCTTTCACTTGGCACGGATACCGCCGGCTCGATTCGCCAGCCCGCCGCTTTCTGCGGTGTGGTGGGCGTTAAACCCACCTACGGACGCGTCTCGCGCTACGGCTTGATCGCGTTTGCCTCCTCGTTGGATTGTCCCGGCCCGGTGGCGCGCACGGTTAGCGACGCGGCGGCCATGCTGCAGGTCATCAGCGGCGCGGATGAACATGACGCCACCAGCGCCCCCACCCCGGCACCTGACTATCTCTCAACCATCGAAAACGGCGTCAAAGGCATGCGCATCGGCCTTTCACCCGACTACTTCAAAATCACCTATCCAGACCCGCAAACCGGAGAACTCTTGATCCAACCGCTGCCGGCTGAAATTGAAAAATCTGTACGTCAGGCCGCCGAAAAGCTGGCTGCCATGGGCGCTGAAATTGTTGAAGATGTGCCCATGCCCAATACGCGTTTTGGCATCCCCGCTTATTTTGTCATCAGTAGGGTTGAGACTGCTTCAAACCTGCACCGCTTTGACGGTGTAAAATATGGGCTGCGCACTGCAGCCCCAACCGCAGATTTGACCCAGATGTACCGCCAATCGCGTAATGAAGGCTTCGGCTTGCAGCCCAAGCTGCGTATTTTGATGGGTATGTACGTCAGCGCGGCACAATACAGCGAGGAATATTACAAGCGCGCCTTACGTGTTCGCACACTGATCCGCCGCGATTTCGAAGTAATATATGACCCCAATGGAAAATACCGGTTGGATGCACTCCTGACACCGACGACACCCACCACCGCCTTCGCCATGGAAGCCATCTACGGCAATTCGGTCTTGATGCAGTATGCCGATCAGCTAACCGTGGCTGCCAACCATGCCGGTGTACCGGGCATTTCACTCCCCGCAGGTCTGGATGAAAGCGGACTGCCCATTGGCATCCAGCTTTTAGGCGCTGATTTCAGCGAAGACAAGTTGTTCCGCATCGGCCTTGCTTATGAACACGCCACTGAAAGTGCGGAATGGCGCCAAATCAAACCGCAAGTGTTAAGATAGCTCAACTTTGGAGTAAAAATTTATTTGTTGATAAAAAGATTTTTAGCGGCACTTGTATTAGTAATGTTGGTAGGGTTTGGTTCTGCCTGTGCGTTTACAAACACCATCAGCCAAATTATTGCGTCTGACACACCCACCCTCACCAGTACCTCAACAGCCACATCCACACCCACGGTGACGCTGACAGCCACTGCAACAGCCACATATACGTCGACCGCAACAGAAACACCCACTTCAACGGCCACCCGGACCGAGACACCCCGGCCGACCAGAACTTTAACAAAAACAGCTCCCAAACCCACTAAAACCCCAACTTCGTCTGAAGGTGGTGTTGCCAATGAAGGAGGCGACGGCGGTGGAGAGGGCGGTGATGGATGCAATGGGGCAAACAGTTCCATGGAATCTTCCGTGTTTAGTATGATTAACAGCCAGCGTTCCAATGCCGGGCTTGGACCTCTCCAAAGTTCATCCAACTTGATGAGCATTGCCAGAAGCTATAGCCGATCGATGGCTGAGAATGGATTTTTTGGTCATGGCGATATTTGGAGCCGCGTCAATGCTTCAGGCTCCTATACCGCAGTCGGCGAAATCCTCTACGCCGGACCAGGTTCTTATAACTCGGCATCTTCGGCGATCGCCTCATGGCTTGCCAGTTCTGACCACCGATCTCAAATGTTGAGTTCGACATATACCCAGGTAGGTGTTGGCTATTGGTGCGACCCCAACAGCCAGTATGAAGGCTACTTCACTGTGGATTTTGCAAGACCATAATTTATTATTTCTTGGGACAAAAAGATGGTCGAACTCGTTTCACCTTACGTCCACTATTACAACCGGGGAGTGAATAAAGATAGTATCTTTTTCGCTCCTGAAAATAATGTGTTTTTATTGGCAAAAATTTCAGGGTTTATTAAAGATTACCATGTGGAGCTTATTGCATATTGTTTGATGCCCAATCATTATCATATTCTCCTCAAAACCGAGAAAACAAATGAAGGATCAAAATTAATTCAGCGGCTATTCAATTGTTATACACAAGCCATCAACAAAAAGTAATCAAGAGTCGGAACCTTATTCCAAGGAAATGTAAAGAAACGTATCATCGAGGATGATAATTACTTGGCGGAGACTATAAAGTATATTCATCTCAACCCTGTAAAAGCGGGGCTTTGTGATAAACCGGAGAAGTGGGAATTTTCAGATTATCGGGAATGGATTGGCGCAAAAGAATCGACAAGAAATATTGCAACTGAACGTGATAACATATTTGGAAGTACAAAAGATTATGCAGAGTTGATTATGCTTGAATACTAAAAGTTTAAATTCCAACCTTGACAAGGTTTGAAACCTTGTCAAGGTTGCCTGATGAGTTTTTGTCTACGAAAAGGTTAAAAAACCTTGTTATGGTAGCCAAAACTTGCTCTATCAATATTAATTGAGTAAAGAGGCACAATGACAGAATACGAAGCAGTGATCGGACTTGAAACACACATTCAATTGAATACCACCACCAAGGTTTTTTGCTCTTGCAAAGCGGACTCATGGTACGACGAGCCTAACACCAACATCTGCCCCGTGTGCTGCGGTCTGCCGGGGGTGCTGCCGGTGCTCAACAAGGCGGTGGTTGAAAAAGCCGCCCTGCTGGCCAACGCCATGCATTCCGAGATTCGTCCGATCTCATACTTCGACCGCAAAAATTACTTCTACCCCGACTTGCCAAAGGGATATCAGATTTCACAATTTGACCAATCCATCGGCAAGGGCGGATTCCTTGATCTGCCTGTCCCGGCCAACGCCTCGCCTGACAAGCAGGCTTACATCCGTCGTGTGGGTATCTGGAAGATGCACATCGAAGAAGACGCCGGCAAGACCAAGACCGCGGGCAACCGCCGCCTGATTGATTTCAACCGTTGCGGCGTACCGCTGGTCGAAATGGTCACTGCCCCCGATCTGCGCACCGCGGATGAGGCCGCCCAATACCTCACCCGCCTGCGCCAGCTTCTGCGCTGGATCGGCATCTCCGAAGCTGATATGGAAAAGGGCCACCTGCGATGCGACGCCAACGTCTCCATCCGCAAAAAGGGCGAGACTATTCTCAACCCCAAGACCGAGATTAAGAACGTTAACTCCATTGACGCCGTGCGCGAAGCCATAATAAAAGAGGTCGAACGCCAGATCCGCGAAACTGAAGCTGGCAACCGCATCGAAGCCTGGACGCTTGAATGGGACGAAGACACCAACACCCTCAAGAAGATGCGCTCCAAAGAGACCGAGGCTGACTACCGCTATTTCCGTGAACCTGACTTGCTCCCCATCCGCCTCGAGGATGAGTGGAAGCAAGCTATTCTGGCAAACTTCCCCGAACTGCCCCTGGAACGCCGAGCGCGTTTCATCGAACAGTATGGTCTGCCTGAGTACGACGCCGAAATCCTTACTTCTGAACGAAAGCTCTCTGATTATTATGAATCCGCTGTTAAAGCCTACGCCGGGGACGCAAAGAAAGTCTCCAACTGGCTGATGAACGAAGTGCTGCGCATGATCAACGACCAGTCTCTCAACCCTGCCGAAATGGCACTAACCCCCGCTGCTCTGGCCTCCATCCTCAAACTGGTGGATGCTGGCACCATCAACATCAACACCGGCAAGAGCTTGCTGCAAAAAGTGCAGCAAACCGGTAAATCGCCTGATGCGATTGTGACTGAAGAAGGCTTGGGATTAGTGAGCGACGATTCCGCCATCCGCACGGTGTGCCAGGAAGTGCTGGCCGAAAGCCCCAACGAAGTGGCTGCCTACAAAGGTGGCAAAGTCACCCTCATAGGCTGGTTCGTGGGCGGTGTGATGAAAAAGATGCGCGGCAAAGCCGACGCAGCCATAGCCAAAACGATATTGGAAGAATTATTAAATTCTTAAAACCTGTCTCTCGCAGAGCCCTTCCTTTGCGAGATTAAGGTTTACTCTCCGCTTTTGCGAGAAAATCTTTTTACCAGTTAAAAAACTGCTCAAGCCTGGTATATAATTCAGGGTTTTCATTCAGCATTCGTCGGTCGCCAGCGGTAAAGTTGATAAATAGTGAAATTACAATCGTCGCTGCGGATAACAAGCAAATGGCAATCAAAAGCAGCCCCCGGTTCAATCTTGAATATCGGGAGCGTTCAATCACCCCCATCAACAACAGACAGGTGGTGATTAGCAATAAGGGATAATAATCCGCCAGGTACCTCATGGTTGAAAACAAATACATCATATCCACCAGAAAGACCGTCAGAAATCCGCCGATGAGCATTACCCACATCCAATTTGGCAAACCAGGACGCGGCTCAGCTTCATGTAAGACGGGAGTCTCTTTCACCCAACGCCAGCCTTTTCGCAGCAGCCCCCATGCCGGAACAATCAACAACCACAAAAACGGAACACAATAAAGAATACCGGTGATTTGCTCTCCAAAGAAGTAATCCTTGGGAAAGCGAATATACCTGGTCCAACTGTTATCGGCTGTCGCACTAAAAAACGGAAAGCTGTTCGGTGTAAACTCAAAGGGTTGCAGAAGATTAAGATAGAGGTTTGGCAGAATGTATCTGAAAGCAAACAACTGGCTAAGATCCTCAGGCAGCGCATCACCAGTCAATTGGTAACGCAATCCGGTTTCAAAGATGCTGCCAAAACGGGCGAAATTAAACCAGGCAATCCCAACCGCAAAAAGTATCAGTGGAATTAAGAGCATCACGGTATCCAGCCAATACGCTTTTTGGCGAATTGCTTTTTTAACCAGCAATATAAGCGTAACAAAAACCACAAAAATAACTGTGAACACAACACTGGTTCTTGACCCCACTGCAGCGCCCAACGAAAAACCGGCAAGGAGAAACCATAATCTTTTTGGGGTCGCGGCATCCAGCCCGCGGATTAACGCATAAAATCCTATGAGTAAAAAGAACTGGCAGGAGGCAATTGCCGTTTCATACACATTTGGCCGGTTCACCAGCCAAAAAAGCGGTGTTGCCAGGCCGGCCAGCAGCGAAAAAATACCCATCGTCCAGGCCGGGACGGATGGAAAATATTTCTTGCGAAGGAAAGCCAATATCAATGAAATAAAGATGGTGATGCCGCAGACAAAAAACAATAAGAGGTTTTGGTCTTCCACCACTACTGGATGGATGATTTTGACCAGCGCTGCAATCAAGGCAGGAACCGCCCCCCAATAGAGGTAATATTTTCCATGGTAATAAGATGCATCCCAGATGAATTTGATCCCTGTTCTGGCTTTCCAGTCGTAAGGGTCTGCCAGCTTCGCCAACTCTACCGGTGGATCAACGGTCAGCGCGGTCTGACCAGCCAGAAACCCGTCTGCCTGCAAATCAAAATAATTTGAATATCCACGAAAATGGAACATGTTCCCGCTGGTCATGTACCAAACCGAGCACAAAAATACGATCAATATTACAGCGGCACTCCAAAAGACAGGATTTGAAGTAATTACTGGTTTAGAAGGTGCGGCAGAATTTTTTACATCCACGGATGATTGGTTAAAACGCTCCCAAATTTTTGCAATTTTGTCAAAAAAGTCAGAAAAATGAAAGAGACGGCTTAAGCGATTCCATTCAAGAACCAATAAAGGTATCAAAAGCAACAAAACACCCACCCCCACCAGGATTTTCCTTGATGGACCAAGAGTTACATTATTATCCAGACCAAGTTGATAAGCAAAAAACCCCACCCCAAGAAAGGCAAACCCCGTCAATACACTCAGGATCGTGGCAGCGATTTTGAAAATTCGAAATCTCATTCATTCCCTACTTTGATTTGTTGTTGAAAACATTTTACCCTATCTGAAATAGGTTTTCTAAAAACATCCTCTCGCAAAGTACGCAAAGGAAAGACACGCAAAGATCGCAAAATATTTAAACTTTAAGATCGTTTACAATTCTGGTGATCCCGTCTTTAATTAATGGAACCCCAAAGTTAATCAATAAACCTAATCGAAGATTTGACATCTTTAGATAAGTTAGTAATTGTTTTTTATGAATATCAATTACTTTTTCTATTGATTTTAGCTCTACAATAACTGATTTTTCAATCAACAAATCCGCCCGGTAACCAACATCAACTCTTACCCCATCATATTGGACAGGCATTGGTACTTCTGATTCAACCGACAAACCTCGCTTCTTTAGCTCAAAAACCATAAAAGCTTGGTATGCCGATTCCAATAACCCAGGTCCAATCTGGGTATGGATTTTGAATGCAACATCTACCACAATCTTCGCAATTTCATTTTCATTCATTGTTCCTCCCTAAAAATGGTTTTCTTTGCGATCCTTGCTTGCTCTTTCTTTGCGAACTTTGCGAGATTGCTTTCAAAAAGTAATCAAATATTCTTCAAACTTCTGCAATGCCACCCCAAATGCCGCTCTCCCCAACCCCAACCGAAAATGCTTATCATCCCAACCAAGTGTGGTTGCAGGTTGGATGAGTACGCCCGCTTCACCTGCCATCTTCTCGGCGAACGCCTCCACGGAAGGCACATGCATCTCCACCAGTGCTGTCGACCCGGCCAGCGGACGTCGCCAGGTGAAGAGGATCGGCCAGCGCGTGAAAAAATCATCAGCGAGTTTGAGATTAGCTTCGATCTGCGCCAGACTTCGGTCTCTGAGTTGATTTTTTACCTTAAGCGCCGCGAAAGTCAGAAACACTGTAGGCGCAGGCGGGCAGATGCTGGTATAGAACTTCCAGTTAATAATCTCATCGCGCAGGGCTTTATCCTGCACGATCAGCCAGCCGCTGCGCAAGCCCGGCAGCCCGTAGGTCTTTGAAAGCCCTGAAAGCACCACTGTCCGAGGATTCAACTCCGCAACTGATGGGATGGATGGCGTTCCATTGTGGGCCAGGTCAAAGTACATCTCGTCGCAAAATAAAATCAAATTATGTAAATATACACTGTTTATTAATTGATCCAATTGTGCTTTGCTGGGCAGAAACCCGGTCGGGTTATGCGGAAAGTTCACCACAATCAGCCTGGTTTTATTGTTGATCAACGATTCCAACTCATCGAAATCCAGCTCCCATTGGCTGGCGCCGGGTTTAAAGCGCCACTTACGCACGTGCTCCGTGCCGACCACATGCTCAAACATATTCACCAGCGCGTCATAAGCCGGGCTGAGTGCAATCACCTCATCCCCTGCCTCGAGGATAGCCCGCGCAGCCAGGTAAATACCTTCAATCGGCGAACCCAAAAAGATCACATCCTCGGCTGAGATGTACTTATAACTGGCCGCAATACTCTCGCGCAACGGCAGATTGCCCAGTGATTCGGTGTAACCCAATGAGAGCTTGCCAAAATCCGCGAGAGGCACATCGGCCATAGAGAGCAGCTCATCCACTGAAATCGTCTCGCAATCTGAGTTGCACAGTTGGTAAGGGGTGGTGAATTCGTATTTGGCAAAGAAATGTTCCGTGGCAAAATTTGCTATTTTCATGAGGTTGTTCCTGAACTGGTATATCGTAATCGTTTTAATAAATATTTTCAGTACTTATTCATCAGGTGTTTCATAATTATCCAACAAAGTTAATACATAGATGATATGGCTTTTTTTGTCAGTTTTATCCACCAAAATCTGCTGCTCAATGTAGCTGTTGCCTCCAACACATTCCGCCAAAACCGCTGCTGCACCCGGCTGCCACCATTCAGGTGCCTGTTCTTCATGGTGCAGTTCACACGGATTAAGCGGGCTGAAAGGTCGGTCGCAATAGGTGCTTTTGATGAACATTACAAAATCAGGCGGAGGAAGGTTGAAACGCACTCTTGTATCAGCTTGAGTGATACAACCAATACAGGCGTGGATCTCGCTGGCACTTGGAGGAATTCTTATTTCGGCATGGTTTTGAATAAATTCAAGATCACTACCAGGGGTTGGAAACGCCAGAAAGATATCTCTTGGTCCGCCCGTGGGTAATCCACCGCGCCGATGAATCAAGTCGCTGAATTTGAGTAGTGAAATGCGAGCAGAGAACAAGACCAGAACTGTCATGAAGATCAAAAAAGCCAGTTTTTTGGTTTTCATTATCATCCTTGTTGAAGCTGGAAT
The DNA here is from genome assembly GCA_003524305.1 of Anaerolineaceae bacterium. Lineage (GTDB taxonomy): Bacteria > Chloroflexota > Anaerolineae > Anaerolineales > Anaerolineaceae > UBA6107. The sequence goes on from DQHW01000042.1 coordinate 177,941, forward strand.
TTTTCAGACTGGTTGGTGCTAACAATAATGTGACTGCTATGTTCAGTTGTGGTTTTTGCTGCGGTCTACCAATCGGAACAATTCCACCAGACTGATCGCTGTGATCAGGATGATGAACGAAAGCTGGCTGTTTTTGCCGATCAGCGGATAATCCATCAAACCGTGGACAAGCCCCGCGAGCAGGATGTTGCCGCTGCGGATAAACAGCCATGCAAAACCGGCCCCCAACAAAAAGAGCATCACCAGGCTGATCAAAATCAAGCCAAGCCCCATCTCGCCGTTGATCAGTGAAAAAACCCTCACCGGAAGATGCCACACCGAAAAAAAAGCGCTTGAAACTACCACGGCTAAAAGCGTTGCCTGTTTGGCCTGTTTACGTTCGTAAAAAGCCAGTAATTTTTTCAAGAAATAACCCCTGAAAAGCACTTCCTCGCCGATGCCGACGAACAGCCAGGTGCTGACGATTTGCGCCCACACCTTCCACGCTTCAACGGATCGCAGCGCGGCCACTTCCTCTGGCAAGCGGATGATGCCTGTACCGCTGATGATCACTTCAAAGATCAGCCAGCTCGCCAGCGTAATCCCGCAAGCCGCCAACACTTTTCGTCCATTGAAAGGCAGTCTTATCTGGCTCTGTTTGAGTCCCCAAAAGGCTAACAAAAAAAAGAGGGCATAAAGCCCTAATTGTGTAAAATAAAGCGGCAATCCGCTCAGTTTAAAAACCTTTATCGCGCCAAAGAATAGAACAGGCAGAATAAGGGTAATAACGATGAGTGTACTCGTGATGATTTTATTCTGCTTTGAAGTCTGCAAATCCATCGCGAATTTATATCCTTTTACTTTATAGTGAAAATATTAGTGTACATGATTTATTTAATAATTCAATCCATAAATCTTGAGAAAAACAAAGAACATCCTAAATTTTAAGGATGTTCCAGGAAGTCAACCATTATTGAACTCAGTTCCATTGCCAATTTATCTCAATGGATGAGGATTTTTTTCTATATTACACCCACGCACCCGCAATGCGCTCATAAGTCACCCGCAAGTCCTCGGGGATGACGCGCGTCTCGCCTGTGGTGGACATAAAGTTGGTGTCGCCCGCCCAGCGCGGAACGATGTGCACATGCACGTGTTCGGCAATCCCAGCTCCTGCCGCGGACCCCATGTTAATACCAACATTGAACCCCTCGGGTTGGTAGACCCTGCGCAGCACTACCAATGTCTCGTTGACCATTTCCATCACCTCAGCCCGCTCTTCAAGCGACAATTCTTCAATGGAAGCCACATGCTGATATGGCACCACCATGGCGTGTCCGCTGGTGTAGGGGTAGCGGTTGAGAATCACAAACGCGGAGCTTCCGCGGTGCACGATCAGGTTTTCGACGCTGTCTTCCATCTTCGGGTAGCTGCAAAAGATGCACTCGTCGGGTTTTTCGTTGTCGGTCACATATTTCATGCGCCAGGGGGACCACAGGTTTTCCATCATCATATCCTTTTACAATAATGGTTTAATTCTACATGAATTTGGTCAAGCCGGTAACCCGGCTTTTCGCGTTTTACGCACACTCTTGACAGGTTCATCGGTAACGTATGTATAATCAGGGTTATTATTGGGGATGTTATGTTTCTGGTATTTTTACAAATTAAAGACTTCTAGGTTTTCAAAAAAGGATCACTCCTATGAATAATAAAAGATTTATTGCTCTTGTATTATGTTGTTTGCTCATTCTGAGCGCTTGCGCCCCTGCCACCCCGCCGCCGCTCACCCAGGCCACCATGGATGCACTCTACACCTCCGTGGCACAAACCCTGGCCGTCTCGATGCCTTCCGTGACTCCGCAGCCAAGCATGACACCCACACCCTCTGCCACTTTGACCCCCATGATCACCAACACATTGGGTGCCACACCCACGCTCAAGATCACGGTGCCCACTTGTGACAATTCGTTGTTTGTCTCCGACGTGACCATCCCCGATAATACCGTCATGACCCCCGGGCAGGCTTTTACCAAGACCTGGTCCATCAAGAATGCCGGCACCTGCAACTGGACGACCTCTTACAAGGCAGTCTTCCTAAGCGGAACTGCCATGGGTGGTGTCTCCACAGCCATCCCCGTCGTTGCCTCCGGTCACGCGGATAATATATCCGTGGCCATGGTGGCCCCCTTAACCAAAGGCACCTATACCGGCTACTGGATCCTACAAAACGGCGCTGGCCAAACTTTTGGCGCATCATTTTACGTATCCATTGTGGTCTCCACTTCGCTGACCGCCACCACCACCGGCACCATCACTCCGACACCAGATCTTTTAGCTACAGCCGTCGCGGGGGCCTTATCTGGCACAGCAACCGCTAATGCTGCTGCAACTGCACTACAAGCCGCCATTGACGCAACAGGAACCGCAACTGCTTTAGGTACGCCTTAATGTGAACAAAACAAAAAGACATTCGTGTGTATGACATCCAAAAAGGGGAGGGTATGTTATATTATTTGATATGCGGCAGCCCTCCCTTTTTCAAATCACCTCCTTGACAGTCAGCGACATTTCTCGCTACCTGCGTGAATTGATGGATAGCGACGAAATCCTGCGCGATGTTTGGATTCGCGGCGAAATCTCCAACCTGTCACGGCCGTCTTCTGGCCATATTTACTTCACCCTCAAAGATCCAAGTTCCGCACTCAAATGTGTAATCTGGAAGATGAACGCCGCCCGCCTGCCGTTGATGCTGCAAAGCGGTATGGCCATCGAAGCCCACGGCGCCATCAGCGTTTACGAGCGGGATGGACAGTACCAGTTATATGTAGACGCAGTGCGTATGTCTGGCGAAGGTGCACTCTACCAGGAGTTTATGCGTCTCAAAGCCCGCCTTGAAGCGGAAGGCTTGTTTGACGCTGCCCGCAAACGCGCACTGCCTGAAATGCCGCAGCGTATTGGCATCGTCACCTCTCCCACGGGCGCCGCCTTGCAAGATGTGCTTAACACCCTGCGCCGGCGCTATCCGCTGGCCGAGGTATTGCTGGCGCCTGCCCCGGTGCAAGGGGATGAAGCGCCTCCCGCCCTGGTCAACTCGCTCAAACGTCTGAATGACCTCGGCCGCGTGGATGTGATCATTCTCGCCCGCGGCGGAGGCTCGCTCGAAGACCTGTGGGCTTTCAATGATGAACGCGTGGTAAGAGCCGTGGTGGCATCGCGCGCTCCCGTGGTCACCGGTGTCGGTCATGAAACGGATTTCACTCTCTCTGACTTCGCCGCGGACTTGCGTGCCCCAACCCCCACTGCCGCCGCGGAACTATGTACGCCAGACCGGGCTGAATTGTTTGAGGGGCTGGCAGCGCTGTCTTCCCGTCTGGGTTATGCCCTGCAAGCAGTGACTTCGCAATCCGCTGTTGACCTAATGGATCTCAAACACCGGCTCGACAATCTCTCTCCGCTCTGGCTGGTACGCAACGACCGCCAGCGCCTGGATGAACTTGCCAGCCGCGCTGAACTCGCGCTGCATAATGCACTGCGCTTACAGCACAGCCATGTAAAAGGCCTTCAAACCCGTCTCGTTTCTCTCAATCCATTTGCCGTGCTTCAACGCGGCTATGCCATCGTCAGTGATTCCGCCGGCCGGGTGGTTGTCAGTGTCAAAGATGTAAAAACTTCAGATCAAGTTACAATTAAAGTATCGGATGGTACGATTCAATCCCAGGTGGTCGCAATTCAAGGAGGTGGTACCCATGGCAAAAACGGATAATACCCCATTAACGTTAACCTATGAACAGGCGTTCAGCGAGCTCGAATCCATTGTTGAAGCCATGGAGAATCAACAGCAGCCCCTCGATGAAACCATGAAACTTTTCGAGCGCGGACAGGTGCTTTCGCAGTACTGCACCTCCCTGCTGGACAATGCCGAACTGCGTATCAAAGAACTCAACACTTCCAAATCCTCACTCGATAAAGAAGATTAGTCATGTCCCTCCTCGTTAATTATCCCGAACTGGTCACCTGCATCGTTGCCTGGATTGTTTCTTCCATTTTAAAGATTCCGGTTTTTTTCTTCATGCACCGCAAGTTTAATATCAAACTGGCCTTCGGCACCGGCGGCATGCCCAGCTCACATTCCGCGACATTATCAGGCACCACCCTGGCCATCGGTCTCTTCAGCGGATTTGATGACCCGGCTTTCGCCATTGCCGTGGCCATCACCATGATTGTAGTGTATGACGCCGCAGGTGTCAGGCGCGAAGCCGGCTATCACGCGGAAGCGCTCAACCGCATGCTGGATGATTGGTTTGTCATCGCCAAAACCCCCAACGAAGAACAGAAAAAACTCAAAGAAATGCTCGGTCACACCCCTGTTGAAGTTGTTGGTGGCGTCCTCACCGGTCTCGCCACTGCCCTAATCATGTGGCTCATCTGGCCTAAGTAAGAGCAGAGAGTCGAGAATAGAGAGTAGAGAACCATCAAATTCAATAAAAGTTAGATGGTTTTTTTAATTCTCAATCCTTCAACCTCCACGCACACAAAACGAGGACTATGATTTGTGACAGTGCCAAATTTTACGATTCTCCGTTCTCGATTTTTACGGCTCCCTGATCTCGATTCTCTATTCTCTATTCTCGGCTTTCAGTTTTACGGTTCTCTACTCTCGGTTCTCGATTTTGATATTTTCCATTCTCAATTCTCAATTCTCAATTTTCAGTTCTTGGTTTTTACAATTCTCTACTTTCTATTCTCAATTCTCGTTTAGTTGCACCTTTGCGAGAGACTGATTTACCTCTCAAACGAAAATCAAATGCTTTGTTTACATTCTTTTAATACTCAAGGGATATAGTATTACTACTCTAATGCAATAAATCCCTTTGAAACCGTGGAGGTTTTTTACTATGTCAAAAATTATTGGAATCGATCTTGGCACGACAAACTCAGTTGTATCCGTGATGCAGGGCGGCGACCCGGTGGTTATCACCACCGCGGAAGGCAGCCGACTGTGTCCATCCGTAGTCGGCTTTACCAAGAGCGGCGAGCGCCTGGTTGGGCAAACCGCCAAGCGCCAGGCCGTCATCAACCCCGAGAACACCGTCTCATCCATCAAACGCTTCATGGGACGCCACTTCGATGAAGTCGCCACCGAACGCAAGATGGTGCCATACGAAGTCATCTCCGGCCCGGCTAAAGACGCACAGGTGCGCATCCCTGCCAC
>DQHW01000011.1 GCA_003524305.1 Anaerolineaceae bacterium
CCACTTTTTCGCCTCTTTAAATGTTTAAGCTGCAGGCGAAAATCCTTTCAAAACCTCCAGTCCCTGGTCTCAGGGCTGAATAGTTAGACGACGTGGACCCTGTCAGACCTGTGCGATTGAACTTTTTTCCCTAGTTTATTGTAATAACAGAATATTAGGTTTTCCTGATTTCGGGTTTCATGTAATTATTAAAACAAACGGTGGGAGTAAGCATGACCATTCTGAGAATTCTTGTTTTGTTCATTATATTAGGGTCAGGAATACTTTTCTTAGTTAGAAAGCTATCCATTTCTCAGTTTTTAGCTCCGTTTATTACTATTGCAGGAATAACCACGGCTTTATATGTTTTTGCATTATTCAATTTTCTCAAACCGGGTTTGGTTATCACATCCATCCTATTACTTGGTCTGGGAATTTTTTCCTTGCTCGACTGGCCAATAAAAACTCAACCTGAAAACAAGAAAATATCCCCTCCATTAGTAGTATGGAGTTTAATTTTTTTGTTTACTGCCGTTTATACCGCAGGGACTCTTTTTTACCAATGGGATGAGTTTTCATATTGGGGGATGATTTATAAGTATTTACTCTCCACCAACCACCTTCCAGATTTAGCCAGCAATTTCTTAGTCACAACCTATCCGCCTTTTACATCTCTGTTTCAATATTTTGTAGGGACTATCGTAAAAAACTCAGAATCAAGCGCCTTTTTCGCACATATATTATTATCTTTCAGTTCAATCATCGCCATTCTTCCAAACAGGAAGTGGAACGATTGGAAAAAATACGCTATTCTGCTGGGGTTGTGTATCCTATCCGTGTTTCCATTTGATTTAAGATTCCAATCGTTATATGTGGACTTAACACTTGGTTTACTTTTCGCCGCAGGTCTCGCTTCAGCAGCGAATAATGACAATTTTTCTAAAGAACGAGTTACAACGGTTACCATTGCGTCGATTGCCCTTATTTTGACCAAGCCATTAGGAATTGTTTTTGCATTGGTGTGTGTTGCTGTACTGTATTTTGATTTTCTATTTACTAAATATCAGATCACTTCATTTAGAAATTTTTGTGCTTCGTTATTTAAACCCTTAATAAAAACACAAATCCTTATTGTTATCGGCGCGATATTGTTAGCCTTTTTTAGTTGGAATATTCATACTAAGTCATTAAATAATACAAAGGTTAACCTAAGTTTTAATGCCATTCCTGTTTCTTCAGGTGATATTTACCCGGGAGATCAGAGTTATTACCTGACAAAATTGGATGATCAACAATATCTCTTTGAGAAAAATGTTCTATTATTAAATCAACCCTACGAAATAGATATCAGCGTAGTAAATGTTTTACGAATATTTACAGTTAACACTTCGTTTAGAACAAAAATGATCATCGTCAATTTTATTCAAAGTTTTTCAAACCATAATTTTCTTACAGTTAAGTTTACTTGCTTTACAGCCTTACTTTTTATTATTTTATTTTGTTTACTGTTTATGGTTTTCAAAAAACAAGAAGTTAGTTCTTTGCCAAGAAACACAATCATTATTTTCCTTGGTTTTGTAATTTATGCATTTGGTCTATTATTTGCTTATATCTACTACTTCCCTCCTTCGGATGGAATTAAAGTACCTGAATTATCGCGGTATCTTTCAAGTTTTTTACTAGGGTGGTGGATGCTGATTATATGCATCCTTTACCAACACAACTCAACAAAAATACCTGGGATAAGTATTCAAGCCTCAAGTTTGATTTCTATTGCTTTGTTTTTTACTTTGGCCCTAGTTACTCCTTTTTCGGCATATGTTCATTCTCCCAGGTCTCCAAATGCTCAACGATTTGAAGTAAATCGAATAGTAAAAGCGCTTAACAATAAGGTTACAAAAGAAGATAAAATATTTGATATTTGGCAAGTTGACGAGTCTCTTGGACTCAACCATTACATCATGAAATACTATTTGACTCCAATTGCTACAAACAAGCATGGCTGGCGAATTAGCCCAAAAGACAACAAAACATTAGAGAATCAAAGTGAATATGGACTAATAACAGATATGAGTCCCGAAGAATGGCTAAAATTATTAAATGATCAACAATATTCTCGTGTGCTCGTTTGTACATCTGACAAAGATTTTTGGGTGAATTATGGCTCGTTATTTGATGAATATCAAGACGAGAATATTCCTATTCAAGTTAAATATTAGAGGATCGATATTAAAATCATATGCTGCTGTTGGTTCTTTGAACAGTTCAACTACAGTATATACTTGAACAAAATCAGATTCTCAAAATAAGAACAATGAACTTCCTTGAATGATTTGGGAGATTTGTTGTTTTATCAGATTTAGGCATATTTCAGCGAGATTGCATACGTTATCATGGTCATCCGCTACAGTAATGAGGATGATGATAAAAAACTGTTGGGTATATACATTGGTTATGTGGTTTTTTCTTGTGCTATACTCTCCCTAACCAAAACCTGATGAGAGTGAACGTATGAATTTCAGCAAGAAGATCACACAAACCCTCGTGGTGATATTGATCGCAGGCATAATATCTTTGCCGCTGACACTAGTCAGCCCTTCTGAAGGAGAATCCGTTTTTTGGATGGGAGTCTCCAAAGAACGATTGGTGATTTTCGCCGGGCATTTATTGGCAGTATTAATCGTGGCGGTTGTGTTTGCCCTGGGTGTCAAACGTGAATACAAGGCGGCTTTATTTCAACGTTTCAGCAAATTTCTCAATAACCCCACTTATTACCCCACCCTTCGCTATGGTCTATTCGGCGTTTCCATTTTCTTGAGTTTTGCCTTCGTCAACTTCTCCATTTTAATCCCGCAGGCGCTTTCAGCCATCTCAGGGTGGATGGTCTTCTCGGCATGGATGCTCTATGCGCTGTTCGTCAAGCTCGTCCAGGCTCCCGCGGATTTTGTCTTAGTAAAATTCTCCACACCCTTCCCGTCATGGAATGGCTTATCAAAGATTCAAAAACGGACCACCCTGGTGTTGTTGGGGTTGGGATTGCTCTATTTCTTTCTATTCATCCCGCTCAATTTACAAAATTCAGGCTCAAGAAACGAACTGAACCTGGATGAAATGCTGATGCTGCCCCATGTAGAAAAGATGCTTTCAGCCCAACCTAATCTTCACATGGTACTTTACAGATTTTTAGTCTATGGTGATTACATTTACGGCTTTCCGTTTTACGGTTATTCTGCATTACTACTGTTGCCGGGTAAATTACTTTTCGGACAGGGCTATGTTGATCATCTTCAGTTGAACATGCTGCTGCTGCGCCAGTTCGCCAACGTGCTGCCGGCAGTATTGTCTTGCTTCATCATATCCTGGCTTGCGACACACTTTAAAAATTTTTGGGTATCGGTAATGGTGTTCGTCATCTTGCTCACCCTGCCAGGAATGACCGGTATTAACAATGCCTTCTGGCACCCTGATGCAATCAATCTATTGTTTATTGCGTTGACATTGTTTTATCTAGATCGGGACCAATTCAAATTCGGCCCCAATTTTTACTTTGCAGCGATTACTTGCGGCGCCTCCATTGCCACACGACTCTTCGGTGTTTTCTTCTTCCTGACGATTGGCAGTCTTTTGGGCGCGGGAGTGATCAAGAAAGTGCTCACACCCCGAAAAGCTTTGATATCAGGGTTACTTTTCATTGTTCTGATGGTCGGGGCAATTTTGATTTCAAACCCATACACCTTCAGCCCGGGCGAATTAAATGCAGCCAAAGCCACCTTCGAACACAGGCAATCCGTGCTGGCAAACGGAATAGACGAACCGGACCCTGAACACATTTATCGCACCGGACTGGATGCCTGGTGGCCATTCTTTACTCGCGATTATGGTAACGGGGTTACGCTGGCCTTTCTTTCCATTTCTGCCGTGATCGGCGCTCTTGGTAAGAAACGTAAGTCTTATTACGGCGCACTATTAGCCTGGCTGATGGTTATTGGAACCTATTTGATCGGGTTTGTGCTGGTCAAGTCGCCCTGGTATATTTTGCCATTTTTAATTCCGCTTTATGGCGGAGCAATGGCAATATCTGATAATCTTGAGAGTGTTTTAGAGAAACTCAGGATTAATCCAACATCCGCATTAATTACTAAGATTGGACTCTTTGCATTAATGTCGGCATTGGGATTAATCCAATTTGTACAAAATCTGCTAACCCTGATACCTGTCTTCTTGACATCTTAAAAACTTTAGAAAGGGATCAATGACCAAGATTGCCATCCTCTCTGATTTACACGGAAACATGCCGGCCATCGAAAAAGTGCTCGCGGATCTCAAGACCCGCCAAGTTGAACGCGTCTTCTGCCTGGGAGATCTGGTATCAGGACCTTTGTGGCCACGAGAGTCGATTGACCTTCTCATGCAACAAGACTGGACCTTCGTGCGCGGCAATCATGACCGCAACCTGGTGGAGAGTGCCCCCGACAAGCTGGGTGATTCTGATGCCTACGCATTCAAACATCTTGAAAAAAAACACCTTGATTGGCTGGCTGCCCTGCATGCCACACAAGAAATCGACAATACCTTTTTACTTTGTCACGGCTCCCCTGCCAAAGACACAACCTACTTGTTGGAAACGATTGAAAATGGCCGCGTACGGCTCTCCACCCCTGAAGAGATCAAGCCGAAAATAAACGGCATCCACGTGCCGGTGCTGCTCTGCGGACACTCGCATACACCGCGACTGGTGACATTGGAGGATGGTTTGACCATCATCAACCCTGGAAGTGTCGGGGTACCGGCATACGAAGATGCATCAGTCGGCTATTTTGTGGTGGAGTGCGGTTCACCTCATGCACGTTATGCGGTGATTGAGGATACACCTGATGGCTGGAAAACCGAGATTGTGCTCCTTCCTTACGATCATGAATTGGCTGCATCTCAAGCTCATAAGAATAAACGCCCTGATTATGAGATTGGGTTGCGGACAGGCTTTATGCGCGGGGAAAAAATTCCAATTTATGGTTAATTTCGGAAATCAAAAGAGTAGGCAGTATTTTTATCGACCGGCGTAATGCCGGTTGATTTTGTTTTGTCGTTAATATCAGACGGAACTTTTCTCTTATTAAGATCGTCTTTAGAAATAGAAACAAAAAAGGAGAAAAAATGAAAAAACAACTGTCTACAATTCTCATAATCTTTACCTTGCTGGCATTGCTAAGTGCCTGTTCAAATCAAGTCAATCTTGCAGATACTAACTGGCAGCTCACCAAACTCGCTGGTAAAACACCCCTTCCTGACGTAAACGTAACCTTGAATTTCAGCAAAGACGCCATTGGCGGCAATGATGGTTGCAATACCTACGGCGGATCTTATACAACAAACAAGGATACAATTACTTTTGGCAATGATATTTTCTCGACCATGATGTATTGTACCGATGAGATTGCAGTTCAGTATCAGGCTTTTTATGAAGCACTAAAGCAAGCTGCAACATATAAAATCACAACTAACTCGCTTACGTTGTTTGATACAAAAGGAAGTGTACTGGCTGAATTCACTGCAAGCCAGAATTAATTCTGCGCAGTCTTGATAAAGATAAGCTCCCGCTCATCCCGGTAGATCTCAATCCAGTTGATGGAATTAGAGACTGCTATGATGAGCGGTTTTTCGTTATCTCGATCCAACAGCAACAAATTAACGCCATACCCATCCAGAATCTCTTGCCAATCATAAGACGCTCGCAATAATCTCTTGTTATCCAAGAATATCTGTTCGTCAAAATCTTCGATGCGATTGGTGATCCATACTGGCCGTTCAGGCAGCGAATAAGAGATGTAGATAGATGCCACCCAGTTTGCCCAGATATGTTCAGGCAGTTCAGGGTGGGACTTGATCCATTCGACCGCCTGAACGGGAGTAGTAATTGCCAGTGAAGCAGGAGCTTGCGGCCACCACTGCTGCCGAATTCCAGGCAAAAAGGTTAGCGGAATAATCAGTAATAATATTCCGAGTATCAAGTTAAACCCTCGCCGTAGAAAAAACTGCCGTTTTTCCAGAAAACGTTCCAACCAGGGTGCTGCGAGCTGCACCAGTAACAAGGCTTCTATCAGTGAAAACCATAATATATAGCGGATGCTCGATAGTGCCATCCAGCCGAAACCTAAGAACCACACCCACCATAAAAGCTGAACTTTCACTTTGCTATACGCAGACATCAGTGCCATAACCAACAGTGAACCAAAAAATAAATTCAACTGCCAACCCTGATTCATGGGCGGCTGCCATTCAGAACTATAAGTTTTGATCAGGTCATTGCCAATCATCCCCGCGGTGTTCGTCCACAGGTGAAATCCGTATGGGTTGATCAAGGTGGCAGCCAAACTAAATATCAAGACAATCGAAAGATGCTTACGACTGCCTGAGCCAAAAATCAGTGCAGAGAGAAGCAACACAAAAAGCAAAATGAATGATCCATGCAGGTTCACCCAAAACAGAGAAATAATGGGAAGCAGCCAGAGCATGCGGTTACTTCCGCGCAGCCATTTGAGCAAAATCAACAACGTGAGGCCAAATAAAGGCAGGGCAAAAATTTGCGGCCGGGTAGACCAATTGTTACTGCCCATAAAGGCTGTCACAAGTAATACAAGGCTGGCAGAAACAGGTCCGAGTTTGAGTAAACGAAGGCAAAGCCAAATTGACAAATACAACCCTGCAACACAAAGCCCTATCACCAGTGCAGTAAGCGCCAATCCGCCTAACTTGTAAATGCCAAAAAAAGCCAAAGAGGCCAGCCAGTAGGAGAATACTGCCGGCTGACCACTGCTGGTGTAAGTCATAAACTCAGTGGTGGGGATTGCGCGGGTTTGGAAAATTTGCTCGCCAATACGTAGATAGGTCCAGTAGTCGCTGGGTTCAAGAGGCATCAGTACGACAATAATAAAGATAACCGCCAGCACCAGGCTGAGTAGTAAAAATCCAGAATATGAAGGTTTTTTCTCAGAGTCATCAGCCACCCGGGTCATTTTGACACTCCAGTTATGACCGGATTAACCCTGGCAAAAATCACGGTTTGCTCGTCACTATAGACTTCTTTCCAAACAGGCGACGAGGAAGCAGCAGAAATCAAATCGGGTTGGTATTCGGTGCTTGGCATGAGCAGATTGATACCGTATTGATCCAACAGCGATTGCCAATCAAAATTCGCATTGGCAATGTGTTTGTTATCATCAAACTGCTTAAGCGGAAAATCTTCAAACCGGTTGGTCATGAAAAGTTTGCGCTCTGGCAGCGCGGAGGTCAAATAGGTGGAATAGGTAAAATCACTCCATAAACTATCAGGGAGTTGTGGATTCGACTTTAGCCAATCCACAGCCTCCACCGGGGTGGTACTGCTGTAAACCGGCGGAGCTTGCTGCCACCATGATGCGCGCAACCCAGGCAGTAGAGCAATAGGAAATAAGAGAAGAAGTACACCTAACAAGCGGTTGATTCCTAGGTTCTGAAAACGGTTCTTCCCTTCAAGATGACGGATAAAGAACGGCGACAAGATCATGCCTAACAACAAAGCTTCCACTGGAAGGAACCAAACTCCATAACGCACCGTTGAAAGCGCCATCCAACCAAAACCGATGAACCAGACCCAAAATAGAAAATTGATCTTAGGTTTAATGAAAGCAGTCAAAACAGGTATGGCCAGTAAAGCGCCATAAAAGAGATTTGCCTGCCAGCCTTCATTCGTTGGTGACGCCCATTCCAGACTGAAGGCTTGAATAGCCTGGCTGTTGACCATGGAAAACATACTCATCCACAAATTTAACCCGTAGTAATTGATGCAGGTGGCTGCCAGGCTTAAAATGGTGACCAAAAGCAATTTTTTACGGCTGCCCCTGCCAAAGAGCAGAGCTGGCACAAGCAGAAAAAATAATACGATAAATGATCCATGCAAGTTAGCCCACAAAATGGCGCTCAATGGCAGATACCAGATCAGTTTGTCATGGTTATGTTGCCAACGAAGAACTGCCAGCAATGCCAATCCAAAAAGCGGATAAGTGAGCAGCTGCGGTCTGGTAGCCCAATAGTTAACCCCAACCAGACCTGTGAGGATCAAAACAAAAGCTGAAGTGAGAGCACCTACCTTAAGTTCGCGCAGGCAAAACCACAAGAGGGTATAAAAACACCCCACACATAAAGCGGAAAAGATGCTGACAAGTGTTACCCCTCCCAGTTTGATTAATCCCCAAAAAATTAAGGATGGCAGCCAATAAAGGTAAACCGCAGGCTCACCAAAACGCGTATACGTCATGAATTCTGTGGAGGGAATATGGCCGGTGGAGACAATCTCCTGCCCGATGCGTACATAGGGCCAAAAGTCATTTGGAAAGAGAGGCAAAAGCACCGCAATGGTAAGCATCAGCATCATCACAAGGGCAAAGATCAGAAACTCGGCTTTACCGCGAGGTTTTTCGTTTTGAATTGAAGATTCGGAAACCATAACAATAGAATACTCGATAACTTGAAAAAAGGTCAAGCAGGTTGATTGAATATGCAACCCTTTTGCAAAGAGGATGAGAATTTGTGTCTCAAAGAAATATTATATAAACACACGGTATAATTTTCAGCATGCCTGAAGAAATTTACATTAGTGTGGATGTTGAAACTGCAGGACCCATCCCTGCAGATTTTGCGTTGTTATCAATAGGCGCTTGCCTTGTGGATAACCCATCAACAGCTTTTTATGTTGAATTGCAGCCAGACCGTGAACATTTTTCTTCTGAAGCACTGGCGGTTCATGGGTTGTCACTCGAGATACTCAAAAAAGACGGAACGCCTGCACGCGAAGCCATGCAAGCCTTTGCCGACTGGGTCAAAAGCATAACAAGTAAAAATCAACGTCCCGTTTTTGTGGCTTTAAATGCACCCTTTGACTGGATGTTCATTAATGATTATTTCCATCGCTACCTGGGGGTCAACCCCTTCGGACACAGCGCCCTGGATATCAAAGCATATTTTATGGGTCAAACCGGTGTGGATTGGGGACAAACCTCCATGCAACACATGTCAGATCATTTTCTCGATGAACGCCACCTCACTCATAATGCATTGGCAGATGCACAAGACCAGGCAGAGATATTCAAAATGATCCTGGATCAATCACCGAAATTCAATAGCGCAGAATAACCGCGCCTTACCCCTTCCCCATTTTTCCAAGGTTATTTGCTATACTAATGTCGAACAAGGAAGATCTGTTTTCATAGGAGAAAATCATGTCGAACACTTCCACCGAGAAACAAAACGACCTTGAACGTATCATGGAATCTGCCAAACGCCTGGGAGTCGAGATCGAAGAAGATGAAGCATTACAATGGTTGACCAGCATGGCTTCAACCAAAGATGATGACAACATTACCATGAACGCCCGTACCGGGGTGTTTGGTCATAAGATCAGTATGCTCGATTTCAGTGACAAAGAGCTTGAATACTTTAAACGCATTGGCAGAATCGTTGAGTTTGAGGACGTTCCAGGTCAGGTAGAAACTGCCCTGGCTCTTTCAGGTTCTTCGGCACAATCAAAGATTCAATCTTATCCAGGCGACTGTGATTATTTTGAACGTATTAATATCATTGCACCTTCTCGTGAAGAAGCCTGTTCCATCCTGGCCCGCATTATGCTTGAAAAGTCACTCGGCTCACTGCAAGGACCTAACTATCAGCTCATCGAAGTAAAATTCGGCTCCTTTCCAGCAGATATGGTGATCGGAGATCAAAAGAATAGAGCCGGAACACCGATTGCCTGGCGCCCTGATCAACTCAAAGCTGGCAAGATTGAAGGTTTTACCCCTGAGGGATTCGCCTTGACTGTGACCTGGCAAGAGGTCAGTTCTGACCCAGGTTGGTGTAAACTGGATTGGGTGGTGGCAGATCCAATTCGTAAACAATTAGCTAATGCCAGCAACATGCTGGATGTAACCTGGGAGGCTCCTGACGGACGCATCACTCCTCTTGATGGTTACCTGGACCCTTATTTTCAAGAAATTTACCTCGATGCCGCATCAGTACCTATTTTCTCAAAACTGGCGCAGCATGTTTCAGGTAACGCACTGGATGATTATGTATCTGCGCTTGAACGAGAAGTAAAAAAATACCTGACTAAAGATATTAATTACGGCAAGGTAGCCAAACGCATGTACAACATCTTCCGCTTGACAGGAAGGTATGAAGAAGCAAGCTTCTTGCGCGAACTATTTGATGAGCCGGCTACTATGCTTTATCAGGTCTGGTCATTAATTCGCACCATTGATGATGCCAGTGTACCAGGATCAAGCATCACCCGGGCACAACTTCTCCAATCCACCGACCACCTGATCCTGGAAGTCATCAAAGCCCTAGAAGGTGAAGAAGAGACCGAGATCGTCAGCCATTTGTTGAAATTACGTGATGCATTGGCTGATACAGCCGGAAAACAAATCCTGACCAACCAGGCAGAAGTTGCGCGAAGTATGGTGATCAATCTGGTAAACAACTTTTTCTATGAACGGTTATCTGCCTTGCCCACCATAAAAGAATACATGGATGAGTTTCAGAATCATTAATGTAACAAGACAGGAAATCAATGCAATCCAAACGGAGGATCATATTGACCAACTTAGTGCTGATGGGCATTCTCGCCGCCCTGGCCACCGGTATTGCCATAGGTGTTCAATCCACTTTAAGCAGCCGCATAGGCGGGCTGATCGGTAATTTTAAAACCGGGGTGTTGATGAACACAATTGGCGGATTAATTGCCGGGTTGATTTTTATCACGTTGTTGGTCATCAAAGGCAAGGGGTTTTGGCAAACCTCGGGAACAGTTATTGTAATGCTAATCATCGCCGGCGCCTTGGGAATCGCGATCATCACAGGTGTATCATTTTCAATGCAGAAAGCTGGTGTGGCAGTCGGTCTAGCCACCTTAATTCTTGGTGAAATGTTACTCTCAATAATTGTGGATGCCAAAGGATGGGCAGGCGCTCCACCCATTCCGATCACATGGCCCCGGATTCTGGGATTATTTGTAATTGCCGCTGGCATATATTTACTACTGCCGAAAAAAGGTTGAAAACGGAGGGAGTCTTGACTGACTCAAAACCAAAAGGTTATGCAGTTGAGCTTTACTTTGATCAGAAGATGGAAGATGAATTCTTCTCCTTTCGTGAATCTCTCTACAAGTTGGGGATAGACCCTGTACTTGGTTTGCTCGGCGACCGTCCACATGTTAGTTTGGCTGTGTTTGGTGAGATAGACATTGATCAAATTATCAAAATCACAACCGCTTTTGCCCCCCAGTGTAAACAACTTGCTGCCCAATTAGATGCTTTTGGTGCATTCCCTACAACCTCAAATGTGATCTATCTGCTGCCAGTGCCCAGTCAACCCCTGCTTGAACTACACAGAAAATTCCATGAGTTACTTCAAAAAGAAAAAATCCTCTCTTCACATTATTATTTACCTGGTCAATGGGTGCCGCACTGCACCCTTGAATTTGAATTACCCGATGACCAGTTGAATCTGGCTTTCCAATTGTGCAAGAAACATTTTTCGCCCATCCGCGGAACATTTTCTACAATTGGAGTTATTGCTTTTCGACCAATTGCATACCTGGCCGAATTCCCCTTACCAAAATAGGATATAGAATGACAAAGAATATGTACGAACCAGACCCTGAAAAAATAAATGAAGCCGTTGAAAAATCAAAATCCAAAGCAGAAGATTATCTGAAAGATCCCGAAAAATCTAAGAAACTGCTTGATGATGCAATGAAAAAGGCCAAGAGCAGAGAAAAGCCTACAGGACCACTGGCTGATCTGTGGGAAAACCTGAGGACCGCATTCAGACTGCTTCAAGCATATTTCAGCAAAAAATACACCACCATCCCCTGGGCTTCCATTGTTCTTGTAGTTGGTTCAGTCATCTATTTTGTGTCGCCGATCGATTTGATGCCAGACTGGTTCCCGCTTGCCGGTTTCATTGATGATGCTGCCGTTTTGGTTTTTGTGCTTCGCCAAATCAACTCAGATCTACAAAGGTTTCTCGAATGGGAAAACGAGCAGAACACAAATAGCTCTGAAAAAATCATCGACATCAATCTTGAAAACAAGTAGAAACCTATTGCAGTGTGTAATATAATGGATATAGTAATTTGATAATTTTTATCACATTATAAAGAGGAGAAAATGAAAAATAGAGTCGCAATTTTAATGGTGATTTCAATAATACTGATCATGGCGCTTTCAGCCTGCGGCGTTGTAAAAGACGTTGCAGCAGTCAATGACTTGGGTAAAGGCTTAATGACTGCCCTGCGAGATGGGGATACAGCAGGCTCATGGGACATGCTGACCACAGCCGTGCAAGATGAAGTCGGCAGCACCGATGCCTGGGCTGATTTTGTTTATCCTCGAAATTTCTCAAATTGGAATTTCACCAACACTCAAGTGGAAAACAATTCTGCCCAGATGGATGGAGAAGCAACACTTGGTGAAGAAACATATACCGTTTTGCTGGTCTTTGATAAAGTTGATGATGAATGGAAAATTTCAGGCATCAACTTTGCATTAAAATAACAAGTTTTTCTTCTCAATAAAAGTTAAATGGAGAGTCCAAATAAATTGGATTCTCCTTTTTTAAATTTCTCGTTATCTGTGAATATTTACTAAAAAGATGTTATTTGATTATGAAATTTGGTAAACTAAAAGAGGCTTTATCATTCGTTTCAGATTGAGGGGTTAGGATTAAATGGCAAATTTCATCAACATGGCTTATGAAACGGTGTTGAAAGAAATTCGGTGTGAAAATGATCCTCAACATCGCACTGACGCTGCAAAATTTTTACTAGATAATTCAGATAATCCAGAGAGAATTGCCTACCTGGTCAACTGTGTATTATATGATCCGCACCCAGAAGTCAGAAGACAAGTTAAAGCAATGCTCTTTGATGTTTACGGCAATGAGCTGGAGACCATATTAAAAGTTGAGGGTATGGATGGAACCCCGATTGAAGAACCCTGGATGACACCATGTATAATGGCAAACGCGCCTAAATTGACAGCTACAAACATTCCGAAATATATAGATATTGAAACATTCGCAAAAGAGAATGAAGTTGACGGTCTGCACGAAGCGCTGCGAGACCCTCTAGATGCTATGCATCGTATCAGCGCCATCAATGCATTATTGAGATGCAACAACGAAGGCAGCCCTGAAATGTTGGCAAGGGCAGTACTGCATGACCCCGATGAAAATGTTCAACAGCAAGCTTACCAGGCGCTTTATGAGATGATTGGCGATGAAAAAGCTGAAGCTTTATTAGAAAAAATCGGTGCCTTGATCATGGATGGAGAAGAACAATGGCTTTTGGTGCCTGATTATTTTGATGAATACCAACATTCATTGGAGAATATTAAACAAGATGTCTCACCCTTTGGCATCAACAAAGCGGATCAGATCCGTGGATTGATCAAACTCTTTACCGGTGAAAGAATTCCGCAAAAACGCGTGGCCATTATAAACACCCTGGCACAATCGAATGATTTTAACGTTAACGATGCCATTGCGCGTGTCGGGTTGTTCGATGCCGACAAACAAGTGCGGGAACACGCCAAATCTATACTTAAAACCCGCCTGGGTGAAAACCTGGATGATTTTTTGGAACATGTCTACAATACCGCCTCACCATTTATCACAGACCCTGAAGATGAATCTGATGAAGATGTGATGGACGAAATTAACACAATCGAAAGAGATGACAATTTCAGCACACGCATCAACAAGCAGGAACCCGTGGTAAGCGAAGGCAGTGTAATCAACCCGTTTGTCATTATGGCGGGATTAGTCATTCTCGCCATCGTTTTCTTCCTGATCCTGAGATAAAGAAAAGAGGAATAATGAGCCCGGAATCCACACCTCCACCTCTCCCTTCTTCACCCCCACCATTTATACCACCTGACCCACCACCACCGCTTAAACCAGAGATCGTTCAACTCGTGATCGAAAAAGTGCAGCAAAAAACAGGCATTTTCTCTAAACAGACTTTCAATATGGTCGTCACGGATTTACGTCTGATCTTTGTGTTGCAGATAAAAAACAATGTGGATTATCTGCGTCAGGATCCCAACTTAAGTCTGGCAGAAAACCCGGCCAACTTTGGAATTGCGCTGGATCAAGTGCAAGCCATTGAAGTGTATCGAGCAGGTTTCGAAGACAACTCACCAGACTGTATGATCATTAAAACCAAATCAGACAAGACGACCTTTCTGATTAATGATGCCTATCGGGTGAGTCAGAATTTGAAAAAAGTATTGGAAAATTTGGTTAAATAACGTTTATTGAAACACCGGGAGGTTAAGATGAAAAAAGAATGGGAACGTTCCACCAGAATATGCGATTATTCACAGCTTTCTGCAGACTTAAAGAATCCAATTGAAACGAAATTGGAAGTAATGGAAGAACAAATTGATCCCCTCTTTTGTATTGAGACTATCTCAACGCAAATCAAATCAGGGTTATTTGGCAGCAAAAAGAAAGTCGTTCGTGTCGCCTCCATAGTGACGCCAAAGTGGCTAATCCAATCTTTTGATGAAGAGGAAGGTAAAAGCGAGATCTATACCCGTTTTCTTTATCTTGACAAGATGGAAGTGAGCACAATTACTGTAGATTTATCACGCAAAATTGGTCTGGAAGATCATGGAATTGATGTGCTCTCACTGATGCAGGATGGGATTGAACGAGTAAATCTATTTATTGGTCTGGAACCTGGAATTGCAGCGAACGAGTTTGTTTCCACCTTGAAAGATGCGATCTTAAAAGCAAACAAGTAAGAATAGGTGCTATCAAAAACGGGAATCTATCGGTTCCTGGTTAATTATCTTACCTTTTTAGGTAACGGCAGCAGCATGCGCGTTTGTTGTTGGTATTCTGCGAATCCATCTTTGTATTTTGCCAGACGTTTCTCTGCCAAAGGGATACTGATAAACAAGAATAAGGCCGTGTTAAATAAGGCACCCAAACCCAGCATCCAGGCCGAAGGGGAACCCGCCAAACACACCAGGTAGACACCCCACCACATCAAAATTTCACCCAGGTAATTAGGATGACGAGAATACTTCCATAAACCTTCACGGATGATGACTGATTTATTCGGATTCTTTAGGCGAAAGTCATGCATCTGGCGGTCGGCAACAGCCTCCAGAATAACCCCCAACAAGCTGATTGATAAACCTAGAAAAATCAACCAGGTAAATTCCGGAGATTGCAAAATTACAAATACAATCGGAGCAATACAGGCAAACACGATCAGGGTAGGCATCAATTGAATACCCAACAGATTTACAAGTGGATAGAAGGTGCCGGTTTGGTGTTTTATTTGATCGTAGCGCCAGTCTTGTTCATGTAATCCCTTGAAGGTTGAAATCCAGTTAAGAGTCAAGCGCACACCCCATACGATAACGATGGCACAAAGTAACAGGGAGGAGAGGTTGAATTTACCCACATGGAGTATAAGCATCGGCAAGATCACAATCGGCTGAATGCTCCAATAAGGATCGTAAACCGAGGCATTATTCAGCAAGAGGCTGCTCACCCAGATCACGAAGGTGGCAGCGAGGTCAGCCAGAAAGAGATTCATCCAGATAGTGCCGCCGGCATTTTTGAACACGATCAATCCAATCACCAGGGCTGTAATATAACTGAGTGAAATTAGCAAAAAGCCGATAGTGCGGTTTGCCTTCTGTTGTGTTTCTGTGGTTGAAGGAGTGTTCAGGTTGTTTATCATGATACTTAAATAACGTATTTCCAGAGGAAAAGTTGCTGCGATAAAAGCGAAATTAAAAAGCCGCCAGGTTGGGCAGCCTTTTAATTGGGTTGGTTTATGGGCGGATTTTGAACCCGCCCCGGTTGTTTAATATAGATCCGCGGCGTCAAACTGGCTGTTATAGATCTCGGCGTAGAAACCGCCTTTAGCCAACAAGTCTTCGTGACTGCCCTGCTCCACGATGTCACCGTTGTTCATCACCAGGATGAGATCAGCATTGCGAATGGTGGAAAGACGGTGCGCAATGATGAAACTGGTACGGTTCTTCATCAGGTTATCCATGGCTTTTTGAATAAGCACTTCAGTGCGGGTATCGACTGAACTGGTGGCTTCATCGAGGATGAGGATGCGAGGATTGGAGAGAATCGCCCGGGCAATGGTCAGCAATTGTTTCTGGCCTTGAGAGATGTTGGAGGTTTCTTCATTCAAAACCATGTGATAGCCTTCGGGCAGGGTGCGGATAAAGTGGTCCACGTAGGCGGTCTTGGCGGCAGCTATGACTTCTTCATCCGTAGCGTTTAACTGTCCGTAGCGGATATTCTCCATGATGGTATCGTTGTAAAGCCAGGCATCTTGTAAAACCATGCCGAATTGATTACGCAGGTCTTTGCGTTTGAAATTGCGGATATCGTGCCCATCCACGAGGATGGCGCCACTGTTAACGTCATAAAATCGCATGAGCAGCTTGACCATTGTAGTCTTGCCTGCACCGGTCGGTCCGACAATGGCGATCTTTTGCCCTGGGATGATTTTGGCCGAAAAATCATTGATGATGATTTTTTCGGGATTGTAACCAAAATGAACATCCTTGAATTCAACCGTTCCTTCCACGCCATCCACCTGAACAGGATCAACGATATCTTCAATCTCTTCAGCCTCACCGAGGAATTCAAAAACACGCTCCGCGGCAGCGGCTGTTTGCTGTAACACATTAGAAATTTGTGCCACTTGAGCAATGGGTTGAGTGAATGAGCGAACGTATTGGATAAATGCCTGGATGTCACCCACGGTGATGGCTTTTGTGATGGCCAGGTAACCGCCTAAAATAGCGATGGCCACGTATCCCAGGTTGCCGATAAAGCTCATAATTGGCATCATCATACCTGACAGGAATTGCGACTTCCAGGCTGATGAAAAAAGAGTTGTGTTGTAAGTGTCGAATTTCTCGATGCTTCTCTGTTCACCGTTGAAGGCTTTCATGACCACATGACCGCCAAACATTTCTTCGATATGGCCGTTCACATGACCGAGATAATCTTGCTGCTGCTTAAAATATTTTTGCGATTGTTTTACTACGATGCTGATAAATAAAGCAGAAAGCGGAAGAATAACGAGTGCTACAAGTGTCATGACCCAACTGATCGAGAACATCATCACCAGCACACCGATAATGGCTGTCACAGATGTGATAATCTGTGTCAAGCTTTGATTAAGAGTCTGGCTGACGGTGTCGACATCATTGGTAACACGCGATAATACTTCACCCTGATTGGTGTCGTCAAGATAACGCAGCGGCAAACGGTTGATCTTTTCTGCAATCTGTTTGCGCAATTTGTAGGTCAATTTCATTGAAACACTGGTCATTATCCAACCCTGGATGTAGCTAAAAACCGTAGAAGTCAGATATAAAGCGACCATGATCATCACAATATTGCCGATGTAAACAAAATCAATACCAGAGCCAGTTCCAGCGATTTGACCTACAATACCTTCAAACAACCTTGTGGTTGCTTTGCCAAGGATTTTTGGTCCGGCAATCATAAAAATGGTCGACGCGATGGCAAATACCAATACGATGATGATTGAAACTTTGTATTCGCTTAAATATTGCAATAATTTAGACATGGTGGCTTTGAAATTACGAGGTTTTTCACCGCCGCGCATCAAGCCTGCCATCGGGCCTCCGCCCATCGGACCACCTTGCTGTTGTTTGCTTTGTTGAGGTCTTCCTTGCGGCATCATGCTAATTCCTCCTTGCTCAACTGTGAAGTGGCGATCTCGCGATACGTCTCACAGTTTTTCATCAATTGCTGATGTGTACCCTTGCCAACAATCTTGCCTTCGTCAATAACGATGATCTGTTCAGCAGTTTTAATGGTGGAGACACGCTGGGTAACAATAATCATGGTGCTTTTGCCGGTTTCTTTTTTCAAAGCACGACGTAGAGCAGAGTCTGTTTTGAAATCAAGCGCAGAAAGGGCGTCATCAAAAATATAGATCGGCGGCTGTTTGACCAGGGCTCGTGCGATGGCCAACCTCTGTTTCTGACCACCTGAAACGTTGGTTCCACCTTGAGAGATTTCAGTTTGCAAACCATCTTCCGTGGTATTCACAAATTCTTCTGCCTGTGCGATTGAAATGGCTTTCTTCAAGGTGTCAATATCTGCGGATTCATCAGCATAACGCAGGTTGCTTTCGATCGTGCCCGAGAAGAGCATGCCCCTTTGCGGAACATAACCGATTTTTTCTCGTAATTCGCTCTGCCTGACTTCCCGGATGTCGACGCCGTCCACCAAAATGGATCCGCCGGTCACATCGAAAAAGCGCGGGATCAAGTTAATGACGGTGGATTTACCTGAGCCTGTAGAGCCGATGATGGCGGTGGTTTCACCTGGTTTGGCTGTGAAACTGATGCCATAAATCACATCCTCTTCTGCGTTGGGGTAACGGAAAGAGACATCGCGGAATTCGACAAGCCCATTCGTTTTTGTGTCAAAGGTTTTTGGTTCTTTGGGGTCAACAATGGTAGGTTCAACAGCCAAAACGTCAGCCACGCGCGCCGCTGAAACTGAAGCTCTTGGCAGGATGATGAACATCATTGAAAGCATCAAGAAAGAGAATACTACCTGCATGGCATATTGCATAAAAGCCATCATGTCACCCACTTGCAGGGCTGAATTGGCGACCTGGTGAGCACCCACCCATATGATCAATACAGATAATCCGTTCATGATCAACATCATGATCGGCATCAAGATCACCATAATGCGATTGACGAACAATGAATTGTCAGTCAAATCGGTATTGGCTTTGTCAAAACGATCTGCTTCAAACTGCTGAGTGTTAAAAGCACGGATGACCATGATTCCCGATAAACTTTCACGGGTAACCAGGTTAAGCCGGTCAATCAAACTCTGAATTTTTTTGAACCGCGGCAATGCAATCGTGAACACGGTTAAGATGATCACCAACAGAATTCCAACAGCCAGTGCGATAATCCAGGTCATGGATGGGCTTTTATTGACCGCATGGATCACTGCGCCAACACCGATGATCGGCGCATAAAACACCATGCGGATGATCATGATAATCACCATTTGAATCTGGGTGATATCGTTGGTGGAACGTGTAATTAGGGATGCAGTAGAGAACTTTTCAAATTCAGCCTTAGAAAAACCCTCAACCTTGGCAAAAACATCCCGGCGAATATCACGTGAGACACCGGCGGCTGCCCGGGCAGAAAAGAGACCTACAGCAATCGTACACAATACGGTTACCAGAGTAAGCAGCAGCATCAATCCACCAATACGCAAAATGTATGCGGTTTGGAGTTTGTTGGCATCCACACCAAGTGCTTCATATTCCGCCCTGATGACAGGGGCTGCAGATTGGTTGAGCATGCTATCGGTCATGGCTGAAAACTTTTCGCTGACCGAATCGGTCATTTGAGCCAGTTGATCCGCAGGAAGCTGAGGCAGTAATGCGAATATATCCATACCTGCGGGAATTTTTGAAAGGTCAAACCCTGAGCTGCTCATGGCAGCCGCTTTGGCAGGGTCTTTGACCGCTACTTCGATCATCGAAACCACCAACAAAGACTTGCCAGTGATGGGGTTAAGTTTGGCAGTTTCAGCCTCATCAATTTTATTTAGCACATACACGGACTCTGCAGCCAGTGCAGGATATTTCTCAAGATAAGTTTCAAAGTCAACGGAACTGGAATCCACCAAGGTGTAATCAGCCAAGACCATGTTCTTTTCTTCGGAGGTCATAAAAACAACCAGCTTATCCATTTCACTAGAGCGAATGGCCATGGGAACTGCGTTTTCGACCCCACCCTGTTGAATACCCACATTCACAATATCCGACATGTAGTTCGGTAGTGCGAGATCAGCCATGGCCTGGGCAAACAATAGTCCAATGGAAATCACAATTAGCAAAGCATAAGGTTTTAAATACTTAAACAATCTAAACATTTACTTTATTGCTCCTCTCGATCAATATCCTTAATTATTAATCCAGATCAGGGTCACCATCATTATCCGGTGTGGGGTGAAATGGAAAATCCACTCTTTTTTGCATTGATTTAAGCAATTTCTCAAGCAAGGATATAAGCTGCGCCTTTTCTTCATCGGTCAACTCAGACGACAGATCGTTCATCATTGCCAACCGCTGCGGACCAACGGTTTCCATCATTTTTCTGCCTTTTTCCGTAATGCGAATAAGGAAAACACGTTTGTCTTTTGGGTCCATATTACGTTCTATGTAACCGCTGTCTTCCAGGCCGCGAAGCAAAGAACTGATGGTATTCTTTTTTACATTTTGAAAATGGCTTAATGCGGTCGGGTTGATACCATCCGTGTTGCCTTCTTTTTCAGCCACCAGCAAGCGTATCAGAATGCCCATACGCGGACCTGAGATTTCACCAGGCTCCATTTTATGAGTAATAATTGCGGCATAATAATTTGCGAGCATGCGGATTAAAGAACTTATTTCAAGTCCTTTAATATCCACCCCATTGGTCATAGATAATAAATGTTTTTTGAGGTGCTCTCGCATTTTGTCAAAGTGATTTTCATTTTCATGATGACATTTCATAAACTCATCCGTGAATCATTAATTGTTCGAGGCCGAACTATACTCCCTCGTACTATAAAAGTCAAGAAGTAGAAAAAAACTCTTACATAACGTTAATGTTGAGGGGAAATCTGACTGAAGAAAACCTAAGAGATACTCAAAATAGATTATTTAGGGCATCGTTCCGAATTCTAAAAATCAGAAATTGGAGATTACCAAAAACATTAGTTGGCTTTTTTTTAGGGCAACGTTCCGAATTCTAAAAATAGAATTCGGAACGTTTTGATCACACACGTTAATCCCAGTAGCTTTGATCGATGGAGAGGTAGCGAATCTGCGGATAGGTGCTGACTGGTGAAAGGATGTATCCCTGGATGTAGGGTTTGACCAACTCGAAGTCGCCTGAATGGTAAAGGAACAGAACCGGCGCATCTTCGACAATGATCTTTTCAGCCTGTTGGTATAGGTCAATCCGTTTGGTGACGTCGGGTTCAACCCTGGCTTGTTCAAGGATGCGATCCAATTCAGGATTGCTGTANNTCGGGATAATCGGCGCACCAGCCTGTGGTGGTCACCTGGCCGTAATCTTGTTGGGAGGATTGTTCATAGAAGGTGTTGGGGTCAAGATTGCGGACGGTAATTTCTACTCCCAGGTTTTTCTGCCACATATCGCTCAAAGCAGAAACAAGCGAGTCTGCGTAACTGCCGTATCCGCTGGTTGAAATGACAATCTCCGGGAAGGCATCCACCGAGGCATATTTGGAATCGGTAATGAGCTGGCGGGCAAGGTCAGGGTCGTAGTCAAAACCTTGAAGTTCCTGACTGAATCCCGGGAGGGCGGGCGGATAGATGCCTTTGGCAGCCACATCCGTATTCATCAATATGACATCCAGGTATTTTTCTTTATCAAAAGCGAGACTGAAGGCTTGCCTAACTTTTACGTCATCAAATGGCGCTTTGGTCACATCAAACTGCACATAACTGGTACACAGCGAAACACCTGAAAGCAATTCCTTACTTAGCGGTTCTGACGGGTCACTGACCCGTTCAACATTGTAGTCATAAACACCAG
The DNA here is from genome assembly GCA_003524305.1 of Anaerolineaceae bacterium. Classification (GTDB taxonomy): domain Bacteria; phylum Chloroflexota; class Anaerolineae; order Anaerolineales; family Anaerolineaceae; genus UBA6107. The sequence continues at coordinate 21,681 of DQHW01000011.1, forward strand.
CAATATCGATCGATCCTTCTTCGTAGAGTCTGAAGTCATCACCGCTATATAGATTGAAAACCACCATTGGGATGGATGGTTTATCACCGTAATAATCTTCAAATCGTTCATAGACCATGGTTACCATCGACTCCCAGCGGGTCAAGACATAAGGACCTGTTCCATTTGGCGTGCGGTACCATTCATTGCCGGACTCAACATTGTCACGATCAACAATATTTGCTGTGGGATAGATCAGCTTGTACAGGAAATAAGGTTTGGGGGCATCAATGGTTACCTGCAAGGTATGTTCATCAATAACCTTCAAACCCGAGATGGAATCCGCCTTGCCTTCGTGCATTTCTTTGACCCCAACGATATCGCTCAAGTAGGTCATGACAGTATCAGATTGGGTTTCAGGGTTGGCGGCTCGCTGCCAGGAATAAACCACGTCTTCGGCGGTAAAGGGTTTGCCGTTATGAAATATTGCATTGGGCTGCAGATGGAAGGTATAGACGGTGCCATCCGTGCTGACATCCCAGCCGGATGCAAGGGCAGGCACAACTTCGAGGTTCGGGTTAAAGGTGACCAAACCCTCAAAGATCAGATAATCTCCTGATCCGTGGGTGGTGGCGGGATCGTACTCACGCGCGTTGCTGGATTCGCCTCCGCTCAACATCAGCACCTGGCTGCGGGGCATTCCATTTACCAGCGGCGAAGATAAAACAATTGAATCACGTATACTGTTGGATTCGCTATTCCAGTTACGAAAGTTTTCAGGATTGGAATAGAGGACAAGCGTAATCGCCCGGCCAGCGTTTATCACAGTGGTGAGGCGAAGTTCCATGTCTCCATCCCATGAAGGATAGTAACCGGTTAATTGGGTGTACCAGGCTTGTGAACCATCTGCAAGTGTGATCTCCTCATCCTGAATGAAGTTCATATCTTCCAAGCCTGCTGCCTGATTCTCTATAACCTGCTTTCCAACAGTTTCAAGCGAGTCGGCATCCTCCATAATGGTGGGCGTCAGGTAACCGAACCCCTCGTTATCTCCGATAGTGTAATCCTGAAAATAACCTCCATCCGCGGGGGCATCCACGGCAATAAAGCCATCCGGAATCATTATGGACAAACCGTATTCCTCGTTGATGTAGGTGTTTGATGCCACTTTGGATGCCACGTAAGCAGTTGCTGTTGAAAACTGAGCATAATCTGCATGAGTAGTAGTGATGGGTAATTCCTGTTTTTGAATTGTTGAACACGCCGAAACAAGCAAAACACATATCATTGAAACAATCATTAACTTCTTCATTATTTTGCTCCCTTCTGGCGTACGAGAATCATGATGACGATCAACAAAAGACAGTTCACCCCAATAATGACGAGAATAAGAACCAGATGACTGTTCAACCAACCCACAATGCCTAGGCCAGTGTCAGAAGGTTGGGTTGCCTGGGTGACAATTGCCGGCTCCTGCGCAACAGGATCATTCGTCACCGCCTGCGAATTAATCCCTTGAATGGGGATGATGGTGGGCACCGGTGTTGGATTCTGTAAGCGTTCTTGAGTGACTTCATCCAAGGCGGGTAACGAATAGTAACCGCGCCATTCTGATTGAAAACCCGCCAGGTCAAACCCGTAGGCATGTTGAAGGCCTTCTCCTATCGAATCCCCTGCTTTGATACCTTGAAGCAGGTCAAGCATTTTATCTTTGCCATAGGTTTTGATCAGGTAATCCACCATGTAAAAAGACTGGCTATAAGAAAGGTCAGCGATGTTCGGATCTTCAGAAAAACCACCGGAAAGAACATTAAATGACATCAACGAGTTGGAATTTACATTCTGTTCAAAGAAATCCGCCTGATCACTGCTGGGACCTCCCTCGCCATAGACAGCCAAACCTTCACTCAGCCAGGTCGGCGTGGAGCCCAGACATGAAAAGGTGTAATCGCCAACCAGTACGTGGGTCAGCTCATGCGCCTCAGTACTTAAGCCCCAAGTCAACTGCGAGGGATCAATACCGATAATAAGAATGTTATATTCCGGGTAGGCCAGCCCGCCGGTCCAACCTGGCTCATAGAATACGGCGTCGCGCATATCTTGCGTGGAAGAATATATGTAAAGATCAACCGGTTGATCGGGGAGCATGCCAATGTCTTCGTGCAGATGGTTCAGCGCCGCAACCGCTGCATTTTTTAAAGTGGAGGCGTATTCAGTATCATTTTCGTAATAATGAAAGCGAATCAAGCCATCTTCCAACAGCTTCCAATCATAAATATTATCCAGCCACAGAATTTCTTGCTTATCGGTAAAATCAGATTTGCCCTGATTGTCAATGTATTCCCACTGCCACCAAATTGTAGTGCCGGGTGGTTCACCGCCGCTTTGAAGCATGTTCCATTCCCAGCGGGCATGGGCACTCGAACCAGTGGTGAACTCAGGATAAGCCAAAGCACTCACGGTGCCGCAGGAATCACGGTTGGTGCCGTAATGCAATTTGACCTGGGTAATATTATCCGCGGATTCGAGGTCAATCGAAAAAATGACGCTGGCGGGAAAGTTAAGTTCAGCGTCATTTTGAGTAACCGATGCAGAAGAACTATGCAATCCTACAAAACCGTATGAAAACAATAAGAAAAACAACAGAATGGCTGTAATTTTTTTCACATTCCCTCTTCTTTCTGTAATGACTCGTTTTGAAAAGGACACTCTAAATTGTGCATTTATCCACCAATATTTTTCTATCAATCCTAATTGTAACTGCATGCTCCAAATGAATGAACCCTCGGATTTGTAAAGAAATTGGAGTCAATGGTTATAATAAGCAAGCAGGTATTGTTTTATCTACCCATTTCATAATTTATCCGCATCCCTTTCGTACAGGAGCATTCATGAAAAAATTTATCGGCATAACATCACTTACGGTCTTACTGGTACTGGTTCTGACTGGCTGTGGTTTGTTGGTTCCTAATGCAGTAACGCCGACCATCGCACCCACCAACACTATTGCGGCTTTCCCGACAGAACCGGTGGTAGAAACCGAAATTCCGCTGCCCACGGCAATTCCTCCCACTGCCACTCCATCACCCACTGCAACCCCCTCCACGATCGCCATGCTGAGCGCAGAAGTGACATTTGATAATTACAGTCTGCGCAGTGGACCCGGAAGGTTGTTTGAAAGGGTGAACCTCTATACAACGGGTGAGGTAATATCAATAATTGGCCGAGAATTCACCAATAACTGGGTTCTGGTAAAAACCAGTGATCATGCCATTGGCTGGATGAACCTGGTGGGATTAAAGCTTTACGGCGATCTTTTTTCACTCCCTATTTTCAAAGTGGATGATGCACAAATATTGTTTGGGCATGTTTATCTGCCGGGTAGAATTCCTGCGACCGGGATTGTAGTCTCAATGGCACCCAGTGATAATGACCTTTCTGAATCGTATGACACCAGCACCACAAATGCAGACGGGATGTGGGCACTTTATTTGCCAGAAGACTCCAAAGGCAATTGGATCATCGGTCCAAACGCCTATACATGTGAAGTGTCAAATGCCGTGTTTCCTGACTCTGAAGGATGCACCCTGAACGGCAATCTGCCTTTAGCCCAGGAAATTACCCTGCCTTTCGCCACGGGACTGGCCATCGAGTTTGAGATTTTACCGTTGAACCCTTAGATTATAAAAAGAGTAATGTAATCAAGTTTTGTAAAATATAGCCATTTAGGCTATATTTTTTGTTTATAGTCATATTGACTATTTTTTGTTATTATAGTCATTAATAGCTGTTTTTTATAATTATAGCTATTAATGACTATACTAAAACAACTTGATTATAGCCACTAACAACTATATAATAGATAAATAGTTATTTTTTACTATTTTTATTTATCATCAAGAAAAAAACTCAACTATGACAAAGCCAAACAAACCCGATGAAAAGATGCATGCTGTTCTGACCGGAGATATTGTAAACTCTTCCAGTTTATCAAGCGACAGGCGATATTATCTATACGAAACAATGCAAAACCTTTCTATTGCAGTAAAACAAAAATATCCGCTTGATGTGCCCCATGGTTTGGCAAAATATCGAGGTGACGGCTGGCAACTGCTGGTTTCCCCTCCCAGAAATGCATTTGAAATCAGTCTCTTCATGCGAACTTTTATCCGATTTCATTTTGAAAAAGAAAAGTTGGACACACGAATAGCGATTGCAATTGGAAGCATTGATTTCGCACCAGATGATAATGTATCAGAAGGATACGGCATTGCATTCTCTGAATCTGGCAAATTGCTTGATGCGCTCAAAGAATATCGCATGGCTGTCACCCTAACCCAAAACACAAACCAAAATCTCAGCAAATTTGCCAATACATTAATCAGAGCCAGTGATGCTCTCATTTCAGCCTGGACCCCGGCCCAATGCCAGGCGGTGCACTTGGCGCTATATGGCTTGACCCAAAGCGGAATTGGCAAACGCTGGAAGTCAGGTGCGATAGCACAAGCATCGGTTGCCAACCATTTAAAATCTGCCAATTGGGAATTAATTAAAGAAATTTCATCTTTGTATGCTGACATTTTTAGTTCTCCAAGTTAGTTTATTTAAGGGGAAAACACATGAATTCTCCATTTTTTCAATTGACCCTTAGCTTATTTTTGGCACACCTGGTCGGCGACTTTTTGCTCCAGCCTAATTCTTTGGCGATAAGAAAAAAGAAATCCGTCTGGATGATGTCACTGCACAGCTTGATCAATGGCGCAACTGCTTATCTCATCCTCGCGAGTTGGAGTACATGGCTTGTGCCCTTGATTTTCAGCACGAGCCACTTTCTGGTCGATTTTACGAAATCCCGCTTTAAAAAGGATTCGCTCTGGTTGTTCCTTGCGGATCAAACCCTGCATTTAACCATTATCCTATTGCTGGTTGTGTTTTATTTACTTCCAAATAGCATCCTTTCTTACTGGTTCATGATGCAGCCAGAGCTTGCTTCAACAATTATGGTCATTCTATCCTCGCTAATATTGTTAACTTTTGCCGGCGGACTCTTTATTGGGTATTGCGTTCGTCCGTTTCAAGAACAGATCAAGGATTATTACACAAAGGTAAAAAAGGAACCGGTGGAAGGGCTGAAAGAAGGCGGAAAAATGATCGGTTGGCTTGAACGTTTGCTGATCTTTGTGTTTGTGATCACAGGACAGTATGCCGGCGTCGGTTTCTTGATCGCAGCTAAATCCGTTTTTCGCTTTGGCGAGCTCAAGGAGAGTGAAAACCGCAAAGAGGCTGAGTATATTATCATTGGCACTTTTATCAGCTTCTTGTTCGCCCTTGCTGTGAGTATAATTGCCAGACTGGCTTTGGGAATTAAGTAGTCAGGCACTAAGGCACTGAGGAATGTATATCTTTTTCGATTTATGATATTTGTGAGGAACCTCCAATGAATAATGCTGAAATGCTGGCCATTTTTGATCGTGAAGTACGGCGCGAATGCGAGTGGACACGGATGAAACGCGAAGTGCTGCCCAATTTGGTGCGTTATACCGAGACGGAAAACCCCAACGGCAGCGGTTTTGTGAGTTGGTCCGCGCTGAACGAGAAGAACGTGGATGCGGCGATTGAAGAGCAGATTGCCCATTTTAAGAGCCTCTCTCTGGAACTCAATTGGAAAGTCTATACGCATGACCAACCCGCCCATTTGGATGACCGGCTGCTCGCACACGGTTTTGTAGCGGACGATGCCGAGGCGTTGATGGTGGCCGGCATGGATGACTTGCCTGCCGACTACTGGACGATGGATGTATCTGCCGTGTCGCGCATCACCTCTCCTGAAGAGGTTGACGAGATTGTGCGCATGGAAAGTGAAGTGTGGACAAAAAACATCAGTGGTTTTGCGCGCGGGATGAAGTATGACCTTGAGCACCACCCCGATCACATCAGTGTTTTTGCAGTCTGGCAAGACGGACGAATTGTTAGCGCGGCCTGGACTCATTATTTACTCTCTACTTCTTTTGCCACCCTGTGGGGCGGCTCAACTTTGAAAGAATATCGCAAACGTGGGTATTACACTGCTTTGTTGGCCGTTAGAGCCAGAGAAGCCCGCGAAAGAGGTTTCCGCTTTTTGCAGGTGGATGCCAGCCCTGACAGTCAGCCCATCCTCGCCAAGCACGGGTTCAGGTGCCTGGGGTATTCGAGGGAGTTTACCTTTAAAGAGCAGAGAATCGAGAACTGAGAAGTGTGAACCGAGAACCGTGAACCGAGAACCGTCAAATCTGTGATTAACAATGTTAAGACCGATCCTTGGATATAACGAGGAGGAAAACCATGGCTAAGAAGATACTGATTTTTGAAAGCAGCCCGCGAAAGAAGGGGAANNGCCGTGCAATCACTGCGACGGCTGCATCCGCAAGAAGGTTTTTTGCGTCCAACAAGACGATATGCAGGATATCTACGCCAAGTTGGTGGCTGCGGATGGAGTGATTCTGGCCTCGCCAATCTATTGGTTCTCTTATAATGCGCAGCTCAAGGTTTTCATTGACCGCTGGTACGGGATCGCCCAGATTCAACCTGATTTCCTTAAAGGCAAGCCCATGGGGGTGATTCTCGTTTACGGCGATACGGATGTGTTTACCTCGGGGGCGACCAACGCGATCAGGATTTTTGAGGATACCGCACGCTGGGTGAAAAGCGGACCAGTGAGTTATGTTTACGGCACTGCCAACGATATTGGCGACGCGGTGAAGGATGCGGCTTTGATGGAAAGCGCCAGGAAACTGGGGGAAAAGATGACGGAGATGGTGAAGTAAGAGAGATTTATATAACTCTCTCGCGAAGAGAATAAATCCTCTTGCCAAGCAAAATCCACAAAGAAAACCCATTTCTTGAATTATTCTAAACAGGTGGTATGCGTCTAGATTCAGTGAATCAAGTAAAGATTCACTGAATTTTGTAGTTTGGGTTATCGAGCAAGGATTTGCCTTTTTCATTTCTTATCTGCCTGTGGATAAATGCGCGAGCTTGACTTTGGTTATTAAAATTATTTGTTTTTTCATTATCCGATTTCATTATTGATTTTTCGCATTTCGATGCATAATTAGATTATCCATATTTTTGAGAGGAGAGATCTGCATGGCAAAACAATCTTACTCACTTGAACCAGGTGGCCCCAAACGTCTTGAGATCCAATGGAAAGGGTTCTTCAAGAACACGACCATCGCACTGGATGGCGTTACTCTAGGCACTATTCCAGATCACATGACCTTGAGAACCCCCCAGGAATTCAATCTCACCGATGGCAGTTTGTTAAAGGTGCAATTGGTGCAAAATCTGGCAGGGACAGAAATGCAGGTAACCCGAAATGGCGTTCCGCTGCCAGGGTCGGCGTCAAACCCCGAGACCAAGGTGGGTACTGCCGCCGGGATTATCTTTTTTGTAGCCGGTTTGAACCTGTTGTTGGGTATCATTGGTCTTCTCACTCGTTCAGAATTTTTAGCAACGCTTGGCATCGGCTGGTACAGTATCATTTTTGGTGCTTTTTTCCTGGTGATGGGGTTCCTGGTAAAAAAGCGTTCAATGGTGGCATTGATTTTGAGTATCGTGGTCTTCAGCCTGGATGCGCTGGTGGGCGTCATCGGCAGTGTGGCCATGGGCGGTTCTCCGGCGATTGGCGGGTTGGTGTTTCGAGTATTTTTGATCATCCCGATGGTGCAAGGGGTGGGGGCGATCACGGCGCTGAAGAAGACGTCCGCGCCGCCGAGTATGCCGCCTTCAATTTAAGCTCACGCAGAGGCGCAGAGATCGCAGAGAAAACCTTTATATTTAGTTCCTTTACCTCCAGATTCTGGGAATCGTGCAGACGCCCTATGCTTTGCAGTGGGTGCAGGTTCCCGGAATTTTTGTTTTTTGTTTTTATGCACGAATGGTTTAGACAGCCCATGGTTGCTTCAAATTGAATACGATTTTTGATTATTAAGGTGCAAGATTTAATTGTTTACGTCCAGAATAAGAGCCAGTTTGAGAAGTATCTGGAGTTGGTAATGTAAAAATGTTAGTAAGATGTAAAGAAGCAAGGCTTATTGCAAAAAAAATAGACAACTCCCATCAATAAATGTCATATAATATTAGATAGGGAAATTATGATGATAGACCGTGATGACTATATAAGTAATGACTTGTATCCAATTTATTCGATTGGTCATAGCAATGTGTCTTCATCAAGAATAATCGAACTCATAAAGCCGTATAATATTGAAGTTTTGGTTGATGTGCGAAGTTCTCCTTACAGCCAGTATGCCCCTCAATTTAATCGTGAAGTGCTTGAATCCACCTTAAAATTTGACGGCTTGGGGTATCATTATGCCGGCGATTCTTTAGGCGGCCGACCAAAAAATGCATCGTGTTATAAGAACCATATCATCCCCGAAGAACATGCTGATTATTTACACCTTGTTGATTATCCTGCGGTTATGGAAAAATTATTTTTCCAAAAAGGAATTCAACAATTGCTTGAATTGGCAAGCCAAAAATGTATTGTAGTGATGTGCAGTGAAGAAGATCCTGGTGTTTGCCACCGACATCACATGATCGGAAAATATCTTAAGCAACACGGAATCACTTTGCTGCATATTCGTAAAGACGGCAAGGTGGTAAAAGATCATCATCTTCCAAATCTTCAAGAAATCATCCCAATGGAACAACCTAGTTTATTTTAGGCAAAAACATGGAACTGTTTACCATTGGGTTCACCCAGAAAACCGCCCAGACCTTTTTTGAACAATTGGCATCCAACAATGTGGAATGCCTGGTGGATATTCGTTTGCATCCAGATGGTCAGCTCGCGGGTTTCTCAAAGAAAAATGATCTGCAATATTTTCTGAGAGAGTTGATTGATTGCGACTATCGCCATATAGAACTGTTGGCTCCCTCAGACGAGATTTTAAAAGATTATCGGTCTGATAAAAATTGGCAAAAGTATGAACAGGTATATCTGGAATTGATGGGGCAGCGGGGGGTTCCTGATGCGCTGGACCGTAATCTCTTTGAGAGCAAGAAATGTTGTTTATTGTGCAGTGAGTTGACGGCGGAACATTGCCACCGCCGTCTGGCCGCAGAACTGATTCACGAAAAATGGAGTGGGTTTTCGATCATTCATTTGTAAATACCTGCGGGGGTAAAAATGATGACAGAATTAACCATCACCGATCTAACCAATATGCATGCCGGGAGAATATGTGTAGCTGGAGTCAACGATAAGGGGGAATCCATAAGACCCCAGTTTCGAAGACAACATTTTATGCGGGAGTGGTGTACAAGCGGAGGACAGGTGATCCGTCCCTTCTCAAAAATACAACTGGATTTAATTGAGAGGAAATGCTCACCACCACACACCGAAGACTGGATCATTGCCGATGATTGCATAAAATTGACGGGGGAAGTTGAAAAAGCAAAGCGGCAATATTTTCTCGAAAAGCTGCTTGACCCAGATGTTGAAAGTATATTCGGTGCGAAGATCCAGCACATCAAGGACGAGGGAACCTTTACCAACAGCGGCGAAGGGAACCGGTCACTTGGAACGATCAGGGTAAAAAGAACTTACCTTTTTTCTAATAAGTGTTTTGAAGATAACAGGCATGACTGCCGGATTAGTTTTTTGGACGCCGCGGATAAATGGTACCGGCTAAAAATCGTGGATTTGACCTTCCAGACTTATGTGGATCATTTAAGGAGCAAGCCACTCAGCGCTGAGGAAGTTTCAAAGATGATAGACCGAACCTTTTACCGCAAGGATATTTACATGCGGATTGGACTCTCGCGCGGGTGGGGGATGCATCCGGAGCGGTGTTATCTGCAAATCAACGGGGTGTATACCTTCCCTGACTATTTGGAGGGGAAGTGTTTCACGGATTTTGAGGCTCCAACAAAAGATAATGAAATCGTTGATTTTTCAATTTAACAATTACCGAAAATAAGACTTGTATGCTTATCTTAAGATTCGAATTATCATGGAAATCTTGGCTTTTTTAATAATAAGAAGGGTCAATACTAATATTTTGATATAACTTTGCCACATTTATAAGTCATTTGGAAAAACCTTGGTGGGGATTGCTTCGTCCTTACAGGCCTCGCAATGACAGTTAAGTTAAAACTTGCCGATTTGGCAAGTTTTTTATTTAAAAATTCGCCAAAGTGGCAAGACCCATTTTCTCCCGTTTATGAGATGATTGAAATATCAATAGAATATGTGTTCTAAATAAAGGAGTCGTATGCCTAGAAAAAAGTACCCTGAAACTGTGGAAGGGATCGATGTAGAAATTGATTTCTTGCATGAATTAATAGCAAAAACTATGGAAAAGTGTTCGGCAAAAATGACCCTTGAGAATCTCATCAAAGTCATTGACGCCGTTGGGAAGAATTCGTTAAATCTAGCCCGCATGATGAAGATCCGGGTGGAATTAGTCAATCAACAAACAGGACCGGGTGCTATGCTGCGCCAGACCCTGCTTGAATTGGAAGATGAATGGCCCGAACTTAAACAGTTGGTGGCAGACTATCCACTATATTTGCAAGAAGATAATTCACCTTCAGCAGTTGAAAAACCTAAAGGTACTGATGAAAAGTTTTGATGCGCAACAAGCTTCTGAAGAAATATCTGATGAAGATGAAAAAATCAGTATGAATTTTAAAGTACTTCTCACCAAGAAGAGAGAGTTTGCCAGATACCTGACAGGATTGCGATTACGCAATTATCAGCAAGGTGTTTTCGAAACCGTTCTCGACTCAATCCTGCGAAAAAAAGGATATTCACTTGTCGTCTTGTTTCCTCGCCAATCAGGTAAAAATGAGTTGCAAGCCCATCTTGAAGTATATCTACTCACAATCCTATCGCGCCATACAGTAGACATCATTAAAGTTTCTCCAACTTTAAAACCCCAAGCTCAGACTTGCATGCGGCGCTTTGAACAAGTTGCCCGCAGAAACTTGCTGGTAAGCAGCCTGTGGAAAAAAGAAGGGGGTAATTCATACCGGGTGGAAGGTGCGCGCATTACTTTTTTGTCGGCGGCGACGGGGAGCAATATTGTGGGGGCAACGGCGTCTGGCTTGCTGGAGGTGGATGAGGCACAGCAGGTGAGTATTGAGAAGTATGACCGGGATATTGCGCCGATGAGCGCGTCGACCTGCGCTACGCATGTGTTTTGGGGCACGGCCTGGACGAGCGCGACGCTGCTGGCGCGCGAGCTGCGCGCCGCGGAAGAAGCGGAAAAGAAGGATGGGGTCAGGCGGGTGTTCAGGCTGACAGCGGAGGATGTGATGAAGGAGCTGGAGGCATACCGCAAGCATGTGGAAGAGAAGGTTGCACGCTTTGGCAGGACGCACCCCATGGTGCGGACGCAGTATTTCTCTGAGGAAGTGGACGGAGAGGGCGGGATGTTCCCCGCCGAGCGGGTGGCCTTAATGAAGGGTCATTCGACCCATTCAGTTTTAAACCCAAATAGTTTGTATGCGTTGTTACTAGACGTAGCCGGCGAGGATGAGGGGGTGCGCGGGATAGACGGCGCAATGAGCATGGCGAACCCGTCCAGGGATGCGACGGCGCTGACGTTGGTGGAAATCATTTTGGATCAAATCGAGGAAAACCGGGCGGGTGATGAGAGGGCAGGTGGAGAGCGGGCAGGTCACGGACCTGCCCCTACGATGCAAATTTACCGGCTGGTAAAACGCTGGCAGTGGATCGGGGCAAATCATGTGACGCTGCAAACGACGATCCGCGATATTGCGTTGGAATGGAAGGTGCGGGCATTAGTGGTAGACGCCACGGGTGTGGGCGCGGGTCTGGCCTCCTTTCTGGACCGCGCCCTGCCCGGGCGGGTGACGCCGTTCACGTTCAACAGTGCCTCAAAATCCGCGCTGGGGTGGGATTTTCTGGCGATCGTGGATTCAGGACGCTGGCAGGAGCCTGTCTTTGCCGATCTGCCAGGGGATGAGCAGGTGCGCCATCAAGCTGAATTCTTTGCACAGCTTGCGGCCTGCCAGTATGAGGTAAGCAACGACGCCAAGCGCACGATGAAGTGGGGGGTGCCCGAAAACGCAAGGCACCCGATCAGCGGAGAACCGCTGCACGACGACTGGGTGCTTTCCGCGGCGCTGTGTGGGGTGCTGGAGAAGATGGATTTGCGGAGTGCGGGTGCGGCTTTTATTGTGCAGGCTCGTGATCCGTTGGGTGAGATGGATGGGAAATTCTGAGAGCAGAGAACCGAGAACTGAGAGCCGTAAGAACAGTAACTTGATAATCCATAACTATCTCTATAAGTCATTAGTTTTTACGATTCTCGGTTCTCAATTCTCGATTCTCGTTTTTCTTCTCGGCTCTCAGAACTCAAAAAGAAAGGGGTAAACCATGATCTACGGGTAGACGTCAGCCACCACCAGGAGTTCATTAACTGGGGGATGGTTAAGAAAGCAGGGGCGAGGTTCGCGTTTATTAAGGCCAGCGAAGGGGAGGGTTATACCGACCCGATGTTTGATGAGAACATCCGCGGGGCGGTGGAGGCAGGGGTGCTGCCGGGTTCGTATCATTTCTTTTTGCCGCGCTACGATCCGCTGCAGCAGGCGAGGCATTACGCAAAGACGCTGCAAGAAAACGCGGTGGATGCACCCACTTTGCCGCCGTGCATCGATATTGAAACACCCGGCCTGGGAAAGACCGGGTTGAATCAAGCGGTGCGCATTTTTATTGAGGAGATGTACAACCTGACCGGCAGGCGCTGCATTATTTATGTCTCGCCCGGTTTCTGGAACTCTTACCTGCCGGTGCCGGTACTATCGGGGTATAAGCTGCAAAGCTCGCAGGTGGATTGGGCGGTGGACTATCCGCTGTGGCTGGCGCACTACACCACCGGCTGGCCTTATCAAATCTATCCATGGGTGGGATGGCGCTTCTGGCAGTACACCAGCGCGGGCAAGATCGCGGGCGTGGCTACCAAGGTGGATCTCAACTTTTATCAAGGCACGATTGAAGAACTCTTCAAATTGGCGGCCACATGAACGGGCGGCGCAATCTACTTTCACGGTTGTTTCAACCGTTGATCGATCACCAGGTGCGTCAGGCGTTGGCCCAAACTGAAACGGATAACACCTTTTTGGCTGGCAGCCGCAGCGGTGAATCACTGATGGACCGCTATCCATTTGACCGAGAGGAAATTCAGCTTCAGGCGCTCGAAGCCTGGCGGGTGAATCCGCTGGCAAGGCGGATCGTGGGGCTGACCTCGCAATACGTGGTGGGCGGCGGCGTGACCTACTCCAGCGCGCATGCGGCCACGGCGGCTTTTCTGCGCAGCTTTTGGGAGCACGGGCTCAACCGCTTGCCCATCAGGGTTTATGAATGGTGCGACGAACTGACACGCAGCGGCAACCTGTTTTTGCTGCTCACGACTGATGCCTCCGGCATGAGCTACGTACGCGCCGTGCCAACCACGCAGGTCAAACAAATCCACTCAAAACCGAACGACCTGGATCAGGAAGTGTCGTTTGAAATGCAGCCCAACTGGAAGGACGCCCAACCTGTAACCTGGCCGGCATACGATGTGCGCACCGAAACACTGAATGCGGAAGGCGGATTCAAGCCAGTGATGCTGCATTACGCCATCAACCGACCGGTGGGGGCGCAGTGGGGAGAATCTGACCTGGCACCGGTGCTGCGCTGGTTGAGCCGCTATGCTGCCTGGCTTGAAGACCGGGCACGCCTGAACCGCTACCGCACAGCTTTTCTTTATATTGTGCACGCAAAGTTCAGCAGCGAGGCTGAAAGACGAACCAGGCAATCCGCGCTGAACGCTGCCCCGCCCTCGCCCGGCTCGATATTGGTAACGGACGAGAACGAAAGCTGGGAGGCATTGCATCCGCGGCTGGAATCGGACGATGCTGCCCAAGACGGGCTGGCGCTCAAAAAGATGCTGGCCGCGGGAGCGGGCATTCCGATGCACTTTTTGGCTGAACCGGAGGGATCTACACGCACCACGGCCGAAGCCGCAGGCGGACCTACCTACCGCCATTTTGAGCAGCGCCAGCGTTTTTTCTTGTGGCTGTTGGGCGACCTGCTGCATGCCGTGGTGAACCGGCGTTCAATGGTGGACGGGCGTGTGAGCCGAAAAGCCGAAATCACACTGAGCGGCGCGGATATCTCCGCACGGGATAATGTCTCTCTGGCGATGGCTGCCAGCAATATCAGCCAGGCAGTGAATTACCTACATGACCGCGGGTTGATTGATGACGCCGAATTGCTGCGGCTGGTCTACCGCTTTTGCGGCGAAACTGTCGATATCGAAGAACTGCTTAAGCGCGGTCGGGCCGTATGCCCGCACCCTTCGTCTAAAGGCATAAGCCACATAGCACAACCAGTCAAAATTGATCCTTCCACCGGAGAGGAGAAACAGGGAGGCTTAAATGCATAAAGGTATTTTGAGCTATCGAGAACGTTTTGAGATTGCCCGCTTCAGCTCGCAACCCAACGAAATCGAGATTGCGGCGATCACTGCGGGCAGTGGCAATGGCTGGCAGTTCAGCGCGGAGGTGCTGCGGGCATCACTGGCACTGTGGGACGGGGTGGAATGCTTCGTGGACCATGCCTGGCCGCCGCGCTCGGTGCGCGATTTGGCAGGCGTGTGTGCGCAACCTCGTTGGGATGACGCGCTGCAGGGAATCCGCGTGAAAGTGACACCTTGCGGTCCTTCGGCCTCCGTCTTGGAAAGCCTGGCGCAGATCAAAAACAGCGGCGCGACCCGTCCGCGGGTGGGGTTTTCTGCCGACCTGGTATTCAGCGCCTCTGGCGACCAGGTGACGCGCATTGAAAAAGTGTATTCCGTTGACCTGGTGGCGTATCCCGCCCGCGGAGGTGGATTTATTCAACCAATATTCAATCAACCCAATTCAATCAATCAGGAGGTTAGTATGGAAAGTAATGAAGTTCAGCAAGTCAGTCTCGCGTCTTCGACACTCGTAGAAGAACGCAAGACACCCCCAAGTGCGGCATCCGCTTTACCGGCGAGCGTAGACCCGGCCACCGCGACGACAGAAGACCGCATGAGTATGTGCGCCTGCCTATTGGAAGCCACACTTTCTGCTGCACACCTGCCGGCGCCGCTTGAGAACAGTCTGCGCAACCGCTTTAGTGAAGGGGTCTTTCAACCACCGGCGCTGCAGGCGGCCATCCGTGAAGCGCGCCAATTGGTGAGCGACCTGACGGGCGGCGCGGTGATCCAGAGCGCGGGGCGCATCAGCGAGATGTCGACTTCGGAGGACCAGATCAGCGCTGCAATGTGCGACCTGCTGAGTGCACCGCGCCCAACCGGGTTGGAAAAACTGCAGCCTGCACGGTTGAGCGGCATCCGCGAGTTGTATACGCTGATGACCGGCGACACGGCCTTCACCGGCGGCTACCATGCAGAACGTGCGCAGTTTTCAACCATCATCAACCTGCCCTCACTGCTGAAAAACGCGATGAACAAATTGATCATCAACCAATGGGAGGAACTTGGCCGTTCAGGCTACCGCTGGTGGGAACCCATCGTGCAAGTGGAACACTTCAACAGCCTGCAAGAGATCACAGGCGTGCTGGTGGGTGAAGTGACCGTGCTGCCTTCGGTGGAAGAAGGCGCTGCATATACCGAACTGGCCGTAAAAGACAGCGGTGAGACCGGTCTTTGGGGCAAGTACGGCGGTTATGTTGGGCTGACACTCGAGATGTTCGAGCGGGATGAAACCCACAAGCTGCGGCAGTATCCGCGCAAGCTGGCCTCGGCGGCCTTACGTCGCATCTCAAGTCTGGTGGGAGGGATCTTCACCGCCAACAGCGGAACCGGACCGGAAATGTCAGACACTTACGCTGTCTTTGAAGCGTCACATCACCTAAACCTTGGAACAGCCGCACTCTCGTCCGCGGCATGGGAAGCCGCAGGCAAGGCGATTTACGACCAATCTCTGGCAGTCGCCAGCGGAGGCACGGCACCCAAGCAGGCGCTGGATGCCAAGTATTTGATTGTTCCGCGGGACCTGCGCCTCAGCGCCATGAATTTGCTGTATCCCTCGTTCGCACATGAGAGCAGCATTTTCAGTGAGAACATGCAAAAGGGTCAGATGGGCGACGTGATCACCTGCCCCGAGTTCAGTGACGCCAACGACTGGGCGGCTGCGGCCGATCCGCGGCTGGCACCGGGGATCATCCTCGGCGAACGATTTGGGGTACTGCCCGAGATCATCATTGCAGACGGCGAAACCAACGGTGCGCTCTTCACCAACGATGAACTGCGTATGAAGGTGCGTCATTGGGTGAGCGTCTTCGTGGCGGATTACCGTCCGCTGTATAAGGCGAATGTGGCGTAACAAGCAGTAGGGGCGACCGGCACCTGTCACTGAGTTCGCCCCGAAAAAGCTGGGACAAGTTGTGAGTAAAAACCGTTCAATTTATCCCTGCGAAGGTTCTTCACAATTTTGATTTCGTCGAGGTAAAGGCATAGAGGTTGTAGATAATTTAATCAAACATTTATTGTTGACACAATTTCCTTTATACCGCGAGGGTAAACCTTGGTGGGGATTGCCGCGCCCGTAAGTACGACGGGCTCGCAATGACAGATTATTATGGAGGACAAAATGACTTTTATGGAACAACTTAAGAAGATCGTGCGTTCGCGCAAGTTTTGGGTGTTGGTGGCCGCGCTGGTGGCGACACTGGCGGCATACCTAACCCAACAAATTGATGTCTGGCAGGCTTTGCAGGCTGCAGTGGCCGCATTGGCGGTCTATTCCACCGGCGTGGCCATTGAGGACAGCGGTAATGGAATCCAAAAACAGTCTTGATCTGCTGCTCGCCGCACACCTGGTGAAACCCTTTCTGCTGCCCGGACAATCCGGGCAGCCGCTCTCGCTGCGCTGCCTGCCAGACGGGGGCATGGTGGTGATTGCTGTGGATGGACGCAAGTTGTGGTTCACTGCACTTGAAGTCTGCCGGGCAAAGCGTACGCTGGGACAAAGCGCAACGAAAAGCACGGTGCTGCCGGCGGACGCCAACGTGAAACCCCTGCACGAGGTTGATCTGCGCAAGTCAAAACTCAACAATCGTCCGATCGGGAAGTCGCGGGACGGTATGTCGGAGATGATCGTACTGCCACCGTCTCTGAAACATTTGGAGGAGGAAGTCAATGCAAACAATCGAAAGTATCAAAAACCGCGTAAAGCAGATCCTCGATGATGAAGAAGGCGCACGCTACAGCGAGTTGATGCTTGAAAACGCCATCCGCCAGGCAATGGGACGATTGAACGATAATCTGCCGCTGATCCGCAAGCTGGAGCATCTGATCACAACCGAGGGAGAGGAAGTTACTCTGACGGGATTGTTGAATCCGCTTTTCATCATCCAAATCTGCGTGCTGCCATCGGGCACTACTGGACCAACCAGAGAGATCAAATGCGGCTATGAGTACAGTCTGCAAGGCTCGATTTGTACGCTTGAATTCAATACCTCTTATAGTCTAAAAGAGGGCGAAATCTTGCGCGTCACTTATGCCGCCCAACAATTGTTGAGCGGACTGGATGGGTCTGTTGAAAGTACAGTGCCGGAATCCGCGGCGGCGGCGTTGGAAAACAGTGCTGTGAGTTATGCCTATATGCTTAGAGCAGCAAGCTTGTTGGGCGTATATGGCACACGGGCAGGTGAATCTGCACAACTGGCGGAACAAAGCAAAGTTTGGAAGGAACTCGCCGAAACAGCTCTGAATAAACTCAGGTCTTACCAGCCATACGAGTTTCCAGAAGGATTTGCGCTTGACCAGTGGGACCGGTAAACCCGGAAAGGAGAGTGAACATGACGCCCATTATAGGTAAGGATTGTCATATCATCCTCTCACATCACGAGATTGACGGCGGTGAGGGTTACGGCTTTTTGCTGGCCGAAGACCAGGGCATCAAGAGCGGCGGTGTGCAGATCACGCGCGAGGTGGATTCAGGCGGTACGACCCGGTTGTGGCTGCACTTCGACGTTCTGCTGGCTGACCGCGCAGTCAACCCGGATGGAAGATTACGGCTACAGACCCGGTCCGCGGATTATGGCAAGTTGTGCCAGTTTCTGGATAAGCAATCAGAGGTGTGCATCACATCACCGGCGGGCACAATGCTTTCGCTGGGGGCTGTAGGTTGGACGGCTGATGAACGTCACCAGCCGGGGTATTCGCTAATCAAATGTCAGTTCAATAATATCGGCGTTTACTGGCCACCGGTAGACCCGGCACTGTTGCTGCTCTCGATCTGGGATGGCACGCTGACCTGGAACAGTTCGTATTGGAGATAGTTTTTTTCTCGCAAAGAGCATATCTCACGCAACCCCCTAGCCACATAAAAACCATGTGTCTGTGGGGGCAAAGACGCAACACCTCTCGCTTCGCTCGCCCTCAAAGAACGAGGGTCATGAGGTGCGCAAAGACCGCGAGGTCGCAAAGAAAACTATAAGAACAATAGTAAAAGCATTTCTCATGCGGGAATCTTATCTCACGCGAAGTCGCGAAGATCGCGGAGAAAATCTTAAGGACTGTAGGTAAAACAAGGTCTCGCGGAGCCTAAGAGAAACTTTTGCAGATGATCTACTTAATAATTATTTTGTAATGGGCCTCATCCCCGGCCCTTCTCCAGTAAACAGGAGAAGGGTGACTTGCAAAATTACAATAATTGAATGATAAAAATTGTTCACGTCATAAGGAAAATAATATGTCATACCCTCTATCTTCTCAAGTAACAGCCGGGCAGCCAACGGCGGCGGAGCACTATAATAACTTGCGTCAAGATGCGCTAAATCTTGGACAAGCCGAGTCGGATGCGGTCAACCTGGGCGTATTTTTTAAGCGTTTTTCTTCTGGCATCAAGCTGGAATACCTGGCGAACCACCGTGTCAGGGTGCCGCACACCTCATCCAACCCGCCATCATTGATGGTCAACGGCTACATGCTGCAATCCGATGGAAACGTGGATTTACCCGTGGGGCTGATCAGCGGTCCGGCTGCCATGTGGTATATTTTCGCAGTGCGGTCCGCGGGTTCAAAGTCATTTACATTGACAGCCAACACATCATCCTCTGAAGGCAGCGACCACCGCCTGATCGGTCAAGCCTATTGGACGGGGTCAGCCCTGATCTCCATTTTATGTTACCTGACGCCAACATCCCTGCCGCCAGCGGATTATGACTCGGGTTGGTTTGCCTGCACCTATAACATGGTTTATACAAAGGCTCATGGGTTGGGAACCTGCCCAAGATTAATCACGCTTTATCATTCGACTGATTCAGCAGGTACCAGTGAATGGGTAAGAGTAACTTATGTGCAAAGCGGAATTAATTTGTATGAAGTGATTGGTTGTGATTCAGCCAATATCTACATCCAAACCGGGATTACCAACGAAAATGCCACCTNNATCTATATTTTATCGGTGTCTTGTTTTCACCCTGGTTGAAACCCGCTCCATTCAAGCAAAGATGGGCAAGTGTCTTGTTTTGAAATAAGATACAATTGGACACGATATTACACTTTGTTTTGGAGCAATCATTACATGCCCGTTCGCATTTTAATACCAGCAAATGAGGTCAAGAATCGCCAGGAAAAACCCGTCGTTCTTGAAAACGACAATCGTTGTTCGCGATGTAACAGCTCACCTGCTAATTTTTTTGAAGTTCACCGATTGCATTATAGAATTGGATTTAAACATAACCATTTATATGGAAAAAAGTACCGCATTTCGCAGAGTTACAGACTGAAATTATGCGTCTGCGAGACCTGTTTTAAGTCAGACTATTTGACGCATCCCGAATTATTGGATCGGGGTAATTCGCCGCTGGCAAAGATTGCTCGATTTCACTCCATAGCCTGGACAATCGGAGCGCTGTTAGCCTGCTGCGGTTTTTTGCTGCTGACGCCCATCATCCCGGCAAATGAAATTTTGAGTACAATTAAACAAATGTGGCAAGTTCCTGTCACAATAGGTGTGCTTGTCCTCTTTTTGACCTGGTTAAGCCAGAGAAAATACCAGAGTAAAGTTTTGCGCGAAATTGAAATAACAAACCCGGCTTTTCAACCACTGGCACGAGCCGAAGTACATACTTATGTTTTACGCAATGAAGAAGATCCAACAGCTACGGCGTTGGAAATCATATTGCAGAACGAATCATGGGCTGAAGCGTGCGCCAATAAAAATCAATGGAAATTTAATCAACCTTCAGACCCCGAAGAAGAGACTCTGAATAAAGGATGAGGAAATCATGAGAGGAATTCTAGTAGAAGAAGTAGTCAAGGTATATGCTGAAGCTAGCGATCAAACCCTATCGATCACATCACTCAGAAAAGGGGATGAGTTTGAATTAGGAAAAGTCTCGCGAAAGAAAAAAGAAGTATGGGTCGAAGTGACCCTGGATTCTGGTCAAACCGGATTCATCAGCGGTGAAACCAAAATTTTTGTGATCAAAAAAGTCCAGTTTTTCGCCGATAACATTGAAGCCCATGAAGCGCCAACGAATGAATCCGCGGTGATAAAAACGTACCCCAAGAAGACAATAGTCACTGCAGTAGGATATGAAAGTGATGAAGCAAAGGGCTGGGTCAAGATCATCGATGCAGAAGGTCAGACCGGATACGTCAGAGGAGAAGCAAAGATTCGGGTATACCAGGAAGCCTCGGTCGCAAACGGCAAGAAACAGATGTTTTCAGGCGGGATGTTTGCCGTGCTGGCAGCAGCTTTTTACATTTTCTCGCTCAACAAGGGTGAAACCACCAGCAATATGTCGATACTAATTGTGGCAGTTTTTGCTTTTGGTTTGATGCAAATCGTCCAGGGTTTTCTGGAATACAATAAAGCCAAGAAAAAAGAAAACCAACCCAAATAGAGATTTAAAAACCCGTTGGCTTATTTTTCTTTAATTACATCAATACATACTTCTACAATGTCGGGATCGAATATGATTCCGGCATTGTCGCGTATGTAATTAATGGCATCTTCTTTTGAACGCGATTTGTTATAAATGCGTTCACTTGTGAGTGCATCAAAAATATCGAATACTGTAAATATCCTGGCGGTAAACGGAATTTCTTTACCTTTGAGGTTGCGCGGATACCCAGTGCCATCCCATTTTTCGTGATGACAATAAGGAACATCCAAAGCCTGTTTCAAAAAGCCGATTGGCGCCAGCATTTGATAGGCATATTCAGGATGCTTCTTCATGATGATCCATTCCTCATCCGTCAATGGCCCTGGTTTATTTAGAATGTGATCAGGGACGCCGACTTTACCGATATCATGAAGCAAGACACCGCGGCGCAAATGTTCCATATCTTCTTCGCGTACGCCTAGTCTTTGGGCTGCCCGCATGGTGCGCTCCAACACGCGCACAGTATGGCCTTCAGTTTCTTTGTCACGCAGATCAAGAAAATTTGCCCAACCCATTAAAGTGTCGTCATACGCCTGCAGCAAAACAGATTGCGATTTTTGGAGCTCCATGAAATTCTGCGAGTTATCCAGTGCAATGGCTGCCTGCTGAGCCAATGCTTCAAGGAAACTAATCCATTCACGAGTCGGCTCCAGGTCAGATTTATGGTAAATTTCTAAAACACCTTTAATTTGTCCTTTGATCACCATGGGAGTGGCGATATATTTGACAAATTTTTCATTTTTTAAGATATCAGTCAAGGTCGGTGAAAAGGTTAATCCAGAACTAATGTTAATCTGGGTCGTCTTTTTTGTAGCAACCGCTTCAGAAGGCAGGGGCGAATGACGAAAAGCTGTGCGCAGTGTCGTTTCAAGGGTTTTGAAACCCAAACCTGTTAAGTATTGATACTGGATCAATTCGGATTCAAATTGCAATACTGCAGCAGCATCCACATGCAACACCTGTCGCAATTGATCAAGTAAAACCTGGTAGGTCACACGAAGATCAAAAGATGAAGTGATAGCTTTGTCGATTTGATGCAGCGCATTAATGCGTTCCATTTGTTCACGTAATTGCAGCTCAGATTGAATTCGCTGAGTGATATCGCGACCAATACCTTCCATGTACTCGGGCTGTCCCTGGCTGTCTTTAATAATCGTACAACGCAGTTCAAGCCAAATTTTCCTGCCATCCTTTCGGATAAACGGCAGATTGACCATGGGGGTTTCCATGTTTTCAGCCCATCGTGTAAATGACTTTGGGTCTGATGAATTGAGAGAATTGCGAATAAGTATTAATGGATCTGTATATAATTCTTCCAATGTATAGCCTGCGACTCGTTCAGCCGCCGGACTGATATATTCAATTAATACTGGCGTTGACAACTTGATCCTAAAGATTACATCCACAGCGTTTTCGGCTAAAAGCCTGAACCGCTCTTCGCTTTTACGCAAGGCTTCTTGTTCTTTTTGAAGCATCACCAGATGATGTGCATTTTCGAGAATTACCGGAAGTCGCATTAAGTATCCGCTGGTTTTTACCACGTAATCAGTTTTGCTAAGTTTTAATACCTCAACAGCAGCTTCTTCGCTGCCAAGACCGGTAATCACGATGATTGGTGTGTTGGAACTCTGAGCTCGCAGATTTTTAATTTGTTCAATGATGTTAGGGCCAGGCAAGTGATAATCTATTAGTAATGCATCATAATCATAAAGCTTGTTAATTTGTGTTAAGCGGTTTAGCATTTCTTCTGCTGTTGAAACCACTTCAAGATCAATTTGAGGTGCATGGGTCTTCATAAAGCGTTGTGTCAGATCAATATCGGTAGTGTTGTGTTCACCATATAAAACATGAATCGCTTCGTGTTGGACAATTTCTGATTCTTTGTAAAGCTTTGCTGCATTTCTAAGGGTGTCAGGCAATTCTTTCAAATAATTTTGCCTTTTGACAATATAATCTGTTGCACCTGTTTTCAGAGAAGCAATTGCAGTGTCTTCGTCACCTTGACCTGTCACCATTACAACTGCTACGGGAATTCCGGCTTTTCTGATTTCTGATAAAACCGTCAAGCCACTGCCATCCACCAAATGCATATCACTTAAAACCAGGTCAAACGGACAGGGTGTTTGTGCATGGAGTTTCTCCAAACCTTCATCGACCCCATTAGCCCACTCCAATTCAAATTCGGCACCGCATTTTTTGAGTGTAATACGAACAAGATCGGCATCTAATGGGTTGTCTTCAACATACAGTACTCTCATCCCAAAACCTCCGGCCTAACATTAAGACCAATCCAATAATCGCAAATCGCTTTTGTTAATATCATAAATTTGTCAAAATCTACTGGTTTGGTTATGTAAGAATTTGCTCCGTACTCATAAGCGGTTCGAATATCAGAATCATTATTTGATGATGTCAACATCACAACCGGAATAAATTTGGTTATTTCAGAATTTTTTAAAACTTTTAAGACTTCCAAACCAGATACCTTGGGGAGTTTAATATCCAAAAGAATGAGTTTGGGAGTTGGACCACCTTGTTCCCATTTTTCAACTATCTCAAGAGTCTCTGCACCATCGCGTGCAATTTGTACAGGCTGATTAAAATTAATCCTTGATAATGCCAGGA
Source organism: Anaerolineaceae bacterium (assembly GCA_003524305.1). Taxonomy (GTDB): domain Bacteria; phylum Chloroflexota; class Anaerolineae; order Anaerolineales; family Anaerolineaceae; genus UBA6107. The sequence continues at coordinate 45,232 of DQHW01000011.1, forward strand.
TAGTAAGGTCTACATCAACCTGGCTATCGTCAACCAAGAGAATCGCAAATGATTCCATTTCCTGCGTCATAACGGCAGTTCCATAAAGAATGTTGACCCTTCACCTGGCTGACTAACAGCCCAAATCTTTCCACCCAATCTTTCAACAGCTTTGCGAACAACAGCCAAACCGATACCTGTTCCCGGGTAATCCTCGGTAAGATGAAGACGTTGGAAAATTTCAAAGATTTTGTCATAATATTTCATATCAAATCCTATTCCATTGTCTTCGACAGAAATCAGGCAGTGATCATCCAGTTTTGAAGCACGAATCCAAATCTCGGGGTCTGGTTGTTCACGTGTAAACTTGACCGCATTATCAATTAAATTCCTTAATGCCTGATTTAATGCTTCTTGATCTGTAAATACTGTACCATACTCTATTTCCTTTTTGAAATGCAATTTTCCAGAAACTGTTGAATGTTTATATTCATCAGTAATTTTATCAATAAGTTCATTAAGATTAATATTCGTTTTTTTAATTTCACGTCGTTCAACACGTGAATATGCCAGAAGATCTTCGATGAGCTGACTCATTCTTTCAGTGGAATTGACCAGATTATCCAAATAACGTTTGGCTTCTGAATCAAGTTGATTGGAATAATCTTCTTTTAGGAGTGTGGCATAACCAGAAATGCCGCGCAACGGAGCCTTTAAGTCGTGGGAAACCGTATAAGTAAAGGTTTCTAACTCTTTATTCTTTAATTTTAATTCTCTAGTACGTTCATCCACCCGTTTTTCGAGTTCATTCGCATTTTGACGGATTTTTTCAAACAGTTCGGCACTGTATAAAGCTCCGGCGGCTTGAGAGGCAAACAAGGTTAAGAAGTGTGCATCATCGTCAGAAAATGTAAGATTGCTGGGATGGTTCTCATGAACGCCTAATACGCCAAGTAATTGTCCGCCGTATAACATTGGAACGCACATTATTGCAGAGATATCATCAAAAGCTATTTCGTGATGCCGGCCTTCCCACTTGCTGTAATCATTAATCACAATCGGAATCAGTTTTTCAGCGACCATCCCCGAAATCCCTTCGCCCATTTTTACACGCATCCCCAAGGGTTGTGATGGGTTTCTGGTAAATTTTAGTTCAAGGTCATTTTGATTCGAATCGTATAAGTAAACAAATGCGTTAGAGACCCCAAATAAACTGCTGGCACGATCTGATATGGTTTTCAATATAACAAAGGGATCTCGATGTAATGAGAAATCCATGGCAGTATCATAAAGTGCCTTAAATTCTTCGACGCTCTTTTTGATTTCTTCTTCTACTTTTTTGCGATCAGTGATATCTTGAACAGCGCCGTTAATTCCAATTAACCTATTGTTTTCTTCATCCCAAATGGGTTGTGAATACACTCTCACCCAAACGATTTCGCCAGTCTTTTTAATGGTCCGTACTTCGGTAATAACCTTTTTATTTTGGCGTAGAGTAAGCAAATCCTGATTATCAATTTCACTATCCTCGGGATATAAAGCCGCCTTCCAGCCGCCCATTTGTTTGTATTCAGCCATAGAATAACCGGTAATTTTTTCAAATGCACCAGCCACCCAATTTAGCTCCAGATTGTCATCTTCAGCGACTTGTGAAGAAAAGAGGTAATCTGAAACAACTGATGAGATTAACCGGTACATTTCTTCACTTTCTGCCAATTTCTTTTCAGAAAGTACCCGGTCAGTGATATCGATGGTAAAACCAGCCAGGTATTCCGGTTTATCATCCATGAAGATCGGGAACTTGATGGTTGTAAAAAACCTTCCATTAAGTTCTTCGTCCACCACAATGGATTTGCCCTCACTCAAAACTCGTTGATCGTCTTTAATCATATCTTCTGAAATTTGAGATGGAAAAAGATCGTTCATATTCTTGTTTAAAAGCTGGTCAAGCGGTTTACCCAACATCGTTTCATAATTGCGACTGAGCTGTTTTGATCGAATTTCCTTATCTTTAAAGAATACATAAATTGGACTGTTTTCCATAAAAGCATTAAAAATTGCTTTGCTTTCTTTTAGTTCATTTTCAATTTTCTTGTTTTCAACCATTTCCCAAACCAGGTCAGCCAATTTTGAAACCATTTCAAGGTCAGCAAGGGTGTAATTCGACGATTTATTACCCAAACCTAAAACAGATACGATTTTGTCTTTACGCATAACCGGAATCGCCAACTCGCGATTAATGTGTAAATGGTCTTTAATTCTTTTATCATAGGGGGTAATTGATTCTGGCTCATTATGAATCACCGGTCTGCGATGATGAAGGCATTCAAACCAGACACCCTTCTGTTCAATTAAACTGGAATTTTCACTTGCTAAAACTCCCTTTGCAGTCGCCATGGTATTTGTTGACCACGCCATGAGACTTATGGAACTTTCTTCTTGATCAACGAAGTGATAGAACCCGAACTTGCTGTCGGTTAGGTCTTCAACCTCATCAAGAATAGCCACCAAAAGCTCATGCATCGTGAGTTTAGGCGCCAATTGGGATAATTTCACTCTGAACCGCAGGGTCAACTCATTAAGCTTACGTTCTGTAATATCTGAAATAGTACTCATAATGGATTTAGGCTCACCAGCATCATCCACCACAAGGGAATAATTACCTGTCAGCCATTTATATTCACCTAAGTTATTCCTCGCTCGAAACTCCAACACTAAATTCTTATTTCCTGTTTGCCAGGATTGAATTAGATGATTTCTAAATCCGTCAAAAATAAGCAAGTCATCTGGATGAATAATTTTTTCGATTTTTTCTCTCGATGCGTTTATAAAGTCAGTTTGTGGATAACCCAAAATATCTAAAATTTTCGGGCTGACGTATTCAACTGTCAAAGTCTTGAAATTTTCCAGTAAAAAGATATCATTGGATTTTTCAACGATTTGACGGAATTTTGCTTCACTTTCTTTCAATGCTTCTTCGGCTTGTTTTCTTCTGATTACGGATCCGAGTTCTAAAGCAAGAAACTCGAATCGATTAAGGTCTTCGTGTTTAAATGAAGTTTTGCTCGAAAATTCCAGCAAACCGACACTTTCATTTTGAACGATCAAAGGGATTGCAATAACAGAATATATACCGATCTGCCTATATAATGTTGGAATCAATTTCTTGAAAAATGTATTTTCAGTAAATTCCTGCATCAACCCGATAATCTGGTCGTGACCTTCCAAATATTGAAGTTTTTTCCCATCCAGGATTTTTTGATATGGGCTATCAGGAGTGAGCTTAATTTTTACATTTGGAATTTTGATCTTAATTTTTTGCTCAATTTTTGCTATGGTTTCTGATGGAAGTTGATAGCTCTGCAGTTCAAGGTATTTATTTTCTGAATCCAACAAATAGACTGCCGCCCCATTGCCAGAGAACATGGTTCTTGTTTCTTCGTTTATTAGTTCCATACATTTTTGAAGCGTACCCCCTTGATTAACTAGATCATTGAGTTGTTGGACCAAGGTTAAATCTTCAGAATTTTTAATTATTCTTTCTTCTGCTTTTTTGCGTGCGGAAATATCCTGCGCAAAAACGAGAGTTGTGATTTCTCCGTTGATTTTTACCTGTGATGAAATTGATTCTGTATCACATATTTCGCCATTTTTCTTGATGATCTTTATTTCAAGGAGCGAATTCTCTTTGCCTTTTGAAATTTCAAAAACTTTTTTGAATAATATTTTTTGAGAATCGGGGTGAATAAAATTGATAATATTCTGCCCCAACATTGCATCCATTGAGGGGTAGCCAAATAATTTCACTCCGGAATTATTTGCATAAATAAGTTTGCCTTTTTGAACTAACATGATGCCGATGGGCGAATTTTCTACCAAAACACGATAACGCTCTTCGCTTTCATGCAGTGCTGCTTCGGCAAGTTTTCGTTCAGAAATATCCCTGGCAGTTCCTTCAATACCAATGCAAATGCCATCGGCATTTTTAATCGGGACTGCATTTGATGTATGCCATCGCCAAGAACCATCAGCGTGTTTTATTTGATACTCAACACCAGTTTGTCTTTCTCCAGTTTGAATTGTTTTCGAGAAAAATGTCTGAAAACCTGATCGGTCTTTTACATTTAAGAATTTAGTAAAAGGCTGCCCTATAATTTCAGCAATGGGGTAGCCCAAGAACATACTCCAGGCGTTTGAGACAAAGGTAAACTTGCCCTCCAAATTAAGTGTATAAATAATCTCATGACTGTTTTCAATCAGAAGCCGATGTTTCTCTTCACTTTGTTGAATGGCTTCATCAGCCCGTTTTCCTTTTATTGCGATAGCTACTTGCGCTGCAACCGATGACAGAAACTCTTTATCTCTTTCAGAATATGCGTTCTCATCGGAATAATTTTGAACAGAAATTACACCAAGCACATCATCCGAATCTTTGATAGGCGCGCCCATCCAGACCGCCGATTCATACCCAACAAGACGGACTTCTCCATTTCTGGAAAGGTCTGAAAATGCTTTCTTTCCTAGTATCACCGCCTCACCTGTTCTGAAAACGTAAGAAGTTATGCTCTTTTCCAATTTTGAAGGCACAGAGGGTTTATCAAATTCATCTATACAGTAAATTTCTTCAAACAAACCTGTTTCTTTATTGTAGAAAACAATAGAGATATTTTTTGCATCAATAATCCTGGATAATACCTGGTGGATTAATTGCAGGAATTGATCGAGGTTTTTGCTGCTGCTTAAGCCCTGCATGATCTCAAACAATGACTGCCTTTCAAGTTCAGATTGTTTGCGCTCAGAAATATCGCGCGAAACTCCCTTTAGTTCAACATGCCCGGTTTCTTGATTGAGAAAATAATTTGTAATAATTTCAGTCCAAATAGTGCTGCCGTCTTTTTTGAATTGCTTGAATTCCTGGGTGTAATACTTCACGGGGGCCTTTGGATCTTTCAGGAATTCAGAAATCTGCTGTTTCATAACTGTTTTGATAGATTCTGAACTTGTGTCGATCAGTTTATCGCCTATTCCTTGTTCCATGGCTTCTTCGGCAGTATAGCCTCGCAGTTTTTCAATGGATGGACTCATGTAAGTAATATCCATTGTTTCGGTATCGAGTGTCCAAATCACGTCTTTCATGTTTTCTGCTAAAAGGCGGTATTTCTCCTCATTTTTTCTAAGGTTGTTTTCTGCATTTTTTCGATCATTAATATCGCGCGTTACACCGTGTAATTCAAGATGACCGGTCTCAGAATTCTTATGCAAACTGGTGATAACTTCTGTCCAGATCAGAGAACCATCTTTTTTGGGTTGGGGAATTTCAAAGACAAAGTAATCATCAGATTTGATTTCACCATGATTATATGCTTCAACCTTTTGGTTGATTATTTCATAAAAGTTTTTTGCGACTTCATCTTTTAATGCTTCTGAAAGCGTTCCCGATATCACTTCCTCTACTGTGTATCCGCGCAAGTTTTCAATAGAAGGACTCATATATGTAAAACGCATGGTTTGGGTATCGAGCGTCCATATTACATCTTTCATATTTTCTGTTAAGAGTCGATACTTTTCTTCACTTTTAATGAGTTTTTCTTCGGCTATTTTTTGTTCTGTTAATTCAACTACGGACCCAATGAAACCTATGCGTTTCCCTTCCTCATTTAATAATTCACTTGCCTCGTCATAGATCCAACTTACCTGACCAGTTTTCTGATTTAATTGCCGATATTCCAAAGACCATCTTCCACCAGTTTGAACAAAAGTTTGCCAACGTTGAACGACTTCTGTCTTATCGTCTGGATGAATACCGTTTATCCATCCCGTGCCGATCATGTCTTTAAAATCAAGACCAGTTATGTTGCACAAGCGATCATTTGAATAAAGAATATCTCCATTAATATCCGCTTGATAAATTCCTGCTGGAGAATTTTGAATAAGCGTGCGATAACGTAATTCACTATTGCGCAATTCGTGTTCAGTCTGTTTAAGTTGGGTTATGTCATTGAGTATTACAAAAACCTGATAGGGTTTTTCTTCGCCATCTCGAAATTGGGGAATTGCACTAACAACCACCCAAGACTCCACTTTTTTCAGAGTGTTGTAAACGCCCATTGCTTTGTTGTAAACTGGTTTTCCGGTCTTTAATGCCTCGTAAGATGGAAGTAATTCAGTCTTAATTTCTATACCGTTTTCATCTGTGAATCTTGAAAGGATACCTGCGAGATTTCCACCTAAAAATTGTTCTCTTGTTAGTCCAAAAAACTCAAGTGCAGCAGTATTAACATCCAATAAATGACCATCAACAGCTTGATAGAATGCTCCCTGGCGCATGGTTTCAAATAAAGTTCGATATTTTGCTTCACGCTCACGAATTTCTTGTTCAATTTGTTTTCTTTCTGAAATATCAGTGATCACGCCAAGTATGGCAGGCGATTTGTTTTCGCTGACCGGCAAGGAGCGTTTTACAAATTGGACAGGTAATTTGCCGACATTTGGAAAATAAATTTCCATGTCTGGATTAAACCAATCTTTGCCAGTTTTCAGGATTTCAACGTCTTGAAGACGTACAGATTCTGCAATCTTTAAGCGTTCACCCAAGTTTTTATCAGTTAACCCGATGATTTCTTGGACGGTTGTGCCCATGGCATCAGCAAATGCCTTGTTCGATAACCTATACCGGCCTTCAATATCTCTCACAAATACATAATTTGGAATTGTGTTTAGAACTATTTCTAGAAATTTTTTGTTTTCATTTATTGCTTCTTCTACTGCTTTTTCTCTGGTAATATCAGTCACCATGGCCAGCAGGTATAGACAAACGCCCTGCGAATCACATATTTTATTGACCACAAGCCTGGCTGAGGCAACTTCTCCATTTTTACAAATATATTTATTGTTAGTTTTATAGACAGCAATTTCGCCCATCAACAATTTTTTGATATTTTCTGAATCGCTCTGCAGATTATCAGGATGTGTAATATCGGTGAAATACACTTGTTTTAGTTCGTTCTCAGAATATCCGATAAACTTGCAAAATTCTTCATTAGCACTGGTAAATTTAAAATCGGAACTTACTGTAACTATGCCAACAGGGCTTTTAGTAAAAATATTTTGATAACGAGATTGAGTTTCTCGCGACTCGTTCTCGGTTAATATTCGTTGAATTGCGATGGCAGTATCGTTAATTAGGGTTTCGATTAATTCTTTGTTATTTCCTAATCCGTTTTTAGTTAAGAGGACAAATCCACCAAAATCTGTTTCTTTCCATTTACATCCCATGACGAAAATTTCATTAATGGATAATTGTTTTTCTATTGCTTTACAAATCACTTTGGGAATTTTTTTGGTAACAATCCCATACAGTCCAAGGTTGTATTTGACCAACTCATTACTCGACCATAAATCAAGCTGCTCTTTCTCAATATCTTCCACCCGGATGTTAAAACTAGATTCTGAAAGGTTATATTTTTTATACAAATCGTCTAATGTTTTACCAAACCCAAAGAAACCGGCGATTTTAACTACTTTTTGAGATTCATCAAACCTTGTAAATACGACGTATCCATTTTGCAATAAATTCACAAGGCAATTACCCGCCAATTGATACAATTCATTTAAAGTGGCGACCTGAATTAATTTCCGTTGTGTTTCATAAAAAAGAAGCTTATCTTCTTCAAGTCGTTTCCGTCCAGAAATATCGGTATGCGTTCCGACCATGCGAAGGGGTTTGTCACTGCCGGCAGTTGTTATCACCTTGCCGCGGGTTAGAATATATTTAAAATCACCTGTTTTCATACGCAAGCGGCATTCAACGCTAAATTGGAATTCGCGATTGTGCAGTGCCGATGCAATTTGATGCTCCAAGTTTTTAAGATCATGCGGATGAATCAACTTAATGAAATTTTCATAAGTAGCAGGGAATTCATTAGGTTGGTATCCTAACATGGTAAACCATTTATCATTTGTGATAACTTGACCAGTAGGTATATCCCAATCCCAATATCCGTCTTCGATAGCCTCAAAGGTTGACCGTAGCCTCGCTTCACTCAATTCTTTAACATTATCAGCACGCAGACGTTTAATCACCTGCGTTGCCTGGTAAACTATGGATTCAATCGCAGTGGTATAAGATGAAAGATCGCCCTCACTCAATACCACCACACCGCCAAAATGCCTTCCGTCTGACACCAACCCGATAATGCGAATCTGGTTGATTTTCAATTGTTTCTCAACTATTTTGCATACACTCTTGGGAATTTTCTTCATCAAAAGTGAATATAAGCCACCATCAAACAACTTTAATTTACCAGCTTGGAAAAAACTCAAATCATGAAGCGATGCATCTTTTAATCGGAATCCGATTTTTGTGGGGTCAATATTAAATGTCTTTACCAAAGCATTATAGGTCTGCCCAACGCCAAAAAGATTTGTTATTGATATTGTTTGACGGACTTCATCTACAGAGGTTGTGCCGACAATCCCCTCAGGGATCATTTCTTTAATTTTTCGGCCAATCAGATCATAGACTTCATCAATATCAGAAATCTGTGCCAAACTAAGCTGCGTGTCTGTAACCAATTGAATTAAGCGATCACGTCTTTTTATATCTGAAAAATCTATTAGATGGACAAAAGTACCTGCAAAATCCCCATTTTCATCATGCAGAGGTTTGGCTGAAAGCAGCATCCAGATGGATGTGCCGTCTTTCTTTTTAATCCTTCTTTCGTAGGAGTCAGTTTTTCCTTTTTTACGATCAATCAGTTTTTGTGCATGATCATTGAGATCTTCAGCAAATAAGAACTTTGAAACAGGTTGTTGAATAATTTCATTTTCTGTATACCCCAATATAGTACATAACCTTGAATTGACATATGTTGTTTCATCTTGTTTGTCAGTAACCCAAACCCCCTCTGAAGCAGTTTCAACCAATTGCTGAAAAGAGGGGAGGAAGATTTTATTATGATCTACATTTGAATTAGAAGGCAATTTACGCACGGAAAATCCCCTGAAGATCATAAAACAAAAAATCTCGACCCGTTTGTGTCATAGAAAATAAACTCCTCGATCAGTAGGATCGATATTAAGTAACCAAGTAACAGACACCAAGGACTCTTTAATTTGTAGAATTACTGTTTAAAAATTCCGCTTCTCATAATATATTACATGAGTCTTAAATGTAAGACAATAGATTCGATTTACAAATTCTATACAAATAGAATGAGAGTTTTTTAATTATTGAGTATTATTATTTGAGCAATAACTATGAAAATACCTTTGTTTAACAAAGTACTTAACAAACATAAATTCCTAGTAACAATGGATCAAGTTTTATTTATTTCAATTTAGCCAAAAATAAATTACAATTCATAATTCGTTTTTATACAGTACTCAAACCGAATGATATGCCGTGCGGTTGATTTGATCCTTTTTTACAGGCTCCAAGGGTAGGATGAAAAAATGCAGAATACAGAATCTGTGTACTCGCAAGAAAGTATTGAAATCAATATTGTCATCCCTTTATACAATGAGAGCCGTAGCTTAGAAATATTTCATCAGAGAATTGTTAGCGTAATAAACAAATTGCCTTACACCTGCAAAATTTATTATGTTGATGACGGATCCACTGATGGAACTGATTCGTTAATTCGTAAAATTGTCGAAACCGATGAAAGGATTTTTTCCATCGAATTAACTAGAAATTTTGGTCACCAAGCTGCATTAACTGCTGGACTAGAAATTGCGGATGGCGATGTAGTCGTTACAATGGATGGAGATGGACAACACCCACCTGAGTTATTGCCAATTCTTCTAAATTATTACAGAGAAGGCTACGAAATTGTTCAAACTCAACGGATAGAGGATGGCAACGAATCAATAATTAAGAAATCTACTTCTAAGTGGTTTTATAAAATCATAAATTCTCTTGGCAATACAAAAATAATCCCCGGTGGGGCGGATTTCAGATTAATGTCTCGCAAAGCCGTTTTAGCGCTAAGAGATATGAAAGAATATCACCGGTTTATAAGAGGTATGGTACCCTGGATGGGATTCTCAACTTACATATTGCCTTTTTCAGCTGACAACCGAATAGCCGGTAAATCAAAATATACGCCAACAAAAATGATAGCTCTTGCTGAAGATGCAATTTTTTCTTTTTCACTGGTTCCCATGCGGATTGGTTTATTAATGGGTTGCATTTTTATTCTATTAGCAATTATCGAAGCGATATATGTTCTATCGTTTTTTGTAACAGGAAGAATGGATCTATTGGCTCCAGGTTGGAGTTCCATTGTTTTTCTAATTTTAATCACCGGTGGTTGCTTAATGATTATGTTTAGTTTAGTTGGCATCTATATAGGCCAAATACATCAAGAAGTAAAAAATAGACCCTCGTATATCATTAGAAAAATTTACCATAAAATGTCAGGTTTGAAGTCATGACCAATAAAAATAATGAGAAAAGCAAGTATTTCTTTAAATCAATTGCAGATCAATTTGAACAGCTAGACAATCAACACGATATAACTACAAGAAAAAATGTTGTGTTCAATAAATTACTTGCAAATATTCCATTAGAAAACACTACCGTACTTGATGCAGGATGTGGATATGGGGCTTTCTCTGTCGAACTAGCAAAAAACAAATGCAAACTTGTTAGTTGCGACCTTATTTTTGAACTCACATCGAAAACCGTAAAAAAAACAAAAGAATCTGGTGTAGTTGCGGATGCTTTTTTATTACCTTTTTTAGATAACTCCTTTGATATTGTGGTTTCAAGCGAAATGGTAGAACATACGCCAAACCCGGAATATGTCATTTGCGAACTGATCAGAGTCTTAAAACCGGGAGGGTATATTGTTTTGACCACTCCCAATAAAAACTGGCAGTTTTTAGTTAGGTTGGCAAGTTTTTTGCATTTACGTAATTTTAATGGTATTGAAAATTTTCTGGGTTTTAAACAGCTTGAAAGAATCTTAGAAAATGCGCACGTTGATACAATTTACCATATCGGAATTCACTTATTCCCATTTCAATTTAAATTTTTATGGAACCTATCGAAATATACTGATGAAAAATTTGGAGACAGATTCCTTGGGAGATTTATGATCAACCAGGCAGTATTATGTAAAAAACTCCAATAGAAGATCTGTCAAAAATTAGGTTGCAAAATTCTCAGTTTTTAGCAGAATCAAAATAAATCAACTTAAGAAAAATTCATCATAAGCCAGGCTTGGTCGTATTCATTGTATGGTAATTATTGAGTCGCATTTTATCAATTCAGGATGCTGCTCTGAAAAATCAATCAATAAACAATCATCAGGATTATTAAAAAATTCTTCCATTGGCTTAATCCCCTCTTCGGGTTTACCTTCTTTGGACCAAAGCATCAGTTCTTTCTCAAGAGACACATTTAATTTGCTATAAGTCATCTCAAAATCTTCCGGTGGGTCATTATAAATAAAAATATCATTGGAAAAAGAGTCATTTCGAATGTATCGAATAAAACTAACAATTCGTTCATAATCTCGTTCTGGTTCGCTGCCAAAAAAAACAATGGAGGAAGATGAATTTGTTGTCAGGTAATATTCGATATCATGTAATATCGACTGAAATTGGTGTGTTGCGAAATCATATTCTTTAGCAATTTTCCTAACAAAAAGTAAATTTGCAGGTTGGATGAAGAACATTATCAACACCCCACTAATAATTAATGTCGTGAAATTATAAATGAGCTTTCGATTGATTAAAGGAAGATTTTGGAGGAAGTAAGCTGCAAGGCTTATTGTGAGTGGAAGATATAATGCATAAGGGAAATTGTATCGTCCCCATATCGATCCTGAATAAAATATCTGCTGTGAAAAGATTAATCCAAATATCCCTAATGCACCGAAAATAAGATAAATAAAATGTAGTTTATGCTCTTTGGTTTTCATTACAATATATCCGACAATGCCAACTATTAAAAGCATCGTGATAAATAAAATCAAAAATATATTCTCTGAGACATAACTCCCTAATATCGATAATCGTCCACTCAAACCTACAGAATTCTCGTAAATATCTGAACCATTTGTCTTAATGCGCATAAAGACTGTGGCAAAAATCCAAATCGTCCAAAGTAGGGATATTGCGAGCATGGCAAACGGAAAAATGTTATTTTTTAATGGCATGCGGAAAAATAGGACTACAAGATAAATCTCAGGAACAAGAAAAATTACCATGTTTTCTTTGCTACCAATTGCGATAATGGTTCCCAACAGGATAATGATCCAGGCAAAATTGCTTTTTTTATTTTGCATCAGGAAGAGCGTTCCGATTAGGAAAAAACTTAATCCGAGAATTGCATATGTTTCAGCCGGGCCTAATCTTGAGAATATTCCATTCCAAAAATTGAAAGTCGCTATTAAGAACGCCAGCAATCCACCAATTAAACGGCCATTTATTTTCTTAAAAAAAAGAAATACCGAAGTGATGAAGAACATAAAAAGTACGATTCTGAATAAATACCAGGGAAAGACTGATTCTGCAGACCAAATGCGCGTTTCTAATAAACGTAAAGTAAAATAAGCTGGTCTGAATCGAGGGACTGTTGAATCTGGATTAATTTCTGTCTTAGTGAGCAACGTGGGAAATATTTCAGAAAACCCGAGCGGATGAGATGCAGGTGAATAAACAATTATTTCATGATCATCGAGAAGTCCCCAAGAAGAATTTAACCCCGGTTCAAACATAAAAAAAGAAATTACAATTATCAATGCAATAAAAAAACAATCAAAAAAATGACCTATTTGGATTTTTTCGAAGTATGCTAAAGCATTTTTTAGTAAACCAGTGATCCAATTTCCAAATTTTGCCACGTTCATAAATCCGCCTATTTTGACAAGCAACATGTGATAAACAATTAATCCTGTTTTTATAAATCTAACAAGTTATGGACCCCAAGGTAAAGTATGCAGATCCAAAATATTATACTTTTCCTCAATACGAAGAACAAAAAGGGAAATAAAAAAACTCCCCGGAGGGAGTAGTCCTTGAACAGTGAGCGCGAACACCAAAGGTGCGCAGGGCGGTGGCTCGAATATCACACCCTCTCAGGGTGCCCCGAACCAAATTAAACGAAAAACTCCCTTTCAGGAGTTTAAGTATTCTTGTGAGCGCGAAGGGGCTCGAACCCTTAACCAACGGCTTAAAAGGCCGCTGCTCTACCATTGAGCTACGCGCCCAAGAACGGCTGAATTCTATCACGGCAGGCAATGAGCGTCAATGAGAATTGCCTATTAAAACAAAAACCAGGTGAAGTTTTCGCCTGGTTTTGGAAAGTTAAATAATTAACCTTGTTTCATGAAATCGGAAAATCCGGTTATCAAGGCATCTACATCTGAGAGTGAGGTTTCACCCATGGTGGCAACACGATAAGTGATGTCTTTGAGTTTGCCGTAACCGTTGGCAATGCGCATACCGCGGGTTTGGAGGAATTTATTTAAAGCACTGATATCCCAATTGAGGGTGTTTTTAATGTTCACCACCGTCTTGGAGCGATAGCCTTCTTTGGCCAAGACTTCCATGCCATTCGTTTGAGCCCAATCCTGCACTTTTTTAGACATGGCAGCATGCCGGGCAAAGCGGTTATCGAGACCTTCGGCAAAAATACGATCCAGTTGGAAATCCAACGCATAGATGAGTGACATGGCCGGAGTCATGGGGGTGGAGTCTTTGAGTCGGTGTTTTTCCATTAAGAGAAGGTCGAAATACCATCCGCGATTGGTTACGGATTCGGCTTTCTTCATGGCACGATCTGAAGCACCTGCCAGCGCCAAACCGGGGGGCAGCGCGAGGCATTTTTGTGAACTGGTCAACAAGAAGTCGATGCCAAGGGCATCCATTTCGATCTTCACCCCGCCCATGGACGAGACTGCATCCACCAGGATCAAGGTATCTGGGCTGACTTCTCTAACCACTTCACAAAGTTCCTTGACCGGATTTTCGACACCGGTGGAGGTTTCGTTGTGCACGATGGTGACAGCTTCATAATGCTTTTGTTTGAGAGCATCTCGAAGCATATCTGGCGTAATTGCTTCACCCATTTCGACTTCAAGTTTGTCTGCTTTTTTGCCGTTGGCGATGGCAACGTCATTCCAGCGTTGGGCAAAAGAACCATTAACACAGGAAAGCACAGTTTCTTGGACAAAATTGCGAATGCCTGCTTCTTGCATACCTGAACCAGAACAAGAGCCCTGGAAAATTCGTGTTTGTGTATAAAACAGATCTTTGGCTTTTTCAGCCGTTCTTTGGAATATGGCTTCAAAATCTTTGCTGCGGTGCGGTATCATCGGCTTTGTTTGAGCAGCCAGAACTTCCGGCGCAACATCCACTGGACCAGGAACAAACATACGGCTCATAATACTCTCCTTATTAGAACCTGCACGGTTAACCCCATTGGCTTAGTATCGGGTAAATTGACTAGCGTAAGAAGAATGACAGTATCACTAAAATAGTGATGAATGATCCAGCCATGATGCCAATTTTTGCAAGATCTTTCTTTACATAGGTGTAATCTGGATTGAATTCAGCTACTGCTGAGCGGTTCGTCTTTACAGGTGCTGAAGAAGGCGCAGATGCAGTTGCGGTTGTGACTGATCGTTTCTTATTTGAGGTTGCCATTTGTTTCTCCTTGTTTCCGTTTTTCGGAATTAGTCTTCTTGTAAAATTGCGGTAACCACGATGCGCTGCGTATCAATCCGATAGGGATAGCACGAAATCATGGTTAAAGTTTTCTCGGGGGTTGGCGCCATCAGATCAACTCTGGTGGGTTCAACAATTTGTGTGCCGGTTACGACATAGGTAAAAGAGCGGTCTTGCGTGGTGAGGATAATTGTATCCCCAGTTTTCAACTTGTCGAGATCTTTGAACAATTCTCCAAAAATGTCATTATGAGCTGATACCACCAGGTTGCCTGTTTCACCCGGATTGGCTGTGCCCACGTGCTGGCCAACACCTTTTTTTAACTGCTCCCATCCGTCTCCTAAAACCACAGGAGCACTCAAACCAATAGCAGGGATCTGAATCTGCCTAGCCTGCTGTGCACCGGGTGTCGGGATGGGCAAATCGGCGTAACTCTGCATCAGCGGCCTGAGATGCTCAGGGATTTCTGCATCATTAGGTCTGACTTCCACACCTTCCACGGGGGCAGTGTGTCCGCTGGGGAGCACTACCGCTGTGATCAAAGCCGTGGGTGTCAGTTGAGGCACAAGTGCACCAGCGGTTTCTTTGTTGAGAAGGTTCAGCACACTAAATGCCTGAAAAATAATCACCACCAAACCCAGAATGGCGAAGATTTCAACGACTAATAGAAACCTTTCCATCCCCTTTTTGCGGCGATTTTTTGCACGCCTTCGATTAGTAAGAGGTTCGTCTTGTGGCTCTTCAGCATCCCTTTGAATCACATCGGGGATGGTCTGATTCTCAGCTTCAACCTGGATTACCCGGCCGGTTTTACGAAATGACTCAAGCCTGGCTTCCCGTTCGGCGCGTCTTTTTTCCACGAGGAGCTGTCGCAATTCATCAGAAGTTAAGTCCTCAATAGATCGCTGACGTGGCATCAGATTTCCTGTTCTTCCCGGGTTTACCCTGACTGATTATACCCGATTTAGCATAGTTGCCCTTAAATAAAATAGTTGCATGGATGAGATACTATTTTACTTTAATGCTAAAATCATTATTAACAAAAGGAAAATTTATGATTAAAAATTATTTAATTGATATGGATGGCGTGCTGGTCACCGGAAAAACCTTAATCCCAGGTGCGGAATTATTTATCGAACGAATGCTTGCTGCAGGAACAAAGTTTCTCATCCTGACAAACAATCCCTTATATACTCAACGAGACCTTGAACACAGGTTGAATTCCATCGGGTTGAAAGTGCCGGCCGAAAGTATCTTTACCTCGGCCATGGCGACCGCACGTTTTCTGCAAAATCAAAACCCCAACGGCACAGCATACGTGATCGGCGAAAGCGGATTGACCCAGGCCATGCACGAAGTGGGATACGTTATGACCGACTCTCACCCCGATTATGTTGTGCTGGGTGAAGTGAATAACTACAATTTTGAAATGATCGCCAAAGCTGTCCGTTTGATCAATGACGGTGCAATGTTCATAGCCACAAACCCAGATTCAACCGGTCCCACCGAAGCAGGCATTGTGCCCGCCACCGGAGCGTTGGCAGCATTAATTGAAAAAGCCACCAACCGGGCACCATTTTTTGTAGGTAAACCCAATCCACTGATGATGCGCAGCGCCATGCGATATTTAGGAGTACATTCTGAAAACACGATCATGGTCGGCGACCGCATGGATACAGATATCGTGGCCGGTGTGATGAGTGGATTGGATACTATTCTTGTTTTGAGCGGTGTCTCAAGGAGGGAAGACGTTAAACGCTTTCCGTATAGACCCACGCAAATACTGAACTCCGTTGCAGAAATTGAAATCACCACAGAATAATCAGGTCGAATCATGCTAATCAACGAAAATCGTTCAACGCAAAAAAGATTTATCTATTCCATTGTCTTAACCAGTTTGATACTGGTGGCCGAGGTCATCGGCGGATTGGTTTCAGGTTCTCTGGCACTGCTCTCTGATGCTGCACATGTCTTCATGGATATTTTTGCTTTGGTGCTCAGCTTTGTGGCGTTGAAACTGGCTATGAGACCACCCGACGATCAACACTCCTTTGGATGGTACCGCCTTGAAGTTGTAGCGGCTCTCATCAACGGCGCTTCATTATTTATTATTTCAATTGGTATCTGGATTGAAGCGGTAAAACGTTTTCAAGCCCCGGTCGAAGTTAAAAGCACAGAAATGCTCATCATTGCCGTGATTGGTTTGGTGGTCAACCTGGTGGTCGCATTCATCCTTGGCGGACACGATCATGGTCATGCCGGGCATAATCATACGCACTCCCATGAAGAAGAACAAGATCACGAGCATAAAAAAGTCAAAACTAAACGCAATCTAAATGTGCAATCTGCCTTCTTGCACGTGCTTGGAGATGCCATCTCATCCGTGGGGGTCATTATTGCTGCAGTGATTATTCACTTCACCAAAGTTGAGTGGATCGATCCGTTGATTTCGATAATGATCGGTGTGATCATTTTTGTCAGCGCATTCAGGGTATTGAAGAGCGCCCTGCACATTCTGATCGAAGGCGTGCCAGAAGGGCTATCCATAAAACGGATAAAAGAATGTATGAGCACAGTAAATGCCGTCAAAACAGTCCATGATTTACACGTTTGGAACCTGGGTTCAGACCAGGTATCACTCAGCGCGCATGTGATTTTGGTTGACTCGTTTGAAAATCAACAATCCATCGTCATGGATCAATTGAAGTTGCTTTTGGATGAAGAGTTTCACATTCAACATACGACCATTCAGTTTGAGCAAAAACCTTGTGCAAGCGGCCACGGCGGATGCAATTAGTGTATTAATCAAGCGCTAAAATTTAAGTTCTCATTCGAAAACATGATAAAATAAAACATCCAGACGGAGCACTCAGCCTGGAGCCCATGAAGGATCAAACCCTCAAAGGTGCAAGCTCTCTTTCAGAGCTGACCTTTGGGTTTTTTGTTAATCAGGAGTTGAATCATCATGCGTTGGGTGAGAGATTATAAACCACACCAGGAACAAAACAAACTCTATCGAAATGCCATTATCATCACACTCGGCGGCAATTTGCTTCTGGCTGCCGGCAAAGGGATCGTAGCTGCAATTTCTGGCAGCGCGGCCATTTATGCTGATGCAGCCAACTCCATTTCTGATGTGGTCTATTCGCTGCTGATGGTGCTCGGGCTGTGGATGGCCATGCAGCCGCCAGACCTCTCACATCCGCAGGGGCATTCCCGTTTCGAGCCCGTCGTAGGGCTGCTCGTCACCCTATCCATGACGTTTGCGGGTTATGAAGCTGCCCGCAACGCTTATGAAAGATATGCTACAGGCGGCCAAAATTTTGAACTAGGATTACCCATCTTTATTCTGCTGGTCAGCGCTTTGATGAAAGCCGGCATGTTTGTAGCAATAAGACGGATTGCAAAACAGCTTTCAAGTCCTACCTTAAATACCACAGCCAAAGACAACATTAGCGACGTATTAACCACCATGGCTGCTTTTGTAGGCGTCCTGGGAGCAAACTTCATCCATCCCCTGGCGGACCCCATCGCCGGTTTTATCGTGGCGTTATGGATCTTCAGACAGGCTTTTTTGGCAGGCAAAGAAAACCTGGGATTTCTGACCGGCAAGGGTGCCAGCGCCGAAGATGTAAAAGCATTCATTGCTGCTGCAGAAGCGATACCAGGTGTGCTGCGCGTGCATCACATCATGACCGATTACGTTGGTCCACAATTGATGCTCGATTTACATATTAACGTGGAAGGCAGCAAAACTTTGATTGAAGTGCATGAGATCTCAGATCGGGTGATCAAGAGGCTTGAGGAATTCCCCGAAGTGGATCGCGCCTATGTGCATGTCGAACCCGATGACTGGGTGGATTAGTCTCCGACAAAAAGCACAAGACCTTACTAAATTATTAATCTCCAGTCATTAACTATTTTAATGATTATGTATGTTATATAATCAACTCTAAAGAAAATGCATTCGAAAATAGAAAGTAAATTTGAATCTAATGACTACTTCGTCAGAAACATTAAGTTTGCTAAACCTGCCTTGTAAACCAAATATCGACTCTCAATTCTCAGTGGATAGCGATATTGTTTTGTTTAATGGTGATGCAAAAAAATTATTGCAAACTATTCCTGACAATACAATTCAATTAATCATTACATCACCACCCTACAATCTTGGTAAGGATTATGAAACCCGAACTGGATTAAAATCGTATCTTGAATCTCAAAAAGAAATAATTAATGAACTAAATAGAGTGCTAACAAATAGCGGTAGTATATGTTGGCAAGTTGGAAATTATGTAGAAAACGGTGAAGTTTTCCCACTTGATATTTATTATTATGATATTTTCAAAGACCTGGGTTTAAAACTTCGAAATCGGATAGTTTGGCACTTTGGGCATGGATTACATGCATCAAAACGATTTTCAGGTAGATATGAAACTATTTTATGGTTTACGAAATCAGATAATTATTGTTTCAATTTAGATAATGTCCGGGTTCCTTCAAAATATCCCGGAAAGTTACATTTCAAAGGACCAAATATTGGTAAACCTTCCGGGAATCCTTTGGGGAAGAACCCTTCAGATTTTTGGCAAGACATTGTTACAGAGGAATTTGATTGTGGAATCATCGATATCCCTAACGTAAAATCAAATCATCCAGAAAAAACTTCTCACCCTTGCCAATACCCAGTTGAACTCGTTGAACGATTTGTTTTAGCATTAACAAATCCGAACGATTGGGTTTTTGATCCCTATTCAGGCGTTGGTTCAACCATCATCGCAGCCATAAAGAATCTTCGAAAAGGCATGGGGGCAGAAAAAGAAATTGAATATAACAAACTAGCAAAAACACGAATAGAAAAATATTACAGTGGCGATTTGAAACTTCGGCAAATTGGCACTCCTGTTTATGAGCCAACAGGTAAAGAAAAAGTTTCGCAAATACCATTAGAATGGAAAACGATAAGGGGAGTCAATGAAAATAGTTGAAAAATACTCGCATCTAAATGGCGAAGAATTTCTGATGGTTCACAACATGAAGATATATGACGAGATCAAGGATGTTATCTCAAAAGTAGATGCTTCTAAATTTCTTACCAAGGAATCAAAAGAAAAAACAAAAGTAGGACGGACTTTGTATAACCCGGATGCAATAAATAGAGAATTTAAACGGTTGTTTACAGAATATGAATGGGAAGAAGTACGAAGAGATTATTTCATAAGTTCAAATTACGATTTAGTAAAGGTATTAGAACCACTTTCATATGCTGAACAAAAAGAATATGTAAAAGAACATGAATTAAAACTATTACACTCATACAATCAAACGGATTTTGTAAAAGAAAAAATTGCTGTTGAAATCCAACTTGGTAAATATTTTGCCGTGACATACGACCTATTTGTAAAGCACTTATCTTTTTATAATGCAGGCATTATTAATCTTGGAATTGAAATTGTTCCCAGTAAAGAACTACAAACAGAAATGTCAAGCGGTGTACCTTTTTTTGAAAAAGAAGTTCATAATGTATTGCGTCATGGCAGAACAACACCACCAGTCCCAATCATTATTTTTGGGGTTTCTCAATAATTAAATTAAACAATAGCAATAAGATAGTCAGTTTGATTTTCAACAGTAAAAAACATGGAAACCCTCCCCCTACACTTTTACGACGACCCGATTGAAGTCATCTTCACGGTGCCTCCGACCTACGAGAAGAGTCCTGACTGTCCGCAGGGGTTCATCTGGCGGGGCAACTCTTATTTAATAACAGAAGTGCTCGAAGAATGGGTGGATTTTGAGCGCCGCGGCAGAAATGCACGCAATATGAAACCCACGCATTTAGCCTCTGCGCGGATCAAAGGCTCGTGGGGAGTGGGCAGGTATTGTTTTCGCGTAAAAACCGATTCCAACCAATATTTTGAGCTTTACTACGACCGCGCACCGGATGATTGCGACGACCGCAAAGGGAAATGGTTCCTCAAAGGGGAAAGAAAACCCGCCGTTTCTCAAGAATAACAGTTGTAAATAAATATAATTAATATTTTTATATATATTCTTCAATTATTTCAAATAACATATTGACTTTTCTAAATTTCGTGATATTATTATTTCGGATGGTTTGAAATTAGACAAGCCTTCTGAAATGAGGAATAACATGGACCAAAGTGTATATGAATTGGAATATCGAAAGTCGCAATTTCATCAAAAAGTACCTGGGCTGCCTGCAGAGTTTAAGAATGTTTTGATTAAAATCCCTTATACTTCTCAAGGACGTATTTCTAAAATATTGCTGGCGCTGGCAGATCAAATGATCAAAACAGGAACTGCGATCAAGAATGCCCAAGTAAAATTTAACAAGCAAGAAACCTATTAATAATAAAACGAGGCACACATGGTAAACAAATCTCTGAGTAAATGTCCGGTTTGTGATGAAGATCTGGTGGTCACGCGCTTATACTGCGTCAACTGCAACACTACCATCGAAGGTCATTTTGTAGCCGAGCACACTCCTTTTGGGCACCTCAGCCCTGAACAAATGCAATTTTTACTCACTTTCGTCCGCTGTGAAGGCAAACTGAATCGCATGGAAGATGAAATGAAACTCTCTTACCCCACACTGCGAAGCCGCCTGGTTGAAATTGTTAGAGCGCTGGGTTACGAACCCGGCAAAGAAGAAACACCGGCCCAGCTTTCTGCTGAAGAACGGCGGGCAATTCTCGAAGACCTCGATCAAGGCACCATCACCTGGGATGAAGCCCAAGCCAGATTAAGAGGCGAGAAATATGTTGAATCCAAAACGGCGCAGGCAGAGTAACCATGGCTACCAGTGAAGAGCGCTTAAAAGTTCTCAAAATGGTACAGGAAGGCAAGATCACTCCTGAAATGGCGGCTGAATTGCTTAAAGCATTGGATGCAAGCGCTAAAAAGCCTGCCCAGGATGATTCTGCAAATACGGTTTTTCCAGGCCGGGATGGCGGAAAATTCTTCAGGGTACGGGTGACCGACACGGATACTGGCCGCACAAGAGTGAACGTGAGATTGCCCCTGGGCATGGTCAATGCCGGTGTGCGTATGGGTATGCGCTTCTCGCCTGAAGTCGAAGGACTGGATGCCGCCAAGCTGGCCGAAGCGCTGGCCAAAGGTGAAACCGGTCAAATCATGGATATTTACGACGACGAAGATGGTGAACACGTAGAAGTCTACATCGAATAAATTCTCAAGAAGGTCAATGAACGAAGACAGAAAAACACCGGCTGCTGCCTGGTGTGTTATTTGATATTGCATAGTGAGGACTCATGGAAAACACATCGTATGAAATTGGAAAAAATTGGATGAAGAAATTCGTGCCGATATGGTCAGCACAGCTCTTCTCGCTATTAGGCAGCGGCCTGGTGCAGTTCGCCCTGATCTGGTGGATCACACAGCAAACCGGATCCGCAGCCTACCTGGCCATGGCCACCCTGGTGGCAATTTTACCGGAGGTGCTGCTTTCGCCTTTTGCCGGTGCCCTGGTAGACAGGCTCAACCGCCGTTATGTGATGATCGCTGCGGACGCGATTATTGCCCTGATCACCCTTAGCCTGGCAGTTTTGTTCGCTTTTGACATGGTGCAGATATGGCACATCTTTGTTGTGATGTTTCTGCGGGCCATGGGAAGTGTTTTCCATTGGCCGGCAATGCAAGCTTCAACCTCGCTGATGGTACCTGAAAAACACCTGGCAAGAGTGGCCGGCATCAATCAGGCGCTGCGCGGCAGCCTCAACATTGTAGCACCTCCGCTTGGTGCGCTGCTGATGTCTGTTTTGAAGTTCTACCAGGTGATCTCGGTGGATGTGATCACAGCCATTATTGCCATCACACCGCTGCTCTTCATTCGTATTCCACAACCTGTGCGTGCAGATGCGGGCGTGGTGCTGACACCAAAAGTATTGCTTAAGGATGTGGCTGAAGGTTTCAGATATATGAAGAACTGGAAGGGATTGCTCTACCTCACCTTTCTGGCAGCCATGTTGAACTTTTTGCTGGCGCCTGCAGGAACACTTTCACCGCTGATGGTCACCCAGCATTTCAAGGCTGGTGTATGGGAACTCAGTGCAATCGAATCCAGCATGGGGATTGGCGTGGTGATTGGCGGTCTTGTTCTTGGGGTCTGGGGTGGATTCAAAAGCAAAATCATAACCAGCCTGACAGGTGTGGTAGGGCTGGGTATGGGGGTCTTGATCTTCGGCCTTGCCCCGGCAAATGCTTTTTGGATGGCAATCGTCGGTATGGTGCTGCTGGGATTCATGAACCCTATTGCCAACGGTCCGCTTCAGGCGATCATGCAAAGCAAGGTTGCGCCAGAAATGCAGGGGCGCGTGATGGGCACGACCGGCGCGTTATGTTCAGCCATGATGCCGCTTTCGATGGTGATTGTTGCACCGGTGGCGGAGTACTTGGGATTGAGAGTCTGGTACTGGGTGGGCGGCGGTTTGACCATTTTAATTGGTCTGGCAGCGTTGTTCATCCCCTCAATCATGGCACTCGATAACTCGCAAAAAGATGTCTCGACCGCGGAGATCGCGGCGGATTAAAAAATCTATCTCTCGCTAAGTCGCAAAGTTCGCAAAGAAGAACCTTTCTTCTAAAAACCATAAATCACTAGCTTTACTAAAAATATGGCGAATTGATCAGGTAAGGGCAATTCATGAATTGCCCTTACATTAATTATGGTTTGAGGGTGAGGGTCCAGCTTGCCAGGGCATTATCGATGTTTGGCAGCAAGAGCGACCTTTGCCGGATGGTCATGCGCACCGGGGTGGAAATACCCACATCGTATGGGATATCCGCGCTGAAAGGCACATAATTCAGGTTTTCTGAACCCCTGGGCAGCTTCACGATTTGTGTTTCCATCACGCCGCCAGATTCAGTTAAAAGTTCGATGATGATGGGGTTGCTGTTATAAGAATGTGCAAACCCTGCCACATGCACCACACCACCCTTGATTACTGCTTCATCTTTGAAAGACTTCACAATATAAGGCTGTTTGATAAAATCAAAGGCATTGATATCGCTTTTGCCAATCTGCATCAAAAATATTTGAGTGACAGCCTGTGTGATACGCCTGCCAAATTCATCAGTCGTGGTAACTACCAACATCGCAGATTCACCTGCGCTGGGAATTTCAAAGGAAATTTCTTCAACTAAATTTGACCAGCCTGATTCTGCGGTAGACAGCTTGAGCAATTGATCGTGGATCAAGCGGCCATCCTCGCCAAACAATTGCATGCTTACCAAGCCGTCTGCCCCCGGAAAAACACTGGCTTGTACCGTGAAAGGTGAAGCCAACTGAGACATGCTGCCCGGGGCAAGGATCTGGATCAGCGCGTTTGGAAAATACTTTTCATCCACGGTTGGTTCGAGCGTGGCGGTGTCTTCAGGGGTAGCCTGGGTAAGCACAATCGGCGGAATGGACGTGCCTTCCAGGGTTTTTATCACCATAGTCGGACCAGTAACAATTTTGGTTGGGGTGGGAGTAATGGAAATTTTGTCAGCAGCCAGGGTTGGGGTTGTACCATCGAAGGCTGCGGTCAGCGCGGGTGTGTTGACTTGCTCGGTACCGGTTTTCGGAGCACAACCGGTGATAACCATTATAAAAATCAAACAAAGGACTAAATGCGCGGTGATTGGCTTCAACTGAATTTCCTTTATTTTTAAAACGAAAGATAAAAACCATTTAAAGTATACAGGCCTTGCGCTAACACGCAAGGCCTGTATAGAATTTCACTTTTAGAGATTGTAAATTTCGCTGTATTTAGTCTTCAAGTAGCGAATATAAGGTTCAGGTGTGATGGTTGAGCCGGTCACTTCTTTCACCAACGCCTGCGGTTCAAATTTTGCGCCGTGCTGATGGATCTTGACACGAAGCCATGAAAGCAATTCATCGAATTTACCCTGTTCGATCTGGGCTTCAAGGTTGGGGATGTCTTGATTGATTTTTTCCCAAAGTTGTGAAGACACCAGGTTGCCCAGGGCATAGGTCGGGAAGTAGCCAATGCTGCCAGTGGACCAATGGACGTCTTGCAGCACACCCTCGCTGTCTTTGGCAGGAACCACACCCAGGTAATCCTTCATGCGGGCGTTCCAGGCTTCGGGCAAGTCTTTGACTACCAATGAACCTTCCATTAATGCAATTTCAAGTTCGAGACGCAGCATGACGTGCAGGTTATAAGTGGCTTCATCCGCTTCAACTCGGATCAGGGAGGGTTCCACCTTATTGATGCCCTTGTAGAAGGCATCCAGGCTGACGTTGCCAAGCTGGGATGGGAAGAGTTTCACCAACTTGGGATAGAAGAACTTCCAGAAGGGTTTGGAACGGCCTACGAGATTTTCCCACATACGTGACTGTGATTCGTGCACAGCCATGGATGTTCCGGTAGCCAGCGGCGTTCGGGCAAGCGTATGATTAATGCCTTGTTCATAGAGGGCATGTCCGCCTTCGTGCATGGTGCTGAATAATGCCGACGCCGCTCTTTCGGGATCAAAGCGGGTAGTGATACGAATGTCGTCAATGCCGAAGCCGGTGGTAAACGGATGCACGGCTTTATCCTGGCGACCGCGGTTCCAGTCATAACCAAATCGGGTGATCACATCCACACCAAAATCCCACTGACCTTTTTCGTCATAAGGGATGTGCAGGAAACTGTCGTCAATTACAGGTTTGCCGGCGATGGCTTTCAGAAGCTCAACTTGCTGCGGACGCAGTTTGCCGAAGATATCCTTCACTTCCTTGGTCTTGAGTCCGGGTTCGAAATCATCGAGCAGCGGATCATAGACATGGTCCCAAGGCTTGAAGAAATCAGCATATTGGCGGCGAAGTTCAACCACTTTCTCGAGGTGAGGTCTGAAGAGTTCAAAGTCGTTATTTGCTTTGGCTTCTTCCCAAACGCTCTGGCTGGTTGTGGTTTCTTTCGCAAATTCTGCGACCCACTGCGTTGAGACCTTGACCTGTTTTTCATAATCATGTGCCACACGCTTAATCAAGCAGGCGTCATCAGAACGGGGATCGAGAGATTCCGCATAGGGTTTCAGGTCTTGCAACAATTCACCCACTTCAGACGATGTGAATTTATCATGCATCAACCCGGCGATGGTTTCAAGAATATTGCCGCGGTCTTCAGCCCCACCCCGGGGCATGTTTACTTGTTGGTCCCAGCCCAGCAGCGCTTCAGCCCTGCCCAGGTCAGTCACTTCTGCCATGATCTTTTTGAACTGTTCCAGTTTTTGACTCATATTGTTTGTTTTCCTTTTTAGGTTTAAGCTACTTTCCATCTTAATGACAAACCATTCAGAGATGCCAACACTTCATCTGCAATATCTTTGGATGCCCGTTGTTGTGCCTCAACCGTCTGAGCGCCCAGATGCGGAGTACAAACCAGTTTAGGGTGGGTTACCAGATCGGTCATGCCAGGCGGTTCCGTGACAAACACATCCAGTGCTGCGCCGGCAACCTTGCCGCTGTTCAAAGCTTCAAGTAGAGCAGTTTCATCAATCACTCCGCCGCGTGCAGCGCAGATGAGATAGACACCTTTTTTCATTTTAGCAAAAGCACCCGCATTAATCAAACCTTTAGTCTCGTCTGAAAGGGGCAAATGCATGGTGATGAAATCAGATTGTTTAAGAAGATCATCCATGCTGACGGGATTGCCACCCCGTTTGACAATTTCATCTGCAGGCACCATGGGGTCGTAACCCAAAACAGACATGTCAAATGCCGCAGACCGTTTGGCCACGGCTGCGCCAATGCGACCGAAACCGATTATGCCGAGGGTTTTGCCGCTCAATTCAACGCCTTCGAACTCTTTTTTCAGCCATTTGCCGGCTTTCATTGAGGAATCTGCACGTGAAATTTCACGTACAGCATTCAACATCAGCGCCATGGTCAATTCGGCTACAGCCGTGGTGGTCGCCACCGGAGAATTTACCACGGCCACACCGTGAGCCTTCGCGGCAGCCAGGTCAATGTTATCCACACCCACACCAGCGCGGCCAACCACTTTAAGATTTTTGGCAGCTTCAAAAACAGCCGGTGACACTTTCGTGCGGCCGCGGACGATTAATGCATCAAAATCGACAACTTGCTTGAGCAAATCCTCGGGGTCTATACCGTTCATTTCCACCACTTCGGCGGATTTTTTCAAAATCGCAATTCCATCGGAATCAAGACCATCAGTAATCAAGATTTTCCACACAGACAATTGGTTTCTCCTTCTCAATTTTAATTAAATCTTAATTAATTTTACTCTAATTCGGGAAGTCCGATGAGAGGTCAATAAGGCAAAAGCGTTGAATGGTACAATTTGTATGTGAATATACTAAAAAACACTCTTGAAAACCGCCTCAATCCGCGGATGTATGAATCAGAACCTCTCAAACGCTGCTGTTTGGAGGAATGTACTGGCGCCTGCTGTGTCTTTGGCGTATGGATTGACCCCCGCGAAGTGCAAGATATTATCGCCAATGCCGCCTTGATTCTACCCTTCATGCCTGAAACCGCACGCATCCCGGGAGAGTGGTTCGTCCCCGTTGAAGACAATGATATACACAGTCCAAGCGGAAAGGTGCTGCATACCGCGGTTGAGAATGCCCCCTGGCACCATGGCAATACAGCCTGTATTTTTTGCCTGACTGATGGAAAATGCGCATTGCAGGTGGCAGCCACGGCAAACGGTCTTCACCCGTGGCGATTCAAACCCTATTACTGTATTCTTCATCCGCTTGATCAGGATGAACAAGGCCGTTTCACCGTTGACACAGTAGATGCGCTGCTGGCCGAAAAAGGTAGCTGCCTGAGGGCTTCTGAAGAAACCACCCCGTTAATTGAAATTTTTGCACCAGAATTGGAATACTTATTGGGTGAAAAGGCTTATAAGGCAATGCAAGAGGTTGCCGCTGTAAAGCGGAAGGATGTGCCAAAATGAGTAAAAGAATTCTTCCCCTGGAATCAGGTGATTTCGAGGAAGTCAAAGCAATCATCATCAAGGAATGGGGCAGCGATTATGTGATCGTCCACGGTGACATTGTCCATCCGGCAGAATTACCCGGTTATAAAGTGATGGAAGACGAAAAGCTGGTTGGATTGGTGACCTGCCTGGTTAAGGGACAGGAATGTGAGATCGTCACGCTAAACAGCTTCCGCGAAGGAGAAGGCATTGGCGATGCATTAATGCAAGTGGTCGAATCTTTCGCACTATCACACCAGTGCACGACATGTTTGCTAGTTACCACCAATGATAATTTAAACGCCCTCGGTTTTTACCAAAGACGAGGTTTTTACATTTCAGAAGTAAGACCCGGCGCAGTGGATGAAGCCAGAAAAGTTAAAATTTCAATTCCAAGAATTGCCGACAACGGCATCCCCATCAGGGATGAAATTACCTTAATCAAACAAATCAGTTGATACTTTTCGTACAGAGCAGGGTTTTTAAGATAAAATAAGGTAAATTTAGTCTGATTTTTTACAGGATGCCCATTGAAAAAACAATGCTTGATAACCGGTTCATTTTTGATCGTTTTAGCAGTTCAACTCCTGATCAATCCCCCCACTCCTGCCCGGGCTGATGTGACGCCTTCAGACGGTCGTTCGGACGAAGGATTATGCATCCCGGGTGAGACAGACCTTTTCAGCGCTCAAGATTGTCAATTGGCAGGTCCAGCCAAACATTTGGATGAACTGGCACAACAGGGCATTGTGTTTCCTTCAGCTCCATTATATGTAGCTAATCCGCCGGCCAGTCTTGCTGATGTGCCTTTCGCTTACGCCAGGGCGGTTGCAGAAGAAGTGCCAATGTATGATTCGATAGAAGACATCATTGCTGAACATGTCAGCAAGAAAATGCCTTATGGGCGGATTAAATATGTTTCTCTGTATGACAAGGCCGAAACAGAGAAAGGCCTTTATTACAAGATCGCCAATGAGAAATGGGTCAGCAAAGAATACATTACCAAAGTAGGGGTGCAGTTCTTTCAAGGTTTTGAATTTAAAGAAAACCCAACCGTTTCATTTGGCTGGATTCTTGACAAAATCGAATCACAAACTGGTCCATATTCCAATGCGCCAGCAACCGGCAAAGAATATTTCCGCTACAACATTGTCAATGTCTACGATTCAGAGATGGAAGGTGACCTGGAATGGTTGATGATCGGTCCGAACGAATGGATCAACCACCGATTCATTGGCCGGGTAATCCCCAACACTGAAAAACCAGCGGGAATTGAAACAGATCGTTGGATTGAGGTCAATTTATACGAACAAGTGCTGCTGATTCACGAAGGGGATCGCATCATATATGCCACACTCGTCACCACTGGGAGTGATCCCTTTTTTACCCAACCAGGTGTATTTAAAATTTATAAAAAGATAGATCATGAATATATGCGGGGTGCTTTTGAAGCAGACCGATCAGATTATTACTATCTTGAAGACGTGCCTTATATTATGTATTTCGACCAGGCGCGCGCGCTCCACGGTGCGTACTGGCACACAAATTTTGGGTATAAGGCTTCACACGGCTGTGTAAACCTCTCTATTGCCGACTCACACTGGTTGTATGACTGGGCTAATATGGATGAAACTGTTTATGTTTGGGATCCCTCTGGAAAAACCCCAACCGATCCAGAGTATTATGGAGCCGGGGGCGCATAAATTTTTTATGATTTGCTTATGTTCATTTTTCAAGAAAGTAATAAAATTATACTAACTATTAGCGATTTTTTAGCCAACCCAAGTTGAAAGGATTCTAATGAAAAAGTCTTTGCTTCTTCCGCTTGCCTTTATCGCCGTTTTTATTTTGATTGTCAGTGCAGCCTGCAACCTGCCCTTTGGTGGAGATAAAACCGCCACTGAAGAATCGCAGGTCATCGTCGTGACAGCTACTCCTGAAAAAGTAGATAATGTTGTCACTCCTGAACCCATGGTTGAAGTTACCGAAGCATCGGTTACAGAAGAACCCTCTTCTTATTCTGAAGCCCAGGCCTTTTACCTCGAGGAATTTGACGGTGATTTAAGTAATTTCACCTATGATGTTTTTAATTATGGAAGCGGTTCAAGTGAAGACGCAACAATTGATGCAGATGATGGTGCATTAAAATTCAATAATAATGGTGACGATTTGTACACCTACATCTATTATGAACCTTACACTTATACAGATGTTCGCATTGATATTGAAGCTGAAAACCTGGCAACCAGCGACAACTCAATCACCCTGTTCTGCCGGTACGATGAAGAGTTGGGATGGTACGAATATAATATCGATAATGACGGCGAATGGACGCTCTATTATTACGACAATGTCGTGGCACAACAATACGTACAGCTTTACGACGGCGGCTCTACCGCGATCAGAATGGGACGGGATACCAACACCTATACCATGATCTGCCAGGGAAAAGAGTTATCACTTTATATCAACGGTGTGTTTACACACTCCTTTGAACACAAAGACCTCAAAGAAGGACAGGTTGGCTTTGGTGTATCATCCTATGACAGTTACCCCGTCAAGGTAAATGTCAATTGGCTTGAGATCAGCGAACCCTAAACCTGCGACAAAAGAGAACGAGCTTCCAATTTAGGAAGCTCGTTTTTTTATCCAGCGATGAACTTGCCAATTACAGCGGCAGTGAAAAGCCCAGCCGAAAGCAACACCGCCCAGCGCAGCTCTTCACGGCCAACCATATCCACCAATTCAATACCATTTTCGTTGTTGGCTTTAACCATGAATCTTGGACCAGCCACCCAGGCGAATACCGCACCGCCCACTAACCCGCCAATATGGCCCCAGTAGTCAATGCCCGAGTTGGCGCTGAAGCCCAAAGAGAGGTTAATTGCAAGCACCAATCCCAGGTTGATCAGCATGGATTGTGATCTGTTGCCAAATAATTTTCGGTTCTTGAAAATCAGAACCCCTTGTGCTGCGGCCAGACCAAAAATTGCGGTGGAAGCCCCCAGTGAAGGATTGGCAGAAAATATGAAAGACAGTACGTTACCGGTATATCCGGCAACCAGGTACAGGGCCAGGTAACGCCAGTGACCATAAAACTGTTCGAGTCCTCTGCCAATTATAAACAGGGCGTACATATTGAATATCAAATGGAGGAGACTTCCATGAAGCAGAACTGGCGTAATCAAACGCCAGATTTGTCCACGCAGGATAAGTTCATTAATCTTGCCGCCTAATACAAACGGCCAATCCACACCCCCCAGGAAGGTTTGGGAGAGATATTGCAGCCCAAACATCAAGACGGTAACTGCTAGTATTATGTAGGTCACCAAGGGTTTTTTAGCTTTTGTGCGTAAAAAGACAGGAATACGCCCCTCAACCGGTTGAACAGGAGGCGGCGTTTCAGATTCTGGAACGGTCATATTAGATCAACTTTCTGTGATGGACTTTATGGTGTTCAACACTAATAATAGAAAGAATGTCATTCACGGCTTTATCAAGACAGTTTTCAGCGTTCACCACGACATAGTCAAAAAGTTCAATCTTTTTGACTTCTTCTTTGGCAGTATCAATTCGTACTTTAAGGTTTTCTGGAGACTCGGTATTGCGAGCTTTCAACCTGCCGTACCACTCGTCAATGGTATGTGGAATGAGAAAGATCAGAATTGCTTCAGGATAAAGTCTGCGGTAAGTTTCTGCGCCTTGCACATCAACGCGTAGCACAACATCTTTTCCGCTTTTCAGGGCGTCTTCAACCTGAGAGCGCATACCACCTTTGTAGTCATCATAAACTATGGCGTATTCAATGAACTCGCCATTTTTTATGCGCCTGGCAAAATCTTCACGTGTGAAAAAGAAGTAATCTCTGCCATCCACTTCATTTGGACGAGGCAGCCGGCTGGTGGCGGTGACCACAAAATGAAGCCCCTTATTTCGGTCTCGAAGCCCTTGCAGCACGGCATCTTTGCCAATGCCTGAAGTGCCCGATATGACGATCAATAAAGGCTGCGGGCGATACAGGTTAAAACTTAACTCATCCAATTCCATCAAGATCCTTTAAAGTTATGCTGATACATGTTTTCAAAGATTATAATGGATATTGTCCAATTTCTGATTGAGGTTTGCATGCCTACCTACGAATTCCGCTGTGCTGACTGCCGCAAAAAATATGAAGTGTTTTTGAGCTTTGCTGATTATGACCAATACAAAGGTCAATGTCCGCATTGTGCAACAAATAATGTTACCCGATACATCCGCAAGGTACGCTTTTCGCTTGGGGATCGTTCGCACTTGGCGACGTTGGCCGATCCTGAGAATCTGAATGCGCTTGAGTCTGATCCACAGGCGCTGGGAAAGATGATGCGAGAGATGAAAACTCAACTGGGGGCCAACGACCTGCCCGGCGAGTTTGATGAAGTGGTTAACCGCCTTGAAAGGGGTCAATCACCTGATGAAATTGAACGCGATCTGCCTGAATTGTTAGATGATTCAGGCGGTGATATATAAAATCATCAAGTAAGGGCGGTTCATG
Source organism: Anaerolineaceae bacterium (assembly GCA_003524305.1). Classification (GTDB taxonomy): domain Bacteria; phylum Chloroflexota; class Anaerolineae; order Anaerolineales; family Anaerolineaceae; genus UBA6107. The sequence goes on from DQHW01000011.1 coordinate 77,401, forward strand.
AACCGCCCTTACTTAAATATTACTTGCAGGTCTTCGAAACTATTCATCTTGCCAATAGTGCGCAGAAAATCAGCCAGAGAGGCGCTTTGTTCGCGCAGCGTCCGCACCGCTGGACCCACCGGATCTTCACCCGCTGCACCGCCCGGTGTGGCAGCATATGCCCCGTAAAAAGCAAAATAAGCCTGGTTGAGTTTACGGATTTCGTATCCATGCGCCACAAAGAGGATGCGGCGTTCTTCCATGTATTGTTCGGCTTCGGCGATTTTATCCGCTGCCAGCAGTTCATCGACATGAACACGGGTGGCGTGCATTTCTGCCCTGAAGTCAAAAATTTCATCAGGCCAGTTCAGCGAGGCTAATTTTTGTCCTTCTTCAAACATGGAAATATACTCAGGATAATAGCGTGCCAAAACTAAACGGCTGATCTCGCTGCCTGCCAAAGCAGCCGCGGTTTCATTCATGGTGCGCAGTTCTGGTGAAGTGTCGTAATTCAACCCCAACGGACGTAGCGTGAGATAGTTATGAGTCCATTCATGCGCAATGGTGTCAATGATCCACGGCAGGTTGGAAGAACGCATGACCATGGTGGGGTAAATACCAATCCCGCCGACATCCACCACCAGCACAGATTCGCCAGTGGCTTTTTCAACCTGGTTCTCCAATTGATCTATCTGTTCCAAAGTCAGGTCTGCCAGCAAGGAAATATTTACATCCTGCTGAATGCTATTGCGCGGTGAGGCGATTAATGCCTTGGGCAGCGGGGTCGTATGAAACAAGAGGGGTGGAACAGCATCGCCGAGCCTGGCGATGTCTTCTTCAACAATAATTTCGGTTACCTGCCCCTGTAAAATGGACTCGACAAGAGGCGTTAATGAAACAATGCTGGTTTGCAATGCTTTTTGCTGCGCCAGTTCAACCCGGGCTGCAGTATCTGGATCTTTGATGGATGGATCAGCATAAACTTGTTGGATTTCGACCTGGATGACTTCCAATTGATTCGTAAGATATAGATAACGCATGACGAGCTGGTGCTGCTGTTCAATATTCAATTTATGCCACGGATTCAAGCCAGATTGACCGATTTTCGTCATAAAAGCATTGACATCCCAGGTAAGGTAATCGAATTCCAAAGGACGGGTGAACTGCCTGGCTTTTTCTATTGGCGTTGAAAGGGAAGGTGTTGAAACCGTAAATAACACTGAAAGAAAACAGCAAAGAATAAAAAAACGACCGAAGGTCCTTAATTTCATGCTTGAGATTATACCGTGTTCGATAACTGCTGAAAATCTAAAGCAACTTTGTTTAGCCGCACCCGTATATAAGTGTTGTATAAGATTTGCCCCAAAACCTCTAGACATTAATAATACGCAGTAGTATAGTTCCATCTCGAACTAAAATTCACCGACTATTATCATCTCAGGTGATAAAAATTTACGAAAGAATCTGAGTTTTCAGACAGGAAAGGTACTATGAAAAAAATAACAAAATCCAAAGTAATTACATGGTCTGTCATTGGTGTTGTTGTATTGGGAATTGCCGCCTTGATAGTGGTCAACAATATTAATGCCCGCAAAGCCGCTGCTGCCACAATGCAAACTCAGGTTCTTGAAAAAGGTGATTTGACTGCCATCGTTGGAGCCACAGGAACCGTGCGCGCCAACCAATCTGCTACATTAGTCTGGCAAACCAATGGGCGTATCGAATCAATCAACGCTGTCATCGGCGACAAGGTTAAAACGGATGAAGAATTGGCCTCGCTCGCCCAATCCTCTTTGTCGCAATCTATTATCCTGGCTCAGTCAGACCTGGTGACCGCGCAGCGCAATCTTGATGATCTGATCAATTCAGACACAGCTCGCGCCCAGGCCCAGTTAAACCTGGCCAATGCACAACAAGATTATGACAAGGTGCGCTGGAATGCTGTCTATGCTGATAAACCGCGCGAAACCAGTCAAAACACTTTGGATTCTGCCAGTGCCGCAGTGGTAATTGCACAAGACAGGGCTGATAGAGCTCAAAAAGAATATGACAAATATTTAGAATCTCCAGACAGCGACCTGCAAAAGGCAAATGCTTTAAGTAACCTGGCTGCCGCCAAAAAAGCACTGGCCGAAGCCAAATTAAGCCTGAATTTTTATACCGACACTCCTGATACCAAAGAAGTATCCATATCATCAGGTGAAATTGCGCTTGCCAAAGCCAAGTTGGATGATGCTCAACGTGAATGGGATCGTTTGAAAGATGGCCCTGATCCTGCTGATATTGAAGCAGCCAAAGCTCGCGTGGCAGCCATTGAAGCTACGATAAATATGGCAAAGATTTCTTCTCCATTTGCCGGCATCCTCACTGATGCCTCCGGAATGGTGGGCGATATCGTCAGCCCAAGCTCCTTCGCCTTCCGCGTCGATGATCTTTCACAAATGTTTGTGGATGTTGAAATTCCGGAAGTGGATATCAATCGCGTAAAGGTTGGCCAGAATGTTTCTTTGACCTTTGATGCAATTAACGCTGCTGAATATCAAGGCCGGGTTGCTGAAGTCGCCCGCATCGGTGCAAATTCAGCAGGAGCTGTCAATTTCAAAGTAACCATCGAAGTGCTCAACCCTGATGAACAGGTCATGCCGGGCATGACCGCTGCGGTTAATATTGTGGTCAGCGATTTGAAAGATGTCTTGACTGTCCCGAACCGTGCTGTTCGTTTGGTTGATGGAAAACGCGTTGTCTATATCTTGAAAAACGACATTGCAGTGATGGTTGATATTGAAATTGGCTCTTCTTCTGATACGCTGAGCGAGATTATTTCTGGCGACCTCAAAGCCGGTGATGTATTAATTTTGAATCCATCTGCTGACTTTACCAGCATGATGAGCGGCGGACGTCCCTTCTAGGATCAAAATGACAGATAATGTGATCCTTGTTAATGAACTAAGAAAGATCTACAAGATCGGCGAGATTGAAGTACACGCTTTGGATGGCGTCTCTTTCAACATCGAGCGGGGCGAGGTCATCTCGATCATGGGACCTTCAGGCTCGGGTAAATCAACCTTGATGAACCTGCTCGGCTGCCTTGACCACCCCACCGACGGCAGCTATAAACTTGACGGTGAAGAGGTTTCTGAACTGGATGACGATCAATTGGCGGGCATCCGCAACCGAAAGGTCGGATTTGTTTTTCAGAGTTTTAACCTTTTGCCAAGAGCATCTGCCCTAGCCAATGTTGAACTGCCCATGCGTTATGCAGGTCAGGTGCCTGACCGAAAACTAAGAGCTACTGAAGCACTTGCATCCGTGGGGCTGGCCGATCGAATCACTCACCGTCCTACCGAACTTTCAGGCGGTCAACAGCAGCGTGTGGCCATTGCCCGCGCCTTGGTTAATAAACCATCCATCCTCATGGCAGATGAACCAACCGGCAACCTTGACAGCAAATCTGGCAAAGAGATCATGGAGCTGCTTTTGAATCTCAATAAAGATAAGGGTACAACCCTGATCATTGTGACCCATGATCCAAAGATAGCTGAACAGACGCAGCGGGTTATCCGTCTGGTAGACGGAAAGATCGCGGAGGGGGCAGTATGAACCTCGGACAAGCCATTTTAGAAGCACTTGAAAGCGTCAGTTCCAATAAACTGCGTTCAGCCCTAACCATTCTGGGTATCGTGATCGGCGTAGGCGCAGTAATCGCCATGCTGGCAGTCGGTAACGGGGCACAAGAAACCATCACGGGCTCCATCAGCGGCATTGGCAGCAATTTACTCTTTGTGTTCAGAGGCAACCAAACTGAAGAACTAAGTCATGTAGAGCCCCTGACTCTGCAGGATGCAAACGCACTGCTTGATCAATTTCAGGCTCCTTCTGTAGATAAAGTAGCGCCAATCTTAAGCGATAATCTGCAGGTCACCTACGGCGGCGAAAAAACCAATCCAACCGTCTACGGCGTCACCTCGAGTTATATGGACGTACGAAATTACAGTATGTCAGAAGGTGAATTCATCACCGACGAACAAAACCTCGGCCGCGCATCCGTTGTGTTGATTGGTGTGGATGTTGCCGACAAATTGTTTGGCCGGCGTGACGGTCTGGTAGGTGAAACCATCCGCATTGAGGGGCAGCCCTTCCGCATCACCGGTGTACTGGTATCCAAAGGCGGCGGATCGTTTGGCTCTGAAGATAACGTGATCATGGTTCCTTTTTCAACGGCGCAAGCCAGGTTGATGCGGCGCAACCGCGATTCGGTGGATACCATCTTTGTCAGTGTGTTGGAACCTGAATTGATGAAACAAGCCAGTGATGAGATCTCTCAAATTTTACGTGAACGCCACCGCACCAGCATTGGCGCGGATGATTTCACCGTCTTCTCACAGGATGATTTCGTTGCCACTGCCAAGACCATTACCGGCGTGTTGACTATCTTCCTGGGCGGCATCGCTGGCATCTCTCTGTTGGTAGGAGGTATCGGCATTATGAATATTATGCTGGTCTCCGTCACCGAACGTACCCGCGAAATCGGTCTGCGTAAAGCACTCGGTGCGCGCAAGAAAGATATTTTGATCCAGTTTCTGACAGAATCTTCACTGCTCAGTCTGTTGGGCGGCATCATCGGCATCGGGTTGGGTTGGTTGATCGCCTTCATCGTTGGCAGGATAGCCGTGGCCAGCGGTACGCCCTTCAACCCCGTGGTAGGCTTGGATGCTATACTTCTGGCAACCCTCTTCTCTACCGCGGTGGGGCTGTTCTTTGGCATCTATCCCGCCAACCGGGCAGCCAATCTGCAGCCAGTGGAAGCGCTCAGATACGAATAAGTGATTTTTGTTTGTTTCAAACTCCCCAAGCAGACGATCCGTTTGGGGAGTTTTTTATACATTCAGATTCTGTAATAACTTAATTGATAGGTTGTGTTGATACTTACTTCCGCGTTTGTCAGGGTTGGATTATCAGGATCAAAATCAAGACCCCCGCGGTTTTGACGCTTAGACGAAAACTCGATAATCAAACTGCGGGGTTCTGCCTTACAGGAGTTTGATTAGTGCAGCAATGCTCGCGATGGCCAATGAAATTTGGTACTTGACAAAAGGAAGATAGTTATTTATAATGATTATAAATTAGGAATGATTATAATATGGAAAAACTAAAAGTCATAGAAGCACTTCGCAAAGCAGGTTTACGGGCAACACCCCAACGGATTGCCATTTGTGAATTGTTGACAGAATCTCATGCTCACCCAACAGCGACCGATATTTATGTTGAGCTTAAAGAGCAATTTCCATCTTTGTCATTAGCCACCATCTATAACACGTTGGATGTGCTGGTAGGGATTGGCCTGGTCAATGCGTTGGGCAGTATTGGAGATGACAAAGTGCATTTTGATGCGGATGTCTCCCCCCATATCAACCTGGCTTGTGTAAAATGCCACAAAATTGTAGATGCCACATCCAACTTCATCAAGCAACTTAATGACGAAATCAATAAAAATTCAGGGTTTGAGTTATTTGGCTCAAGGATTTTGTATTACGGCCATTGCCCTGAATGTCAACTTAAGATTAATCAAATAAGCGTTATTCAATCAATTTAGTTCAATTCTAAGGAGGAAACGATGGAAACAAATGAACCACAAATAATCACATTGCCCCGCATCGGAGAAAAAGCACCCGATTTCACCGCAGTCACCACACAAGGTAACATCAACTTCCCGGCTGATTATAAAGGGAGTTGGGTGATCCTTTTCAGCCATCCGGCTGATTTTACGCCTGTGTGCACCTCGGAATTCATGACCTTTGCCAGTATGGAAGGAAAATTTGAGAAGGCCAACACAAAACTGGTCGGTTTATCCGTTGATGGACTTTACAGCCACATTGCCTGGCTGCGTACCATTAAGGATAAAATCGAATACAAGGGAATGAAAGATGTCGAAGTAAAGTTCCCCTTGATCGAAGATATAACAATGAATGTTGCCCACAAATACGGCATGATCCAGCCCGGTGAAAGCAGCACCAAGGCCGTGAGAGCTGTATTCATCATTGATCCTAAAGGCATCATCCGCGCCATGATTTACTATCCGCTGAGTATGGGCCGCAATTTTGAAGAGCTTTATCGCGCTATCCTCGCTTTGCAAACTGCTGATGCTTTTTCAGTGGCAACACCCGCAGACTGGCAGCCCGGTGATGATGTGATTGTTCCCACCGCCGGATCGTGTGGTGTGGCAAAAGACCGCATGGAAGGCAAAGAAGGCGAAATGACCTGTTATGACTGGTTCTTCTGCACCAAGAAACTTGATAAAGAAACAGTGCTTAATACGATACTTAAAAAGTAAATTCTTAGTTCATATAAATAAAGGAGAAAATATGTTATCCAATGTCTTGCTCAAAGCAATAAACGAACAAATTAATAAAGAGTTTTACTCTTCATATCTCTATCTTGCCATGTCTGCTCATTTCGAAGAGGTTAATTTACCTGGTTTTGCCAAATGGATGAAGTTACAGGCTGATGAAGAACAAGAACACGGCATGAAATTCTATGCCCATTTATTGGAACGAGGCGCCAAGGTTGAACTTATGCCGATTGCCGGACCTTTGATAGAGGGAAAAAGCAATCTCGAAATTTTCAAACAAGTTCAAACGCATGAAGCTGCCGTTACTGCTTCGATCAACGCTTTGTATGACCTGGCTTTGAAAGAAAAAGACTATCCCGCCCAGATCATGCTGCAGTGGTTCATCACTGAACAGGTCGAAGAAGAAAAGAATGCAGCCGATATCGTTGCACAACTGGATATGATTCAAGACAAGGGTACAGCCGTTTTAATGCTGGATCACCAGCTTGGTCATCGCGGAAAAGAATAAACTCCTATAGAGAGACAAATCCCTCGGATGATAGTTTATCCGAGGGTATTTTTTTATTTCCTCGCTAATGTTAATTACAACTAAATACAATTATCGGTTATTTGAACAAATAAAGAATTTGTCGTTTTACGATTGCCTCACACTACCCTTCTCACATTAAATGTAATTAACTTACAATCCGTTATTATAAAAATACCTGTCGGCGTTGGGGATCGCTTCGCATTGATGATGGAACTGGTGCTTTGATCTCAGACTTACGCCAAGTTATGACCGTGGAAAGTGTGAGCGGCAATGCTCGCGATGACAGAAGGTGCGGGTTGGGATCGCTTCGCATTGACAATGGAAATGGTACATTGATCCCAGGCTTGCGCCAAGTTTTGACCGTGGAAAGTGTGAGCGGCAATGCTCGTGATAATATTTCTTTTTATTAATTTTTTCTTCATTTATTGCCCCTTGACATATGTCTGTCGTCGGGTAAACTTGAACCCAATATGAACCAACAAAACCTGTTCGTTAAGCAGCTCAAGAAATCTTCCCCACTCACCACCAGGGTGTGCGGGCTTGCTGCCGTTTAAACAGGTTATTCAAACCAGTTGATTCGAAAAGTAAAAGCTCCCCTCCTGGGGAGCTTTTTTTTATCTTGTACCGGAGGAAGCAATTATGGCAGAAATTTTAGACAGCACCTTGCGCGAAGGGGAACAAACCCCGCTGGTCAACCTGATGGTGGACGAAAAAATCGAGATCGCCCGACGGCTCGACCAGGTCGGCGTGGAAATGATCGAAGCCGGCGACCCGAGCGTCTCGCCGAACGTATTTCAGGCGGTCAAACGCATTGCCAACCTGGGCTTGAAAGCCGAGATTGTGGCACATTCACTGGCTACGCGCAGCGGAATTGCCAAGGCCAAAGAAAGCAACGCAGATCGCGTGGTGGTCTTCTACCCGACCTCCAAGATTCATTTGGACGCCAAGATGCACAAAAACCAGGAAGAAGCCATCACCTGGATCGTGGATCACGTGCGTTATGCCCGCGAACTGGGCCTAAAAGTGCGCTACACCCCTGAAGACGCCACCCGTACGGACTTTGATTTTCTCGTTCGCGTATGCAATGCCGCCATTGAAGCCGGTGCCGACCGCATCAGCTTCGCCGACACCCTGGGCATCATGACCCCCAGCCGTATGTATGAACAGGTCAAAGAATTACGCGCCCGCCTTGCCCCCTGCAAAATTGACCTGCACTGCCACGATGACTACGGTCTGGCCCTGGCCAACGCGCTTGAGGGCATCCGCGCCGGTGCGGATTGCATCCACACCACGGTCAACGGCATGGGCGAACGCACGGGCATCCCCGATTTGAGCGAGACCATCCTCGCCATGCGCAATTTGATGGGGATTGACCAATATCAACTTCATCCGCTGATGGAGCTTTCAGCTTACGTCGAAAAAGTGACTGGCTTTTTTGTCGCCCCCAACAAACCCATTACCGGCGTGAATGCTTTCAGCCATAAAAGCGGTGTGCATACCAACGGCGTGCTGAAAGATCCGCACACCTACGAAAACTTTGACCCTTCCCTGTTGGGACGCGAACGTCACATCGTGATTGACAAATACACAGGCAAACGAGCGGTTGAAGCGCGGTTGGCTGAGTTCAACGTCACAGTCACGCCTGACGAACTGACTCTGATCGTGGAGGAGATCAAAAAAATCGGCGATGAACGCAAAATGCTGCATGATGCAGATATCATTGATATTGCCGAACGCATTACCGGCCAATTACTCGATATCTTCCCCAAAGAGATTAACGCCATCATGATGATCGCTGTGGAATCGCACGTCTACACCACTTCTGTGGTGCGCCGGCTAAAAAACCTCAAACAGGTTTCCAGCGTGTATGAATTGACCGGCGATTATGACTTTACCGTTTATGTGAAAGTGCCCTCCATGCCGGACCTGAACAACTTCATTGAAGAATTACGCGCCATGCCGGGCGTCAAAAACACAGATACGCGTGTGGTCTTGAAAAAATACGCCGAGATGGCTAAAGCCTGATCGGCCGAACTGCAATAGAAAACAAAGGAGAAAACAATGGGAACCCTGGTAGAAGAAATATTCAGCCGCAGGCTGTCGCGAACTGTTAACGCCGGTGAAATCGTAATGGTGGATGTGGATGCCATCATGTCGCATGACAACACCACTCCCCTGGCAATTAAAGCTTTCAGCGAGATTGGCAAACCCATCCGCGACACCTCCAAAATCGTGATCCATTTTGACCACGCCTACCCCGCACCCAATCAGTTGGCGGCAGAGAACCAACAGAAGATTGTGCGTTTTATTCAGCAGCAGGGCATCGACAATTTCTATCACCGCGGCGTATGCCACCAGGTGATGATTGAAGAAGGTTATGTACGCCCGGGCGGCATCATCATCGGCGGGGATTCACACACCGTGACCTACGGCGCTTTGGGCTGTTTCTCAACGGGACTGGGCTCTAGTGAGATCGGCGCCGCCTGGGTCACCGGCAAATGCTGGTTCAAGATCCCTGAAACTATTTTGGTACGGCTGGAAGGCACCGCCCCTGCGGGTGTGTATTCCAAAGATGTGATGCTGGCACTTGCCGGTCAACTCGGCATGGACGGTGCGACCTACAAATCACTTGAATTCGCCGGTTCTTATATCGACGCACTGCCTGCACATGCACGCATCGTCTTTTCAAACATGTCCGTTGAATTGGGCGCCAAATGCGGCTTAATCGCACCGGATCAGACCACGCTGGATTATCTGGAAGCCGAAACCAAAGCCCGCGGACCCTTTGAACAATTTGCAGCGGTCAATCCGCACTATGAACGCACGATCACCATTGATGTCTCGACCCTGCAGCCGATGGTAGCCTGCCACCCCGATGTGGACCAGGTAAAACCCCTTGCCGAGATGGTCGGATTATCCATTGACGAAGTTTACCTTGGCACCTGCACCAATGCCCGCTACGAAGACCTTGAAATTGCAGCCGGTATTCTCAAAGGACGCCAGGTCAGCCGCTTCACGCGCACTCTGATCACCCCCGCCAGCCAGACGATCTATGAAAAAGCTCTGGCTGCTGGGCTCATCCAGATCTTTTTGGATGCCGGCTGCACGGTGAATGCCCCCGGCTGCGGCGCCTGCATCGGACGCCACGGCGGCATTCTAGCCCCCGGCGAACGCGCCTTCACCACCATGAACCGCAACTTCATCGGCCGCATGGGCAGCGCTGAAGCAGAAATCTACCTGGGCAGCCCGGCGGCTGCAGCCGCCACGGCCATCGAAGGCCGCATCGCCGATCCCCGCCCCTATCTGGCATAAGGAGAGAAAAATGTCTCGAGCATGGAAATTTGGAGAAAGTTTGAACACCGATGAGATCATTCCGGCACGCTTCAATTTGACCATCGTGCCGCAGGAATTAGCCCAAAAAGTCTTTTGTGAAGTGCGACCCGATTTTGCCCCGGGTGTGCAGCCTGGGGATGTGGTGGTGGCCGACGCCAATTTTGGCTGCGGATCATCACGCGAGCACGCACCCATCGCCATCCGCGGCGCGGGAGTCAAAGTGGTGATTGCGGCTTCGTTTGCACGTATTTTCTTTCGCAACGCGATTAACATCGGCCTGCCGATCATGGAATGCCCCGCTGCCGCCGCAGGCATTGAAGACGGCGACGAAGTAGATGTAGACCTGACCCAGGGTAAAATATACAACAGAACCCGCGGCACGGAATTCCAGGCCGCACCCCTGCCGCCCTTCGTTTTGAAAATCTCGGAGGCTGGCGGTATTGTCAATTTCCTCAAATCGCATGACGTTGAGGAGCTGACTGCATGAGCGCGTACCGCATCTGTCTACTGCCCGGTGACGGCATCGGCCCTGAAGTGGTCAGTGCCGCCCGCCGTGTGCTGGAATCGCTGCCGCTTGAATTCGAGTGGAGCGAAGCCGGCATCGGCCTGGCTGAATGGCAGCTCAGCGGCAATCCATTGCCGGATGAAACTTTGCAAGCGATCAAATCTGCGGATGCGACGCTGTTTGGTTCCGTGACGACCCCGCCCGACATTGCCAACTACCGTTCACCAGTGCTGCGCATGCGCCAGGAGCTCGACCTTTACGCCAACCTGAGACCCTGCCGTTCCATCCCGCACGCCATTTCACGCCCTGGTATTAACCTGCTGGTGGTGCGTGAAAACACCGAAGACCTGTATATTGGCCGCGAACGGATTGAAGATAACGGCGATACCGCCATCGGCGAAATGCAAATCACACGAAGTGCAAGCACCCGCATTGCGCATGCCGCTTTTGAGCAAGCCCGCCTGCGCGGTCTCAAAAAAGTAACTATTGTGCATAAAGCCAATGTGCTGCGCCAGACCAGCGGACTTTTCAGACGTGTGACGCTTGAAGTCGCCCAGCAATACCCGGATATCCCCGTCGAAGAGATGCTGGTGGATACCTGCGCCATGGAATTAATCCGCGCGCCGGAGCAGTTTGGCGTGATTGTTACCACCAACCTGTTCGGCGATATTTTATCTGACGAAGCCTCCATGCTGGTGGGAGGGCTTGGGCTTGCCTGCTCAGGTAACATCGGCGCCGAAACCGCGGTGTTCGAACCGGTACACGGCAGCGCTCCGAAAATGGCCGATCTCGACCAGGCCAACCCGCTGGCCACCATCCTCAGCACCGCCATGCTTCTCGATTATTTGGGAGAAGGCGGTCAGGCGCGTCGAATTGAAGCAGCCGTGCGTACTGCCATTGAGCAAAACCTGGTCACCGCTGACCTGGGCGGAACCCTTGGCACCCAGGCCGCTGCGGATGCCATCATCAACCTGTTGGGAGAGAATTAATGAAACGCATTGGATTTTTGTATACCCGTTTGCGGGTCGAAGAAAAATTATTACTGGATGAGCTTAAAAGCCGCCCGGATGTGGAAGTGGTGACCATCAGCGATGATGACAATTTCTTTGAACTCAATAAGCTGCCTGCCCAGGTGGATGTGCTCTTTGAACGCTCAGTCTCGTATTCACGCGGACTGTATATCTCACGTATTTTTTCAGCCAACGGTGTACCAGTGGTCAACGATCCGCTGGTGGCTGAACGCTGCGGCGACAAATATGTCACCAGCCAACTGCTGGTGAACGCCAACATCGCCACCCCGCGCGTGTTGATGGCCTTTAGTGAAGAATCCGCGTTGGCGGCCTGTGACACCATGGGCTATCCATGCGTGCTTAAACCGGTGGTGGGGTCATGGGGGCGCTTGTTGGCCAAAGTGGAAAACCGTGCCAGCGCCGAAGCCATTATTGAACACAAAGCCGTTCTGGGCGGGGTGAACCATTCCATCTTTTACATCCAGGAATTTATTGACAAACCGGGGCGAGACATCCGCGCATTTGTGGTGGGCGAGGAACCCATCGCGGCTATTTACCGCACCTCTGAGAACTGGATAACGAATACTGCCCGCGGCGGGGTGGCTACCAACTGTCCGCTGACGGACGAGATCAAAGACCTGTGCCGACGGACGGCCAAGACCGTTGGCGGCGGGCTGCTGGCGATTGATTTGTTTGAATCAGCAAACGGCATGTCGGTCAATGAAGTCAACCACACCATGGAATTCCGTAACAGCATCACGACCACAGGCGTGAACATCCCCGCAAAGATGGTGGATTACGCAATAAGTAAAGCAAGTTAAAAATCTTCTCCTCCGAACCCCGCCCTGCTCCCATAACATGTGGGAGCAGGGAATGGGAATAAGAGTGATTTCTTTGTGATTCTGTTTTGATAATTTTTGTTTAAAAATGATTTTTTGTCCAAGTGCGTCCTTCTGGAATAAATGAGTTAATAGTCATTATGGGTTGTTATGCAATAAAAGATGAAATCAACCCAAACACTACACCAAATAGAATCAGCCAGGTTGAATTTACTCGATACTTGATAATTACGAAGAGTGAAATGAGGAACAAAATTGCCGTATAAATATCGATGATTGAACCCACTGCTAATTGCAATCCAACTGCGGCCATCAATCCCAAAGAAGCAACTATCACCCCGTCCAACAAACTGCCAGCCCAAGGCGAGCGGCGCATTTTTGGGATAATTGAATTACTGATGGCAACAAAAATGTATGAAGGCAGAAATATGCCAAGTGTCGCGATTAAAGAACCAGGAATGCCACCCAGCAAGTACCCAATAAATGTCGCGGCTGTAAAAAGAGGGCCAGGAGTAATTTGCCCAATTGCAATGGCATCTATTAACTGTTTCTCTGTCAACCATCCCAGACGATCTACCAGGTCTGCGCGTAGGAAAGCTACCAATACATAACCACTTCCATAAAGGATGGAACCGATTTTTAGGAAAACAAGAAATAGGGTGCTCAAACTAAATGGAATGACCATATTCCCCAAAGCGGGTAATAATGGGATGATGAGAGGAATACTATGCTTTTTTATTTTTTTTAGTCGACTCCGATTTTCCCATAGCATAATGATCAATCCGCCAATGAAAATCAGAAGCACTTCATTCACCCCCAAAAAATACAATCCTATGGCACCTAATCCTATAATCGTTATAATTTTGTTTTTAAGCACTTTGTGCCCAAGTTCCCATAATGCTTGCGCAATGATTGCAATTAATACAGGTTTGATGCCGTACAAAATCCAGGCTACCTGGGGTGTTGTGCCATACTGGACATAAATCCACGAAAACACCAAAACAATCAGCACCGCTGGTAGTGTAAAAGCGAAACCACCAAGTATCAAGCCTGGCCAACCAGCACGCAGATAGCCAATATGAATTGCCATTTCTGTTGAATTCGGCCCTGGAATCAAATTGGTAATACCAAGGAGATCAAGGTATTGTTCATCCGACAACCACTTACGGTTTTTAACGAATTCTTGCCGAAACATACTTATATGGGCTGCAGGTCCGCCAAAAGCAATAAAACCAAGACGAAGAAATAAAAAGAAAACCTCTAACACTTTGTTTTCTTTATTAACAGGCAAATGGTTTATTACTGGTTCTCTTGAACCCTTTTCTGTATTTTGCAGACGAACTATTGAATCATCATTCATTTGTCTTCCTCGGATTAGCCATATCTTCACCAAATAGAATGAAAAACAACGTTCCTGCCAAACCAAAGCCAAACGCAACCAAGAAATTTACCTGTGGAGAAATATTCCACAAGAAACCAGCACTAAATGCTGCAAGAGACACAATTACATCCCGGAGCAAATAATATAAACCGAACATACCTGCTTTTTGCCCTTCGGGGGCTAAATCCATGATCATGGTTTTTCGAGTGGGTTCACCAAATTCTTTCAAGCCACGGATAAAAAATGCCAGCGCAAACATCCAGAAATTCTTTGAAAGCATAAGGATTACAGGAAAAAGAGTGAAAAAGACAAAGGTAATGGCAACATATGGTTTTTTGGATCCACGATCAGCTAAATATGCAACAGGAATATACACCAACATTGCTGTGACCATTTCTATTGTGGTAAGCACGCCAAATATTACAGGGGAGATTCCATTGTTATTTATCACCCAGATTGCCATAAAAGCATATGGAATTTGTTCGCAGAAGCGGATCAGAATATCTGCAACCAGCAGTTTTCGAAATCCTGTTGACATTTGTTTAAATAATTTTATGGGGTTTACTTCTGCGCGACCAACTTTTTGCTGGTCCTCGACAAAAATTTGCTGCAGCACCAGGGCGATTATTGCAAACAGTAAAGCGTAAATAAATGCATATTTGACCCCAACGATCTCACCCTTCCAGGCTATGAGTACCCCGCCGACCAGTGGACCAAGCGCCATGGGAATTCTTCTGATCAAGGAGTGCATGGAAACGCCCATGGTATGTTTATTTTTCGGCAAGACACTTGCCACCAGACTCATTGTTGCCGGAAGTGAAATCGCTGACCATGACAGAAATAGTACAGCTCCGACAAAGACCGCCCACCATGTAGGGATAAAAATGACGACCAAATACCCAACAATTGCAATGAGGTTAAAAACCAGGAGTGCTCGTTTATAACCAAGTTTGTCGCTTAGATATCCCCCCGGGAAGGAATAAAGCGCACTCAAGAGATTGTCCATTCCATTCAGAAAACCTACAGATAAAGCTCCTCCGCCAAGAGCAATCAGGTAGATTGGCAGATAACGCTCTGCCATGTTCTCACCCATACCCACCAGAATAACCATGAACAACATGGCTATGATGCTGCTACGCAAGCCTAAGAATTCCAATATTTTTTGTGATAGATTTTTATTGATGTTCTCGTTATTGTTTGTCATCTTTGATCAACCTTTAATTGAGCAAAATGCGTTCACTTTTAGTTTATTCCAATTTCACGGATTAACTCAACAACTTGGATGGTAGCCATTTTTAATGCCTCATTACCAGAGTCTGATGTTCGGTAATATTTACGGACTTTTCCAGAAAAAACTCGTTTTTCAGAAGTAAGATAGCCTTCACTCTCAAGCTTATGCAGAATGGGATACAACGTCCCGGGGCTAAGCTGGTATCCATGTCTTTCAAGTTCACGAATCATATCCAGTCCAAATATGGCTTCTTTTGACGCGTGATATAACAGGTGGACCCTAATAAAACCAAGGAAAATATCTCGTATCATTATTACTCTCTTTATATCGAATTTCGTTATCGATATACGATATTATAAAACTTTATCTTTGGTTTTCAACCCTCTTTTCCTTCTCAAATTAATTTGGAGTGGATGAAGAATGCCAGCTAACCAGGATCATTAAAACTTTACAGTCGTGTTCTGCCCATTGAGACAATCCACTCAAGCACTGAAAACTCACCATAAGTTAACCGTTTGTTAAACATGCCTTAAACAAAACTCGTTATTCTGTAATTAAAAATGACTCAACAAGAATTTAATTCTTAAGGATCTATGGACGACTATTCACCACGCTTTGAGGATGAAACGAGGTTCAGTATGGATTATTCAGAATTTGTCTTTTTTCTGCCACCTCAAAACGGCGAGAAACTTGAAACACCTCAAGAGATTTCAACATTAAAAGGGTATGAAAATCGTTCAATGAATAAACAGAAACTTTCAAAAAAACAACTAGGGTTCAATATTCTTCTTCTTTCTCTCTTCGTTATTGCAGCAGGTTGGTTTGGTGTTTTATTAAAATTATTGACGGGCCAAACCAACCTGGCATTATCGGTTTTCCTTGCCTTGCCGCCGATGGGAGTATTGATTTTGAGCCTTGTATACAAAACCACTGATTTTGATCCAGGCTTGAATTTTAAGATTAAAAAAAATGCCATAAGTTACGCCGTCGCATTTCTTCTATTCCCCATTCTGGTAAGCATAACAATGATAGTTGGAAAGTTAAGCGGTTTTATTTCAATTGAAGGGTTAGTCAGTAAAGGATTTGGTTCATTGATCGGTGCAATCTCTTTGTTTTTCTTAACTGATTTTATAAAAAATTGCCTTGAAGAATTTACCTGGCGCGGTTTCTTTACACAACATTTCAAAAAATTCGGCATCCCTGATCTGCTCAATCACCTCTTAACTGGATTCGTATGGATTCTCTGGCATATCCCTTACTGGCTATTTCTGTTGGATAAGGCGTCAATGTCTGCATTTTCTTCACTAAATACAACTGCCTTTATCATCATGGGAAGCCTATTATTACTTTCATCCTCTTTTGTGTTTGGAGAAATTAGATTACTTTCAAGTTCTACATGGCCGGTAGTCATTTTGCACACTTCATTAAATGCGGTCACAAATGTCTTATTGCTTAAGGGTTTTGTTACTGTAATTCCTTCGGCTGAGCTATGGATGTCTCCAGGAGGAAACAGTATCATGATTATTGCTTTGTTGACAATAGTGGGTTTAGCGTTATATCGTTTCAGAACCAAGAAAAAAAGCGCAGTTCATTAATTTGCGATTGAAAATGTTCCTTTGCGATATTCACGCGGAGTCACACCAGACCATTTCTTAAATGCTTTACGAAATACACTCGGTTCTGAAAAACCCAACAGGTAAGTGATCTGCTCAACAGTGTAATCTTCACGTAAGTATTTCTTGGCGAGTTTCTCGCGAATTTCTTTTAGCAGGTCACTGAAAATCACCCCTTCATCTTCAAGGCGTTTCTGCAAGGTACGCACGCTGAGCGCCATTTCGCGGGCTACCTTCTGAATAGTCAGTGATTCATCATCCAGATGAGCGAGGATGATTTTTGTGACGGCTTTGGTGAATTCTTTTTGACGATCAATATTGGTAATAAAATCCTGGGCAAATTTTTCAAAATAAGCCAGCAATTCTGGGTTGGCCATTAAAATGGGTGTCTTACCCAGTGCCAGCTCCACTGTCATGGAATTCTCTTTTTGACCGAACAACACCGGACAGCAAAACACACGTTCATATTCGCTGATGGATTCTGGCTTGGGATAGATAAAAGTCACCTCGGAAGGGTTGAGGTGTTTACCAGTCAGGGTGCGAACCATGCGCACCAAACTGGAGAAGGTGGACTCGAAACAATGACGAGACATCTTGGGTGCATGCGGCGGGGTATTAAACACCAGCTTCACCTTGGTTAAGCGTAGATGCGCTGTGGCTTCGATCAGATTGCCAATGATGTGCGAGTAACGGCCTGATTTTTCCATGGCTTCACCAAGGGTGGCGCAATTCATCATCATGTACCCCAAAATGGACCAACTGCCTGCCTCAACGTATTCGCCCATGTGCAATCCAAAATATGTATCTTGGGTATATTGAGCTGCAGATTCTTGAATAAACAAATATTTATCAATGGGAAGGCGGCTGTCTGGCGCTATAACAGATTCCGGTTCAACCCCAATAGTGTGTAGAAACTCGTCCACATCAATATTTTTTGATTTGAGATAGAGAAACATCTGCGCAAGGACGGTTACGCAGACACTAATCGGTTCAGCAGGGAGTTCTTTTTCCATGTCCATATAATAGTATAAAAAGCATCAAATGACATAATCTATACGTCAAAAACCATATCCGGTTGCCTTGATTGCAGCTATGCTTACTCTTGTCCACTGTGGGCATATGCCAATTTATTCAACTAAGGAAAATAAATATGACTGCTTCAAAATTCATTCTCCCAATTATTTTATTCGTCTTAACCCTTGCTGCAGGTTTCTGGGTCTCCAAAACCGGTAAACCCTATAACACTGGCACTTTCACCCTGCATAAACTACTGGCACTGGCAGCCGTTGTTTTTGTAACCATCGCGATTACGGACGTACTCAAAACTACCCATGCACAACCCCTGGTTATTGTTCTGGTTGTGTTGGCAGGCTTGAGTGTTATTGCCTTATTTGGCACCGGAGCCTTGATGAGCATTCAAAAAACGGTCAGCAGCATCTGGCTGTTCGTTCACCGCGTTGCACCTTTTTTGTTGGCTGGTTCATCCATCAGTGCGATTTTGTTGTTGATAAAAACTGTTTAAAAATAGTTGCAATGCAACCAGAACTCTATATTTGCGTATATATTTACAGATTTCAATACTAAAAAACACGGGAAAAAACATGCTGAGCCAAGAACAAATACTTCACGTCAATCCACACCTGGCTTCGTCGATTACCTACGCCTCAAGCCGACAGTCCTTCTATACCGTGCTCTTCCTGGTGGATCAAGGTATGAAAGAAGACGCATTCAAAGCGTATGCCTACTTCCGCTGGCTGGACGATCAATTGGATAAGGAATCATTATCAAAGTCTGAACGCATGGCGATTGTGAGACGCGAAAACGCGCTGATCGACCAGTGCTACGGCGTGGAAGGCAGTGCGCCGCCCCACAACCTTTGCGAAGAGGAATATCTGTTGGTGGATCTGCTGCGCGGGGACCAGTGCAAAGCAGACGGACTGCGCCTCTACATCCGCAACCTGATGGCTGTGATGGTGTTTGATGCTGAACGCCGCGGTGAGCTCATCTCTCAACTGCAATTGACCAACTACGAAAAATGGCTGGCTACAGCGGTCACCGAGGCTTTGCATTTCTACATCGGAAATCACTGTTACACTCCACAGGATGAGACGCGTTACCTGGCTGCCACAGGTGCACATATCACCCACATGCTGCGCGACACGTATGAAGATATTGCGGCTGGCTATATCAACATCCCCAGCGAAGCGCTTGAAAAATATCGCATTGACCCGCAGGATATTAATTCGGATGGCTATCGACAATTTGTCAAAAGCCGGGTTAATTTAGCCCGTCAATATTTTGCCGCCGGCCGGCATTATCTCTCGAAAGTGCAGAACTTGCGCTGCCGCCTGGCTGGTTACAGTTACATTGCCTGCTTCACGCCCATCCTCAATGCAATTGAGCGGGACGGCTGGCTGCTCAGACCCTCTTATTAATCATTTGAAACGCAATGCAGAACGCCAAGGGGTTGACCTTCTGCGCCATATCATTATGTTAAAAGGTAAAGCATGAACACCAAAACTGCACTCATCATCGGCGCCGGGCTCGGCGGAATCACATCAGCCATCCATCTGGCAAGACACGGCATTCACACTACTGTGCTTGAAAAGAACAACAAAGCCGGCGGACGCTGCGACCGCTACAGCCGCGACGGCCACGAATTCGACACCGGCCCGACACTGTTGGTGATGCCGCTGTTGATCGAGTCGGAGTTCAACACTTTCGACGCCTCGATGCGCGAGATGCTTGATCTGCGCCGCGTGGACCCCACCTACGACCTGATCTTTGATGATGGCAGCGTCTTTGCTCCTACATCTGACATGATGAAAATGCATGAACAGTTGGAATCCTTTGAACCCGGCAGCTATGACGGTTTTCTGCGCTACATGCAGGAGGGCAACCGCCATTACAACGTTTCCATTGAACGGCTGCTCAATCGCGATTTCCGCAAAGCGACGGATTTCTTCACCCCTGCACATATTCCGCTGCTCAACCTGGTAAAACCACTGCTGAAGCATTATCAACACATGTCTGCTTTCTTCAAGGATCCGCGTTTGAAAGCTGCCTTCACCTTTGAAGACATGTACATGGGGTTGAGCCCGTTTGACGCCCCTGCCACTTTTTCACTGATGCCGTTTTCAGAACTGACTCACGGGGTGTGGTATCCCACAGGCGGCATGTATACGATTGTTGAGGCGCTGATGGAAGTGGCGCTCAAAGCCGGAGTGGAATTTGAATATAACACTTCAGTTGAACGCATCGAGGTGGATGCACATTCCGCGCGCAGCGTCGTATTGGATGACGGCCGTTCTTTGACCGCAGATGTGATCTTCGCCAATGCGGACCTGCCCTATGTTTATAAAGAACTTCTGCCCCACGATCCGCTGGTCAGTTCGCTTGAAAAAAAGAAATACTCGTGCTCTACAATCAACTTCTTCTGGGGTATGGATAAAGTCTATTCAGAACTGCCAGGTCACACCCTCTTTTTGGGCGGTGATGACTATGAAAAGAATTTTGACCAGNNGTAAATCAAAATTGGGCTGAAACTGAGAAACTTGCCCGTCAGAGCGCGCTTGATCACCTGGCCAAACTGGGAGTCAAAGATATCGATGCCCACCTCAAGTTTGAGGCAGTCTACACACCCGCATCATGGAAGAAACACTACAACCTGGTGAATGGTTCCACCCATGGGTTGTGCCACGACCTGATGCAATTGGCCTGGTTCCGTCCGCATAACCGGCATGCCAAATACCGCAACCTGTTCTTTGTGGGCGCCAGCACCCACCCGGGCACAGGCATCCCCAACGCGCTAATCTCGGCGCGTTTGGCCGTCCAACGCGTTCTGGATGAATTGGGATAAAAAATATACAGAAAAACAATGAAAATACACCTTTTTAAGAGGCGGGTGTCTGTAAATAACACATTACCTGCCTCTATTTTTATACTTCTCTTCTGAAACACCCATTATTAATCAATAAATGGTTTTTCAACCAAAAATCTTTTACACCTTCTTAACAAATCCTTCGTAATTGGTTAATCTCTCCAGGATATATTAATAGTGTGGGTTTTAGCCACAAAATTAATTATAAAGAGAGATTAAAAAGATGAATATACTCGTCACCAACGATGATGGAATCACAGCCCCCGGCCTGCTTGCTTTGGCACAATCCATGATGAAATATGGCGAGGTTACCGTGCTCGCTCCTGACCGAAACTGGTCCGCTTCGGGACATGTTAAAACCATTGATCGACCGGTTAGAGTGAAAGAGTTGCATCTGGCAGATAATCTTACTGCCTATGCAAGCGACGGCGCTCCTTCTGATTGTGTCGCCCTGGCATTATGCGGATTTTTAAAGAATAAAATAGATATTGTGGTCAGCGGCATCAATCCGTATGCCAACCTGGGGCATGATGTCACTTATTCTGGCACGGTCACTGCCGCCATGGAAGCTGCTATTTGGGGCATCCCTTCTATTGCTGTATCGCTGGATTCACCGAATCACCATCCTGGTCCAATTGATTATTCCACTGCTGCGGAAATTGCAGGGTCAGTGCTTGAAGCCTTTACGCGGTATAAATTGCCATCAAACACATTGCTGAATGTCAATGTGCCATTTTTACCCCTTGCTGAGATTAAAGGGCTGCGCAGTACGCGGCTTGGGTTGCGTGTGTATCACGATAAAGTGGACGCGCGCGTCGATCCGCGGGGTCAGGCTTATTACTGGATCATCGGAGATTCTCCAACTGGCGTGAGCGAATTGGGTACGGATGTGGGTGCGTTATCAGATGGATACGTGTCAATTACCCCCCTTCAATTGGATTTGACTGATTATCATCTTCTTTCTGAAATCAACGGGTGGGAGTGGAAAAAACCAGATAGCAACTGATGAGGAAGACAATCATTTACCGACTGTTAACACAAGGTTTTTTCGCTATTAACATTAAAGTTGTAATTTTAAAGTAATTCACAGAACAATTTTTTAGGATTAATCGTGATTATTAATACACAGGATTATACAAAACAGACTGTATTTCCACTGCCCATTGAACTACCCATCAAACAGGCTATTGATATGAAAGTAATGGATTTAACATTGATCGATTGCAGCGTGGATGCCCATTTGACAGTCCGTGAAGTGGCAAAGATTTTTGAAGTTCATCAAGAATGGCCAGGGGTTATTTTAAAATCCGATCTGTTATTTCTAGGGATGCTCTCAAGGAATCGTTGTTTTGAAGTACTCGGAAAACCCTATGGTCTGGAAGTTTATTCTCGAAAATCTATTCTTGAGTTTTATGACGCCATGAAACATAAATTTGTTGTAATTGACGGTCATACCTCGATTCAAGATGCAGTAAAAACGGCACTCACACGAGAAAAAAATATTATTTTTGATCCTGTTGTTGTACAAGTTAATGAAGATTGTTTTTGTCTGGTAAATATTCATGATCTGCTGCTGGCGCAATGTGACGTGCTGGAAAATCTCTATGAAGAAGTACATCAACTTTCAATCATTGACCCGCTCACTCAGCTCAATAACCGGCGAGGCTTTTTTGAATGTGCCCAGCCAGAAGTTATCCAATCGCAAAACAATCAAAATGATCTCTCGGCATTGATGATCGATATTGACAACTTCAAAAAGGTCAATGATCAAAATGGTCATTTTGTCGGTGATCAAGTATTGTGCGCTGTGGCTGACGAAATTCAAAAAACACTCCGTCAAACGGATTTGATTGGCAGATATGGGGGCGAAGAATTTATCGGGCTGCTGCCAAGTACATCGATTGAAGCGGCTCAAACCATTGCTGAACGACTACTCAAGGCAGTTGAGAACAGAATAATAAAAGTAAACGAAACTGAAGTTTCTGTAACCACCAGCATCGGCATCTGTCATATCGCGGACGCCAATGGTTCACTTGATTTGCTGCTGTCGCAAGCCGACCAGGCTATGTATTGGGCAAAGGCAACTGGCAAGAACCGGGTGAGCAGATGGACACCTGAAGTATCAAATTCAACAGCGATGGATGTTATCAAACACGGGTTGAAAATCAAATCCATCCAGAAGAACAATACCAAAAAAACCGAACAAATAACAAAGATATATGATGAAACTATTGAAGGCTGGTCAAAAGCAATCGAGATGCGCGATAAAGAAATGGAAGGTCATTCAAAAAGAGTAGTTGAATTAACCCTAGAATTAGCCAGAAAATGTGGTGTTAATGAAAGAGATATGGATGATATTCGCAGGGGAGCATTACTTCATGACATCGGCAAGATTGCCATCCCAGACCCGATTCTATTCAAACCGGGTAAGTTGAATGAAGAAGAATGGCAGATCATGCGCAAACATCCGGTGTATGCTTTAGAGTTTCTTTCGCCGATCAGCTTTTTGAAAAAAAGTATCGACATTCCCTTCTGTCATCATGAACATTGGGATGGTAGCGGTTATCCACGCGGATTGAAAGGTGAAGAGATCCCCCTGGCCGCGAGAATCTTCACCCTTATTGATGTTTGGGATGCATTATGCTCAGACCGCTGTTAT
Source organism: Anaerolineaceae bacterium (assembly GCA_003524305.1). GTDB lineage: Bacteria > Chloroflexota > Anaerolineae > Anaerolineales > Anaerolineaceae > UBA6107. The sequence goes on from DQHW01000011.1 coordinate 100,709, forward strand.
AGATCAGCCTGGCCAATAAATGAAGTACAAGAATACATCATTTCACAATCTGGAAAAATGTTTGACCCGAGAATTACAAATATTTTCATTCAAATGATTGAAGAGAAATTGATCATTGAACCAAATAATAATGCTCGTATTATCGAACACTCAACGCAATTATCCCCCCTCCTATAAACAACAAAAACTCCTGACAGGCAAATAAAATAAAAAAAACCTGTCAGGAGTGGATAAAGGCAAATTGAATTAATCAAATGCTGAAGGCAGCCAATTAAGAGCCCAGTTGCGTCTGATTACAGGTTTAGTCTGACGCAATTCACTTAGTGATAATTGCAAGATGTTGCGGCATTCATCAGCAATTCGGCTGGCAGAAGTTCCACCGTTTTGAATAGGCGCAAGTTTACGCAGCGTATCTAGGTCAAAGTTGGAATAAACTTCCTTTCCAAGTGCAATACCGGTAAAAACAACCGAAGAAACCTGGGTTATCAAGACGCTGCAATTTGCGATCATGTGGTTGGTGTTTCCATCTTTAAGAATGATGACATCAGTAAAAATGGACCTGATTTCACGTTCTGCCCTGCGCATGTTTTCATTTGGATGCAGTCGGAATAATACCTTTCTACCTGCAGCCAGGTGTTTCACCCTGTGGAGGAAAGCCATTCGATTTTCAAATTTTCCGGTTTCACGTATGCTCGAAGTAGCCACAAGAACATAATCATGCAGCGGAAAATCATTACTTACTTCATTACGGGCATTATCAAAATTGGGAATCCCCGTGACTACGATCTTGGAAGGTTTTACCCCTTTTCGGATAAACAAATCTTTATATCCATGAGAAGCAACAAAGAAGCGATCATAGGCATCAGAAAGCCCCGTAGCGGCAGTGTTGGCCAAATATCGGGGAAGGCCAAGATTCTTAACCGCATGGTAGGCAAAATTTTCAGGTTCAGTGATGCCCTCTTGAACCAAAACAAGTCGGTTTCTACGAATATTGGATTGAACAATTAGATCGGTGGAGGTAATCGCTAAATCATATTGGTACTTACGCCCGCCAAAATCCAAGGGTAAACGATTGGTGTTTAGGTAATCCTCCGTATTTGCATGATGACTGCCCGCCAAAATAGTGTGGTCTAAAAGCCCCGAAGAAGCCATTTTGGCGAGCACACCTTCTGCATAAAAAGGAGAAAAGAAAACGTTGTATTCAGGCAACGAATGCGCAATCTTGTGCATCATGGTGGTTTGATTGAGAGAACCACACACAAAAAGCAAGTTGGCAGTCATTGCCCAAAAACCTAAGGTTGAACAAATTGAGTCATTGAATTCATCGCCTGGATTTTCGCCAGATTTGCAAATCGGATGGAGGCATCGGGAGCAGCGTTCCAACTCACCCATCCCAACTTGCGCAGCAAAAAGTTAGGGATATAAGAAGTCAAAACAGCAGTTCCAGTCAAACCGGTGCCACGTCTGGGTGTGGTTGTTCGGTTTAAGATTGCTGTCTTGAGGTCTTGGGCTGTTTTCCCCTCGAACCAGGAGGAACCCGTTCCAATCATGCGCAAGATGTGTGCATCACTATCGCCCAATTGAGCCAAAGGCAACGACCGAGATTCTTCCTCAACCATTTTATTACTGCGGGTATAGACCAAACCGCCATTGAAAGACTCAACCCCAACCAAAGTTTTTGCTGCTTCTGGGTGAGCTAATGTTTCACGGATTTTGTCAAATTTCAAACTATTCACAGCTTTGGCCATGGGGTGGGCGGCAACACACAGCCCCCCCTGGTCAGCAACTCTTTTTACGGTTTCTAATAAACTAAGCCCCGCGGGAATAAGCCGATTGATAAACAAGCACAAGACGTGGCCGTCTTTGGATGATACTTCAACACCCGGGATCACTTCAAGGTTGTATTTGGGAGCTAAAGCCATCGCTTCTGCCACACCAGCCATGGTGTCGTGATCGGTAATGGCCAACACATTTAAATCAGTTTTACTGGATGCATATTTCAAAATCGCCGGGATGGAAGCTGTTCCGTCATGACTATGAATGCTGTGTATGTGTAAATCTGAATAACCCATTTATTCCTCCATTTACCTTTATTTACATATAAAGGATACCCATTCAAGATTAAGAGATTGGGTTTATCTGGTTAACAAAAGGTAAAAGATTGGTAAGCATTGATTTAAATCGAATCCCACCTGCAATTTGCACAGGTGGGATCAATCGGGATAGTTAGTTGGTTTTCAATCAGTAACTTCTGTAATTCTACAAAGGTTCTTCGGGGATGACAATCATCATGATGATATATGCCCAAAAGGTGCCGCCAACCAATAACAACCCAAGTACGAACAAAAGCCGCACCAGGGTGGGATCGATTTTGAAATAAGCAGCTAAACCTCCGCAAATGCCAGAAATTCGGCGGTCTGTTCGAGAACGATAAAGACGTCTGTTTTCTTCCACTATATTCTCCTTTTATAGATTTGATTCTGGAACAACGAGCCACATGATCAAATAAACCCAAAAGGTCAGGCTGCCTGTTAAAAAGAACCCAGCCACAAAAATAAGCCGCATGACAGTTGGGTCAATGTTGAGGTATTCTCCCAATCCGCCGCATACTCCGCCGATCTGGCGCTGTGAAATCGAACGATAAAGCTTTCTAGGTTGATTATCCATTATAGTCTCCTGTGTCACTTTCTAGATATATTTACGCACGAGAAAGCAGAAAGTTGCGTGAGAATGGTGCAATTTCATTAAAACAGACTAAAATAAAGATATGGTTAATGGTAACGGACTTGATCGGAGGAAAAATGTCTGCCAACAAGTATCCAGAAGCACACAAATTGATCCTGTTTGTTGAAAAAGCACCATTTTCAGCAGAAGATAAAACCCGAATGATTCAAATGCTTCAGACAGACGGGATGACAGATGAAAGCACAAGTGCCGTCCACCAGGCTCTGACTGCCCTTCCAAAAGAAGCCTACAAAGATGATTGGCAGCACGCCAAATTTATGATGGATTTGGCAACATTATTGAAGCAGTGGCAGCTTGTCGATGGTAGTAAGAATTTTAAACATTCCAGGTAATGAATGACCGACCACCCGCCCGGCATTCGACCGGGCGGGTTTTTTATATCACAACCGAAAGCAGAACTGAATCACATGTACTCATTGAAATCTTTTTTTACGGATCGGCTTAAATCTGATTTGATCTTGTTGATGGCCGCCATCGTTTGGGGCGGCGGTTTTGTTGCGCAGCGCAGTGCTTCATCTCACCTTGGTTTTTTTGCATTTAATGGCGTGAGGTTTCTACTGGGCGGATTGGTGATGCTGCCCTTCGTGATCAAACGGCTGCGTAATAAACCCGGTCAACTTTTCTGGATCCTTCCTGCCGGGGCCATCCTCTTTGCGGGCAGTTCTCTTCAGCAAGCCGGCATCACCACCACTTCGGCAGGCACAGCGGGTTTTATTACCGGTGTTTATGTGGTGCTTGTACCGCTGCTGATGGCCCTCTTCTGGAAGCACAAGACCAAACCAGTCATCTGGTTTGCCGCAATTGCTGCACTGGGGGGCACTTACCTCTTAAGCACCGGCGGCGCGGAACTGACACCCTCCAAGGGCAATCTGATCGTGCTGGTTGGCTCCCTGGTTTGGGCATTTCATGTGATCGTGGTTGGTTTTGCGGTCAAAAAAGTGGATGTCTTCGTCTTTTCAGTAGGACAGTTTCTTTTTTGCGGCATGCTGCATATGGTTTCTTCCATTTTCGTAAGCCCGCCAACCTGGGCTGCCATCCAGGTTTCGTGGCTTTCAATCTTGTATGCCGGTTTGGGATCTGTGGTGATTGGTTTCACTTTGCAGGCAGTCGGCCAACGTAAAGCGCCTGCCTCAGATGCCGCCTTGATCCTCAGCCTCGAATCCGTTTTTGCGGCTGTTTTTGGTGCACTGATTCTGGCAGAAACCATGAACTTCATCCAGATTGTCGGCTGTATCATCATTTTGGCCGCCATCGTGATAGCCCAACTTCCTGCTTTCCAACCCAAATCTGATGAAAGCGAACCAACCGACAATTCAAAAGCAGGCATGCTTTCTTGACACTGCCAAAAGCCTATGATAGAGTTGCCTTCAGATCATAAATCCGTCCTCCAATAGAGGTAATCGTTTTGACTCACCCACACCAGCAGGCTCTCGTTGATCGCATGCGCGTGTTACAACGCTCCTCACCTGAGGTGGAGGCAGCCGCCTTGATAAGCCCGGATGGGTTGATCATCGCTTCAGCCTTAAAACCTGAAATTAACGCTGATCGAATTTCGGCCATGTCGGCTTCGATACTGTCATTGGGTGAAGGCATCAGCAAAGAAACCGGTTTGGGATTTTTGGAACAGGTGCATATACAAGGAAGAGACGGTCACATTGTTTTGATGGCCGCCGGCGAGAAAGCCGTCCTCACAGCACTAATCACGGCACAGGCAAAAATGGGTGTACTACTGATGGATATGCGGCATGCTGCGGAAGATCTATTAAGAATAATGTCACAAGATGATCAAAACCAGACCGAGTAACGGTCTTTGATTTCAGGAGCGTGGATGAAAATTGCGGTTGTAATACCCACCTATAACGAAAAAGAAAACCTGCCCAAGATCACCGCCCAATTAATGGCGCTGCCGCTTGATTTGCGCTTATTGGTCATTGAAGATAACAGCCCTGACGGCACCGGCCAGGTTGCAGATGAACTGAGCAAACAATATCCCGGCAAGGTGAGTGTGATGCACCGCACCGGCAAGCTGGGCTTAGGCACTGCTTATATATCAGGGTTTAAACTGCTTCTCACAACTGATGCAGATGCCATCGGTCAAATGGACGCAGATTTTTCTCATCCACCTGAAAAGCTGTTGGAAATGATCAATGCCCTACAAGACGTTGATATTGTTGCCGGCTCGCGTTATATTCCGGGCGGCAGTCTGGATGAAAAATGGCCTTTTTGGCGTAAAGCACTCTCGGGTTTTGGCAACATTTATGCGCGCACCATTTTGGGTATGTCGCTCAAAGACGTTACCGGCGGGTTCCGACTCTGGAAGCGTCAAACGTTGGAAGCTTTTCCGCTGGATGAAGTAAGGGCAAATGGCTACGTTTTTCAGGTTGAAATGGCTTATGTGGCGCAGAAACTCGGATTCCGTTTCAAGGAAATTCCAATCCACTTCAATGAACGGATTTACGGCCAATCAAAGATGAATTTTAGAATTCAGATAGAAGCTGCCCTGCGGGTTTGGGAACTGCCCGGTCGTTATCGGCATTTGAAGAAGATAAAATAAGTAATCAGACACCACCAACCAATACTAGTTCAGGAAAAAACACCTTATAAATCAACCTTGCCAAGGTTAGAAACCTTGGCAAGGTTAGTTTTTTAAGGTGGTCAAAAACCAGCCTACCGGGACTATTATTTTCCTTCAATATACCCCACGGATTTAAAATCCGTGGGGGGGGTTCTTTTTAACATCGGGGCAATTCGTGAATTGCCCCTACCTCTTTGATTGTTAGAATGGGCCATAATTGATTATCGTGCCCAGCCAGAGGAAGAAAATGGTCACTGGCACGATCACCAGCCAAAGTTTGGCCGTCCACTTGATCCACTTGCCGTAGCTGACCGCGGCCAACCCCAGGGTGATCAATAACACCGGGTTGGTGGGATAAGCCAGATTTGAAAAGCCATCGCCAAAACAGTAGGCAGTGACGGTAAGCTGACGGGTTACTCCCACCAGATCCGCCAGAGGAACCAGAATGGGCATCATTAAGACTGCTTTAGCACCTGCCGAACCAATGAATAGTTCCATCACCAGCGCCAGCACGTAAATGATAATGATCGCCACCAGCGGTGAAGTGGTCTGCAGCATGCCAGCCGCGCTATGGAGTATGGTATCCATCACACCGCCGGACGTGACAATAAATTTGATGCTGGCTGCCATGAGGATAAGCGGAATGCCAGGCGCCATGCCGCTGATGCCCTCAAGCATGGCTTTGCCAATTAACTTGCCCTTGGCGCCAGAAATGAACCCTGAAAGCAGCCCGCCGACAAAGAAAAGCACTCCCACCAACGGCAAAGCGTAGTCGGCCAGAAATTGAATTCTTGAGCTGCCGAACAAGGTCAAGATGATCAAAATTACAAAGATACCAAAAGTAAGACCAGCCAGACCCAGTCTGCCGCCGCCGGCTGCCATGCCATCCAGGTCAAGTTTGGCATATCGTTTACGCTCGGCTTGATCTTCCTTGAAGATATAAGAGGCTTCAGGGTTGCGGTCAATTTTCTTGGCGTATGAGACTAAAAACCAGATCAAAACAAGATAGACGGCGATAAAGATGGGGATGCGAAACGCCCAACCTGAAAAAGCAGGCAAGCCAGCCAGTTTTTGCGCCACCCCAATGGTGAAGGGGTTGGTGATGGCCGCAGAAAAGCCCATGTTGGTTGCCAAAATACTCATACCAAGCCCCACCAGTGCATCCCAACCCAGGGAATAAGACAAGGCAATCATGAGCGGAACGAGCGGCACAATTTCTTCAAACAGCCCCAAAAACGAACCGAGCAGCATGAAGAATAAGCAGATCACCACCAACAACAGGTACTTCTGTTTGCCAAAGGTCTTTACTATGCGAGCAAGTACGGATTTTAATATGCCGCATTTATCCAGCACGGCAAAGGCAGCGCTGACCAGTAGAATAAAAACGATAATCGTGATAATCACCAGGGCATCCGGTCCGCCTAACACTTCAATGGGGGCAGTCAGCCAGCGCCAGATGGGATAATCCACACCAGTGGTAACCTGGTAGGAATCCGGGTTGATCACCTCGCGGCCGTCAACCAGGGTGCGTTCGTAAGCGCCGGTGGGCAGCACGCGGGTAAGTACGCCCGCAACGAGCATCAATAAAAGAATGATGAGTGCAGATTGAATAAAAGCTTTCTTGCTGATCTGAGCGCCAGCTTTTTCGTCCATGGGTGACCTCGTTGTGATGATTGGATTTGAAATAGTGTATAAGCGGTTGGCGTGATTGTCAACTGGTTAACAGTAGCCGAATTTGAAACAACAACTCATTTTTAAGTTTGTTTTTTACCCAAATCTTTTGTTTTTCAGACAGCACTTCACCCATACCTGAAAGGATTGCATGATTACTCAGGTTTTCCAAAAGACCACAACACTTCTCAAGAAATTCTTTATAAGACATATCCATTCTTTGTTCTATTAGTTTTTCATTTACTGGCCAATTATTTACTAAAAAGAACCAGGTATCATAGATATCACGGTTGGCTTTTCCAATTCTTTCATAAAAAGCGACCATTTTATTGGCAGCCATGTCGCCTCGTTCCATCACTTTCATTGGAATTCCAAGATATGACAAAATTACAAATTTTGAACCGAAATTTCTGAGGTTTATTTCTACTTTGACATTCTGCGAACCCGGCATCTTTTCTGAATAATCAAGAATATAAACAAACCCATTCCTTTTCTTATCAACTCTTTTTAATGTTCCGTAGTTTTTCAGCAGATCGTTGACTTGTTCAAAAACATCGTTTGCTTTGGAAATATCCAGCAGATCAAAATCAAGGTCAACTGAAAACCGGTCCAGGTCATAGAACAAGTTCGCCGCAGTCCCTCCTTTAAACCCCATAATCGGTCCAATAGCCGAATCGGAATAGATATCTTTTAGTATTCTGATCAAGATTCTTTTATGAACGATGGGATCGATTGTCATTTAAATCTCCCTCCACTGAACTTCGATAGACATTTACACGTTTGATAAAAGTTGAAATATTCCCATAAATTGGGATAATACTGTTTACCAGATCCCAATCAAGTGATGCAGGTTGATCAAAATGATACTCTTTATTAAGATAAACCGTGTCGAGAAAAGCTCTCTCTGGAGTCGCAATCGAGTATAAACCCTGATTTATTACACCAATAGAATTGATTAAAATAGAGTTTTTTAGCGTTCTAAATACGATTCTCTGTCTATCAACCTCAAGTTCTTTTGATTGATAAGATGCCACAAATATCTGACCATAATATTGAAAAGTGACTCCGGTACTTCCTAAAACAGTCTCGAAACTAATATATGCAGGTGTATAGATTTTTGTCGCCAACTCAAAACGGTCGTAGTTTTCATCCTTGGCATAGATTCCGCGCCGAATGGGATATAACGCCTTGGTTTGAATATAATAATTAACGCGTTTACGGGCTGTAGTTACATCAATTCCATCCCATTGCAAGAGCAAGTCTTTAAAAGTAAAGACTGTTTGAGAAGATCTGAGTAGTGATTTTAAGAATCCGTTTTTCATATTAAGAGTTAAAGGTGAGTATAATACTCACTTTTAACTCTTAATATAACACTTATTTGTCTTTTTACAAATAGCGGAATAAACCGAACCTGAAATTCGAAATTATTCTGCTTTGAATCTGTGTCGGTATGATATACATTTTTGTATACTAACTTGACATAGAAACCAATCAATTAGTTTTTACTAATGCTCCAAGTAATGACCAAAATTTTCCAAACACTGGTAAGATAATTCAGTTTTAATATCTCATTTTTAGATTGAATTAAACTGCATGCCCGAAACCACACACACCATTTCCATTTCTGGTAAAACCATTCCCTACAAGATCAGGGTATCCACACGCGCAACCAGGCTGCGGATTACCGTCTCAGCCAGCGGGGTAACGGTTACACTGCCCAAGGGTGTGCCGCAGCGTGAAGCAGAAAACTTTTTAAAACAAAATTTAGTCTGGCTGAACACTCAATTGGAACGCACCGCCAGATTGACCAAACCCTCCTCCCTGCCCGCGGATGTGATCCTCTGGCACGGTGAAGCGGTACAGCTTCAACGCATCGAAGAAGCGGATCGTAAATCGCGTGTTAAGGTGGAAGCAGCAAAAGGGAGATTAAAGGTATACATGCCTGCCAGTTCAAAAGCCTCCACCCGCCTGGCGGCCGAAGCCTGGATGCGCGCCAACGCGCGCACCGAGATTGAACAAGTGGTCATTGAACAAGCCCGCCGCATGAACGCCAGACCGAAAGCCGTCAGCATCCGCGACCAGCGCACGCGCTGGGGAAGCTGCTCAAGCCGGGGAAACTTGGCCTTCAATTGGCGCCTGGTGATGACCCCACCTGGCGTGTTGGAATACGTGGTAGTTCACGAATTGGCACACATGTTTGAACTTAACCACTCCAAAGATTTTTGGGATATTGTCGCCAGGTTTTTCCCTGAATATAAGAAGGCACGCACATGGCTGAGAAAAAATGCCATGTCATTGAGGGTGGAGTAACACTGGAAACTGAAACCCGCACAAGGTATAATTCTCCATCATGGAATTCACTTACTATAAAACTTTCCCAATTGAATTAAAAGAAGAATGGAACCAACTGCTTTCAAAAAGCGCGAATGATGTGCCCTTTTTGCGTTTTGAGTACCTGGCAGATTGGTGGCAGACGCGTGGCGGAGGTGAATGGCCCCAGGAAGCTGAACTGGCCATCCTTGCAGCCCGTGAAGGATCGGAATTGATAGGAATTGCTCCCCTTTTCATAACCGAACATGAAGGTCACAAAAAATTGATGCTGGTCGGCTGCATTGAGATCAGCGACTTTCTTGACCTGATTGTTACAGAGAATCGCGCATCCGCATTTATTGAAGGTTTACTGAACTATGTTTCAGATCAACTGGTGCCTCAAGGAATTTACTCGATTGATCTGTATAACCTGCTTGACGATTCACCAACCACGCAACATCTTGCCAAAGCCGGAAAAGCCGCCGGTTATGAAGTGAGCAAAACTGTCTTGCAGCACGCTCCCCGCATCACTCTGCCCGGAGATTGGGAGCAATATCTCGAATCCATTGACAAGAAACAACGCCACGAGATCAGGCGCAAGATGCGCCGCGCTGCTGAAGCGGATGCCGTTGTGAAGGTCTACTTCACTAAAGACCAATCCAAATTGGAAGAAGACACACAGGCGTTTCTGAGCTTGATGGCCCAGGACCCCGAAAAAGCAGCATTTTTGACGCCTGCCATGCGCGAACAATTCAAAATCAGCATTCAAACAGCTTTTACGAATGGCTGGCTGCAGTTAAGCTTCCTCCAGGTTAATGGTGAAAATGCAGCAGCCTATCTAAATCTGGATTATCAAAACTGCATCTGGGTTTACAACTCCGGCATTGACCGCCGTTTTATGGAATACTCGCCAGGATGGGTGCTACTTGGCCATCTCTTGCAATGGGCTAACGAAAACAAACACAGTGTATTTGACTTTTTGCGCGGCAATGAAGATTATAAATACAAGTTTGGCGCCGTGGATCGGTTTGTTTGTAGAGTTACATTAACCAAATAATTGGTTAGCCATGAAATTTTTATTAGTTTTTGGAACAACCTTTTCTCTCGCAAAGCAAAGATCGCAAAGAAGATCTTCTTTTGGAAAAAGCAAAACCATATTCTCTGATATTTAAACACTAATACAAGAACTAATAAAACAAAACAACAATTGCAATACTATACTGTTATAAACAAAAATCGCCATAACTGGCGATTTTTTGATAATTGATATTAAATAATTTTCGTGCTTTTCGCGTTTTTCGTGGTTAATAGGTTTTGGTTTACAACTCTTTTTGTGACCAGCGCACCATAACACGGTAGATGGTGTCTGCCATCTGATGAAATTCATCAATGCCAATGCGTTCGTTGACGCCGTGCACTCGGTTTAAGTCTTCTTCGGTGACCACCATGGGCGTGAAGCGATAGACACAATCGCTGATCTCGCAGAAGTTGCGTGAGTCTGTGCCGCCAAGCATGATGTAAGGCGCCACGGCGACCCCGGGCCAGATCTCGCCAATCACAGATGCAATGTGGCGGTAGGCATCACCATCCACAGGCGAAAGAGGGGAAGCTTCCCAGGCTTTTTGGTCCATGGGTTCAAAGGTGACACGTTTATCTTTGATCACGAAGCGGATAAATTCGCACACGTCCGATATGGATTGCCCGGGCAGGATGCGAAAGTTGACCACGGCTTCGGCAACTGAAGGCAGTACGTTGTCTTTCACACCGCTGTGAAATAGGGTGGGTGCCGTAGTAGTGCGGATGGTGGCATCCGTTTCACCCCTGGCAGAGAGTATCTTTGTGATTATGCCGCCAAACAACCAGAGATTGGCAAAAGCCATCTGCATCATTGGGGATGCTGCACTGCCCAATCCCTGGAACATGGGTTTCACCATGCGCACATCCGTTGGAAAGCGGTTGTTTTCAAGCCGATTGATGGCACGGGTTAAAATGCCAATGGCTGTTTCTTTTGGGGGAGTCGAGGAATGTCCGCCGGTTGCCTGGACAGTAAATTTGAGGGAGAGATAACCCTTTTCTGAAATGCCAATCGTGGCAACATAGCCTTTGACGCCGGGGATAATGCCATCATAAACAGAGCCGCCTTCATCAATTACGGCCTCAACCCTTATACCTTTTTCTTGCAGGTGTTTGACCACAGCCGTGGCGCCGGTGCCCAAGACTTCTTCGTTGTGGCTAAAGGTCAAAATGATGGTGCGTTCTGGTTTGAATTTTGCAACCAACAGGGCTTCAACCGATTCGAAAACCGAGATCATTTGGCACTTGATATCCATGGTGCCGCGACCCCAGATGAAGCCGTCTGCAATCTTGCCAGAGAAGGGTGGGTAAGTCCATTGATCGAGGGTGTGTTCATCGGCAGGGACGACGTCTTGATGGGCCATGAAGACCACAGGGTTGAGCGACGCATCTTTGCCATCCCATGTAAAGATCATGGTGTGACCATCAACAAGCTCTTTTTTAAGGTTCTTATGGGTGAGAGGATAAGTCTTGGCCAATAAGGCTTGCATGGTTTCAAAATTTTCTTTAACATCTTCCAGAGGATCTTCGTGAGAGATCGTTTGGATCTTGATCACAGAAGACAAACGTTCTGCCAATATTTGCGGGTCTTGGGCAAATCTGGGTACCCCATATTTAAATGTAATTGTGGTGGATGCGGATCTTCTTGAAAATATCAGGGTTTTAATAAGAATAAATGCCAACAAAAAAAGAATTAGAGCAATAATGATCACAAGAATACTGGATGGAGACACGTTTCACCTCGGATTGGAAATGAAGTCTCTTGATAACCACGACCAAGAGAACACAATTACATTCAACCTTTGGATTATAGCATCAGGGAAGAGAAACAGCCATGCGCCTGCATGATATGCGTCTGCATGATATGCGCCTGCATTATATGCACCTGATAAACTAATTGCCGCTTATGATGAAGACACATGGCTAACCGTGTTATTGCATTAATTCCATGCCCACTCTAAAGTTTTCCATACCTGCAATTAATGTTTCTTTATCACTAATCACTGTTTTAACCACATCAGTAATTGAGATAACCCCGACCACTTTGCCGTCTTTGACCACAGGCAGATGGCGGAAGTTTTTATCCACCATTTGAGCCATACAAGATTCAGCAGATTGATCCAGACCTACAAAATAGACCTGGCGGGTCATCACATCTTTTAAAGGTGTCGTCAATGTATTGCCTTTTAAATTGCCCTTTCTTACATAATCACGCTCAGTAAAAATGCCGAGAAGTTTGTCACCTTCCATGATCAAAACCGCCCCGACATCTTTATCGGTCATCATTTTCAAAGCGTCTTGAATAGTTTTGTCAGGTGACAATGAAAAAATTACTTTTCCTTTATCGTTTAACATCGATTCCGCAGTAGCCATGGTTCCTCCAAAGAAATTGTATATATAATTATGATATTGCATTTGATGCAAATAATCAATCCATTTTTGGTCTTATTTACCATAAATCTCAAAATGCAAGGAATAAATTATGAACTATCCTGATGCTGATACACTCATCCAGAAATACAAGTTAACGGCTTACATTATTCGACGCCAAACTGAAGGTATTACGAACGAAGAGAGCGTCTTGCAACCCCCGGTACGCGGCAACTGCATGAACTGGATTCTTGGCCACATTCTCAATGATCGAAATCTCGTCTTGGGATTATTGGGTGAAAAAAGCGTTTTTAATAAAACCGAAACAGAACGGTATCAGAGAGAATCGGATCCGGTTACCAGGTTTGAAGATGGTATTCCATTTGATCAATTACTCGAAAAATTTGATCTTTCTCAAAAGCGTATCGTTGCAGGTTTAAGAGAGATAAGTTCTGAAAGATTAGCTGAAATTGCTGAAGCCGGAACACGCAAAGAAGAAGTTGGCGCTCTCATCTCATTTATCCACTGGCACGAAACTTATCACACCGGCCAATTTGAGCTGTTGAGACAATTGGCTGGCAAGAACGACAAGGTCATCTAACCCTCAAGGAGGTGAATGATGGAAAAGATAATCGTAAGTGTGGATCTTCCAGTAAAAAACGATGTACTCTTTCACGCCTGGCTGGATAGTGCTGAACATTCGGCATTTACCGGGTCAGAAGCGGTGATTGATCCATGCGTCGGAGGAAGTTTCAGCGCCTGGGAGGGCTACATCTGGGGTAAAACACTTGAAATGGAATCACCTACCAGAATTGTTCAATCATGGCGGACTACCGAATTTTCAGATGCTGATTCAGATTCCAACCTTGAAGTCCTTTTGGAGCCCACTTCAAAAGGGACACGCTTGACCATCCATCACACAGGCATCCCAGACGGACAAGGTGATATGTACCGCGAAGGTTGGGAAGAGTATTATTTCAGACCCATGTTGGAATACTTTGGCGAGTAGATGCCACTTAGGAAATTACATGTATAGCTACACACTCTATTTTGAAAGCTTTGACAGCAAATAGATTGAGGTTAGTTTTTTTTGAGTAAAAGTTTGTATAATCAGTGTTACGAATCGTGTTCATTATTGGGAGGTTGAAGTGAAAATACGTTTAGTTTCGATTTCTGTTGTTATGATTCTGGTCATTCTTATGACTTCATGCGGCTTTTCCATCCAGGGCAACACACCGCCTTTGGATGAGAATGCCATCAACACAGCAGTGGCTCAGACGCTGGCTGCCAGCGGAGGCGTTTCAGCGACCAGAACACCACAGACTGAAATACCACCCACTGCCCAACCCTCGATTACACCACAACCGTTGGCCACTGTTGAACCGCTGCCCACGCTCGCCCCAACGGCTGATAATTGCAACCTGGCAAAATGGGAACTGGATGTCACCATTCCAGACGGCAGCGTGATGATTCCTGATACCGCGTTTATCAAGACCTGGCGCCTCACCAACACCGGCACCTGCACCTGGAACACCAATTATGCCATTGTCTTCTCGGGCGGCGACCAGATGGGTGCTCTGGCTGCCACCAATCTGCCGGCAAATGTTCCCCCCGGCGCCACCGTGGATGTTTCTGTTCAAATGAAGAGCCCGTCAGCAGATGGCAGTTATGCGGGCAATTTCATGCTTCGCAGTGATACCGGTTTGATCTTTGGCACCGGAGCCTCGCATATGGCACCCATTTTTGTATCCATTGAGGTGGTGAAGCTGCAAATCGTGGCCACGTTGGTTTTCGGCGGATTTATTCCTGTATTTCCTCTTGAATTATTAGTTTATGATTTTGGCGCCAACTACTGCCTGGCCAACTGGCGCAATGCCTCTGGTGTTGGTTTCCTGGCTTGCCCGGGCACCAAGACAGACGCCGCAGGGTTTGTCGTGCAAGTGGATTCACCGAAGCTGCAAGATGGCAATACCGTTAACGGCGTTGGTTTGTTTACCCACCCACAGTGGATCGACGGTGGATCAATCTCGGGTACTTATCCGGTTTTGTCTGTTGAAGATGGTATGAAATTTAAAGCCACATTGGGCTGCGGTTTTGGCGGTGCGGCTTGCGATGTGCGTTATATGCTGCGCTACCGCATTGATGGCGGCGCCTTACAAGAGTTGAACCACTGGGATGTCAAATATGCCGATGCGCCACTCAAACTGAACGTGGATCTTTCTTCATTGGCAGGTAAGAATGTTAATTTCGTACTTCAAGTAGTCACTAACGGTAGTTCCGCGCAAGACTGGGCCTATTGGGTAAACCCGAGGATTGTAAAGTAGAAATTTGACTCCGAGGCATAAACATTGCAAAGTAAGGGCAATTCATGAATTGCCCTTACTTTCTAAACATTCCTGGTTAAAGGGTTTCACTAATCGCGAAGTCCGATTCAGCGCTTTAAATGGGTTAAAATCAATGTGTGACACGCAAAACGAAATTAATCATTCTCATCTTTCTGCCCCTGATTGGCATCATCGCCGGGTATCTCTTGATGGGAAGACAACTGACCATCACAGTAGACGGAAAATCCAGCCAGGTGATGACGCACGCATTGACGGTGCGCGGCGCACTGCGGTCAGTTGGGGTCAACCTGACCCCGCTTGATCAGGTGTCGCCCCCTGCTTCAAGTTCACTGTCAAAAATTACAGAAATCAAAGTGCAGCTTTCACACCCCATCCAGGTGTGGAATGACAGTACCAAAACCCTTACCGCTGTGGATACCGCCGCGACCACGCCTGCCGAGATTTTAGTGACTGCTGGCATCCTCCCGGGCGCCGGTGACGCTATCCGCCTCAACGGTCTTGTCGTACCTATGGATCAACCTCTAAACATCACGGGGTCTTTCGTGCTGCAATACACCCCGGCCATTAGTCTTGACCTAAACCTGGACGGCGTCGAAACAAGTTTTTATACTGCGGCCTTCAGTGTTGGAACCGCCCTGTGGGAAAAGGGCATCAACATCCACGGCGGCGATGCGCTCAGCCAATCTTTCACCGGCAGCGTGGATGCCCAATCAGCCTTGATGATAAACAAGGCCAGGTCCTTGATTATCACCGCAGACGGCAAGGATATCTCAACTTACGCAACAGCAGCCAGCGTAGGTGAAGTTTTAGCCAAAGTTGGCGTTTCGCTACAAGATCTTGATTACAGCAAACCCGCTGAATCGGACCCCTTGCCCGAGGACGGACGTATTTTTGTAGTGCGCGTGAGAGAAGAAGTACTGCGCGAACAACAATCCATCCCGTTTACCACTACAACCCAAACCGACGATACTATGGAATCAGGTCAAACTCAGACGATCACAGCAGGTGAAAACGGTCTGCAAGTGGCCACGGTACGTATCCGCTACGAAGATGGAGAAGAAGTCTCTCGAGAAACCGAAGAAACTATTGTGTTGAAAGAACCCGTAACCGCCGTGGTTGTAGCGGGGTCCAAGCTGGTGGTTTCAACCATTCAAGCCTGTGATGTGCCGGTTAATTATTACAAGGCGGTCACCGTCACTGCAACATCGTACTCTCCTTGCAACTCAGGTTCGGATACGTGTTATCCAAAAACAGCCATGGGTACTACCGTAAAAAAAGGTGTATTGGCTGTTGATTCAACATGGTGGCCGACCTTAAAGGGCACTCAAATTTGTGTGCCGGGTTACGGCATCGGCGTCGTTCAAGATACAGGTTCGTACCCTGGCACTCATCACTGGATCGACCTGGGTTACACCGATGCAGAATTCGCCGCCGCTGGACAACTAACTTTTTATAACCTGACTGTCTATTTGTTGGGACCATTTCCTGAAGGAACCAATTTGGAGCTGCCATAGACCTGCCACTGCCCACTTTTGATGTAAGAGCCATCATGCGCCGCCACCACCTCGATCCACACAAGGGGTTGGGGCAAAATTTTCTTGTGGATCACAAAGCCCTGCGCAAGATCGTGGATTATGCCGGGCTAACCAAAGAAGATACCGTTTTGGAGATTGGTGCCGGTCTGGGCAGTCTGACACGCATGCTGGCCAAAGGCGCCGGCCGCGTGGTGGCTGTTGAAATTGACCATCACCTGGTGCCGATTCTGGAAGAAGTTATGTCGCCTTTTAATAACGTACAAATTATTGAAGGCGATATATTGGAACTGAACCCGGTTGACCTGATGGGAGACAGGCCATTCATTGTAGTGGCCAACATCCCCTATTTCATCACCTCCGCCATCATCCGCCATCTGCTGAGCAGCGCAGTGAAACCCACCCGCATTGTGCTCACCATGCAGCAAGAAGTAGCAGAACGTATTTGTGCGCAAGCGGGCGACCTTTCATTGCTGGCTTTGAGTGTGCAGGTTTTTGGAACCCCAAAGATCGGAGTCAGCATTCCGGCATCGGCGTTTTTTCCACCGCCTAAAGTGGATTCAGCCACCCTGCGTGTGGAAATTTACGATCAACCCTTGATCAGCGGCAAACAACTGGATATGTTCTTCACCCTGGCCAAGATCGGTTTTTCGCAGAAGCGTAAAATGCTGCGCAATACCATTTCTGCTGGCTTGCACTGCACTGCCCCCGAGGCTGAAGTGTTGTTGAAAGCCGCGGGAATTGATCCAACCCGGCGGGCGCAGACGCTGGAGTTAGTGGAGTGGAAGACGTTGGTGAGTGAATATGAAAGCTGGTTGGAGAAGAGGAAATAAATCGGGGTAGTTCTAGACCCCCGCGGTTTGTTTATACTGACCCCCGCGGTTTTAAAAAGCAGAAACCGCAGGGGTCTTGTTTTCGATCTTGACAAACTATTCTGCCGGTGTCATAATATTAGTATATTTGTTCTATAATATGGGGAGTGTGAATCCAGTTTTTCTATTTTTTGGAGATGAAATGACTCGCCTGCTCTACCTGCCGGATGACGTTACGGTCATCCAACTTGAAGTCGATATGCCAGCCGCTCAATTATGTGCTGCGGTCAACGCCGGTATTCGTCCGCTGCCTGTACTTCGCAGCGCCCCGCCCGACAAACTAACCGCCAGTGAAATGGGTGGCACAGTAGTGGTAGCCCCAGCCGCCCAAAGAACCACACCTCTCAAACGAACCCACAAACCTACAGGTTTATCGCGCAGGCAAACCCAGGTGCATGAACTTTCCATCCGTGGTTTATCAAGCGGAGAAATAGCAGTAATGCTGCACCTTTCCAGGCGCACGGTAAACTATCATCTCAACCAGGTCAAAAACCGCATGCACCTTGGCGAGATTCCCCAGGCGGAATTGTTCCCCATGACATTTTCAAACACTGAAGATTAAACGCCTTTCTGCCAGACCTGGTAAAGCCCCAGGTTGCCGGTTTTACCGTCCGAGTCAAATTGCTCGAGGAGGGTAAAACCTGTTGAAGCAGCCATCTCTTTCAACTCAGCCTCGCTAAACAAGTGCACATAACGCAAGCCCGGTTCGTCAGTTTGACCTGTGGCATAGTGGCGCCAATCCAGCAGGTAGTCACCCGGCTCCACCGCATCCGCGGAGAGACCGGCCATAGACCAGGGCTGCACACGCGCCGCCAGCTTGGGATTGCGGTCAAACTGCCACTCTGAATGGATAAAGACGCCGCCTGGCTTGAGCAAGTTGTAAACCTGTTCAACAATCTGCCTGCGTTTGTCTGCGCCAGGCAGGTGGTGAAAAACAGCAAATGCCAAAACGCCATCATATGTTTTTGACTGCAAGCCATCTGACCAACTTGGAAGCATCAAATTGGCCGGTCGATACGCCAGTTCAAAATCATCATGCTCAGTCATGCCGCTTGCACCCTGACGCGCTTCAGCCAGCAGTGGTTCACTGAAATCCAGGCCGAGGTACGACCCCTTCAATCCACTATGCGCCAGGCGCTGACCCAAAACGCCGCTGCCGCAGCCAATATCCAGCCAGGTGCCGGGTTTAATCCACTCTTCCACGATGCGCTGAACACCGGGTTGGATTCTATGACGAGTCTCGGCAAACGCTGCCCCGAAACTCTGGTAAAATTTGTCGTTAATGTCTAATAATTTTTTACTTACTGATTCATCCATATTCCCAATTATACCGACCAATGCATAATCAGGAATATATCGAAAACTGGCACAAAGCCAGGCAGTATACGGCTGAAGACCTGAAAATGGCAAAAGTCGTGCTGCAAGAAGTGCGAGAAGGCCGCAAGCTTGACCGCGCCCTGCGATCACACCCCATGCAAGACGGACGCTTGATCGCCAAGCACATTTTGGTGGCTGCATACCGCGAATTGGTCGCCAGCGGTGAATGGAAGGAAGATGCAGAATTCCTTGGCCGCATCCGTATGAAACCCGTACGGACGCTCTCAGGGGTCACCACAGTCACCGTACTGACCAAAGAGTATCCGTGCCCGGGCAAGTGCATCTTCTGCCCGACAGAAAACTACATGCCCAAAAGTTACCTGGCAGATGAACCGGGTGCAGCCAGGGCATTCCAAAACAAGTTTGATCCGTACAACCAGGTGCAATCGCGCATCAAGGAATACCAGTCTGTCGGTCACCCCAATGACAAGATCGAACTTCTGATCCTCGGCGGCACCTGGAGCTCTTATAAACGCAGCTACCAGGAGTGGTTCGTAAGACGCTGTTTTAACGCCATGAATATGGATGCAGACAACGCCAGCGAAGAATTGCAACAGCCAGACCAACCCGCCGAACATCAATCTTCACAATCAATCGACCTGTCTCTGCTCAAAATAGTCCATGAAAACAACGAGACCGCCAACCACCGCAACGTAGGTCTGGTAATAGAAACCCGGCCGGACGAGATCAACGCGGATGAACTAAAATGGCTGCGCCACCTGGGTGTCACGAAAGTGCAAATGGGTGCACAAAGCCTGGATGACCGTGTGCTGGCAATGAACCTGCGCGGGCATACTGCAGCCGAAACGCTGAAAGCCACCACCCTGTTGAGGGCAGCCGGGTTCAAGATCGTACTGCACTGGATGCCCAACCTGCACGGTGCTACGCTTGAATCTGACCGCCTTGATTTTGAAAAGTTGTGGAAAGATGGCTATGCACCAGATGAGATTAAGATATATCCCACCCAACTGCTTGAATCGGCCGAACTTTATCATTACTGGCAGCGCGGAGAATACCACCCGTATACCCAGGAGGAACTGATCCAACTGATTGCGGATATTAAGCCAGGCATTCCTGAATATTGCCGCGTTAACCGTATCATCCGCGATATCCCCTCCACGCATGTGGTGGAAGGCAACAAGCGCACCAGCTTGAGACAAGATGTCAGCGCTGAACTCAAAAAACGAGGACAGGTCTGCCGCTGCATCCGCTGTAGAGAAGTAAAAACGCAATTAGTGGATATCTCCACCCTGACCCTGAAAGACCTGGTTTACACACCCTCTCAAGCCGAAGAGCATTTCATCACTTTCAACACGCCAGATGACAAACTGGCAGGTTATTTGCGGCTTTCGCTGCCCACTTCTGAGTCTCCACAATTGGGATGGCCCGACCTGGATGGGGCTGCATTGATCCGCGAGGTGCATGTTTACGGTCAGTCGCTGGCTGTAGGTGCAGAAAAAACAGGGGCGGCGCAACACATCGGTCTTGGCACCGCTTTGCTTCTCGAAGCGGAAAAAATTGCCCGTTCGAAAGGATTCACAAAGATGGCAGTCATTGCAGCCATCGGAACCCGTCTATATTATGAAAGCCGCGGATTCAAACGCGGAGAAATTTACATGATCAAGGATTTATAGTTCTTGTTTGGTTTAAATTAGATTGAGTTATTCAGTAGATCCTGAGTCGGAATACCCTAAAATACAGTATTGGTCTCCTTTGGCAAAGACAGCCAGGTTTTTGCCATGAGTTTTTCCGTAATATAAAGCCCGGTCGGCAATTTTTATACAATCATCCCAGTTTGCTTCACGCTCACATACAACCCCGCCAATGGATAGAGTAATTTGAATATCGTGTGCTTGATAAGGTATGCTGCTTTGAGCAATCAAATCTCGCACCTTTTCAGCAGCAATTTGAACACCTTCAAAATCCGTTTCTGGCAGCAAGATCAAGAATTCTTCGCCACCCCACCTGGCAATTGAATCCTGCTTCCTCAGGGTGGCAGAGAGTAACCCGGCTAGTTCTATTAACACGAGGTCCCCGGCAGCATGTCCGTGATTATCATTAACTCGTTTGAAATCATCCACGTCTGCCATAATTAAACCAAAGGGTTTGCCAGATCGCTTTGAGCGTGTGTATTCCATTTGAATATACTGATTCATGGTTCTGCGATTTAAAAGATTGGTCAAGGAATCACGGCTGGCATGGTAGGCAAGTTTATTGTTTACTTCAATCAGCCGCATTGAAACTTTGTTGGAGTTTCGGATTTCTATTAACGCGATTCCTGCAAGAACAACAAATGTAACAATGACATTAATGCTGTTCATGAATTGCAATTGAAATATGGTAAACCGCAATATGGGTTCGATAAGAAAACTTAAAACGATGGTCGAAAGAAATACTAATCCGAAAAATACACTCGAAATGAGTTTATGTATTTTATTAATTATCGGGTTGTAAAAAATTATTGGTATTAATAATAAGAATAAAATGTAAATTCCACTGCGCCAACCAATTAATGTGTTTCCAATAAGACAATTAAGACAGGTTAAATAGACCAGCCCATGATAACCTGCTGTAACATGATTTGTGCGAAACACAAAAAAAAGGATAAAAAGAACAATTATTGTGGAAATCACATAAATGATGAGATCCATCCGGGCACGCATGATCAGTAAAACAAGGCTCATGAGCGTGGAGAGTGCTGCCATGACTAATGAAAGCAATTGCATCAGCCGGGAATAGTTTTGCTTATGAATATCCACATCTCGCTGATCAAGAATTGCTTTATCTCTTTCGACCATAGTTTTCCTTATGGATAAAAGTAAATACTTACCGATCCTGAATAATTCCCACCCTGTTTTTACCAGCCTGTTTGCCTGCATAAAGAGCCTGGTCTGCCTTGCGGATGCAGCTACCAACCCCGCTGCCTGGTTCACATGCGCCGACACCCAGGGTTATGGTCACGGGAATTTCCAACTCTCTATAAAGAAAGGGCGTCTCGATTATTCTGGTGCGTATCTTTTCGGCCACAATTACGCCCCCATCCACATCCGTTTCAGGGAGCATGATCAAGAACTCATCACCACCCCATCTGGCAACTTCATCCTGCTTGCGCAGGGTTAAACTGATTGCCTCGGCCAGGTTGACCAAAACATAATCTCCACCTGAATGACCGTATTCATCATTTATGTGTTTGAAATTATCCACATCCACCATGATCAGAGTGAAGGGTTTACTGCCTCTTTCCATGCGGTTCTTTTCCTGTTCAATGCGGCTCAAAATGATTCGCCGATTCACCAGGTTTGTTACCGGATCAGTGGTAGCCAAGCCAGCCAATTTTTTATTTGCCTGAATTAACGCTTTTTCGGCATCTGCGGCGGAGGTTTCAAAATAGTGACCGGTGATTGCCAACACCACCACTGTGATCACCAAATTGATTGCCGCCAACATCCTCAAGATTTTATCATCCAGCGGCCATAAAGATACATTTTGCCATGAGAGGATGAACAACCCGATAATCACGGCCAGAATGGCAAACGCCAGGATACTTTTTACAACCTGATTCCAATAAGAATTATGAAATATTATGGGTATGATCAGCAATGCCATAAAGAAAAAACCTGATGACCAACCCAATAACCAGGTTGTCAACAAGGCAAAAACGGTGGAATTTAGAACACCTACCAGAAAGGCAGCCTGAATAAAGCCTTGACGATTGATCAACAGGATGCCAACCCATATAAGAGCGCAAATGGCGCAGACCAAAACCATTTGCCATACTGATAAGAAGGCAAAAAGCACTGCATATAAAAAAATACAAACCAAACTGATTAGGGAAAAATTTTTCATGACGACCGAAAAGCGAAAATTTTTCGTTCGAGGCAATTCCATCTTTTCAAGCAACAATTGCGACTTATCCATTAGACCCTTGAAAAGTTAGAAAATCCACCCCAGACTTCAATAATATCGAGAAGCCATTTATTAAATCTCTGGACTTCAGGCGATGAAAAAAAGGCGGAAACAAATGTTACAATTATTTAAATTATTATATACATTAACTTTACCAAAAGCAAGTTCCCTGGTAATATTCCCGTTCATTTTTCAATAATCTGATCAATTACCCAACGCTCATCAACAATTTCAAGATTAAATTGGATTTCGCTGCTGGTGTTTTGAAAAGCGATGTTGATCAGGATCTCGCTCTTTTCAGACTCGGCACTGGTGTCACCTTTTACAATAATAAAACCGGAGATTTCACCAGATGCGGGCAGCAGCTTGGAAGCCGATGCAGCATCAAGTTTGCTCACCAAGGATGGGGAGAGATATTGTACTGCATAAGCCGGATCTGATGGATAGGCAATCAAAAAAGCGCGGATAACCTCTTCAGGTGTTGAAGGGTATTGAGTTTCAATTCCGGTGGTTGGTATAGTAAGAATTTCAGGAGTGTTGGTTACCACACTCTCCTGTGGGGTATTTTTAAGCTGACAAGAAGTCAGCGCCAATAACCCCAGCAGGAGAATAAATGCATTAATGAAATTGCGTCGATATATGTTTTTCAAAATAATTAATTGTTCCAGAACCAGTTAAAGGCGTAATAATATCCCGTTTCCAGACGGATGGCCAACTGGGCGCTGCCAGCAATAGCAGCCGGAATGGGATAAGTTGCGGTAAAACTGCCGCCATTACCAGAATTAAAAGTGGTGATGGTTGTTCCACCGATACCCATGGTGCCGAATGCTCCCATGCGTACGGTGAAGACCTGCCCGGGCGGGAAGTTCACTGCAGAGATGGTTACACTCTGGTCTTTTACGACTGAAGAGATCGAGAAGGTGGGAATACCGGCATAACCGGCAACAGGTCCACTTGAGGTGGGCCCTGCAGTCGGTGTAGCAGAAGGAGTCACTGTAGGACCTCCAGGTGTGACCGTTGGGGCAGGTGTAGCGGTCATGGTAGGTGTGCTGGCACTGGTTCCAAATGAAGCGTTGTTGTTGAACCAATCATAACTGTAATATCCAAGAGGGCTGTCAAGACGAATGGATAGTTTCTCGCGGCTTGCCAGGGCTGCTGGAATGCTGAAGATCTGGGCAACCGAACCACCAGCACCAGAATTCAAGGTGCCAACCACTGTTCCGCCGATGCCAAGGGTGCCATATTCGCCAATTCGAACAGTGAAGGTTTGTCCGGCAGGGTAATCTTTGGTCACGATGGAAACGCTGACTCCCTGTTGTACCCCTACGATATTTATCGTCGGGATGACACCTTTATAAGTCGAAGTTGGTTTGGGTGTGGGGCTTGGACCAGGTGTTTTTGTGGGGCCGGCTGTGGCAGTCGGACCAGCAGTTGAGGTGGCGGCTGATGCGTTATTGACAAAAAAGTCATAAGCATAATATCCTTGGGGACTATCAAAACGTATGGCAATTTTTGAAGCGCCAGCCAACGAAGCTGGAATATTATAGGTGGCTGTAAACGAGGTGCTGGAAGAAGGTTCCTTAGTGCCGACAACCGTTCCGCCGATACCAAGGGTACCAAACGGTCCCATGCGTACGGTAAAAGTCATGTCAGCCGGGAAGTTTACCCCCGAAACCGTGACGCTGACATCCTGGTTTACAGAAACGATGGTCGTTAAGGGTATTCCTGAAGCAGCTCCAGGGGTATAGCCTGCCAGGAGCATGACCAAAACCATGGTTAATATCACAATCGTTCTGGCAGCTTTTTTCTGAAACATAAAATTCCCGATAGTTGAAAGTTCCATTTTATCCACTCCTGTTCGTCTTAGTAGACGACAATGCATAATACTAAGTGAAACCTTAGTATAGCGCGAAATTCATAATTTCGCGCATTTTTTATTTTCAATCCAGCAAGGTTAAGGATGGGTAATACGAACAGCCATCCACTGGGCAAAGTCATCTGTAGAGTCAGACTTGCTTGTAACCTTCAAGAAGAAGATTACATTTTGCCCATCCAATGCTGAAAGATCAATACTAACCTGGGTTAAGGTATTATCAGGAACCTTATCCCATGTACCTAATGACGTTACAGTTTCTGTGCCATTTATCTTGTAAAGTAGTTCAAAAGTGACAGAACATTTAGGTTTATTGGCCGTACAAAGCAGGGCAGCTTTGAATTGATCACCAGAATGAATTAGAAATTGAGGGAACTGTCCCTGGATAAATCCATCACCTCCAATTGCCGGGATGGTGATCAAAGTACCTTCGTCATCCAATACTCCGTTTTCAAGAATTGGCGAGAAAGTTCTTGTAATAGTGCCATTTTTATAATCATATCCAGTGGTGGGGCAAGTAATAAAAGAGGCATTGGTACGCCACTGTCCAGAACAATAATTAGCGACAAAATCATAAATAGTATATGGGTCGTGATTAGGTGGAATGCTGGTCACTTTAATTTTTACCGACAAAGCGGTTCCAGGTGCGGTTCCAACTCCAAAAGTGCTGGAATTGGGTCCCGAGATCATCCAGTTGGAGGTAAAGCTACCCGTGGTACTTGGAGAGATCATATCAACAGTGAGGTCAACGGTTTCACCAGGTTTAACTGTATTGGTAAAAGCCACTGATGCAGGGGCGCTAAACGAGTCGCCGCTCTGAAAAATAAGTGAATAAGCTGTAGTCCAGTCGCAAGAACCGGTATTCTTAATCCGCCAGGTTTTATAAAAACTTTGGCCGGCATAAACAGTTGAGTTATCAGGCATGGTTACATCAGTCACAAATTCCGCCTGATTGCATGGGGTTGGAATAGGGGTTTTAGTTTTGGTTGGCGTTGGTGTAACGGGGGTGGACGAAAAAAGGGGTGTGAAAGTCGCCGATGGGGAAAATGTAAACGTCGAGGTTGGTGTGGATGTATCAGTCGGCGTCACAGTAATTGTAGGAGTCTCAGTCACCGTGGGAGTTGAAGTATACATGGCAATTTGGGTGGCTTCAGCGATAAGCGTGCCGACTGCAATTTGAGTCAATCTGGTAGATACCGTAGCCCACATTACAGTCGCCACCTGACCGGGTTTAGGTTCTTCAGTGGATGACATGGATACATTGCAGGCAGCCAGCAATAAACCTGAGACCAGCACTCCAATAAGAGTTTTTAATAGCGTCGCCTTCATTAGAGACTCCTCATCGTCCATAATCAGACGAATTTCCCGGCAAATATGTTCCTCGTTAATACGGTAAAATGGTTCATCTATTTTAAAGGATTTATATCATTATTATGACAGATTTTCTTATGAGTATGGGCAACTTCCAGGGAGAATTCTATGCCCTTGGTGCAGCGTTATTATGGGCGCTATCTTCCATTCTTTTTAAAACCCTTGGAAAAACCATCCGTCCGCTAGAATTAAACCTTATTAAAGGTATTTCAGGGTTCGTTCTTTTTGCGATCACCAGCCTGGTCATTGGTGAAATCTTCACTTCCATCCGACCGGCAGCAGTGTTTGCCCTCGCCATCAGCGGTGCAGTGGGCATTGGTTTTGGTGATACCATGTTTTTTGAAGCCATTAACCGCCTTGGGGCAAGACGCTCGTTATTGATTACCATCCTTGCGCCGCCTATGACGGTCATTTTTGCATGGATATTTTTACGCGAATCTTTGAGTATGGCAGCCTGGATTGGGATTTTGATCACCATCCTGGGGGTTGCGTGGGTAATCACTGAAAAAAACAAAAATGAGCAAGAAGAAAACAAGTTTACCTGGTTGGGCGTTTTCTTTGGTTTTTTAGCTGCTCTCACCCAGGCTGGCGGAGCCGTTTTATCTCGCTGGGCACTCACTGAGAGTTCGGTAAGTGCGCTGCAAAGTGCTTTGATCCGGTTGTTGGCAGGTACGGTTGTGCTGCTTTTGTGGATATTAATCCGCCGCGAGAAGATTGGCGGCTGGCTAAAACCCGCTCCCAAGAAACAGCTATGGGGCATTCTGACCGCTGTCATCCTGTTTGGCACGTACATTGCCATCTGGATGCAGCAACTTGCTTTTAAATTCACTAACGTGGGCATTGCGCAAACATTGCTGGCAACCAGCCCCCTCTTTATATTACCGTTATCTGCCCTGCAAAAAGAGAGACTCAGCTTGCGATCTGTTCTTGGGGTGTTGGTTTCAATTGCAGGAGTTGCTTTAATCTTTTTGGCCGGTTAATGGGCCATTATTTCACCAATGTAAAGACACTTTCCACGCCATCCACAGTGAGGATCAGTTTGTTTTCTTCCACCCGGTAAATAATGGTTTGATCAGGAATGGTGCCATCCGTGCTGGCTTTAACCAGAATAGTATTTGGCTCCTGGGTTGTGAATGGCAAAGAGATAGATGTTTTATCATTGCTCATCACCACATTACCATCATCCTTGAACTGCATGGTAATGCCAGAATCAGGCTCCTGCCAAGTGCCGATCAAAGGATCATCATTGCTGCAGCCTGCGAGAAAAACGAAACAAAACAGCACCAACAGGGTTCTTGTTATATCAATAGTTATTCGACTCATGTTATTTCCTCTAGCTTCTCAACAAGTTTACTCATTCATGCCAAAGATGACAAGCCTTGATTACTGAGAAAAAATATGACCAAATTCCTATTTATTTAAGTTGGCAAATTGATATACTTTACTAGTAATATCCCAATAGGAGTGGATCAATGAAAAAAGTCGCTATTGTAACCGATTCAACCGCTTATCTTCCACAAGAGTACGTTGACAGTCTGCCCATCGAAGTCATTCCATTAACCGTTAACTGGGATGGAAATACTTACCGCGATGGAATCGATATAAAACCAAATGAGTTCTACACGCGGCTTTCGAAGAGTTCCACCATGCCCACCACAAGTCAGGCAACGGTAAAAGATTTTAGTGATGTGTATGAAAAATTAGCAGCCGAAGATTATGATATCCTCACCTTGCCCATCAGTTCGGGCATTTCTGGCACCATCAATTCTGCCTATCAAGCCCAGAAAATGTTCCCGAAAGCAAATATTGAAATTGTAGATACTAAATTGGTCTCGATGGCACTGGGGTTCCAGGTTTTAGCCGCCGCACGCGCGGCTAAAGATGGCGCCAGCCTGCAAGAGGCTAAAGAAATTGCCATCAAAGCCTATGACCATATTGGTGTCTATTTTGTAGTTGACACCTTGAAATACCTGCACGCCGGCGGACGCATCGGCGGCGCCAAACGCTGGGTTGGAACTGCACTTAAGATTAAACCAGTACTTGAAATCCGCGACGGTAAGATCGAGGCGGTTAAGAGTGTTTACACTTTTAGCAAAGCCCTGGATGAGATGATTAAACTGGTCGAACACGATGTAAATGGCCGCACCCCGGTGCGTATCTCCGTCTTTCATGCGCTGGCTGATGAAGCCGCACAGACGCTGCTTGATCGCACTGTCAAATATTTCAACGCCGAAGAGGGCATTTTGAGCTATGTCAGCCCGGTGGTCGGCAGTCATGTTGGCCCTGGCACCATCAGCATTGCTTACATGGCCGGGATGTAACAAAACTCAGAATTCTTGAGAGGTTTTGGATGACTCCAAAACCTCTTTGTTTTTAATCAGCGTATAATTATTTCACGCATCTTGATAGAGGAGAACCACTATGCCAGAAGGCACTTATCACTTTCCACGTGGATTTTTATGGGGTACGGCCACCGCCGCCCATCAAGTTGAAGGTAACAATACCAACAACAACTGGTACCGTTGGGAAAAAACACCCGGAAAGATCAAAAATAATGATAGATCTGGCCTGGCCTGTGACTGGTGGGGCGGACGCTGGAAAGAAGATCTAATACGCGCAATAGAGAGCGGTCAAAATGCCCACCGCTTTTCCATAGAATGGAGCCGCATCCAGCCCACTCAAGACACCTGGGATGACATGGCTTTACAAAAATATGTTGAAATGGCGCGTTGGATGGTTAATCATGAGATAACCCCCATGGTGACCCTGCATCATTTTAGTGATCCCCTATGGCTGGTTGATCAGGGTGGTTGGGAAAACCCGAATGCACCTGTATTTTTTGCTCGATTTTGCCGAAAAGCCGTTGATGCATTAAAAGACTATGTCAATTTGTGGGTCACGATCAACGAACCCAATGTATATGTCATGGAAGGCTGGATCGAAGGGTTGTTCCCGCCAGGCAAGAATAACATCGGTTTGGCTGCCAAAGTGGTGGAGCACCTGGTGAGAGGGCACGCGGCCGCATACAAGATTATTCATGAGTTGCAGCCCAACGCCCAGGTGGGTGTGGCTGTCAATTACAGAAGTCTAAAACCCGCACATGCCTGGAATCTTCTGGACAAGATGCCTGCAACCTTTCAGAATCAAATCTTCAACAACTCATTTCATGGATGTTTAAAAACCGGCGTGTTAAATATGGTGTTGAAAAAAGTGAAAATCCCTGAAGCAGCCGGCACCCAGGATTTCATCGGACTAAATTACTATTCACGCGACATCGTACATTTCGATATCATAAAACCTGGCAATCTGTTTGGCAGGCTGGAATACCCAAAAGAAGCCGATCTTAGCAGCACCGGTTTCATCGCCAACGTCCCCGAAGGCATGTGGGATGGATTGAGGTGGGCGCACCACTTTGAACTTCCCATAATCATTACCGAAAACGGTGTTGAAGATAAAGAAGATACTTTGCGTCCGCGCTACATGATCGAGCATCTGCACCAGGTGTGGAAGGCCGCCAATTACAACTGGCGCATCAAGGGATACTTCCACTGGTCGCTGGTGGATAATTTTGAATGGGAACGCGGCTGGAGCCAACGTTTCGGCTTGTGGGAGCTGGATTTGAAGACCCAGAAACGCATCCGCCGCAGGAGTGTGGATCTTTATGAGGAAATTTGTAAAGAGAACGGCATCTCAAGCCAGATGGTGGAAAAATACACACCAGAGATCTTTACCAAGCTCTTCCCATCATAAAAAATATAATGAGAGGTCTTTCGAGGACCTCTCAAATTTAATTAAGAATTTTTTCAGATAAACCGTTACCGCTCACGCTTACAATGTTTCTTACATTGCTTTCTGGTATAATTTTTTTAATATTTCCCCTTGCTGATCAATATAATTCACGATTTCACTTGCAAGGATAATATTGTTTCGCCCCATAAACCTATAAACTATTGTGAGCAAAGATGACCAAAATTATTAGAGAATATCCAAATTCATTCAACCTGCCTAAACGCATTGAGGGTCTGGCAAAATTGGCACACAACCTGTGGTGGGCATGGAATCCGGATGGACAAAGGATTTACAGCCATATCGACCCGCTGTTGTGGAATGCAGTCAACCATAATCCGATCGCTTTTTTGCGCCGTGTGGACCGCACCCGTATTAATGCAGCGCTCAATCAGCCTACTTTTCTTGCAAGATACGACAAGGTCATCGCAGACCTGGATGCTTACGTGGCACGCAAGGATACCTGGTTTTCCAGCCAATATCCCAAGCTGAAAGATAAAACGATTGCCTATTTTTCTTTTGAATTTGGTCTGCACGAATCCTTGCCGGTTTATGCCGGCGGTTTGGGCATCTTATCTGGCGATCATCTCAAAGAAGCTTCTGATCTAGGTCTGCCTTTAACTGCGGTCGGCTTTGTATATAACCAGGGTTACTTCGTCCAGCATCTCACTGAAGACGGCTGGCAGGAAACCCGCAGCGCCTTGATTGATTACAACGAACTTCCCCTGGTCTCTTTATTAGACGAAAACAGGCAGCCGTTAACCATCTGCGTGGATCTTCCCGGACGGGATGTCACAGCACGCATATGGGAGTTGGAAGTGGGACGTGTTCATCTTTACATGCTGGATACCAACCTCGAGCAAAACAGCCCTGCTGATCGGCAATTGACCGAAAGACTTTACAACAGTGACCCTGAGATCAGAATCTCGCAGGAAGTTCTGTTAGGCATAGGCGGCGTACGCGTGCTGCAATTGCTTGGATTCAACCCTGATGTCTGGCATATGAATGAAGGGCACTCTGCCTTCCTTTCAGTAGAAAGACTACGAGGTATGGTTAATAGCGGCCTGTCAATGGATGATGCCATAGCCAAGGTAAGAATCGGTGATGTATTTACAACGCATACACCCGTTCCGGCAGGTAATGATCAATTTCCACTGTGGCTAATCGACAAATATTTCGCCCAAATCTGGGTTGAATTGGGTATGACTCGCGACCAATTCATTGATCTTGGCCGCCAGGCACAGCCCTGGGGGGAGACGTTTGTGATGCCCGTTCTGGCACTAAAACTGTCTGAACGAGCCAATGCGGTATCTGAACTGCACGGCCAGGTCTCGAGAAAAATGTGGAGCTTTCTCTGGCCCAATGAAAAAGTCGAAAATGTGCCTATCGGTTATGTCACCAACGGCGTTCACACTGGAACATGGCTGGCCCGACGCATGGGCTTGCTCTTCTCAAAATATCTTGGCAGCGATTGGGTGGACCGCCTGGATAACCCGGCAATGTGGGAAAACGTGGTTAACATTCCCGATCACGAATTGTGGGATGTACGCCGCCATCTGAAAAACAAACTTGTCAATTTCGCCAATGAACGCACGCGTCTGCAATGGCGCAACGGCACCCTCACAGCTTCGCAAGTGGTGGCTGGAGGCGTCTTTCTGGAACCCTATTCATTGACCATCGGTTTTGCCAGAAGGTTTGCCACTTACAAACGCGCCAACTTGATGTTCCGCGATTTTGACCGTTTGATGAAGATGATCAACCATCCTCACATGCCCGTGCAAATCATCTTCGCAGGTAAAGCGCACCCCGCCGATGAACCCGGAAAACTGATCATCCAACAAGTCTACCGTGCAGTCAAAGAATCCCGCTCGGGTGGGCGGCTGATCTTTTTGGAAGATTACGACATCAACCTGGCGCGCTACCTCGTGCAAGGCGTGGATGTATGGATGAATACTCCTCGCCGGCCTAATGAGGCTTCAGGCACCTCAGGCATGAAAGCGGCTCTCAATGGCGGACTTAATTTCTCAATCTTGGACGGCTGGTGGCGTGAAGGTTTTAACAACCGCAACGGCTGGTCGATTGGTTCAGATACCGAATACACCAATCCAGAAGAACAAGATGCTGCTGACGCCCAGAGCATTTATGAAACCCTTGAAAACCAACTTATCCCGTTATTTTACGAGCGCAATGCCGAGAGCATTCCGTCTGAATGGTTGAAAATGGTCAAAGAAAACATGCGCACCCTCACCCCGCAATTCAGTTTGAGACGCATGCTTAAAGAATATGTCACTGATTATTATTTGCCTTCCATTGAAGGTAAAAAACGTAATCAGTAAAAAGCTGAGGTTCGATGGAATATTTTAGTGATCCACACGCCTGGTTATTTGCCTTTTTGATCTTTTTATTACGTGTCGGCGACATGGCTCTGGATACAATTCGCGTGCTGTTTGTGGTGCGCGGGAAGAAATTGTTAGTCTGGATCCTTGGGCTTTTCCAATCGCTGATCTTTGTGGTTGCCATCAGCTCTGTGCTCTCAGAGTTGGATAATATTTTAAATATCATCGGTTATGCCACAGGCTTCGCAACTGGCAATCTGATTGGCATGTTAATTGAAAACAGACTTGCCATTGGTCATGTGCTGGTTAACATAATCAGTTCCAATCGCGGTACGTTTATCGCAGAACGATTGCGAGCCAGCGGTTATGCAGTTACCGAAATTGCCGGCCGCGGCATGCACGGCACCGTATTTGAATTGCATGCCAGTGTATTGAGAAAAGATGTCAGCCATGTTGAAACAATCGTGCTTGAATCAGATCCGCAAGCTTTTGTAACAGCCGAAGATGTGCGACCCGTCAGACGCGGATTTTGGCGCGCATAAGTCTTTGATCCACAAATAAACAATCCCGTCACAACAAGCGGGATTGTTTTTATATAGATAATTGGTTCATTTAATAACCAGGCTTTTAAAAATATTGATCCTTGGTTTCACGATAATTTAACAAACCGGTAAAGTTTAAAAAGAGTTCATCCAATATTTCACGTTTTCGTTCAGAAAGATAGTGTGCAATAATGGCGCGGTCTTTATTGCCCATGGTGATATCCATACCAATACGCAGCAAATTATTGCCAATATGTCTGCATTGCACCACATGACCAGTTATCTTGCATGCTGATTTGTAAGTAGGAAGTGTCAACAAGATCTGTAATTTTGAATCGAGTAATGTGTCAGGGTCTTCTACATTCTTTTTATCAAACAAAATACAAATACCTGTTATTGAAATATCAAACAAGTTCGCTTTAATTACCTTTTTGCCATTAACGACAGACACAAAAATAGGCAGCCGGGGTTGAACTCTGTCAGATTGACGGTCAATCCAACTTTGATCCATTAATCGGAAATCATTTAAGATAAGTTTGCCTGAATAAACCAATAAATCACTCAACCGGCAGGAGAGTGCCTTGTTGGTGCGACTCAGTTTAATAAATAAGGGGTAATTGAAATTCCCCGTGCAGAAATGACTGATATTTGAACTCTGTGCTTCCACTTGATCCGGAGAGCAATCGCAGACAACCACACTCTCTCTCAGCATCAACCCCTTGATCGGAATCTCAACATCCACAACCCGTTCTTTCTGGATGATGGAAGTGAGTTCGTCTGAAGCTCCTTCAAGTGCGATCGTTGTAACACAATCGCTGGTTAACATTTTATCCTCCTTACCTAAATTCCTTTCACTAATAAAAGTATTGTCTAGACAAATTACCTAAATAATCTTTGGGACTTAATTATAGCGATGGAATTTTGCACTACATTAAAATTTCTAACATTGGCATAATACTGGAAAATAAAAGAGGTTTCGGATAATTTTTCTCCAAAAGATGTCCTTGACGGAAACAAAAACAAGAAACCTGTGTAACCCGGTTTCTTGTTATCTATGAATCTATTTTTTAGTCACCAGGATTAAATAATTAATCCTCGTCTCGTTCGCGCAGGTGTGGAAAGAGCAACACTTCACGGATGGTGCGGCGATCAGTCAAAAGCATACATAAACGGTCAATGCCCATTCCAAATCCGCCTTGAGGAGGCATACCATAAGACATGGCGCGCAGATAATCTTCATCCATCGGGTGGCGTTCTTCATCTTCGGCTTTGTACTCGCGGCCCATCTCAAGGAATCGGGCTTCCTGCTCAAGGGGATCGTTCAGCTCGGTGAAAGCGTTGCATAATTCCATGCCACCCACAAACCCTTCAAAGCGCTCCACTGTTGTGGGATCACCAGGCCGGTTTTTGGCCAGAGGTGATATATCACGCGGATAGTCATAAAGGAATGTGGGTTGAATGAAGGTAGGTTCAAGGTATTCACCCAACAAGAAGTCAATCAATTTACCGCGGGCATCACCCGGTTTAAACTTCATCCCTTTTTGCTGCATCACTTCAGCCAAAGATTCGGCAGAGAGATATTGGTTAATATCAATGCCGCAGGCATCAATTAATCCCTGACGCAGATCAACCCGGTTCCAGGGCGGATTGAAATCAATTTCATGGCCGTCATAGATTACTTTGCGAGTGCCCAACACCTGGTCGCAAACATGGGCAACAAATTGTTCGGTTAACTCCATCACTTGTAAATAATCGGCGTAAGCCCAATAGAATTCCAACTGGGTGAATTCGGGATTATGTTTGTATGAGACTCCTTCATTTCGGAAGTCGCGCCCGATCTCATAGACACGGTCCAGTCCTCCAACGGTCAACCTTTTAAGGTAAAGTTCAAAAGAAATACGCAAAAAGAGATCTTGTTTTAATTGATTGTGATGAGTAACGAAGGGTTTAGCCGCCGCACCCCCGTAGATCGGCTGAAGAATGGGGGTTTCAACTTCTATAAAATCATGATCATCAAAAAAGTTGCGGATGGCTTTTACTATGCCAGCACGAGTACGAAATACTTTGCGCACATCTTCATTGACAGCCAGATCAGCGTAGCGCTGACGAAAACGGGTTTCAGGGTCTGCAAGCGTGGCATGCCTGATGAGTACACCATCCACCAGCTCGTCTTTGGCAGCGGGTAAAGGTGTAATGGCTTTGGCTAACATTTTGAATTCCATTACCTGAAGACTAATTTCACCGGTGCGAGTGCGTACCACATCTCCGCTGGCCTGGATGTAATCGCCCAGGTCGAAGTAATCTTTAAATTGTGCCAGGGCTGCTTCGCCAAGTTCATTGATTCTGAAGAAAAGTTGAATACGTCCGCTGCGGTCTTCGATGTGGGCAAATGCAAGTTTGCCCATGATACGAGAGGCGCGCAGTCGGCCGCCAAGGATGACACCAGAAACCGAAGTCTTTCCGTCTGCTTCGGCTTTTTCAAAACTGGCAATAGCCTCACCGATGGATTGGTTTACTTCGGTGCGGGTTGGAAAAGGCTCCAGCCCATTAGCACGCATCTCTGCGATTTTATCAAAACGAATTTTTTCGAGTTCCGTTAATTCCATATCATCCTTCTTTCATAAAAAAGCCTGCCCCGATGGTAGAGGGGAGCAGGCTTTCAGATTTTCGTTCAGCGCGTCTTACCGGCACTCACGGTCAAGCGATCCCCGTTCAATAGATTAGCTCACCTTGAGTATCTTAACATTAAAGGTACCGCCAGGAGCTTCCACTTGCACTTTATCGCCTTCTTCATGGTTGAAAATGGCTTTGCCAAGAGGAGATTCATTTGAAATTTTGCCCTTGGCAGGATCAGCTTCGGCTGCACCCACCACAGTATAGTCTTCTTTATCCTTGCTGCCTTCTTCTTGAATTGTCACATGTGAACCCACCTGAACACAACCAGGTTGAATAGACTTATCATCAATTACACGCGCAGTTGCCAGCAGGATTTCCAATTCTTTGATACGACCTTCAACGAAGGCCTGTTCATTCTTTGCTGCCTCAAGTTCAGCATTGTCAAGCAATTCACCACCTTCAATTGCTTCATGCAATCGAACGGCAATTTGTTCTCGCTTGTCAGAGCGCAAGAAATCCAACTCTTCTTGCAATTTGTCGAACCCTTCTCGAGTCAAAAATGAGGTAGGCATTGTGTTATTTTCCTTATATAAAAAAGTGATCAGTATGTCCCCGACCAATAAATAAAAACCACTCCTCGGGGAGCGATTTCAATAAAGTTGAGAGTGAATATAAGTTCTCTCTCAATAGTTAGAATACTATAACATAAAAAAAATCCGATTGCAAGTACCCTATTTTTCAGTAATTCATAGAAAGGAGAAATTTTTTGATTATTTATTAATCTGCAATCAATGAAACTATTGGTACAATGAGGAGTGTTTTTGAGGAATTCCTAAACGATACTCAACTCAGAATCCAGAGGATGGCGCATGGAACAAGCTCCAAGGTTTCCCTATGATTTCATTGATCAAGTGATCGTCTCTGAAGAAGAGATAAAAACCAGGGTTGTTGAACTTGGTGAACAAATCGCT
The DNA here is from genome assembly GCA_003524305.1 of Anaerolineaceae bacterium. GTDB lineage: Bacteria > Chloroflexota > Anaerolineae > Anaerolineales > Anaerolineaceae > UBA6107. The sequence goes on from DQHW01000011.1 coordinate 136,981, forward strand.
TCAGATTATAAAGACTCAAAGAACCTGCTTTTGTTGGGCTTGTTACGCGGCAGCGTGGTCTTCATGACCGATCTCATGCGCAACATTCACCTGCCAATGACATTGGATTTTATGTCGGTTTCTTCATACAGCGGAACCTCATCCAGCGGGTTTGTCAGAATTGATTCTGATCACAAGACAAACATCCAGGGTTGGGATGTCATTCTGATTGATGACATTGTTGACTCTGGATATACCATTTCGACAGTCAAGAAATTGCTTTTGGATCGTAAACCCAACAGTTTAAAAGTATGTGCTTTGTTGGATAAAGAAGAGAGCCATAAAGTGGGTCTTACGATTGATTATTACGGGTTTAAGATCCCCGATTATTTCGTGGTCGGTTACGGTTTGGATATTGATGAAAAAGGCCGCAATTTGCCCTATATCGCTTCAGTGGATCTAAAAAGATACCGGAAATAGGAGAAAAAACATGCCGATAAGTGTGGCGGTTGGAATGCAATGGGGAGATGAAGGCAAAGGTCGTGCAGTTGACCTTCTTTCTGAGACTGTTGAGATCGTTGCCCGCTTTAATGGCGGCGATAATGCCGGTCATACGGTTACCGTTGGAGAAAAAATATTCAAACTCCACGTCATTCCCTCGGGTATTATCCATGCTCACACTATTGGTGTATTGGGCAATGGCCTGGTGCTTTATCCCGGCACATTACTGCAGGAGATCAAAACTTTACAAGAAGCAGGCATTGAGATCACTCCAAAGAGATTGTGGATCTCGGATGCGGCTCACTTGATCACCCCTGCCCACCGACTGCTGGATCAAGCTCAAGAAGCGGCACTCGGAAAATCCTCCATTGGCACAACAGGCCGCGGCATCGGCCCTGCTTATATGGATAAATCTTCAAGGCGGGGGCTGCGCACCGGCGAGTTGCTACAGCCAGAAGAATTCAAGAAAAAAGTCAGGCAGCATTTCACTGACGCCAACGAAATGCTCACCGTTTATTATCATCAACCCGCCATTGACATCCAAACTATGACCGATGAGTTCACTGCATTGGCGAGCAAGCTTGCGCCATACATTAAACCTGTCGGCAGCCTCGTAAGAGCCGCTTTGAAATCAGGCAAGAATATTCTGGCTGAAGCAGCCCAGGGCACCCTGCTTGATCTTGACCAGGGAACATACCCCTTTGTCACCAGTTCATGCACCACAGCAGCCGGCATTTTCAGCGGTCTGGGTATTGGTATTCAACCAGTGGAGAGTGTGATCGGTATTACGAAGGCTTTTCAAACCCGGGTGGGTTCAGGTCCGTTCCCTACGGAATTGTTTGACGCTACAGCAACTTTTCTGCGCGGCAGCGGCTCAAACCCGTGGGATGAATTTGGAACCACCACTGGCCGTCCGCGCCGGGTAGGCTGGTTAGACCTCGTGTTGCTCAAATATTCCATAGAAGTCAATGGTGTCACAGAATTATTCCTGACAAAGATGGATATTCTTTCAGGACTGGAGAAGATCAAGTATTGTTCAGCCTATCAGAAAGACAACAAAACCATCAGTGAGCTGGATTTTAGCGGAAGTGCAGCCGATATGGAACGTTGTCTGCCAGTTTATGAATCCACATCTGGATGGAAGGATGATCTGCGCCAGATGCGCAAGTGGAGTGAATTGCCAAGTGCAGTACTAGACTACATCAAAATCATTGAAGATTACTGCCGTGTGCCTGTCACCCAGGTATCTGTAGGCTCAGAAAGAAATGCGGTGATTAAACGGTAGAAAGCAAAACAAACAAAAAACCTCTTATCGAGGTTTTTTGTTTGTTTTGCCTAATTAGAAAAAGATGAAATGAGTAAGCTAATTGAAGATTTAAGCTGTCAATTTAAATTGTGCCACCAATCGTTGTAATTCAACTGCCATGTCTGACAAGGTTGATGCCGAAGCGGTAACCTCTTCAACTTGTGCTGTCATTTCTTCTGTACTCGCACTCACTTCTTCGATTGCAGCACTATTCTCTTCGCTTACACTTGCAATACTTTCTATGGCTTGTGAAACTTCTGATGAATTTGCAGACATTTCTTCGGTTGATGCTGTATTTTCTTCGACAATGGCTGATACTGAATCGACCGCCGAGATCAAACCCTCAGAAGCGATTTTCATACGTTCTGCAGCTTCACCGGCCATGGAAGCCTGTTTATTAACCGCTTCAGCGGCTTCAAGAATTTCATTAAGGGCTGATCCTGCTTGATTTGCAGTTACCACTCCCAATTCAACTTCTTGTGAACCATCTTCCATGGCTTTTACAGCTTCTGAAACTGTTTTTAAAATATTGTTGATTAAGTTGGCAATTTCTTTAGTGGCCAGTGAAGATCTTTCAGCAAGCTTGCGGACTTCGTCTGCAACTACTGCAAAACCCTTTCCATGTTCACCAGCCCTGGCTGCTTCAATGGCTGCGTTCAATGCCAGCAGGTTGGTTTGCGAAGCAATATCTTCAATCGTTTCAACGATGTTGCCAATCTCTTCAGAACGTTTGCCCATCTCTTCCACTTTTTGTGCAGAAATGCCCACCTTAGCCTTAATATTCTGCATTCCGCGAAGAGTTTGTTCAACTGTATCTGTTCCTTTACGTGCGGCCTCTGCAGCAGCAGCAGAATCAGTTGTGACCATGGCTGCATTGCCTGCTACTTGTTGAATAGCCCTGTTAATCTCATCCGCTGCATTTGAGACTGCTGTAACAGATTTGCTCTGTTCCTGAGCTCCTTCGGCCACACCCTCAATCGCTTTTGTCATTTGTTCCACTGATGAGGCGGTTTTTGTTATTGAAACAGTTTGTTCTGTTGTACCTTTGGCAACTTGCTGAACGGTTGTGGCAATCTGGCTGGTAGCTTGACCAGCCTGGTTTGCTGCAACTGCCAATTGACTCGAAGCCGCTGCAAGAGCGTTTGCATTTTCGGATACTTCAGCGATCGTTTTTTGCAAATTAGTGATCATGGCAATAAATGAGTTGCCTAATTCATCTTTCTCACTTTTTGCAGTCACGGATATTGAAAGATCGTTTTTAGAAATTGCGGTTGCGGCGTCACCCATCTCTTGAATATATTCGATCACATGATCAAAAGACTTGGCAATCTCGCCTACTTCATCTTTCCTGGTGATCAATGAAAGTTTAACTTTTTCATCCAAATCGCGGACGAGATCACCCTGGGCAACTGAATTTGCGATTACAACTAAATTGTTGAGTGGTTGACTTAATGATGAGCTAATAATAAAGCCCAACAACATGGACAGAACAAATGCAACGGCACCTACAATGAGCGAAACTGTGATGTTAGTTGATTTTGCTGCATCAAAGGTTCTATCAGCATCAAGATTTTCTTCTTCCAAAGAAGATGAGATCTTGAAAAGAGATTCATTCATCGTACCCAATAATTCCGAGATATCAGCATCCATATTTCTGGTCGCAGCAGTAACACCATTCGAAGCTTTTAATGCCGGCAGCATTGTGCTGTTGTAATATTTCACAAGCTCCTTGTATTTCGTTTCTGCTTCTGTCAACCATTCAGTCTCTTCTGGGGTATCAACAATCGATTGAAGACTTTCAAAACTTGCCTCAATGTTATCTTTCGCAATCCCCCAATCAAGTTGAGCCTTAGAAAAATCATTGGTTACCTGCAAAACCGCAATAACTTGATAAAGTTCCAGAGATTGAATTTCTGTATTCTTTATTACCAATATATCTTTCGATCGATCAGCGCTGGCATCCTGAATCTTGCCCAATGAACTCACATTATAATAATTAAAAATGACCTGGCCTGCCATAATAAGCGTTACAAACAAAAAACCGCCGATCAATTTAAAACGCAATTTTAAATTATTTAACAATTTCATAAAACCCTCCAATTACTTTCATTTTCTTAGGTTGTTTAAAAAAATCGAGAATGTTTCAAATTACTATTGGCAAATATAAGATAATTACGAAAAGAATAATGTAAAAATCTAATTAATTCTTTCTTTAATGACTTTTTGTACAAATGCTGAATTATTTATTGCTTATCTATTGATATGCTCTTAATCCAAAAACGGTTAACAATCCAATCGCGAATACAATGTATATAGAGAAAATCTAAAAATATTTTGTTTTTACACTAAAAATTTATTTTGAAATTTTTAAGCTTTTTATATTTCTACAAGAGCATTTCAAAAAAACCTCCATTACTGGAGGTATAAAACTAAATAATCTTTGATAATAACAATCACTACATTTTTGCGACTTGGTTTTTCTCTTCAGTGGTAAGTACTTTCACCAGATCGAGTAAAATGACCAATCGCTTATCAATTTTTGCAACACCAACGATAAATTCAGAATTGACATTGCTCACCATGGGGGGCGGGGGTTCGATTACACTGTCATCGATGGTTAATACCTCTGATACTGCAGAGACGATCATCCCAATTTTCAGAGCGCCAACATTTGCGACCACGATACGTGTTTCATTCGTCTGTTCCTGTCCGGTAATACCAAAACGCTTGTGAAGATCAATCACGGGCAAAACACTTCCACGATGGTTGGTGATGCCTTCCATATAAGAGGGCGCCTGCGGAATTTTTGTGATTTCTTGAAGTTTTACAATACCTTCAACTGAAGCTATATCAATGCCAAAATTTTCACTGCCAAGTTCAAAAATGACTAATTGTTTTTCCATAATCGTCTCCTGTATGTGTATTGTTTATACTCAATCCTGATGGAATTGCATGTAAAACAAAGATAAATTTGTGCTCAATTAATAATTAAGATGAAAAAACCCTCAAGAATTTGAGGGTTTTTTCTTTTCCATTCATACCAATAAGAAGAACCGATAAGAAGATCAGGCTGCTTCAACTATGAACAGTTTTGACAATCTGGATCTTTTCATCAACAGTAAGGACTTTTGTAAGATCCAATAGAATCACTAAACGTTTATCAATTTTTGCCACACCAATAATAAATTCCGAGTTAATATTGCTCACCATCGGAGGCGGCGGTTCAATGACATTATCATCAATGGTCAATACCTCTGATACAGCCGAGACCACCATACCAACCTTTATCCCATCTATATTAGCCACCACGATACGGGTTTCGTTAGTATGTTCTTCTGCTTTCAAACCAAATCGTTTTTGCAAACAAATAACCGGCAAAACACTACCCCGCAAATTTGTTATACCCAACAGGTAATCGGCGGATTGTGGAATCTTGGTAATATCCAACATCTTGTTGATTCCCTCGACCGAGGCAATGTCAATGCCAAAGTATTCAGCACCAAGTTCAAAGATCACCAGTTGCTTTTCCATCTCAATCTCCTCGAAATTTACTTATCCACCACATTAGATTACCTTTTTCAATTGATCAAGATTGTTCGCAACATTTGATGAAACAATATGCAATTGGTTTAAAACTTCGTGTGCTTTTGCGCTACCCTGATTTGAAAAAGTTTCGACAAACTCAATCAGTAATTGATGGAATTTTACATGTTGAGCTTCGATTGCCAGAAATTCCTGGTTTTCTCCAAACTCTTGTTTGCCAATTCCGTAATACCAACGTCCCAACGAACAAGTCGTATGTGTAGGAATATCCTGCACTCTGATCGTGCCATTTCCAGTTTGCATGGCTTCAACTTTTATGACCCAATTAGAATGTGCTTGTTTGAAAGTGTCAATTTCAGCGATAATATCTTCTCTGGATGCCTCTTTAAGCTTAAAGATGCTGCACACCTCTTTTAGAACTTGTGCCATCTCAGCCAAAGATTGAGCTGACGCGGTTACTTCTTCAACCTGTGCACTCATTTCTTCCGTGCTGGCACTGACCTCTTCGATGGTAGCGCTGTTCTCTTCACTGACACTGGCAATACTTTCGATTGCCTGAGAGACTTCGCTTGAGTTTGCAGCCATCTGTTCTGTGGATGCTGTATTTTCTTCAACAATGGCTGAAACCGAATCCACCGCAGAAATCAACTCTTCTGACGCTGATTTCATTCTATTGCTCGCCTCACCTGCCATCACAGCCTGTTTGTTCACGGCTTCGGCTGCAGAAAGAATCTCATTCAATGCCGCACCTGCTTCATTGGCCGTAGCAACACCTAATTCGACTTCCTTTGAGCCTTCTTCCATGGCTTTCACGGCTTCATTGACAGTGGTTAAGATTCCGCTGATCAAACCGCCGATTTCTTTGGTTGCCAATGAAGATCTCTCGGCAAGCTTTCTTACTTCATCTGCGACCACCGCAAAGCCCTTGCCATGTTCTCCTGCCCTGGCTGCCTCAATGGCTGCATTCAGAGCCAATAGATTGGTTTGAGAGGCAATATCTTCGATGGTTTCAACTATCCTGCCAATTTCTTCAGAACGCCTTCCCATTTCTTGCACTTTTTCAGCTGATGCACCTACTTTGGATTTAATGTTTTGCATTCCATTTAAAGTTTGTTCAACTGTTAGGGTTCCTTTTCGTGCCGCTTCAGCTGCAGTTGCAGAATCTGCGGTCACTGCAGCCGCGTTACCTGCCACTTGTTGGATTGCAGAGTTTATCTGTTCGGTTGCATTAGATACCTTCAATACTGAGTTACTTTGTTCCTGTGCACCAGTGGCAACACCCTCAATTGCTAATGACATTTGTTCTACAGAAGAAGCAGTTTTGGTGACCGCACCAGCCTGGTCTGCTGTGCCCTTGGCCACCTGTTGAACAGTCATGGCAATTTGACTGGTAGCTTGCCCGGCCTGGTTGGCGGCAGTGGCTAATTGACCAGATGCAGCCCCTAGGCTAACGATGTTATCTTTCACAGTTGTAATTGTTGCAAATAGATTTTGTACCATTTTTTGAAAAGCACAACCCATTTCATCTTTTTCAGAAATTGGCTTTACTGTGATGCTAAGATCATTGTTTGCAATTGTGTATGCAACGTTCGCACCTTCTTGCATGTACTCAATCACCCCATCAAAAGACTTGGCAATGTCCCCCACCTCATCTTTGCGACTGGTAAGTGCTACTCTTGTTTTTTGATCAAGATCACGAACCAGATCACCCTTTGAAACGCGGTCTGCAATTTTTACTAAAATGCCTAACGGTTTTGAAATCGCGTTACTGATAATTAATCCAAGACCTAATGCAAGAACAAAAGCGACAATCGCAGCAACTATTATAATAATAGTCGACTGATTAAAAGTTTTTGTTCCTTCAATGTGTAAATTGTTGGCGGCTTCAATATTTATACTAATAATTTTTTCTACTGCACTGCCAACGGCTTTTCTGGCATTAGCTGTTCGCCCAGTGCCAGTAATACTAGCCAAAGCCTCAGTATGCTTACCTGAAGATTCTAATTCGAGATATTCATTCACTGCTGCCTGATATTCAGTCCAGGCGCTTTCAAAAGCCTTGTTTTCAGGGGATTGAGAGTCTGAATTAGTAACTTCTTTATATTGAGAAAAAAGTGTGCTTACATCAACCATCAAGGTAGAAATATCATCGGTAATGGTTTTGGCTTCTGATGGGATTAGCATCACTTTATATACATTTCCCCTGATTGTATATAAATGTATTGAGATTTGGTTGATTCCCTGAAGAGGTTGCAACCTGTCGTTATACATCTCAGCCATTCCTTTATTGATCGTATTCATACTTGAGTACCCAATCATTGCAACCATAACCGTAATGACTGCAATGATTGAAAAGGCACTTATGAGTCTCACACCTGTCTTCAGATTGTTAAGCGCGTTCATGTTTCCTCCTAAAAAATAATCTCAAATCAATCTTTTTTATTTTGATTTAAGTTGCACGTTAACTAATAGATGCTTCAACATTTCAATGTTGATCTCGTCGTAGATCAACTCAATGCTTGAGAAATGGGTGAAGTGTGAGTTCGGACCATTGTGTGAAACGAGTAAAACTACATAATGAATAGCCTGATTCATAATGAGGTTGCTGATGGATTTATCAATAATCCTTTCTGGCTCACGATAATCAATAAATACAATCGCTGGGTCCGCAGGATTGGCAATTTTTATAACATCTCCACACAGTTCAACCATTTTGATGGATGAAGGCAGTACTATTGATTCAAGCATCGAAATTAGATTATCTCGCCGCCGGCTTTCTGGACTGACAATCACAATTTCCATATTTCCACCTGACCGTTCTCATAACAATTAAAGTTGATAGACTCAAGTTAATCATATAGATTATCCGGATGATTGTCCCCTCTATGGATTGGATAATTTAGCAACAAAAAAGACTGGTTTTACCCAATCTTTTTACCAACTTAATAGTATTTATTAATACAGAATATTAGTCGAGCTTTACAAGCCCTTCACGTAATGCATACAAGGTCGCTTGAGTGCGATTATCGACACTCAATTTATCTAAAATTGCGGTCACATAAGTGCGAACGGTCCAAACACTTAAGAACAACTGATCTGCGATCTCCTGGTTTGACATTCCATTGGCGATCAGTTTAAGTATTTCAGTTTCACGATCGGTAAGCGTTGTGCATTTTGAAACTGGTTTTGAAGGCTTATTCAATTCTTTAATCATGATATTGGTTATGCGTGATGGAAAAGCTGACTCGCCGCGATAAACTTTCTTTATTGCCTCTTCAATTTCAAGCGGGGAAGAATCTTTTAGTAGATAACCGGCAGCACCGGCTTTAATTGAAGCAATCACCTGTGATTCTTCAAGGGAACTGGTGATAATTATTATTTTTGCATCAGGATTCTTCTTTTTTATTCTATTCGCCGCTTCAATGCCATCCAAATTAGGCATGACTAAATCAAGCAGAATGACGTCTGGCAGTGTTTGATCGGCTTTTTCAACTGCTTCGAGACCATTAGCAGCTTCAGCTACTACTTCAAAATCATCGGTTGGTGCAAAAAATGCCTTTAGACCTTCTCTTACCATTTTATGGTCGTCTGCAAGTAATAAGCGAATTTTACCCATTCCAGTCCCTCTTAATTTTTAATCTTCAATTTACAATAAACTTGACTTCAATTTTAGTCCCGGTCTCGCGTGATGAAGAAATCTTATAATTTGCATTTATTCGGTCTGCCCGTTCACGCATGGTGGCAAGGCCTACACCTCCATTATGCAATCCATCTTCAATCGAAAAACCAATACCATTATCTTGTATTGTAAATAACACTTCATTATTATCTTTACTCATTTCAACAGCCATTTTCGTCGCTTGAGCGTATTTCAAGGAATTATTTAGTGATTCAATGGCAATGCGATATAGATTTTCTTCTATGAAATCTGGCAATACAATGGCACTATTAATGTGGATTTCAGCTTCTATATTTGAACGTCTTTCAACCGCATCAAGCCGGTTTTGCAAGGAACCCAACAATCCATTCTGTTTAAGCTCTGGAGAGCGCAATTCATAAACCAACAATCGCATATCTTTTAATGCCTGTTGGGTCAATTCTCCGATCTGATGTAAATAACTGTCAACTTCAGAATATTTTTGTTGCCCAAAAAAGCGGCGTGCGCCTGCAGAATACAAGCTGGCACTATATAGTGATTGTGTCACAGAATCGTGAAGTTCACGGGCAAGTCTTGATCGTTCTTCGAGTACTGCCACTCTTTCTGCACGTTTGTAAGATCTTGAGTTTTCAACCACCAGGGCTAAATGGTCTGCGATAAACGAAAGCAAGGTCATTTCCTCGAGGATGATTTGATCTACATTTTTATGAATCACCAACAATACTCCGACGACCCGATCCTGAGCCCTCATGGGCAATCCAATCAAGGATAATTCTGAATAAAGGCCGTTTCTACTCTCTTTAATTTCATATCTTTCAATATTCGGAATCACCAGTGGTTTTTTTTGATGAAGCACTTTATCGAGGATTTTGCCAATCACGGGTTGATTGAGGTAGTTATCAGGAATAAATTCTTCCAACCGAAATGAAACCAGGTCCAAATTCGAAGAAAGGTCTTGATTAAGATAAATTGCTCCGCTATTTGTATGAACAGCCTCAAGAGTTAATTCAAGCGCCTGACAAAGCGCATGATTAATATCCAAAGTAGCGCTGGCTGAAGAGGTCACTTTATAAATGCTCTCAAGTTCACGCTCGCGTAATCGCACCATAGCTTCGAGATCATGGGTAGCTGCCATACGATTTAGCGCATTTCCCGCCATATCTGCAATTGTGTTTACAAGACTCCGCTGCTCATTGTTAAAAAAACTTGGAGAAATAAAATCCAAATAGATAAGGCCAATGATTTGATCTTTATTAATGATCGGATATGAAATTATAGAAGCAGGGTGTGGGCCGTTGCCATACAGCCAAGATGGAATTTCACGAAAGGCTTGGGGGTGAACCTTTTCAAAGAAACCAATCCTTCTTTCATCAAGTATTTTTTTAAATTGCTTACCAATTTTAACTTTAGTATTAATCGGTTCGATTTTGTGGTCACACATTAATAGATCCGTAACCAAATAATCTCCTTCTAAAAATGCAATGGCAGCGTGATCAGCTTGCAATAATTTCGTTAGTTCCTCAAGGACTATACAAACCAATTCCTGCCGAGTATTAGCTTGCCGCATTCGAGATGAAACAAAAGTGATGGTTTCAAGTTCCTGAGCCCGATTTTGACTTTCGATAATTTTTTCACGCAAATTTAGTTCAACCAATTTGCGATCAGTAATATCATGAACAACACCTGAAGTGCGAATTACAGTACCGTTTATATCAACTTCAGACTCACCTGATCGGATCAAAATAAACCTAACCGACTTGTCAGGCCGAATAATGCGACATTCAATTTCACCCACTGGAAGATGTTGGTTTAGCCCTTGCGCATATTGATGAACAATTTCTTTATCATCCGGGTGAATAGCATTCTCCCAGACATAGTGATAATTGATTTTTACATTTTGTGGGTCGACTCCAAAAATCCGATACATTTCATCTGACCATGTTTCTATATTTGCACCCAGATCATTCACCCAATGGCCAATATGGGCCACTTGTTGTGAACTTTTTAAGTTGCGTTCACTCTCCAATAGAGCTTCATGTGATTGTTTTTGCGATTGCCGAATATTTGCTTCCAAAAGTTCGCGCTCAACCACTGCTGGCAATTTTGAGAGATTTTCTTTCATCACGTAATCTCGAGCGCCAGATTTCATTAACGCAACAGCTGTTTCTTCTCCGACTGCACCTGATACCACAATAAATGGAATATCCTTACCTGAATCTTGAAGGATTTCTAATGCACCAATGGCGCTAAACTGAGGAAGCTGATAATCCGCGATGACAATCTGCCAAGAGTCATGCAATGCTTCAATCAATTCTGATTCAGTTTCGATACGCGCCATTTCAACGGCGTATCCGGCCATTTCTAAATGACGCAGAATCAAACCAGCATCAAGTTCAGAATCTTCGATTAATAACACTCGCAACGGTATCATATATAAATATTATACGAGAGGCATTTCTTTTCATGCTAATCAAAAAACCCTGGTTTTTGACTGATAATTGATAGAAATCAATAACTTTTTTGAATGCCTTTTCCTTTTGTTTCTTTTTCAGAAATTTGAAGCATCCTCTTAATGAGTGATCTGCAATAAATGATAAAATTGTACAATTCATGCATGATAAAGGCAGGTAACAACATGGTGGCGATAGAAAAAGTTTCATATCATGGCTGGTTGAATTGTTTGCAAATTAGCAATGCTCTTATTGAATTGATTGTTCTCACTGATGTCGGCCCCAGGATCATCCACATGGCATTCAAAGGCGGAGAAAACCTGCTCTATGAAAACAAAGAGGATGCAGGCCAAACTGGCGGAGATAAGTGGCGCACTTACGGCGGGCACCGTCTTTGGCATGCACCAGAAGATATCAATCGCACTTATGTTCCAGATAACTTTCCTGTTCAAGTAGAGATTTTAGAGGACGGCGCCAGGTTTACGGCGCCCATTGAATCCAACGGCATACAAAAGGTAGTCGAAGTTCATCTTTCTGAATCTGAAGCCAAAGTAAAAGTCAACCACATTATGATCAATCACGGCGTATGGCCCATCCCGTTGGCGATGTGGGCGCTGACAGTGATGAAAGCCGGCGGCAAAGTCATTGTGCCTCACCCTCCTAAATTCAGCCACGAAGAAAACTTACTTCCAACGCACACCTTAACATTATGGGGATTTACCAAAATGGATGACCCTCGCTGGGTTTGGGGTGACAAGTATTATTCTCTCAAACAAGACAGTTCATCGGATTACTGCCAGAAAATTGGTTCATTGAATACCCATGGGTGGGCTGCTTATCAACTTGGTGATCAAGTTTTCATCAAGAAATTCGGCTATAACTCATCACTTACCTATCCAGATATGAATTGCAATTTTGAAACTTATACTGATCAAAATATCCTCGAAGTTGAAACTCTCGGCCCCATGATAGAGTTGCAACCAGGCCAGAAAACTGAGCACATTGAAGAATGGTCGCTTCACAAAGGAATTAAGCCTTCAACCACCGATGCAGAAATTGACAAGAATATTTTGCCCCTTGTCTAATTGGATATCTGAAAAAATAAAAATGCTTTATGATGCCCTGACGCTTCGGGGCATCATTTATAATATAAAGATTGACCCCGTATTTTGGAGGCAGCTATGTTTACAGACGCACGCAGTAAAAAAGTCATTTTCGTGTCACATTGCATCTTGAACCAAAATGCCAAAATTGACCGCTGCGCTCATTACCCTGGCGCCATGCGAGAAGTAACCCAGGCACTACTGGACGCTGGTGTTGGAATCATCCAGATTCCATGCCCGGAATTGCTTTATCTTGGTTTGGATCGACAGGTTGAAAAAGACAAAGAAACCACGGTTGAATCAGAGGATGATCGTGTTGGAATTTTGATGAACAAGACTGTACCAAAAGTGCTTTGCGGAAAAATCTCGTACGATCTTATTTATCAGATCAAACAATATCAACTAAACGGTTTTACCGTGGTTGGCATGCTGGGCATCAATGGCTCGCCGACGTGCGGCGTTGAAACGACCTGGACCGATGGACATGAAATTTCAGGCAGCGGTATTTTTATCAAGATATTTAAAGAAGAATGTGACGACCAGGGAGTCAAAATCCCCATCCGCGGAATCAAGGCGCAAGATCCCCAGGCAGCGCTTGAAACCTTGAGAGAATTGTTGAACTCATGAGCACTTTGAATGCGCGTTATGTGCATACCAACCTGATTGCCAAAGATTGGCACAAGTTGGCTGATTTTTATCAGCAGCTTTTTGGCTGCATCCCGGTGCCGCCTGAACGCGATCTATCTGGTCAAAATATGGATGCTGGAACAGGCATCAAGGGAGTACACATCCGCGGGATGCACCTGCGCCTACCGGGATACGGCGACGACGGACCTACGCTTGAAATATTCAACTACGATCCACCAGCAGAGAAACCAAGCCCCGCTGTCAACCATCCAGGGTTTGGGCATCTCGCCTTTAGTGTGGATAATGTAGAATCCGCACAACAATCTGTGTTGCAAGCAGGCGGCAAGGCAGTGGGTGAGATTGTAACCGTGCAAATTGCCACAGGCGCCAAGGTAACATGGTGTTATGTCACCGATCCTGAAGGAAATATTCTTGAGTTGCAATCGTGGAAGGCATAAAAAACGAACCCGGTTGAATAACCGGGTTCGTTTTTTATCAACACTAGAATAGCTTAGCCCTTGGCCAGCACCATGGCGCCCACCAAACCTGCCTGGTCTCCGAGTTTAGCGTAGCAGAGCTGCAAATCCGCTAAATACGCCGGAGTCATGACGCTTTGTTCCATAGATCGCTTCACCGGAACCATAAGCAAGTCACGGGCGTTGGTTACCCCTCCGCCCATGACCACGACGGTCGGATTGAAAATGTGCAGCAAATCAGTGATGGCGCGCCCGAGAAAAGTACCGGCATATTCAAAGGCTTCAATCGCCAGCGCATCGCCCTGCGCCCCTGCTTCAGCAATCTGTCTGGAAGTTGGTTTCTGAGGGTCCAACGAAAGCGAAGATTTAGCGCCTTCTTTTAATCTGCGCTCAACGTAGTTGGCAATTCCAGTGCCTGATGAAACAGCTTCCAAATGACCGCGGCGTCCACAGCCGCAAATCGGACCGTCTGGCAACACAGTTATGTGTCCGACTTCACCGGCGATTCCCTGCGGGCCGACCAACATATGGTCGTCAATAATAAAGCCGCCGCCAATTCCGGTACTGATGGTGAGATAGATCAGATCGTGATGTCCAACACCTGCACCGTAACGCCATTCGCCTAAAGCAGCCATGTTGGCATCATTGCCAAGAATGACGGGGGTTTTGTGACGTTTTTCAACCAATGGTCCAAGAGGGATATCAATCCAACCTCTCACGTTAGAGGCTTTGTAAACGATTCCATTTTTAGGATCAGCCGGGCCTGGAACGGCGATGCCGATCCGTTCTACACCGCCTTCGTCTGGCCAGATTTCACCTATCAGGTCGTTCAAGCGGTCTTCAGGTTTTTCATCACCGTGATGCGTGGCGATTATTTTCTTTTTAATGGGTTCAATTCCCTCTTCAGGGTAAAGTGCTGCACGCATTTGAGTGCCGCCAATATCAATGCCGATGTATTTTTTGTCTTTCGCCAAAGTAACCTCAAATTCCACCGGGGAGACCATCTCAACGGTATACTAAAGATAATATCATGACTATACAAATGCGCATGAATTTTACCAATAAAAACCATAATTGGGGTTTGAAAAATTGATAAAGGAATTCTCCAATTTTTCAGAAACCTTGTGGTATAATTTTGCTTCGCGCCGTTAAAACGGCAGGAAAATAAAAGGTCAGGTGTAGAAAATGAGCGATTTATTAAAAGCCTATGATGCTCCCGTTAATCCGAACATTCCGGATCTCCGAACCGGTGATTCCGTTAGCGTTCATGTGAAAATCAAAGAAGGCGCCCGCGAACGTATTCAGGAATTCAAGGGTGTTGTCCTTTACATGCACAATTGTGGAAACAATTCCACGTTTACTGTGCGCCGTGTCGCCAGCAATGGCATCGGAGTGGAACGCACCTTTCTACTTCGTTCACCCCGTATCGACAAAGTGGTGGTGGAACGTCACAGTAAAGTACGCCGCGCCCGATTGTACTTTCTGCGCGAACGCTCTGGCAAGAGTGCACGTCTTAAACAGAAATTCAACTAGTTCTTTACCTGTCGATTTTTTCAGGGTGCAACCAACGCCGAGGTTGCGCCCTTTGTTCTTAAACGGGTTTGTCTGGAGATTATTATGATCCCCCCCATTATCGGCATCACTGTAAGCCGCAATTATGAAAACTTTCAGTTTTACAATCAGAACCCATCTGCATATGCAGAAGCCATTGTAAATTCTGGCGGACTACCCCTGCTGATACCCGTTGAATTCCCTCTGGGGCATATCACCGGTATTCTTTCTCAATTAGACGGTCTGCTAATCTCAGGCGGGGATGATGTCGACACTCGGCTGTATGATGGCGAAGCACACCCTGCTGTTGAAGGAATTTGTGAAGAACGCGATCAGCTTGAAATTGAATTATTAAAAAACGCTATTCAGGTAAAGAAACCCGTTCTGGGAATTTACCGCGGCATACAACTAATAAATGTTGCGTTGGGCGGAACTCTTTATACTCATCTTCCTGCACAATACAAATCTGATTTAGTTCATAGCACTCCAGAAGAATATGGACGGGACACTCTGGTGCATGAAGTAGAATTAGATTTGGATTCTAAACTCGGCAAGATTATTGGAATTAATCAATTTCAAGTGAACAGTTTTCACCATCAGGCAATTCAAGCACTCGCATCCGATTTGGTGGTGACAGCACGGGCAACTGATGGTTTAATAGAAGCAGTTGAGTTGGCAGACGATCCATTTGGAGTTATTGGCGTGCAATGGCACCCTGAATGCTTGTTGGCGATTCAATCACAGCTCAAGATTTTTAAAGCCTTTATCGCAGCTTGTCAAAAATAAACCGGGAGTAGAAATGGCAACAACCATTGGAATGCTTGATTCAGGGGTCGGTGGTCTCACTATTCTGCGCGCCATCCGCGAGCAATTGCCAGGCCAACCTGTCATCTATGTGGCTGACCAGGCGCATGTGCCCTATGGCGTTCGTCAGGTTGATGAAGTGCGCAGCTTTACCAAAGAAATCACCCGATTTCTACTTGATCAAGGAGCGAAACTCATCGTGGTTGCATGCAATACTGCTTCAGTAGCTGCTCTAAGTTATTTGCGTAATGAGTTCCCGGAGACACCCTTTGTTGGCATGGAACCGGCTGTCAAACCAGCCGCTGAACAAACCAAAACAGGAGTGGTGGGTGTGTTGGCAACTTATGCCACCTTTCAAACGGATGTTTATAACTCGGTGGTTGAACGTTTTGCGAAAAATGTCACTGCAATTCAAAACCACTGTCCCGGTCTGGTCAACCAGATTGAAAAAGGGGATTTATCAGGAATAGAGACAAGAAAAATTCTTGAAAGCGCATTGCGCCCCATGATTTCCCGGGGGATTGATACTGTTGTGCTTGGCTGTACACATTATCCATTTGTGATTCCCTTGATTCAAGAAATTGTTGGCCCCGGTGTTCGCGTGATTGATCCAGCGCCGGCCATTGCCCGCCAGACACAGCGATTACTGACTGAACACGGCTGGCTTGCCGATGGAAGGATCAATTCAGAAATTCGTCTTTTGACGACAGGCAAGGCACAAACCATTGAGAACAATTTACCCATGTTTCTAGGCTATCACTTGTCTGTGGAATCAATCCAATGGCAGGATGGGAAACTGGGGTAATAACCTGACACTACACAAAACAAATTTTTTTGAGTTAATTGATATTTCAAGAAGGAAGACAATGAAGACTGTGAGATTGGCATTGGTTGGATTTGGAAACGTTGGCAAAGCGCTGGTTCAGCTTCTCGACACAAAACGTGACATCCTAAACCAGGAATTTGATTTCAACCCCCAAATCATCGGCATTGCCACCGGAAGTCACGGTATGGCAATCAATCCATCAGGTCTGGATGCTCAAAAAGCCATCGCTCTATTAGAATCAGGCAAAAACCTGGATTCACTCTCAACCCTGCCTAAACCGAAATCCATTATTGAATTCATTCAAACTTGCCAGGCTGATGTTTTATTTGAAAATTCTCCGGTAAACCATCACACAGGCCAACCCGCCTCCGATCACATCAAAACTGCCTTGCAATCAGGGATGCATGCCATCACCGCCAATAAAGGCCCCGTGGCACATGCATACAAAGAACTCGCAGCCCTGGCAGGCAAACACCAGAGACGTTTTCTTTTTGAGTCCGCGGTGATGGATGGAGCCCCTATCTTTTCTTTGTTCCGCGGCTCGCTGCCGGCTGTAGAATTGAAAGGCTTTCAAGGTATTTTGAATTCATGCACCAACCTGCTGATCGAACTGATGGAACAAGGCAAGGATTTTGAGGAAGCCGTAGATTACGGGCAATCTATTGGCATCACTGAAACCGACCCGGCGGCCGATATCGATGGTTGGGATGCAGCCATCAAAGTTTCAGCCCTATGCAATGTGTTAATGGCGGGGTCAATCACCCCTGACCAGGTAAAGCGTACAGGCATCAGCGGCTTGACCCCTGATGTGATCCAACAAGCTTTGATCGCCGGTGAACGCTGGAAGCTGGTTTGCAGTGCCAAACGCACCCCATTCGGGCTTGAAACATCTGTTGAACCGCAACGCGTAGGTCCGACCAGTCCGCTTTATAGCGTGAACGGCACCAGTTCATTCGTCCAATTTGAGTTGGATACCCTGCCCGGACTGGGAATACTCGAAAGCAACCCCGGCCCAAAAACCACAGCTTATGGGTTGTTGGCTGATTTGATCAATGTCATGCGGGGAGCCTAGTCGTGACCACCAATAGCCAAACCTGTGTGATCCTTGCTCTCGGCTCAAACCTTGGAGACCGTTGCGAGAATTTGCGCCAAGCTTTGAAAGAAATTTCAACAAACCTTTCAATAACCAAAACATCTAGCATTTATGAAACACCACCATGGGGATATAGCGATCAACCTGTTTTTTTTAACCAGGTGCTGAGTGGAATCACGTCACTTAATCCCCTTGATTTATTGACCTTTGTTAAGGATATTGAACAAAAAATGGGACGGGTTAATAATTTTCTAAACGGTCCCAGGTTGATAGATATTGATATTCTGTTATTTGGTGAGCAAATCATTAATACAGAAAATTTAGAGATTCCACACCCACGCATGCTCGAACGCGGTTTTGTACTGGTGCCGCTTGCTGAAATTGAACCTGACCTGGTCATTCCAGGTACAAATAAAAGGGTTGCTGTTTTTCTACAAAAAGTGGATCAAACCGGTATTCAGAAACTTGATTCTGAGGGGATAAAAAAATGACTAAAGACGCCTTGAAATTATCATCCAGGACCCTGATCATGGGCATATTGAATATCACGCCAGACTCCTTCTCGGGAGACGGAATGTTAAGCGATTCAGATACCATATCCGCGGTGATGACCAGGGCTGATACCATGGTTAATGACGGTGCGGATTTGCTGGACGTGGGCGGTGAAAGCACCCGCCCGGGAGCGCAGCTCGTCAGTTTGCAAGAGGAGTTGGATCGGGTGGTGCCGGTAATTGAAGCACTGCATCAACGTTTCGATGTGCCCATTTCAATAGACACTTATAAATCCAGTGTTGCAGAAGCGGCATTGAACGCCGGCGCTGCATGGATTAATGATGTCTGGGGACTGCGCGCCGATCCGCGGATGGCGGAAGTGGCTGCAAAATTAAACACCCCGATAGTGCTAATGCACAATCGCAGCAAACCATCACAAGCAGAATTGCAAGAACACCTGGGCGGCCGTTATATCGGAGTTCCCTATGAAAACTTGCTCGAAGAGGTTAAAAACGAACTCCTTGAAAGTGTTTCCATGGCTCACGCCGCCGGGATAAAAGATGAAAATATCATTCTCGATCCGGGTATCGGGTTTGGTAAGACCGTAGATCAAAACCTTGAACTCATAAACCGTTTGGACGAGATCAAAGCGCTTGGCTTTACTGTATTACTTGGCGTTTCGCGAAAATCATTTATTGGCTATACGCTTAACCTTCCTCCTGATGAAAGATTGGAAGGCACAGCGGCAGCTTGTACAGTTGGGATAATGCGGGGCGCAAACATCCTGCGGGTTCATGATGTAAAATTCATGTCGCGCATTGCCAAGATGACTGACATGATAATCAAAAGCAAGGGGAATTAATGAAAAAACAACGCCCGGAAGTTTTCTTCTCCATTCTTATACTGGTTGTGGGTATGATCTTACTTTTGATCACCCCGGCAGGTGCCAATTTTGATGAAGAAACCTACGTTGCCAGAATCTGGGAAATGGCACTCGGGCATGTGATACCCAATTCATACCTTGACAGCCCTGAAAGACTTCCCAGCGGATTTTTTACCATCTCTTATCGTCGTAACATCAATTTGCCTGCAACTGATATTGAAACCTTAAATCAGCAGCTAAAAGTAAAGATTGATGATTATGATCTCATGACTTACCAAACGCGCGCAAAGTATTTTCCTACTTTGTTTTTAGTACAAGCTGTAGTCATGCGGTTTTTTGGCCCACATTTACACTATCCCATCTTGATTTTGTATTATTTACTGCGTTTTTCATATCTTATAATTTACTGCTTGTTAATTTTTTTCTCCATTAAGGTGCTTCCTTTTGGAAAATGGGTCTTTGGTACATTGGCGGTTTTTCCTATGTGCCTGATTCAAGCCGCTGCAGTATCTGCAGATTCCTTGATCATCGGAATTTCCTTTTTGTTCATCGCCTGGGTCATTAGAATTGCAACCAGTGAAAAAGAAGCGCTGTCAAAAAAGGAACTTATTGTTGTTTGTCTATTAATCCTGGCATTGGGAACCCTTAAACCGAATGCTGTTTTTCTACTCCCATTTTTAATCATCATTCCTGTACGACTTCTTAAGAACAACAAAGCATGGATACCCATCCTGATCGCAACGGTGGCAAGTGTATCCATCCCGGTGATTTGGAGTCAATTAGCCCCCGAATTAACTGAAA
Organism: Anaerolineaceae bacterium; assembly: GCA_003524305.1. Lineage (GTDB taxonomy): Bacteria > Chloroflexota > Anaerolineae > Anaerolineales > Anaerolineaceae > UBA6107. The sequence goes on from DQHW01000011.1 coordinate 157,074, forward strand.
ATCCTGGAATTGATCCAGCCAGACAACTTGTCATTCTAATCACAAATCCGCATATATTCTTTAAGAGTTTATGGGTGATGCTCTCAAGCAGTCTGCCCAATTATTTGAAACAAATTGTTGGTGTTGCAGGTTACGGCTATTGGAATATGCCCAGGATTATTTATTGGCTTATTCCGGCCGCGCTAGTTTTAGCACTTTTTTCTGAATCTGCCAAAGTCACCTTATCCACCAGGCAACGAATACTAACCGGAATCATTGCCTTATTTAATCTATTTATGGTTTTTTTGGTGTTTTACGTGGTCATTACCCCTGTCGGGGTGACCAGAATAGATGGAATTCAAGGTCGATATTTTGAACCTTTTCTGCCCCTGTTCATAATACCTTTCATGTTTACTGCCAAGAAACATCTGAACACGTTAATCCTCGGCGCCATTCTATCAATTTGCTCGCTAATTTGTGCAGCAAGCCTCTTTTTAAGCTACCATGTGGTTTGCGGTTATGCCTTGGCGACCAATCAACCCTGCACCCTTCCCTATTACAAGAACTGGGATCCATCTACGTTCTTGGGAATTGATCTTGACAATGAAACCGAGATCAAACAGGGGGCAGTGATTACCTGCAAGGAATTAACAGGTATTCAAGTATGGGTCAATAAGAATAATACTTCCACCGGGCAAAGAGAATTTTTTGCACTTGAAACTACCTCAGGAAAAACCTTGAGAGAAAGTTGGATTCAATCTGAATCACTCCCGCAAAACGGATGGGCAACTATTGCCATTGACCCACCGTTGAGTTCTTTGAACGTTGAATTGCAATTTGAATTAAACCCAAAAGACGGAATTGGAATTCCAGGTCTTGAGCTTGGAAGGTTTCCGACCAGTGAATTTAAACGAGGATCTCTTTGGCTGAACGGCAAAGAAACTGAAAACGATCTGGTTTTCAAATATATTTGTGCAGATGATTTTTCGACTATTCTAAAATAGTGTCGGTTGAATTGAATTCAGACTAACTGATATCCACCTGGCCATGTGCAACAAGGTCTTGAATATATCCACTCAGTAAATCATCAGTGGTCATTCTGGTGGTTTGAACTCTGGTGGGAACATCGGAAATATCCAGCGAGATTGCCTGGATCAATAATTGAAACCCAAGAATGATTGGCAGCACAGCAATTAGAACTGTGCCNNCCAAACAAGCAAAGCAGTGTGCCAATAATTATATATAACGACACAGCAGTAAAATCATAAAGAAAATAACGAGAAAAGACGCGATCAAAAATGCGGGCAATCAGGTTAGTCGAAAATATAAATAATTCGCGCGGGACTTTAACTGCGCTGCGTTCGTTTTGATAAATCGCCGGCATGGATATATCCATCACGACAGCGTCCAGCTTACGCAACTCGCAAAGCATGGAAGTCTCAAAGAAATAGCTGCGCGCAATTTTTTTGGGATCAAGATTGACAAGTTTTGATGCCGAAATTGCCGTGTAGCCGTTGGCGGGATCAAAGACATTCCAATAACCGCTTGCTATTTTAGAAAGGAAAGTCAGCCCAAGATTGCTTATCTTGCGGCCAACAGGCATTTTCTTCAAAGCCACGGGGTGTAAAAAACGATTTCCTTTGGTGTAATCAGCCTGCCCATTTTGAATGGGTTCTATCAGACCGGGCATAAACTTCACGTCCATCTGGTCATCACCATCCAGTTTAACTACGATATCTGCTCCCAGGCCGAGCGCATAAGAATATCCGGTGAGTAGGGCGCCTCCAACCCCCATATTCTTCTTGTGATTGATCAAGGTAACCCGATGATCTTTAATGGTTTTTACCCTGGCGACCGTATCATCCTTGCTGGCATCATTCACCACAATGATATTGTGTACATTTGTTGGAATACCCATAATCACTTTTACAATGGTATCCTCGACGTTATAAGCGGGGATGACCACCGCAATTTTGGAATGGGAATTATCCATACAAACTCCAGATCTGCCGAAAAATAATTCAGTTCAGATATTTTTTATTTACAAATAGTAGATACGAATTTCAAGCTAAATTGTAATTCATTATTCAATTTCCATGGATTGCACGAAGCAAAGTTTAGTCATTTTGATTTATTACTGTTGATGATAATTACCTCAACAACATAATCTAAAGCGTTTATCCATGAACATCATCAATGGCGGTTTTGATTCCTGTTTGGTAACATTTTTTCTGGCTGCGAAAAATATTAATAGACATGAACACTTCCAACAACAGAATCCAGACATACTTATTGTTAAAAAACACCAGGTTTTCATCAATAAATACATTTGAACGGCTAAACATCAGCAGCACACCTGCTAGCAAAACAACCTGAATCAGGTCAAACCACGAAAACTTTTGCACAAAATGTTTTATGATCAATCCAAAAAGTATCACGATAGCTATTCCAAAAATTACCAACCTGTAATCTATGCTGTAAGTCGGCAATAAGCACATTATTGGAAAACTGACCATAAAAAGCAGGAGGGCGTTAATGGTTGAATATTTCTTTAAAACGATGGATATTGCGGTTATTGCCCAAATCAACAGCGGAATAAAAAAGGTTATCCCCCAGATCACAAAAAAGGTTTCAGAAAGAAACTGACCGCTCGTTTTGTCTATGCCAATCGAAAATGAATAAGAAGCATGATTACCCACACCAGCCCAAACGTTTCCAATTCCTGCACCTTGACCTCCTGAAGTGACTCCCCGGATGAACTCCCACGCCATTTTTGGCCCGAGGCAAAAAAGAAAAGCAAGGTTAACCAACAAAGCCGGCAAGATGAGCTTCTTGCCGTGTTTAAATAACAAAATGGGAAATAACACAATGGGATAAATTTTAAAATGAACAGCCACAGATAACAGAATCACCTGAAGCCAGATGTTGTTTGGCCGCTTGATTAACACCCACATGGCTAACATGCAGTAAAACATCAATATACTGTCAGTGTTGCCCCTTTCCAGGCTGAATAGGAAAAAATAACTGCTAAAGACAAAATATGACGCCAGGAAAAATAAAATTACTGAGATTATGTTAATTGCAAAATTACTTAGGGGAAGATTTTCCAGCAAAATCTTTTTTACCATGAGTACGATCATCACCAGGTTAGCCAGGTTTGTCAGAATCAAGATGACTACATGGATAGCATATGCTGTGGTCATGTTAAAAAACGCATAGGGTAGACCACTTAGCGCCACCAAAGGTGGATAGTTACTTGGATACGTGCCGTTAGGTCCAATGGCAACAAATTGACTTTCGATCAAGTAATGAGCCGGATTGTAATAACCCACTCTAAAATCATTACCAGCCGGCGGATAAGTTGGGAAAAGCTTTGCGTCACGATAAAGCCAGGTACCAGGTTCGAAATGGGAAAACACATTGTTTATTAAATATACGAGTAGAAAACATGACGTGATGATGACCAACATCACAAATGCCCGAGTATTTTCTTCTTTTTTCAATTTATCAATCATGTCTACTCTGTCTTCGTTGGGGATATCTTACTTCGTTTGCACACATGAAAATTACACATCCAGGGTAAAAAACAATCTTCAGTATTGATACTACAATTTATAATAACCTAAGTTCAATCCACATCATCAATTGGTTACCCAATTTCGATTGATTCTGATTTATTAGCGCTGAATCTTTTTAAGTACCTGAAAATATTCAACGCCATAAAAATTTCAAGAAACAGTAACCAGATATATTTATTTTGGATAAACACCATGGTGTTGGGAATAAAAGCATAAGACCGGCTCATCATCAAAAATACACCGATCAACAATAAAACTTGAATTACATCAAACCAGGCAAATTTCGTTATAAATAATTTAGTGATCAATCCTGTTAATAGAATAATTGCTGCGCCGTTAATTACCAGCTTGTAATCCATACTAACTGTCGGCAATAAACCCATTAAGGGGATGCTGCTCATAAAGATTAAAATCGCTTTAGTAACATCGTATTTTGATAATATTACGGCAATGGTGGTAATACCCCAGATCAGTAGTGGCACAAGAAAGGATATTGCCCAAATCAAAAAAAAGGTATTGGAAAGGTATTCTCCACTTGAGGAGTCAATGCCAATTGAAAAAGAATAGGAAGCGTGATTAGCCACGTTTGACCAGGCATTGCCAATACCTACACCTTCTCCACCTGAAGACATCGACTTCAAAAAGGCCCAAGCCATGTTTGGTCCAAGGCAAAAAAGAAAAATGACATTAACTATAACCGTAGGCAAAATAAGTTTCTTACCATGTTTAAAAAATAACAGTGCGAACAAAATGATCGGATAAATTTTAAAATGCACTGCCACAGACAATAAAATTACTTGTAACCAGATTTTATTTGGATTCTTGATTAAAACCCAAAATGAACAGAAACAATAAAATAAGGCAAAAATATCCGTGTTCCCGCGTTCAATACTATAAAAAAAGAAATAGCTGCTGAATATATAAGAAGCAACCAAAAAAAACAAAATGAAAGAAATTATGTTTACTGAAAATTCTTCTAAACCTGTCTTGAGAAATATGATTTTTTTAACGAATATCAAAGCCATGATCAGGCATGCCAGGTTCGCTGCAATAAGGAGTACCACATGAATTGCATAAGCTGTAGTCATGTCAAATAACGCGTAAGGCAGACTGCTCAATGCAACCAATGGCGGATAATTGCTGGGGTAAGTACCGTTTGGACCTATGGCAGAAAAACGAGTGTCAATAAGATAGAAAGCTGGGCGGTAATAACCAACTCTAAAATCATTACCAGCAGGAGGGAAGGTTGGAAAAATTCTTGTTTCACGATAAAGCCATGTTCCAAGTTCAAAATGAGTTGTAACGTTGTTTAATAGAAATATCAACAAAAAACCTGCAATAAAAAGAGCAATCATCACAAAAGCCCGGTCATTTGGATCATTTTTTAGCTTTTCAATCATTTCAACTTTTCTCATGAAAAATTCATTCCTGATGAATAGTAAATATTTTATTGATCAAAATTATTCTAACCAAACAATTTCAAGAGACAAACACGGTCATGCTGGATATTCCTCTGTTCGCCCAAAGCATGTAGGGGATAAAAACAAGTGGAGCGTCATTGACATCCATACCGCGGATGACCCAGGTGCCATTCAACACATTCGTATCAAAAAACGGTTGCAGGCTTTCGGGGTTTACCTTGACTGACATGATATCCACTGAATTATCAAGACTCTCAAGGCAATAGACAATAGGTCCGCGTGTCACGGCAAATTTGCCGCCGCACTTCGGAATTCTCCTGTCTTGTTTGATCAACCGAATGGGCATTTCAAAGATTAATTCGATGTCATCATTTGGATTGAACTTACGTGAAAGCCGCATCCAACGAGCGGCGAAGAAATCCAGGCCATTGGCTGAAGGTGCTCCAGGCAGTACGGAAGATTCATTTATATTAATCTCCCGTCCATTATGCATAACCGTGCAAGCTTCAGCCCAGGCAGGCAGACGCATGACCAGGTCATAAGAAGCTGGTCCGTCCATTGCGAAACGCAGCTTTACCCGGTTGCCCCATGGCAATTCCGACTCAATATGCAAGATAATATGCCGCCGGGAATCAATGCTTATCTCACTGTTGATATATTGGTTGATGCGAATTTCAGCATGATCAAAACTGCACACATTTTTGCCAATTGAAGCCCATACCCGCGACAAGTTGGAAGGGCAGCAAGGGATGTCGTACCATTCAGCACGTTGGATCATTCCATGACTTGTGAGTGGGTTGTTGTAAAAATAAGAGCAGCCATCACGGGCGATGCCGACTGAAGCGGCGTTATATAACTGCCACTCAAAAAGATCTTCAAACGGCGCTTCGCCGGTGAGATTCGCCATTTCATGACTCCAAAACATACTGCCAAGCGCCGCACAGGTTTCGGCATATGCCACTTCAGGGTCCAATTCATAGTCGCGACCGAACCCCTCTGAGAGCGGCAGTGAGCCGATGCCGCCGGTCACATACATGCGCCGGGTTACCATTTGCGTCCAAATTTCGTGCAGGGGTTTAATACGGTTTTCCTGCCCAGGGATTTGTGCCAACATGGCTTCTGCTGTTTTCAGATAACAAAACCGAACCGAATGCCCTTCTGCCTTTTTTTGATCTGCAATGGGTTTGTGCTGTTGGTTGTATTTGCCGCTTAAAGCGCTCAAAGCAAATCTTGGACCTGCCCAGAACGGGACTACATTTTTGTTACGCTCCGGGAGTTTGAAGGTATTGTGATCTGGATGCTCTCGCAGCCAGGCTTTACGTGCTTGTGCCACTATATTCATGCGCCGATTGGAATCCATCACCTGATTGAACATTTTATAAGGGAAGAACTTGATGGTTCCACGTCGTTCGAGAAAGGCTTTTGCCAGGGCCAGATATTCTATGCGGTCAGTCGCCTTCCACAATTTGATCAAAGCTATTTCAATTTCTTCGTGTCCGTCTGTAAATTCGGGGGTCGAATCGGCAAAATCTTTGACTAAAAGGTCAGCCGCTTTTTGGGCGATGGAAAGTAATTTTGTTTCTGATGTAGCTTCAAAATGTGAAACAGCCGCTTCAATGAGATGCCCCAGGCAGTAGAACTCGTGCTCCACCTGTAAATCAACCCAGCGTTGATTTGGAAAGTGTACCTGGTTGTAAGTGTAAATGTAACCATCAGGCTGCTGCGCTTTGGTGATCAGGTCAATGAAGTCATTTACGAGTTTTATCAATTCCGGGTTTGGATAATGAAACATTATTCGTGATGCTGCATCCAACCATTTGAAAGCGTCAGAATCGGAGAAGAAAAAACCTTCTCTGAAACCGGTTTTTAGTCCTGCCGCAATACGAAAATTATCGATACAACGTGTGGTCTCAAGCTTTTGCCACTGGTAGAAAATCGCGTGATCAGCATTAAGTTTCTGCTTGTCATCCCAAAACCCGCCTGTAATGGTAACTTCATGAATGGTCGGTTCTCTCATCGCTGCGTCCTTTAATAAAAATGCACTGTCAATATTTTAGCCATTTTTACAATATAATCAAAATGAAAGTTGAATCAAGAGGTGGAGGAATTCATGGAAGAATTTGATGTCGTCGTTATTGGAGCCGGACCGGGTGGTTATGTAGCCGCCATTCGCAGTGCACAGTTAGGTATGAAAGTGGCCATTGTAGACAAACAATGGTTGGGAGGAGTTTGTCTGAACGTGGGCTGCATACCCTCCAAATCATTGCTCAAAAATGCCGAGGTCGCTCATACCCTGCGCGAACGCGGTAAGGAATTCGGCTTCTCCTTCGAAAACCTTCAGCTTGATTACGCAGCCGCAGTCAAACGCAGCCGCCAGGTCTCTGACCGCCTGACCCGCGGAATCGGTTTCTTGATGAAAAAAAATAATATCACCGTCATCATGGGTACAGCAAAAATTGCCCCCTCTGGAAAGGTGATCGTAAATGAAACAGAAGGTACCATCCGCGAACTGGAAGCTAAAGATATCATCGTGGCTACCGGATCGCACCCATCCAGCATACCGGGAGTGGTTGTTGACGGCGAAAAAGTGCTCACTTACCAACAAGCCATTCTGCAAGAAAAACTGCCCGCCACGGTGATCATCATCGGGGCCGGCGCCATAGGTTTGGAATTCGCCACTCTTTGGAACGCCTATGGCAGCCAGGTCACCATGGTTGAAATGCTCCCCAATATCGCCCCGCTGGAAGATGTAGAAGTCAGTGCAGAACTGGCGAAGGCTTTCAGCAAACGCGGCATTGGCATCCATGTAAATACGCGGGTGAAATCCGTAGAGACAATCGCAAATGGTGTAAAAGTGACCGTTGAAGGCGAAGGCGGCATCCAGGTTTTGGAAGCCGAACAAGCGTTGGTAGCCACCGGGTTTAAACCCAATACAGCAGATCTCGGACTTGAAGAACTGGGCGTTGAGCTGACTGAACGCAAGTTCATTGTTGTTGAAGATGACATGTCTACCAGTGTGGAGCATGTATGGGCAATCGGCGATGTGACCGGCGAACTGCTTCTCGCGCATGTCGCTTCAAGACAAGGCATCATTTGTGCCGAAGCAATCGCGCTTGAAGAAATTGAACCCATAAACTATGTTTATGTTCCCCGGGCAACCTACTGTTTTCCGCAGGTTGCATCTTTTGGCCTCACTGAAGCACAAGCTCGTGAACGATTTGAATCGGTCAAGGTTGGTAAGTTTCCTTTCCAGGCATTGGGCAAGGCGTTAGGCCTGGGCGATTATGCCGGGTTCGTGAAGATCGTTATGGACGGAACGGACGACACAATCTTGGGTGCCCACATGATCGGCCCGGAAGTATCCGAATTGCTGCCTGAATTAACCCTGGCGCAGCTCAACGGCATGACCGTGGAAGATATTGCGCGCAATATCCACGCCCACCCCACCCTAAGTGAAGCACTGATGGAAGCAGCCGAAAGCGCACTGGGGCGAGCCATCCACATGTAAAAAAACAAAATATTAAGTTGTATTTCATTCCTCCTGAATGGATAATGGTACTATCGCTATCATATTCAGGAGGATTTATGTATACAGATCAGGATATCGCCAATTTGGTCGCCAGAGTTCAACAGCTTGAAATGCAAGCCGCCACCCGTCAAGCATCTGGAACCCCTAACATTAAGATGTTGTCTCCCAATTTTTTGACAAGAGCCTTTGCAGTGTGGGGACATAATTTTGTAGCCAGCTTATTAATCGGTATTGCTCTATCATGCGTTATGAGCATTATTGGCTTAATTTTAGGAGCAGCAGTGGGGGCAACCGCACTTGATTGGATGAATCAACTGATCGGATCAATGCCAAGATAATTAATAAAAGTCATATACACGCTATGCTATAATCACCTTTTGACAAAAGAGGTGACTATGGTTTTAAAGAAAATTGCTGGTGTTTTTGGGGGTGACCCACACAAACGCGAGATTGAGAAATTATCCGAAATCGTTGATATTATCAATTCTTATGAAGCTGCCTTTGAAGCGCTTAGTGATGAGCAGCTAAAGGCTAAAACGGATGAATTTAAAGCGCGTCTTGAAGATGGAGAAACTCTCGACGATCTTTTACCTGAAGCTTTCGCAGTCGTCCGCGAGGCCGGCAAACGCACCATCGGCTTGCGCCATTACGACATCCAAATGATCGGCGGCATGACCCTGCACAAGGGCAGGATCGCTGAAATGCGCACCGGTGAAGGCAAGACCCTGGTGGGTACGCTGCCTGTTTACCTCAACGCAATAACCGGCCGCGGCGTCCACGTGGTGACCGTTAACGATTACCTTTCCCGCCGTGATGCCCGCTGGATGGCTCCGATCTATCAATTTCTTGGCTTGAGTGTGGGTGTCTTGCAAATGGCAACCCGCACCGAGAACGGCAAAAAAGCCTTCCTCATAGACCTCAGTAAAGAAAATGCACGCGAAGACCTGCACCAACTCAACCTGGTTGACCGTGCTGAAGCCTACAAAGCGGATATCGTCTACGGCACCAACAGTGAATTTGGTTTTGACTATCTGCGTGACAATCTCACCATGAGCCTGGCTGAACGCGTGCAGCGCGGACATTACTTCACCATCGTGGATGAGGTTGATAACATCCTCATTGATGAAGCCCGTACCCCGCTCATTATTTCTGGCCCAGCCTCTGATGACACCGAAGGTTATGTAAAAATGTCTCAGGTGGTGCGCGCTTTAAACCCCGAAGATTATGAGGTCAATGAAAAAGACCGCCAGGTGAGCCTTACCGAGATCGGTGAAGCCCACGTGGAAGAAATCCTGGGCGAAACACTGCGCGACCCTGACCGGCCTGAAGATATCACCCCCGAACAAGCCCGCTGGCTAGGTTTTCTAGAGCAAGCTTTGCGTGCTCAGCACCTCTTCCGAAAAAATAAAGATTACATCGTTCAGGGCGGCAAAGTGGTCATCGTGGATGAATTCACCGGCCGCCTGATGCCCGGAAGGCGTTGGTCTGAAGGCTTGCATCAGGCTGTGGAAGCCAAGGAAGGCGCCCACATAGAACCAGAAAATGTCACCTATGCCACCATCACCATCCAGAACTACTTCCGCATGTATGAGAAGTTATCGGGCATGACCGGTACGGCGTTAACTGAAGCAGAAGAGTTTCACAAGATTTACAAACTCGATGTGCTGCCCATCCCGATGAACCTGGAATACGTAGCCTCCAAACAAAACTCACCCCTGACTATCATTGATAAAAAAGATGCCAAGGGTTACAGCGTTCAATACTACGCCAAACGGGATGATGCTGAGAAGAAACCGGTTTTCTGGAAGCGACAGGATTTTCCAGACATGGTCTACCGCAGCGAAGAAGGCAAAATCCGAGCCATCATTCGCGAAGTGGTGCATTATTTTGTGCTCGGCCGTCCGCAGTTGGTGGGTACCACCTCGGTGGAACATTCAGACCGACTTTCAACCCGGTTAAGTGCAGACAGCTTACGCCGCTTGGCCCAAACCTTGATCATCCGTGACGCGTGGATTGAGAAAAACGACAAATCACCGGAACTTGAGATTGCAGAACTTCAATTTCTCAACCGTCCCCTGGATGAATTGAATATTGCAGAATTACGCCCCATTGCCCGGCAGGCAGGTTTGGTCTCAACCAATCCTGAAGACCCTGAAAACTTGAAACGGCTGCTGGATGTTTTGGATCTGGTTGCAACGCATGCTGACCGTCTGCGGACGGTCCTTCAGGCTGGTGTTCCACATAAAGTATTGAATGCCCGTAAACACGATGAAGAGTCGCAGATCATTGCCAAAGCCGGTGCGTATGGTTCTGTAACCATTGCCACCAATATGGCCGGTCGTGGTGTGGATATTAAACTGGGCGGCGATTTATCTGAAGAGATCCTGGCTGACGTCATCCGCGTGTTGGAGAAAAACGGGGTTGATGAACCCTGGGAGCTCACCAACCAGGTCAGGCTTAATCACTTGCGCGGTTTTGATGCAGAACAGATTGGCATCTACGAAGATTCCGTCAAGGTATTCATCAATTATTTTGATGATATGGAAAAAGTGCGCGAGCTTGGCGGTCTGCACGTCATCGGTTCAGAGCGTCATGAAGCCCGCCGTATCGACAATCAGTTGCGCGGACGCGCCGCCCGCCAGGGCGACCCCGGTTCTTCGCGTTTCTATTTATCGCTTGAAGACGAATTAATGCGCCTCTTTGGAGGCGTTCAAATGGAATCTCTAATGGGTAGGCTCAAGGTTGATCAGAGTCTGCCAATTGAAAGCGGCATATTGGGCAGGATGGTAGAACAAGCCCAGGAACGTGTTGAAGGCAACAACTTTGACATCCGCAAGCATTTGCTGGAATATGACGATGTGCTCAACGCGCAGCGCAACCGCATCTACGGCGAACGCAACCGCACCTTTGAAAAAACAGATCTGCACGATGATGTGATTGAATTGCTGCGTGTCGAACTTCAAGAGCGTATTCCAAAATCCCTCAAGGACGAAGAAGGCCCCTGGAAGCTGTTGGCTTACCTTGAGGAAGTGCAGCCTTCCATGTCATTTGAACAGGAAGGCATCAAGGCTCCTTCTTTTGGTCTGCATTTGATTATCGAAGAAGCCCTGGGTCAGCTACAAGACCTGAATGATGAAGAAAAAATCAAAGATGTGCTTCTAAAAATCGCCGGCGACGGTCTGGAGACAGAAAAAGAACATATCTTAAAAACCGCACAAGTGCTGCTTGACAAAACGGATATGAGTATTGACCAGATCAAAGCCGAACGTCTTGAAACATTGGATAACTACTTCGACGGATTGGATTCTGGCAATGACGAAGAGGGCGCTATGCCGCGCCGTCCGCAGGAAATTTTGGATGAAATCTCCAACCTTTTGCACACTCCGCTGCGACTTTCCAACGACCTGCTGCGACAACTTCCTTCTGGTGACGAAGAAGTAAAAGCAGCCATTGCAACCCAGGTTAACAACACTCTCAAACTGCTGGCGATCACCCGCACCCTCGGCGCCATCGAACGCCGTGTGGATGACAGCCTGGAGTTGAAACCTAACCAACTCATGGACCTGGAATGGTTTGAAATCTCAAACGGCATCATGCAAGCCGTTAGCAGCCTGCTTGAAAGACGCAATGAAAACCTGCTCGCTCCATCAGGACAAATCAGTCAAAATCTTGACTCTGCTTTCACCAAGATGATCCCCAATATTGATGAAGAATATCGGCTATCTGACTTTTTGATGTGGATGGGCACCGGCAATAAGATGGGAATTGATCCTCGCACCCATCAACGCGTTATGCGCAAGGTGAACTTAATTAACTACACCTTTTTGGTGGCACGCATGGTGCAAGACACCCCGGTTCCTGAAATCACCAACCAAATACTCGATCATCTTGAACAAACCCGCGAACGACTTGAAGTTGCCTGGGGTAAGATGGAATATGATCGCTTCAGGTTGGCAGGTGTACCTTTGATGCAATTGGATGGCAAAATTAAGGCATCACTGACCGAAGAACTTGGCGAAGAAAAGTTCGCTGAAATCGAGCCAAAACAACCAGATGAATTGGATGACGAAACACGTGAACTTTTAACTGTCACCCTTGGCAAACGGATTCAAAATGATATTTACCGCCATATTCTGGTGAGCGTGATCTCAGAGCTATGGGTGGAGTACCTTACCCGCGTGGATGCCCTGCGCGTTTCAATCGGGCTTGAAGCATACGCCCAGCGCGACCCGCTGGTGCAATACAAGAGCCAGGCTGCAGAAATGTTCAAAAACCTGCTCAGCGACATCCGCGCTGGAGTGATCAGTCGCATGTTCCGATTCCAACCCAAGCGGGCCAGCACAACAATTGACAAATCCGCACCTCAGTCTTCTGGTAAAAACGCACCCGTGATTGATGTGCAACCCTCAGAATCGAAAAAGAAAAGAAAGAGACATTAATATGACGCAAACTAAGTTTACTAAATAGTAAGTAATTCTATGATTAATGATGTATAATAAAAAATCTATACAAGCCCATGGCAATGTTTTTTTTAATTGTCAGTATATATAAGTTTTAAAGGGCTAATCTCATCCAGCGGAGTACAAAGATCGTATGGACACAAATGATGCCCAACTCGAGAATGGGGTAAATCCCGAGACCAATTCAGAGGAAAACAATATGGCTTCTCTGCTCGAAGCAGAAGGATTAGCCATTGATTTCCCCACTCAAGGCGAAATCCGTCAAGGCTTTATCGCCAGCATGACCCCCGGACAAATATTAGTAAGCGTCGGAACCAAATCTGAGGGTATTATCAGTGGTAAGGAATATGAGCTCATCCCGACTGATGAATTAGCCAACCTGAAATTAGGTCAGGAAATTCCTGTATTCGTGGTGAATCCAGAGGACTCTAATGGCAACCTGGTGCTTTCTTATATGCGCGCGCGCGAAGAAGAAGGCTGGCAGATTGTTGAAACCATGGTCTCCAAGAAGGATTCCTATCACAGTTCCGTGATTGGTTACAACAAGGGCGGTTTGATCGTCCCGGTTGGCGGCCTGCGCGGATTTGTTCCTGCCTCCCAAATTAGTTTTACCCGCCGCGCCGGTATGACCGGGGATACCCCCGAGCAGCGCTGGAGCCGAATGATTGGCCAGGAAATTGATGTTTGCGTGATTGAAGTTGACCGCGAACGCCGTCGTCTAATCCTCTCTGAGCGTCAGGCCAGCAGCGAAACCCGCGATTCACTTAAAGAACGTGTGATTGACGAACTCAAAGAAGGTCAGATCGTGGTTGGCCGCGTCACCAGTTTGGCTGAATTTGGCGTGTTCGTAAACGTCAACGGCGCCGATGGCCTGGTTCATCTTTCCGAAATATCATGGGACCGCATCACTCATCCCAATGAAGTTCTCAAAGTCGGACAGGAAGTCAAGGTTAAAGTTATCAGTATCGACCGCGAAAAGAAACGTATTGGTCTCTCCATCCGCCAATTACTTTCTGATCCGTGGGATCAAAAAGCTGCTGAATTCCAGGTTGGTCAACTTATTGAAGGTACCATCACCCGCCTGACCAAGTTTGGTGCTTTTGCCAGACTCTCTGATGATATCGAAGGTTTGATCCACATCTCCGAGATCAGCGAAAAACGCATTGAACATCCGAAGGAAGTCTTGAAAGAGGGCGATTCTTGCACGCTTCGCATCATCAAGATTGACAATGACAATCACCGCATCGGTTTGAGCCTGCGCCGTGTTGATTCAATGGCCTACGCTGACATGGACTGGGAAAGCCTTGAAGGCATTCTCACCACTGATGGTGACGAAGCTGCCAAGATAGAAACCAAACCTGAACCGAAACCAAAAGCAAAGAAAGAACCTAAAGCCGAAGAACCTAAAGCCGAAGAACCCAAGGCTGAAGAACCCAAGGTTGAAGAACCCAAGGTTGAAGAACCCAAGGTTGAAGAACCCAAGGCTGAAGAACCAAAAGCTGAAGACTTGGCAGAAGACAAATCCGAAGAATAATCTCGAAAATGTTGACGGAGCGCGCCCGAATGGGCGCGCTTTTTATTTCCAGTATCTTTTTAATAAATTCTTGTGATATTTGATACAATAAGTAACCAGTTTGATTCTCCTTTATAAAAAAATGCAAAAGATTTTGATTAGCCGCAAGGCTTTTTTAATCTTTACACTTGAATAATATATTCAAACTAATTTTATGAAAATGAGATATACTCGTAAGCATCCGGGCTGAAACATTAAGACTGAAAAACTAATGGAGTTAATCCTGACGTAATGACTAGTCCAAAAGCAAAATCCACCCAATCTGCACGACAAATGGAAATTAATATTGAAATTCCCCTGCCTCCGTTGCAGCGGACTAGAGTTCGTTTTTCGTTGTCAATCGCTTTTATTGGATTTGTATTTTTCTTAATTGGTGCGCAACCCGGGTGGTTTTTCCTGGATCGAAGTCCGGTGGTTGGTTTTGTTCAAATTGCAGTCATGCTAATTGGACTGGCGATCATGTGCATAGGCGGATACGTCGCCATTCATGCCTTATGGCGCAAGCAAACGCCCAGCATCCCGGCTGATATCGGTTTAAGATTCGTCAGTACAGGTTACGTGGTAGCAGTTTTTTCAGGTATGGCTGATATCTTCGGGATCGGTTCACATCCCCTGCCCGGAGTGCCCTTGTTTGGGGTCTGGCAGGCACGCGGCATGGAAATAGGTCTGGCCATCATCGCCATTGGCTTTGTAATGATGTTCCCCTTCAGACAATCTGCAAAAAAGTAAACCCCTCCGTTAGGGTTTGAGCGCCAACCCCAATGCTTTGAGCATCTCTTCATCGGTGGAATATTTATATTCCTCAATTCCCAGTTTTTCTGCCTGGGCTTGTTCTTTTGATTCGAGCTGTTTCAATTTTTCATTTGTCACATAATAAACTTGCAACTCATCCAGATGCCGATAAAGATCATCAGCAGAAATTGAGCTATTTTTATCTGTTGAAGATAGAAACTCTGCTATGGCGCTGGCAGCAAAGACGCCGTCCCGTCGGGCGATACCTGCCAACCCGGTACTTGGGTTCCGAGACCAGCCGGCATAAAAGATGCCCGGCAGGGGGTCTCCAGTTAACGGATTGCCAACCTCAAAGGTGATGCCCTCCACCATGTACCGTGGATGTGAGGCTTTTGCTATTTCATCCTGGCGCATGGGCAATTCAAGATCGTCATTTACACTATCTCCAATGGCGAAGATCACTGTATCCACGTCCAATTGAGAGAATTCAGCGGTTCCTCTGGCGATAACCGTCTCTTCAATTCGCTGGAGGGCGTTTTGTTCCAATTTTACCCCGACTACAGAACCTTTCGAATCAGCCAAGATTTCTTTCGGCGATTGCATAAAACGCAGCAATATTCTACCATTGTGTTCTTTTGCACAAGCCTTCTCTAAACCAGCCAGAATCCAATGTTCCGCTGCTTCAGGGTCTTGCCCGATGGCTAGCATGGCAGGTGAAACTCGTTTCATTTCTGTTTTAAAATCATCCAGATCAAGGTTGCTGATAATGGGCAGCATTTCTTTTTGATCAAATTTAACTTCATCGGGTCCACGTCGGATAACCACGATAATCTCTTCGGCATCGCGATACTTGAGCAGATAATGGGCAATATCTGTCATGACATTGCCGCCTCCTACTATCATCACTTTCTTACCAATTTCGAAGTGATATCCGCTGAATGGCGGCAGTTGATTGTAATGGTAGACCAAATCTTTGGCATGGTAGACACCCTTGAGGGTTTCACCTGGCAGATTGATAAACTTGGTACCCTGCGCTCCGCATGTCACCAAAACCGCCGAGAAACCCCATCGCAGCAGATCTTCAATGCGGATCTTTCCATTCTTGCCGATGGTGACATTGCCAAAATAGCTGATGTTTTCGTGGTCAAGGATCTGTCGAAATTGAGCGCGAAAACCGTTTTTGATCTTATGTTTATCCAAAAAGATGCCATATTCCACCAATCCGCCCGGTTTTATATCCCGGTTAAAAACAGCAACACCGTAACCCTGGGCAGATAGTTTTTGCGCAGCATAAAGCCCGGCAGGCCCGGCACCAATAATGGCAATTTGACGATCAGCTTGATTACTCATGTTTCATCTCATTTCTATGAATCGGCTATGTAAACCCTTTAATGGTGGTTACCTACCCTTAGTGATTGGCTTATGCTATATTTAACGAATAATTATACAGTTGATTAGAGGTTGAATGACCGATCAAATCGTAAGTTTTAACTTGAAAAATGGATTAAAGATACTGCTGAAAGAAATACATACCTCTCCCATTATCAGTCACTGGGTATGGTATCGGGTGGGTTCACGGTATGAGACAGCCGGAAAAACCGGCATTTCGCATTGGGTGGAACATATGCAATTTAAAGGCACTCCTACCTTTCCGGCGGGTGTGTTGGATCGCGCGATTTCTCGCGACGGCGGATTGTGGAACGCGTTCACCCATCTGGATTGGACGACCTTCTTTGAGACCATGCCGGCTGACAAGATTGATCTTTCTCTCAACCTTGAAGCGGATCGCATGGTCAACAGCGTATTCGAACCTGAAGAAGTGGCATCTGAACGTACGGTGATCATTTCTGAACGCGAGGGCAGTGAAAATGACCCGCTGTTTAAACTTGAAGAAGCCATGCAGTTGGCTGCCTTCAAAACTCACCCTTATCGAAACGAAGTCATCGGCAGCATTGAAGATTTACGCGCCATCACAAGAGATGACCTCTATCATCATTATCGCACTTACTATAACCCTGCCAACGCGGTTGTGGCCATGGCCGGGGATTTTAAAACTGATGAGATGTTTGAGAAAATCCGCCAGCGTTATGAACCCATCACGGCTCAAGAAGTGCCGCTTACCGGTGATTTGCGTGAACCGGCTCTGCAAAAAGAAGAACTGATTGAAGTCACTGGTCCGGGTGAAACTACCTACATCGAAATGACCTGGCGCGCACCTGCAGCCTCTGAAGAAGATTTCTTTATCTTTACAGTACTAGACAGTCTCTTTACCGGCCCTTCAGGGCTTAATATGTTTGGCGGCGGTGGAATATCCAACAAGACAAGCCGACTTTACCGTGCACTGGTTGAAAAAGAATTTGCTGTCAGTGTAAACGGATCGCTGCAAGCGACTCTTGACCCTTACCTTTATGGCATTACGATCACTGTACGTCCAGACAGCAGCCCCGAAAACGTGCTGCAAAAACTGGATGATGAGATCGCCCGCCTTTTGGACAGCCCGGTGTCACAAGCCGAGATTGACAGAGCCGTCAAGCAAGCCCGCGCCATGTTCGTTTATGGCAGCGAAAATATAACCAACCAGGGTTTCTGGTTGGGTTATTCTGAAATGTTCAGCCATTATTCATGGTTCCTTGAATATGTCAAAAACCTTGAGCAGGTGACGGCTGAAAAGCTGCTTTCTAAAGCAAGAGAATACTTATCACCGCAAAGAAGAGTGCTTGGCATTTACCGCCCCGAGGAGACTCCATCATGAGCGCCATCATAAAAAACACCTCAATCCCGGGACCTCATGATATTCAGCGCAAGGTGCTTTCCAACGGCATCACGCTGCTTGTACGCAGCAATTTCAACAGTTCATCTGTTGTTGTTTCAGGAATGTTGGGTGCGGGCAGTCACTTCGATCCACGCGAGAAACTGGGGCTTGCTCACTTCACATCCATGTCGTTGATGCGTGGTACAAAAAATGCAGACTTCCAGACCATTTTCGAACGGCTTGAATCCGCCGGTGCGAGCCTTGGTTTTGGTGCCAGCGTTCACAATACCAGTGTCGGCGGCCGGGCACTTGCTGAAGACCTGCCCATGTTGGTCAGAACCCTGGCAGACAGCCTCTTGAACCCGATCTTTCCTGAGCAGTATTTTGACCGGCTCAAGAAACAACTGCTGACCGGCCTTGCGATCCGTGCCCAGGATACTTCTGATAGAGCTTCACTTGCCTTTGACAGCCTGCTTTTCCCTGGCCATCCATATGGGTTTCCTGAAGACGGATATACCGAAACCATCTCTGTCATTTCAAGGCAAGACCTGGTGGACTTTCATGCAACACATTTCGGACCTGACAACATGGTGGTTGTGGTGGTCGGCGCTGTGAAACCTGAAGATGTTTTCTCGTTATTTGAGAATGAACTTGGTGATTGGAAAAATCCTGGTTTAGTTTCAGTAAAACCCTTCCCTGCCATCAATCCACCGCAAAAAACCTTGCGAGAACATATTTCACTTTCAGGCAAAAGCCAGACAGACATCGCCATGGGAACCCTGGGCCCAAAACGAAGCGCACCAGAATACCTTGCATCTTCGCTTGGCAATAACATACTCGGACAGTTCGGAATGATGGGCAGAATCGGTGATGTGGTACGTGAAAAAGCCGGTCTGGCATATTATGCTTCAACCAGTGTCAACTCATGGATAGAAGGCGGATCATGGGAGGTCGCTGCTGGAGTGAACCCTGCCAACACCGATAAAGCCATTAAGCTCATCATCCAGGAACTTGAAAAATTCAGGAACGAACCCGTGCTGCAATCCGAGTTGGATGACAGCCAGGCAAATTACGTCGGCAGGCTGCCACTATCGCTTGAATCCAATTCAGGCGTGGCTAATTCAATCCTCAACCTTGAACGCTTTAGTCTGGGGTTGGATTATTTCCAACGATATCCAGATTTGGTGAGAGAAGTAACCACTGACCAAATTCTCAAGGCAGCACAGAAATATATCGATCCTGAACGTTTGGTGATTGCATCTGCAGGGCCGGGCAAGGGCAAGAAGAAATGAACTCCATTGCCACGGGTGTAGACCTGGTAGAAGTGGATCGTTTTCAAAATTTAAATCCTCAGATCAAGGAGCGTTTTTTTCGCCGGGTTTTCACTCCGCAAGAATTGAACGATCCTGACCAATCCATGCAGCACCTGGCTGGTTTGTTTGCCGCCAAAGAAGCCGCCGCAAAAGCCCTGGGCTGCGGCATTGGCAGAGTAAGTTGGCAAGATTTGGAAATCCTCAATGATGCAAACGGTAAACCAGAATTGATCCTCCACACCAATGCTGCTGAAATAGCTTCACAATCGGGATGGAGCGCATGGTCGCTTTCGATATCTCATACACGCACCTATGCAGTGGCTTCAGTGACTGCATTGGTTGAACTGCCTGTTAATTAAGGGTTTAAAGCGATGAAGATTCTGGCAGTCAGCGACGCAGAAATTGGTTTTATCTACAGCCCGATGATCGTCGAAAAATTTCCAGATATCGACCTGGTGATTTCATGCGGCGACCTGCCGTATTTCTACCTTGAATACATCATTGGCATGTTGAATGTGCCCATGTATTACGTCCGTGGAAACCACGCCAGCAAAGTTGAATACTCTGAATCTGGGGCCTTCCGAACT
Organism: Anaerolineaceae bacterium; assembly: GCA_003524305.1. Classification (GTDB taxonomy): domain Bacteria; phylum Chloroflexota; class Anaerolineae; order Anaerolineales; family Anaerolineaceae; genus UBA6107. The sequence goes on from DQHW01000011.1 coordinate 176,998, forward strand.
TCACCGTGGGGGGCGTATGATCTGCACCAAAAGGTACATGAAGACGACACCGGGCTGCTGATGGCCGGTCTTGAAGGCAGCGTGCGCTACAACCGCGGACCCTACCAATATACCCAATCAGAATACTGGATGAAAGTGTTCCAATTAGTGCCCGGTTTATTGATCAACAAAGCCAGGTTTGGCCGCTACCTGGATGTTTTCGTCACCCATGCCCCACCATTTCACGTTCACGACATGGATGACAGGCCGCACCAGGGGATAAAGGCATTTAATTGGTTGATCAAAGTGTTTCAACCCAACCTGCATCTTCACGGCCACATCCATGTTTACAGACAAGATACTGTGATGATGACATGTGTAGAAAAAACAAAAGTTGTCAACACTTATGGTTATCGAGTATTGGTCATTGATACACCAAAAAAACGTTCCTGGCATAAGTAATTTTTGAGGTTTACTATGTTTAAAAAATATTCATCTTATGTGGAAAGTCCATATTTTCAATCCAAAAATGACTTTTCTCGTGCTTACCGCAGAGGCTTTTGGCGGTCAATCTTTAGTCTCATTCGCAACACTAATAATCGTTTGCTGCCTTTTGATGAAGTCATGCAGCACATCCCCTTGCGCGGAGAACACTCTCTAGGGGTCAAAGAGATTGAGACCAGCAAAATCATTGGCACTGTGAATCGTTATCATGATTTTGACCGTGCTTTTTTGCCCACCCAAACAAACACCCGCGCCCGCTGGGAAAGCGTCAATTCAGCCTATTTTAAAGACATCATTTTACCTCCAATAGACGTCTACAAGGTGAGCGATGTATATTTCGTGAGAGATGGTCATCATCGTGTCTCAGTCGCACGTGAACGAGGTCAGGCTTATATGGATGCCTATGTTATCGAAATTGATGTGCGCGGCATCCTGGACGAAAACACAAGCATTCAAGATCTTGTGATGGCCCATGAATATGCAGTCTTTCTGACACGTTCCAAACTGGATCTGGTCATCCCCGGCGCGGATTGCCGCTTCTCGATCCCCGGGCAGTATGACCGCCTGCTTCAGCACATCAGTGTTCACCGCTGGTACATGGGTGAGAAACTGGATCGTCCGATCACGGATGAAGAAGCTGCTTTAGGATGGTACAAAGAAGTGTATATGCCGTTGGTCAGGATCATTCGAAAACACAAAATACTTAATGAGTTCCCACAACGGACGGAAACCGATCTCTATTTGTGGATTATTGAACACCGTTGGTATTTAGCAGAGGAATCCAAAGAAAAAGTCAGTCTCGAAAAGGCTGCCACACATTTTATGAACCGGTTCTCAAACCGCCCTTTCAGACACTTACGCCAATTCCTTAAATGGATGAAGAAAAAAATATTTAAGAAAAAAAAGGCCTGAAGCTATGCTTCAGACCCTAATAGTATTATTGCTCAGGCAGACAATGATGCCTGTTTAACACCCAACCAGAAATGGTTGGGTAGAATCATTTGATTGACTTGAACATCCACACCAATAGATTTGGAAGGTGCTTCTGTTTGCATACTGGGATGCACAAAACAAACATCGGGGATTTGTCCGTATTTTTTTTGATAATAGTCAGCAGCGCGCATAATTTTAACATAAAAATCAATCTTGGGATCGTTATCAAACCAAAGCATGCCAGTATTCATGTCTGTCTCCATTAGTCTCTACTCCTTAATATGCAAGTTATGCGCCAGTTGTTTTAGGTATTTTGTTCTATATTTATTATAGAACTTTAGTTCTCAATTGTCAAGCACTCAATTTATGTCTTCCCCTTTTTCTGCTATTCCCATCCATGTGATGGATTTTTTTGGCTTTTTAAGGTATCCTTAATCTGTTCAGCTTTAAAACAAATCGACATTCTTCTTTTTGGAGGATCCAATGATCAAAGAGACCGTAAAAGATGCCGAACATCACATGAAGGGCGCGCTTAATTCGCTTGAAGAAGATTTAACCGGCATTCGTACTGGACGCGCCACCCCGGCGTTGGTAGAGAAACTCCCCATCGATTACTATGGGATGCCGACTCCCCTCATGCAATTGGCTTCCATTTCGATTCCTGAAGCACGTGCAATTATGATTAAACCCTTTGACCCGACCTCTCTAAAAACGATTGAGAAGTCCATTTTGGCTTCTGATTTAGGGTTGACACCCAATAACGACGGCAAAGCCATTCGCCTAAACCTGCCCCCGCTAACCGAAGACCGCCGCCGGGACCTGGTAAAAGTAGTTCACGGCCGGCTTGAAGAAGCACGTGTGGCCATCCGTAATGTTCGCCGCGACATCATTAAAGACCTAAAAGAATTCGAAAAAGAAAAAATGATCTCTGAGGACGATTTAAAATTAGGTGAAGAAGAAATTCAAAAATTAACCGACCACATGATCTCTGAAGTTGATGCGATCGGCAACAAAAAAGAAAAAGAGATCATGGAAGTTTAACTCCATGAAAACCTCATGAGCGAAACTCAAAACAAAATCCCTGAGCATGTTGCCATCATAATGGATGGCAACGGCCGCTGGGCTGAATCACGCGGTTTAGCCCGTTTCGAAGGTCACAAAGCAGGGACTGAAAACCTCAGGCAAATAATTAAAACCAGTGTTGAATTTGGTGTAAAGCATTTAACCATTTACGCTTTTTCGACTGAAAACTGGGGAAGGCCGAAGGAAGAAGTTAATGGGTTGATGACCATTCTTGAAACGGTAATTGACCGCGAATTAAATGAATTAAACACTGAAGGTGTAAGAATCTGTCATATTGGTCGGTTGGAAGCTATGCCCAAGCGTGTACGCTCCAAAGTGGAACATGCCGTTCAATTAACCCAAAAGAACGACAGGTTGATCCTGAATGTCGCCTGGAACTACGGTGGCCGCGACGAGATCGTTCACGCCATCCAGGAAATCGTACGAGAGGGAACCACTGTTGAACAGGTAACTGAAGAATTGGTCAGTCAACACATGTATACACAATGCTCTCCCGACCCTGATCTGATTATCCGTACTTCGGGTGAGATGCGTCTTAGCAATTTCTTGATCTGGCAATCTGCCTATTCAGAATGGTATGCCACAGCCACGTTGTGGCCTGATTTTAACAAAGAAGAATTTCAAAAGGCGATTGACGCATATGGACAGCGTAAAAGACGGTTTGGCAAGCGCTAAATCACCTCCCGTTTCAACTGATAAAACTTTTCGCACACGGCTGCTCGTTGCGGATATTTTTGTACCCATAACCGCTTTTTTTGCCATTCAAGGGGGCATAGCATTTGTGGTATTCGTTACCCTTGTGTTGGGAGTAGCCGCCTGGGAGTTCTGGCGTATCTTCCACAAGGGTGATTACGCTCCCTCTCTGACCGTTTTACTCGTCTTTTCAACCAGCGCTGTCATTATGCGTTATTTATGGGGTCTGAAGTATTTTGAAATTTGGATAGGCGGTTTACTGTTAATTTCGTTGTTTATGCACGTCTTGCAGCAACAGCGAGGCAATGACAAAGCTGCTTCCAACCTGGCGCTGACAGTCTTTGGGGCCCTCTACCTGGGTTTTCTGGGCAGTTATGCCATTTCAGTCCGTTTTCTCGAACAAGGCCTATATTGGACCATGCTGGTCTTTCCGATCATTTCGCTGGCAGATTCCGGCGCTTATATTTTCGGCCGGCCGTTTGGAAAGCATAAGATGCTGCCTGTGGTCAGCCCCAAGAAATCATGGGAAGGTTATATTGGCGGCATCATTGTCTGCGGCCTGGGGGGTTGGGGTCTGGCTGCTTTGTGGCATATCGCCTGCACACCGGTGCTTCCCATCCATGGATTAATACTTGGGCTGGTCATATCAGTTGCGGCTCCGCTTGGCGATTTTGGCGAAAGCATGATAAAACGTCAATTTAATATCAAAGATTCAAGCAATTTATTACCCGGCCACGGCGGCTTTTTTGACCGCATCGATTCTTCTTTATTAGCCGCCATCATTGGTTATTACCTGATCCTTCTAATTCGGTAAATCTTTCCCATTTTTCTAATAGAGGATTCCATGATCAATACCCCACCGACTAAAAACCTGGCTCTTGATCTGGTAAGAGTAACAGAAGCGGCTGCCCTGGCAGCCGGCAGACATATGGGCCGCGGAGACAAGATCCTCGCGGATCAAGCTGCTGTGGACGCCATGCGTCTGATGCTGAATTCCATCGAGATGGACGGTATCATCGTGATTGGTGAAGGAGAGAAAGATAAGGCTCCGATGTTGTTTAATGGTGAAAAGCTGGGTACCGGCGAGGCTCCCATTTTGGATATTGCCGTAGACCCGATCGACGGCACGAGACCGCTTGCTCATGGACTGCCAAATTCAATTGCCACTGTCGCCCTCGCCCCACGCGGAACCATGTTCAACCCTGGCGTTTTTTATTACATGGACAAGATTGCCACAGGTCCGCTTGCCAAAGACGTGGTGGATATCAACGCCCCTGTCGCAGATAACTTAAAAAAGGTGGCAAAGGCAAAGGGTGAAAAGGTGGAAGATCTGACCGTTGTGGTGTTAGACCGTCCACGGCACGAAAAATTGATCAACGAAATCCGTCAGGCAGGTGCACGAATAAAACTGATCCCTGACGGGGATATAGCCGGCGCGATTATGAGCGCCTTGCCAGAAACCAATATTGACCTGCTAATGGGCATTGGCGGCACACCCGAAGGCGTCATTGCAGCGGCTGCCATGCGCTGCCTGGGCGGAACGATTATGGGAAAACTCCATCCGCACCGCCAAAATGAAAGAGACCAGGCTAAAGAACACGGTATAGACCTTCGCCAACCCATTTTAATGGACGATTTCATCTCATCTGAAGACGTGTTCTTTGCCGCCACCGGCATCACCACAGGCGATCTTCTAGACGGCGTCTCGTATTTTCCAAACGGCGCCAGAACGGACAGCCTGGTGATGCGCGGATTAACCGGCACTTACAGACGCATCACTGCTACACACCGATTGAACAAACTCTCAGAGATCAGCACCATCCCCTATTAACCAAAAAGAGCATCGGTGTGAACCGATGCTCTCTGTTTCAATGAAGCGGTTTACTTGATTTCGTAGGTCATGCTGGCGCTGGCGCTGATCACCAACTGGCCGGCGGAAATGGGCACATTGGCTGCGGCAGACATGCTTCCACCTTTGGCATCATACATGGGCACGGGCACGTTGTTGGTGTAAGCACTCACGTATTGCAAATCACCCAATTTGACACCAGAAGCTTGTGCGATGGATTGAGCTTCAGCAATGGCGTTAGCAATAGCCATATCACGAGCCTGCACCATGGCTTCAGCTTTATCTTGCACATCAAATGAGATACTGTTGATGGTATTGGCACCGGATTTCACCACGGCATCCAGCAAAGTGCCAAGTTTGGATAAATCGCGCACGGTGATGTAAACCGTATTCTCAACCACGTAATAACTGCGTGAGATGGTTCCGTCCATGCCATAATCCTGCATGGGATAGACATTGAAACTTGTGGTCTGAATATCCTTTGCTTCTACGCCCTGGTCTTTTAAAGCCTGGGCAACTGCATTCGCCTGTGCGTTGTTGTTATCGAGTGCTGTAGAAACATCGTCAGCATCCGCTTTGACACCGACATAGATATATGCCACATCCGGCACCAGGTAAACTTCGCCAGTTCCTGAAGAACTTAAGGTGCGAACCATGGGTGCATTCCCTGCTGCTGCAGGAGTTGTGCTGCATGCAACGAGGGAGACAATAGCTAAAATACTTGCTAAAACAACTAAGAGGTTCTTTTTCATTTTTTCTCCTTTTATATAACTCTACATATGAGACGTATGAATTGCATAATAGTTCCCAAGAATACGTAATTAAAAAGGACACGGCACGCCGTGTCCTTACAAAAAATCATCGATCCCAATTAATCAATTTCTTCGATACTGATGCTGCCAATAGCCAGGTCAACCTGAATGGTGATTTTGTCAGCACCCGTTTTGGCTGCTGGCGAGCGGAAGGTGTCACCATCTCTGACATAGCCATCAGGAATTCTCGAACCTACAATTGCCTTGTCGGTCTTGATAACCACTTCAGCGCCGGCAGGCACTCGGATGATCAACTCACCAACTGCTCCGCTTACTGCGGCATCTACATCCATTCCGGAAGGCAGGGTCAGGATGGTTTGTCCAACGCCCATTTCGGTATTGATTTCATTCACATTGGTGCCGGTCAAATCTATACGCATCTGACCAACGCCCAATTCGGTGCTCAACGTCATGGGGATATCCGAGTTCAGGTCAAAAATCCATGGGCTGATATTGGTATTAATCGGAATGATCACCAAACCATTTCCCTCAAGTAAAAGAGAGCTTTTTCCGTTCACTGGAGCGGAGTAATACGGATCAAGTGTCATTTCTTTTGGCAGACCGGCATTGCCGCTTACCAACATGTCTTTATCAGCACCGCCAGAAAGATTCATTTCACCAACAGCCATGGCAAAGCGCACATCCGATGAAGTAGCTTTATCGAGTGATTGTTCAAAATCAACTGATTTCATGCCAACACTGAAAAATGGAGAGATTGTCGCCAACCACACGATGCCACCTACCAGTGCGAGACCAATAACAACTCTAAAAAGGTTGCTCCAAACAGAGCCTCGGTGACCAAAGATCACATCCAGACCGATGGCAACCAACAGAATCGGCCATAGTCTTAAGAACAGTGCAAATCCGCCAAATTCAAGGTAATGCAGGTTGCCAAGCAGCATAATGGTGCCAAGACCCAACAGCACCATGGGTCCCACCCAACCGTCGCGCCGATAGAGACCATCCAGACCGGCAATGATCAAAATTACCGGCCAATATTGCATCAGGTTTTCCCAAAGTGAGCCTGAAACGGTTCCAATATTGATCAAAAAGATGAACACACCCAGGGCAACCAACAACAGCGGAAAGAATAAACTTCCGGGTTTCTTTTTCTCTTCCATAGCTAATCCTTTTTTGTTCCTCGGATTACCAGTGCAACACCTGCCAATAGGATCAATCCAGCCCAAAGTACTCCGCTATCCAGCCAACTCAACCAAGAGATATTTAATTGCTTGAGTAAGAAGAATCCGCCAGCCAATACCAGAGCTATACCAATATAACGTGCGGTATTTTGATTGGGTTGTTTCACTGCACTGATAAAATCGTCACGCACCATTTCGGCACGTTCTTTGATATCTTCACCATCAAAACGTTCGGGGTGGGTATCAGCATAAACATGATCTTCAAGAGGGATCACGATCCACATAATCAGGTAGATCACAGGGCCGAATCCTCCCAGCAAAGTTAGCACCACGAAGAAGAGTCTGGTGATGGTGATGTCAATATTGAGATATTTTGCCAGACCGCCGCATACGCCGCCCAACATCCGATCAGTTTGACTTCGATGGAGTTTATTTGTCATGACATGCTCCTACTCTTTCTTCATGAATGAACGAACCACCAGGTAGCCCCCTGCAGCCACAAAAGCAATTGCCCAAATCCAACCGAAGATGGAATTCACAAGCGCTCCTGAGCCGATCAAGATCAAGGTTCCTAACACAAAACAGACTGCAGCCGGGATCCACGGCCATTTTTCGTTCTTCAGATTAGGCAGCAGCCCAAGCGCGGCAAAAGTAGCGCCAATGCCCAGAAAGAAAACGCCACCCTGGAGCATACCGTGTCCGTTTTGAATGCCGGCTACCAACGCAATGGTAGAAACCGCACCAGCCGGGATAACTGCCCACCAATTGGAGGGTTTTAGAAGATAGACACCTACAAATCCAAGGGCAATTGAACCTAGGAACAAAGTGCCGCCAAATTTATCAGTGAATCTAGGCGCCAGATCACCTAAAGCAATCAAGGCTGCCAAACCCACCAATGTACTGCCAGGAATCAACGCCCACCAATGTTCCTTGTTGTTCAAAACTACATAAAGGAAAACGAGTCCGCCGGCCAGAAAGAACATGGAAACAAACAATCCGCCTATGGGAAGGTGAAAGATTTGCTGTACCAGGAAAACGATGCCTGCCAGAACCAATAAGCTGCCAAATAATGCTTGTTTTGATAGTTTGTTCATCTGATTACTCCAATCAATTAATATCGACGGAACCAACTCCGCCTTCGTAAGAAATTTCAACTTTATTGGCTGCCGTGTTGTAATCAACGGATTGGTAAGTGTGACCGTTTTGAGGGAAGCGGCTTGTGTTCACATTGATGCCTGAAAGACCGCTTGATTCGCGGATGGAGGCTGCCACACCCTGGGGAATGTGCAATTTCACTTCAGCAGCACCTGATTTGACCACAACGCGGGTAAACCCTGCATTTTGCGGCAGTTTGACATCTGTTGAACTGGCACCTGTTTCAATGGTCAACTCGGTAATTTTGAGATCAGTCAGGTCTAACCTGGCCTCGCAAGCGCCTGAATGAATTCGCAGTTGCAGTGGAATTTCGTTGGTCAGGTTGACATTCCAATTAAAACCGTGCTGTCCGGCTGTCCACACGCCAGGGAAAATAAAATCAGACGGCGTGTTAATTTTCAAAAACGCTTTACCATTGTTACGATGAAGTTCTTCTGTGATGCCGCCAGTGAAGGAACCACTCAATAATTCCTGTGGTTTTGCACCCGAACCAATCACCATCCGCCCGGCACCGTAATTGAAGTGAATCTCAGCTTCAGTATCGTTCATCATTGGAACGGATCGTTCAACTGACTCAAGGGTACCCTTTGAAAGGTAAGGACCTAATAAGAACCAGACACCCAACAGAACAAGTACCAGCGGCCAAAAATATCGCCACACACGATGATCTACAACTCCCAGGTTGATACCCAAGAGGACAACACCCAATAAAACAATAATTGTTCCGAAGAATAAAGCCGATCTTTTCATTTTTTCTCCTCAAACCTGCAATTATGATTTACGCGGACGCAGCAAAGTGCGTAAACCAATTAAAATACCGGCGGCTACCAGCAATAAAGGCCAATAATCGCCAAAAGCTTTGAATGCGCCGAAAAAAGCACCAAAGATGATGAACATCACCAGGCTGGTGCCGATCGTATCAAGTGCAGAGCCGAGGGAATATCGATCGCGTGCACCCAAAACATGCGCCAAAATCATGCCAATGCCAGAAAAACCAGGGATTAATGTCCACATGTAAGCCCAACTACCCCAGTTGCCGGTAATGTTTTGATAATAAAGGATACCGCCGATACCACCTACGATCACGGCAGGTACTGCCATATCCGGTGCGCCGACAATTAATCCAAGCACCAGCAAACCGGCACCAACCGCCATAATGATGGTTGGCCAGGAATAACTTATGTTTAACCACTGATTAAATTGGGGAACCATGTTGGCGAGGATGAAATACACACCCAATAAAACAAGGATGACACCTACGGCCAAACTGGAACGCTGTGAACGATTCATAATTACCTCCGATAAAAAAATGTTTATTTAGATAATATACGCATGAGAATTGTTAAAGTTGCATTAACATTCAGGTTCTCTATTGACTTTCTAAATATATCGAATACAATAAGACAAATTAAGTCTAATTATTGGAGTATCTATGAATCAAAATTGCTTGTGTAGAAGGCGGGGCACGATCTAACACCGCCAGAGTCGAATCCTCACGGTCAACTTTTTCTGGCGGCGGTAGACGTCCCCGCACGTTCTTTGTGCAGCGCTCTCCGTCGCTTTTGATTTAAGTTGGCCGTATTTTATTTAAAGATCGGATATTAAAATGAAAATAGCAAATGATGTTACCGAATTAATTGGCAATACCCCTCTTGTCAAATTGAACCGGCTTACCAAAGACAGCGTAGCTACGGTTGCCGCGAAACTGGAATATTTCAACCCCTCCCACAGTGTGAAAGACCGTATCGGCGTTTCGATGGTCGATGCCGGAGAGCAAGCCGGGTTGATCACCAAGGATACCATTCTGATCGAACCCACAAGCGGAAATACCGGCATAGCGCTGGCTTTTGTTGCAGCCGCACGCGGATATAAACTGGTGCTTGTAATGCCTGACACGATGAGCAAAGAACGCCGTATGCTGCTGCGCGCTTATGGGGCAGAATTGATCCTTACCCCGGGCAGCGATGGCATGCCTGGTGCAATCCGCAAAGCCGAGGAGATTGCCGCTTCAGACAAAAAATATTTCATGCCGCAGCAGTTTAAAAACGCGGCCAACCCCGAGATTCACCGCACGACTACCGCTGAAGAGATTTGGCGCGACACAGACGGCCAGGTTGATTTTGTTGTGTCTGGCGTAGGCACCGGTGGTACCATCACCGGCGTTGGCGAAGTGTTGAAATCGCGCAAACCATCTATCAAAATGATCGCAGTCGAACCGGATGCCTCGGCAGTCCTTTCTGGCGGCGCAAAAGGCCCGCATGTCATCCAGGGCATAGGCGCCGGCTTTGTGCCTGATGTGCTCAACACCAAGATCTATGATGAGATCATCCGCGTTAAGAATGATGACGCTCTTGTAACCGCACGAGAGATGGCCACCCGCGAGGGGCTGTTGGTGGGCATCAGTTCAGGTGCTGCCACCTGGGCAGCTTTGCAAATTGCTGCCCGACCAGAAAACAAGGGCAAGCTGATTGTCGTGATCATACCGTCGTTTGGTGAACGCTACCTCAGCACAGCCTTATTTGCCAACCTGGCGGACTAGGGGCGCATCCAATGGAGGGAACCGTGCCTTATTCACTTTTTCGTTACATCCGCGAGGATATCCGCTCGGTCTTTGAACGCGACCCGGCTGCACGCTCCACGCTTGAATTGATACTGTCGTATCCCGGGTTGCAAGCCGTTTGGGCACACCGCACCGAACATTGGATGTGGGAGCATGGTCTCAAGCTGCTTGCTCGCTGGTTCTCGCAGATCACCCGTTTTTGGACGGGCATTGAAATCCACCCGGGAGCAAAGATCGGTCACAGCTTTTTCATTGACCACGGCATGGGGGTGGTGATTGGTGAAACCGCCGAGATCGGCGACCGCGTTACAATTTATCACGGTGTTACTCTTGGAGGCACCAGCTTGCAAAAAGGTAAACGCCACCCTACACTTGAAGAAGATGTGGTGGTAGGCGCCGGTGCCAAGGTGTTGGGCAATATCGTGATTGGCTCGCACAGCCGTATCGGCGCCAACGCCGTGGTAGTTAAACCCGTGCCGCCCAACTCGGTGGTGGTGGGTGTTCCCGGCCAGGTGGTCAGCCGCAGTCAACCTGCAGAAAGCGGTCCTGACCTTGAACACGGCCGTCTGCCGGATACCATCGGCGATTCAGTAGCTTCTTTAATGCAAAGACTTGAAGCCGTTGAAACCCGCTTAAAAACACTGGATAAACACAAACATGATGAACAACTTGAACATGTTAGTGTGCATAAACCCACCGACGGTGTGTGGCATGGTGAAGATTTTATGATCTAAAAATAAGTGCAAACCCCCGCAGATACAAATCTGCAGGGGTTTATGATCAGACAAAGACAATCCCCCGCGGTTTGTATAAAACCGCGGGGGATTTGTATTTATTAATTCTTTTTGAATTTTGGTCTAATGAAAAAGAAAAAAACCACCACAAAGAAACCAACGGCGCTCAAGACGAGCAGCCCAAAACCCAGGTACTGCCGGTCGATCCTTTCGAGTAATGGCAATTGCGTTGGAACCGGCGTCGGGGTAGCCGTCCGCGTCGGGCCGGGCGTGGTGGGAATGAGCGTTTGAGTAGGTGTGCGGGTGGGCATCATCACCGTGGAGGTACGGGTCGGTGTGATGGTGGGTGTCGGTTTGAGGCTGATCTTGAGTAAATCACCCACATAAATATCATTAGAGGTCATTGCATTGAGCGTTTTAATTGCATCAATGGTTACACCATAATTTACCGCAATGGTATAAAGTGTTTCACCGCTTTTTACAACATGTGAAATGTTTCCATCCAGATCAGGGGTTGAAGTTGGGAAGGAAACCACGTAATTATTCACAATGGGGGTGCTGCCATCAGGCAAATCAGTTGGAACAGAACCAGATCCTACGGAGGAACTCTCGCCCGTATCACCAGATATTGCTCCGGCATGAAGAACATAATAAGTTGACCCGTCACCTGCAGTTGCAATACCAACGCCCACATACCTGTATTGTTGTTCGGTTGCGGGCAGCATATGCCAGTAATCACCCCAATAACCAGCCAAAATATCAATCGTCATGGTGTAGTGCTTTGCCCAGTTCTCTGTCACAAATGTCTTACTTCCACCGCCGAAGCCAAAACCAGAACACCTGGTACTTGCGTCAGTATATCCATAAGAAGTAAGGTGGCCGCCTGCCCCCATGCCGGCCATTTCTTCAGCAGTCCATTGTGCACATTGGTCCAAAGCTGAGTCTTCAATCAATGCATTTGACCAGTAACCAGATCGCCAACTATTCATCAAAGAAATCATGTCGGCACCTGTTACAGAACCGGCTGCTTGAGCCTTGGTTAAAGGCAGAACCAGCAGACCGGCAAGCAAAACAACTATTAGGAAAAGATATATATATCGGCGCATCGTTGTGCAATTATAACCGATGCGCCGAGGGGTGCAATTCTAAAACTGTCAAGAATTAATGCAGGCTGCGTTCCTCAAAGTTAGTACCCATGGCTTCAGCCACTACCAGAAAATCAGTAGCCGAGATCATACCCACGATCAATCCGGTGCTGTCAACCACTGGCAGGTGATGCACACGCAGTTGCTTCATCAAGGCAGCACATTCAGTCAGTTTCATCGTTTCTGGCACAGTGACCACCGGCGAAACCATAATCTCGCGAATTTTAGTCTCGGCAGGATTGTTTTTCTGGGCGACAATTTTGTCGCAAATATCAATGGAGGTGACAATACCATATTCAGGGTTTGTTGGGGTTTTGTTGACGATGACACTGTTCAAATAGCGATGGCGCATGAGGGATAACCCCTCGTTGACGCTTGCATCTGGATCAATAAAAATCACAAGGTCTTTCATCCAGTTCTTGACGGTCAAAAGCTTCATGCATCTCTCCTTGAGTCATACTAGTTTGGATTGAACAAGAAAATTGTCAACGAACGATATGAATAATTTAACGTTTTCTTAGGCAAAAGTCAAATGTGATTTGTCAGACAAATTGTGGTACATCCTTCGTATTTGCAACTATTTTACAGGCCATTCCCAGCCTTTAATATCTTCCAATACTTTATAGGCAGTCATATCCAGTTGAATGGGACTGATCGAAACATAACCTGCCTTAAGATCACCGAAATCAGTTCCGATTTCATCAACCCCCGTTGGCGCGTCTCCGCCAATCCAAAAATAAGGTTTACCGCGCGGGTCTTCGCGTCGAATTAACTCGTCACGGTAGATGCGCATCCCCTGGCGGGTGGGTCTGAACCCCTTCAACTCATTTTCAGATAGATAGGGCACATTAATATTTAATAAGATGTCAATTCCAAAAGGATGTTTTATTAGTATTTCAACCACTTTACGGGCAGAAACGGCTGCTGTCGCGTAATCCAATATGCCGCTGAAATGTTCGGGGGCATCAAGTGAAACTGCCACTCCGGGTACACCATTAATAACCGCTTCCATGGCGGCGGTCACCGTGCCCGAATAAGTGATGTCATGCCCAATATTGGCATTGGGATTAATACCTGAAACCACCAGGTCAACGGGTTTTTCGATCACACCCATCAAAGCCAGTGCCACACAATCAGAGGGAGCACCGTCACAAGCGAGCGCCGGGCTGCCATCCGAAAGGGTTACCGGTTTGGCACGCAGCGGACGATGCAGTGTCTTCACATGCCCGGAGGCAGACCAGTTATGGTCCGGGGCCAGCACACTCACTTCACCTACTTTGCGCATTTCTGTAACAAGTGCCAGCAAACCAGGCGCCGTCACACCATCATCATTGGTAACCAGAATGTGCATGCCTCATCAACCTTCCGTAAACAAGATTTTGAAGTCGATATTTATCATAACTAATTCTAACATCTGTACGAAATAATTCCATCCTGGTCACTATGAAAAGTCAGATTTTCCACTTTGAAAATCTCTATATTTCAATCTCATGTGATATAATTCACCGGCTTAGGTAATATCCAAAAAATGGATGGAGCTTGGCCTATCTCACACGCGCTCCGATCTTGTCTGCGTGCTGCCAAAAACAGTGATGACAGGGCTAAAGGGTGCGGAAGAAAAAAACGCAAAGGAGTAATACCCATGAGTTCAGTAATTTCTATGAAAGCCCTGTTGGAAAGTGGTGTTCATTTCGGTCACCGCACCAACAAATGGAATCCGTTGATGCGCCCCTATATTTTCACCGAGCGCAACGGCATCCATATTATTGACCTGCAGCAGACTGTCAAGCTTTTGAATAGCGCCTACAACCTGGTTCGTGACACTGTCGCCAAGGGCGGCGTGATCATGTTCATCGGCACCAAACGCCAGGCACAAGAAACCATCGCTGAAGAAGCCATCCGCTGCGGCATGCCCTACGTGACCGAACGTTGGTTGGGCGGTATGCTAACCAACTGGTCTACCATGTTGGTTCGTATTTCTGAACTTGATCGACTCGAAAAAATGATCGAAACCGGTGATATTCACCGACTGACCAAAAAAGAAGGTTTGCTCATCGGACGCAGTGTCAAGAAACTTCAGACCCGCCTCTCTGGTGTGCGCACCCTCAAACGTGTTCCTGACCTGGTTTTTATTATTGATACCGTTCGCGAACACACTGCCGTGCATGAAGCCAATTTGAAGGGAATCCCCGTGGTTGCATTGGTTGATACCAACTGCGATCCCCGTGTGGTTGATTATGTGATCCCCTCCAATGATGACGCCATCCGCGCCATCAAACTGCTGGTTGGCAAGATCGCTGATGCAGTCATTGAAGGCAAGACCATGTTCAAAGATGAAGATCAGGATGTGGTTGCCGGAGCCGAAGCTTCTCAAAGCCGACCTGTTTCTGCAACTCCTCGCCCACGTATGGATGAAGAATCCGATATGGATGACACCGACTTGTTGGGTGCTGCAACCCTCGCCAAAATTGGCGGTAAAGCGGATGAAGTAGAAGAAACCACCGAAGCCTAAGACCATAAATCGTTTTCATGAAAATGAAAAAGGTAACTAACCCGCCTGGTTAGAGCGATTGAGACTGATTAGAAAAGGAACCTGAAGCAATGGCAATTACAACTGAAATGATCAAAACTTTACGTGAAAGCACCGGTGCAGGCATCCTCGATTGCCGCAAGGCTCTTGAACAATCCAATGGCGACCTGAACGCCGCCCTGGATTTCTTGCGTGAAAAAGGACTGGCGACCGCCACAAAACGTTCTGCCCGCCAGGCATCTGAAGGTGTTGTTGAACTTTATTCACACGGCAACGGCCGCGTGGGTGTCATGGTTGAACTGAACAGCGAATCCGATTTCGTCGGCCGCTCAGAAGTCTTCCGCACATTGGCACACGAGATCGCCTTGCAAATCGCAGCCACCTCACCAGAGTTCGTTGCAGAATCAGATATTCCTGAATCTGTGATTGAACGTGAGACAAAAATTGCAACCGCCAAAGCCAAAGAAGACGGCAAACCGGATGCCATCATGCCCAAGATCATCGAAGGCGCCATCAAGAAGTTCAAGGATGAATTCGTATTGTTGAACCAAAAGTACATCCGCGATGAATCCATCACCATTCAAGAATTGATCAATCAGAAGATTGCGGCTTTGGGTGAAAACATCATCGTCCGACGGTTCGCCCGTTGGGCTCTGGGTGAAACCACGTCCGAGGCTTCAGAAGAATAATTTCTAAAAAAGACCAACCTTTGGGTTGGTCTTTTCTTAACCCAAGGAGGAACCATGCAGGAGTTACGTTATCACCGGATCTTGCTCAAATTGGGCGGAGAATCTCTTGCCGGAACCAGCGGCGCTGGCATTGATGCCACCCAGGCACTTGAGATTGCCGGCCGAATAAAGGAAGTACGCGAATTGGGTGTGGATGTAGCCATCGTGATTGGGGCAGGAAACCTGTGGCGCGGCAAGGTTGGTCTTGAAATGGGTATGGACCAGGCTACCGCGGATTACATGGGTATGCTGGGCACCATCATGAATGCCTTGGGATTGATGGACGCACTTGAACACCAGGGTGTGGTTACCCGGGTGATGACCTCCATTGAAATGCGTACTGTTGCTGAACCCTACATCCGCAGACGTGCGATTAGACACCTCGAAAAAGGCCGAGTAGTTGTTTTCGGTGGAGGCACAGGCAACCCGTATTTTTCGACCGATACGGCGGCCGCCCTGCGCGCCATGGAAATTGATGCAGATGTGCTGATCAAAGCCACAAAAGTGGATGGCGTATACGACAGCGATCCCAAGAAGAATTCTGGTGCGGTAAAATTTGAAGAACTCACCTATATTGAAACACTCAACCGCCGGCTGGAAGTCATGGATTCCACCTCAATTACCATGTGTATGGAACACAAACTGCCCATCCTCGTGTTGAACCTTTGGGATAGAGGCGCGCTGAAAAAAGCCCTGTTTGGCGAGAAAGTTGGCACGTTGGTAAGGTAAGAGCAGGGATTAGTGATTAGTGATTTGGGGTATCTGAAGAGGAAGGACTTTTGCCCTTCCTCTTTCTCTTTACCCTATAAATGTTCCTGATAGTGTTCAATAACCTCTATCGCAAGTTGAGATTTTATTCTCTCACTCTGCAGGTCAACCTCGGTGAGCGACTTGACCAGTTCTAGCATCTGAAGCCGTCTGCTTTCAAAATGTGAAATGACTTCTGCATCTGACAGGTTTTTGACGCTTGCGACTGCTTCGGCGTTGAAGGCATCCACATCCACATTGGGGGGTTGAAACCCTGGATCTCGCTGATAGACCCTGATAAGCTGCATGCCGCGCTGCCACCAGGCTGCCAGGTGAGCCAATAAATCTCCCAGACGGACGTATCCCTGGCGCGCAAGGTATTGCTGCTGTTCTGCCGCGGATAGCATGTTGTAGCGATCTACGTAAGTTCCCCACTGCTTTTTCAAACACTTGATCACTTGCTCTTTGGAGAATTCTTCCATTTATCTTCCCTGAATATAAGATAAAACTGATTTTACATTAACATGATTGAGTTTTGCGAACATATCCACTGCAATAATATTTAATATATTATATTTTTGAAAATTTATATCTGTCTGAGAAAGTAAATTAGTATGTTGCTGTCAAGAATTGCTCTATACGGCATTAATGTGGATGAGTAAATCCTTGTTCTTTTTTATTGGTCAAAAACCGGCTACGTTATATACTTAACCAGCGATTCATCTTCAATTTCAGAAAGGATTTCATTATGCCATTTCACCTCTTTCTCGTACCGGTGAACATTATTTTGATTGTCATCTATCTGATTGCCCGAAATCGCAATAACTTGAAACTGACTGCATGGATCCAACCGCTCACAACCTTCATATCAATTGGAATTGCTGCACTAAGCCTGTTTGATCCCGGCACAAACACGGCGTATACGATTTGGATATTAATCGGGCTGGGTCTCTGTTTTGCGGCTGATATTTTTAACATTGACATGAATAATGACAAAATATTCTTCGCCGGGATAGCCTGCTTTATCGTGGCGTATCTTGAATATGCCATCACCTATACCAGGTTTAACAATGGCTTCCACAGAGAAGACGTTCTGATAGGTCTCCTTTTTATCGCAATTTACCTCATTCTAATGACGCTCTTCTGGAAAAATCTTGGCAAATATAAACTGCCCGTCATCATCTATGGATTAATTTTGCCCTTCATGGTGACCCGCGCGATTTCCACCCTGACTGCAGGATTCTTCCCTTTGACCGCGGCTGTTCTGGTGACTGCAGGCAGTTTGATGCTTTACCTGGGGGATATTGAATACGGCATGCAGCGTTTTTACAAACCAGGCAAGTTTACGGTTGGTCCGATTTGCTACGCCGGTGGTCAATTATTGATTGCGTTAAGTTGTGCCTACTTCATTTCATAGGTAAGGAGCCTAAAGTGAATAAAAAACTTTCATTTAAGTCAAAGCTTGGATTCGGAGTGGGTGAATTCAGCAGCAGCATTTTCTTTACCTTAACCTCATTCTGGTTAATGAATTTTCTCACCGATGAAGTGCGCATTAGCGCAGCCATTGCAGGAACCGCTCTGCTGGTCGGTAAAATTTGGGATGCCGTGATTGATCCATTGATTGGGTATGTATCTGACAAGACCAAAAGCCGCTGGGGACGCAGACGCCCTTACCTGTTGTTTTTCGCCATCCCCTTTGGCGCCGCTTTCGTACTGATGTTCAGCAACCCCGAGATCGCCAGCCAGGGTGGAAAATTCGTCTGGGCGATGTTGACCTATGTCTTTTTCTGCACCGTTTATTCATTCACTAATATTCCTTATAATGCGCTGCTGCCCGAGATGACCACCGATTACAACGAGCGCACCAATATCTCGGGTTTTAAACAAGTTTTTGCTGTTATCGGCACACTGCTGGGCGCTGGTGCAGCCATGCCCATCATGGCACTATTTGCCGGACGCACAGCCGGGTTCATCGGCATGTCGGCAATCTTCGGCTTTCTCGCCTCACTTTCATTGATCATTACCTTCTTCAGCGTGAAGGAACCTGTCGTACAAGAAAGCCAAAAAAGCAAAAATGTGGTTGGCTCGCTCAAAGACGTCTTTTCAAATAAGCCCTATGTCTTGATTTTGATCACCTGGTTTGCCAACTCAACGGCGGTAGCCATCATGCAGACCATGTTGATCTATTACTATAAATACCTGGTTGGCAACGCAGATGCGGTTACCCTGGCAATGATCGCCTTATTGATCATGACCATGATCACCATTCCGCTGTGGGTGTGGCTGTGCAAGAAAATCGGGAAGAAAATCGCCTACATCAGTGGCATGACGCTGACGCTGGCTGCGGTCTTGACTTTTGCTTTTGTAGCCGACAAGCTTGGCAGCATGCCGGCGCTGGTGCTGATGGCGCTGGCAGGGGTCGGATTCGCTTCGCATTATGTTGCACCCTGGGCGATCGTGCCCGATACCATGGAACACGGTTATGCCGAAACCGGTAGGCGCAATGAAGGTGTTTACTACAGTATTTGGACGTTCGTGATTGCGTTAGGCGGCGCCCTTGCAGGGTTTTTGGTCGGACAAGGCTTGACGCTCTTTGGTTATGTTCCTGATGCCGTGCAATCGGCGCAATCTGTAATGGGCATTCGACTGCTGATCGGCGTTTTGCCCGGTATCTTCATCTTGATTGCCAATTTGGTGCTCATGATCTATCCCCTTAATAAAAAGCGTTATGAACAGGTGCTTGAAAAAATCAAACAAATGGAACCTGCAAGGGAGGCTGAATGAAAATCGCCATCATCGGCACCGGCATAGCCGGGTTGACTGCCGGTTTGACCCTTGCTAAAAAAGGTTGTCAGGTTGAACTTTTTGAACAATCCGCGAGAATCGGCGGCGTCACCGGCGGCATGGAGGCCGAAGGGTTCGAGTGGGATTATGGCCAACTGGTGGTCGAAGGCTTTGCAAAGCATGAACCCATTGGGAAAATCCTGGATGAGTTAGGGGTGCTGGATAAGGTCCAACTGGTGCATGATGAGCGCGAATATGACTTCCCGGATTTCAAGATCAGGGTACCTGAGGAGTACGGCGGCATCCACTGGCGGATGGACCTGCTCAAACAGTTGTTCCCGGAGGAGGCTGCCGGGCTGGATGCCTATTGGAAGGATTATGTGCGCTTCACACGCCTTGTTACCCTGGGCGGCAGATTGGATAGTGAAGGGCTTGGCACTAAAATCGCTTTTTACCTGGCACTGCTGCCCTTCTTGCCCAAAATGAAATGGAGCGCAGACAAGCTGCTGGCTCATTACTTTAAGTCAGAGAAATTGAAGTGTGTGTTCATGTCCATTCTGGCGGATTTCTTTACACCGCCTTCCAAGTTCCCAGGGCTGGGGATATTCACGCTGAATGGTGAGATCACATTCGAGAAACGCATGCCTGCTCACCTCGCCAAAAACGCCGAGATGACCCGTTTTTATTCGATCATCGGCGGATTGAAGACATTGATCAAAGCCATGGCAGATGAAATTGAGACTGCCGGTGGAAAGATCCACACCAATTGCGCGATTGAACACATCATGGTCAAAGACGGAAAGGCATGCGGCGTAAAAGACCAGCACGGCAACCTGCTTGACTTCGATCAGGTAATTGCCTCGGGCGGCGCAAAAGAAACCTTCACCCAACTGCTGCCTGCCGGCTGCCTGCCCGATGGATTCACTGACAAGGTACTTTCCATTCCGCTGATGGATTCGGTATTCATGATTCACCTGGGGGTTGATTATGACCCCTCGGATGCGCTGCACACGGTCTGCACTTATTTCTACGGCTCGTATGACATCGAGGGCGAGGTCATGCGCGCCAGGCAGGGGCTTTATCACGAAGGTGCAGCCGGATTTGTAGTGCACTTTCCAAGCTTGCGGTCGCCCGGGATGGCGCCCAAGGGTAAACATGCGCTGACCATCTATACCATCTGCCCTGACAAGCTCGCCTCAGGCGATTGGGATACCGACAAGCAGAAGTACGCAGATAAACTGCTTGAATATGCCGAAAAGAAGCTGCCCGGCTTACGCAGCCACATTGTTACGCAGCGCGTATTAACTCCGGTTGACTTTAGAAAACTGACACATCTCGATCATCATGCTTTCGGCGGTCTGGCGCCGGTGATGAATACGTGGAAAATTCCACACAAGACACCTGTGGAGGGGTTATGGTTCATAGGCGCCCAAAGTGAGAGCGGCGGCGGCATTAACAATGTCTTGCCAAGTTCATTTAAGGTAGCCAAGAAGATAGCATGTGATTAGTACCGATTGAACTGGCACGGTGTGATTTGTGATTTGTGATTAGTAACGAGTAATCGGTCATGAGGAATATCTCTAACCTGATTACTCGTTATTTTTACCTAAGCATCAAGCTTTGCGGTGATACTGGACGAACTCGCGGGTGCGGGTCATACCGCTGCGCTCATAAAAGGCATTTGCCTTGGCATTGAGCGAGACCACGCCCAGCGCCACGGTGGGGATGCCCCCTGCGGGGGACTTCGTGCCTCTCTGCCCGGCCAGGGCAAAGACTTGCTTCAAGAGCAGCGATCCGATGCCCTGCCCTTGCAGTTCTTTTGAAACAGCCAGCTCTTTGAGCCAGATGCGCGATTCTTCATCGTAGCAGATGGCGGCGCCCACCAAACGACCCGCTTTGTGCAGCATGAGGAACATTTCAGGGTCATAGCGTCCGCCGCGGAAAATCTGCTTGTGCCAGTCTTCAAAAGAGAGCGGCTGAACCCCCTGCCAATCGAAGGCGCTGATGATCAGGTCATGCAGGGGTCTTTCATCCGCAGGGGTGACTGGAGCAAGCGTAAACTCATCAGGCCAGAGCGGAGCCGGGTAGGGTTCGGTGAAATCCATCTGCATGCGGTAGTGGAATTTCTCGACGCCAAAGCCGTGCGATTCGTAAGCTGAACGCATGCCGGGGTTTAACCCGTTGGCATAGGCGGTGAGGATGCAATCCGATGCGCTGCTGCCTGCTTTGACAAGCGAGGTAAAGCGTTCGACAGCCTGATCGAGCAGGGCTTCGGCCAACCTTTGAGGGGAACGGCCGGTATGCAGGTAGAGGTCAAGGTAGCGCCTTCCGTTGAATTCATCCGAGAGCAGGGCGTAGCCGGTGAGTTCACCGGCCTGGTTTGAGGCCATCCAGACGTCGGCGGCAAGATCCGCTTCGGACCACTGGTCGGTGAGATCATCTTTGTCAGAATCCGCTTCGCCAAACTCGGCGATATCGCACTCGATCATGAAGTTGAAAACCCGGTCGAGATCTTCGGGGACGGGATGTTGAATGTTAAAAGAAATAGAATCCGCTTTCATGGGAAATCCTTTCAAGAAAATCAGTGATTAGTAATTAGGGATTAGGGGTTAGGAAGAAAGGATTAGAGAACCATCGGAGGATCCTTTGAAAGGTAGAATGTAACGATTATACTCGCAGTCGATTTAATTAAAACAATTAAAATCAATTCGACTTCGTTTTTCAATTGGCATGTTGGTTCTGTTTTTTCATGATGACTGTGTGCAGGTTTTTTGTTTTTTCGTTTTTGATTCGTTCCTATGTACGAATCGTCAATTTGGTGGAAATCAATCTCAAAAAGGGTGAATTTTGATTCGTTTTTGTTTTCGAGAACCCCTCTCGCAAAAACCGCTCGGGGGCGCAAAGATCGCGAAATCAAAAACAAATACCCTTCACTCACCTCGCGCTTCGCTCGGGCGCGCAAAGTTCGCGGCGCTCGGGCACAGGTAAAACGAATCAGTAATCAGTAATCAGTAATCAGTAATCAGTAATCAGTAATCAGTAATCAGTAATCAGTAATCAGTAATTTATAACTAAAATTTGATTTTGCACCTGTAAATTGGAACCACCATTATAGGAATAAGTTAATATTAGAATATGTGTTCTGTTTTGTCAAGGGTGTAATTTCTGCGGGGGGAGTTGTGGACTGGATTGCACGTATTGTTATCCCGGGTATGAATATACTTCTTGCCTGGTCCCTCCCATGAAAGTCGAGGTTCAGAAACCGTCAAAGATAGTTGAGTTTTTGAGTAATCACCGTTATCAAGTTACATCCAGAAATAATTACAACAAATATTGAAATATCAAAATACACTATAATTAATGTAAAGATCCAAGTTTCTCATAAATAACTGGAAATTACTTTAAGTACCTTGGGAGGAAATTAATGAAGAATATTTTTAAAAATGAAAAATCGGTAATTAATGAAATTATCATTGCTGTAATTGTTGTGTTGATCACAACTTTTATTGAGTTAATTATGCAATCAACAGAATGGGATGAAAACAATTATATTGTTATTGTAGTGATATTATGCGTTTTCACAATATTAATTACTTTGTTTTTCATTGAGAAGAATATAAGTAGAATATCAAATTCACAAGATAATTTGATCAAAAAGTTGGGGGTTCATGCGGAACTTATTTCTTACGATGAACCAAAGTTGATTAACACATTTAAATATTTTGAAAAATATATTTTAGGAGCTGAAAAATCGATAGTTGCTCTTGATTATCATCAAAACGAGTTTGTTTATGTTGACCCTGATTTTATTAATGCCTATAACAATTGGTATACGGTATTAAATAATATTGTGGTCAAGAAAGAAATCGAATATATGCGGATTATCCAATTAAATAATCCCAAATCAGTTCTTTCTTCAAAAGACGGATTTAATGAGACAGTTCTAAATCACTTTAAGTTCATGATTGACGCTGACAGTTCTCAAATTTGTTTAAAATCCTGTAAAGTATTTTTGCCGCACATGTGTTTAATAATCATTGATAATAAATACGTGATTTGGGAAATACCCACCGTTGAGGATAATAAAATGTTTCGATTTGACATGGATCTTTTTATCATAGACCCTGATGGTGATTTTATTAAAAGTCTAAATAAAGAAATTCGAAAAATTGAAAACAATTCCACCTTGGTAAAAAAGGTAGTAATTGAACCTCCCTCTGGATTAATTTCCAACTCAAAACCCAAGACCAGGTATATCCAGGATAAATAAACCAAATGCTGGCTTCCATTCCAACTTTAAAAACCCCACGATTATGCTTACGCGAGATAAGTAAGTCAGATGTAAACGACATCTATGCAATTTTTTCAGACAGAAATGTTACAAAGTTTTACGATGTATCGACTATGAGAAAAGTTAAATCGGCAGAAAAATTGATAGATTGGTGGTCAAAAAGATTTCAAAAGAAAAAGGCAATAAGATGGGGAATTACCATGCCCGCTATTTCAAACAGGATCATAGGAACGTGTGGATTCAGTGAACTTGATTTTATTGCCGGCGTTGCAGAAATCGGAGTCGATATTGCCAGACTTCATTGGCACCAAGGAATAATGAAAGAAGCCTTGTCTGCAGTATTGAATTATGGTTTCACCACCCTCAATTTATCAAGAATCAAAACCTGGATCATGGCTGAAAATGTATACTCCATTGCTGGTGTAAAATCACTGGGTTTTAGAAATATCAACGAAACCGGCTCGGTTTTTTGGCAAGGTAAAACTCATGATATTGTGTATTTTGTCCTTGATCGAAATGGTTATTTTACTAACCATAAATAATCGGTTATCGTGAATCATTTCTGATCACCGGGAAGGGTGCTTTTGTGTAAATCTTCGCAATGATCATGTAGGCGGTCGGATTTATGGACTGGATTGCCGAAAGATAAAATGAGTAAACCTGTCTCTCGCAAGCCTCTCGCAACATGCGCTCGAGACCGCCGAGGTCGCAGAGGTCGCAGAGAAAAACATATAGTGGTAAAAAAACAGAAAATTATTTTTGGACACATCATATGATAGCCATGGTAAGGGCAATTCACACGACTTTTGTGTCCCCTCGAGGGATGAATTGCCCTTACACGACCCTTGGTACGACATTATGTACACGACACATGATCGCCATGGTAGGGACACAGCCATCGTATTGTATTTATAGACGCAGGCGTTTGATAGCGTTAATTAGGGCAGGTCGCGGGACCTGCCCCTACATCAGATTATTTCTCTTCGGGGATGATCTCCCAGCGCAGAAAGCGGCGGATGACGATGTTCTCGCCGATCTGGGCGACGGTATGCTGCTGCAGTTGGGCGATGGTGATACTTTCGTCGCGGATGTAGGGCAGGCGTAGTAAGACTTTTTGATTTTTAAATTTCTCGAGCGTGCCCTCAACGATCTTGTCGATGATGGCCTGGGGTTTACCGGCCACCCTCGCTGCTTCTGCGGTTTCAGCGGCCAGGCCGCTGAGCACTCCGCAGGTAAGATCCGCGTCGGAGACGAAGAGGGGATTGGATGAGGCCACCTGTAAGGCGATCTCATGCGCAAAGCGCCGAAAGACTTCAGAGGAGCTGGCGAATTCGGTCTCGGTGTTGACCTCGACCATGACGCCAATGCGCCCGTTGGCGTGGGTGTAAAGTTCGATCACGCCTTCGGTTGCTTCTCGGTTGGATCTTTTGCGCGCCTTCTCGGCAGCCTGCTCGCGCAGCAGTTCAAGCGCCCCGGGGTAGTTCCAGTCTGTGGTTTCAAGCGCACGGCGGCAATCCATGACCATGGCACCGGTTTCTTCGCGGAGTGTCTTTAACATTTCAATGGTTTTTTGCATATTGGTCACCTTGTTTTTCTAATCCAGAATACCTTCGCTGATCGCCTTGCGCGTTTCGCTCGTCCACTGCAGTTCGGTCTGGGTGGCAAGGATGAAGTTATCCGCGATGCGACGCCAGAGGTAAGCTTCGCGCGGCGTGCGGTGCGGACTGTTCTCGCGGCGCTCCGCCTCGCCCTGCAGCAGCGAAAGGTGCGAGATCAACTCTTGCTCGTAGAAATTGAGCAGGTCAAGCACTTCGTCATCGGTCAAACAATCTGACCAGGCAAGTTGTATGAGGAAGCTCTTGGGCCAGTCAGAGACCTGGGGTTTTTGCAGCAAGCTCTGGCGCAGGGCTGCGCGGCCCCGTTCGTTGATGGTGTAGATCTTCTTGGCCGGCAGGCTTTGCTGCTGCTGAACCTCGAAAGACACCAATCCGTCGCGCTGCAGTTCGAGCAGCACCTTGTATATCTGGTTGTTGTTGCCCGACCAGTAGAATAGGTTGGAATCCGAGATGATGCCCTTGAGGTCGTAGCCTGAGAAGGGCTTCCAGCTCAGGAGACCGAGGATGGTGGAGTGAAGATCCATTTGAGCGCCTTTGAGTAGGTTATGTTGTACATATGTTATTAATAACATAATAAAGGGAGGGCGTCAAGGAATTATCTTGATTAGACCATTCTCTCGCAGGTCTCTCGCAACGTGCTCTCGAGACCGCACACTTGCCCTGGCTGCACACTTGCACTGGCAGCAAGTGCCAGGGAGTGCCAGGGGAGGTCGCAGGGAAAAACATATAGTGGTAAAAAACAGAAAAATATTTTCGGACACGTCATATGATAGCCATGGTAAGGGCAATTCACACGACTTTTGTGTCCCCTCGAGGGATGAATTGCCCTTACACGACCCTTGGTACGACATTATGTACACGACACATGAAAGCCATGGTAGGGACACGGTCGCGGTCTTTGCACACCCTTGGGCGCGTGCCGTGTCCG
>DQHW01000040.1 GCA_003524305.1 Anaerolineaceae bacterium
TCAACTGCACCAACTGCGGTCCCCGTTTTTCAATTATCAAAAATATCCCTTATGACCGTCCACTGACCACAATGGCTGATTTTAAATTATGCCCTGCGTGCCAGTCGGAATACGATAATCCGCTTGACAGACGATTTCATGCGCAACCGGTAGCCTGTTCGGAATGCGGTCCGAGGGTGCAGTTTATAGTTCAAGGCGAGATCATTGGCAAATTCGAAGGTGCTATCACTGCTGCACGACGATTCATTGAAGATGGAAAAATAATCGCCATCAAAGGCTTGGGCGGATATCATCTTGCTTGCGATGCATCCAACGCAGAGGCTGTTCAAAAATTGCGCGAACGCAAAAAACGATCCGACCGGCCATTTGCATTAATGAGTTTCGACCTTGAAACAATTCGTAACTTCTGTGAAACAACCGATGAAGATACAGAAGTATTGCAATCACCGCAGCATCCTATTGTCTTATTGCCCAAAAGAGATGACTGCAGTTTACCCGAAGCCATTGCTCCTACTCAAAATCATTTGGGGTTCATGCTGCCTTACACACCGTTACACTATTTGCTTCTGGAACCTGACGATGGATTTCCAGAGGTTTTAGTAATGACCAGCGGGAATCTCAGCGATGAACCCATTGCTTACGAAGATGAAGATGCCCGCGGACGACTTTCAGAAATCGCCGATGGTTTTCTGGTGCACAACCGCCCCATCCACATGCGCGTGGATGATTCAGTAGTGCGTTTGGTTGAACAGAAACCTTACTTCATGCGCCGTTCACGCGGATATGCACCCGACCCCATTATTTTGAATGATGAAATACCTCAAATGCTGGCTTGCGGCGCGGAACTAAAGAACACCTTTTGTCTTTCTCGCGGCCAATATGCTTTTCTCAGTCATCATATCGGTGATCTTGAAAATTACGAAACTTTAAGTTCTTTTGAAAATGGCATCCTTCATTTTCAAAACCTTTTCCGCATCAAACCGCAAAAGATCGTGGCTGATCTGCACCCTGAATATCTTTCCACCAAATATGCTGTTGATCGCGCCTGCCGGGAAGACCTTTCACTGTTGCAGGTGCAGCACCACCATGCCCACCTGGCAGCATGCCTGGCAGATAATCACTGGCCTGCTGGGCAGAACGTGATTGGGTTGATTTTTGACGGCACAGGTTACGGTACTGATGGAAATATTTGGGGCGGCGAAGTTTTGGTGGGTAATTATGCATCTGTGCAGCGCCGCTTCCATCTCGCAGAAACGCTGCTGCCTGGTGGAGATTCCGCTATACGCAACCCGGCAAAAATTGCCCTGTCACAACTTTATTCATCTGACCTGCCCTGGACGGAGGAGCTTCCTCCTGTGTTAGCCTTCACCCGTCAGGAATTGGATGTTCTCAAAACGCAATTGGTAAACCGTATCAACAGCCCGATTACCACAAGCATGGGCCGTTTATTTGACGCCGTGGCATCCTTGATCGGAATCCGACAAGTAGCCACCTATGAAGGCCAGGCAGCCATAGAACTAGAAAATGCATGTGACCCTGAAGAAGAAAATGCCTATATCTTCAGGTTGAATTCAGATACGATTGAAACAGCAGAACTGTTCGATCATATCTTGTTAAACATGCGCATGGGTATTTCAATCAACACTATTACTGCTCGTTTTCATAACGGACTTGCCAAAATGTGTCTTGATGTCTGCCAGTCTATTCAGAACGAATCCGGTCTGCAAACGGTTGCCCTCTCAGGTGGAGTGTGGCAAAATATTACCCTGTTGAATAAAACGACTGCACTATTGCGCACTAATGGATTTTCAGTGCTTCAGCATCATCAGGTCCCCGCCAATGACGGCGGTATCGCACTCGGACAATTAATGGTCGCGTCTGCGGCTAAAGAATCAAATTAGAGGTGTAACATGTGTCTCGCTGTCCCCGGAAAAATTATTGAAATCACCCAAACCCCCGCTGCCAAAATGGGCAAAGTGGATTTCGGCGGAGTCGTCCGCGAAGTGTGTCTTGAAGCCGTACCTGAAGCAGAACTGGGAAATTATGTCATCGTGCATGCCGGTTTTGCACTTAATACACTCAGCGAACGCGAAGCCCAGGAAACCCTGGATGCGCTGCGTGAATTGGGCGATATTGAAGCTGAACTGATGGCCAACGACCTTGAACAAGGATAATTCCCATGAAATACCTGGATGAATTCCGCGATGCAGAACTGGTCAAGATCGTACTGGATAAAATCCACCGGGTAACCAAACATCCCTGGGTGATCATGGAAATCTGCGGCGGACAAACTCACTCGATCATGCAAAACGGCATTGATCAATTATTGCCCTCCGAGATTGAATTGGTACACGGTCCCGGCTGCCCTGTCTGTGTGACCTCGCTTGAACTGGTTGACAAAGCATTGGCAATTGCCAGCCTGCCCAATGTGATCATGTGCTCGTTTGGCGACATGCTGCGCGTGCCTGGCTCTGGCAAGGATCTGTTCTCCATTCGAGCAGCAGGCGGACAAGTCAAAATCGTCTACTCTCCCCTCGATGCGGTGAAAATTGCCCAGGCTAACCCTGATAAAGAAGTGGTCTTTTTTGCGGTCGGGTTTGAAACCACCGCCCCTGCCAATCTGATGAGCGTCATCCAGGCTCAATCGCTGGGGTTAAAGAATTTTTCGGTGCTTGTCTCTCAAGTCACCGTGCCCCCCGCCATGCATGCCATATTAGGCTCACCCGAAAACCGTGTGCAAGGCTTTTTAGCCGCAGGTCATGTGTGTTCAGTGATGGGTTATCACGAATATTTGCCGATTGCAGAGCAATACCGCATCCCCATCGTGGTAACCGGCTTTGAACCATTGGATATTCTCAACGGCATCTTGATGACCGTGGAACAGCTTGAAGCTGGCACCTATGAAGTTGAAAACGGTTATAACCGCGTGGTTTCAAAAGAAGGCAATTTACCTGCACAGGCATTGATCAAGAAAGTCTACATGCAGTGCGACCGCAACTGGCGCGGCATTGGCATGATTCCCATGAGCGGATGGTGTCTGCGGCCTGAATATGAAGAATTTGACGCAGAAAAACGCTTTTCGGTAGAAAACATCAAGACCAAGGAATCAGAAATCTGCATCGCCGGCCAAATTTTGCAGGGGATCAAAAAACCGCCCCAATGCCCGGCTTTTGGCACACTCTGTACACCTGAAGCGCCGCTGGGTGCAACCATGGTCTCATCCGAAGGTGCCTGCTCGGCTTATTATCGCTTTGCCCGCTTTGAAAAGGAAAAGTCATGACTGTAGATGAAAAGCCGGTATCCCTTCAGGGTGCAGTCTGCCCGATGCCCTTGAGACATTACGACAAGATCGTAATGGGGCATGGTTCAGGCGGACGTATGACCCAGGACTTGATCAAGCAATGTTTCGCGCCATATCTATCAAACCCCGCACTGGATGCTGGCAATGACTTCGCAACACTCCCATCAACCATAGACGGCCCCATTGCAGTCAGCACGGATGCCCACATTGTGTCACCGCTGATCTTTGCCGGCGGAGATATCGGCCGTCTGGCAGTATGCGGAACTGTGAATGATGTAGCCATGTCAGGCGCGGTACCCATGGGGCTTACAGCGAGCTTTATTCTCGAAGAAGGCTTATCCACTCAAACACTGGTTGAAATCGTCAAATCCATGGCAGAATCTGCCCGTGAAGCGGGTGTTCCGATCGTGGCTGGCGACACAAAAGTCGTCGAACGCGGCAAGGCAGATGGATTATTCATTTCCACTGCCGGATTTGGCACTTTCCCCCAAAAATACAACATTGGCGGTGCAGAAGCAAAACCCGGTGATATTGTCTTCATTTCGGGAACGCTGGGCGACCACGGAATAGCCGTGCTAACTGCCCGGGGTGATCTGGCATTTGAAACCCAGGTTAAATCGGATGTTGCCCCTCTAAACCATATGATCCAGCAGATTTTAGCTGCGGCACCTCATGTGCATGTGCTGCGCGACCCGACTCGCGGCGGATTGGCAACCACGCTCAACGAAATCGCCGAACAAAGTCAGGTTAATATCACTATTGATGAAAAAGCAATCCCGGTTAAACCGGCGGTGCAAACCGCCTGCGAGATGCTCGGGTTTGATCCTTTGTATGTGGCAAATGAAGGCAAGCTGATCGTCATCGTACCTGAAAACGAGGCGGATGCCGCCCTGACTGCCATGAAAAAGAATACTTATGGCAAGGATGCCTGCCGCATTGGGCGAGTCAACGATATCCCGGCTGGACGTGTGCTATTGAAAACACAAATTGGCGCCACACGCGTGTTAGACGTGATGGCAGGTGAAATGTTGCCCCGAATCTGTTAGAATACTTGCATATCGGGTATTTTGAATCCACTTTACTGAGGCATTATGAAAATTGACTTTCAAGAAACCACCAAAGACCTGGCCGTGCGCATTGACATTCACTCCAAATTTGGAGCCAAAAATATTGATGCGTGGATGTTGGATCTCATCAATCTTCAACCAAATGATGTGATTCTGGACGTGGGATGCGGTTCAGGGAAACAATGTTTTTCTTATTATGACCGGTTGAATGGCAAAGCCACCATCACCGGTGGTGATGTGTCTGACGACCTGTTGGACCAGGCTCGCGCAGAAGACAAACGCCGAAATACAGGCATGACTTTTGTGCATCTTGATTTCAACAAGCAATTTCCATTTGAACGAAACACCTTCGATTTTGTATCTTGTAGTTTTGCGATCTATTATGCTGAAGATGTGCCCTTCACGATCAACGAGATGTATCGGGTCACCAAAATGGGCGGCAGACTCTTCACCACAGGCCCCATGCCTCAAAACAAAAAGCTTTTCTACGACATCATCCGCGAAGCCACAGGCAAAGAAATCCCGTTGATGCCAGGCAGTTCACGTTTTTCAACTGAATTTCTGTCAACGATTAAGTCAATGTACTCTAAAGTGGACTTGCACTTGTTTGAAAACCCGCTCACCTTTGAATCCATCGAACCCTATATGGATTACACGCGCGCTTCGATGTCTGAGGACCGCAAATTGTGGGCAAGTTTCTTCGATAACAAGGATGATTTTGAGAAGGTAATGGAGCAGATCACTGAAGTTGCCCAACGTCATTTGGATAAAGACGGCAAGCTGGTAATGACCAAGGTGGTCGGCGGAATTTTGGCGACAAAATAGGTGCATATGAATCACGACATGACCTTTTACGGTAAGAAAGTTTGTTTCATCGGTGCCCACCCCGATGATATTGAAATTGGCTGCGGTGCTTTGATAGCCCACATCGCCAGTCAGACTGAAGTAAAGTGCGTGACGCTTTCAGATAACCAGAAAAATCCGCTGTTGACCAACGTGGTCAAAGAACATTACAACAGCATGGCAGTGTTGGGAGTGCCCAAAGAAAATGTGATCGTGTGTGAGTTTGAAACCCGGCGGTTCCCAGAGCAACGTCAGGAAATTCTTGAATACATGTTCAAACTAAATCAAGATTTCCGCCCTGAGATCGTTTTTGTGCATACCAAGGCTGACATCCATCAAGATCACGCCACGGTCACTGGTGAGGCGCTGCGTGCCTTTAGAGGCACTACTGTGATGGGTTTCGACGTCGTTCGCAGCAGCTACGGCTTCTTTCCCAGTTTTTTGGTGGAGGTCACCGAAGCGGATGTTGAAAAGAAGATCGCTGCCATGGCTGAATATCACACCTATGACAACAAATACTATTTTGACCCGGCAGTCACCCGCGCCACTTTGATCCGCCACGGTGCACTGGCCGAACGCCCCTTCGCCGAAGGTTTTGATATCTTGAGGATCATCGGCGCATTTAGGTGCATGTCATAGTTCCTTTGTTTAGTGCCAGACCCCCGCGGATTTTGAATCCGCGGGGGTCTTCTAAAAAGATGATTTATGAGGCAATTAGTTATGGGAAATACCTATATCGTTTTTTTTCGCGGCATCAATGTCGGTGGCAAGAATAAAATAATCATGACTGAATTGAAGAATTGTCTGGAAGAATTGGGATTTTCCAACGTAACAACTTATATTGCCAGCGGAAATGTGATTCTGGACTCTGTCAAAAAAGCCGAAGAAATAAAAACACTAATTGAAAAGGTAATTTCTGAAATATTTATTCTAGATGATGAGTTTATTAAAGTTCTTGTCATATCCCGCGAACAATTTCTAGCGGTTATTAAAAACAAGCCAGAGGGGTTTGGTGAACAACCTCAGACTTATCACAGTGATGCAATCTTTTTGATGGAAAAAACCACTGATCAAGTAATGTCAGTATTCAATCCACGTGAGGGAGTGGATAAAATCTGGCCAGGAAATGGAGTAGTTTATTCGCAGCGGCTAAGCGCTCAACGCACGAAAAGCCGGCTGAACCAGGCTATTGGAACACCAGAATATAAGTTTATGACCATCCGCAGTTGGAATACAGTTTTGAAATTGATGGTTTTATTGGATCAAAGAAAATAAATTTAGACAATTATTTCGTGCTTAATAAGACCAACCTTGCCAAGGTTTCAGACTTTCGCAAGGTTGGAAATTATTATGAACACAATTATTGCAAGATCCCGATTTCTAAAAGCAGAAATCAGGATCATTAATTATCCTTTATTGATCCAAACCCACTTCAAGATACTCTTCGTTGACACGCACCTTGTAGACCTTAAGGTCGGTTACAGCGGGGAATGACAATACCTTGCCTGTGCGGATATCGAAACGAGCGCCGTGCCGAGGACAGATGATCTGTTCGCCATCCAACTCCCCTTCGCCGACTGGACCACTGTCATGGGTGCATTGATCTTCCATCGCCAGGTATTCTCCGTTCAACGAAAAAAGAACTATTGGGTTACCCTCTAGCTCGAAAAAAAGTCTTTCGCCGTTCGGTAAATCTGCTGCTTTGGCAATCCTGAAATATTTCGTGTCAGTAACCATTTCTTCGCTCATGCTTGCCCCTCCTCAAGAAGATCATCGGTAGCTTCACACAAACCGTAAACACCAGCTTTAAGTATTTTAAGCGGAAGCAAGGCACATTTCAAGCGAACCGGGCCAAGTTCAATGCCCAAAAGATCCATTACATCGGTTTTGCTTAAATGTTTAATCTCATTTACGTCTTTGCCAATGATGGATTCCAACAATAAATCGGCAGACGCTTGTGAAATGGCGCAGCCGTGTCCGTCAAAGGCAGCTTCGCTGACCTTGCCATCTTCGCCTACGCGCAAATCTATCTTAATATGATCTCCGCATAGAGGATTCTCATCCTCAAAAGTAATGTCATTGGGGTCAAGGCTGCCCCTGAAACCAGGGTTTTTGTAATGTTCAATTATTACTTCACGATAAAGATCATCCACGGTACATCACCTGTTATGAAAACATCTTGATGACTTTTTGCAAAGAAACCACCAGATGGTTGATCTCTTCTTCAGTATTATAAAGGTAAAAACTGGCGCGTGAAGATGCCGGGATTTTGAAGCGGTCATGCAGAGGCATGGCGCAATGATGTCCGGCGC
>DQHW01000003.1 GCA_003524305.1 Anaerolineaceae bacterium
GCATGGCCTATCTTCAAACTGTCAGGCACCGAATCATGAGGCAGCGTCCAGAGCAATTGTTTCCAGGCGTAAAAACCATAATATCACTGGCATGGCCCTATCAACTCAGTAAGCTAATCGACCAAAATTCTGCTGCCAAAGCATTAATTGCCGGATACACTACTGGCGTAGATTATCATCTTGTACTTCCTGCGAAATTGGAGCAATTAAAAAACTTTATTAAAATACTACTGGATCAAAAAATCAATGGTCAAGCATTTACTGACAGCGCCCCCATTCTTGAAAGAGAAATCGCTTCACGAGCAGGATTAGGTTGGATCGGGAAAAACTCATGCCTGATCTCCCCTGATATTGGCTCAGCTTTTTTATTGGCTGAACTCTTTATTGACTATGCTCTCCAACCTGATCAACCATTTTCACACGACCGCTGCGGCTCATGCCATCGTTGCATAGACGCCTGCCCAACAGGTTGTATCCAAAATGACAGAACGATTGATTCTTCCCGCTGCATCAGTTACCTAACCATTGAAAATAAAGGCCTGATTCCTGAAGATCTTGCGCCATTACTTGGAAAATGGTTATTTGGCTGTGATATCTGCCAAACTGTCTGCCCCTGGAATAAAACAAAGAATGAAGCTCCAAATCAATCAGGTGCTCCATCCATGTCAGAAGAAGAAGTTAAAAACATCCTTATTCTTTCTGAAGAAGAATTCACAAATCGCTTTAAGCATTCTGCTCTCTTCAGAGCAAAACGCAAAGGATTTCAACGCAATGCCCTGGTCTGGCTTGGTAACAATGGAAAAAGTGAGATATCGGCATTTATTGAGAACTTTGTTCATCAAACCACTGACCCCGATTTGATCAGTTCTGCAATTTGGGCAATCAAGAAATTAAATCCCAAATAGAAAAAAAGAGACCCGAATCTGAAATCGGGTCTCTTCTTGCTATATATATACTTTATTAAGGAGTAGCAGTGACACTCGGAGTGGGCAAGCCTGGTGTTTGATTTGCTAGGGTGCTCGTTGCTCTCACAGTAGCAGTCGGGGTGACGAGGTTTGCCCTAACGATTATGGTTTCACCAACATTGATAGAGTTCTCATCTTCAATCGTAGGATTGTAGTTCAGAATATCTTCAACAGTACTGTTGAAATAAGAAGCAATTGACGCCAGTGTATCACCAGATTGAATAATATAATTGTATTTTGTTGCTCTGGCAACATCACTTGGTACACGGGTAGGTGTGGGCATTTTTTGACCAGGTGCAGGAATCCAGATTGCATCACCTTCAGTTATAGGACAGGTGTTTTCTGGATCTGTAAAAAGATTAATTTGTTGCAGATACAAGAGATCTGCATTATGGGTATAGGCAATTGTCCAACAATCGTCGCCAAATTTCACAATGTATTGGTAAGGTGCTGACGGAGTAGCTGAAGACTCAGGCGTCGGTGTGAGGGTTTCAGTGGGAGTCATGGAAGGTGTTGGTGAAGGCTGTGTCGCCGTCGGGGTTGAGGTAAGTGTGGCTGTGGGTGTCTTGGTTGAAAATAATCCAGCAAAGGGTTTCTTGTCACCTCCAATTACTGTGACAATGATGAAGATACCTAGTATGACTAGAACCCCAGCCAATCCGCCTAGAAAGTAAGGCATCATTTTTTGTCGTTTTTCAAATTTCTTAATCACGTTTTGTGGAGAGTCTTTTCCGCTCATATAAAATCCTATTGTCTTGTCCTTATAGAGTCACTATAACAAGTTTTTTTTGAATTAAGTGATGAAACCTGAATAGTCGATTATCTACCCACTTCACTTAAAAACATCATACCACAAAAAAACAACGTGTTTTTCCAATATTTGTACGCATGTTATAATAATCCTAATTATTTATTCACCAATAATTTTGGAGGCTGGACTCATGGAAATCATCTCAAGTCAATTCAAACACTGTGACGTGGTTAAAGTCGTCGGCAGATTGGATAGCTCCACTGCTCCCGAACTGATTGACCAATTGAACAAAATCACTGACGAGAATCGTTTCAAAATTGTGATGGATTTCAGTGAACTAACCTTCATTTCAAGTGCAGGTCTGCGGGTTTTAATTTCAACGCTAAAGAATTGCAAGCGGTATAATCGCGGAGAATTAGTTCTCGCTTCCATGGCTCCCAATATCCTTTCAGTATTTGATTTGGCTGGTTTCACTGCCATATTCAAAATATTTCCAGATGTTCTCGCCGCCGTGGGGGCATTCTAGTTTCATTTTTAAATGCCGACAAAAACTTTTCCTGGAGTCTACGCTAGCCTTTCTGAAATCGCTGATTTCGTCAAAGATTCGGCTGAAGAAACAGGGTTCAATCCTGCAGATTTATTTTCTTTAGAAACAGCCGTTGATGAGGCTGTTTCTAATATTATCGAACATGCTTACGAGGGGGAAGGTAAAGGCGACATCGTTTGCACGGTTGAACCTCAAATTGATTCTGTAAAAATAATCCTTGAGGATCACGGACAATCATTTGATCCCTCGTGTGTCCCCATCCCGGATGTCGCTGCTGATCTCGACGAGCGCATGGAACATGGATTGGGCGTTTATATGATGTGCCAACTCCTTGATGATATTCATTTTGAATTTCTTGACGGCACCAATCGCCTAACCCTACTTAAAAATAAAACGGCTGAACATGTATCCTTAACAACTCTTGAACCTCTGCAGCAATGGAAACATTTTTTGCGCCTTGGAGAAGAACTACTCAAACAGCCAAACGCGCTCATCTTATGCAAGAAATTTAGTCAGACCGTTGAACAAGAGCTGGCATGTACAGCAAATATATTTCTTGCAAAACCGTATTATCCATTACCCGGTGAACCTGAAGTAGAAACGCTGCCAAATCAAGATGCCCCACTAATCGTGAGTCAGGCAAGTACGCAAAATAAAACCTTGGCTGCTTCATCGGATTGTGAGTTGGCACTGCCAATAATTACACAAAACAGCACCCTTGGAGTTTTGTATGCTAAAAGGGATGCGGATCATCCTTTTAGCGATCAAGAAAAACAACTTCTTGAAGCACTGGTTGCCACTGTTTCGGTATCGATGCAGGTTAATAGACAAGTTGTGCTGAAGAATTGGCGCTACGATCAGATTTCTCTGGTGAGATCAGTCAGCTCACAAATCGCCAATGTACTGGACCTGGATGAATTATGCAAACGCGTTACAAATTTAATTCAGTGTTCGTTCAATTACTATCATGTCTCGCTTTATACAATTGAAGAGGGTTCAAAAACCTTAAGATTCCGTGCGAGTTCACTCAATTGTTCACCGAGTGCAGAACCCTCGTTATTCAATCTAAATATTGGTGAAGGGTTAATTGGAACCGTTGCGTTAACCGGAAAAGAAATTGTCGCAAATGATGTAACCAGGGAACCGCGATTTAAAGAATTGGCAGATCTTCCTGATACTAAATCCGAAGCCGTCTTGCCCTTGTTGGTTGACAATCGCATTCTTGGAGTTTTGGATGTTCAAAGTAATGTAATCGGTGCTTTCCACGAAACTGACTTGCTCGTTGTTCGCACTCTTTCTGATAACATTGCACTGGCAACCGAAGGCGCCCGCATCTATGAAAAATTGGAAGAACGCGCCAAACAAATGTCTGCCGTCGCAGAAATTAATTATGCCTTGTCGTCCATACTTGATCTTGAAAAATTGCTCAAAGAAATCGTCAACGTTATTCACGAACGTTTTTCAATCCCGTTAGTCCACATTTACACAGTCCATCCAGGTCGGCGAAAAGTAATTTTCCAAGCTGGCAGCGGCAAGCGGGCTAAAAAATTGAAAATGAATTCCTTTGCTTTCGACCTTGATTCTCCAATCGGTATGATTCCAAATGTTGGCCGCCAAGGTTTATCCATGCTCGCCAATGATGTTACAAAAGAACCACTCTTTCGCCCGACTCATAATGCATCCGATGAAACCAAAGCCGAAATGACGATTCCTCTCAAATTTGGAGATGATGTTTTAGGTGTTTTGGATCTTCAATCCAATGAAATTAATGTTTTCGATGATGGTCAACTTGATTTATTCGAAGGTCTCGCATCAGGCATTGCTTTGTCAATTCGCAACGCTACCCTTTTCCGTACCGAAATTTGGCGCCGCAATGTAGCTGAAACTTTTAAAGATGTTGCTGGCATGCTTTCTGCAAACCTCGCATTGGATGAGCTTTTGGAACGCATTCTCACCCAACTAGAAAGCACAATGCCTTGCGATGCATCTGCCATTTGGCTATTGGACGAACATGAAAATGAAAATGACCAGCGCAAGAACATACGTCTGGCCGCAGTTCGCGGCACTCATCGAAATAAAGTAATCGCAGTCCGCGAAGAATTCACAACGGTTAGTCAATTTCTTGACCTCCCAATTGATCAAAAAATCCCCATTATTCGTAAACCATCTGATCCTTACGGTCCACTTGGGGCTGCTGGCGGCTTTCCATCGGATTATTCTTCGATTGCCGTTCCTTTGCTTTCTGGCGACGAGGTAATTGGTGTTCTGACTTTGGCCCATCATGCCGCTGGACGATATGGATCCGAAGCCAGTTTAATCTCCTCCACCTTTGCAAGTTATGCTGCTGTGGCTATTGAAAATGCCAGTCTTTATGCAAACGCCCAGGCTGACGCATGGTCATCGACAGTTTTGCTGCAAGTGGCAGAGGCCATGCAATCCATCAACAATGTTGAAGAACTTCTTTCCACAATGGTTCGTTTAACCCCACTTTTGGTAGGCATTAACCAATGTGCTATTTTTCTCAGAGATTTAAGTGAGAGTTCATACCATCTTGAATCTTGGTATGGTTTCACGCCCGTAGAAGTAGAAAAAACTCTTCGAGATGATCAATCTTTGTCATTATTAAAAATGCGATTAACTCGCGAACCAGTTTTTATCAAAGAACCCGTTTCTGAATTGGGCATGACCACTTTGTCTTACGATACAGAAAAAGGAACGCTGGTGCTCATTCCACTGCTCTCTCATGGAGAAATCCTTGGCGGATTCCTGGTGTCGCATAATAGCGCTGGTGAATTCGGTGTTCGCAATGTTTTCAATGACCAAACCCTGGCAATCTTGCAGGGTATTGCCCGTCAAACTTCGATTGCGTTAGAAAATATACGTTTGGTTGAAAGCAGGCAAGAAGAAGCTTATATTACCGCTGTATTATTACAAGTTGCTCAGGCAGTTGTCAGCCAGAATAAACTTGAAGATATATTAGACACGATTGTTCACTTGATGCCAATATTGGTAGGTGTGAATACTTGTGTAATCTATCTGTTTGACGAGAAGACGAATAATTATATGGCGGTAAATGCCATCGCCCCGACGCGTGATGAAACTGATGAACTTTTGAGTCAGTCTTTTCAACCTGGCGATATAACCTTACTGGATGATTTGATGAATGCCAGCGGAATGCTTTCTTGCCCACTTGAGAACCCTGATATTTCTCCATCCGAATGGCAATCGCTGCACTGGCTACAAAACGATGAGTCAGATTTTTCCTCAAATCGAAATTGGCTCTTGGGCGTTCCTTTATCAATCAAAGGAGTCGTTTTTGGGGGACTGATTGCGAAAGAAACGAATATTCTACCTGTATTTCATCCCAAACGCCTTGAATTGATCCGTGGTGTTGCACAACAAACTACCCTTGCCATTCAAAACGAACGTCTTAAACAAGAGATGGTTGGTCGTGAACGAATGGAGCGCGAATTCCAGTTGGCCAGGCAAATACAGCAAGCCTTCTTACCTGAAACTTTGCCAGAACACAAAGATTGGCAGATCGGCCGGCTATGGCAAACAGCCCGTGAAGTGGGCGGTGATTTCTACGATATTTTTGAGACAAAAGACAAGCGAATCGCTTTGGTCATTGCAGATGTTGCTGATAAAGGCATGCCCGCAGCTTTATATATGACTGTTACGCGCACGTTAATCCGCGCTACTCTGCAAAGTACGGCTTCACCTGGCAAGGTCTTGGCCAGGGTCAATGATCTGTTGGAATCAGAATCACGAAACGGAATGTTTGTTACCGCTTTTCTGGCTTTGCTTGATCCAAAATCTGGCATCCTGGAATATGCAAATGCCGGGCACAATCTTCCTTTATTGATCCAGAACACTCCCTCTAAAATCATCCGTCTCGAAAAAGATGGAATTGCATTGGGTGTGATGCCACAGGCTGAATATAAAGATAAAAAGATAACCATTAAACCGGGCGAGACACTTTTGTTTTACACCGATGGAGTGACAGAAGCTTACTCTTCGGAAGGAGAATTGTTTTCAGAACCGCGCCTGGTTGAGACGCTGTTGGATTCAACTGCATCCACGGCAGAACAATTATTATCTTCGATTGATGGGTTGATTCAAGAATTTCGAAATGGAGAACCACCCTCTGATGATCTGACCATGATCGCCATCCGGCGGAAAGCTCTTTAAAGAGGAGTTATTTTCCAGAAATTAAAGCTAACCAAATTTGCCAATTTGCAACAGGTTGTGGTGTTGCAATCACAATCACTTCCGGAATCGGGGTAGTACCTGGAGGAGAAAGCGGAATGACAAGGTTCTCGCCTGGTCTGGTCATATGCCCCTCTTCATAAGCCCAATCTTCGACCGCACCTTCTGAGTTGGAATATGCCACCTGGGTATCCAGGGCGTTTAAGGTGTTTTGTAGAACTGCAATAACTGTCGAAGCTTTTTCTTGCTGCGCACTTAATCGCGAAAGTTCATTCAAGCGGTTGTTTAGATCCATAACCAGAAAGAATAATACAATTGCCACAATTCCCAAGATGACTTTCTTGAGATTAAAAGGAATTTTCGGTAATTTTACTTTCCGTTCCATGTTCATATCTTACACTATTCTCTTAGGTCAGACAAGACAAAACCCGTGGAGTGTTCCACGGGTTTTTATGTGTGCCGGAGGAGGGATTTGAACCCTCACGAGCGTAATGCTCACTACGCCCTGAACGTAGCGNNCTGCCAATTCCGCCACTTCGGCCCAGATACGAGCTAATTCTATCAAACAATCTTAGATTGTCAACGTAATTCAATCAACTGTAATTATTCTGATACTTTTTTACTTAAATAGTGGATAATTACTTATGGAATTTTTGATAACTTTCTGGGTATATTCTGGTAAACTCATAATGAGAAATCAATTATGGATGACCCTATGAATTTGCAGCCTACAACTTCCGACGATTCTAAAACCCCTTTTTTGGAACAGGACACTTACTCACCCCCTCCCAGGAAAAAAACTTCCGAGATGGGACACATGGAAGCGGAACTCAGGCTTACGCTTGAAGAGATCGCCCGTTTGCAAAATGCCCTTGCGGAATCAAACATGAAAATCATCGCCTTACAAGCATCCATGGATGCGCCGCCTTCCAAGATTGAAGGAACCAAGGTTCTCAAGCCGGTATTACAAGAATTAAAACAACCCATTCATACCATTCAGGGTTATATCGATCTACTCTCTAATGAATCAGTCGGCATACTAGGCACCTTTCAGAAACGCTTTGTCGAACGCATCTCGAATGCCATAAATCACCTTGATGAAGTACTCAAAAACCTCGAAATGGAATCTGGCGAGGGGGATGATGAGGACCGAATCTATTCAAAGGATTTTTCATTAACCTCAGTGGTTGAAGAAACATTGATGCTCTATACCGAATTGCTTCGAACCAAACTGATCACGCTTAAAGTTGAGTTCGAAAAAGACGACATCGATTTCACCGGAGACCAGGAAAAGTTCGAGCGAATTCTCAATATTGTCTACACAAATTGCCTGACTGCAGTTCAAGAAGAAGGGATAGTTACCCTTGGGTTAAAACGCTTGCAGGGCAAAAAACCTGCACAGGTATTAATAAGTGTTCAATCTTGCGATCATGATTCCCCCAAATCCAAGCCGTTACCGGTTAATCTTGAAGAATTTAGAGACCTCGAAATTAAACTTGAAGGTTTTGGCAGCTCACTGAAAGATTTGGTAAAAGCCAAAACACTAGTTGAAGAAATGCATGGAAAAATGGAAATTTTCTCAATCCCCTCTTCTGGTTCATTGATCCGTGTAAGACTCCCTGTTACATCCTGATTCTCGATCCAAACCCGGCAAACAGAAAAATCAAGAGTAAAATATGGTTATGCGAAAATTCATTGCCGCGTTGTTGGTTTGCTTTTTCTTCTCGACCGGATGTAATTCACTGGCTGCTACGAAAGCAACCCCTACGACAATCCCAATTACTGACATTCTTCTCCAACTGGATGGCAGCACAGCGCCAACGCTGACCCCATTTCAACCCATTGCTCCTACTACAACCCAGGGTCCAACCAATACGCCGCAGCCCTCGGCCACTCCTACGATTCAACCCAGCCCAACACTTGCCACCGTCGTTCGACTTGGATTGCAAAAACCTGCTGGTCAGGTCAATATTGCAATCCTCGGTTCAGATTATCGTGCCAACCAGGGGTATCGAACGGACATCATTATGGTCCTTTCACTTAACCCTGATAAAGGTACGGCCTCTTTAACTTCATTCCCCCGTGATTTATATGTCAATATTCCGGGAGTGGGAATGAACCGCATTAATGCAGCACAACCCTACGGTGGATTCGCGCTCACTGCTGCAACCTTAAAAGAGAATTTTGATATCACTATTGATTATTACATCATGACCAATTTCACTGGTTTTAAAGGCATTATTGATACTCTAGGCGGCATATCTGTCAACGCAGGGTCTGAGCTCTATGATACCTGCGACCTTCCCCAGGCGGTAAATAAGCATTGCTATGTTTCTGTTG
This sequence comes from Anaerolineaceae bacterium, assembly GCA_003524305.1. GTDB lineage: Bacteria > Chloroflexota > Anaerolineae > Anaerolineales > Anaerolineaceae > UBA6107. Next base: position 8,813 of record DQHW01000003.1, read on the forward strand.
GTAGTAATACAATGGATGGTGCGACAGCCCTGTGGTATGTCCGTTCACGGCATACCTCTAACGATTTTGACCGTACACGTCGTGCCCAAGAAGTCATGTCGGCTATGTTTCAAAAAATCATGAGTCTCGATGCACTTAATCGTGGAGCAGAGCTTTACAACTTGTTTGTTTCAAGTGTTGAAACAAATCTTCCTGTTGACAAGGCCTTACAGCTGCTTCCCTTCAGTTCGCAAATTGTGGCTAATCCAAATATAGTACGCCGTTTTGCAATCGGAGCGAATAATGTTACAAATTATATCGTTCCAGAAAATGGCGCCATGGTGCTAATACCAGATCCCGTTTCCATAAGTGAAATTATTCGACAGGCGTTTTATCAATAATCAGATTTCAATAATCAGATATTGACATTCACATGAATTCCTTGTACACTGAAATTCAATAAGGCTATGCGAAACTAAGAGAACAGGTGAATGCTATGACAATACTTCCAGAAATCCATATCACCAGCGACACAACCCTTCTTCCTGCTATCCAATCTTGGGAAGTTTTCCTTCAAGATCAAGGGCGTTCACGATTTACCATCAAAGCCTTTATCGGCGACTTAAACCTGTTTGCATCTTACTTTGCTCCTGACACAACCCTTGGAAGCGTGACAGAACGTGATATCAATCGTTTTTTGGAATGGCTTCAAAAAGAAAGAGGCGTTTCGTGCAGCCCCAAGAGCCTTTCCAGACGGATCACCTCGATCAAATCTTTCTTTAGATGGCTGACTCAAACTGGCAGACTTTCCATTGATCCGGCTGAAAAAGTTTTACAACAAAGTGTGATCAGTCCCCTGCCGCAAGTCTTAACTCCTGATGAAGAACTTAAAGTCATTGAAGCTGCTACTGCCCAACGCAATTCTTCAAAAAAAGACCCGCGTTCTTATATTTTGGTCACCTTGCTGCTTTCAACCGGCATTAAAAAAGGTGAATGCCTGTCTCTCAATATGAACCACCTAGACCTGGATGACCCTAAAGACGCCAGTTTTTATGTGCGATATTCAGGAACAGCCAACCGTTACAAAGAACGCAAGATAGACTTGACCCAGGATTGGGTTGAAGTGTTTCCTGAATATGTAGCAAAATATGCCCCAATTGAACAGGTCTTTCCATGGTCGCCAAGACGTCTTGAATATTTGCTTGAAGACCTTGGTCGTGAAGCTGGCTTGGATAAACATCTTTCTTTTGATATGTGTCGATGGACCAGTGCCATCAATGATTGGCAATCTGGAATGGAAAAAGATCAATTGCGTCAGAAGTTGGGAATTTCAAAAATTCAATGGCGCGAGATAAGCATGAAACTACGCCAGCTTGCAGGTGAAAGCTAGTTCTCTTTCGGCGTTTGGATTAAGTTAAGAATCAGAATTCTTTTAGTTGCCGCTGTAATTTTATAACGATCTGAAATTTGCGTTCCAACCACCCAGATTATGTCTCCATTACCATTGCGAAGCAGAGGCCAATTTTGCCTTGCTTTTTCTGGAAGGCCAATATTCGTCCAATAATCTCCCAGCTTGATCGACTTCCCTTTTAATCCATATGGCTCAAAACGGTCGCCCTGGATGTAGGTATTTACATACATCCCATATAACAATTCAGCATCCAACACTGCAGACAGACCATCCTTGCGAAAAATTGGCGCCTGCCCTGATTCTTCACAAGTAATTGTCCAATTGCATCCAAGTTCAAGTTCATTTTTACAATCAAGCGCAAAACTCTTTAATAGTTCAATTTGTGGCCATAACTCGGTCAGAATGTCTTTTTGCTTGCAAATGAGAAGCTCCGTGTGATGATTCTTCACCAACTCAATAGTAGATAATAAATGCATGTGATTAACCCGATTTTCAGGATCGAGAAAACTCACGGCCCGCTCTGTGGAAGCAAAATCCAAATCACGCAGTTCTGGTTCTATCTGATTTATTGCTTTACGCAGTACCCTTCTCAATAAAGCGGGGTGCAAATCTGATAAAAGCGGAATATTGAATAAAACAAAATTTATCCCATCTTTGACCAAACATGTTTGCCATGCTATTGATGATTCTAAATCCAAAAAAGATTGATCAACCGTGATTATGTCTGACATGCTGGCAAGATGTTCCGTGATACGCGGATTGTAAGTCATTAATTCAGGTAGCAATTCCAAACGGATTCGGTTGCGCAAATATTTTGTATCATGATTGGATTGATCGTAAGCAGGAGAAAGGTTGTTTTCTTCGCAATAAGCCAGTATTTCTCCTCTGCTGGTTTTAAGAAGCGGCCTCACCAAAGGGATGCTATTGCTCCACAGAGATTGGATGGAACGCATCTGCATACCTTTTAATCCACTTAATCCAACGCCACGCAATAAATGCATCATTATTGTTTCAGCCTGGTCATTTGCGTTATGGGCGACCAATACTGCTTGAGCGTTAATTTCCCTGGCATAATCAAATAACACCGTATACCTGAACACTCTGGAGGCTTCTTCAATGCTGTTTTTCTTTTTCGCAGCCAGGGTTTTAATATCTGCAGTTTTAATCAAGCAAGGCACATTATGGGCGGCGCAAAATTCCTCAACCATTCTGGATTCGTCATCTGATTCATTGCGTAATTGATGGTTAACATGCAAAACAAACACCATCATCTTTGATTTGATCAATAAATCCAGCATACAGAGACTATCAGGTCCACCAGAAACTCCTGCTACAACCGGTTTCTGAGGGTCGACCTGACAATTTTGTACTAACAGATTTGAAAACTGGGTTAATTGCATATAAAAATTATAGCATTAGAAAAAAAGCGATTTCAAATTGCTTGCCTTGCACCAAACATTATGCTAGACTTTTCAAGTAAGAGCAAAGGACAGGCTATGACAGAAAAAATCTTGATCGTTGATGATGATGTTGAAACCCTCCGGTTGGTGGGTTTAATGCTCCAGCGCCAGGGATATCAGATTGTGGCTGCCAATAATGGTTCACAAGCTATTTCCATGGCCAGAGCCGAATCTCCTGATTTAATCATTCTTGACGTGATGATGCCTGACATGGATGGTTATCAGGTGACTGCAGAATTGCGTAAAGATCCCCAACTTGCTGATACTCCAATCCTAATGTTCACTGCTAAAAGTCAAGTAGATGATAAAGTAGCCGGCTATGATGCCGGTGTGGATGATTACCTCACCAAACCTGTTCACCCGGCCGAATTAATTGCCCACCTGAAAGCACTGCTTTCTAGAACACGAGCCAGACAACCAGCCAAGACCCCAAAACCTGCAGCATACACCGTTGGCGTGGTCGGTTGCAAAGGTGGACTTGGTTCTTCCACATTGGCCATAAACCTGGCAGCCAGTTACGCAAAACTGGCGAAAACCGATGTCATCGCCATCGAATTAAGGCCTGGGCAAGGCACCTGGGCTTCTGAATTAGGCTTCACATCCGCCGAGGGATTGAACAACCTGCTTAAGTTAAATCCAACTGAAATCAATCCATCTGCAGTTGAAAACCAACTTACAGCCACTCCATTTGGCGTTCGTTTATTATTAACATCCAACATATCATTGGAAACCGATTACGCCGCCCTTGGCGAAAAATTACACAGTATCATCCAGGCAGCCTCCCAACTTTCTACCTTAGTGATTCTGGATATTGGATCGCCATTTATCCCTGGTTTTGATAAAATCTGCAGCCTGTGTAAAAATATTTTGGTGATCACTGAACCGCAACAAAGTACGATTAAACGAACACGCATCCTTTATGATGAATTACGAAGTGTTGGTGCTGGTATGGGCCGTATTATTAATTTGATCCTTTATAATCGGGTTCGCTCAGAAGTTCAACTCACTTCAACCCAGGTCTCTGAATTGTTAGGCGGCACACCCATCACCATGATGATTCCCCCGGCTCCTGAACTTGCCTACCAGGTAAGCCTGAATAATTTACCATTGATCAATATTCAAACGGACAGCCTTGTTTCTCAACAGATCGGTCAATTGGCCAGGATTATTCAAACCCAAATCGCCTGATGGCTGCACCGGATTTTCAAGATTTAATTCAACGCGCTGCTGATTTAATTTCGGCTGCGCGTTATATTGTAGTTTTTACCGGTGCCGGTATTTCTACACCCTCGGGCATCCCCGATTTTCGAGGTGAGAAAGACGGCCTATGGCAGCGTTACGATCCCTTGATGGTGGCTTCTCGAAGCGCTTTTTTTCATACACCTACACTCTTTTTCGATTGGTTTCGCCCTTTATTTATGACTTCCTGGTTATCTCAACCCAATGCTGCCCACCAGCAACTAGTTGCATTAGAAATGCAGGGGGTTATCAAATCTGTTATTACTCAAAATATCGACGGTTTGCATCAAAAAGCCGGCTCAAAGCATGTTCTTGAATTGCATGGAACAGCACTCACTTTTTCATGTTCAAAATGCCTGAAATCTGTTCCAGGTGAAGAAGTATTCAATCAATTCTCAAGCGGAAATCCTATTCCTTATTGTGATAAATGTGCCGGCATTTTGAAACCGGATGTAGTACTTTTTGAAGAAGGGCTTCCGCAAAAAATTTGGAAGCAAGCACAAATCGAAGCTGACAAAGCTGACTTGATGCTGGTAATTGGTTCTTCACTTGAAGTCTTTCCTGCCAACTCCATCCCTCAGGCAGCGCTTCGCCATGGGAGTAAGTTAATGATCAATAATTTATCAAGCACATCCATGGATGCGTTGGCAGACCTGTGCATCCATATGGATACAGCGGCGTTTTTCCCACTTTTAGTTAATCAATTACAGAAATAGGCTTACATCGAACGTGCTCCGCGCCTTCCAAACTGCCTTTCCAATAGATCCACTGAAAGATGGATCATGGTTGGCCGCCCGTGCGGACAAGTACGCGGAGAGGTGCATTTTTCAAGGTCAGAAAGCAGTGCGGATTGTTCCTGAGCCGATAGCGTCTGTCCGCCTTTGACGGCCATTCGCTTACAAATCCGCGCAATCAATTTTTCAGCCAGCATGCCTTGTAAAGGTGTTTCATCTTCCTCAAAATCCTCGACAATGCAGCGCAATGCAGCTTGGGCATTACCATTAGAAAATAATGCCGGAATGGCAGCAATACGGTACGTATTTAATCCAAATTCCTCAACCACAAAGCCATACTGGTTTAGTATTTCAAGACTCTCAGAAATCAACCGAGAAGACTGGGGTGAAAATTGAACCACTTCTGGATGAAGCAAGGCTTGTGAAATAATGGCCTGTGAGTGTTGTGACATTTTCTCAAAAAGAACACGCTCGTGAGCAGCATGCTGGTCAATCAAGTAAAGTCCGTCAGGGCCTTCTGCCACCAAATAAGTTGACCCGATTTGACCAACTAGTCTCAACAAAGGAATGTGCGATTGCTCAATACCGTCTGTTGTTGGCTCTGTATTATTGATTTCTGTCTTTGGATTGAGAAAAGTTTGGTTATTGCCTGCCTGTCTTTCTGCCTCCCAATTGAGCCGGGCATTCATCCAGGCAGGCTCAGGCTGGTGGTTTGAGATGTTGGTCTGCCACTGGGCTGGATTCATCTGGGGTACGGGTGAATAAGCCAATAATGCCCTTTTTACTGCCCTTTGAACCATCGAAAAGAGCACATCCGGTTGTTTGAATCGCACTTCGGCTTTTGCAGGATGAACATTGACGTCTACTTCTTCAGGTTCAAGTTCGATATTCAACAAAGAAATCGGATAGCGTCCAACCATTAAGTAGGTTTGATAGGCACGCACCAGCGCAGTGGCTAAACCAATATCCTGAATCCATCGCCCATTGACAAAAAAGGTGATTTCCTTGCGGTTTGAACGTGTAACTGAGATTGGACTGATAAAGCCAGTAATTTTAATGTTTTCGTCCTCAAAGGTCACTTCAAGCAGTCCTCTGGCGATTTCAAACCCATATAATTGGGCTAGAATCTCCCGTCTATCTCCATTCCCCGTGCTTCGAAAGGTTTGCTTGCCATCCATCTCAAGTTGTAACGCCAGGTGAGGATATGCCAAAGCGTATCGGGTTACGAGTGTTTCAATTTGTTGCCGTTCAGTTTGGTCTCTTTTTAAAAATTTCAAACGTGCAGGAGTGTTATAAAATAAATCGTTTACTGAAACAACTGTCCCAATTGGAACACCAGTTGTTTCGATGGAGACTATTTTTCCACCTTCAACCACGATTTTTGAGCCGCTTGTTTCCTGGCTGTTGTGTGAAGTCATGGTCATACGCGAGACAGACCCCATTGAAGCGAGCGCTTCACCCCTGAACCCCAATGTTCGGATGTGGAAAAGATCATCAGCACAGGTAAGTTTGCTGGTGGCATGCCGGGTCACTGCCAATTCCAACTCGCTCCTGTTTATCCCTTTACCATCATCCGAGACTTCTATAAGGCGTTTACCGGCATCTAAAACGCGAATGGATATTCGTGTCGCCCCGGCATCGATGGCGTTCTCGAGCAATTCTTTAACAACAGATGAAGCCCTTTCAACGACCTCGCCGGCAGCGATTTGTGAAGCGACTTCATCAGGTAGTATCTTGATTGGCATGTGCCAATTATAATGGATAACCAATATTGTAAATATTTCTGCACTTTTCACCGATTCAAAACTAATCAAACGAGGGTATACTACAAACCATGCGCTTAGAAACCTTATTCTTCGATTTGGATGACACTTTATATTCTTCAACTTCCGGTATTTGGGAAGCCATCGGTGCTCGCATGATTCAATATATGGTGGTTAAGCTGGGCGTTCCAGCTCTAAAAGCAGATGAAGAACGAGAGAGACTCTTTCAGCTTTATGGCACAACGAGACGTGGCTTACAAGCTGAATATCAAATTGATGAAGCTGATTTTATGGATTATGTTCATGATATATCGATAGACCAATATCTATCGCCAAATATTACACTGCGAAATATCCTTGAATCCTATCCGCAGCGCAAAGTGATCTTCACCAATGCAGATACAGGTCATGCCATCCGGGTTTTAAAAACACTTGGGGTTCAAGACCTGTTTGACAAGATTATTGATATCCGTTCGATCGATCCCTGGTGTAAACCTCAGACTGAAGCCTTTGCCAAAGCCCTGGAATTAGCCGGCATCAATAATCCTAAGAATTGCGTCATGATTGACGATGCCTTACGCAACCTGGTTACGGCTCATGAATTTGGTCTCTTTACCATTCATGTTGGCGAACCAAAAGCCATCACCCCGGTGGATGCGGCAATTATGTCTATTGAAGAACTTCCTAATGTCCTTTTGCAAACATATTAATGATCCGGTGGAAGAGGTAAAAGTATCTTTCCAACGATTAACGAATCAAAAAGAAATAAATATTAAAGGTTTGGTAAGCTAGGAGAAAAATGGAAAACAAACACACCGGACGAAACATACTTCTGGTTTTTGTAGCAATCGTTCTAATGGCAGGCACTTTTTCTGGAGGCATTCTGGTGGGTTGGATGCTTCCGAGTCAAACACCACTTGATTCTTTTTCAGCAACTGTAACGCCTTCTGGCACTGAAGATCAAGAAATGGCTTTGGATGTGCTCTTCGCTCCCTTCTGGGAAACATGGCAATATTTACACGACCAATATGTTGATCAGCCAGTCGATGATACTAAATTGATGCAAGGCGCCATCAGGGGAATGATGGATTCTTTAGGAGATAAACACACGGGATATATGGACCCTGATACATATAATCAAGTCACAGCTCCCCTAGATGGTTCATATGAAGGTATCGGCGCCTCTGTGGATACTGCTGGTGATTTATTGACCATTATCAGCGCCATGCCAGACAGCCCAGCTGAAAAAGCCGGCCTTAAACCTGGTGACGCTGTCATTAAAGTCAATGGTACTGACGTCACCAAAACAGACCCCAATATTGTATTGAAATCAGTAAAAGGTCCCGCAGGTACCGATGTGACGCTGACCATCCAACGTGTTGACCAGCCAGATCCCTTCGATGTGACCATCACACGCCAAAAGATCGATCTAAAAAGTGTAACCAGTGAAATGAAAGACGGTAATATTGCTTACGTCAGAATTTCAACATATGGCGAAACTACCACTGATGAACTTATATCCGCACTTGAAACGCTCCTGGCTCAAAATCCAAAGGGATTGATTCTAGATCTGCGATATAACAGCGGCGGATACCTCATCACTGCCATCGAAGTGATATCTCAATTTATTCCAAGCGGAATTGTGATGTATGAACAGGAACAAAACGGTGAAGAAACCACTTATTCTGCTGAACCAGGCGGCCTGGCTACTGAAATTCCACTAGTCGTTCTTGTAAATGAAGGTTCCGCCTCAGCCTCAGAGATCACAGCCGGCGCGATCCAGGATTTTGGTCGCGGAACATTGGTTGGAGTTACGACCTATGGTAAAGGGTCCGTGCAAAATTGGATCCCGCTCAATAATAATCAAGGTGCCGTCCGTATCACGGTGGCGCGTTGGTTGACCCCGAATCACAGACAAATTAATGATGTCGGCCTCACGCCCGATGTCGTTGTTGAGATCACTGAAGCCGACTTTGACGCCGGAATTGATACACAATTGAATAAAGCCATTGAAATCCTTAGTCAAGCAGGGTAAAGTATGATATGATTGGCAGGATTAATTAATAAGTAACACCTAATAAATTGACAGTACTTCCGGCAGAGTGTATAATCACCCTTCGCTGATAAACGAAATTGGAGAAACCCTTATGGATATGAGTGTTGTGGCGGATACAAACCGCACAATCGAACCAAAAATGCAATTTTCAGGAAAGGTAATAAAAACCCGCCTGGCAGGTGCCGTGATAGATATCGGCGTCGGTAAACCAGCGGTTCTTCACATCTCACAGGTTGTTGCACCAGAGGGCGTTCAAATCAAACGTATTGAAGATGTCCTTAAAGAAGGTGAAATGATCGATGTGTGGGTGAAAAAAGTCGCCCGTAAAGATGACGAAGAACGCATCGAATTAACCATGATGCGCCCACTTGATCTTGAATGGCGTGAAATTAAAATCGGCACAACCGTTAAAGGTAAAGTTGTTCGCCTTGAAAAATTTGGTGCTTTTATTGAAATTGGTGCCGAACGTCCCGGATTGGTCCATATCAGTGAAATGGCTCATGGATATGTGAAAGTACCCGGTGATGTGGTCAAAGAAGGCGACGAAATTGAAGCACAAGTCATTGAAGTCAACCGTCGAAAAAAACAAATCAAGTTGAGCATGAAAGCGCTTCAACCTGTTCCTGAAATTGTTGAAGAAAAACCAAAACCGACTGCCAAACAGAATCCTGCTCGTTTTGCGGCTGATCCCAATCGCGAAAAGAAACCGGCGCGTAAACCTCGCCGTCGTACCGAAGAAGATAACACAGCATTGTTGAATTCGTTCAATGAAACCAATGAACCGGAACCCACGGTCATGGAATTAGCAATGAAAGCTGCAATGGAAAAAGCCAAGGATCGAAAGAAAAAGCAGGAATCCCACGAGGATAAAGCGGGTACCAAAGAACAAGAAGATATCCTCTCCCGCACCCTCGAAAACAAACTGGAAACCAAGTAGAACCCTTAAAAAACCATCCCCCAACCCCGGATGGTTTTTCATGTTTTGATATGAAAGATATGATAAACTGACCTTGAGGTCAAAATGACGTGTGATTTTTATGAATGATTTTTGCGTTTTCACATTATATTTCGATAATCATCTCGCCTGGAGGTGCTGTTCAACAGCCCTCCTCGCTTTTTAATTCTTTGTTCCATTACTTATAGGAGTGACCATGCCCACTAAATATATTTTCTTTACAGGCGGAGTCGTGAGTTCGGTTGGCAAAGGTGTCACCGCTGCCGCGGTGGGAAGACTTTTAAAACAACGGGGATTTTCGGTTGCTGTTCAAAAACTTGATCCATATATTAATGTAGATCCAGGCACAATGAGCCCTTATCAACATGGCGAGGTTTTTGTTTTGGATGATGGCGCAGAAACCGATCTCGACCTGGGACATTACGAACGTTTGATTGATGTCAGGTTAAACAAAACTTGCAACATCACATCAGGCCAGGTATATGCCGATGTGATCGCAAAAGAACGCCGTGGTGATTATCTTGGAGGCACCATCCAGGTTATTCCGCACATCACCAATGAGATCAAACGCCGCATCGGTCTTGTCTCAAAAATGACCGGAGCTGAGATCGTCTTGGTTGAGGTAGGCGGAACAGTCGGCGATATTGAAAGTTTGCCTTTTCTTGAAGCCTTACGTCAACTGCGCACCGATATGGGGCGCGAAAACACGCTCTACATTCATGTAACATGGCTGCCCTACATCGGCGCTACTGAAGAATTAAAAACCAAACCGACGCAACACTCAGTCCGCGAATTGCGCTCCATCGGTATCACACCTGATATGATCGTGGCACGCAGTGATACGCCCATCGAAGATGTATTATGTGAAAAAATTGCCCAATTTTGCGACGTTGAAAAACGCGCAGTAATACCTATGGTCACAGCCCCCATTCTTTACGAGATTCCTCTTTTACTTGAACAGGCCCACGTTGGTGATTTCATTTTGGAACGACTAAACCTGACTTCACAAAAAAAACCGAATTGGAATGCCTGGCAGCGACTGGTAGTCGAAACAAAACGCGAAAAACCTTCGGTTTCTATCGCCCTGGTTGGAAAGTATGTAGAGCTGCATGACGCCTACATAAGCGTTCGTGAATCACTAAAACATGCAGCTTTGGCATTAGGTGTTGAACTGGATTTAAAATGGATTCATTCAGTAGATGTTGAAAAAGGCACCAATCCAGATAAATTTGAAGATGTTTTTGGCATCGTTGTGCCTGGCGGTTTTGGCAGCCGTGGTATTGAAGGCAAGATCATGGCCGCTCAATATGCCCGCTTAAACAAAGTGCCCTATTTAGGTTTATGCCTGGGAATGCAATTGATGGTGGTGGATTTTGGTCGTGAAGTCTTGAGCACTGACAATGTAAATTCATCCGAGTTTGACCGTACCACGCAGCACCCGGTGATTGACTTGATGCTCGAACAACAAGACGTTACCGATATGGGTGGTACCATGCGTTTGGGCTTATATCCCTGTAACTTGCAGCCCGGCACAATTGCCCAAAAGGCTTACGGGGTTGATAAAGTGGAAGAACGGCACCGTCATCGTTTTGAATTCAATAATGCTTACCGTGAACAATTTGCCAAACACGGCATGAAATTCTCTGGTCTCTCGCCCAACGGTAACCTGGTCGAGATTGCTGAATTGGAGAACCATCCCTTCATGTTAGGAACCCAATTCCATCCAGAATTTCTCTCCCGTCCCACCCGGCCGCATCCATTGTTTGTGCAGTTCATGCGTGCGGCCTGCGAAAAAGCTGGAATTCCAACCGAAGAACCGCCGCTCTCGTTTGACGAGTAAAACCAAGCAATTTTGTATTATACTTAATTGTTTCGTCTGTAAATATGGCAGTCTGACTGCCTTAATCTGATAAAAAAGGAAAAATATTATGGAAATCGTATCTGTTGAAGGTCTCGAAGTTCTGGATTCACGCGGCAATCCCACTGTGGATGTGAGAGTCATCCTTGAAGATGGCTCCTATGGCACCGCGATTGTGCCCTCTGGTGCTTCCACTGGCATCCATGAAGCCCTCGAAATGCGTGACGGCGACAAATCCCGCTACAACGGCAAGGGTGTGCTCAAGGCAGTCGAGAATGTTAACGGCGAAATCGCTGAAAACCTGCTAGGCATGGAAGCATTCGAACAGAAAGAAATCGACGAGTTCATGATCGAACTTGACGGCACCAAGAACAAAAGCCGACTCGGTGCCAACGCCATGTTGGGTGTTTCTTTGGCCGTTGCCAAAGCTGCCGCCAACTCTCTCGGCATGCCTCTTTATCGCTATCTGGGAGGCGTTTACGCCCACGTACTGCCCACTCCTATGATGAACATCCTCAACGGCGGCGCACACACCAATTGGCAGTCAACAGACGCCCAGGAATTCATGGTCATGCCTCTTGGCGCTCCCTCCTTCGCTGAAGGTCTGCGCTGGGGTGCCGAGATTTATCACAAACTCAAAGAAGTCCTCAAGGGCCGCGGATACGCAACCCTGGTTGGCGATGAAGGTGGTTACGCGCCCGCTCTGAAGGCGAATAACGAAGCTGTGGAAGTTATTCTTGAAGCCATCGAAAAAGCCGGTTACAAGGCTGGTGAGCAGGTTTGCATCGCATTGGATCCTGCTGCCTCGGAATTCTATGAAGAAGAGACCAAAACCTATAACCTACGCAAAGAAGGCAAGAAATTGACCAGTGAACAGATGGTTGAATTCTGGATTAACTGGACCAAACAATACCCGATCGTCTCCATCGAAGACGGCCTTGCCCAAGATGATTGGGAAGGTTGGAAACTGATGACCAAGTTGGTTGGCGATAAGATTCAAATCGTGGGCGATGATCTGTTGGTAACCAATACAGAACGCGTTCGCCGTGGAATTAAGGAAAATGCCTGTAATGCCTTGCTGGTTAAACTGAACCAGATCGGCACTCTCACAGAAACCATCGAAGCCGTCGAAACCTGCCACCGCAACGGATGGCGCGCCGTCACTTCTCACCGTTCTGGCGAGACCGAAGATGCCACTATTGCCGACCTGGCTGTCGCCCTCAATATGGGTCAAATCAAGACCGGTGCTCCCGCCCGCTCTGATCGTGTGGCAAAATACAATCAACTTCTGCGCATCGAAGCCGAACTCGGCGATACCGCCAAATACGCTGGCTGGTCTGCCCTCCGCGGTCATTAATTAGTATCTCTTATCTAAACTCCCGCAGTTTTGATGAAAACCGCGGGAGTTTGCTTTTAATTATTTGTAAGAGTACTTGTGCCATTCCCCAATTAATATATGTCATTTATAGAATATGTAGGCTGCTCATGGACCATTTATATCAATTTTCAAGAGTCCTATCCAAAACCTTAGACATGTGGTTATAATTTGCCATTGCATTGCATCAAGTCAGGAGAACGTACAATGTCGCTTTATAATGAATTTGCCCAGGTTTATGCCAAGGGAGATTACCCCACCCTTTCTCAAGCAGTCGCAGAGATACTCCCTGCTATCTTAAAACAATACGGAATTCCCTCATCAGGCAAGCTGCTGGACGTGGCTTGTGGTGAAGGCAGTTTCGCGCTCTCAATGTCGAAAAGTGGATGGCAGGTAACCGGCATTGACCAATCCGACGAAATGCTGCGTCTGGCAAGACATAGGGCACAACAAGCTAAATTGGATATCAGTTTCTTAAAACATGATATGCGTTTCCTGGATTTTTCAGATGAGTTTGACCTGGTCACCTGCTGGTTTGACAGCCTGAATTACATGTTAACGACGGATGATCTCCAATCCACTTTTAACAATATCGCCAGATCATTAAAACCTGGCGGTTGGTTCTTATTTGACATGAATACCACCTATGGATTGGCAGTTCAAAGACAAGAAGAGAAATGCTACGTGCAGCAAGAAACCCCGGATCTGCTTGAACTTCACCGCACCAGTTATGATTTTGAAAACCAGAGAGGTTGTGTCAAAATCACATGGTTTGTGCGTGAGGGTGAAATCTGGCAAAAATTTGAAGAGAAACATACCGAACGAGCATTTTCAATTAATAAAATTGAGGCGTGTCTGGACTATGCAGGTTTCAAAGTAGTTGATAGATTTGGCAGTTTGAAGAACATGACACCTTTACAATCGGATTCAAACCGGGTTTGGTTCCTCACGCGTAACGAAGGTTCAACCCACTAAAAACTTACTTACCTGATTCCAGATATTGTCTAACATGGCCGCCGTCAGGCGGCCGGTTTGCGTATTCTGCCGGCTGGGATGGTAAGAAGCCATCACCCAAACACCTTTTTGATCTGAGAAATAGCATACCCCGTGAGAAAAAATGGGGATTGATTTACCTTCTGAGACACGGTATTTAATAGTAAGTTGATCCCAGGCGAGCTTACCGAGAGCGACAATCACTTTCAAATGCTTTAGGAATGCAGTTTCGGCATCCAACCAGGGTTGGCAGTTCAATATTTCTTCTCTGGTGGGCTTATTGTCTGGAGGCACACAGCGGCAAACCGCCGTGATCCAAAGGTTTTTTAGTAATAAACCATCTCCCAAATTCATACCATCCGGTTGGTTCGCAAATCCCGCCCGGTAAAGAGCTGGATACAAAAATTTTCCAGAATCATCACCGGTGAACATACGCCCTGTGCGGTTTGAGCCGTGTGCGCCAGGCGCCAACCCTACAACCAGTACCTGTGCCTTTTCATCTCCAAAACCGGGGACGGGTTTTGCCCAATAAGTTTGATCGCGGTAGGCTTTGCGCTTAACCTCTCCAACTTCCTCGCGCCAAGCTACCAACCGCGGACAATCTCTGCAGTTAGTCAATTCTTTGTCAAGGTGAGAGAGACTTTGAAATTTCATTGCATTTGGAATTATAAAATTAACATGGCATCGCCAAATGAATAGAAGCGATAGCCGCGTTGGATGGCCGTCTCGTAGGTTTTCAAAACTTTTTCCCTGCCGGCGAAGGCACTTACCAGCATGATCAAAGATGATTGCGGCAGATGAAAATTGGTGATCATGGCGTCCACGACCCTAAATTGATAACCCGGAAGGATAAATAATTTTGTAGGTCCAGATATTGAATTCACTCGATTAGGGATAGTGCTGGCAGCGGCTGCAGATTCGAGAGTGCGGACGCTTGTGGTTCCCACCGCGATAACTCGTCCGCCATTTTTTTTTGTTAGATTAATCAGTGCTGCGGTTTCGGGGGTGACTTCGCACCACTCGCTGTGAATCACATGCTCAAGCGGATTATCTTCCGATACCGGCATGAAAGTATCAAGACCAACATGCAAGGTCACCTTGGCAATCGTAATGCCCGCCTGTTCAAGTTCACTCATCAACTGAGGCGTAAAGTGCAACCCGGCGGTTGGAGCAGCAGCCGATCCACTTTCTTTGGAATACACCGTTTGGTAGCGATCTGGATTAGTTAGGGGGGTGTGAATGTAAGGCGGCAGGGGCATTTCACCCACATTGGGCAGCAAGTTTTCTATCGGCGAAAGAAACCTTATCAATCTGCGGCTGGCACCTAAATCTTCAAGGATTTCGGTTTCGGGTCCATCTTCAACCGTGATTTTGACGCCGGGTTTTAATCCTTTACCTCCCACCAACGCCTCCCACACATCGGGTTCTATTCGCTTGAGCAGCAGCACTTCCACTTTGCCGCCGGTAACTTTATGGGCAAATAGACGCGCCGGTATCACCCTGGTTTGATTGACCACCAACAGGTCACCAGCTTTAAGATAACTTCCAACATTGTGAAAAATCGCATCTTCAATTGAATCTTGATCGCGGCGTAAAATCATCAATCGTGAATGATCACGCGGCTCAACCGGCGTCTGAGCGATACACTCAGGCGGAAGATGGTAATTGAAGTCAGATGTTTTCATACTTTTATGGAATTAGCCTGGGTTGATTTTCTTTTGCCACATAGGGATACTTTAAATGCTCATAAGCTGATTTCGTGATCACACGTCCCTGGGGAGTGCGTTCCAAAAATCCTAGTTGCAGCAGGTAGGGTTCAACAACATCCATGATGGTGTCTGGTTCCTCACTAATGGAGGCGCCAATCGTGGCGAGGCCGACAGGTCCGCCATTATATTTTTCAATCACTGTGATCAGTACCCTGCGATCCACATCATCAAGTCCGAGTTCATCCACTGCCATCAGATCAAGTGCGTCACGCGCCACCTGGCAGTTAATAAAGCCATCTGAGCGTACCTGGGTGAAATCACGCACTCGCCGCAGCAGGCGCAGCGCTACACGCGGTGTTCCGCGCGCGCGTCTGGCAATTTCTGCCACACCCTCAGTGTCAGCTTCTACTTTTAGCATATCGGCGGCCCGTTTGACAATCTTCTGCATTGCGGGTTGATCATAATAATCCAGTCTGTAGACGGCGCCAAATCGCGCCCGCAGCGGAGAAGTAACAAGGGCCAAGCGGGTTGTCGCGCCAATGACAGTAAACCTGGGTAATTTAAGCCGCAAAGATCGGGCAGCTGGTCCCTTGCCGATGATAATATCCAGTGCATAATCTTCCATGGCTGGGTAGAGAATTTCTTCCACTGCCCTGCCCAAACGGTGAATTTCGTCTATAAACAATACATCCCCTGCACGTAAGTTTGTGAGGATGGCCGCAAGGTCTCCCGTCCGTTCAATGGCCGGACCGGAGGTGATCTTGATATTGACACCCATCTCGTTAGCCAATACATGCGCCAGAGTGGTCTTGCCAAGTCCGGGAGGACCGTAAAAGAGCACATGGTCAAGCGCTTCTTTACGCTGCCTTGCCGCGGAGATTAAGATATCCAGGTTTTGTTTCACCGAATCCTGACCAATTAATTCCTTCAGACGAGTTGGTCTTAATGCATGATCAATATGGTCTTCAGGCTGTGTATCTGGATCGGTGAGACGTTCTTTTTCTTCACTCATGTGCTTGATTATACCCTTACCTGAAAACTGGATTTGTAAATTTCAGATATTTTAAACTTTCATTATTGAGTTTCCGGTATAATGAAAAAAACCCCCGGGAGGATTTATGAACAATGTATACGTTTCACAGCATCCCATGATTGCACATAAGTTGGCAATTTTGCGAGATAAAGATACCGTTCACCGCCAGTTTCGCGAGCTCGTTAAAGAAATCGCCGGTTTGCTGGCTTATGAAGTTACTGCCGACCTTCCCACCCAACCCATCGAAGTTCAAACACCTCTCGCCATCGCAAAATGCCATCAATTGAAAGAAAAAGTCGGTCTCGTGCCCATTTTACGGGCCGGCTTGGGGATGGTGGAGGGTTTTTGGTCATTTATCCCCAGCGCTGAAGTTTGGCACATCGGACTGTATCGTGACGAGCATACCCTCAAACCAGTTGAATATTACAATAAACTGCCCACTTCACCCACAGTTGATATGTGTTTGATCCTGGATCCCATGCTGGCCACCGGCGGCTCTGCCACTGCCACCATTGATGTGCTCAAACGCTGGGGGGTTACAAATATAAAGTTTGTGGGGTTGATCGGTGCACCCGAAGGTATTGCCCAGGTTCACAAGAATCACCCCGAAGTACCCATTCACCTCGCTTGTATTGATGATCGCTTAAACGAGATTGGCTACATCGTCCCCGGCCTGGGTGACGCAGGCGACCGCCAGTTTGGTACTGCATAAATACGGTAAAGGCGGGGTTAGCCAGTTCACCAGAATTATGGCAATTCTCAAGTTATAAAAGCTATCTAAATCCTGAAATAAGATCCATCGTTAATATTTCTGACATAATGGATTTCTTTGAGCAAGAAAGAATTTCAAGAATATAGTGAAAGTTGACGAGAAAAAACCCCGGTTTCGTGGAAGAAACCGGGGTTATGTTCTATTATGGTCTTGCTGCTTCAACGATCTTGATGAAGTCAGGTTTAAGGCTGGCACCGCCGACTAATGCGCCATCGATGTCTGATGTCTTAAAATACTCTGCGGCGTTGGCAGCGGTCACTGAACCGCCATACAGAATTCGCATGCTCTGAGCAATAGCCGAACCAAACAAGCTGCCGAGTACAGGTCTAATCTGATCTCGATGCACAGCGTTTGCTCCTTCACTGGTGGCTGCCTTGCCGGTGCCGATCGCCCAAATGGGTTCGTAGGCGACTACGATTTGTGACGCCAATGCGTTGTCAATTTCTTTGAATCCTTGCAGCACCTGACGTTTGACCACTTCACCGGTCTGACCAGCCTCGTATTCTTCCAACGATTCACCGATGCACACGATTGGGATTAATCCGGCTGCCAGGGCCGCTTTCAATTTGTTATTGACTGTCTCATCAGTCTCGGCGAAATAAGCACGTCTTTCAGAATGTCCAATAATCACATAATTGCAGAATTCTTTCACCATTGAAGGGGATACTTCGCCAGTATAAGCTCCTGAGGCTTCCCAATGGAGGTTCTGGGCACCCAGACCTATGCCTGTTTCAGCCAATTGTGCTGAAAGCACCATCAATGAAATAAAGGGTGGGCACAACACTTTTTCCACCTCGGGGACAGCTTGCAGACCGGGCAGTAATTCCTGCACAAGCACGCTGGCCTGATCCACTGTCTTGTTCATCTTCCAGTTTCCTGCTACGAAAGGTTTACGCATAATTTCCTCTTTCTAGTAAATATAGGGTGGTCACCCTTTGTTATTGTGTTTGATGAAAAAACATTAGTCGCAATTATAGTACAAAACTTGTGCAGACATCCTTCTAATAAAACTTTTATATGTTTTCGATTCCCATTGAACGGTTTTTTGTATACAATTGATTTGCAGTCAGCGCACGTAATTGACTCAATAATTGAAAGGAGTTATTAGTATGTTAGTGAGAGAACGTATGACCAGCCCGGTGTTGACCATTACCCCGGATGTATCCATTCAAGACGCACTGGCACGTATGCACCAAGATAAAGTCAGGCGCTACCCGGTGGTCGATAAACACGGAAAATTAGTCGGCATCGTCACAGAAGGTGACCTTCTCAACGCCAAACCCTCAGAAGCCACCACCCTCAATGTGTGGGAAATTACCGCCCTTCTGAACAAGATCACCGTTGAACGTGTGATGTGCACAAAAGTTATTACCACCACAGAAGACTGTCCCATTGAAGAAGCTGCCCGCATCATGGCTGACAACGAGATCAGCAGCCTGCCGGTTATGCGAGAGAAAAGCCTGGTCGGCATGATCACTGAGACAGATATCTTCCACATCATGCTCGAACTTATGGGCGGACGCACCCCAGGTGTGCGTTTGACTGTTGAAGTACTCAATAAACCTGGCAAGCTTTATGAAATCGCCGGTATCATCCAAAAATTGGGCGGAGATATTCTGGGTCTGGCTGCCATTTTAGGTTCACGCGCCGAAACCCGAATTTTCACCATCAAAGTCGTCGGCATTGATCTGGATGCACTTCGCAAATCCGTCACTCCTGCTGTGGAACAGATCGTTGACATCCGAGAGACCAAGATAAGTTAAGCAATATTTTTTTCGATTCTTTAAGAGCGGTGAATTATGATCGCCGCTCTTTTATTATCCTTATTGACGCCCATTCCGCTTGAAGGTAAACTCAAAGTCCAGGCTGGTCAGATGGTCGCGGAGCCCTCGGGCTTCGAGGAAAGTCCGCTCTCCACAGAGCAAACCGCCGGGTAACACCCGGGGCGGGGTAACCTGCCGGATCGGGCCACAGAGACATACCGCCTCGAAAGGGGTAAGGGTGAAAAGGTGGTGTAAGAGACCACCGGCGTCTGCAGTAATGCAGCGGCCAGGCAACCCCCGGTTGGAGCAAGGCCAAGTAGAGACCAATTTCACCTTCGGGTGGAGGGAAGTGGCTCGTTTTCTTATGAGTCTCGGGTAGGCTGCATGAGTCGGACGGTAACGTCCGGCCTAGAGAGATGACCGTCATATTTGGAGTCGTGCTTCGGCATACCCTTCAGGTAACAGAAAGCGGCTTATAGACCGGCCTGGAATAATTATTTTATATAGAAAGTGGCTCACTCTCAGGGGGTGTAATATATCGATCAGCCTGGATTAATCAACAATAATTACCGAACAAAAAAACTCTTAATACATTAATCCTTGGCAATGGAGAGTACCCCTTGGGGGTATCGATCAGCCTGGATTAATCAACAATAATTACCGAACAAAAAAACTCTAAATACGCTAATCCTTGGCAAAGGAGAGTACACCCTTGGGGGTATCGATCAGCCTGGATTTTCATCAGAAATTAGAAAGTTTCTCAGCCCCTAAGTGTGAAGTCCATCGATTTTCCTGAGAGGATGTCAATGCTACAAATTGACATCCTTTTTGAGATAAGGTAGACTGAAATTCAGGGGTTCAGTTTATTGAGTTTATTCGGTAATACTTAATATTTTTTTCAAGGAAGATTATGAACGGCACAGATTATTTAAACCTCCTGCAAAATCATATTGACATTTCTTGTGTTCCATTCAGCGAACGCGGCTCACGCATATTGATATTTAGGTATAGTGATAGAAATAGACTCTATATTAAGTTGGCAGAACGCCTTACTCAACTTGATCCCAATATCGAAGCTTATTTAAACCGCCTGCCTTTTATTCAGGATCTAATATTAATTGATGCTTCTGGAAATGCATTGGATTTTACTGTCACCACCAATCCATATAGTTTACAACTTCATACACGATTGGGTGATTTTGAAATTACATTTCAAGACAAACAGACTATAGCTTTAGGTTTTCCAAATGATGTGACCTGCGGAATAAAATTCCGAGTTTTTCCCCAATTCTGGCAAAAAACGCCTCAGGGGGGAAGGTTTATGTCGGTCCGTAATTTACTTTACAATACAACCGGAGAAATTGAAAGAAATCAAATTTCACCTGTTGAGGGTGGCTATGAAGTTGAACTGCTGGTTAGAACGGCCACAGATTGCACAACAATCATTGGAATCTATCAAACTGACTATATTACATTGCCTTTGCTACCCTTTTCTTCTCTTCGTGAAGCATCCAAAGAGAGGTGGCGAACCTGGTTTGATACCGTACCTAATGTGGATCCAAAGTATGCAAAAACCTATGCATATGCTTGGTGGGTCATGGCAAATAATCTAATTAGCCCTCAAGGCAACGTAATTTATGAAGCCATGACGCCATCAAAATTAGGTTATGTTGGACTCTGGTCATGGGATAACGCCATGCATTCTCTTGCTTATCGTCATGTGGATGCTGATTTGGCACGGAACCAGATTCGTACCATGCTTGCCCATCAACTGCCGAACGGTATGATCCCGGATGTTGTTTATGATGAAGGAGTCGTCTTCACAATAGATCATCCTATTGTTGGAGAAGTAACAAAACCGCCAATTTTAGCCTGGGCTGCACTTAAGCTCCATGAGGTTGATCCTGATATAAAATTTTTATCAGAGATCTACGTACCATTAGTCCGATTAAATGGTTGGTGGTTTTCAATGAATGATGATGATGGAGATGGATTGGCGCAATATAACCATCCCTACTCCTCAGGGCTTGACGACAGTCCCCTATGGGATGAAGGTATGCCGGTTGAATCTCCAGATCTTAATACATATTTATATATTCAAATGATCTCGCTTGCCAAAATTGCCGAGATTTTAAATATGAATGTTGAATCTGCTATGTGGCAAAGGCGGGCAGCATCGTTGGTTTCTCAAATGATAAAACATTTTTGGGACCCTGAAGCTGGCCTTTTTTGGGCAATAAAGGATCATATTCCTGTGAAGGTGGTAACTCCTTTTAACTTATTCCCGCTTTGGACAGGGCAATTGCCAGAGGCTATTAAAGACCGTCTTTTGGAACACTTAATTAATCCAGATATGTTTTGGGGAAAATTCAAAATTCCAACTGTTGCTCGAAACGATACCCACTATGATCCTCAAACCATGTGGCGCGGACCCGTCTGGGCTAACATAAATTATTTCTTCATTGAAGCTTTAATTTCTAATGGAGAAATTCAGTTGGCAGATGATCTGCGAGAAAGCACTCTTGAGATGATAATGGCTCAAAATGGTATTTATGAATACTATGACGCCGAGACCGGTGTTCCCCCCAAACGAGCTGTTAATATTTTTGGGTGGACCTCTGCGGTCTTCATTGATCTAGCCATCCAGGCTAGCAATAAAAGTCAACCCGGAGAAGAGAAACCAAAATGAGTAATAAAAAACAACAATCGAATACCGTAGAACCTTGTGAAAGTATTGCTGAAGTATTGCTTAAAGGCCGGCCTTTGATCGTTGTGTCCAATCGTGGTCCTGTTGGATTTTCTATGGACGAAGACAATAAAGTACAAATTCAAAGGAGCGGCGGAGGTCTGGTCACCGCCCTTCGCGGATTAGCGCAAAACGTCAATAATGCAATATAAGAAGAGCTCCTGCTAGAATATGCTCCCGTATTGGCTTCCAAGACTCTTGCTGCTCAATGGATCGTTGATAATTTAACCCCCAAAGAAGCATTAATTGTCATTATTGGCGATGATGATAAAGATGAAGATGCTTTTTGTGTTGCATTAAAATCCGAAGGTTTTGCTATACGCGTTTCAGCTACTCCTTGTCAAACTCAAGCACAGTTGTGTTTGAAAAATCCTGGCTCGACACGTATTTGGCTAAATAAACTCATTTCGAAGCGTGAAGACTGAACACCTATCCACTTTTTCAAAATCAAATACGCTTTTGGCATATCAAAAATGTATAATTATCGAATTAATATAATGAGCCCAAAAATTCCAGGCTATTTCAGTATATTTGTTAAGTTATTCAAACATACAAAAAACTTAACTTTTCCCAAAAAAAACCTAAAAACTATTGACAAACAACTTTTTGTTCTCTATACTACTATTACTAACGCGTGTTAGTAACGGGAGTCAAAATGAGCAACAAGAGATCAACCAGTTCTGATGTGGCCAAACTTGCGGGAGTTTCCAGAACAACGGTATCTTTTGTTTTAAACAATATCCCTGATTCAAACATTCCTGAAACAACCCGTCAGAAAGTTCTTGATGCCGCCAAACAAATAAACTATCATCCAGATGCATCAGGACGCAAGTTAGCGTCAGGCAAATCGAAGATGATCGGTCTTGTTCGTCTTCAGAGTACTGAACAAGTCTTTAACGATGCTTTCTTGCTTCAGGTATTGGTTGGCCTTGAACAAGCTGCAAGCAAATGGGGATTTCATGTCTTATTAAAACATATCGATCATGAAAAATCAGATGGGTATTCACAATTAATAACCGAAAATCATGTAGACGGCATTATTCTTTCAGGTCCGCTGCAAAATGATCCGGAACTGATAAAGCTGCATAATGAGGGTGTTCCCATCATATTATTAGGTCAGATGGTGAATACCGATATTCCTTTTGTTGATGTAAATGCTGAATTGGGATCAAAAACAGCAGTAGATTACCTCATATCATCCGGGCATAAACGTATCGGTATGATCACCAATGCGAAAATGGATTATTCATCAGCCCAACAACGAAAAAATGGTTATTTAATCGCACTTGAAAATGCAAAAATCCCGGTGGATGAAAAATTGATCAAAGAAGGTGATTTTACACCTGCAAGCGGATATTCGGCTATGAAAGAACTGCTCACCTTGTCACCTGCCCCCACTGCGGTATTTGTGGCAAGCGATGTCGTTGCCATTGGTGCAATCCAGGCAATTAAACAAGCAGGGATGAAAATTCCTCAAGATATAGAAATAATCGGTTTTGATGATATTCCAATGGCTGAGTTTTATGACCCACCTCTTTCAACCATCCGCCTGCCAGCTTACGATTTGGGAAGAGTAGCTGGAGATCAATTAATAAAAATGATTCTCAGTAATGAAATGGATGCACCTGGTTTCTTACTGGAGACAGAACTGGTTCTCAGAGAATCAACCAAACATGAGGGTTATTAAATGAACAACCCTATTTCTACTGAAATGAACCAGACCCTACTTCCACAACTTCCCATTATGGGAGCCATTTTTGATTTGGATGGGGTCCTCACAGATACCTCTGAACTCCATTTTCGTGCATGGAAAAAACTGGCAGACGAAGAAAAAGTCCTTTTTACGCGGAAAGACAACGAAGCCTTACGTGGTATTTCTCGCCGCGAATCATTACTTCTGATTTTGAAAGATAAAGTTGTGAGTGAAACCTATTTGCAAGAAATGATGGCACGCAAAAATAGATATTACATAGATTCCATCTCGACCCTGACGCCAAAAGATCTGCTGCCGGGGTCGCAAGAACTCCTCGAAAACCTGAGAAAAGAGGGCATAAAAATCGCCCTTGGATCAGCCAGCAAGAACGCCAGGAGTGTAATCGGAAGTTTGGGTATTGAACACTTTTTTGATGCTGTTGCTGATGGTGAAAGTGTATTAAACCAAAAACCTGCCCCCGATTTATTTTTATATGCTTCAAAAATGATTGGCATTCCTTCGTCCAATTGTGTTGTATTTGAAGATGCAGCCGCAGGTATAGAAGCAGCATTGGTAGCTGGAATGTGGGCCGTTGGGATTGGTCCGCAGATGCGATTGCCATCTGCACATATGGTTTTTAATAATTTGGAAGGGATAACCCTAAAAATATTATCTACTTTACTTACACGTGTTAGTGATCTTAAAACTCATTTATCAACAGAGAACATTCACTAAATAAATTATCGTGAAGGAGGTGATCACTCAAATCTTTTTGCCCGCTCTTTTGTTGTAGAACATTTTGCTAGTAAACGATAGATATAGAGGAGAGAAAGCAATGAAAACGAAGAGTTTAGTTGTAATCAGCATAATTGTCATTTTGACAATGCTTCTTGCTTCTTGTGCCAAAGCAACCCCGGCTGCCACACAAGCACCTGCCGAAGCCACCGAAGCCCCCATGGCAGAAGCTACTGAAGCCCCAATGGCAACTGATGCACCAGAAATTGACTGCATGGGCGCCGCATCTGGTGACACAATTAGCATGCTCTATCAATGGTCTGGTGTCGAAGAAGAAAATTTAACCAAAATCCTCGCCCCGTTGGTGGAAGCTTGTGGAATCGTCATCAACCCCGAATCCACTAGAGATCAAGCCCTTCTTGATACACGTGTTCAAGCCGGCACTCCACCTGATATCACTTTTTGGAATGTTACCCAACTCACACAATACGAAACCAATTTGGTTGCTATGACTGATCTGGGTGTAAATGGTGATAATTACGCGGATTACTGGAAAAGTATCGGAACTGTAAATGGAAAATGGCTTGGCCTTCCAGTAAAAGCTGATCCCAAAACCCTTATTTGGTATAGCCCAGCCAACTTTACTGCTGATGGATACACAATTCCAACAACCTGGGATGAACTGGATTCGCTCGTAGAAAAAATGGTTGCTGATGGAAAAATACCCTGGTCATTGGGTATGGAATCCGGTGACGCCACCGGTTGGACAGGTACTGACTTCATTCAAGATATCTTGCTTGTCACCCAAGGACCGGCTTATGTAATGGGAATCATTGACGGATCAATCCCGTATAATGATCCTGGTGTCAAGGCAGCATATGAAATTTACGGCAAATGGGCAATGAGCGACATGTATACAGTTGGTGGTTCCGCAGGTACAGTCTCTGTTGGATTCAACGATGCCATCAACAAAGTCTTCTCAACTCCCCCCGAAGCAATGCTGGTCAAGCAATCTGGTTTTGCTGGCGGAACAGTAAAAGACACTTATCCTGAACTTGTCTACGGCACGGATTACGATTTCTTTGGCGTACCCGGTGCACAAGGACTGCAAGGTGGTTCTGACTGGATGATGGCTTTTAGCGATAAACCTGCTGTAAAAGCTTTGGTAGCTTATTTGAGCAGCGTTAAAGGCGGACAGATGTGGGCTCAGGTTGGATTTGATCTGACCCCGAATATGGCTGGTTCAGATGCTTATGTTGACCCTGCTTTATTGAAAAAGGGACAAATCCTGGCCAATGCCACTGGATTTACTCCTGATATTGGCGATTCCATCCCCGGTGGATTTGGCAGTGCCGAATTTAAGGGAATCACTGAATATGTAAATGGCGGTGATTTGGATGCAATCCTCAACACAATTGCTGCTGCACAGGCAGAGGGTCTTAAGTAACTGGTAATGCGACAACGTAGAGGTGTTAGTTGAACTAACACCTCTACGCAATTTGGAGGTGATATGTCTTCTGCAAATGTTCCCCAGGTCATGAAGCAAGGCAAAGTTATCCCCTGGTTCTATTTGGCGCCTGCCATAATTATCATGAGTATTTTTATTGTTTATCCTATGATTAATACTGTTGCCCTCAGCTTTTTGAATAAGGATGGCACAGCATCTGCAGCAACAACCTGTAATGTGGGTCAACCCTGTTGGGGAGTATTTGAAAATTATCGATATGCGCTGACCGCGGAATTAAACACAACCTCCTTCAATACGATATGGAAATCTTTTTGGGTATCGTCTTATGGCAATACACTAAAATGGATTTTGATTATGGTTAGTGGAACCGTAGGTATTGGATTGGGTTTCGCTATTTTTGCCGAAAGAGTCAAATATGAAGCACTGGCAAAAGCCATAATTTTTATGCCAATGGCTATTTCCTTTGTAGGCGCGGGGGTTATTTGGAAATTTGTATACAATTGGGGAACCTCTCAAGTGCAAGTTGGATTATTGAACGCTATTATTTCAGCATTAGGGGGTAAACCGGTTGCATTCTTATCCACAACGAACCTCAACACGATAATGTTGGTGATCGTTGGCATCTGGATGTGGACAGGTTTTTGTATGACCATTTTATCAGCGGCGTTAAAAGCTGTTCCAGACGAAGTTCTGGAAGCAGCCCGCGTAGATGGAGCTTCTGAATGGCAAGTTTTTTGGAGCGTAATGGTACCAATCATTGCACCCACAATCATTGTTGTGGTCACCACCATGGTGATTAATGTGCTCAAGTTATTTGATATCGTTTATGTCATGACCGGTGGGAATTTTGGAACTGAAGTCATTGCCAACCGCATGTACGATGAAATGTATAAAAACTTCCAAACGGGTCGGGGAACTGCAATTGCGGTTGTACTCATAATTGCCATCATACCTTTCATATACATGAATATTCGCCGCTTCTTGGCACAGGAGGCAATGAGATGAGACGCTCAAAGATAAACAGTATCCTCAATAAAATCCCCACACATTTCATTATTATTTTTACTATGTTAGTTTGGTTGGTACCAACCATCGGACTTTTCGTAACATCTTTAAGACCACTTCCCTTAATAAATACTACTGGCTGGTGGACAGCTTTTTCAGATAAAAATACACAACAGACTGGCTTATCCTCAAAGTTCACACTCAACAATTATGTCGATGCCATTGTTGGATACAGAGGGACTAACACCTATGTTGAGGATTGCCAAACTGGTTCACAATCCTCAAGTTTGAATTGTAACGCGTCCGATTTACTGAATCCGAGGGGAATGGGACAAGCATTTGTTAATAGTCTTATTGTGACTATTCCCGCCACGATTCTCCCTATTTTTCTCGCTGCGTTCGCCGGTTATGCCTTCGCCTGGCTGGATTTTAAAGGCCGCTTTCTTTTATTCGCTCTATTGGTCGGGCTCCAAGTAGTACCTCTGCAAATGACCCTTGTTCCAGTATTAAAGATGTATGCCAAATTGGGAATGACAGGAACTTTTCTGGGGGTTTGGCTCTTTCATACCGGCTTTGGTCTGCCTTATGCGATCTATCTCATGCGCAACTTTTTAGGTGGTTTACCTAAAGATCTCTTTGAAGCTGCTTATCTCGATGGCGCATCTCATTGGACGACATTCACCAATTTAGTCATTCCATTATCCATGCCTGCCATTGCTTCTCTTGGAATTTTTCAATTTCTCTGGGTATGGAATGACCTGCTGGTCGCACTTGTCTTCCTTGGTGGTACAAAGCCGGTAATGACCTATCAAATCAGCAACATGGTTACGTCATTAGGCGCTGGATGGCATTTATTAACTGCAGCGGCTTTTCTATCCATGCTGTTGCCGATGATTGTATTCTTCGCACTGCAGCGTTACTTCGTCCGCGGAATGCTAGCGGGTGCAATTAAAGGCTAAACTCAAACTTTTTTTAGTCAAATTCAAAAATATATTTATCCTTTGTGTTCTTGAAAGGATTATGCAGTGTTAGCAGAAAAAAATATTTTGATATTTTTATTGTTATAAGTCAGTATGATACTTCGCGATATATGAATTAAAGGATACCAAGTTATGAACGAACATCAGAAATTTGGAAGGGTAATATATTCGGCAGAACCTTGGCGGGTGACAGAGCATCATTTTATGAAGAATGAATACAAACTAAATGAAACTATTTTCTCACTCGGAAATGGTTATCTGGGAGTCCGCGGTGGCTTTGAAGAAGGTTTTTCTGGATCGCAAATGAACGGTACATATATTAACGGTTTTTATGAAGAATATCCGTTTGATTATCCTGACTTTATCTACGCGAATCCGATTAATGATCAATTCATGGTTAATGTTGCAGATGCAAAAGTTATTCGACTTGAAGTCGATGGCGAACCATTCAGCGTGACCTCGGGATTAATCGAAAAATACAGCCGGACCCTTGAAATGCAGACCGGATGTATGGAAAGGTCGGTTTGTTGGAAAACATCCAAAGGAAAAACTGTTAACCTTCAATTTCAACGTTTGGTGAGCTTTGTTAACCCTCATCTATACGTTATCCGTTGCAGTATTATGCTATTACAAGAAGCAGATATTAGTCTTTATTCTGGAATTTTTGCAGGGGGGACAATTCTTGCTGACCAGGATAATACTTTGTTCAGTCGCGATAAATTAAACTTAAGAATGCATATAAGCCATATTTCTGCATCCGGTCAAAGTCTTGAAGTACAACAAAAATGTAATATTTCAGGTCTGTCGGTTGCGTGCGCAGTTGAGCATGTTCTTGAAGGGTTGGCCGATCATCCAGTAACATTCGTTTCAGAAGATTCAGCAGGTTTAACCTGGAAAGCGAAAGTGAAGGCGGATCAACAAATCACACTAACCAAATATATAGCTTACGCCACAAACCGCGGCATACCTGAAGAATCGATTCAATCTCAATCCAAACAAATTGCCGTATCCGCTGTAAAGACTGGTTGGCAAAACCTCTACAACAGCCAAACCACTTATCTTGATCGATTTTGGCAATCTGCCGATGTTGAAATTGAAGGTGACGATGCTTTACAACAAGGTGTGCGTTTTAATACTTTTCATCTTCTCCAATCTGTTGGAAGGGATGGCAAGACAAACATTGCCGCCAAAGGTTTAACCGGTGAAGGTTACTCGGGGCATACTTTTTGGGATAGTGAAGGTTTTGCTGTCCCCTTCTTTCTCTATCATTCGCCAGAAATTGCAAAATCACTGCTTGAATATCGATATTTCACCCTAGATGGAGCACGAACACGAGCTAAACAAATGTCGCATTCAGGCGGAGCGCTTTATCCATGGAGGACCATTAACGGCGACGAATGTTCATCGTATTATCCTGCGGGTACGGCACAGTATCATATCAACGCCGATATTGCCATGGCGATCAGAAAATATTATTTGGCCACAGATGACAAATCTTTTATGGCTGATATGGGCGCAGAAATATTATTTGAAACAGCTCGTATATGGGCTCAGGTAGGCTGGTTCGCTCCTTCCAAAGGTGGAAAATATTCCATCCCGTGTGTTACCGGACCGGACGAATATACAGTCCTCGTTGACAATAATGCCTATACCAATTACATGGCACGTGAACATCTGAATTTTGCAGTTGATATTTGGCATATGTTAGAAAATGATTTCCCGACAAAATGGAAAAGATTACAGTCAACGATAAAAATGGATATTAATGAAATTGAACGCTGGAAAAAAATTGCAGATAATATGTTCCTGCCTTACGATCCTGAATTGCAGATCATCCCGCAAGACGATGGTTTTTTGGCAAAACCGGATTGGCCATTTGCAAAAACCACCAAAGAAGAATATCCATTGCAGATGCACCATCACATGTTGATCATCTACCGGCATCGTGTTTGCAAACAAGCAGATACGGTTTTAGTGGAATTTGTCTTAAGTGATCAGTTTTCGCTTGAACAGAAAAAACGGGATTTCGATTTTTACGAACCGATCACCGTTCATGATTCGTCGCTCTCAGCTTGCATCTATAGCATCATGGCTAATGAAGTCGGATATCCCGAGAAAGCGTATGATTACTTCATTCAAACTGCCCGACTGGACCTGGATAACTGTCAAGAGAACAGCGAACTCGGCATCCACATGGCAAATATGGCTGGAACCTGGATGTGTGTCGTAAACGGTTTTGCGGGTATGCGAACAACAGGTGGCAAATTATTATTTCAGCCCAGACTCCCAACACAATGGCGTGGATTAAAATTTAAATTAAACTGGCAGAAATCCATCCTTGAGATTCATGTTACAAAAAAGGGTACAACTTACACATTGCTTGGCGGAGATTCATTAGAATTCATGCACTTTAATGAACATATAACAATATCCAATGGAGAATCAATAAATTTGAATTAGAACCATAACACAAATTAAAATATACAAATCGACCTTTCTTATGGTGGTTATAAAAATGAAGAAAAGTCCATTCTTGTGTATATTGGTTCACCATTGAATTCGATTTGTTTTTGATTCTAACCTTCTTTAAATCAAAAACAATTAGAAACAATTCACAGGATTTGTGCAATTAAAGAACTTTTGTTCTACGAATCATTATATACCATTTGTCAGGCATTTTTCCGTTTTATGTGAAACATTAATAATTATTATAAATCTCACATCATATCTTAAGACATTAGAGTCATTTGTTGGTTACCAATTAATACAGCACCTGTTAAAGTCAAATCAAATTCATTTGGCCAAACCGTTTGATCATCATAAACAGCACCTGAGAGAGTCGCATCTTCCAAATCAGCGCCACTGAGATTTGCGCCGATCAAGATTGACTGATCTAAATTAGCACCTTTGAAACTTGCACCTTCCAAATGTGCGTTTTTTAGATTGGCACCTTGGAGTATTGCGCGTTTGAAAAAGGCTCCCTTCAAGTTCGCCCCTTCCAAGTTTGCGTTGCAGAGAAGTGCGCGTTTTAAATTGGCACCTTCGAGGTTTGCATATTTTAGATTCGCTCCAACCAAACCTGCACTGTAGAGGTCTGCATCCAATAGGTTCATCTTCTTCCCATCAACAAAACCCAACAAAAACCGATTGTGAAGATTTATAGCATCCATGATTTCTTCATATTCAAGTCTCATAGTACTTTCCTTTTAATTACCCGAGAAATAACTTAAGCAAATAAAGCTACCGACATTAATGCTTACCTTATTCTTTTTTGGTTCAGTTCCAATCTAAATTCCTAATTTTGGTAACACGAGTCTGTGAAGTATCAAAACAAGAAATGTTGCCAAGATGGATATTTCAAAATTTGCTAATGAGCCAGAATAATCATTCATAATTGACGGGTTAATCAACATAACAATTGAAGGCGTCAACATCAACATACCGCTGCCTTGACTTTGTCTCGATTTATAATCCATCAACCTGAACTGCATCTATTGATACCAATGTGTCCGGCATTAATCACCTCATTTAAGAAATGTTATACTATTATTGTAGTACAAATATTACATTTTATTCATCTTCATACTAAAATAATTATATTTATCACCAAGGTTAGTTTTAGAATATACAAAAAAATACTTGGTCAATCCAAAGAATTTGACCAAGTACAGATTTTTCCTTTAATGAGATTTGACACCTTAATAAAGTGCGAATCTACCTATATAATCCCGCTTTTAGCTATTCCTTCCTCGCGGCGGTCAGCCGTTGAGCCATCTTGGTGAAGGCCCCGCTGGTTGAAGTTCGCGGCGCGAGCATCATATAAGGAGTGCCCTGGTTGATGGCGCGCACCATATTTACACTATCGTAAGGAATTTCTGCAAAAATGTCTTTCTTTAACCCTTCGGCGATCTTGGCGGGTGTAAGCGAACTTTTCTGGAAGGTTTCATTAACCACCGGCAGCACTTTACGGCGGTCAATTCCCATTTCTTCAAAGAGCCGCAATGCTTGATAGGCGGCATTCACAGAAGCCAGTTCAGGCGCCAATGGAACGATGATGGCATCGCTGCGTTCAAGCACAGAGATAATCGAATCAGTAAAATGGTTGCCAGAATCCACCACGATGTAAGGGGCGAGCATCTGCAAGGGTGTCCAAACGAGATCAATGGTGGCACGCGTCACCAGGTCGCCTTCTTCAAAGAATTGCGGTGAGGGCAGCAGACTGATGCCTGAAGCATGATCCAGAATCATTGAGCTTAGCAGCCCTTCTTCAATGCTGCCTTCAGGCCAATCAGCAAGTGAGGCCAGCGTATTTTTAGGTTTGAGATTGAGCATCAATGCGCACTGGCCGCCTGAAAGCGCCATATCCCACAGGCAGGCTTTGATTTCGAGCAATTGGGCAATCGCGACTGCCAGGTTGACAGCAATTGATGATGTACCCACGCCGCCGCGCAGACTGAATACAGAAAACACTTTTGATGATGATTGCGATATGGATGATTTTTCTTTATTACGGCTTAACAGCGCCTTGACTCGTAGCTCCAATTCGTCAGGGCTGACTGTCTTGCTGATGAAATCATCTGCACCGGCTTCAAGTCCTGCAACCTTATCTTTAAGATCCGTTTGGCTGGTGAGCATGATCACGGGCACTTTGGCTGTCTGTTGGTTCGCGCGAATTGTCTTAATAAAAGTGTAGCCATCCATGCCCGGCATCATCACGTCAGAGATGATCAAGTCAGGGGTCTTATGAGACGAATTCAGCCAATCCAATGCATTCTGGGGACGGTCATGTGCGGAAACTTCAAATCCTAGGCGCAACAAAATAGCCTTCAATTTATACAAGGTAATTTCGCTGTCTTCGACGATTAAAATCAAAAATTTATCGCTCATGTTATCCTCCAAACCATTTCAACTAATGCGGCTTTATTATTTATCCAAAAAATCATCCAGAGCCACACGCAACTCGAAAAATTCCTGCTTGATGCCTGAAATAAAAGTCGCAAAGGGATCGACCCCGGATTGTTTGACTAATATTTCAAGTCGGGCACAAAACTGCTCCATACGCCGTCCACCTACCTGGCTGGTGCTGCCCTTCAATGTATGCAAAGCGCGCAGTAATTCGTCTTTATCCTTTTTATCCGAAGCGTTCTCAATTTGTTCAATCAGCCCCGGGGTTCCACTCTTGAATAACTCCGCCAAATGTTTGGCAGATTCTTTGCCATCATCTCCCATCAAAGCCATGAAATCACTGATCACGGTCTCTTCAAGGATCGGAAATTCGTTGAGAGAAGTCGATTTATTCTTATCTCGATTAGCTGCCTCTGCATCGTCTGTTTGGACGGACAGATTGGCAAGAATATTAACCAGCGCATCAATCTGCACTGGTTTGGTCAACACGTCATCCATGCCGGCTTCAAGGTACTTTTCACGCCCTTCCACGGATGATTCCGCGGTCAGCGCGATGATCCTGGGCTGCTTCTCAGGCGCGTAATGCGCACGAATCAATTTGGTGGCTGTGAGGCCATCCATCTCAGGCATCTGGATATCCATCAGAATAATATCGAAATCCTGACGGTCCATTTTGTTTAAAACCTGAATTCCCGTTTTTGCCAGCACGGCATCATAACCAATGCGACCTAAAATGCGCAGCATAAGATGCTGGTTAACTTCATTGTCTTCTGCCAACAATATATGCAAATCAGAATTCGCCATTTCCATTTCCCTATGGTTGTTTCATTACGATGAATTATTCTACTTTAATTATATCGGCTCTACCCCATTCTGCAACCAAAAACTTATGCAGATTATGAACCGAACAGTTTCAAAATGGATGCGCCACCAAATGCGAAGAGCAGCATCTTGCCAACCTTGCCAATCCAACTCATTAAGAGGTAGCGCCATAAAGGCATTCTCAGCGCACCCGCCACCATGCCGGCCACATCAAAGACCGGGTTTGGCACAAAAGCCAAAACCAAAATGGTGATGTCACCGTATTTCTGCATCCAGCTTGAGACACGAACATACCATTTTTTGTTTTCAATCACGGCTTGTCCACTAAACCCGGCCAGGTAGCCTGAAAGTTCACCAATTGTGGCGCCAGTCCCCGCAGCCAGCGCTACCCACCACGGATTGAAAACAGCGCCCATTGCAGATGTAAAAAGCACACCTGGCACAGGCAAGATCAAGGTGGCGTTAGAAAACATGGACAAGAAAAATATACCCGGATAGCCCAATGCGCCTAATTTTTGCACCTGGTCGCGATAAATAAAAAGTACCGCTGTCAAAGCGATGACGGCTGCCAATACAAGACCACGCACTAAATTGAGCCGCCAGCCCGTCAGCTTCATTCTTCTTTGTGTTCTTCTTTGAGCAGGGATTCAATACGCGCGATCACCATATCCATGGCAACAATGTTCAAACCGCCTTCAGGGATGATCACATCTGCATAACGCTTTGAGGGTTCAACAAATTCAAGGTGCATCGGTCTTACCGTGCTCATATATTGCTTGACCACGTTTTCGGTGGTGCGTCCGCGCTCGGTGATATCACGGTCCAGGCGGCGGATAAAACGGATGTCAGAATCGGTATCCACAAAGATTTTGACGTCAAAGAGTTCACGCAAACTCGCGTCGGCAAAAATGAGAATACCCTCCACTAAAATCACTCGCCGCGGATCTACATGGATTGTGTCTTTTGTGCGGCTGTGGGTGGTGAAGTCATATACCGGCACTTCAACGGACTGCCATGCTTTTAACTGCAATATATGATCGCGCAGCATTTCAGATTCAAGTGAATTGGGATGGTCAAAATTAACCAGGGCGCGCTGCGCAGGGGGCAAACCGGTAAGCTCACGATAATAAGAATCATGCTGCAAGAAGGCAATGCGCTGCCTGCCGACACGCTTCAATACCATTTCAGCAACAGTGGTCTTGCCGGAGCCAGATCCACCGGCTACACCGATCACGAGGGGGGTTGATTTATTGGGCATGGGCTAATTATAGTTGATACTGATGAAAAATATTCGTGATTGGGGATTAGTGATTAGGGAATAGTGATTGGGGATTAGTGAATCACCGTGCGATTCGTTTTTGTTTTGAGAAAAAATCGAAAACGAAGAAAACGAATACTATTTAGGGTATATTTGCCTCCAAGATGAAAAAAATCAGCTTTGCGATTATTCTTTGGTCATTTATTGATAACCTTTTAGTTGGAAACGAATCATTCGTTTTTATGGACGAATACCTGGCTGTTACCGAAGATAGAAAATTTTTATTAAACAATTAGTGATTGATGATCTGTTATTGGTATTGGAAGCCAATCGAATTGGTTATATAAATTGTTTCAATGTATTTATAGAATATATATTCTATATTAAGTATAAACCCCCTGTCAAGTGTTTTGGGCATGATATTCGCTAGAATTACAGGTGCCATTTCGCCATACTGATTTAATATTTGACGAAAAAGGATTGACAATATTTCATCACTTGATATAATTAGTTAGTAATGCCTAACTAATTATGATGACCAACCTTGAACCTCTCGAAAAAGTAATTGAAACTGCCAGCAGTATTATGGCAGAAATGGAAGAACACGCCTTTCAGGATGAGCGTTTTTCTGAACTTTCGATGCGCCAGATGCTCTATCTCAACACGATCATCCGCATGGGCCACCCAACCTTCAGCGATCTTGCCAGGGAATTAAAAGTCTCAAAACCGTCTGTAACCACCAACGTAGGGACGCTGATCAGAAAAGGCTATGTGGCAAAAATTCAAGACCATGAAGACCTGCGTACGTTTCACATTGTGACCACCCAAAAAGCGCTGGATTTTGATGAGTTACATCAAAACGTGCATAAAAACCTTGCCCACCATTTAGCCGCCCAGCTAAACCCTGAAGAAATTAAACAGCTTGGGTCTCTACTGGCAAAAGCCTTTGACGGTATGAAATAGTTTTTTTACATATATAGTTAGTTTAGCCTAACTAATAAAGGAGAAATTCATGGTACAAAACGAATCAAACTTCACCTGCCCCTGGTGGCTGCTCTTCACTTTCGACAACCCTATGCGGAAATTGATTCACAATCCCAACAGAATCCTGCGTCCGTATGTCAACGCCGGTAACAAGGTTATGGATATAGGCTGCGGTATGGGTTATTTTTCACTGGAACTCGCCAGGCTGGTCGGACCAAATGGCAAAGTCATTGCCGCGGATTTGCAGCCTGAAATGCTTGCCGGTCTTGAAAAGCGGTCAAACAAAGCAGGGCTACAATCCGTAATTCAACCGCACCTTTGTACACCAAAAATGATCGGCGTCACCGAACCGCTGGATATGATTTTTGCTTTTTGGATGGTGCATGAAGTCAGCGACCGAACCGCCTTTATGCAAGAACTTTATAGTCTGCTAAAGCCGGATGGCATTTTATTTATTGTGGAACCGATCATCCATGTCACACGAAAAAACTTTGAAACCACACTCGATCTCGGCTGCGAAATTGGATTTTCAGAGATATCCCATCCACAAGTGGCAATCAGCCGTTCGGTCATTTTTCTAAAATAGTTAATCCAAAAAGAAGGTAATAAAACGAAAATGAATAACAATACCATCCCATTATCCAAAAAATTCTTTCCCGGCCTTCTGCCGCTGGTAGGACAAAAACAATACGAACGTATGCTCAACCGTTATTATGATTTGTATGCCAACCGTGATATGCCTGAAAACCCCATACTTAAACATCATTTGGTTCAAGGCATCCTGCCCGGTTTAGCCTATTACCAGATTCTCAGGGAAGATGGCAAATTAAAGGAATCCGCTTTGGAAAAGATCAACCAGGCATTTGAGACGATTTATGCCGGCAATATCAGGTCTTTTCAGAAAATTGGAAAAATCCCCTTTATTTACGGCATTCTGCGTCTGTATATCAAAACCGCCATGCGTGAATATCCCGCGGCCGGATGGGATATGGACTGGCAGCAGGTGGATGGAGACGCCATCCGTTTCAGGATGAATACCTGTTTCTACTTCAACACCCTCTCGGGTTACGGCGCCCCGGAATTGACCGCTTCTTTTTGCAGGGTGGATGATCTGATCTACGGCAGCATGTCTGCCCATGTTCTCTGGCAGCGGACGCAAACCATCGCCCGCGGCGCGGATTATTGCGACTTTTGTTTTGCCAATGCCAAAAGGGCAGTCAAATGAAAATACTGATCTACGGTGCAGGCGTGCTGGGCAGTTTATATGCCGCCCGATTCTTCCAATCCGGTTACGATGTCACCCTGCTTGCGCGCGGCAAGCGATATGATGAAATCAATGAAAAAGGTGTCATTCTGGAAGGTGCACTTTCAAAAGAATGTACTGTCAGCCGGGTTCCGGTTTGCAAAACACTTGATGCCAACGAGAATTACGACTTGATCATCGTGCTGGTACGCGCCGACCAGACCGCTGAACTTCTGCCTGTGTTGGCTGCCAACCGGAATTCAAAGAACATACTTTTCATGGTCAATAATCCCAACGGATACAATGAATGGATCAATTCTGTTGGCAGAGAACGATTGTTTTTGGGGTTTGCCGGCGCTGGCGGCACGCGAAAAAATGGCGTGGTGACATATCACGTTGTCTCACCCATTTTGCAGCCCACCACCCTGGCTGAGCTGGACGGTACAAAGACAAATCGTATCAAACAAATTGCAAAGATTTTTGAGAATGCGGGTTTTGCCACCGCCATCAGCAGCAATATGGAAGCCTGGCAAAAGACACACGTTGCCTGGGTGTCACCGGCGGCTAACGCCATCCTGGCAGCCGGTGGGGATGGCAAAACGCTTTCGCAGAGAGCTGATCTCTTAAACTTACTGGTGGATGCCATCCATGAAGGGTTTGCAGTGCTGCACAAACTGGGCGTTCCTGTGACGCCAAAAAAGATGAAGATCATCACGGCCATGCCCAAAGGGCTGACACGATTCATTTTCAAACAGTGGAGTAAAACACAGCACTTCGACACCATTGCCACCCGTCATACCCTGGCAGCTTACAATGAAATGAAGCTGCTCTCAGAAGATTTTCAAGCCATCGCCAGGTCTGCGAACATCCCCACCCCGGCGCTGGATCAACTGCATCAATACATGCTGGATTGTTCGCAGCAGAAATAGAAGAAATCCACAATTAATCCCATAGATGGAATTACTGATTTTTGGATCTTCCAACTTGTGTTTTTGTCTTTGAAATAGCGTGAAATTAACTTAGGCAAACAAGTACGCAGACAATAAACTAAAGGTCAACCCCCAGATACCGGGAATCTTGAAGTGCAGATTCCCGGTATTTCTATCAGGTGCAGACCCCCGCGGTTTTGATTGACAGAAGAAGTCTAGATAATCAAACCGCGGGGGTCTTGATTTTATGAGAACACATATTTTCAACATGCATCCAACAGAGGAAATACTTCTTTACGCATAATGATAGAATTAACTCTAAAAGTTGATTGAGGTTCAAATGATATTTGACATGCTTACCAATTCGTATCTTTATACCGATATATCTGCGAGAATGGATAGAGCCTTTGATTATTTAAACCTCACCGACCTGGCAAAACTGCCCGTCGGACGCATTAACCTGGACGGCGACCACGTTTATGTGCTGGTGCAGGAATACACCACCAAAGCGCCCGAGGAAGGCAAGTGGGAATCTCACCGCCGCTACCTGGATTTGCAGTATATGCACAGCGGCTGCGAGCGCATTGACTTTGCACTGGTTGATACGATGAAATTGGGAGGGTATGCTGAGGATCGTGATTTTCAAGCCATGACCGGCACAGGCAACCCCCTCACGCTGGTGCCTGGTTCGTTTGCGGTCTTCTTTCCGCAGGATGCACACATGCCGGGATTGGCAGTTGGTAAGCCTTCATGGGTGAAAAAGGTGGTGGTTAAGTGCGAGTTATGATTTTCACATTGAGGCCTTATTCGTCGATCGGACAATTCTCCAATCTCTATTCTCGGCTCTCGGTTCTTAAATAAAAAGAGCCACCACAGGGGGTCGAACCCTGGACCTACCACTTACGAAGCGGTCGCTCTGCCAACTGAGCTATGGTGGCGTATAATTAGCAACGCGACGCAAATTATATCAGCACCCCCGCTGAAAAGGCAAGGAAATCACTTGAACATCGCGATGCTTTCTTATCACACCTGTCCGCTGGCAACCCTGGGCGGCAAAGACACCGGCGGCATGAACGTGTATGTCGCTGAACTCACCCGCCAGCTTGGCGTGGATGGCATCCACGTGGATGTGTTTACCCGCTCTCAAGACGAACATGTGCCGCATGTAGTGCATTCTCTCGGCTACGGCAACCGCGTGGTGCACGTGCCCGCCGGGCCTGAAAACCCCCTGCCCAAACCCGAACTGGCCACTTACATCCCCACCTTTGTGGAAAATATCAAACGCTTTGCTGCCGAAAAAGGTATTCACTACGACCTGATTCACAGCCACTACTGGATGTCTGGTATCGCTGCAGAAATGCTCAAAGCCGAATGGAAGGTGCCGGTGATTCAGATGTTCCACACGCTGGGATTAATGAAGAATCGCATTGCCCAATCCCCCGAGGAGATGGAAGGAGATTATCGCATCAACGGTGAACGCCAGGTGATGCGCATGGCGGACCGCATTGTGGCGGCCACGCAAGCCGAAGAAGCCCAATTGGAATTCCTCTACGGTGTGGATGATCAAAAGATCGTTATCATCCCGCCGGGGGTAGATGTCAGCCGCTTCTACCCCATCCCGGATGACGAGGCCAAGGAAGCCATCGGCCACACCGGCTGCCCGCGTCTGCTGCTCTTTGTGGGGCGGATTGAACCCCTCAAAGGTGTGGATACGCTCATCCGCGCGCTGGCCATCGTCCGTGAATCGGGCGTGCTCGAAAAACAGTGTTATTCGCTGGCCATCATAGGCGGGGACCCTGAAGCCCCCACTGAAAATATGACGGCTGAAATGACCCGCCTGCGAGCCTTGTGCACCGAACTCAATATGGAAGACCTGGTGCTCTTTTTAGGCAAACGCGCTCAAGACACCCTGCCCTATTACTATTCCGCGGCTGATATATTAATCATGCCATCCTATTATGAATCCTTTGGCATGGTGGCGCTTGAAGCCATGGCTTGCGGCACCCCCGTGATTGCCTCGCAGGTGGGCGGACTGGCTTTTTTGGTGCAAGATGGCATCACTGGTTTCGTCGTCCCCGGCGGCGACCCTTGCGTGTTGGCCAAGGCGCTAACCAAGCTCATCCAACAGCCTGAACTGCGTTCACGGCTTGGCAAGCAAGCCGCCGAGTATGCAAGTTGGTACAGTTGGGATAAAATATCTACACGCATCAGAGGTGTGTATGAAGAATTGCTCAGCCCCAGCAGTTGAATTTTAATTTTAGAAAAACAGAAAAGTAAACAACACGCTGAAGTAAAGCGCCAACCCGCCGTATTTGCGTTCAAGGCTGTTGCGGCTGCGCATCACAATCCACCAGATGCTGGCCAGAATGCCTAGAATGCCAAGATAATGCACCGATGCATAAGCCTGGGCCATGATCTGCGGCCAAACCCCGGCGCGATCAAGGGTGGCCAGGTAAATACCGCCGATCCAGTTCAGCAAAAAAGTCAGCAGGGTAAAACGACCGCCCACGTTTAAGACATTTTTCCACAATACAAGTGTCAAAAGCGCAACACCCGCCCAATAGATAATCCCGGCTTTACTTACCCATCCCCAGCCTGGAATCTCGGGCAGATAGCGGGTCACCTGCCATAAAAGCGCTCCGGCAGCCATACCGCACCAGGCTTTTTGCCTGTCTTCAAAACCGTGATTGAAAGAACGGTAAATGTAAAAAAGGGATAATAACAGCAAGACTGCCAGCAAGCCAACCACACCCCAAATGCCGAGATGCGTCTTGAGCGGAATGAAAGCCAGGGATGTTAAAACCACAAAAGCCAGCAGTTTTAGCGCGCTGCCCAACCCATCTGCAATTTTACTGACCGATTCCGTGACAAATCCGTTCATAGTGCCCCGCCGTAGAATGGTTTCGATTCTCACTATATTAACGAAAAATAATCAAATGAGTTGCGCGGGTTGGTGGTTACTTTCCGAGTTTGTGGCCTCGTTTGACAGTGCCTTTGCCGTAGCGTTCGCGCAGGTCATCCAGGGCATCCAGCAGACGGCGTTCTTTGTCGGTGGGTGTCTCCCACAAAGACATTTGGTGTGTCGTCTCCACCAGGTCCGCACCGCCGACGCCGATCAATCTGACCGGCTTGCCACTTTCCCATATGGAACGAAACAAGGTTTCGACATTTGAATAGATGACGCCATCCTGATCGGTGGGCTGCGCCAAAGACACCTGCCGGGTATGGGTGCTGAAATCTGACCAACGGATCTTGAGCCGCACCACCCTGGCACAATAACCCTCCTGCCGAAGCTGGTAACCCACGTGCGCTGACAGGTCTTTGAGGGTCTGACGCAGAAAGATGGGGTCAGTGGAATCTTTGGAGAAAGTGGTTTCCTGGCTCATGGATTTAACATCCCGTTCAAGCGAGATCGGACGGTCATCAATGCCGAGGGCATGATCATAAAGTTCAAATCCGTACTTGCCAAACAACCTTTCCAACTCGGCTTTAGACCTTTTGGGAATATCGCCCAGCAGACGGATTCCTGCGTCGTTCAAAGCCTTTTCCATCTTGGGACCAACACCCCACATCGCCTTGACGGGCAATGGAGCCAGGAAATCAGCCTCTCCGCCGTTTGGAACCATAAGTATGGCCCTGGGGTAGCCACAGCCTTTGTTACGCGCCTTACCGGTGTCTGTGGCAATCTTGGCGACAAGTTTGTTGCTGGCTACTCCGATAGAGCAAGGCAGCCCTGTTTTCTCGAGCACATCGGCTTGCAGACGACGGGCAATGGATTCACCGTCTTCCGGCAGATCAGTCACATCCATGAAGGCTTCATCCACCGAGACCTGTTCGACCAGACCAGTGAGCTGATGTACGATATCCATAACTTCACGAGATTTTTCACCGTACTCTCCATGCCGCCCTGAGATAAGCACCAGATTCGGACAAAGCTTTAAAGCCTGTCCGGTGGGCATGGCTGAATGAACTCCAAATTGACGCGCCGCGTAAGAACAAGTTGAAATGACGCCGCGATGCTCCGCCCTCCCGCCTACGGCAAAAGGTTTGCCTGCCAAAGAAGGATCTTTCAGTTCCTCGACAGCGCAAAAAAAGGCATCCAGGTCAAGATGCAGAATCTTTCGAAAACGGATTGTGCTCACAACATTATTTTAGCACGTCTGTTCTAATTGTCAATTCTCCATGAAGTGTATTTGAGAATTATTCCACCTGGATCAGCCAGGAATCAGTAGCAAATAAAAAGAACCCCTCCGGCACCTGGTCTGGATAACCTTCGCCTGTTTTCAAGGCTTCTGCAATCTGCAAATTGATTTCACGAAAACTATAGACTTGAGTTAAGACCTTTGAAAGATCCCCCTGGGTATCATCAAGATAGATATCCACGCCGATTTGACGGCTGTCATTTGAAACAAACTGGTTCCGAGAAACATCAATCCATTCCTGAACATTGTAGAAGAGGTTGTCAATGCCGTTGATCGATCCGGTAATATCCTTATGCGTGGGGTCGTAAGGTGCAACGTAATGTCCGCCAATGATGATGCGGTAGGCATGAGCCCTGCCGTTTTTATCAAAAAAAATGATTTCGTTTTCGTAACCATTTTCCACTTCATCAGGGTCGCTGATCCAACCCTCATCGTTTTTTAGGCACGTGATCACGGCGACATAATCCCTGACCTCATCACTCGTTTTTTGAAAACGAACAAGTTGAGTCGGCGAAATATCACCGTTATTATCCTTGAAGTAATATCCAACATCAATCAGTCCACCTGCACCACAATCGGCATAGTCATTGGCAGGGGGTGCTTCAGTAGATAAAATTTCAGAATCCATTAGCGAGGTTGGGGTTGATAAAACCGCTATGGCTTGTGGAGTGTTGATAATTACTTCAGGGGTTGTGGCAGGCACCTGGGTTGCAGAAACTTTACCACATGCAGTGAGGCTGAACGCAATAAGAATTAATGTAAAAATACTTTTTCTTAAAAATAACATAACCTATC
Organism: Anaerolineaceae bacterium; assembly: GCA_003524305.1. Classification (GTDB taxonomy): domain Bacteria; phylum Chloroflexota; class Anaerolineae; order Anaerolineales; family Anaerolineaceae; genus UBA6107. The sequence continues at coordinate 51,678 of DQHW01000003.1, forward strand.
CATCGATGATTTTTCGATGTTGAACATCGTTTTTATTCTAGTACTGCTGCCCGAAAAAAGCAATTCAACATAAAGGGATCGGGAGCGAATTTATCCATTATTAACCCAAGGTATCTTTCAAAGCCCAAATCGGATCAATCGCTGTTGGATCAACATCATAAGACATGGCCAAATAATAAGCTACATAATCGCCGAATAAAACGCTTGCCCACAATTGCTCCAGGCGGCTCTGGCCTCGTGCATCCACCAAATCGGTGGTAATACCTTCGAGCATCATAATTTGTTTGGTTTCAAGCACACGTTTCTGATTTCTTTCACCATCCGTTGAAGCTTGCAAAAAGACAGCCATTTCCTTATCCAAAGCCTCCCGTGGAAAGCAAATTCCCGCCAGGGTATTATGGTCTGCTTCTGGAAGAAACTCAAAACTGGCAATAGCTTTGGCACATTCGTTAAACTGACATTTCCAGCGTCTGGCAACAGGGGCCATGAATCCGCTGCCAAACACAGTTATGTGGCGACCAATCAGTTGCCCGGCCAACCGTTTGGCAGGATTGTTTTTGATTGGAACATTGTCAGAGATATTCTTTTGCAATTCTTTCATCAGACTTACTGTTTGCTTTACCTCAGCATCAAGGTCAGAAACCAACCCCAGGCGCACAAACAATGCTAGCAACAAGCCGAAGGTGTAACCCAGTGCTGACCGCGGCTGTCCATCATGTTTAAACACCCAGGCTGGCACATGTGCAGACTGTGCATCCGCGAGGATTTTACCACCGGTGGTGATCACCAGTACCTGGCAATTACTGCGGCAAGCGGCTTCAAATGCCGAGATGGATTCTTCAGTATTACCAGAGTGTGAAGAAACCACCACCAGCGTTTCTCTGCCAAAAACAAAGGCAGGCAACCCGTATTCACGCTGCACCATTACAGGCACGGTAACCCGATCCAACAAAAAAGATGCCAATAGATCAGCACCAATGGCTGACCCACCCATGCCAGCGATCACCACGTTTTTCACCACCCCCATTGCGGGCAGTTGAAGAGAAAGGCCAAGTTCCCAGGCCTTTAGCAATTGATCAGGTAAACTGGCAATATGGCTGAGCATATCCTCGACATCAATTGAGGCAAATTGATCATTTGAATCAAGATTCATGGGTTACCCTTTGTGGTTTTAATATGATGATAACTTGAGTGATTTTACACCCTAAAACAATCATCCGGGATTAAAAAGTTACAGGCAGACGATTGGTCTGCCTGTATCAGATTCAAAACAACTTATTTCAATTTTTTGATTAAAGCCAGGAACTCTTTCCATTCTTCATCAAACATATGAATGGTCACGTTGTTCAATTCCAGATTGTAAGTGGTTTCGCCATCAGGTTCTTCTGCTGACCAAATCGCGTATCCGTCAGTTTCTGCAAGTGTGACTACTTTTGGTTCGTATTCGTCTGCCATAGTACTCTCCTTTTTATTGGTTCTAACTTGGTAAATATATCATCAAAATTGGAAAATCAGCTTTTTCCATCAGTTTTTTTCTTGGATCTGAACAGATGAAGAATTCGATTCCATATTTTTTTAAAGGATTTCTTCATGGAAACAGGCGGAGGAAGGGTTTGTAATCCCTCCCAAGGATCCTGATCCATCAATTTTCTAAAGACATAAGTCGAAAGCAAAAGCAAGGTGGCTAACAGCGGCGCTGAAAGAAGCACACCAACAAATCCAAACAGGCTGGCTGAAATAAACACCATCACCAGTACCGCGGCGGGATGCACCTTAAGTGCATCAGACATCACGCGCGGACTAATAAAATTATCCAACATGAGATCGGTCACCCATGCGATGCCTACGACGATCAGGGCAAACACGATAGGCTCAACCCCAAAATAATTGGTTTGAAAAAGCGACACCAGTGCATAGGTCGTCCAGGCGACGAAGGGGCCGACGTATGGAACAAAACGGGCAGCTCCTGCCAGCAGTGCGAGCAGGAAGAAGTAACGTACACCCAAGACGCTTAACAAGATTGTATAAATGAAAATTGTGATCCCAATGACGATTAATTGTCCTCTTAAGAAAGCGTTCCAAATTTTTGAGATTTGGGTGCCTAATTTTCTTATGTCTTCCTCGTAAGAAGGAATATTCAGCTTGAACATATCTTCGCGCACGCCGCCCGTCTCAATCATAATAAAATAGGCGATCAAAATGATAAAGATCAATCCGACAACAGTGGTTGCAGCGCCTGAGGCAATTGTTCCAATGAGACTGCCCAGGTTTGCTAACATTGGCTCAACAACTCCCTGGATTTGAGTCCAGAGTGAATTCATATCAAATTGAGACAGATCTATTTCAAATTTCCCGATCATTAAAGGCTTGCTGGATAGGTCAGCAAAAAATGTCGGCAAGTCGCCAATCAGTGTTTGCAGGTAATTCACCAGGTTCTGAATTTGTTCCACAATGCTGATACCGCCCCAGGTTAATAACCCCATGACGATCAGAAACAATAAGACAAATATCAGGGTTGAGACAACACGCCAAGGAATCTTAAACCGTCTGTTGATGAAGCTCGCAAGTGGATGAAAAAGATAAGCCAATAAAAATGAAAGCAACAATGGGGCTAGGTAATCTTTAAAGCGATAGAGCAGATAGATAATAATAATTGACGAGAGTAAAGCCACTACTAACTTGGCAGTACCGCTCCAGTTTGGTGAGGATTTTTTTTCTGAACCGTTCATCGTCGTCATTTTTCTGTCACCTTTTGAATAATTATAAGAGATTAAAGGGTAAAAAAAAACCGGCTTTGCAAATAACTGCAAGCCAGTTTTTATTATATCTAATTCAGTTTACACAGGGCAGGCGTTCGTAATAAACATATTCATAATACCCGGGAAGAGACTGCAATAACTGTTGGTGGCATCAATAATAATCCACGGCAGTACACAGAAAAGCACCAGTATTCCGACCAGAATCAATATGATCACCAAAGCCGGGGATTTCTTTTTAGGTGCAGCCCCTGGTGGCGGCGCTTGAATGTTGGGCTGCTGATAAACCGGAACTGCCGAGATTGGAGGGGTTGCCCTTGCAGGCGGCGGAGCGATCACAGGAGCCTGGGCTGCTGCAGGCGGAGGGACGGAAGCTGGCGGAACACCAGGACCAGGTCCGGGTTGGGTGCTCGAACTCACCCCGCGTTGGACCACGACGGTGGCATTGGGATCTGTGCTGATGACTTCATACCTCAACACAATCTTCTCGCCAAGTGTGATGATTTCGCCAGGTTTTAGCAAAGCGGGTGCGGTCAGGCGCTGTCCGTGTATAAATGTGCCGTTGGTTGAACCAAGATCTTCAATCCGATAGGCGGCTCCATCCAAAACAAACCGCAGATGCCTGCGTGAAACCTCTGGATCATTAATCACCAAATCGCTGGTTAGATCCCGGCCCAGGAATAATTCATTTTTTTCAAGGGGAAACTCAGTCCCTGTTCCTGTGCCACTTTGAATAACAAGTTTATATAAATTTGTCATTAATCCTCCTTCTCGACGTAAATAAGCTAGTTAAGTTTAGCAATGCACGGGATGAAAGTCAACTATAAATGTGAGAGAAAATGTGAGTAATATCCAGAAACAGGCATAAAAAGACCCCACCATGCCGTGTGTTGTAGAGTTTTGAACCTGCCGAAGCAGGATGGGTTCCTCCACTGTCGCTCCGCCTTGGCCGAGGCCTATCGCGTTGCTCGAATGATATATGGAATCCTTTTTTAAAGTGTTGGCTCAAAACCGATGTTACAACATCACGAACACAGTAGGGTACCTGTCTTATACCACCATTTAAATAAAATGGATAGACATATATTAACCAATCAACTGTCAAGAAGCAATAAAAATGTGATAAAACTGGATGATGGAAGAAAAAATACGTGCTTTTATTGCAATTGAACTTGATCCTGAAATAAAAACAGTCATTCAATCTTTCGAGACCTCGGTAAAAACCAAAGCACCTTCAGGCTTGCGCTGGGTCAAAATTGATCAACTTCATTTGACTTTGAAATTTCTCGGCGATATCACAATAATCCAGGCAAAACAGTTATCCAACACAATCAGCGATGTTGTTGAAGATTATCATCCCTTCAAGCTGCAAGTGTCGGGTACGGGGGCCTTTCCGAATTGGCGATATGCGCGCACTTTGTGGGCTGGAATAAACAAGAGTGATGAATTAACTTCTCTCTTCAAACAACTGGATGCTGAAATCGCCGCCCTTGGATTTTTGCCCGAGGGTAAACCTTGTTCTCCGCATTTGACCCTGTGCCGGGTTTCAGACCACGTCGATCCGCACCTGGTTCAACCTCTGCAAAAAGAATTTGATGTGTTTTTAACTGTTACACTGCCAGCCTGGAAGGTGAACGAAGTGGTATTTTTCAAGTCCGTTTTACAACCTGGCGGCCCCATCTATACACCCATTTCAAAGCATATCTTAAAATAATGCCAAAAGGTGTGATAGAATTTTTACCATATTGAAAAGAGGTGTCTTCTGGAAGCGTTAGATAAAGCACATGCGGTAATCAATTTTTTGGAGGAAAAGAAAGCAGAAAAAATTATCCTCCTCGACATTCAAGCAATATCAACATTCACCAGCTATTTCATCATCTGCAACGGTACCAGTGACCGTATGCTTGATGCGCTGTCTTCTTCGTTGAGAGAATATGCAAAGAGCGACTTTAAACAGATCATCAATGTTGAGGGCGATTCGCGCACTGGCTGGATGATCGCAGACCTTCAAGATGTGGTGGTTCACTTCTTTTCACCCGACCAACGCAAGTATTACAGCCTTGAACAGCTCTGGGATAAAGGCAAACGCCTAGTCAGCCTACAATAAAATAAATGCGGAAGGTGCATGTCACCCTCCGCATTTGTTTTCCTCAAACCAAAGCCAAAATTTGCTGGCTGTGCCCTGCCGGTTTTACATCTTCAAACACCTTTTTGACCATCCCCTCTTTTGAGATCAGATATGTGGTGCGCAAAATGCCCATATATTCACGTCCCATCATTTTCTTCTTTGCCCATACGCCATATTCTTCGCAAACCTTGTGGTCTTCATCAGATAGCAGCGTAAATGGTAAACCGTATTTCTTTTTAAACTTCAGGTGCGATTTTGGGCTGTCTGCGCTAAGCCCAAGAATTATCACACCAGCCTTTTCATAGGCGCTGTAGTCATCTCTAAATGCGCATGCTTCAGTGGTGCAGCCGGGGGTGTCATCTTTTGGGTAAAAATAGAGAACCACATCTTTGCCGCGATAATCAGACAACTTGCGTGAAACGCCAGTTTCATCCAACAATGTAAAATCAGGTGCCTCAGATTTCTCAGGGATCATATTATTCCTCCAATATTTACCTGATTATACTGATTTGGTGTTGTAAAAATATTAGAATTCGTTTTTGAAATTATGAAATCCACAGTGTGAAAGAAACCAGGTAAGCCATCACTACGAAAGTTCCGGCGGCCGTCAGTTTGAGAATTTTCCAGCGCGGCGGTGCGCCATTGATGATGCCCTGAATTTGGATGACCTGGAAAATACCAATCAACAAGGGTAAAAACATTGGCCACGTTAGAGACCAGGGCTGCCCCAGCAGCGCAAAGACTGCCACAAACAAAAAAGCGATCAACACAAGGTAATTGTGTGCTTGCATGGCCCGCAGCCAATCCAGCCTCACCACCATGGATTGAACACGATGGGTGCGATCAAAAGCGTATGTCTCAAGCGCTAAAATGATCTTTAGGGCAATATAAAGCAGGGTGATGGGCAAGGTCAACATGATCAAGAGCACATGCAAACCGGGCTCGTTTAGCAAATAACCAATCGCGGGAATCAGGTTGCAGATTATTATGGCCTCTCCCACCTCACCATATCCCCTCTTATCCAATTGCAGCGGAGGTGTGGCAGCAAAGAAGCTGATCAAAAACGCCAGCCCTAATATGAAGATAGCCGAAAGATTGAGCGTGTGCCTGACCATCAGCAAAACGGTATCCAGCGCGCCTGCGGTCAGCAAAGTCATGGCAATCACTAATATAGTTTGCCTATCCAAACCTTTGAGCATGGCGTAGCGCGGATCGTCAGGGTGGAGGCTGTTCGTCGGTGAAGTTGGATGGTCAAAAAAAGCTGTTAGATAGCTACGCATCAATATCAGAAAGATACCTAAAAGTGAGCCGAACAAGATATTGACCCAATCCAGTGTTCCACCCTGGTGTTTAACCAGCCCGACCCCGATGGAATAAGTCAATAACACCCAAACCAATAACTGCGGCTGAATGATGTGAATATAACTTGTATTCTTTGGTTCTTCTGAAGGCATTTAGTCCTGCACTTTTTGTAATCGTGTTGCAACTTAATAAATAGATTACTTTTTAATTATTCTAACATATCCATTTTTCAATACCCAAAAAAGCTGCTTTGGGGCAGCAAAAATAATCCAGGAAACTATGTTTTTATGGCGCTGGGGTCAAGCTTGGAGTTATAGTAACTTGCGGCAAATCCAGCGTGTTGGTCACTGATACTGAAGGGTCAAGCGTTGGCTCGTTACCCAGAATAGTGAACCGACCTGATGTCTTCCAGGTTTGGCCGACGAATATCTGCACTTCGTAGTCACCGGGTTTCCACATATCAGGGGTGATCTTCTGGTTGCAATAATCTGAATAGCCTGCCCCGCCAGTCGAAAAATTCCAGATTTGAGTTTCAGCGCACAGGTATTGACCTTCATAGAGCCAGACAGCCGTCCAGCGAACACCGGTCGTCATTTTATCAAAGGTGTAACCGGCATAAATTTCAGTGATCGGCAGTGTAAAGGTATCAGTGGTATTGATAATCAAGCCATCTTCATCCACTTCCTCAGAAAATTGAATTGGACTGAAAATGGATTCAGTATCCGGTATCAGCGGGGTGATAATGGTCGCTATCGCCTCAGACGGCAACATGGGGGTATAGGTTTGCGCGAGCGTCTCCGTAATGGTCGGCGTCAGTGTATTCTGCAGCGTCAGCGTGATTGTGGGAGTTGTTGTAATCGTCGGCGTGCGCGTTATCGTGGGTGACGGCGGAAAATAGTGGTAAGCAACCGGTTCACCAAAACGGTAAAACATAAATCCAACACCTGCCATCAAAATCGCAAAAAAGATCAGGCGCCATCCGTATTCAATCAGGTCCTGGCGTTTGCGGTAAAACTTAAGGTTCCTGGCAGCATTTAGAGATTTGAAAGCCATAACCAGACTGGCAATGACACCAATGCCTAATAGAACCAGAAACACTTTGAATGTAGTATCAATATCAAGATTCATGATCGGGGTTCCAACCCGCATATATGAATAACAACATGGCTAATCATACACTATCGCTTAACGCACTTCGTGCTGCAGTTTGCTTCGCCGCAAAAAACGAGTGAAATCCAGAAAACGCGGAAGTACCTGTTGATAAATGAAATACAAAACTGGCTTGACTGGAAAGTCCCATGCACCGACGGTGCGGATCACAGTAGCACCCAGACCTTCTTTAAACCGGAAAACACCAAACATGGAATCCGATTCGTCAAACACGTCGGGTGCACCCCAAAGGTCGTAAACGTCGCATCCTTTACTTCTGGCCAGGCGCATGGCTTCCCATTGGAGCAGGTTGTTGGGCATTTTTTCACGATACAGCGGGCTCGACATGCCATACAAGTAAAAAGCTCGCTTGCCAAAATGGAAAAGCAACACTCCGGCCACCAATTGACATTCAACCTCGGCGATCAGGGCATCCGCCATGCCGGCTTTAATGAAACGCCGCCAGACACCGAGGTAATATTCTTCTTCACGAATGATGAAATGATCACGCGCTGCTGTTTGGGCATACAGACGATAGAGGGCTGGCAGTTCATCATCATTGGCCAAACGAATTGAAACACCGCTGCGCTGCGCCAAACGCAGGTTGTACCGCGCCTTTTGCTTCATGCGTTTGAGCCAATCTTCTTCGGTGCCGGTCAGATCAAGCACAGCAGTATTCTTAAACTGAATCTGTTCCACCGAATAACGCCATTTTCGCTGAACGATTTCATCTGTCACCAGTTTGCCAAGCGGACTTTCTTGCGCACTTTCATCGCCGGGGATACCCCTCCCCGACTCAAGATCGGGATCGATTTTCAAAAAGATCAATCCTCTTTCGCGGGTAAATTGTTCTATATCCTTAAATACCTTCTGGCGCAAGCTGGCATCACTCCAGTCGAGCAACGGCCCGCGGGGAATATAACCTATCGCCATTATTGGACCAACCCCTAACGGTCTCATCGTACGCACCAAAATATTGGCCGCGGCTGAAATATCGCCTTTGTCATTTTTCCATGTGAGAGGATGCGATATCCATCCCACTTCGTTCTTTACTTCAGCCCACTCTGTGGTTTGCAGTACGTGGCTATTCGGCAAATCCACGATGAGATCATTCCAGTTTTGTTCAACCATTATTGATCTCCATCGAAACACCTTTGGTCTTTAACCAATCACCGATCTGCCGCCTGCCGCAATTTCCAGTAAATTCCAATCCGTTGATTTCGTCTGGTGACAAGAAGGCAATTTGTAATGTTTCGTCACTTACTTGCATTTTTCCGCCGATGATTTCAGCATCATACAAAAATAATATTCCGTTTCCGCGCGGATCATCATCGTAAGTATAAACCCCTGCCAAACCCAGCGTCTTGACCTGCAATCCAGTTTCTTCACAGGTTTCACGAACGGCTGCTTCTTCAAGTCCCTCGTCGATTTCCAAAAAACCAGCCGGCATATACCATGATTCTTTCCATGGCTCTATTCCTCGCTGAACTAACAGCAGGCAACCATCTTTTTCAATTCGTACACCCGCGCTGACTTTATATTGCTTATAGTGAATCCATCCACAATTGAGACAGATTTCTCGCTCTCTTGCCTCGATCATTTTCATTTCAAGCTTTGAACCGCACATCAAGCAGTAATGCTTCATCCCACTTCATCCCCGCCGCGGAGCCGCATTATCTGACGATAGATCTTGTAGATTCCTGGATAGTAAGTGCGATCCCAGGCGCCCACGCTGCGAAACACCTCGCCGCCAAATCCGCGTTTGAATCTGTAGACACCCCACAACCCTTCATGGCTGTGTTTTTTTGAAAACTCATCTTCAAGCACTTCTTCATCAACATCCGGGATGCCCCACAGGTCATAAAATTTGCAATTCATGTTTCGAGCCCACTTCATGGCTTCCCATTGGAGAAGATAAGTCGGCATGCGGTTTCTCTGCTCATCGCTTGAGGCACCATACATATACCAGGCCATATCTCCTAGCGCAAAAACAATCAATCCTGCCACTGGACGATTTTCATAATATGCCACCAGCAAATCGGCATGTCCGGCAGGTTTAAAAAGCTCAAGTGCCTTTTTGTAGTATTCCAGTGAATGAACACCGAATCCATCCCGCTTGCCGGTGACCTCGCTCATTTCGTGATAGGCTTGAATGTCATCTGAAATTCGAACCTCGATCCCCTTTTTTTCTGCCAGGCGAATGTTATATCGGGTTTTTTGTTTCATACGGTCAAGAAGTTCTTCTTCAGTACCGTTCAGTGAAATAACAACCGTTCGCTGAGGCTGCACCGACTTGGTTTTCACCCAGCCTGGTTGTTCAACAATTGAAAGCGCTTGTTCGGGTTCCCAAATATCCGGCTCAATTTTTAAGAAGATTGCACGATTCTCCCGGCAAATCTCATCCAGTTCGGAAAATAGGCCGCAGCCCTGTCCAAGGGGACCTTTGGGGACGTAGCCGATTGAAAATCCGCCCGGCAGCTTGCGGAACAAAACCTGGGCGCCGCACTCTTCATTAATCACCCTCACAGCCTTCCAGCCGAAGGATGACTTTAATTCACCCCATGGCCCTGATTGCAAAATATGGGCGTTGGGATGTTTGGCAATGAATTCATTCCACTCGTTGAGGGTTACTTTCATAATTAATCTATAGAAATAAGTTCCGGCGGCGGCGTCGAAGCCAATTCTGCTCCCGGAATGTTGGAATCTACGAACTTAACAATCTCTGTTGCATTCCCCTGGTCAGCCAACGCCAACAGTTGGTCGATACGTTTGCCTAGCTCTACACCCATCAGATTGTTGGGGTCATCGTATTTATAAATATCAGGATTCTGCGTTGGGACAAACCGATTACCTTCCTCCCATAAATCCTCGCTTAATTTCTCTCCCGGGCGGATGCCGGTAAAAGCAATTTCGATATCCTTGCCAGGTTCAAGACCAGAAAGCCTGATCAAGTCTTCAGCCAGGTCAAGAATCTTGACCTGCTGGCCCATGTTCAAGACATACATCTCACCCCCGTTGCTCATGCCGGCAGCCTGTAGCACAAGATAAACTGCTTCTGGGATGGTCATGAAATAGCGCTTCATATCTGGGTGAGTGATCGTAACAGGTCCGCCTCGGGCGATCTGGTGTTTGAAGAGCGGCACGACGCTGCCACGACTGCCCAATACATTGCCAAAGCGCACCACACTGTAAGCGTTGCCGGTGCGTTTGGCTGCATCCAACACGATCATTTCTGAGAAGCGTTTGGTTGCGCCCATTATGTTGACCGGTTTGATGGCTTTGTCAGTTGAAATCATCACCAGGTGTTTGACATCAAATTTCACACAGGCATTGACCACATTTTGGGTGCCGCGGACGTTATTATTAACTGCTTCATCAATATTCATTTCCATCAAGGGCACATGTTTATGCGCCGCGGCATGGAAGACCACATCCGGTTTATGCTTTGAAAATACTTTTTCAAGGCGCTCGCTGTCGCGCACGTCCACGATGACGGGAAAGATCGGCAGTGAAGGGTGTAACTCCTGAATTTCCAAGAGAGATTCAAAAATACTGTTCTCTCCGTGTCCGAGCAGGATCAAGCCCGAAGGGTTCCAACGGGAAATCTGCCGGCAAAGTTCACGGCCAATTGAACCACCTGCACCGGTGACCACAACCGTCTTGCCGCTAATGGTAAAACCCACCAGTTCTTCTTTCATATGAGAGGGTTGGCGTCTCAATAAGTCAGAAATATCCACTTCACGCAAACGGCTGATGTTTACTTTTCCGCCAAGCAATTCGTATATGCCTGGCATGGTGCGAAATGGAATGCCCTTCAAGCGGCAGATATCCGCCACCATACGAATGGTTTTACCGCCAGCACTCGGAATGGCAATGATCACTTCATCAATCCGTTTTTGCTCAAGAACCTTGCCCATTTCAGTAACCACACCGATGACCGGTATGCCGTGGATCTGCTGCCGTTGTTTCACAGGGTTATCATCCAGGAAACCGACCGGGTTCAAATTGAGTTCAGTATTTTTTTGAAGTTCACGAACCACCAATGCGCCTGCATCACCCGCCCCAATAATCAGGGCGCGTTTAGCCTGGTGGCTTTTTCCATTGGTGGAGGAAGCCGTCATACTTTCGGCCATAAAGCGCAGCATAAAACGAACGCCACCGACCATAACCATTGAAAGCAGCCAGTCAATGATCAATACCGACCTTGGGAAACCATTAAAGACTTTGAGGGTGGAAATAAAGATCATCACACCGGTTACCAACACTGAAGCCGTGGTAACAGCACCAATGATCAAACGCAATTCCTTGATGCTGGCATATACCCACATGCGCCGGTACATACCAAAAGCATAGTAAACGATGGTCTTAAGAACCAGTGAAACCGCAATCATCCAATAGGCTGATTTCAAGTAGAAATAGAATAGCGCACCCATTTCAAGACGCAAGGCATAAGCGCCAAGCACAGAAAAAGCCATAAATACCAGGTCGAAAATTAAAACATAACGATTGCGAATATTGGGTTTAGATTTCATTACAGACCTCTGAATCCCAGGACAGCACCGATCGTCCGGATGGCGATATTCAAGTCCAGAAGCAGGTTCCTGTGTTTGATATAGTAAAGATCATATTCCAATTTGACAGCAGTATCTTCAACCGTTGAAGCATAGCGTTGATTTATCTGCGCCCAGCCAGTTAATCCTGGTTTGACATACAACCTTGCCCGGTAAAAAGGAATTTGCTCTTGAAATTGGTCTACCAATTCGATCTGCTCAGCTCTAGGTCCAATCAGACTATTCTCACCTTTAAGAATATTAATCACCTGGGGAAGTTCGTCTACATGACTTCGGCGGAGGAATTTGCCAAGCCGGGTGATGCGGCTGTCATCCGTCGTCGTCATCCGCGCCACGCCGTCACTTTCGGCATCCTTGCGCATGGTGCGGAATTTGTAAATCTTATAAGGTTTGCCGTTCTTTCCGACGCGCATTTGACTGTAGATAATTGGAAACCCGTCATCCACAAGAATGGTCAATGCCACGAGAGGATATAAAACCACAAGAAATATGATTCCAATCAAACCGCTGATTAAGTCCAAAATTCGTTTTATGACTTCATAAATGCCTGAAGTCTGCGCCTGGTCAATAAAAGAACGCAAGATCCAGTCTGACTGAAGCAAAAAGATGGGCACCCTGCCAAAAACATCTTCATAAATTGTTGGCATAGATATGAGGTCCGTACCTTCTTCCTGTGCCAATAACACAGCCCTGAATAGGTCAGGCTTTAACTCGCCTGAAATGGCAAAGATCATATCTGAAATCTTTTCTTTTTCAATAAGGTTAAGCAATGTCTCAGTCGTACCAATAACCGGTACACCTTCAATGACCTGGTTTTGCTTTTGCGGATCATCATCAATGTAACCGACCAGTTCAAAAGGTTCAGGCTTAATCCGTTTCACCATACCCACCAAAGTGGATCCCGCACGGCCTGCACCGATCACCAAAACCCTGCGATTAAACACAGGAGCAGAAAAAATTGCAATGTAGATAAAACGCCAGACGATGGTAAGCAATGTTACAGAAATGAGAAAAACTGCAACACCACGTCTTGGAAGTGAATTCGTTTGAGCAAGGAAGAAGATCAATAAATAGATTACGACGCTGAATCCTGCGGATGTACCTACACCTCTTAACACTTCACTGTGGCGGTTTGCCTTGCGCGTATCGTAGAGTTCGATCAACATCAACGACCAAATGATCGGCAGCAAGTAAAACCAAAAAGGCGCCCGCTGATTAACAAAACTCCACGAGAAATCCAACCAATCTTTTTGAGCCCAGAAATAAAGCGATATAAAAACCGAAAGACTCGAGACAACCAGATCACCCAGCAATAAGATAAATTGTCTTTCACCACCGCGGATTTTGAGTTTTCCGGTTGCTTGTTTACGCTCCATACGAATCCTAAATTCCTTCTTTTTTCGGGTTCAATGTGCTCCACCAAAAACCTGCCCCCCAGCAGAAATGCATGCTCATAATGGCCAGCGGAATACCGAAGACCAAGCGCAAATCCGATCTATTGAGGGCTACTTTTACAGATGCTGCAGTCAAGATTAATAAGTATACTCCGAGGCAGATGATTAAGAGAACCCTTGCCCATGAAAAAAAAGCGGAAAGTAATGATAACATCAAAATACCAAGAACAAACAACGGAGGTAGCGCCTGCCGCCAACGCAGCGTATCAGGGTTGCGGCGCAGCATGCGGAATTTCCAGAATCCATAGGAAAAGTATTGTTTGGCCAGTGCTGTGAGCGTTGGACGGGAATAATAGACTGCCCGAATTTGCGGATCAATCCAAATCTTTCCCCCTGCAGCTCTAATTCGAGAATTGAATTCATAATCTTCATTGGCTCTTAATTCTTCATTATAGAAGCCAATCTCTTCAACTTTGGTTTTGTAGTAGGTACCAAATGCCACTGTATCCACTTCACCGGCTTTGGTCGTCCAGCGATACTTTGCGTCACCCACGCCAAGCGGATGAGCCGTGGCAATAGAAATGGCGCGGGCTATCAAGGTATCTGCCCCCGGGTTGACATCAATAACCCCGCCCACGTTATCACCGAGTGCAGACTTGAGCGCTATAACACTACGTTCAACATAATCCGAGGCAGGTATGGTATGTGCGTCAAGACGGGTAATGATCGGTGCGCGAGCTGCCCTGATCGCCTGGTTTAGCCCCGTCGGAATTCTGCGGGCAGGATTATCCACCACTTTAATGAATAGATCTGGATGCTTTGATTGAAATTCGGCAATCTTGTTTCGGGTTTGATCTTCAGAAAGACCATCTGAAATGATTACTTCCATTTTGGTATGAGGGAAGGTTTGAAAAAAAATTGCATCCAATAAACCCAGGATGGTTTTTTCTTCGTTCAAACATGGAATCACAATGGAGACTTCAGGCAACATCACAGGAGTTTTCCCTCAGCAATATTTTACTTGATATTCACCAAAGAAATCACATATCCAACAAACAAATTACCACCCCAACTCATTTGATGTGCGGTTATCCGCTTGAATTGGGGTGGTAATAAAATCAAGGTCAGTCTTTGTTGGTTAAACCGATGGCTTCAATTTCGACAGCGCCATTCTTGGGCAAAGCTGCCACCTGCACTGCCGACCTGGCAGGAGGATTCTCGGTGAAGAATTCGCCATAAATGGCATTCATTTTAGCGAAATCATTGATATCCCGCAGGAAAACAGTTGTCTTGACCACGTTCTCCAGACAAGAATTAGCCGCCTCCAAAATAGAAGAAAGGTTTTTCAGCGCCTGGCGGGTTTCAGCTTCAATACCTCCCTCTACCAGGTTGCCGGTTTTAGGGTCGATACCCAATTGACCTGCTGTAAACACAAACGGTCCGCCTGCCACAGCAACAGAATAGGGGCCGATAGCCGCAGGGGCCAGATCCGTTTTAATAACGGTTTTATCTCGACAAGTCATGTGCTTCCTCCAAACAATAATGTGATAAATAAATTCTATGCTAAAACCGGAGGAACGTAAATACAAAAATTAATCATTCAAATCCAATATGATTAAGTTCATCTGAATTAGGTTAATAAATCTCTATTTACTTGCATTTGTATAGTTAAAAATTATATAATGCAAACAGGTAGAATAACTTATAGATGTAGAAAGGATAGATTATGGGATTATTTAGCAACATTCTAGAAAAACTTGGATTGAAGAAACCTGAACAGGAAGCAAAAAAAGAAGTTACCCCCACTATTGTTCCACCCAGACCGGCACCTGTTAAACCCACAAACCCTAATGCAGTTAAACCCAACGCAACTATGGCACCTGGCAGCATTCCAGGATTTCATAAACCAGGCGTAGCGGCCATAAGTGAAGTGGACGTGGTCAGCAAACTTGATGCATTGGCCAAATCGAACCCTCAGAAATTGGATTGGAAAGTATCAATTGTTGATCTTTTGAAATTACTAGACCTTGACAGCGGCCTTGCCTCACGCAAAGAACTGGCCGTAGAACTTGGCTGCCCGGCTAATAAAATCGGCGGCGATTATTCAGAAATGAACGTCTGGTTACACAAAGAAGTCTTGAAACGAATTGCTGCCAACGGCGGCAATATTCCACCTGCGCTGCTTAATTAAGAATTTTTGTCGCGATTTACCAAAAGGCTGAACCCATAATCGTTCAGCCTTTTTCATTATTAATGTTCATATAAATCTCTCAAAAGCTTCATGCTGGTATAATACACGCATACATACCAAATTAATGAAAAATGACAGGTAATTATGCTCGATAAAATTGTTCAGATTCAAGAAAGATATTCAGAATTAACCAGGTTGATGGAAGTCAATGTGGAGGATTATCAAAAAATCACCGAACTCGCCAAAGAACGCTCAGAGTTAGATGAAATCTATCCGCTCGGCCTGGAATATCGCGACCTGATGGCCAAAATGGAACAAGCCAAAGAGATGGAAAACAGCGGTGATGCTGAGTTTGTAGAATTGGCAAAAGCCGAGATCGAAAGTCTCACACCACAAATAGAAGCAATGGAAAAGCAAATTAAAACTCTGTTGGTTCCCAAGGACCCAAGGGATGATAACAGTGTTTACATTGAAATCCGGGCTGGCGCTGGTGGAGATGAAGCAGGACTTTTTGCCGCAGAGTTATTACGGATGTACATGCATTACGCAGAAGCTCGTCGTTGGTCCGTTGAAATCATGTCGTCAAATGAAACAGGCATCGGCGGATACAAAGAGATTGTTTTTATGGTTAAGGGCAAGGGAGCTTATTCCCGTTTCAAATTTGAATCAGGTGTTCACCGTGTGCAGAGAATTCCAAGCACAGAGTCGTCAGGCCGCATCCATACTTCAACGGTAACAGTGGCGGTCATGGCTGAAGTTGAAAATGTTGACATCCAAATTAATGATTCTGATTTAGAAATCAATGTCTACATTTCTTCAGGTGCAGGCGGTCAGAACGTGCAGAAAAACGCCACCGCTGTTCGCATCACTCACAAACCTTCAGGTTTGGTCGTTGCTTGTCAAGATGAACGTTCTCAACTTCAAAACAAATTACGTGCATTAAGTATTCTTCGTTCACGACTTTATGATATGGAAATGCAGCGCGTGCAGAATGAAAGAGAAGATGCCAGACGTTCACAGGTGGGTACAGGAGATCGATCAGAGAAGATCCGCACCTATAACTACCCGCAAAGCCGTGTTACCGATCACCGCATAAATGTATCTTCATACAACCTTCCGGCCGTCATGGCTGGTGACATTGATCTCTTTATTGATGAGTTATCACAACGAGACGAGACAGATCGATTATCCACCAACGGGGATGATGACGAAGACTAAAATTATTGAATGGTTAAATAAATCAGCCAGCCTCCTGGCAGAACGATCCGAGCTCGCATCTCTTGAAGCCCGGGTAATTTTGTGCCATGTGCTTGACAAATCTCGTGAATGGCTGGTCACGCATCCAGATTTCGAACTGGACAATCTTCAAATAGATCAAGCCAACCAAATGATTGGCCGCATACTAATTGGTGAACCCCTTCCATACCTTGTCGGAAAACAAGCTTTTTTTGGTTTGGATTTCAAAGTTACCCCTGATGTGCTTATCCCAAGACCTGAAACTGAATTATTAATCGAGGAATGCATTACCTGGCTGGAAGAACATCCAACCAAACGCAAATTGGCAGATATCGGCACCGGTTCTGGTTCGATTGCCATCACCCTGGCAGACAGGTTTGAAGATTTGCAAGTGACTGCCATTGATATTTCAGAAAAAGCATTGAATGTTGCCAGGCAGAATGCCGAACTAATAAAAAATAAAACCCAAATTGAATTTATACAAAACGACTTGTTGGAAAATTGTTCAGACCGTTTTGATGTGATCGCTGCCAATCTTCCTTATATACCCTCAGAAAAACTAAAATCCCTTGCTGTCTCCCGCCATGAGCCTATCCTTGCCCTGGATGGCGGAATAGATGGATTGGATTTAATAAAGCGGTTATTGCAACAATCTCGCAATAACCTTAAGCCTGGTGGAATGATCATCCTCGAAATTGAAGAAGGTCAATCTGAAAGTGTGCAAAATTTGGTTGACAAATTGCTACCTGGCGTGGAAAAATCCATACTGATTGACCTTGCCAATCATCCCAGAATACTTAAAATAATGGTATAGAATGAGGTTTAGATGCAAACAATAACTTTACCCGCAGAAAATCCAGAGTCAATCAGTTCGGCCTTGTCATTATTCAGAGACGGAGAAATTGTCGCTTTTCCCACTGATACAGTGTATGGTTTGGGAACCGATCCTTTTCAGGCATCGGGCATCATTAAACTCTTTGAAGCCAAAGGTCGCGATTCCAATAAGGCAATCGCCATTTTGATTGGATCAGTCGAACAGGCCAGCCTGGTGACCGATCACATGACTGACATGGCGATCCGACTCTGCGCGGCTTTTTGGCCTGGCGGATTGACAGTTATCGTTCCACGAAAAAACACCCTGCCTGAATTAATTTCAAATACAGATCGCATCGGCATCCGTATGCCTAATCATCCGGTTGCTCTCGAAATGTTGAAAACATTCGGCCCCCTGGCAACCACATCTGCGAACCTCTCGGGCAAACCCGATGCTGTTACTGCCAAAGATGTGTACGATCAACTCTCAAACCGCATTCCATTAATTCTTGATGGCGGCAAATGCCAAGGCGGAGTTCCATCCACTGTTATTGATTGCAGCGGTTCTGAACCCATTCTTTTACGTGAGGGACCAATCAGTATCGAACAAATATATAAAGTATTGGAAATGCAAAAAGCTTAATAAATTCTAATCTGCTTTTAATTTGACTCTTAACTTAATGCGATAAGATTTCACGTATTCTCCTCTTAGAAACCCACACTCATGGAAGGGTCCATCAGTGTGGGTTTTCAATTAAAGCAGATTTTGATCTTGTATTTTCTTTAACTCTGCGAACCTTCCGCCCGAATGAATAAGGTCTTTGAAATATCCCCTTTCAAGAATAGCTCCATTTTGGAGCAATAGTATTTCATCCACCTGATTCAACCATGAGAAATCATGGGTGATAAAGAATATACTTCGATCGTTGAAAAGCTTGAAAAGAGTTGTCATGATCTTGTTGGCTGTGGATGGATCAAGGTTTTCAATAGGTTCATCCAATAACAAATAGGGGCGGTTTTGAAGCAAAGCACGGGCAATGGCTACACGCTGACGCTCTCCTCCACTCAACCTTACTCCCTGGTCACCCAACCAGGTATCCAATCCTTGAGGCAGGCGGTGATACCAATCTTCCAATTCGGCCATTTTAATCACCTGCAGCAGCTTCTGATCATCAGCTTGCAGATCTGCCAGCAGCAGGTTCTCGCGCAGATTGGCGCTGAACAAGGTTGTGGATTGTGAGATTACCGCAAAATAAGAACGCACAAGATACGGATCAACTCTGCTGCTTTCCGTTTGATCCAGGGTTATCCTGCCTTCCTGCGGTTTCCAAAACTGGAGGATCAAGTTTACCAGGCTGGTCTTTCCAGAACCGCTGGGGCCGACCAGGGCAACTTTTTTACCAGGGAGGAGCGCAAAGGAAATATCCTTGAGTTGAAAGTTATCACCAGCCTCGTATTCAAAGCACAGGCTTTTAACCTCAACCCTGGATGGAGTCCAATTTTCTGGCATGGGTTCGTACACAAATTTAACCACTGGCTGTTCTTCCAATTCAAATAGCCGTTTGGCAGCTTCGAGGTTGGAATTGAGCATCACAGCGGCTTGCGGCAGATTGGCCACGGATTCAAAACTCGCTATACCCATGAGCAGGATGACCGCCAATGAAACACCATTGATGGAACCTTGTGTCACCAATGGGATGGCAATCCATAACAAAGCAAGGACAGTCAAATTGAGGAGTAATAATGACACACCTGAATTGATGCCGTTTAAGGTGGATATACGGGTCTGCCAGACGCCTCCCTCCCTGCCCTTGGAAAGAATACCCTCCGTCCAACGACTGTGAGCACCACTGCTTTGCAATTCTTCCAACCCCTGAAGCCATTCCACTGTTCGAGAAGAAAGATCCGAACGCATTTCGAGCATTTTTTTGGCTAAAGGTCTGGTAACGAGAATGGAGAAAACAGGCAGAATTATGCCGTTGACAGCTAACCCCGCGGCTAAAATAAAACCAAGTCGAACATCAAAAGCGCCAATGAAAAAACTGACCCCTGCAGCCACCACCACGGCCACCACCACGGGGCTGACCACTCTCACATAGAAATTCTCAAGAATCTCAAGATCACCCATCACGCGGTTCAACAAATCACCAGCCTTGCGGGTATGCATCTCTGCGGGTGGTGAAGCTTCTACCTGGGTGTAAAACCATTCGCGTAATCTCGAAAGCACCCTCAGGTTAACTGAATGCGATACCAACCGTTCGAGATATCTAAATCCGGCCCGACTGATGCCAAAAAAGCGGACCCCTACAATGGAAACTTGCAAATCCGCGATTGAAGGATGTAATGCTGCCGAAGCGATCAGAAATGCAGAAGTGCCCAGCAACCCAATCCCGGAACTGATGGTTGCGATTCCCAACACAACCGAAAGACATATTTCCCAGATGAAAGGCTTCAAGAAACGCAGCAATTTGATTATGGTTCTCATTCACGCCTCCTGGAATCTTCCAAAAGACGGGCGTATTCACCCTGGCGGGAAATTAATTCTTGATGGATGCCCCATTCAATCAATCGTCCGCGTTTGAGCACAAATATTTGATCAGATTTGATGACCGTGCCAAGGCGGTGTGCAATAGTCAAAGTGGTGCGTCCTTGTTGGAGCAATTCAGAAGTCTCAAGAAATGCACGTTCAAGATCAATATCGAGGTGGGCAGTTGGTTCATCCATCACCAGAAAAGGTGCGTTTCTCAGAAACGCCCTGGCCAGTACCACCCGCTGCGCCTCTCCGCCACTGAGCCTCACACCACCCTCCTGAAGCGGAGTCTGCAATCCATCAGGCAGATTGTGCACAAATTTCTGCAAACCAGCTTTTTCAAGAGCGGCTAACACTTCATCCTGGGAATAGTCCGGGTTGTGCAGCCTCACATTTTCAAGCAAGTTGGTATTGAATAACCTGGCTTTTTGCGGCACCCAGGCGATCAGATTACGCCACTGGTCAAGATTCCAGCTCTGAATATCCCCGTCATTGAAAAGGATGCTGCCACTTTCAGGCACAATGAAACGCATGATCAGTTGCGCCAATGTACTTTTTCCAGCGCCACTTTCACCCACCAATGAGTAATGCTTGCCGCTCTCCAATTCAAGATTAATTTCCTCCAGGGCGGCTTCATGGCTGTCTGGATAGTGATAACTCACGCCATGAAATGCAAGAGTGAACTTATCTGCAAGTTGTGCGGGATCTTTTTCTACAACAGATGGCGCATTACTGTTTTCAGGTGTATCCAGCACTTGGAATATTCGCCCGGCTGCAGTCAATCCATTCATACCGGCGTGATAACGGACACTTAGGTTACGCAGCGGCAGGTAAAACTCCGGTGCGATTAATAGAATGAAGAATGCCTGTTGAAATTCCATATTGCCGTAAAGCAAACGTAAGCCAATTTCTACAGCTACAAGTGCAGTTGAAATGGTCGAAATCAATTCAAGTACAAAAGCCGAGAGGAATGTGATCTTGAATACATTCATGGTCACTTCACGGTAGCTCTCGCTCACCTGCCGAATCTTGTCTCCGCGTTCGCGGCTCTGACCCAGTTGCATCAAAGTGGATAGACCCTGCAGTGTATCCAAAAAGTAAGCACCCAGCCGTGAAAGTCCAACCCATTGACGCTGGGTGTGGTTTTGAGATAGTTTGCCGATCAAGATCATGAAAAGCGGAATCAGCGGGGCAGTGATCACAAACACAATGCCGGTCAACAAGTCCATTGGGAAAACCACAAGCAGGATGGTAACCGGCAGAAGCGCTGATAACAAGATTTGGGGCAGGTATTGGCTGAAATATGCATCCAGTGCATCCAGACCCTGAAGCGCGGTCGTGGTCAACTCACCGGTTTTTTCACCCTTGAGGAAGCTTGGTCCAAGTTGGTTGATCTTCGTAAACAGTTCTTCACGTAAACCGTCTTTAATCTTCACCGCCAGCTTGCCAGCCAGACTTTCATTAATAATGGTGAAGAACGCACGTCCGAGGACGACCAGCAAGGTCATCTTCAACAGCGGAAAAACCTGTGCAAGTGTTTGCTTTGCTAAAAATACTTTTGAAATCACATCGCTCAAAAGCCAGGACTGCCATACCACCAAACCGCCGGCCAGAAAGCCAAACAGAACGATCAGCGGAAAAAGCAGCCCGGTTGAACGTGCTTTTTGTATCAGCCGGGTATTTTTATTCATGGGTCAATTGTGCCTGATTGGATGAAAATCGTCAAATATTCTTAAGGTTTTGTCAAAAACTCCCGGTTTCTTAAGTGAAACCGGGAGTCGGAGGGCTTGCAGAAATAAAAACCAGGGTTTTGAAAATTGCCGTTTACTCGGTGAATTGCAGAATGCCCAGCACATCGCGTACACTGGCAGCAAATATTTCACCCATGATGGATTCTTCCACGTGATACGGACCGCCGTAGACACCGTCGCCAATCGCCTTTTTGACCTCTTCAGAACTGAGAATCAGGTTGGTGCTAAAAGGCGCCTTATCCCCTGCGGGCATGTTGGCTTGACGCACAAATGGAAACGCTTCTATCCATGAGGCGTGATGGCCTTCAAGGTTATGTTGTTTGGCAATCTCATTGACCGATGAAGATTCGTACCAATCGTACCAGGCAATTTTTATGTCTTCCAATTCGTTGACCAATTCACCCAGAGAAACCTTGGCAGGTTTGTTGCCGCCATGCCCGTTGACAATAACCATGCGCTTGAATCCCTGACCATAAAGCGACCTGACCATATCTTCCACCACCGCAATAAAGGTACTGACCCGCATGCTAATGGTGCCCGGGTACTTGGTGAAATATGAGGAGCAGCCAAAATTAAATGGAGGTGCCACCGGTACTCCAGTTTGCTGAGAAGCTGCATCGGCGATTGAAAGCGGAATTTTCACATCTGCGCCAATGCTGATATAACCATGCTGTTCGGTTGCCCCGAGAACGATCATTACACGGTCATCCTTTTTCAAATAGGCTTCAATTTCCATCCAGGTCAGTTCGGCTAATCTCATGAGGTACTCTTTCTCTAAATGCAATAAAAGTAAATTAATTATAACGATAAATAGAACTTTGAAAAGTAAAACAAAAAAAACACCCTCACCCCTGTNNAAATTACGATATTGACCAACCGCCCTTTAACATAAATCACTTGACGTGGAGTTTTGCCATCTAGCGTCTTCTTGACCGATTCACTGGCTAATGCGATCTTTTTGGCGTCATCATCTGAAATACTGGCGGGCACCACGATCCGATCTCTTAGCTTACCATTGACCTGCACCACCAGGGTGATCTCATCATCCGCCGCGGCAGCTTCATCTACCTTCGGCCACGATTGAGTGTGGATGGAGTAAGGCTTGCCAATCATCTGCCATAATTCCTCGCTGATATGCGGGGTCACTGGCGCCAGCATCTTTAAATAGATTTCAATGGCTTCTTTCCATGCCGGGCTGCTGCCAACTTCGGGTTTAAGTCGAATCATTTCATTTAATAATTCCATCAGGCCTGAGACGATGGTGTTGAATTCAAAAGTTTCATAATCTTTGGTCACGGCTTTCAGGGTTTGATGAACCTTGCGCCGCAGCATTTTTATAGATTCAGCACTTGCATCGTAGTGTTGTGAAGGTTCCAATACGGTGTTCCACAAACGGCGCAGCCAGCGTGAGGTACCGTCAATACCGCCGCTGCTCCACGGCCCGCCCATATCCCATCTGGAGAAGAACATCAGGTATGCGCGGGTGGTATCCGCACCGTAAGATTGGACGAGGTTGTCAGGGGCAACCACGTTGCCGCGGCTTTTAGACATTTTCTCAGAGTCTTCACCCAAGACCATGCCCTGGTTGCGCAGTTGCAGCATGGGTTCATTTCCTTCAGTAATACCCATATCTCTCAACGCTTTGTGGAAGAAACGTACATAAAGCAAATGCATGGTGGCATGTTCAATACCGCCAGTATAGACGTCCACGGGCATCCAGTAATTGTATTCTTTCGGATCAAATGGACCCTTGTCATAATCAGGACTAAGATAACGCATCGGATACCATGAAGAGCACATGAAGGTATCCATGGTGTCAGTCTCACGTTCTGCCTTACCGCCGCATTTTGGGCAAGTGGTAAAACGCCAGGTCGGATGAAGTTTCAACGGGCTTTCGCCTGTCGGTTTCCATTCCACATCTTCTGGTAGTACGACTGGCAATTGATCTTCAGGTACGGGTTGGGTGCCGCAGGTCGGGCAGTAGACCATGGGGATGGGTGCACCCCAATAACGCTGCCTCGAGATTAACCAATCGCGCAAGCGGTAGTTGGTTGAGCCTTTGCCGGCGCCAATTTTCTGTACGTATTCAACCGCTTTTCTAATGGATTGATCGCCCGGTGTGCCTGATAATTCACCGGAATTCACCAGCATTCCAGCAGCCGGAACAGAAGCAGTCATATCATCCGCTTCGATCAATGAAACACCAGCAGGTTGAACCACCACCTTAATGGGCAGCTTGAAAGCTCGGGCAAACTCAAAGTCACGTTGGTCGTGCGCCGGAACCGCCATAATGGCGCCGGTGCCATAGGTCATCAATACATAATCGGCAATCCACACGGGGATCTTTTCACCCGAAACCGGGTTGACTGCATAACCGCCGGTAAAGACACCGGTTTTGGCTTTGTCGCTGGATTCGCGCTGAATATCCGTCTGGCGGGTAGCGTCAAGAATGTACTGCTCTACTTCGGCTTGATGCTCAGGCGTGGTTAATTTCTGCACCAATGGATGCTCAGGCGCCAACACCATAAAGGTGACACCCCACAAGGTGTCAGGCCGGGTGGTGAAAATCTCAAGCGGATCGCCGGCTTCGGTCTTGAAGGTCACCAATGCCCCTTCTGATTTGCCGATCCAGTTTGTTTGCAACGTTTTAACGCGTTCAGGCCAATCAATACCGTCGTAACGTAACAATTCTTCGGCATAGTTCGTGATGCGGAAGAACCATTGGGTCAAATCTTTTTTAATCACCGGTGTGCCGCAGCGTTCACAGTGGCGGTCATCTCCCCACACCTGTTCGCGTGCCAGGGTGGTATTGCAGTTCGGGCACCAATCCACCGGGGATAGTTTGCGGTAAGCCAGCCCTTTATTATAGAGCTGCAAGAAGAACCACTGCGTCCAACGGTAATATTTTTCATCAGAAGAAACCATTTCACGGCGCCAGTCAAACATGGCACCCATGGTCTTGAACTGTTTGCGCATCTTGTCGATGTTGGCATAGGTCCAGGTTTTTGGATGAATCTTGCGCTTGATGGCGGCATTTTCCGCGGGTAGGCCGAAAGCGTCAAATCCCATGGGGAACATAACGTTGTATCCGTTCATGCGTTTATAGCGCGCGCGTGCGTCTGATGGAGAGATGGCGTACCAATGCCCAATATGAAGGTCCCCCGAGGGATACGGAAGCATGGTCAACGCGTAGAATTTGGGTTTACTTTCATCAATATTGGATTCGTAAAGATGATCGTCATCCCATTTCTTCTGCCATTTGCTTTCGATCTCGTTCGGGTTGTATAAAGGGATTTGTGGATTTGTCATTCTTGCTCCATTCAGTAGGATTTAAACAAAAAACTCTTCTCCCATCAGGGACGAAGAGATTCTCCGCGGTACCACCCTGCTTGTCTGAAAGCACCAGACCGCTCAGAAGCTGTAACGGGCATACCCGTCACCGGTTACTTGTTTTCACCGGTAAAGCTACCCGTTGAAGGGTTCAGGCGAGTTCAGTCTGTTGCGCTCCGCTGCACGGTGTCGGCCTCGCACTTCGTTAACCGGCTCGCTGACGGATGACTTACTACTCCTGTTTTTGCCTTAGTGGACCCAGGGAGGTTCGAACTCCCGGCCTCCTCAATGCCATTGAGGCGCGCTCCCAACTGCGCTATGGGCCCAAATGTTCATTTGTCGAGCCTGTCTTACCTGTGGACCTGGGGGGATTCGAACCCCCGGCCTCTTCAGTGCGATTGAAGCGCGCTCCCAACTGCGCTACAGGCCCGTGTTCCATATTGCAGACAGGATTTTACCTGAGAGGTGAACCGTTGTCAAGGAAATGGGTAATTGAAATTTTAAATCATATTTTCCTGTTCACGCGGAGGCGCGAAGTCGCGGGGGTTTATATTGGTTCACCACTCGGTGAAGTCCATCTTTTAGCAAATGGGCACCAAAATTTATTAATAACCCTACTTGAAGGTTAAGTAGCCGAAGATAAGTTAGTACTTGTTTATAATGCACTTGAGCCAGTTTTTCAACGGATTTTAGTTCAACTATTACCAACCTATTTACTAAAAGGTCAACGCGTAATCCCTCATCAAATAATAAGCCATCATATTCAAAAGCAATTGTCTTTTGTCTTTCAACGCTAAATCCAATTTTTGTTAATTCATGCACCATCAGCGTCTCATAAACAGATTCTAACAACCCAAGACCCAGACCTATATGTGTCTTATATGCAGCATGAACGATTTTCTCAGAAATCTCGTCAATATCCATGTTTCCTCCCTATGATATTTTCTCTTCGCGATCTCCGCGCCTTCGCGTGAGACCATTTTTCGAGATCTCCGCGGCTTCTAATGCTAATTTCTTATCCCCGCAGCGGTACCGGTTTAACTTCACCCTTGTCATAAATAAACATGGTACGCCCCAGGTCAGTCTCAACATCAAACGTGTTTTTAACGATGGTTACCTTCACCCCCGGATAAACCTTCTGGGTGGCTTTTACGGTGCCGTGATCCAATTTTGCTAGTTCATCTTCAAAAACTTTTAGTTTTTCTTCAAGTGCCAGAATTTCATTTCTCAATCCAGAGTAGCTGCGCAGGCGTTCATTCATGGTGCGCCTGTAAGATTCGGAAATAGCTTTCTTGTTCTCGCGATAATTTTTATACTCGTTGATATAGCCTTCCAAAGATAAAAGGGCTTTTTTCTTCTCGCCGAATTTTCCCAACATTTCGACATACTCTTGCCGAAATTTTGGTTCAATCCCTAGTTCAAGTTCCGTTGGAACATGCAAATCAGAACCAAAGACACCAGCCGTAATCTCTTCGAGGGCTTCAAGGTGGCCGCCCAGAATATCTCCGGAATAATTGTTGACTTTAATTTTGCCGCCTGCTTTGATTTGAGATCGAGTAATGCTGTCGTTCACGATGACGTCCTTTAGGGCTTTAAGAGAGGCATTCTCTATATACTTGGCGACAATGTTACCACCTGCATAAAGGTGGCACTTGCCGGCGCCAAAAATCCCATTCTTGATAAGGATGTTCCCTTCGGCATAGACCTGTGCAGCTTCAACCATTCCCAATATTTCTACATCTCCGCCGGCGCGAATGCTGAAACCAGCTTTTACGTCTCCTTTAATCTGTACATTTCCAACGAAATCAATATTGCCAACCGAAAAGTTTACGTCATGTTGAACTGTATAAAGCGAGATTATCGATGGTTTGTTTTCAGACATGCAGGCATGTCCGTCTTTAGCGGCTAGAAGGCGAACCCCGGAAGAATCGAAAACTGTGTCACGCCCTGCGATAAGCGATGGGTTTTTGACTTTTGGAGGATAAATAACCTTGCCGACAACTGTCTGCCCGGTTTTGCCCTCTTCTGCAGGGAAGCGTTCTGCAAGAAGTTCCCCTTTTTTTACATTATGAATCAGGTTTAAGTTTCTGAAATCGACTTTACCATCTTCAGATTCGACAACTGGCATCAAATCAACAACAGTTGGAAAATAATACTCAATATAACCATCTTTCCCTTCCTCTGGTTCAGTCCCCGTTGCCACCAAATGTGGATGGTCCCAAAGTTTAAGGTAGATCGCTTGCTCAATGACCATTTGATTAATATTTACAGTTACACTATTTTCTTGAAGTGCTTTATTAACTTCTTCAAGGTTCACTTCAGCCCCGCCATTACCTGGCGAGCTTAAAGTAATCCAGGCGTTCATACCATCTTCAGAAATGGCAACAGTGCAGGTTCCGTCTATTGGATCTGAGACATTTTCCATATGGGTTAACTCTACACGACAAATCTTAAGAAAAACATAAAAAGCAGGTAAAAGGTAGGGTCAAAGCAGTGCAATTAAGGTATTTTTTTGCTTAAGATTGCATAAAAGCATATTGCTAGTTTTTTTCGGGATATTTCTTCTTCAGGCCATCCAACAACGCATGCAGCTCTTCATGCCTGCCGTGTCCGATAACTTTTTCTTCATGAACCTCAAATGCCAGAGCAATCACGTCCATCTGATCAGCAGAAATTACTTTATCTGCCATGGGAAACAACACATTATTTTCTTTTTGGATGTGAACACGCAGCAATTCAATATACGCCCTGCCTGCTTTTTCAAATCCGGCATAATCCTCTGGTTCTTCGAGGGCTTCCAACATGCTGTGGATATATCCCCTGCCTTGAATATGTTCCGCCATCATCACGCCGATGGGTCCGCCTCGGTCTGGAACACCTGCAGCAACCATAGCCGGGAAAAGTATTCCTTCTTCTTTACCATGATGACATTTATCTGCAAATTCCCTGAGAAAATCGATGAAATCCAACAATTCATCAAGGTTCGTGCTGTTTTCATTTGTAAACTCATCCAAAATATTGGTAAACACATCCAACGCAGATAAAATGGCGTTGTGATCATTCATCAAATCTGCAGTTGCTTTACTCATCTCTTGGCCTCCATTCACAAAATTGAATCAAAACTTAACTGAATACCAAATATAAGTATACAGTAATTAGGATATTAAGAAAATTTTAATATTTGAAAGTTTATTGAAGCGGACCGCTCCATGGGAGTTTGGAAATAAATACCTCCATGGAATAATCATTTTCTATTTCGATTCGCTGAAGATAGAAAATGCTTTGCATTGTATGGGTTACTGAATTACCCAAACCTACTGCGGATTTGTAACCATAGCTGCTGGTTAACCTGATGATGTTGTCATTAATCTCGCCAAAGGGATAGGCGAAAGAATTGACAGGTACGCCCAGTTTTTCTTCAAGATTGAGCTTCGACATGCGAATTTCATCAGGAAGAAGCTCTTCACTTATGTTTGGAAGGTGGGGATGGGTTTTGCTATGCGAACCAATTTCCCAACCGTTCTGAATCAGTTCCTTCACCTGATCTGTAGAAATCATCTCTGCACCATTCACATAAGTTTCGACAACAAAAAATGTTGCCACAAAACCGTACTTTTTCAGGATGGGTAGAGCGTTGTTGTAATTGTCAATGTTCCCGTCGTCAAAAGTAATCACAACCGGCCGTTGTGGAATCTCTCCGCCGTAATAGATCAAATTGGCAAGTTCACTGATATTAATTGTCTGATATCCATTGTCAAACAACCATTTGATCTGTTCTTCGAATTTTTCAGGCGGGATGTTATAGCGGCTGTCTTGCGTTTCGCTGTTTGTAGAAACGTGATGATATAGAAGGATCGGCGCGGTCACTGAACCGGCTGGAATTGTAATTTTGGATGGTGTTGCCGTAGCCGTAGGCGCAGAAGTGGGCGTGATTGTGGGTGTTGCGGTGACCGTCGCTGTCGGTGCAAACGTGGCAGTTGCGGTGGGGGGCAAGGGCGTTTCTGATGGACGCAGGAAACTCAAAGGCGATTGCCCCTTACAAGCAGATAAACCAAGGAGAAGAATCAAGATCATGCCAGTCATCAATAAAGCGCGTAATTTCATTTATTCATCCTATCCATTTATTGGAGGTCAATTATACAGGTCTATGCATCCAAATAAGGGTTATGCAGCATTTCTTCGCGAACGGTGGTCTCCTGACCGTGGCCTGGAATCAGCCTGGTCTCGGGCGGAAGATTCAAAACCTGTGTTTGAATGCTTCTGATAAGCGTTTCATGATTTCCTCCCGCCAGGTCGGTGCGGCCCACACTGTGGTAGAAGATCACATCACCGCATACAGCAGTATTAACATCTGGTATGTAGAAGATCACGGATCCGGCGGTATGTCCCGGTGCAAGTCTCACTTGAATTTTTGTCTCTGCCAGCTCAAGTTCCATTTTATCTTCCAGGAATAAATCTGGGTCATCGGGAGGCAGCACTGGCATATGAAATTCTTTAGATCCGCCGCCGTCTCTGAGCAATTCGAGATCGTCGCGGTGCATGGCAAGCAGCGGTTTCTCAGGCAGCCTGGTATTCAAGTAATTAACACCGGCAAAGTGATCAAAATGTCCGTGGGTTAAAACAATCAACTTGACCTTCAATTCCTGGCCATTAATGTAGTCAAGAATGATGTCAGGTTCATACGAGGGATCAACCAAAATAGTCTCGTTTGTTTTTTCATCGATTAGAAGAACAACATTGTTACTCAATTGTCCAGTAGAAAACACCCATACTTTAATCGTCATTCAGTTTTTGCCTTTCGTTGGTTAATAACTTTGAAGATAATAATATTGATGACCAAAACTGCTGCCAACAAGATTAATCCAACGCGATACATCGAATATGGGTCATTGCGGTATAAAACACCTGCAAGTATGGGAGCCAAGATCAACGTTATGGCATTCATGGTTTCAATCAATCCATATGCCAGCCCGGTTTCAGCCGGATGAATTAGTGAACGCCCGATGGAAAGAACCATAACCCTGCACAAACGGTAGCCGCCAATGAAAACATACCCAAGACCAAATAGGATCGTGTTGTTCCCTTTTAAGAATAATAAGGCAAAAACCACAAGCATTACCTGACTGATAAAAAAACCTGTCAGTGATCCAAGATGGCTCAAGAATAACATGGATAGGGCTGAACCGAGGCTGCCGAAAGCACCCAAAAGGCCGATGGTGGAGCTCGTCAAGTGCTGCTGGTTCTGTAAAAAGCTGGGTGTAAACGGCTGCGGCAAATACAAGGCAAACATTGTAATCAACACCACACCCATAAAAGCCATAAACCTCGTGTTTTTCAGCAAGCCCCTTGGATTCACCGATTCCTGATCGATATGATGCACTTCGGGTTTCTTTTGTACAAACAAAATTATCGTTGTTGAAACAATAAAGATTATGCCTGCGATGACATAGACTGCCTGAAACCCCATTTGGTCGGCAACAATCCCGCCAATGATTGGACCGATTACCGTCCCCAGGCTGTAGATGCCTGATGGGATGGCAATTGCCCTCCCGATGGATAGATTGCCGCGCACATTGGTGATATAGCTGTTCATGGGTGCCATTACAAAGCCGGCTAAACCGTAGAAGATGATTCCCACAACAAAAAGAGGCAGCGAGTTGGCGAGGGCCATCGTCCAGGCTGAAACCGTCCCCAAAATCCATGACAACCACATTATATTTCTGGAACCGAGACGGTCAGAAAGATATCCAGCCGGAATTTGTGCCAGCGCCATGGTGATGCCCATGGCGCCGTAGATTCCGCCGATCAACAGGGGATCGGCTCCCCACTGCTGAAGATAGAGAGGTTGAAAGTAAATGAAGAAACCCTCGCCTACTCCCCAGGCACCCATGGCAAGGGTGACTAATAAAAGATTGCGATTCATAATTATTGAGTAATCCGTTTAATAAATTTTTTAACTTCAGTGAAAATCACTTCCCGTTCTGGTTCGCGGATCACTACATGACCGCTGTTTTCGACCCACAGCCTGGTTTTATCGGTAGAACTAATCTTGTCGCAGAGTGTATCCATACTTTCTGCAGGGATACCGTGGTCTCCACGAGATTGGACCATCAAAGCCGGCACCTTTACTTCTGGAAGTTCATCCAGCATGACTTTGATAAGTTTCTGTAACTGCAAAACTGACCGCGTAGGATAACCGGGATAGTCCACATGGTCTTTCATGGCTTCCAGGTTGCGCCAGTCAGGTTTGCCTTTATCTACCTGGGGCACCAGCCAGGTAATGTATGGAAGAAACTTCGCGCGCGGATCAGGCGGCAATGCACACGGGGCTGAAAAAGTGACAACACCTTTTATGTCATATCGGGCGGCTGCCAACAAGGAAAGCACCCCTCCCATCGAAAGCCCCATAACGATCTGCTGGTCAGTACACCCCTTGAGCAAATTTAGTCCGTCTTCAACGGATGCCAGCCAATCTCGCCAGGTGGAATGGCGCATATCATCAAGATCGGTGGCATGACCTGACAGTCTGATGCCCAAAATCGTATATTTTTCTTGAGACAGCGAATCTGCCAGCATGCGCATTTCTTTTGGCGTACCCGTGAATCCATGGATTAATAGGCAGCCGATTTTTCCGCCAGGGATGAAAAAGGGTTCAGCCGTTGGAATGGTCAAATTCGTGGACATTTTTCTCTCCCTTAAAATCGATTACAAGATTTTGAGATCACGCGGTATGTCACTTAGTGATTCACATCCTGTTTCAGTGACGACAATGTTATCTTCGATCCGCACACCACCTTTACCGGGCAAATAGATGCCAGGTTCGACCGTATAAGTCATGCCTGGGGCGAGCTCCAAAGAGTTGCCGGCAAACATATAAGGCTGTTCATGGGCTTCCATACCCAATCCGTGGCCGGTACGGTGAGTGAAATATTTACCGAAACCAGCCTGGTCAATCACTCTTCGTGTGACATCATCCACGGCTCCTGCAGGCAGACCCGGTTTGCCTGCCGCGCGACCGGCAGCATTGGCAGCCTGAACAGTATTGTAAATTTCGACCAGTTCTGGTGCGGGTTCACCAATGGCAAAAGTGCGTGTCAGATCTGAACAATAATCCTCGTAAGCAGCACCCCAATCGATCACCAAAAGGTCCCCCTTCTGAAGTTTGCGCGCAGTTGGAACCGCATGCGGATTGGCGCTGTTCGGTCCGCTGGCGATGATTGGCATGAAGGGCANNTTAATAAAGGGTATGGTTGCCAGTAATCCATTTTGAGCGATCTGGACGGCCTTCCGCATGCATTCAATCTCATGCTCGTCTTTCTGGCTGCGTAAAACACTCACCACAGAATCAGCAGAACTAAATTTTGCACCAGGTGCAGCTTTTTGCAAGTATTCCATTTCAAGGAACCGCAAACGGATGGGTTCAACCCCCGCGATTACTGGTTGATTCTTCCATTTTGAAAGTGCCTGGTCAAACACACCCTGCCAGGAGGCAGGGTCATCGCCAAAAGTATGCACACTGACCGACATTGAAATCCCAGCCAATTTGGCGCTTTCCAATTCAGGCAATATCAACACTGGCGATTCACCCCGCTGGTAGATAAATAATGTTGGTCTTTCCATGAGATGAAAATGCAAACCGGTCAAATAAACCAGGGATGGACCCGGGTTAAGCACAATGGCGTCAATTTTATTTGACGCCATTAATTTATCCAGACGCGATAATCGACTCTTGAACATATTTATGTCTCCCGAGTCGATTATAGCGCCAAGTAGGCTGTGATGCAAAAAATTGATTTTTGAATCTTTTAGTGGTTCAAAATTTGTGAAAGGAAAAGTTTCGTCCGCTCGTGGGTCGGGTTTGTGAAAAAAACAGCGGGAGACGCTTGTTCGACGATCTGGCCTTTATCCATGAAGACCACCTCATCCGCTGCAGCCTTGGCAAAACCCATTTCATGTGTGACCACAATCATGGTAATGCCGGCTTTGGCAAGATCAAGCATGACTTCGAGCACTTCCTTGATCATTTCAGGGTCAAGCGCGCTGGTCGGTTCGTCGAACAACATTAACTTAGGATTCATGGCAAGTGCACGTGCGATGGCTACACGCTGCTGCTGACCGCCTGACAATTGGGCTGGATAATTATTGGCTTTTTCAGGGATGCCGACACGCGTCAGTTGTGCCATGGCGTTTTCAATCGCCTTTTCTTTGGATACCTTTTTTACAATCTTTTGCGCCAGGGTGATGTTTTCAAGCACAGTAAGATGCGGATATAAATTGAAGTGTTGAAAAACCATTCCAATCTCAGAGCGGATTTTATCAATCTGCTTTGAATTATGGGTCAACTTTTCGCCATCGATCCAAATATCACCGCTTGTTTTTTCTTCAAGTTGATTTACACAGCGCAGAAGGGTTGACTTGCCCGAGCCGCTGGGCCCGAGGATCACAATCACCTGTCCCTTTTTCACGGTTAAGCTTACACCATCAAGAGCCTCAATACCGGTGAAGTGTTTCTTAAGATCTTGAATAACCACCATATCATCAGCGCTGCTCATTTTTTTGGATCCGTTTCTCGATAAATTTCATCAAAAAGGAAAGTAAAATCGTCATGGTCAAGTACAAAACAGCCAGGGTAATATAAGCCTCTTGATATTGAAAAGTTCTACCTGCATAAAGCTTGGCGATCTGGGTGATGTCTCTGACCGCCAATACTGAAACCAGCGAAGAATCCTTTAACATCGAAATAAAATCATTGCCCAGTGCCGGCAAAACATTGCGAATGGCCTGCGGCAAAATGATATAGCGCATTGCCTGCCAATAACTCATACCTTGTGAACGGGCAGCTTCCATTTGGCCGCGACCAATAGATTGAATGCCTGCCCGAAAAATTTCAGCTAAAAATGCACCATAGGTGGTTGAAAGAGCAATGACAGCTCTTGTGTTCATGGGAACTTCGTTTTTGATGGCAGAAAACCAGCCTCCAATACTTGATACACCAATCTCGGTTAACCAAACCCCGAAAGCTTTTAATCCATTGACCACACCTGGAATACCCACGAATGCGATGAAAAAGATCAACACCAGCATGGGTATACCCCTGATCAATTCAACATACAAGGTGGATAAGTTTTTGAAAAAGGTGTTATCTGAGATTCTGCCCAAACCGGTCAACAAACCAAGAATAAGGGCAAATACGAAAGCAATCAGGGTTGTCGTGATGGTGACACTTAACCCTGCCTTGATAAATAAAAATGCTTTTTGAAATGGGATGTTCGTAAAAATAGCTATAAAAGTAAATATTGCAATGGCAATAATTGCATATAACCACCAGGGTGCAACTCTGAGCTTTAACTTGAAATACTCACGAGATTCGTCAGAATTTCGCCTGGGAGGTTTTGTTTTAACATTCGATAATTGTGACATCCATGCTCTTTCTACGGGCTCCCTTAAGTAATCAAGGGAGCCCGTATTTATTATATTAATTTATTTTATGTCGTCGTAAGTAATTTTGAAATCCGGGCCAAAGTATTTTTCTTGCAGGGTGGCAATTGTACCGTCGTCAATCATAGCTTGAACAGCTTGATTTACAGGGTCAAGTAAATCACTTCCCTTGGGGAAGAGGAAAGCAAGTTGATCGCTTGAAATAGACGGTCCAATCAGCTCAAGTTGATCTGCACTTGTGCCCTGGTAGCCTAAACCGACCACTTCATCAATGATGATGGCATCTAAATCACCTGAGATGAGTGCTTGCACAGCAAATGGAAAAGTCTCAAAAGCTTGAATTCTATCTTCTGGCAAGAATTTTGCAGCAGGAGCATAATTAGATGTACTTACCTGGGTGCCCAATTTTATTTCGGGGTTTGCGACTATATCTTCGATTGACGTAAACCTTGTTTCACCTTTACGAACAAGTAATCTCTGTTGAACATTTTGATATCCAATAGAGAAATCAACCTGTAGTTGGCGGTCAGCGTTAATAGTTACTCCATCAGCACCTACATCATATTGACCATCAGAAACAGCTTGAATCATGCCATCCCAGGCGGATTCGACATAGACCGGTGTACAGTGCAGACGGGTGCAGATATCGTTCCAGGCGTCATAATCCCAACCGCCGGCTTCACCGGTGGTGGCTGAAATATAGTTGAATGGAAGATATGCGTTTTCAACAGCAATTTTGATCTCGCGGCAATCGAGATCAACAATTGCGTCAGCCGCAGTCCCCAAACAACCAGAGGCAGGCTTGCTGCCCGCACAGGCGCTCAAAATAACCAAACAAAGCGCCAAAACAAATGCCAGTACGACTTTCGTGTTTTTCATTTATTCTTCTCCTCAAAATTATTTTTACAACATCTTCAATCTGCAAGAGAAGTACAATTGCAGATTGCGGTTACCAAAAAGTTTGAATTATAAAAAAAAACCTCCCCTATGAAGGGAAGGCGGGAAATCCTGTAAAAATTAGCTGGTTCTTTGTCTACCTAAATCGAATCAGCGCCCGTTACCCTTCAAGAGTGTGGCGATTGGCTTTCGATGCTGCTTAGGTGTGTAGACCAATATCATAGGTATGTTTATAGCAAACTACAAATTAAAAGTCAATAGGTTTTAATTAATTATTAATTTTTCTAAAGTCTTCTTTATCAATAATTAAATTATTGATACTATTATATGGTAAACCAGATCTGAGATTTAACAATCCTGAATACAATTTTCTATATAGAACCTGGAGAATGCTCATGGATCAAACTATAAATTGGTTATTAACTTCTTCTCCTCAAGTAGAATACCGCACACGTCTTGATATCCTTCACCAACCTGAAACCGATCAATTGGTTATTGCCGCGCGCAAATCCATGCTCGAAAACCCGATGATCAAGGATTTACTCAAAGAGATAACCAACTGGCCCGGAACCATCCTGGTTAGTCACAAAAGCGCCGGCCATTCACTCCATAAACTGGTCTTTCTGGCAGATATTGGATTGACTATCCACGATCCTGGAATGCAAGAATTGATCGGCTATGTTCTGGAACATCAAGAGCCTGACGGTCCTTTTGAAATGCTGACCAATATTCCAACGCATTTTGGCGGTACAGGTGAGGATGTTTGGTCATGGGCGCTTTGCGATGCACCTTCAATTCTCTATGCATTGGTGAAGTTCGGTTTAGGAGATGATCCTCGTGTGAAACGGGGGATTGAGTCTCTTGCAGGTTTAGTCAGAGAAAACGGATTCCCTTGTGCCGGATCAACTAAGTTAGGAACCTTCCGCGGACCAGGAAAAAAAGGCGACCCCTGCCCATATGCCAACCTGATCATGGTCAAACTGCTGGCTGCAACACCACAATATTGCGACAGCGAAGCTTGTCATCAAGCCGCAGAATCGCTGCTGCATTGTTGGGAAGAGCGTCTGACTTTTCATCCTTATATTTTCTATATGGGAAACGACTTTTGCAAACTCAAAGCCCCGTTGGTGTGGTTTGATATTATCCATGTTTCATATGTCTTGTCACAATTACCCTGGCTCAAAAAAGACCGGCGCCTAGCTGAAATGAAAGCAATCATCGCCCAAAAAGCTGATGCCGATGGATGCTTTACACCTGAATCCATTTGGACCGCCTGGAAAGAATGGGATTTCGGTCAAAAGAAAGCACCTTCACCCTGGCTCACTTACCTGGCGACGAAAATTCTAAATGACTAACCTAGTTCTCCAATTTGTTGAAGATTAAACTGTTGATCTGCCCTTTACAGATAATAAAAAACGACCTGAATTTTTTCAGGCCGTTTTAGTTTTAATTTACATGGTAAAAATTATTTGGCGAATTCGATCGCCCGAGTCTCGCGGATCACGGTCACCTTGATCTGACCGGGATATTGCATGGATTCTTCAACCTTCTTGGCCACATCTCGGGCCAACCGGGTGGATGCGAGGTCGTCGATCTCTTCCGGGCGGACGATGATACGAACTTCACGTCCAGCCTGGATGGCATAACTTTGCTGCACACCCTTGAAGGAATTGGCAATCTCTTCGAGTGCGCGCAGACGCTTGATATATTGTTCAAGATCTTCGCGGCGGGCGCCAGGGCGTGCACCTGAGATGGCATCGGCTGCTTCAACGATCACTGCTTCCAGTGATTCCTGATCCACTTCATGGTGATGTGATGCCATGGCATTGACCACCTTGGGATGCACACCATAACGTTTTGCATATTCTGCGCCCAATTGAGCATGGGTGCCTTCGGTGTTATGGTCAAGCGCTTTGCCAAGATCGTGCAGCAAACCGCCTGCACGAGAAACTTCAACATTGGCGCCCAACTCGGCTGCCAATACTGCTGAGAGTTTAGCCACTTCGATGGCATGTGAGAGTTGGTTTTGGCCGTATGAAGTACGAAATTTCAAACGTCCAAGCAATTTCAAAACTTCAGGATGAATGCCAGCCACACCAGCATCGAAGGCAGCACCTTCGCCCGCTTCAATGATGGCTTTTTCAACTTCTTTTTCTTCTTCGGCAAGGATCTTTTCAATGTGTGCAGGGTGAATTCTGCCGTCCACAATCAAACGATCCAATGAACGTCTGGCGATTTCGCGTCTCACAGGGTCGAAGCACGAGATGGTCACCGCTTCAGGAGTATCATCCACGATCACATCCACACCGGCGGCCTGTTCAAAGGCACGGATGTTGCGTCCATTTCGACCAACGATGCGGCCTTTCATCTCTTCATTGGGCAAAGTGACCAATGAAGTCGAAACACTTACCACGTGCTCAGAGGCTACACGTTGGATGGCGTCGGTGATGATCTCTCTGGCACGTTTTTCGCCTTCATTACGGGCTTCAGCTTCGATCTGGCGGATGATACGTGCCATATCATTTCGGCCTTCTTTTTCGGCTTCACCAAGGAGAACCTGCTTGGCTTCTTCCATACTCATCTGACCGATGCGCTGAAGTTCTTCCAATTCGGTGGCGTATAATTTCTCGATTTCGTTGGCGCGCTTGTCAAGTGCGCTTTGACGCTTGTTGATATTTTGTTCTCGCAGTTCTAGTCTTTCAATACGGTTATCCAGCTCCAACCGTCGTTTTTGCAACCGGTCATCTTCACGGACAATTTCACCTCTGCGACGTGAGTTTTCGCTTTCAGCATCTTGAAGAATCTTGAGCGATTTATCTTTGGCTTCCATCTCAATGTTCTTGGCTTTTTCAGATGCCAATCTAACTAAATTATCTG
The DNA here is from genome assembly GCA_003524305.1 of Anaerolineaceae bacterium. Taxonomy (GTDB): domain Bacteria; phylum Chloroflexota; class Anaerolineae; order Anaerolineales; family Anaerolineaceae; genus UBA6107. Next base: position 90,041 of record DQHW01000003.1, read on the forward strand.
CTTCGTTTTGTTGGCTTTTCTTGAATTTTTCGGTAAAAGCTTTAACCAGAAGGATTGAAACCCCTCCGGCTACTACCAACCCTACTGCCAGTGCAATGAGAATTGTGGCAACTCTAATATTTTCCATTATCATCCTCGTTTTCCAGTTTATTGCTTTGGTCTTGTTCCAACTCACGGATCAGGTCTCGGATTACGGGTGAAATTGTCCCATATGAGAAACCCCGCCTGGCCAAAAAAGCACTCAGCTTCTTTCGAAACAATTCACGATCCTGAAAATTCAGTTTTCGTGCATAATGGGCTGCTGCCCGAGTGGCCAATTCTATGTCATCCGCACTGTCTGCCAAAGCAGATTCGATCATTTGTTCAGATACACCTTTGATTCTTAGTTCATATCGCATCAAGCGTTGGCTGCGAGGATGGTAATCGTTGCGATTCTCTATCCACATTTTGGCAAATTGTTGGTCTTGAACCAGGTTTGCCCGTTTCAGCCGTAAAACGACTTGGTCGATCTCTAATGGTCCATATCCTTTTTGTATTAATCGTTGGCGAATTTCTTTTTCTGTTCTCGGACGATAATCCAACAGCCGGGTAGCCTTTTGATAAGCCACTTCTGATGTATCCGATTCGATCAAGGTGTTGATGCGATCTTCGCTTAGAAAATCACCCACTTTGAGCCAAGCCGCGACCAATCTCGAAAGTCCAAAAGCAAACTCCCCATCCAGATCAATATTGAGCCGGTCGGGATCATGTTTCTGAACGTGAATGGCGGTGATCTGACGCTCCATGATCAATTAACAAAAAAACAGCCAAACTCACTATTAATGACTTGGCTGTCGATCTTCAATTAACTGGATTTCAAATCATTCGGAGGATTACTGTTTTTGCACTATGCAGTCTATTCGATTACGGGTTCACAATATTTAGACTTATTCAAAGAGATCCTGGTTGAATTCTAATTCGGATTGACTCTTCTTAACGTCATTAAATCTCGCCTCAGTGGACCCAATTCGTAAAAGAAACCTGATAACCAAGTGACAAAACCATCCAAACTCCAAATGGAGTGAAAAACTTTCCAGCCAATAAAGGAATCGATCAGCGATGAGGTTTTTTGATTGCCTCTTATTCAAATCATTCCAAGTTAATACAATTATACATGATTTTTTGCATTATTGCTTATAGATTAATTGGATAAGAATGACTTTTTTAATCCGATTGAATCATGCTACAATTAATCTATGAAAACAAAGAAAGAGCAAGACGTACTCGAACCTGAGCAGCTTCACAAAAAACAGACTTCCTTACAGGTATTGCTGCCCATTATTGGCGCAGGAGTCATCTGCCTATCGGTCTTCGTCCTCTTGCTTGTTTCAACCTCTACTGAAACGCAATCCACCGAACAATGGGCTCAAATTTCAACCATGTTCTTGATCCTTCCAGCTTTGTTTTTAGGTCTGGTTTGTCTGGCATTTTTAATTCTCTTGGGAATAGTTGCAGGCAAATGGAACAACAACTGGCCACCCGCGTTTCAAAAATTCCGCTTAATGGTCATAAATTTTGAAAAGAACATCCAAGGGTTGGCGCAAAAACCGGCGCAACCACTAATAAAAATGAAATCCTTTATGGCAGGAATTAAAGCTATTTTTAAGAGACAGTAGATTTTTTGGAGGAATAATGCAAGAAAACTCTAAATGGAAAACAATGACCTATATCATCGGCGGAGCCCTTGGCCTCGCAACTGGTGTGGCCGCTGCCTTTTTATTCATCCGCGCACGAGAAGACTCTGAGGGTGATCACTCAATTACATCTGGTCAGGGCGTAAAAATTGGTTTAGGAATCGTTTCTTTCTTGCGTCAGATCACTGAAAGTACCGCAAGATAGAACTCCTCAACCAAAATCCAGCGGGGAAAATACAAATATCGAATTAATTATATAATCCGGTATGCCTGATTTTGAATTCTTTGATTTTCTGGTGGTCGGAGACATTGCAACTGAATTTATTATCGACTTGCGCAACCAATCGCATCAAAATGTAATTGGTGGCCCTTTATTATATGCAGCCGGGGGATTGCGCTGCTGGAATGACAGAATTGCACTGGTCAGTCACACATCAATTAATAACCGGCATGCATTGGAACGCATTAAGAAAAAATACCGAATAGATTTTCAAGGTGTTCATTTTTATAACAAAGATTGCGACGACCGGCAATTTCTGGGATACGTATCACCAAATGAAGTCGTCATTGAAAATCCGGTGGCTTTTTACTCAAGCAGAAAATTATGCTTTCCGAAAGATTTAGCCGGCTACAAAAAAAATGAATCAGAAATTCAAGTAAATGGAAAATCTAAGTATTACCCCGAAGAATTTCCCATTCATTATCGGGATATTTCTGCAGCACTGATTTGTCCAGCCAACTTCTCTACCCAAATTCAACTTTCTACAATTTTATTAAACGCCTCGACAAAGAATCTGGTGGTCCTCTCAAGCCCGCAATATATGAATCTATCCAATTTTGAGGCTATGCCTATATTACTAAAGGATCTCACAGCTTTCGTCACCACTTCAGATCAAATTCGGAATCTTTTTCGCAATCGCACAACTAGTCTCTGGGAAATGGCTGATCAATTATGCAGCCTTGGGTGTGAATATGTTGTCATAAGCGATGATGTAAACGGTTTTTATCTGTTTGATCGAAATTCAAATCGCCGCATTCAATCACCTGCATATCCAGTTGAATGTCTCGATCCAACCGGTATGTTGGCTTCGTTTTGCGGTGGTTTTCTAGCAGGTTTTAAGAAAAATTATGATGCCATAGAAGCTTTGACCCATGGCATCGTATCGGCTTCATTTACTTGTGAAGGAAGTAATCCCTTTTTTGGTGCTGATGCCATCCCGGGATTACATCTAAACCGGCTCAAACTGGTCAGGGAATTGGTGAAAAAAATATGAGTGAAAATCGATATTCGAATATTGTTTTGATGGCAAAAGAGATTCAGGCCATCCCCTCACCGACCTTTCACGAGACCAAGAGGGCTAAATTTTTAGCTGACCAATTTTCCGCGCTCTCGCTGCAGGATGTCCACATTGACCCGAGTGGAAACGTGTATGCCAGGATAAAAGGTGGAAAAGCCCTTCCCCTGGTTATTTCTGCTCACCTCGATTCTGTATTATCTCCTGTTGATAATGTGCCTTTAATTCAGAACGAAAGACATATGACAGGACCGGGTATCGGAGATAATGCGATTGGTGTGGCCGCTTTAATTGAAATTGGAAGAACAATCATGGAACAAAAAACACAACCACCCGGAGATATCTGGCTGGTTGGAGACGTTGGAGAAGAAGGCCTCGGAAATCTCAAAGGGATGCAGCAAATTGTTGATAAATTCAAAGATAAAGTTGTTGCCTACCTTGTCCTCGAGGGGATTGGCCTGGGAATGATCCAAACTGCTGCACTAGGCATTCACCGCTACAGAATCGAAGTGAATTCGATGGGCGGTCATGCCTGGAGCAACTTTGGCGAGCCGTCTGCCATTCATGAATTAATTGCCCTTTCGTCAAAAATTCTTGCCATAAAACTGCCCGCCAACCCGCGCAGTTCGATTAATATTGGCGCAATTTCTGGTGGAGGATCAATCAATTCGATAGCCTGTCACGCTGAAATGCAGATCGAAATCCGTTCTGAAGATGAAACTATTTTAGAATCACTTTCAAGAACGATTCACAAAATTGCAACTCAAACCAATCCCACAGGAACAGAGTATGTGATTTCCGAAATTGGGATGAGACCTTCTGGAAGAATGAAAGAAAACGCACCGGTAATTATCGCCGCACAGGCAGCACTTCGCAATGTAGGCATTACACCGGTTTTTGCGATTTCTTCCTCAGATGCTTCCTTGCCAATCAGCCTTGGATACCCGGCCACCTGTTTGGGCATTACCACAGGCAGGCAAGTTCACACACACCAAGAGACAATTGATCTCCTCTCCATTTCAAAAGGCGTATCTCAGCTCTTCCATTTTATTGAGCACTTATGGAATTTTTAGCGCCTGATTATTGGATGAAATGGTTTATCGTTTTGAGATTAATAAACCTTATTGTAAAATCACATTAATCAGGTCGTCATTAAGATCATTTTGGAAAAAGGAGCATTGTAAATGGATTCATTATTAAATTTTGAAACAGGCATCACTCTCTTTCTGCAAAACCTGGGAACCTGGTTGGCCGGCCCCTTTCAGGCAATTTCCTTTCTGGCAACTGAAGAATTTTTCATTCTCGTCTTGCCCCTCGTATTCTGGAGCATTGATTCTTTGATGGGGTTACGCATGGCTTTTATGTTGGTCATCAATGGAAGTTTCAATTGCTATTTTAAAATGATATTTCACAGTCCCCGCCCCTTCTGGTTCGATTCAAGGGTGAAATCATATAGCCTCGAAACAAGCTTTGGATTGCCTTCCGGACATTCACAAAATGCAGCGAGTCAATTTGGCATAATGGCTGCCACGGTTCGTAAAAAGGGATTCACTATCGCCATGCTGGTGGTAATCTTTTTAGTGGGACTTTCGAGATTGTATCTTGGCATGCATTTCTTGCGAGACGTGCTCGCTGGCTGGCTCCTGGGCGGACTATTTGTCTGGCTGTATATGCGATATGAAAAACCCACGGCAAAATGGTTATCAACAAAAAGTCTTTCCATGCAAATTCTACTGAGCTTAGTATTGGGGATAGCGTTAATCCTGCTCGGATTCGGCTCCAAAGCGTTAACTACTTCATGGCAAATGCCTGCGGAGTGGATCAATACCGCTGCGCTCACGGGTGGTGCGGTTCCTGACCCCTTCAATATGGAAGGCATCATTACGCTGGGCGGCGTTGCCTTCGGATTCATGTCAGGTTATGCCATTTGGGTCAAAAAATTCGGTCAACCCAAAGCACTTGGATCTGCCTTGAAACGTTTTGCGAGATATATCGTAGGTATTGTTGGAGTGATCGCTTTATACCTCGGATTGAAGATGATCTTTCCTGAAGAACCACTTGCATTGGGATTCATCCTTAGATTTATTCGTTACACTTTGATCGGCTTATGGGTCACTTATTTTGCACCACTAATTTTCAAGAAACTTAAGCTGGAAAAATAACAAAACATTAATACACTATAGCTGTAAAAAACCATATAATCGTAATGAGTGGTTGATATAAGAAGGAGGAAAAATGAACAAATATGTTAGTTTTGTGATCGGAGCAATTAGCGGCGCTTTGGTTGGCGGTATTTTAGCATTACTGTTTACACCGTTGAAAGGAACTGAAGTACGCTCCCGCCTTGGCAACTCATTTGTGCATGTTCAAAATGAAGTCAAAACAGCAGCTCAAAACCGAATGGACGAACTCAATCAACAATTGTCAAAATTGCAGAATAAAGTTACCGAATAAAGCAAGGTTTTCCCTAAGACAGGGGAGGAAACACCTCCTATCTCAAGCGATTTACCCGCAATAATCGAGGTGTCTGTAGGGCGTGATAATCACGATCTTGTCAATGTTTACTAAAATGATAAAACCAGTTCATTTTTGGGCTGGTTTTTCAATTTATTCTGTCAGTGTGATGGTATATTGGTTTTCTTGCCTTGTAAATCTTGAGGCACCGCTGACTACCAGTATGGGATCTTCACCAAAACAATTCGGATCAAGTTTCAAATCAAGTTCTTCGCCTGCGCTAACCGTATACTTTTTTACTGTTTTTTCAGGGCTGGATGTAATTATTGAAACCAAATATGTTTGCGGAATTGAATTTTGAATAAGTGAAAAACCATCCGTCATCCAGTCTCCATCCCCGGATTCAAATGATTCTTCATAGCCAATTTCAGAAATGCGAATATTATCCACAGCGAAACCCTCGTTGCTTAGAGCGCCGTCGCTGATCATTTCAAACCGCAGCCAAACCTTGGTCCCTGCGAATTGAGAAAGGGAGGCATTATGGTTTTCCCAATTGCTGGTTAAGCCGCTGAATGCACATCCCAGGCTGCTGCCGATGCTATTATGGGTTGTACAGGCATCCGTGTTCAGCACCTGCCATGTTGTACCATCCAGGCTGGCCATGAGATAGGCATAATCGTAATCCGCTTCGAGGTCATACCAGGCATCGAAAGTCAGGGTAATATCTCCTGAATAACTTGTCAGATCGAACAACCTGGAAACGGATGTATCCACTGAGTCGCCTCTGTTCGACCACATAAAAGTGGATTGATTTTCTCCACCGTCAGTGAGGATATTAATAGATGGGTTGCCAGAGAATTTCAGGTTAACCAGATTGTTGCAGGCAATTTGAAAGTAATCGGTCCCAAATTGATGAACGCTTCCCGTTACTGAAGTGCCATCGCACTCATTTAACCATTCAGTTTGGGTGACCAGGGGTACATCCAGGTATTGCGAGTAGAAATACCTGCCATTTTCAACGGATTGGTCATTGAGATAATTGGTGATTGTCCAATCTTGAAAAAAGGTATCGGCAGTTAGCAGACTTCCGGTGGTCGGATCTATCACTTGAGCGGTTTGAAAGACTTTATCCAGGCTGTCGAGACCATTGAATGGGTTGGATGCCCACTCACGCGTCATGTTTTCTCCAAAACGCCCATAATAATAAGTGGTAAACAGGTAGCTGGCGCCGTAATTAAGATCATTCAGATCGGCATCAGCCGACCAATTATTAAGTTGAAAATCAGGGTCAAGTGTAAAGTAATAATCAAAACCTCCGGCATCAAATCCATTCACCAGGGTGGCTAATTCAGAAAAACCTTCGTTCAACCATAATTCTTCATCTGGATCTCGATACCCCTGAATCACATGCTGATGCTCGTGAGCCATGGTGCTGAGAGTGTAGGGGTCAGTGATCAACTGACCGTCAGCATTAATCGCAAACATCTCGTGTGCGTTTGAATACTCATAAACATCAGTCAAGACATAATCCGTGGAGAGTGCATATCCAGCCAGTGAATCGCCCAAATCTCTGGCATATAAAATGAATAGATGGGGGTCATTATCCACACCCGGTATCCACTCACTGCCAAACATTGCATGGTCAGTGGGATAAACCTGGTATGAAAAAGTATCAACCAGGTTTTTAAGATCATCTTCATTCAGAACAATGTCGTTTTCAGCCCAAAAATAGGTATTTTCAGTTGCATACCTTAAGGTGGCTTCGGTTTGGATCATATTGTCGTCTGCATCCAGAATATAAAAATTTTTCTTATCGCCTAGCTGATATTGAACAGGCGGTGAAGTTAATTGTGTCGCAACTGCAGCACCCCCATGTAAGCGCTCGTCAATTTTATTTAGATCAGCAGAGGGCAAAATTGTGTTTTCAAGTTCTACTTGTGACTGAAGAGCAGATTGCAGCAAATCTTGATCTACAGCAAGGGGTTGTTTCGATTCTTGCAATGGAACACTGCATACTGCCAAAGTCGGCATTGCCGGTGTTGGCACATCAGAAATAAGAGGCGTGGATGAAAATTTATCAGAAATCAAAAAGATGGCGGCACACAAACCTGATATGAAGAGACAGCCAACCACAACACCAAGCACAATAAATAATATGGTTTTTTCAGATTTATCCATTAGAATCCAAATCAGTTGGTTTGATCCATCTTGAAGCGGCAGCGACCAACCCAAGCGTGAACCAATAATAGGGCAGCGCAAAACTATCCACGCTGAATTCTTCGAGTATAAACGTAATTAACATGAAGATACCCATCCAACCAATGGTTTTACTAAGTTGATCTTTGCGGTTGGATAAATCTTTGGCAGAATATGCCATAACGACTAAAAAGACAACAAACATTGAGAAACCGATAATCCCGGTTTCTGCCAACAACCTGGTCCAAAGATTTTTGATGTTTAGTAACCCGCTGCTCCAGCCTGTGAGTTTGTTGACCTCGGGAAGCTGCCAGGCAAAATCAGGCAGGTATTGCGGGAAGTAATAACCAGAAAACCCGACTCCGACTCCCGCGACAGGGTAGTCATTGAAGATATTCCAACCTGTCTGCCAATAAATTACTCGCTCACCAAACTGAAGATTGTCTGCATATTTCAAAAGAGGGTTTTCGACAGCGGAAGAAAATTGAAAAACTTTTTCCATGCGTGGATCAAGTTTGCTTAAGACAAACAATCCGCCTGCCAAAATGCCAAGGTAAAGAATAAACATGCCCAAACCGGTAAAAACCCCCACCAGCACTGTTTTTCGAACATTCCATTTCTTGATCAGCCACTTCGCGAATCGGATATTCGCCAGCAGGAATAAAAAGGCAAGCACCAACATGAAAGCCACCAACCCACCGCGTGATAAAGTAACAAAAAGCACAACAAACCCGGCTGTCAGCAGCAGGTTCTCAAAAGTAAATTTCCAAATACGGAAGCGGTGCGCACTAAATTTATTTTTTGTGGCCGCCATCCAATACATCAGATAGACAAGGTTAAGTTGATGCGCCAACCAGGAGGGTTCTGACGCAAACCCGGTGGCTCGTCCGTCAAATAGAACTGTGGTCGAAAAAAGATGTTGAAAAGAACGCATGGCATCTGTGTAATCATGATAGACAAATGAAACCGCAATCTGGATTAATGACCAGCTTATAATTACCAAACCACCCCAATTGACAATTCTTAGTGTCTGCCTGATCTTATCAGCAGAATTCGGCATGGCAGTGGTGACAAGATAAAAAAGGCCGCCAAGCCCAAGTGTAGCCACCCCCTCCAAAGCCGCCTTGATCATTGAAGCATTCTTATAATCCGGAATATATCTTAAGAAACCCAGCCCCATGGTTAATAAAGCAAACATGAAGAATAATATGGCAGGTTTTAATTGAAATGGAAAACGGCCATTTTTTATGAGATACACCGGCAGCCAAATGAAAGCCAACAACAAAACAAATATTCCGGAGGCGGGTGCGACTGAACTGGTGTGCAGCACTTTTGCAAAAAGCGGAAAGCTGGTAACGGGCAGGGCTGCCACCAAACACAACCACAAGAACCAGACACTTTTTTGCCACAACGGCTCAAGTTTCTGTAATTTTTGTCTGATCATTTCTTGTTTTTCCCGAAAATGAGAAAACCCAGTCCAATCAATAATCCACAGAAACTGCCGGCAAGCGTGGAAATATTCATTTTTAGCAACACCGGACTTGTTGGAAGATAAGCATCTTCCGTGATTTCAGTGCTGATATTTGAGAGTAATATTGCATCTGGTAAATTAGTCAATTTTTCTGATGAAGAAGTTTGAGCCAAGACCTCACGTATGCTTGCCAGGTTATCGGTCGTACAGAAACCAGATGCCGGTTCAACGATCACGGTTTGGCTGAAACAATTTTGCAGCGCAAGTTGAGCAGAGCGCATCGCAAGGATTTCTTGAGTTTTTATATGAAATTGGGTTAATGCTTCATCAGCTTCATCCACCCAAATTTGGGTTAAAGTTTGTGCCGTCTGTGGGTCGTTGTCGCGGACTGTTAAGTCCCAGCGGTAGCCCTGTCTGGCTTTGGTAAATCGAGCATTGATTATTTCATCATTGAGCTTAATCCCCAAAGCAGCGGCTTTTTCTTTAACGGCATCCATCACCGCACTGGAACTTATTTCGTCCCCGACTACTGAAATTAACACATCTTCTTGTGCTTCGTTAATCCTGCCAGCGTAGGCAAAATCGATGGAGGTTGTTATGGAAGCTTGTGATTCATAAACCGGTTGTTGAAGCTTTACTGCCAACATACCGGCGACTCCGCCAGCAATCATGATCAATATGACCAACCACCACCAGCGAATCACGCGTTTAATAATTTCAGAAGGGATAACATCTTCCATGATAAACTCCTCCAGCATTCATTAATTATACTCGGACAAAAAACCCGGCGCGAAGGCCGGGTTTGATATTTCATACCAGATCTGATGTTATTTTGCCTGGAAATTTATGATTTGCAGGTTCTTTGAGCAGGAACCATACGTATCAATTGAAATTGGTCCCAACACTTCAGTTCCAGTGGGACTGAATACCTGGATGGTGAGAAGATCATTTGATTCGACGGGCGTTGTACCTAAAACGAATTCAAAACTACCTGGGCCGTAAGGCGTATTAGTCACCAAACCAGATAATCCGATTTGGTTGACCGAAGCGCCATTATAAGTGCCTGAAATTTTCAAAATGTAATTGGTCAATGGAGCGCCGGTTTTACTTAATACCTGGCCTGCGACGCCCTGCCAATTGCATGCCGCTTCAGGATGGGCAAAGTTAACCGTGTAGACCGGGCTGCCTGTTTGAACTTCAAAAAGGTCCGTATTGGGGGTGGGAGTTGCAGTAGCAGTGGAAGTTGGGGTGCTTGTGGGCGTGGCAGTGGTCGTATTTGTTGCGGTTGCAGTTGCCGTCATCTCTTCGGTGGCTGTGGGGATTTCAGTACTGGTGGCCTCGCTGGTGGCAGTCAGTGCTTCTGTTTCTGTCGCCACAATGGTTTCGGTAGCGCCCACGGTCAGGGTAGATACCACCGTAGTCGTTATTGCGGCCGTTTCTGTTGGATCAGGATTGAGAAAATCGAAACCCTCACCAAATAATACAGTGAGTGCGGTTCCAGCAAGTAATATGACCAACAAAATAAATCGTTTTACCATAACGTCCTCCAGACACCATAAGTTCTAACCTGATAGGTGCATTTTTCATGCCAATGGATGATTTCAAGTCAGCCCGACTTCAATTCATCTGAGCTCACAATTTGATTTGAAGAAATCAAAACTCCCCGTCCATTTATGGAATATAATTTGGGAAAGGTGAAAATATGAAGCAAATTCTGCAAAACATGCGAGATGGAAAGACCACCGTTGTAGACCTTCCTGTTCCTTCAGTAAAACGGAAAACCGCCCTGGTGCAAACCTGCAATTCATTGGTTTCTGCCGGCACCGAGCGGATGCTGGTGGAATTCGCCGAAAAGAATTTGATCGGCAAAGCTTCTTCAAGACCTGACCTGGTAAAACAAGTACTCAGCAAAGCTCGCCGTGAGGGCCTGATCCCAACCATTGAGGCTGCCTTCAATAAATTGGATCAACCGATGGCGCTTGGCTATTCATCCTCAGGTGTTATTGTCGAAGTCGGAGAGGGGCTGCAAGGGTTCAAAACCAGCGACCGCGTGGCTTGCGGCGGCGGCGGATTCGCCGTTCATGCAGAATACGGCGTGGTTCCGCAAAATTTGCTCGTGCACCTGCCAGATAATGTTGATTTTGAGTCCGCAGCTTTTACGACCCTGGGCGCCATTGCCTTGCAGGGTTTTAGATTGGCCCAACCGCAGCTTGGCGAAACAGTNNGGCTGCCAGGTTTTTGGCATCGACCTCTCCGCAGAACGGATTAAACTTGCCGAGAGTATGAATGTTCCATGTGTGCTGCGTGCTGAGTGTGAAGAAAGCGCGTTGAACTTCACCCAAAACCGCGGTTTTGACCATGTACTCATTTGTGCTGACACTGCTTCTGATGACCCTGTAAACCTCGCAGGGCTGCTGGCTCGTGAAAAAGGTACTGTGATTGCCGTAGGCGCGGTCGGGCTAAATATCACACGTAAACTTTATTACGAAAAAGAACTTGATTTCAGAATCTCCCGTTCTTATGGACCCGGACGCTACGATCCGTCTTACGAAGAAAACGGGGAAGACTACCCCTTTGGCTATGTGCGCTGGACGGAAGGCCGCAACATGCAAGCCTTCGTGGAACTGTTGGCACAAAACAAGATCAATCTCAAACCTCTCATTTCGCACCGCTATCCTATTGAACAAGCGCCGCAAGCTTATGAACTGATCACCGGCAAGACCGGTGAACCTTTCCTGGGCGTTTTGATCACCTATCCACAAAAAACGACAGCCAATCCGGTGCGCAAAGTTGAATTTGCCCATTCCGGGCTGCCCACGCGCAGCATCCGTTTGGGAGTGTTGGGCGCAGGTAATTATGCCCAGGCTGTCTTTTTACCCATCGTCCATAAAACTGGCGGCACAACACCCGTTGGCATCTGCACTGCTTCAGGGCTGACTGCCAGCCATGCAGCCCAAAAATTTGGCTACCAATTTGCCTCTTCCACCGAAGCGGATGTGTTGGAAAGCGACCAGATTAATACAGTAATTTTGCTCACCCGTCACCAGCAGCATGCCCGGCAAGCTATCAGTGCGCTCAAAAACGACAAACACGTTTACTGCGAAAAACCGTTGGCCCTCAATGCACAGGAACTTGGTTTGGTGGAAAACCAGTTGCAGCAAAAAGACTCTCCCCTGCTGACCGTGGGATTCAACCGCCGCTTCGCTCCTTTTGCGATCCAGCTCAAGGAATATTTCCAGGATCAATCTGAACCCTTGATGATCAACTATCGGGTCAACGCCGGCTTTTTGCCGTCCAATCACTGGCTGCACGACGCCCAACAAGGTGGCGGACGCATCATCGGCGAAGGCTGTCACTTTATTGATTTCGTGGTCTGGATGTCCGATTCCCTGCCGGTTGAAGTCAGCGCTCAGGCGCTGCCTGATGGCGGCAAGTATCACCAGGATAATTGTGTCATCAATTTACGCTTTGCCAACGGTTCAATGGCAACAGTAACCTACCTTGCCAATGGCAACAAGAATTTCGCCAAAGAAAGAATTGAGGTTTTTGGCGCCGGCAAGATCGGCGTTTTGGATGATTTTAGAACGCTGGAGTTGGTGAGTGAAGGCAAACGGCAGATGATCCGTTCTAAGTTCAAACAGGATAAAGGCCACCAGGCCGCATGGCAAGCTTTTATGACCGCCGTCACCAACGGGGCAAGCGCACCCATCCCTTATGATCAAATGATGGCAGTCCACAAAGCCTGCTATGCCGCAGTCCAATCCATCACCAACGGCGAAACTGTAAAGTTGTGAAGCGCCTCACGGCATTTTGAGAGCCTCATTGAATAAGCTGCAAAAATTCTGGTATTCCTGCAAAGAGATTGGCATTCCGCAAATGGCGGATTATGCTGGATATCTTGTTCAAAAAAAGTCAGGCCGCCTCATCAGAAAAACTCCCCTGGCCGGATTTCCGTTGGATTTCAATCCGCAAGAGATTGAGATAAAAGTCCCTTTTGATCCCTTCAATCCAAAACTTCAGAAACTCCTCGAAAAAGATCGCACTCGCATAATCCAATCGGCTGAGGAGTTGCTCAGTGGATGGTATCACCCCTTTGGAGGCAAAAAGGCTCTTTTGACTTTCGCCACAGGTATTGAGCCATCGCTTCATTGGACTTCAGTCGGAGATCTAGTCAATGGCCGGGATATCAAATGGCTTTGGGAACCTGCCCGTTTTACCTGGGTTTTTGATCTAGCCAAAGCCTGGTTGATCACTAAAGATGATCGATACCCAAGCTTCTTCTGGCACAAATTTTCTGAATTCATCCAGTTAAATCAGGTCAACAGTGCACCGAATTACACCTCCGCGCAGGAAGCAGCCATGCGTATGATTGCCTGGCTGATGGCTTACCAGGTTTTCAAAGAATCCCCCGCCACCACTGCGGATCATTCTGCCCAATTGGTAACTGCTTTCTGGCAGCATGCCTCGCGCATCCCTCCCACGTTGGGATACGCCCGTTCACAAAATAACAACCATCTGCTAAGTGAAGCCTTGGGGTTGGTGATTGCCGGCTCGCTCTTTTCAGGCAAATCCTCTTTAGGTCGCGACTGGCTAAAATTGGGCGTCAAGGAATTTAATCAAGCCATTCTGAGACAAATTGATAAAGACGGCACGTATTCGCAGCACAGCGCCAATTATCACCGTCTGATGCTGCATCTCTCATTAGTTTATTATGGCTATGCGAAGCGAAATGAAATTGAGATACCCCTGGAAGTAAAAGACCGCCTGGCTGCCGCCACCTTCTGGCTGGCTGCCCAGCTTGATCCGCTCAGCGGACGTTTGCCCAACCTCGGACATAATGACGGTTCGTTGCTGCTTCCCATGGGCACAGGCGATTTCCGCGATTACCGCCCCACGCTTCAGGCTGCTTCTGTAGCCTTTACAGGCCAAAACTGCCTTCCTTCAGGTCCGTGGGATGAACTCTCGATATGGTTGGGACAACCAGAGACTGAAAAAGTATTAAAAATACAATCATTAACTTCACCTGCAGTTCATGTCATCAGCGTTTCAAACAAACGAGCCTCGCTCCGCGGCGTCACCTTCCACGGCCGGCCGGCACATGCCGATCAACTGCATCTTGATCTCTGGTGGGACGGACTGAATATCACCCAGGATGCCGGCACGTATGCTTATAACGATGCACCTCCCTGGCAGAATCCTTTTTCGTCCACGCTTGTGCACAATACAATTTCTATCGATGGTTTTGACCAGATGGAAAAGGTCTCAAAATTCCTCTGGCTGCGACAAGCCCAGGCAAAGTGGCATACCGCGCCCTCCAAAGACATTCTCTTTGCCAGTCACAACGGTTACCGCCGGATGGGAATGATCCATCAGCGGATTGTCACCTTCGTAAATGCAAATCAACTTGAAGTCATTGATCAGGTACACTTCATCCGCAAAACGGATGCAAAACACGTCACCCTGCATTGGCTGTTGATCGATTGGCAATGGAATTTGGAAGAAAATCTGTTTACCCTCCATTCAGATGATCGAAAAATTAAGATTAGCTTCAACAACACCTCCTCCAACTATGGCTCTGCGATTTCCCCAATGGATGTCTCGCTAATCCGCGCTGGAGACACGCTTGTCGGCAAAAGGATTGCACCAATTTTGGGCTGGGTGTCAGATACCTACGGCGAAAAACAACCCACACTTTCGCTTTCACTCGAATATCAAACCAATAATGATCTGCAAATCGTGACACGCTTTGAGTTTTCCAAAATTGCTTCAGCAGCACAAGGATAGGTATGCACATTCTTCTCATCCATCAAGCCTTCGCGGCCATCAATGAACCCGGCGGCACCCGGCATCACGAGATTGCACGGTACCTGGTCAAACAGGGTCACCAGGTAACCATCATTACCAGTCCGGTTAGCTACCTTACTGGACATAACACCGAAATTAACACCCGATGGGTCACCCGCGAGAATTCTGAACCCGGCATCACCATCCTGCGTGCATATACCTACGCCGCTTTGCACCGTAGCTTTTTCCATCGCGTTCTCAGCTTTTTCAGCTTCATGTTTTCTTCTTTCTTCATCGGGCTTGGTGTTAAGAATGTGTCAGTGATTTGGGGCACAACCCCTCCCATTTTCCAGGGTTGGACGGCATGGCTTTTGGCCCGGCTGAAAGGGGTTCCCCTTTTGTTTGAAGTACGCGACCTGTGGCCGGCCTTTGCCATCGCCGTCGGCGTGTTAAAAAATAAAACCCTCATCCGCATGTCTGAATGGCTTGAACGTTTTCTCTATCGACATGCAGACGAGATGGTGGTTAATTCACCCGGCTTCATTGCTCATGTCAGCCAACGCGGCGCCAAAAAGATCACGTTGATTGAAAATGGTGTAGATGTCAGTATGTTCAACCTGTCTGTAACCGGTGCGGAATTCAGAAAAACACATCACCTTGAAAACAAATTTATCACCCTGTATGCAGGCGCCCACGGGATATCAAACAACCTTGGCGTTATCCTGGAATCAGCAGCAATTACCCTGGAAAACCCCGAGATTGCTTATGTTTTTGTCGGAGATGGCAAAGAAAAGAATAACCTGGTAGAAGCTGCAAAATCAAAACAGCTAACCAATATTCTCTTTCTGCCTTCAGTGCCCAAGATGGAAATGATTTCTGTACTGGCTGCGGCAGATGCTTGCATCGCCATACTTAAACCCATTGATATGTACAAAACCACTTATCCCAACAAGGTTTTTGATTACATGGCTGCGGCCAAACCGGTTTTACTGTTGATAGACGGTGTCATCCGGCAGGTGGTCGAAGAGGCGAATTGCGGCAAGTTTGTTGAGCCTGGCGACCCTCAAGCCCTTGCCGATCAGATAAAAATCATGCACAATGATATTGAGAATACAAAACAACTTGGCAAAAACGGACGTGTGTTTGTGGAACAACATTTCAACCGTTCGCACCTTGCTGCTAAAATGGAAAATGTCTTTACCTGTTTGTTGAGGTCTGATGAAAAATAGTATCCTGGTCGTTGAAGATGAAAAAGCCCTGCGTGAAACGCTCGAGTACAACCTGACCAATGAAGGTTACGAGGTTGAAACAAGTGCAGATGGTCTTGATGCCTTTCAGAAAGCGCACAACGGTAATTACAACTTGATCCTGCTTGACATCATGCTGCCAGGCATGGACGGGTTTGAGATTTGCCGCAAGATCAGGGCAGAAAAGAACACACCCATCCTGATGCTGACTGCCCGCGATGACGAGATTGACCGCATCGTTGGTCTTGAGGTTGGCGCGGATGATTACATGAGTAAACCTTTTTCGATGCGTGAACTGCTTGCCAGGGTTAAAGCCATGCTGAGACGTGTGCGTTTAATGCAGGAAGAATCAGCTCCCGTACCGGTGGAATCTACGTCTAAAGAAGTGCTGACCTTCGGCGATCTGGTCATTGATTCGATCCGCCGCGAAGTGCGTATCAATAATGAAAATCTTGAGTTGAAACCAAAAGAATTTGAACTATTGCATTACCTGGCCATCAACCGCGGCAGAGCTTTATCTCGTGAAAAAATCCTTGAAGATGTTTGGGGGTGGGATTATGTGGGCGAAAGCCGAACAGTGGACGTGCACATGCGCTGGCTCAGACAAAAGATTGAAGTTGACCCTGGCCAGCCAAGCCGATTAATTACTGTCAGAGGCGCCGGTTATCGTTTCGAGGGATAAATCATGAAGGGTTTATCGTACGTTCAAAAAACCGCAATACCCTACCTCATCTTGCTGGCACTCTCGCTGGCAAGCATTGCAGCCTCGACCTCCATATTCTTTGATCAATTTGTCCTTTCCAATTTGGAAAAGGAATTAATCTCGGAAACCACTCTGGCAGCCGAATCGCTGGCTAACCATCCATTCATGGATGAAATTGATGACGAAGCCAAACACCTGGCTGAAATAACCGGTAACCGCGTCACGATTATCCTGGCTGATGGCACCGTGATTGGTGAATCAGACCGCAGCCTCATGGGCATGGAAAACCATTTACTGCGTCCAGAAGTTCAAGCAGCCATTAATGGAAACCCTGAGCCCTACATTCGTACAAGCTCTAGTATGCATCAACGTTACATCTATGTTGCAGCTCCCATCTATAACAAACAAGTTATTAATGGGGTGGTTCGATTTGCGCGATCGCTTGAATATTACGACTCGACAATAGCAAGATTTCGAGTCATATTATTAATAACCGCAAGCATTAGCCTGGTGATTGCCCTGGTATTTATGTTTTTGCAAACCTCCAAGAGGTTCAATCCGCTGCGCAAGATCAGCGAAGCAATTTTCACCTCTTCAGAAGGTGAACTCAAAACCATTGCCGGCAGAAGCCGTAAAGATGAGATCGGGCTGCTCATCTCTTCACATAATACACAGGTAGAACGGATCAACTTGCAGATTCAGAACTTGCGCAACGAGAGGACAAAACTCTCGGCGATCCTCTTCAACATGACTGATGGTGTGATACTGGTCAACGCACAAGGTGTTGTGACCATGATCAACCCTTCAGCACAAAAATTATTCCAGATCAATTTTCATGCAGATCAAAATAATTCATTAATTGAAGTGGTACGCCAGCATCAAATTGTCGAACTCTGGCAGTTGACCTTGCAAACCGGAAAAACCCAGAATCTCACCATCCAAACTTCGATGGAGAAAGATAACGTTCAGGTCATTGGCTCACTTCTCGGACCGATCCTCCCCGGTGAGGTATTACTTTTATTTCAAGATCTCACCCTGCTGCATAAACTTGAAACCGTCAGAAAAGATTTCATCAGTAATATCTCTCATGAATTACGCACACCATTGGCTTCATTAAAAGCCTTGACTGAAACACTTCAAAATGGCGCAATTAACGACCCCAAGGTTTCGAACCGTTTCTTAACTCAAATGGATGAAGAGATAGATAACCTCACCCAAATTGTGACAGAAATTTTGGAACTCTCAAAAATCGAATCCGGCAAAGTGCCGTTGGAGAAGAATCTTTGCTCGGTTGACGAAATAGTGACCCGGCCGGTGGAGCGAATGCGAATGCAAGCCGAACGCGCCGGAATAATGCTTGAATCTTTCATCTCAAAAGATTTACCCCAAATTGATGTTGATAAAGTGCGAATTCAACAGGTATTTGTTAACTTGATTCACAACGCCATAAAATTCACTTCACCAGGCGGATCCATCAAGGTGAGAACAAATTTGATAGACCGGTCAATCCATTTCAGCATTGCAGATACCGGTATTGGCATACCCCCTGCGGATTTAAAGCGAATTTTTGAACGCTTTTATAAAACGGACCCTTCACGCTCCAGCAGTGGAACAGGTCTAGGGCTTTCAATTTCAAAACATATCGTCGAAGCTCACGGTGGAAAAATATGGGTCGAAAGCTCCCTCGGATTGGGCAGCACCTTTACTTTTTCAATTCCAATTATTGAAAACCCAATAAAAAACTAAAAGACTTAACCAACCGTTAACAATTCATTTTTTACTCCTTAACCTTGGCTTTGTAATATAAAGCTATCTAATAAAAGGAGACGAAAAATGCGTTCAAAATCATTGTTGTTGGTTGTTAGTATCGTACTTGTAAGTGCCTTTGTTTTATCAGCCTGTTCCACTCCGTCTGCCGCCCCCGTAGAAGAACCAGTCACCGCTACAGAGGCTCCCATGGTTGCCACAGCAACAGAAGCTCCAGTTGTTGATGAGACAGTTGCTGGAATTCTCCCCGAAGTTGATCCCTCCGCAGTAACAGGCGACATCATCTCGGCAGGCAGCTCCACCGTCTACCCCCTGAGCGAAGCCATTCAAGCCCTATTCGAACAAGAAGGCTATACCGGACAGCACACTCTTTCTTCGATCGGTAGTGGTGGTGGTTTCGAACGTTTCTGCAAGACCGGTGAAACTGACATCTCCAACGCCAGCCGCGCCATCAAAGATTCAGAAGTTGAAGCCTGCGCAGCCCTTTCACCTGCCCGTGTCCCCGTTGAATTCCGTGTCGGAACCGACGCCATCGCAGTTGTGGTTAGCAAACAAAACACCTTCCTCACCAATGTCACCCTTGAAGAATTAGGCCTCATCTTCACCACCGCTACCAAGTGGTCTGATGTGAACCCCGAATGGCCAGCTGAAAACATTCTGCGCTTCACCCCCGGCACTGACAGCGGTACCTTCGATTTCTTCACCGAAGAAGTTATTCAGAAACCCCAAGGACTAAAAACACTAGACGAAGCTAAAGCTCTTGTTTTAGCCGCCAGCAATCTTCAAACCAGCGAAGACGACAACACCCTCGTCCAAGGCGTTGAGGGCAGCCCCTATGCCATCGGTTACT
>DQHW01000048.1:0-60855 GCA_003524305.1 Anaerolineaceae bacterium
AACCTATAAAAAAATAGGAATCATCTAGATTCCGATAAGGTGATCCACCAGGGGCTCGAACCCTGAACCTGCTGATTAAGAGTCAGTTGCTCTACCATTGAGCTAGTGGACCATGGTGAATTGTTCGTCGGTTATTATAATCCAAAAGGGGCCTCTGTCAATGAGGGCTACTTGAAGCTTAAACGATTCTAAACCAATTGGACTTGATAAAAAACCTCCGCGGACTTGAAGTCAGCGGAGATTCTGATAGCTAAGGGGTGCAGGTGACCGGGATGGTCACCGCTCCAAATTCCTGGTGGTTGGGGTAGTCATTATAAAATGAGATGGTTACCGGTCCGGTAATCAAGACAGGCAATGTAAATACGGGGGTTGTCTTTGCGCCGGCGGCATCAAAGGTCAGTTCCAGCGTGCCAGAGTTGCCTAGCGAGGTGATGAAATAGTAAGTGATCTTGCCTGAAGTGTTGGCAGTAACTGAAGCGGTTATTGCCAAAGCGCCAGGGCAGGGGCCATTATAAGCAGCCGGCGCGACTGAGACTGTTGCTGCGGTCACTGCCAGGTTCTGATCCACTTTTACCCTGACCCAAAATGAACCATCTGCATTGGTACCCAACCCGAAGGTTGTGCCAGTGTCGGTCTGCAGCATCCATTTGCCCTGATAAGTTTTGGTGGTGCCAGGTGATTTCAGTTTCACTGACAGGTCAATGCTGTTGCCAGGCAATACAGTTTGCCCAATCGCCACGGATGCCGGTCCTCCCAGGGCATCTCCGCTGATGAAAACAAGTTTGAAACCGGGTGTCCAGGTTCCAGTGCCGCCATTGGTGATGCGCCAGGTTTTGGTAAATTCGGTGTTAGGTTTAACTAATGTATCATCTGGAAATGTAACGTCAGTCACCTTACTAATGCGGAAGGTAGGCGCTGGTGTATTGGTTATAGTCGGGGTGGGTGGTATGACCGTTGCTGTTGATGTGAATGTGGCAGCAGGCTGATCCGCCCCGGGGGTATTCGTTGAAATCTGGGGTAAAGCAGGTGTTTCATTTGCAGCCAATTGGGTTTGCAAGACAACAACAGTCTGCGCCACACTTGTTTGCTGAATGGCAATATCCGATGCGGACGAATTGCCGGCCGGCAAATTACATGCGGACAAGCTTAAACATATGGCTATCATCAGCCATGTTCTTAAATTCTTCAAGAATTTTTTCATTCTTCTCCCTAAATTTCCACTTGAATCATCTCATATCAATATCTTGTTCTCGTCTATCTCCATCAAAATTGAATATACCAAATTTGAAACTTCAAGACAAGGTCGCTCGGATTCTACAAAAAAGAGTTTGAGGACCCCAATTTTCGATACACAGGGTATTCGATACGGTGTCAAAACCATTGTGTCGTACAGATTTCTTATGGGTGTACTAGAATTGCTGAATGGTCTTTCTGAAGAAAAAAGTCCCAATTGTTGCCACGAGAATAACACCAGCGCAAATCATGGCAGTAGATGGTTCACCAAACGCCGTAGCCAATCCACCTGCCACCAGGGCGCCGAGAGGCATGCTGCCAAAAAACACCAACGTGTATACACTCATCACCCTACCGCGCATCTGGTCTGAAACATAAGACTGGATTAATGCATTGCTAATATTTAGGACTGACATCAAACACCAGCCCAACAGTACCAATAACATGAAAGAACCCGGAATCCAGCGCATAAAAGCAAAAGCAAATAAAGCCACTGGCATCAAATACCAACCTATCAACCATATTTTATTGCGGACAAAATGCGAACTTATATACGCAATCATCAACGCACCGAGTAGCGAACCTGCGCCGCGCGCCGTCAGCAGCAATCCATTCAATTTGACATCGCCCCCAAGAATTTTGACAGACCATGCCGGCATCAAGGTCATCAAGCTAAACCCGAAGATCGAAACCACGGCAACATAACCCAATAATAGACGGATTCTGGGTTCATTAATGACAAACCTTAATCCTTCAATTAATTTAGCAAAAGGTGAGCCAATTGTGTGTTGAACAACTCTTGGCGGCAATTTCATAAGCAAAAGAGCGGTGATGACCGCAATGAAACTGATTGAATTGATGGTGAAACACCAGGCTGGACCAAGCCAGGCATAGACCAACCCGGCTGTAGCAGGGCCAACGATGGCGCCAAGGTTAAAGATCGTACTGTTTAATGCAATGGCATTCGCCAGATTTTCACGTTCCACCATATCTACCACGAAAGCCTGGCGGGCTGGCGCATCAAATGAGTTCGCCACACCCAACAAGAATGCCAATACCACGATATGCCACGGCTGGATCAAATGGGTAAAAGCCAGAACTGCCAGAATCCCCGCCAGCACCATCATAGCCGCTTGTGCAATTACAATCACTTTGCGTTTTGAGAAACGGTCTGCAGTAAGACCTCCCAACAAAGTAAAGATGATTGTAGGGATTCCATTTGCAAACCCTACAATAGCCAAATAGGCTGCAGAATGGGTCAGTTCATAAACCAAAAAATTTTGGGCTGTAGATTGCATCCAGGTTCCAACCAGCGATACCACCTGGCCGATAAACCACAAGCGGAAATTTGGAGATTTAAGGGATGTAAAAGTTTTTCCAAGGTTATATGATTTCATAAGGTTATGATTTCTTTTATACCACAGGTTCAATATTTGCCTTATTCCAACATCATTTCGCGCAAAACCTGCTTTCTTGACCATTCAGGTACAAGATGTTATGATTTTTTTCGAGGTAAAGAATGACTGACAAATCAAACATTCCTTCCGAATCATTACCGGAAGATGAATTAGAGCTCCAGAAACCAGAAGAGCAAATCGAAACAAAAAAACCAATCACCTTAAACCAAATTTGGAACAAAATTCTGCATTTTGGTTTAGGAGAACCAACCGTGCGTATCGGAACAGCCGTGGCGTCATTGATTTTGATTGCTTTGGTTGTATGGGTAATGAGTAAATTTTTCTTAAAAGCAGAAAAATTAAATGTTCTTCCAACTGCACCTTTAAGCTCACTAGCAACCACTCCCATTGTTCCCATAAGTGAATCATTCAACCCGGTGCTGGCAAGCAGTTTTAGTATCTTCCGCCAGGCGCAGCTCCATACTATTCTTCCTCCAAAACCACGCTCCACAATCACAGAATATACCATTGTCGAAGGAGATACCCTTTTTGGCATCGCCGACAAGTTTGGATTAAAACCTGAGTCACTGCTATGGTGCAACCAACATATTCTTGGTAATAACCCGCACAATATTTACCCGGGTGTGACCATCCTGATTCCACCATTTGACGGCGCCATTTACGAATGGGCTGAAGGCAGCGGTTTAAATGGTGTGGCCAAGTTTTACAATGTCACCCCTGATGTAATCGTCGATTGGCCAGGCAACCAGTTGGATCGCGCCACACTGGGTGATTTCTCCTTTCCTAATATTCCAGTGGGAAAACTTCTTTTCATCCCCAACGGATATGGTGAATTCTCTGATTGGCTTGAACAGTATACCCGCGAAAAACCGGCGACTTCGTCAATCACAGGCAGCGCCTGCGGCACCATCACATCAGGGTATATTGGAAGTGGCTCATTCATCTGGCCAACCACTGAAACCTGGATTTCAGGTTATGATTATTCACCCGCTACCAATCACCGCGGTATTGATATCGCAGGTTCCATTGGTAATATCATATACGCTGTGGATGACGGTGTGGTGGTTTATTCCAACTGGAACACGATGGGTTATGGCAACCTGATCGTGGTAGACCATGGCAACGGATGGCAATCGGTTTATGCCCACCTTGACAGTTTCTTGAAATACTGCGGCGATAACGTCAGCCAGGGTGAACAAATAGCCACCCTTGGGAATACAGGTAATTCCTCAGGCCCGCATTTGCACTTTGAATTAAGAAGTGAGGCTTACGGCGCAGTCAATCCACATGATTTTCTGCAGACTCCCTGATCAACACTCAAAAAACAGCCTTCATTCAGGCTGTTTTTTGTTTTAAGGCTCCCGCGCTTGTATAATAGTGATGCATATGAATCAAATTAATCCGGTACGCCCCTCACCCATTGCAGGTTCCTGGTATTCCTCAAACGCAGATCAGCTGCGAGAAGAAATTGAAGGATATCTCAGCTCAGCCACAAATCCTGAACTTAATGGACAACTGGTTGGATTGATCGCCCCTCATGCCGGATATTTATATTCAGGCAAGACCGCAGGTTATACATATCAAACGATTAATGGATCAACATTCGACCTCTGCGTGGTGGTTTCTCCACTGCATGCCTATTTGCCATATGCATTATTGACTACTGCACACAAGGTCTATGCCACTCCTCTTGGTCAGGTGGAAGTTGAGCATGAATTACTCACAGAATTAAATCTTCGAATGGAAGGTGCAAATTTACCTACAGCTCAACCGCTTGCCAATGACAAAGAACATTCGCTTGAAATTCAACTGCCTTTTTTACAAACAGCTTTAGTGAAACCTTTTCGCTTACTGCCGCTTATGGTGCGTTCTTCTGATCCCGGTTATCTCTCCAAGACAGCAAGTATCCTTGCCGACTTGATCCGCGGAAAAAAAGTGCTGTTGGTCGCCAGCACAGACCTCTCGCACTTTAATGACGAAGCCACTGCCGTTGCACTGGATCAGGTGATGTTAAAGCGCATGACAGATTTCTCGCCAGAGGGTGTCTTACAGGCCGAAGCCAACCAACAAGGCTTTGCCTGCGGATCTGGCGCGGTAGCCCTGGTTTTATGGACCGCCAAAGCTCTGGGCGCAAACCAGGTCACCCTGCTCAACCACAGCACATCAGCCAGGGCATCCAAAGATACGTCAAGCGTGGTGGGTTACGGCGCACTGGCAATCACCCAACAAGAGGCCGTTTGAACGCTCCACGCTATGCCCGTGTGGCTGTGAATATTGCCCACCTCTCAGGGTTGTTTGACTATGCCATCCCTGAAGGGTGGCTTGACCAGGTCAAACCCGGATCGTTGGTGACAATCCCCTTTGGCAGACAGCTTACTCAGGGAATCGTTGTGACACTCACTGACGACCCCGCAGTGCCAAACCCGAAAACACTCGACTCATTAGTTGAAAAAGATGCCGTGGTCACACCGGCGCAGATCAAGCTGGCGCAGTGGATGGCTGAAGAAAACTTAAGTAGTCTTTCAGCCTGCCTGGAGTTGATGCTACCTCCAGGGTTATCACAACATGCTGATATACTGGTGCATCTGGTCGAAGTGCCGCAAGACGCCGATCTGACACCCCTGCAAAACAGAATTATCAGTTTGCTGCAAAAGCGCGGAGATTTACGCGGAAAACAGCTCGATCACTCTCTGCCCCACATGGATTGGCGTAAAAGCCTGCCAGGGTTGGTAAAGAAGGGCATCGCGCTCAGCAGCCCGATCTTGAAACCTCCCTCCGCGAAAGCCAAAACCGGAAGGGCAGTGAAATTCAGTTCAATGCCCGAAACGGAAGAAGCATTGAAAAGCCTAGGCAAAACCGATAGCGCCGCACGTGAACGCCGTCTTAAAGCGCTGTTATTCCTGCAGAATGAATCAACGGAAGTCAAATTGCCATTTGTTTATGCAGAAACCGGTGCAAATGCCGCCGATTTAGCCCTGCTGGCTGAACACGGATTCATTGATTTCTCTGAGGTCGAAATCCAGCGCGACCCGTTGGCAAAGCTTAACCCGGTGAGCATCAAACCACCGCAGCTTACCGCTGAACAAGCGTCCGTGGTGGAGCGACTCAAGCATCAACTCAATGGTATCGAACCCAACCAGCCCAACCTTCTGCAAGGTGTGACCAGTTCGGGTAAGACCGAGGTTTATTTGCATGCCGTGGAAGAAGTGTTGCGACTTGGCAAACAAGCCGTCATTCTTGTGCCCGAAATTTCGCTCACTCCTCAAACCGTCAACCGTTTCCTGGGGCGCTTTCCGGGGCGGGTGGGGTTGATCCACTCAAAACTTTCGGATGGTGAACGCTACGATACCTGGCGCAAGATCCGCAGCGGTGAGATAAACGTGGTTGTGGGGGCACGCAGCGCTCTCTTTGCCCCCCTCAGCCATTTGGGTCTGGTTGTGATTGACGAGTGCCACGACGGCTCATACCACCAGGAAGACGTTGAGCCGCGCTACCAGGCAGTCAACACAGCCATTGCTTATGCGCGGCTGACCAATGCCGTATTCATCATGGGGTCAGCCACACCCGAAGTGGAGCAGCGCTTTTTGTTCAACCAGAACCGCTGGAATATCTTTGAGCTGCCCAACCGGGTGCTGGCCCACCAGGCGCTTTACCCTGATGCCTCGGAAGTTCCTGCTGCCGCCTTGCCCATGCCGGATATTGAGGTGGTGGATATGCGCGGAGAACTGGTAGCCGGCAACCGCTCACCCTTAAGTCGTGCACTTCAAACCGGGATTGAAGAAATCCTTGAATGCCGCTCACAGGCAATTCTTTTCCTCAACCGGCGCGGCAGTGCCTCTTATGTGTTTTGCCGTGATTGCGGCCATGTACTGCGCTGCAGCCGCTGTAACGCGCCAATGACCTTCCATGAATATGAATCCCTGCTGGTATGTCACCAGTGCAACGCCAAGAGGCAGATGCCGCAAAAATGTCCGCAGTGCGGAAGTACACGCATTAAGCAGTTTGGGTTGGGCACCGAAAGCCTGCAGAAGATGATCGTTGAACAGTTTCCGAAAGCCAGAACCTTGCGCTGGGACGCAGACACTGCCAGAAAAAAAGGCGCACACGATCTGATTATGGATCAGTTTTCTCATGGGAAAGCCGACATTTTAATCGGCACACAGATGATCGCCAAAGGGCTTGACCTGCCCAACGTAACCCTGGTGGGGGTCGTGCTGGCGGATGTGAGCCTGAACCTGCCCGATTTCAGGGCTGCCGAGCGCACTTTTCAATTGATCACACAGGTGGCCGGCCGGGCTGGCCGCAGTTCTCAGGGAGGAAAAGTGGTCTTGCAGACCTTCCAGCCCGAGCATTATGCCATTCAAAAAGCCGCAGCTTATGACTTCGTTGGTTTTGAAAAGACAGAACTGCAATACCGCCAGCAAACCGGTTATCCGCCCTTTGCCCGGCTGGTGAAAATTGAACTCAGTCATTACAACGCAAGTCAGTTGGAACATGCCGCCCTCGAGACTGGCGAGCGTATTCGGCATTGGCTGTTTGAAAAAGATTGGGAAGAGATCGTGATGATCGGTCCTTCACCCTGTTTCTACCAAAGAAGCAACGGACGCTACCGCTGGCAAATCCTGCTGCGAGGGCAAGGACCGGTGGATCTGATGCGTGCGCATCCACTCGCAACCTGGCAGCCCGCCAGTGTGGAAGTGGAGATCATGGTAGACCCGGTAAATTTGTTGTAATTTTTACAAAAAAATCCCCTGCAGTTTTGTTGATACTGCAGGGGATTCTAAATATTTCTTTTTAGATTAAGGCAAAACCTGGAATGGATTAAGATATTGTCCATTTCGACGAATTTCAAAATGTAAATGTCCGCCTGTGGATTTGCCGGTATTGCCTGATAAAGCGATCATACTACCTGAATTAACATTATCTCCACATTTAACATACAATTGGCTTAAATGGGCATAGATGGTTTTATCGCCATTATTATGGTCAATCGCCACCAAGTTGCCATAGCCACTGTCATTCCATCCTGCATAAACGACCGTCCCGGAATCGGCTGCAACAACAGCAGACCCTTCTCCCGCGGCCAAATCAATCCCCAAATGATAAGAAGTAAAACCAAATCCTGATAGGTAATTATTAACTACTGGCCATTGGAAAAATCCAGAACCTATTGGTCCGGTTTCAGGCGTGATACATCCACCTGGACCGGCAATGGATTGTGTTGCACCAGACCTTGGCGCAAAATCCACGGGAGTAATCCATGACACTACATCCCTGTATCCACCCGGGATCATAACGTTTACATCTATCAGATTTTCTGTGTTCAGATTGGCAATATCCAGATGATTCCCCGGCCAGGTGATGATATCTTCAGGGTCGGCGTAATATTTTGTGGCGATCTTTTCTATCGTATCGCCTTCTTTCCATTTGTAATAAATGCCGTTGGTGGGTGGAATGGTAAGCACCCAACCTTCTTTGAGGAAGGTGGGATCATCGTTAAGCAAATCGTAATTTGCCCACAAGATGGATTCTGCTGTTACACCGTAAATCTTGGCAATGGTAAAAAGAGAGTCGCCAGGGACGACCGTATATTTGACCGCAAATTGCCTTACGCCATCTGGAACGGTGGTATCGATGTTAGCTATGCGGATTAAATCATCAACAGGCAACCCGGATGCCAGGCTGGGAAGGGGAACACTAAGAGTCTGTACAGGATCAATCGTTTCAGTGACACCAGTCTCTGACTTAAAGAGGTTAACCTTTAACAATACCAGAACCAACCCGGCTACCATTAATCCAGTGACGCCCCATGAGAGTACAGTGCCCCAATCGAGCGGAGGTCTGGAGACTTTTACCGTCTCCACTTTTTGAGTCTCCGCTTTCAGAGTCTCAACCTCCGGAGCCTCTTGAGTTTTGGCTTTCCTACTCACTTAGTCCTCCGTAATGTTTTCCAAAAACTCCAGATTGTTTTTGGTTTTTGCCATACGCTGCAAAATTGCTTCCGTTGCTACCGCGGGGTCCATGCCGGCACCACCTGGAGGCGGGGAAATCATTTGCAAGTACATACGCCGTACCAGCCAAACTCTGGAAAGAATGTCTGGTCCAAGCAGCAGGTCTTCACGGCGGGTGGACGAACGTTCAATATCAATGGCCGGGAAGATTCTGCGTTCTTGCAGACGGCGTGAAAGGTGTAGTTCCATATTGCCAGTGCCTTTAAACTCTTCATAAACCACATCATCAAGACGTGAACCCGTATCCACAAGAGCGGTGGCCATGATGGTCAACGACCCGCCTTCTTCAATATTACGCGCAGCACCAAAAAATTTCTTTGGCGGATAGAGCGCAGAGGGGTCCATACCACCAGACAGGGTTCGGCCTGAAGGATTCACCACCAGGTTATAAGCACGAGCCAACCGGGTAAGTGAGTCCATTAAGATTACCACATCCCGTCCAATCTCAACAAGACGCTTGGCGCGTTCGAGGGTGATCTCGGCCATGCGCACATGTGCGCTGACTGGTTCATCAAAGGTCGAAGCGACCACTTCGGCATCCACTGAGCGATCCATATCGGTGACCTCTTCAGGGCGTTCGCCGATTAGGGCAATAATCAAGTGAATCTCAGGATTGTTGGAAGTAATTGAATTGGCCAATTGTTTCAGGATGGTGGTTTTACCCGCTTTTGGCGGTGAAACGATCATTCCGCGTTGACCGCGGCCAATCGGAGCAATCAAATTTATGACACGTGAAGAGAGAATTGAGCGATCTGTTTCAAGATCAAAGCGTTTGTCGGGGAAGATCGGAGTGAGAGATTCAAAGGTTTTGCGAACATGAATTTCATCAGGGCTGACAGCGTTGACAGTTTCAACTTTTAATAAGCCGTAATGGCGTTCCGCATCCCGGGGAGGTCTGACGACCCCGATAACAAAATCGCCCATACGCAGCTCGTATCGCCGCAATTGGGCTTGTGATACATAAACATCATCCGGCCCAACGGAATAATTGGTACGCAAGAAACCAACGCCTTCAGGAGTGATTTCCAACACACCCCCGCGAACTTCAATACCCTCCGCAGCAGCTTCAGCGCGGCGAATCTGAATGATCAGGTTTTCTTTCTTGAGTCTGTTTGCGTTGGGGATGTTTAAGTCGGTTGCAATCTGACGCAGCGAAGTAAGCGGCGCGCTTTCCATTTCGATTATTTTCATTTATTAGTCACCCGTGAATTTATAATTAGAATTATGCTATTCTTCCCTGTTGTGACAGGGTTATGAGACTTTTTTGTGTTTTTTGCCAAGGGGTTTTTTAGGCGACCTGCTCCCCCACCGAGATACAGGATTGGCCTACCAACTTCATACTCTTTCGTTGACTGATTGATAAAAGTATAACATGGATAAATATGATATGCAAGCACAGAATAGGGTAAGCAATTTGCCTTAAACAAGCATTATCAAAAAAAACTTTCTTTAACCAAGGTATTCGCGCAAGTGTCTGCTGCGCGTTGGATGGCGTAACTTACGCAGCGCTTTAGCCTCAATCTGGCGGATACGTTCGCGTGTTACGTTAAAATAACGGCTGACTTCTTCAAGTGTGTGATCTTTGCCGTCAATCAAACCAAAGCGCAATTCGAGCACCTGGCGCTCACGTTCAGAAAGGGCTGCCAGGGCGTTTTGCACCTGTTCGCGCAGCATTTCGCGGGCAGCAGCATCCATTGGTTCGAGGGCTTCATCATCTTCAATAAAATCGCCTAACTGGCTGCTTTCTTCATCACCCACCGGACGTTCAAGTGAGATGGGCTCTTCAGCAGATTGCAAGATGCGCTGAACTTTTACTGTTGCCCAGGTCCAACGTTTTTGCAGTTCACTGTCAATGGGCTGGTTGGTCTGCCTGGCACGTTTGATGGAGGCGGCGTCTTCTGTGGTCATCAGTTCACTTTCGAGAGCCAGTTCTTCTTGAGTTGGTTCCCGACCTAACACCTGCACCAAAGAGCGTTGAATGCGTAAAATGCGGGTAATGGCCTCGAAAAGATGAACGGGAATGCGAATAGTACGGGCATGCTCGGCAATATAGCGGCTGATGGATTGCCTGATCCACCATGTGGCGTAAGTGCTGAATTTGAATCCACGGGTGGAATCAAATTTGGAAACCGCTCGCAATAATCCAAGGTTGCCTTCCTGGATCAAATCAAGGAAGGAAATACCGCGTCCAAGATAACGCTTGGCAATGCTGACCACCAGCCTGAGGTTGGCGCGGATGAGAGTTTGGTTAGCCTCTTCAGCGCGGCGTTTGATGCCTTCCATTTCAGACATCAGTTCGTCATCACTGGGGAGCTGTCGTTTGAACCACGCCATTTCGGGCATTTCATCAGATTTGCTTAATTTTTGCAATAATGCTTCTGATACACGCTCAGGCAAAAGGAACATTCCCAAGAAGAGTGTATAGGCGTGCCTGACCAACTCTTCCCAAATGGCGTCTTTTCCCCACCTGCCATTATCGAGGTAAGTACGCAAGTAGGAGGGTACTTCAGCCTGCCAGGTGCGCCTCAATAATTGAGACTCAGCCAGCGTCAAGGCCAGGTCAGGGCATTCAGTGTGCCCAATGCGCAAAACATCTTCTTGTAAACGCGTCCATGAGGTGAGCAGGTCTTCAATAATCCCAACGAACAGCGCATGCGAATGACCGACAGCGCCGATCTCAGGTTTCGTGTGATTTGCAAGTGTATCCACCCGTACCAAAGCTTCAATTCTAGCCGCGAGGCGGAATTCTGAATCAGCATCCAGCAGGTGAATTTGCCCGATTTCTTTTAAATATAGACGAACAGGGTCTTCAGAGAGTTCAAGCGCGATACTGGGATCTTCAAGGATTTCCAACGGGTCTTCGGCGACGATCTCTCCCCACTCTTCACGAGCCTGGGCTAGTGACCGTTCATCCGGCTCTTGCTTGGCGAGCAAATCATCGTCCAACGATTCTGTTCCTAGCGGGATTTTAATCCCGGAGGCTCTTTTGCCATTCTTTTTGGCCGCGGCCGGTCTGGCCGAAGTTTTTGGCTTGGCAGAAGTAGATCGTGTGGTTTTTTCAGAAGTAGTGGTTTTTTTTGTCGGCGTTTGGGGCATGGGTTAACTATACCATAATGTTAAATAATCAATTTGTGTCAACTGGTTTGGCAAGTGCCATATCTAACTTGCCTCTGGCAATTGTATAATTTAATGTCAAAGAATGCAAATCGGTTTTGTCAAGTTCTGCAGTCTCCTCATCAGATTGAATGAACCTGATCTGGTTTAACAAGGTATTGATGCGGATCAACCTGAGGTTGATCAAGGAACGCACCAAATCTTCAAACAATTTGTCTTCATTCTTCTCGGTAATCATGCCCGGACCAGAAAGCTGGGTTAATCGCTCGGCCAGAGATTCAGGCGTATTATCCTGCACAAAATGAATGGTTTCATGCTCGTCCTGGCCCAGTCCTTTAAAAAGTGCCTCTGCTATGATCTGGTGGTCTGAACTGTCAAAATCTGTGACACTGAGCTTGTCCAATCCAAACTTCTTTAGAGACCTCTCCAATTCATAATAGCGGTGGGGTTGTTGAAGCAACAATGAAAGACAGTGCGCTTCAAGGTTGGAGATGCGTTTATCCACCCCAAAACCATCCTGCTTGGGATTGCGCTGCTGTACAGATTCATCAATGCGCTGAATGCGGCGGCGCGGCTTTTCATGCACCCGCTGGCTGCCCAACAAGGAACGTTCATCCACTTTAAGCAGGCGGGCAAGCTGCTGCCGGTAGGTATCTCTTTCGATGGGAGAGGGCACATCTTCAATCAAGGGCAAAATCTGGGCGGCAACGGCGGTTTTCACCTTGGCGTCCTCGAGGTTTTGGCTTTTTGCCAGCGTTTCCATTACGTGCACGACAATCGGACGGGCTGCTGAGAGGATGGTGCGCCACTCTTCAGGATCACGCAAGACTACTTCGTCTGGATCCATGCCATCTGGGATGGTTGTAACGCGAACGTCTGCCTGCAAGCGGGCTTCATGCCGCAAAAGACCATGGGCATCAAAAGTAAGTTCGGTTTCGTGATCAAGCGCACTGCGGGCCAGGTCAAGACCGCGCAAGGTGGCTTTTTCACCCGCAGCATCGGCATCCAATGCCAAGACGATGCGCCGGGTGAACTTTTTGAGCAGCCTGAACTGGTCTTCATTCAATGCAGTACCCATGGGTGAGACAGTGTTGTCAAAACCTGCCTGGTGCAGAATGATCGCATCCAGATAACCTTCAACGATCACCACCTGATCCTGTGCACGGATGGGTTTGCGTGCAAAATTAAGACCATAAAGCAGGTGGCTCTTGTCAAAAAGCACGGTCTGGGGAGAGTTCAAAAACTTGGGAATGTCGTTGGGATCCAGGATGCGTGCGCCAAAACCAGCCATCTTGCCAGCCGCGTCGCGGATGGGGAACATAACCCGGTTGCGGTACTTGTCATACACGCCGCCGGATTCTCGCGGTACAACCAGACCGACTGCCAGAAGATCATCGGTGGAGAATCCCTTGGCGCTGAAATGGTTGACCATGCCGTCATAACCTGAAGGAGAATACCCCAATCCAAAAGCTAGGATGGTTTCAGGCTTTACGCCACGCCGGGTAAGAAAATCAAGTGCAGGCTGGCCTGCTGGCGTCTTGAGCAATTGAAACTGATAGAAATTGACGGCCTCTTCGAGCAGTTCTCGCAGACGTTCATATTCGTCTTCGGCAGCTTTACGCTCGGGGGTGAAGGTTTCGAGGGTGACACCGGCCCGTTCAGCCAGGCGGCGCAAGGTTTCAGCGAAATCCCAACCCTCGCGCTTCATCATGTACTTAAAGATATCGCCGCCTTCATTGCATTGCCCGAAGCACCTCCAGGTGCCGGATTCGGGGAAAACCGCGAAGGCAGGTGTTTTGGCGTTGGGGTGGAATGGACAAAAACCGGTATAGCTTCTGCCAGATCGTCTCAGTTTTACAGTCTCCGAGACGATATCCACAATATCCAGGCGTGCTTTAATTTCATCTACTGCTGTCATAAGGTAAGGTTAATTTTATCCTGCAATCCAAAAAGGGTTGAGTCTATCCACCTTTACCGGCATTTTAGTTTAGAAACCTTCGAGGCACGAGAAATCTGCGACGTCCTTGGCCAGGGCTGCAATGCGTTGCAGCATTCCCAATCGGTTGGAGCGCACCTTTTCATTCTCAGCCATCACCAACACGGCATCAAAGAATTGATTGACCGTCGGGATGATGGGTTGGAAAGCCTTGATCAAATCATCAACTGAACCCTCTCGGCGTGAAGTTTTTTCAACCTTCTCGATTTCTTTGTAGAGTGCTTCTTCAGATTTTTCTTCAAAATTGGCTGGGTCCACGGCAAAAATGGTTTTTTGATCACGGGTGATGCGAACGCAGCGCGCATATGCCGGTAGTATGGTAGCCCAATCGGCATGGTTCACCCAGGCGCTCAATTCGTGCACCGCGCGGATGACGCCTGCGGGGTTGGACTGCTGTTCGGCCAACACGGCCTCAACCACATCATAATGGAAGCCCTGGTCGGTCAGGCTGTTCTTGAGGCGGCCAACAATGAAATCGAGACTGGCTTGCAAGCTTTCAGAGGTTACAGAAATGGGCATGTTTTTGGATGCCATGTCAAGACCGGCTTTAAGATCAAAATCAAGGTCAAAAGAAGAAAGACACTGCACCAACCCAAGGGCGGTGCGGCGCTGCGCAAAGGGGTCTTTGGTGCCCGTAGGCGCCAATCCTGCAGCAAAGAGCCCGGCCAGTGAATCCAGGCGGTCAGCCAGACCGATCACCAGCCCAACCTTGCTTGAGGGTACTGCATCCCCCATGAAACGCGGCAGATAATGTTCGAAGAGAGCCTGCGCGACTTCTTCATTCTCGCCGGAAGCTTTGGCGTAATAACGCCCCATCACACCCTGCAATGAGGTGTTTTCAACCACCATATGGGTAACGAGGTCGGCTTTGCATAATTCCGCGGCGCGTAGTGCTGATTGCTGTTCTGCGGAGGTAAGCCCCAACTGGGGTCCGAGTTTCTCGACCATCTTGCGAATGCGCACCGATTTGTCTAGCATGGAACCCAGTTTTTGCTGGAAGGTCAGCGTGCCCAATTTTTCGAGCATGTCTGAGAGTTTGTGCTTGAGGTCTTCGTTGATGAAGAAGTTGGCATCTGCAAAACGGGCGCGGATGACCTGTTCGTTGCCGTCAGTAACCACATCCAGACCCTGCTTATCGCCATTGCGCACAGCAATAAAGTGGGGCATCAGCTTGCCATCTTTACTAAGCACGGGGAAGTAACGCTGATGTTTCTTCATCACAGAGATCAACGCCTCAGTCGGAACAGAAAGGTGAGCAGCGTCAAAGGTTCCCAAAAGTGCAGTGGGGGCTTCAACCAGGGTGTTTACTTCATCCAGCAGGTCTTCATCCACTTTTTCGAGGGCATTCACCCCGGCCATGATCTTGTAAACCTGGGCACGAATGGTTTCTTTGCGCTCGGCTGGATCAACAAGGATACCCTGGGCTTTCAACTGGGCGAAATAATCCTTGGCGTCCTTAACCTGCAGTTCTTGCGGCTCAATGAAGCGCAAGCCGTGTGTGACGGCAGCGGCGGTGAGGCCGGCATATTCAAAGGGGATGGATGCGGTACCCAACATAGCCAATAGCCACCGAATGGGACGCGAGAAAGCCACGTTGGTGAAGTTCCAGCGCATGACCTTGTCAAACTTAATCCCGGCCACCAGGGTGGGTAAAGCTTCAAGCAGCACATCATAAGCCGGGCGGGTTGTTTCTTTTACCAGGGCAACCATATAACGGCCGCCGTCAATCTCGCGGGCTTCAAGGTCTTTAACGCTGACGCCCTTACCTTGGGCAAATCCTTCGAGGGCGCGGGTGGCTTGACCGGTGGCATCGAAAGCACGGCTTTCAGGGGGACCTTTAACCACAGTGGTGCGTTCAGCCTGTTGATCTGCAAGACCGTCGACATAAATGATCAAACGGCGCGGAGTGCCTAGAATCTTGATTTCACCATGTGCCAGCCGTAGTTCATCCAACAATGCGGGTATGCGTTCTGTGAGCTGCTCCAACGCGGATTGCAGATCAGCAGCGGGCAGCTCTTCGGTGCCAATTTCGACCAGGAAGGGTGCTGGCCCCACCGGCAGAGTGGCTTTGGCTGCTTTTTTGACCGTTTTGGTTTCATCAATTAAGCTTTCGTTCAGCCATGGGAATTCAAGCTTGCGGCGTTGTTCCACATAAGCTTCAGAGTTGCGATGAGCCATCTCGCGCATACGCCCAAAGAGCGCCTGCCGTTCGGTGACACCGACGGCGCCGCGGGTATCAAGGATGTTGAAAGTGTGTGAACACTTGAGAATATAATCGTGAGCTGGAAGCACCAATCCGTTCTTCAAAGCTTCTTCGGCTTCTGCTTCATAGAGTGAATAAAGCTGTCGCATGCGGTCAACATCAGCGATTTCGAAGTAATATTTACTGTGCTCCACCTCACCCTGAAAGTTGATCTCGCCATAGGTATGATCCTTATTCCAGTGCATGTTGCGCGCGTGAGGAATGCGCTGCAGGGGCATGGTAATGCGTTCTAGACCATAAGTGATCTCTACTGCCACCGGGTCGAGTGTGATGCCGCCTGCCTGTTGGAAGTAAGTGAATTGGGTGATTTCCTGACCGTCCATCCAGACTTCCCAGCCTAGACCCCAGGCACCCAATGCGGGCTGCTGCCAGTTGTCTTCAACAAAACGGATGTCGTGTTCGCGGGGGTTGATGCCCAACGCTTCAAGAGATTTTAGATACAGTTCCTGCGGGTTGCCGGGGTCGGGTTTGAGGATGACCTGGAATTGATAATGCTGTTGAAAACGATTGGGGTTTTCGCCGTAGCGTCCGTCATCAGGCCGAATGGAGGGTTCCACGTAAGCCACATTCCAGGGTTCGGGACCCAAGACACGCAAAAAGGTGCCGGGGTTCATCGTGCCGGCGCCGATCTGGTTGTAATAAGGCTGCCAGATCAGACAGCCCTGGTCTGCCCAGAATTTTTGCAGGGTCATGATCACGGATTGAAAATCAAGGGGTTCTTTCATACATCCTCCCGCGCTTGCGGCGAATTTTTAAGTGTTCCAATTATACCCTGACGGGTATTGATTTTAATGGATTGCAACGTTTCTTTGATTTTTAGTTTTGAATTTGTTTGAAGAATTCGGGAGTATTGAGTTTTCTCTCAAGATGATAGGTCAAATAATGATTCATCAACGCTTCTATCTCTAACCTGGTCTTCGGTGAAGGGTCGGCCTTGAGTGAGGTTTTGTAGTCGCTGCGCTGAAAATGGCGCATGAAACGCAACGCATCCATGCTGATCAGGCGCGAATCATCGCTGCGTGCGCCGCAACTCGGACACAACACCCCGCCCTGTTCGGCCGAGAAGAATTGATCTTCAGCCTGAATTGCTTTACGGCATTTTGCACATTCGAATAGAAGTGGACGGAACCCCAACAAATCCAACAGGCGCATTTCGTAATAGCGCAAAGGCACAAAGGAATCTTGAGAGTCTGACAAATGCTTCAAAGTGTCGACGACCAATTGATATAACTGCCAGTTCTGACCTTCTTCAAAGGTGAAACGATCCAGCAGTTCTATCACATAGGCGGCGCGTGTCATCAACTGCAGGTCTTCACGCAAGGGTGAAAAAGCGTCAATTGTCTCGGCATCCGTCACGATCCACAGATCGTGGGCTTTGGCCAGCATCAAAGTGGAATGGGAAAAAGGCTCAAGATGCCCTGCCTTGCGGGATTGCATTTTGCGTACACTCTTGGCTATCGCACGCAGCTTACCATGCGACTTGGTGAAAATTGTCAGCAGCCGATCAGCTTCTCCCCAATTGGTGTGGTGGAGTACGATGGCGTCGACTCGCAGGGTTCTTTCCACTTTGGGCACTTTTGCCTCACATCAGGTCTTTAGGTGTAAAAGCACCAGGGAGCAAGTTTTCAACAGTGGATTCAAAATGGATTTTTCCAGTCGTGTCTACAACGATCACACGCATAGACAGGCCATACTCTGCCATTACCTGACGACAAGAACCGCAGGGCATTCCTGCATTTTCGGTGGCAATGGCTATAGCCACAAATTCACGTTCACCTTCAGATACTGCTTTAAATATCGCCACTCTCTCTGCACAAAGACCCAATGGATAAACAGCATTCTCAATATTCACCCCATCATAGATCTTGCCAGAAGTGGTTAACAAGGCTGCTCCCACCCGATATTTTGAATAAGGGGCATAAGCCCATTCGCGAACTTGCACGGCCGTTTCAATCAGTTGCTTTTGAAGTTCAGGCGATAATTGCATCTAAATGCTCTCCATTTCGTTGATTTGCTGCTTTTGTGCTCGAATTCTGCCAACTCGCCTGCCGCGTACTTCTTCCACGGTTAATATCCATCCTTCCACATCCAGGCGGTCACCTTCGGCTGGTACACGGCCTAATTCACTGTAGAAAAAACCACCCAGGGTATCAGTCATATCAGGGTCAAGATGCGTATCGATGGCATCATTGAAGTCATCCAAAGAGACCCTTCCCTTAAAAAGGACTTCATCCTCTGATAACTTCTGCACTAACAGTTCTTCGCTTTGATCGTATTCGTCGCGGATCTCTCCGACAATCTCTTCAACAATATCTTCTAAAGTGACCAAACCAGCCATACCACCGTACTCGTCCACCACCACGGCAATGTGAATGCCATTGGCTTGCATTTCTGCCAGCAATTCATCCACTTTCTTGGATTCCGGCACAAAATATACTTTACGCAGAAATTTTTTAATCGAGCCTTTTTCATTGGTGTTGCCGTGAATTTTAAGCAGGTCTTTGGCGTAGAGCATGCCGACCACGTTGTCAATCTCATCGTCATAAACCGGCACACGCGAATGGCCTGAGTCAATAAGAGCATTGATCGCCTGGTTTAATGGGGTTTTGACTTCAAGTGCCAGCACCTCCATGCGAGGTACCATGATCTCACGGCAGAGCGTTTCGCCAAACTGGAAGATCGAATAGATCATCTTGCGTTCGTCGGGTTCCAAATCGCCTTCCGGTTCGCCCATTTCGACCCAGGTTTTCAGCTCGTCTTCTGTCACTGATCCGAGTGAGCGTTGAGTCAGGTGATTGGTGCCCTGCAACCAAACAAAAGTTTTGGTAATGGGGCTAAAAACGACATTAATGAATCGTCCAACCGAGGTAAAGCGTAATGCCCACGATTCGGGGTTTTTTAGAGGAATTCTTTCAATGGCAAATTCAAGCATCAAAATGACCAGCAGCATAGCCGCCAGAATGCCGATTATGGCACCAAAAGAAAGGTATGACAGTTTGCTGGAACAAATAGCCCAAATACAAGCCGCCAACAGGATATGGGTCAGCGCCACCAACAAACGCAATGTAGCTCGCAATTGGGGTTTTTCTAAAAAAGTAATAGTCTCTTCAAGCTGCTGTGGGTCGTCGCTGCCAAGCTCTAATAATTGGGGAACCCTAACATTTACCAGTGCTGCTCTTAAGAATGAAAAAAACAAATCAAGCGCCAGAAATAGTCCACCCAAAATCCAGATATATAGCATGTTATTTTTCCTTCAATTTTCTGGCCGGTACACCCACCACAACCTCACCATCGGGAACATCATGGGTCACAACCGATCCGGCACCGGTTTTTGCGCCCCGGCCAATCTTCAACGGCGCCACGAGCATGGTGTCGCTGCCGATAAATGCATCTGCCCCGATTACAGTTGGATGTTTATGTTCTCCATCAAAGTTACAGGTGATGGTTCCCGCACCAATATTGACGTTTTCGCCAATGGTAGCATTGCCTATATAAGAAAAATGCCCCATTTTTACACCAGCCGCCAGACTGGAATCTTTCACTTCACCAAAATTACCCATATGCACGCCATTGCCCAAACGAGCCCCCTTACGCAAATGGCAGAAAGGCCCCATGCCTACATTATCACCCACTTCAGCACCTTCAATTACAGAGGTAAGCAAATGGCAGTGGCTGCCAACAGTGGAGGCGTCGATGATGGTATTTGGACCAATCTCGCAGCCTTCTCCGATGCGGGTGCCGCCGGTCAAGTACGTTCCCGGGTGAAGGATGGTGTCTTTGCCAATGGTAACACCCTCTTCAATATACACTTGGTTAGGATCAACCATTGAGACTCCTGCCAGCATGTGCTCTTCATTCACCCTTCTGCGAATGATGCGTTCAGCATCCGCCAGATGGATGCGGTTATTCACACCAAGTGCTTCATCTTCATCTTCCAACTGGATGGAATCCACCCGGCTGCCTTCGGTTACTGCAATGCCGACCAGGTCGGTGAGGTAATACTCACCTTTTGGAGAGAGTTTTATTTTTTTCAGGGCTTTCCACATCCAATCCGAGTTGAAGCAATATGCGCCAACGTTTAGTTCATCAATTTTAAGTTCATCCACGCTCGCCTGGGCTTCTTCCACAATCGCCCTGATCTCGCCATCCATACCACGCAAGATGCGTCCGAATCCACGGGGGTTATTGGAATGCACTGTCAGCATGGTCAACGGACCCTGGTTTGTGCTCTGTTTTTGAACCAACTGTTTCAAAGTGTCAGCAGTCAAGAGCGGCATATCCCCTGCTATGACCAAGACCAGGTCTCCCTTGCCTTTTAGCTCAGACTCGGCCACCATAACCGCATGGGCAGTGCCAAGTCGTTCGGCTTGAAGCACAAAACGTGCACCACCACCGACAGTCTTCTTAACAGCGTCGGCGCCGTTGCCAATGATGATAATTGGTTGATCCGAACCCGCGGCCTTGGCTGCCTGAATGGAATACAGGATCAGAGGTTTGTTATTGACCTGATGAAGTACTTTTGGCAGCTCCGAAAGCATACGGGTGCCCTGGCCTGCTGCAAGGATAATAGTATTTATTTTCATCTTTCGCTCCTGATGAGAGCCGCTGACAGATAAAAAAACGAGCCACAGCATGAATGTACTTGTGCTGGCTCGCCTTCCTGGTCGTAACTAATAAGCAGCGACCTCTCTTGTTCTTCCAAGATATAAAACTTTTTCAGGCTGGGGCACCTGGATTCGAACCAAGATAGACAGATCCAAAGTCTGGTGTGCTGCCATTGCACCATGCCCCAAGGGATACTCCTTAATCGCGAAGTAGATTTTAACACAAAAAAGTGTGTTAAGCCAACCTCATTTTTATTGTTGGTCTTTTTACCGTTGAACCTATTTTGAAGCGCATGTTTGTGAAATCTCCAGGCTCTCAATATTACTCAGCCCGCTGCGAGAGCTTGTATCCAATGAAAGACCGCAAAGGGCCACACGTGAAACCATGGCTTTAATCTGGTAGAACAAAGGCAGCATAGGAAGGTCATTTGCCAACAACTGCTGGGTGATCTGATTATTTTGGTTAAAGGCGTCAATATCCAGACCAGCATTAAGCATGGCGTTGCAGTCAGCATCATAATCCGGGTTGGAGTAGCCGGTCAGGTTCACCCCGCCGTATTGGGTTCCAAGCCAGTTGTTTTCTGCAGTCGGAATTTCTGAGGAGGCATACAAGAAACAGGAAGGCATAGCACCTGAAGACCAGCCGAGCTGAGCCAGGTCAAAATTTCGACCAAACAGCAGTCCTTCAGGTCCGGCAGCTAGTAATTCTGAAGGCGCAAGAAATTGGGGAATGACTTCCACACCGCAGTCTTTCATGGATGAAACCACAATTTGAGCGACCTGGCGATTCTGTTCTGTATCAGCTACTGAATAGGTCACACTGAATGGCGTATCGTTAAACACATTTGGCACACCTGCTGCCGTACGGGGAGTGTCAGGATTGCCATCTTGATCCAACCAGCCTACCTCTTCCAGCAGTTGAATCCCCATCGTTGGATCATATCCAATGACCGGCAAACCTTGAACTGCCAATGGATTGGTCAGTGGGAGATAAGTTGAAGGGATTTGCGATTGGCTGAAAAGCACATCACTGATAATTGCCGGCCGGTTGATGCAAGAAGCGAACGCCTGGCGCGTACGCAAGTCACTGAAAATATCCTGGCGGTCTTCATAGGGATTGTATACAGCATCGTATGAAGCTGGTTTGATGCCAAAATTAATGGCTTCCCATGCCGGACCCTGGCCAAAGTAAGAGGTAATATTACCGGCAAGTTCAAGTTCTCTAACCGATTGAACCTGATCTTCAAGGCCGGTCGAGGTATCCATGATGTCGCATTCACCATTCACCATGGGTGAAAGATCGGCATTTGGCACGGTTGGCAAGAAACGGTAGATCAATTCATCAAATTTGGGCAATCCCTCTGAAGATTTATAATAATTAGGGTTCTTGACCAGACGAATTTCACTACCTGGAATCCATTCTGCAATCTGATAGGCACCCCATCCCATGGGGGTTTTATTGGTGATTTCAGCTGAATTGAGTTCTTCAGCGGTATAAGTTTCAAGTAAGTGTTTGGGCTGCGGCAGCCAGAAGAAACTTGCCGGCCTGGTTGTCAAATAGCCGGGAATCCCCGTCCACTTGACGGTTTGAGCGTCAACTACCGTGAAATCGGCAGTACGGTCAATGTTGGTTTTTACAACTTTGGTGGCGGGGTCAGCACTGAGTTGATAAGAATAGACCGAATCTTCTGCGGTCAGTGCTTCACCATCTGACCATTTCAAGTCTGGCAGCAAACTGAAATCAGCTGTCATTTGAACCAGGTTCAAAGGTGACAAGCCATCCCACTCCACGGCGCAAGAAGCCGTGGTGCAGCCTTCAGGAAAGACTTTGACTCCCTTTTGCAAAGAGACAACCTCCCCCGCAGTGTTAGCCACTTTGTCTCCCTGGCTGACAGGTGCGGATTGCAGCTTTACACCGCCGTTATCCAATGAGGGCAAATCATTCAAGATTACTGGAACAGGTGTGTTGTTCTGGGTATCAATCGGACCGTCATAAATGGCTTCCAAAATGCTCCACATGGCCTGGGTCGAACCGGCATAAAGGTAAAGGGTTTGGGGTTCTTCGCCGAGGCATACTGTCAATTTGGAGGTTGCCTTGGCGGTCGGCGTTGGCGCCTCTGTGGGTTCAGCAGTGGAAGCTGATTGAGTTGGTTGATTATTTTTGCCGGAACAAGCAGAAAGTGCCAAAATTGACACAATAATGATCAAGGTGATTTTGCCAAGTATTTTATGATAACGATAATCCATCTAAATTCTCCTGAAAAGTATCCCTTACTCAGATTATAAAGCATTGTGAGATTAAAAAGACAGACCCCGGTTACGCGGGGTCTGATGTAATTTCAAAATAATTATGATTTTCCGCGCATACGGGGATCAAGCACATCGCGCAGGGCATCACCCACCAGGTTCCATCCCATCACGAATAGAACCAAAGTCAAACCAGGCCAAACCACAATATACCAATAGTTTTGCAGGCTGGTAATCCAGTTTCTTGCGAAGCTTAAGATCTGACCCCAGTCAGCATACCCAACATCCGTGCCAATTCCCAAGAAAGATAGGGCGGCAAAACCAAGAACCACATCGCCAATACCCAAAGATGCGAGCACTAAAGTTGGGAAAACTGCGTTAGGTAAAATGTGTTTGAACAAAATTCGGCTGTCTTTGACGCCCACCACCCGTGCAGCCAAAACATAATCACGCTCTTTAATCGAGAGAATATCGCCGCGGATGATTCTCGCATAACCCATCCATCCAAATGCGATCAAGGCGAGAATGGAGGGAACCAAACTCCTGCCCATCATTGGGGTTAATACCGCAGCCATAATTAATGCAGCAAGTATATAAGGTAGAGTCATAAAAATATCCACCACCCTCATAATTACATTATCCACCCACTTGCCGTAATAAGCAGAAATTGAACCGACGATCACACCGATCAAGAAAGTGGCAACCACGACAATCAAACCCGTTTTAAAAGCGGTTCTTGTGCCCCAAATGATGCCGTAAAAAATATCATACTGACCTTGTGCAGTTCCAAAAATATGCACCCACTTATCTTTTCCTGTTAATGGTGTGTACCAGAAGGGGATGTCAGGAACATTCTTTTTCCATTCAGAACCCATCGGTTTTGGTTCGGCCGAAAAGCCGTCTCTTGGAATTTTTAACGGATCTTTGCCCACAGGCGGTGCAATCACCGGAGCCAATATAGCAATCAATACAAATATAAAGATAAGAGAAAAACCCAAAATAGAAGCAGGGGTTTTAACCAACCCTTTAACAATTCGAAAATTTTCAGGCCCTAAAAAGCGTTCCAACCAACCAATCTTGCGTTCTGGCAGAGTTTCTTTTAGTAATGTGTTATCTCCGGTAGGACTTGTGTCGCTCATCAATTGTCTCCTTGTTAAGATAACCGAACACGAGGATCGATAATTCCGTAGAGGATATCGACAACCAGGTTGGCTACAATCAGAATTAGTCCATTAAAGACTGCGAAACCTAAAACTGTAACGACGTCCAGGTTTTGAGCGGCAGATGCGGCGGCCTGACCAATGCCCGGATAATTGAACACTGTTTCAGTGATTACAACCCCTCCAAGCAAAGAAATAACCTGGAAGCCAGCCAGGGTGGTGATGGGGATCATCGCATTGGGTCGGGCATGTTTATTGATGACATCATGTTCTTTCAAACCCTTTGCCCGGGCTGTAACGACGTATTCCATACGCAGTGTTTCAAGCATTGAAGATCGCGTAACACGGACGAAGGTTGCCCATGAAATATATGAAAGTGTCAGAATTGGCAAAATCATGTGCCTGAGAGCATCCCAGAAAACATCCAATCTGCCGTTGAGTAAAGCATCAATGGTTAATAATTTGGTGTACTGAGTAAATTGACCAGAGTAGATCAGGTTGTTGACCCAATCTGACATTTTTCCAGGCGGGAACCAGCCAAGGTTGGCATAAAAGATCATCAGGAACAACAAACCAAACACAAAAGTTGGAAAGGATGTGCCTACAATACTAAAGATACGTGCAGCCTGGTCAATCCATCCATTTTGATGCACCGCTGCTTTCACACCCAGCCATATACCTACTGACAAAACGGGGAAAACAGCCCAAATCGTCAGATCGAGCGTATTTGGGAAATTTGATTTGATGATGTCAATGACTGGTTGTGATGCGGTGCGTGAATAACCAAAATCACCGAATAAAATGCCGCCTTCACGGATGCCAGTAGTTTTATCGACCTTGCCAACCAACCAGTTCTTATATTGCACATAAAAGGGTGCATCAAGGTCATATTTTTTGATAATTCCTTCAATCTGCCTCTCATTACGTGGAAAGTCCCTTACAAATAAGGCAGAACGTTCCACCGGGCCCATGGTTTGAAGCAACGCAAAAATGATCAACGTTACACCAAACAATAAAACAGGCACCAGAAGCAAACGACGAATAATGTAATTGGTCATCTACACACCTCAACTCAGATTTTTTTACATTTTGGAGCAAATCAAATTTCATTTGATGCATTCCAAAAAATAAAAAGAGGTTAAGCGGGAGCTTTTGCAAGCTCCCGCTTAATTTAGTTACAAGTAAATTATGGTTGGATATTGAAGTTGAAGATCAAGACGTCCTGCTGCAAAGCGGGGCGGCCGATGTTCAAGCGCAGAGGTTGATCCAAACCAGTTTCGCCAGCAGCGCAGGGGGTGAACTTGGCAAGGCCGAGTTCAGCTTCGTTGTAAGCGCAAACAGCAACGGGTTCAGCGTAAACATTGGCTTCGAGGTCAAAGACTCTCATTTCACCAACCAACGGATCCACCTGGGGACGTTGTTCTGCAGGAACATAGATGATGTCAGCATCACCCTGTTGCAGCATGGAGAAGCGGGTACCGAA
This sequence comes from Anaerolineaceae bacterium, assembly GCA_003524305.1. Classification (GTDB taxonomy): domain Bacteria; phylum Chloroflexota; class Anaerolineae; order Anaerolineales; family Anaerolineaceae; genus UBA6107. Next base: position 25,530 of record DQHW01000048.1, read on the forward strand.
TTCTTCCACGATCTTGCGGATCACGGTCGGTACATTGGCGGGGGTACCCCAATAGCCATCAAAGGCTTCCAAAATAGTCTCTTCGCCAGGGGTCCAGAGAGCCAGTTTGTAGGGGCCGGTGCCGTTGGCAATGGCGCTGAAGGGATCTTCAGCGGAGGTCATGCCATAGAAGTTCTGCCATGTATCGCAGGAACCATCCCAACCACCATTTGCCATAACCCATTCGCTATCCATGATTGAGCCCCAGCCATTGGCAAGGGTAGGAAGCAGAGGACCCCAAGCAGTTGCAAGGTTCATAGTAACGGTGCCAGCGGCGTCGTCAGCCACGATAGCGGCTTTAACTTTTTCGCAGGCAGCTACGAGAACTGCAGGATCATTGGCGACAAGGGTTTCGCGGCTGTCAGCAGAGGCGCCTTCGTCAACAAGCAAGGTGATGTCGTCAAGACCAACACCAAAGAAAGGTTCGGCCAAGAGCCATTGGGGTGAAGAATATCCACCTTGGAGCAGACCACGTTGCAGAGAGTAAGCAACATCTGAAGCAGTCAAATCGCCACCTTCATGGAATTTGACACCTTCACGAATCTTGAAGGTCCAGGTCATGCCGTCAGCGGAGACTCCACCGTTTTCAATGGTCGGAACTTCGGTTGCCAATTGGGGCACGAATTTGTCGGTGGCAACACCATCGTAGAAGATCAAGGTTTCGTAAACATTTTGGATGATCTCACCGCTGGAAGTGTCATAAGACAAAGCGGGATCAAGAGTGTCAGTATCACCAGAGGTTACAACAGTGATGACATCTGGATTCTTGGCATCAGCAGATTTGGTCATCGGAGCATAGTAATCCTGGGAGAAAATAGGATTAAATACACGATTACCAATCCATTTTTGTTCAAAACCATGGGCAGTCGGCAAAACGGTGATGATGCCGGGAACCTGGTCGTAGTACATTGCGTTCATTTGGTAATAGACTTCAGCACGGGCAGCGGGATCAACCAAAGCAACGGCCTGATCTAACAGGGATTTAAATTCACCCTTCATATCATCGGGCATGTTTTGGCGGGCGCCGTATGTACCAGAAGTGTAGGGCTGATACCAGTTATGGGCATCGTGGATATCTTCCAACCAACCAGCTACCATTACGGGAATTTTCTTGGCGCGTTGGGCAGCCAAGTAAGCAGGCCAGGGCAGACCAAGAACTTCGACGGTGAACAATTCATTCACTTCGGCGAGATTGGCTTGCAGAATCTCAGCATAGATCTGGCGGGTTGAATTGCCAGTGTTGTAGATCATCTGAAGTCTGAAACCCATATCCCAAACATCATCGGGATCTTCACCAGCGGGAATGCCATCTTTATCGACATCAGCCAACTTGAATTCTTCGGCTGATTTCTCTAAATCAAGAGCATAAGCGGCTGAATCATTGCTGTAGCCAGGCATGCCAGGCAGAGCAAGGGTCAGGGATTGAACAGCTTCGCCGTTCCAAACTTCGTTGATGACTGTATCCCAATCAAACGCGTAGGCAAAACCGCGGCGGATATGGACATCATCGAAGAATGTGGGGGGAACACCATTGCCATCAAGTTTGTTTGAACCGATATAGGGGTTCAAGACAAGCTCAACTGCAGGGGCTTCAGTTGCTTCAGCAGTAGCATCTGTTGCAACAGGGGCTTCAGTTGCGGCGGGGGTTGCACAGGCCGACAAAATGAGGCTGAAGACCATAATCAAACCAACTAACGTATATAACTTACGCATTGCTTCTCCTCCTTATGAGAAATCGTTAGATTCGGATTGGTACTAAAATCAAATTTCTGGTACGGTGTTTTCCTTGAACTCATCACCTCCTTTATTCGATCTCTTTTAGACTTTTAAACAAGCAGCGAAATGACCCGGTGTGATCTCACGAAGTTCAGGTTGAACTTCAGCACAATGAGCATCAGCAATCGGGCAGCGCGTGCGAAAACGACAGCCAGAGGGTGGGTTGACAGGTGACGGCACATCACCTTCCAACACCTTTCTGCGATTCTTTTCGTAATAAACTGGGTCAGCAACAGGAATTGCAGAGAGTAAAGCCTGGGTATAGGGGTGCAGCGGATTTACATATAATTCGTCACGGTCAGCAATCTCAGCAATGATGCCTAAATACATGACTGCAACGCGGTTACTGATATGACGCACCATAGAAAGATCATGCGCAATAAACAGATAAGTGAGATTAAATTCTTTTTGAAGATCTTCAAGCAGGTTAACCACCTGCGCCTGGATGGAAACATCCAGGGCAGAGATCGGTTCATCGCAAACGATAAAAGAGGGATTTAACGCCAAAGCTCTGGCGACGCCAATCCTCTGTCTTTGCCCGCCAGAGAATTCGTGGGGATAGCGGCTGGCGAAGTCCGGGTTTAGCTTGACTAATTTGAGCAAATCGGCAACCCGGTCGGTGATTTCATTACCAGAGGCTTGTCCAAACGCCATCAAAGGTTCACCAACGATATCCCTGACCGTCATACGCGGATTCAAACTCGCATAAGGGTCCTGGAAGATCATTTGCATTTCTCGACGCATCATTCGCATGGGCTCCGATTTGAGCTTTACAAGATTTTTGCCTTTAAAATATACTTCGCCCGCTGTCGGTTTGTAGAGTTGAAGAATGGCTCTTCCGGTTGTGGATTTTCCACAGCCTGATTCACCTACCAACCCAAGCGTTTCACCTTCAACAACCTCAAAAGAAACACCGTCTACAGCATGTACTGCACCAACCTGGCGGCTAATGACGCCTCGATAGATCGGAAAATGCATAACAAGGTTGTTAACTTTGAGCAATACTTTTTTTTCGTTTTCCATTATCGCATACTCCCGGATTTTGTATCAACCCAGCAAGCCACTCGATGGCCAGGCGCAACAGTTTCAAGCTTCGGATTTTCTTGCCAACATTTTTCTCTCACGAAGGTGCAACGAGGAGCAAATGGACAAGAAGCTGGTTTCTTGTACAAAACAGGAGGCATGCCTTCGATTGAGAATAAACGAGTATGAACCTTCTCTTCAATATGGGGGAGGCTGCCCAACAATCCAAGTGTATATGGATGTGATGGATTTGCATACAAATCATTTACATCAGATTCTTCAATAATAAAACCGCCATACATAACCGCTACCCGGTGGGCAATACTGGCAACCACTCCAAGGTCATGAGTGATCCAAATGATTGCCATTCCCATTTCGTCACGCAGTCGTTTTACCAACTCAACAATTTGGGCTTGAATGGTTACATCCAAAGCTGTAGTCGGTTCATCGGCGATCAAAATCTGCGGATTACAGGCAAGCGACATGGCGATCATCACGCGTTGACGCATACCGCCTGAATATTGGTGCGGATAATCTTTGAGTCTTTCTCCAGCGCGAGGAATTCCAACAAGACCAAGCAATTCAATTGCCCGGTTTGTGGCTTGCTGGTCGGTCATATTCAAATGGAGTTTGAGGGGTTCACACAACTGCTTGCCAATGGTCATTACAGGGTTCAAAGAGGTCATCGGATCTTGAAACACCATGCTAATTTGAGCACCGCGCACATGTCGAAGCTCTTCTTCATCCATTTTCAACAAATCCTGGCCATGGAAAAAAGCTTCTCCTGCGACGATTTTTCCCGGAGGTGCAGAAATCAACCGCAAACAAGAAAGCATCGTTACACTTTTTCCACAACCACTTTCACCGACCACACCCAGTGTTTCACCTTCATTGAGCGTAAACGACACTCCGTTCACTGCGTGAACAATTCCATCTGGGGTTTTAAACTGGGTTTCCAGATTCTCCACTTTTAGTAAATGATCAATCATCCACGAATCCTCTTTGTTAAAAGATTAAGGAAATATTGTGCAATTATCATATAAGGCATGGTTAGTTTACCATGAATCGAATAATTACACCTCACTGCAAAATAGGCCAATTACAAAATTTTCTTCAATTTTTGTCAAGGTTCCTTGTCTAAACATTTTCATTCTCGAACAGAACTGAATTTAATGCATAATACCGCTTTGGTTCGTCAAAAACAAGTTTACAAAAAGTCACCTGGTTATAGACTGTTGTACATTTTACCCAATTGCCATTGAACTTGACCAAAACATCGATTTGACCAAGCATCTGGTCATAATTACTTAAAATTAAAGTTCGTTCAAGTGGAAGAAGTTCTTTAATAGTTTTTACAGCCGCCAAATGCATTGCCCTGCTCATCTCTGATGAAACTTCTTTGTCAGAATTGTCAACGGCAAATTGTATTAGTTCGTCTACTGCAACTATGGGTTGTCTTATTTGTCTATTGTATAGTCCATCAATTGTGTTTCCTGCCAGACAAAAGAATACGAAACTAATTATTAACGGAACAGCCACTGAGAAGCTGCTGGCAGAGAATATAGCCTGTTCAACAAGCAAATTTTCAAGTAATCCGCATAAGATCGAAATCAAAGCGATAACGGTAAAACCAATCCATTGAATATGATTAAAATCACTATACAACGGATAGTTGAGAAAATTTCCGAGATAATCATCAAACCACCCAATAATTTCAGGAGCAGCTTTAATAGGCAGCCATAAGAACAATTTGGAAAGTAATAATGCAAAAGCGAACCAGAGCAGAAGCCTTAGAACAGGGTTTTGTAAGCGGATGGTGAGCCATCCCACAAGACCGCCGCCAATTAAACTTATAATCAATCCAGGAATGAATTTCACCCAGGGGTAAGCCCCATGAGCGCTCGCCAAAACGAAACCATCAACGCCCCAAGCAAATACAGCAAACGCCAAACCCGCTGATAAACCAAATAATAAACCGACTAATTGTTTTTTATTGTTCACAGAAGTTTTCATAAAAACCTATTGTGAATTTTAATGTGTTTTGTTGTGGGCAATGATGGATACCTATTATAACTCAAAAACAGCCAAAAGTTTACTTCTATATGTCATTAAATTGTTCAACCGTCACCCATCCGTAGACGAACGTAAGATTCATATCTCTCGGCACTTACTGTTCCAGCTTCGACCGCTTTAATGACTGCACAGCCTGGTTCTTCAAAATGAGTACAATCGTTGAACTGACACTTTGAAACCAAAACTCTTAATTCAGGAAAGTACCCGTCAAGCTCTTCGGGTTGAGTATCCCACAATGAGAGTTTTCGCAACCCGGGCAAATCTGCCACAAAACCACCCCCTTCAACAGGAAACATTTCGCGAACAACAGTGGTGTGCTTACCGCGATCATTCCATGCACTTATCTCGCGGACGGCCAAACCTAACCCGGGTTGTATCGCGTTCAAAAGACTTGATTTTCCTACGCCAGAAGGACCGGCCAACGCGGAAATTCTACCTACCAATGCCTTTTGAAATTCTATAAGCCCAATATTTTCTTTTGCTGATGTGTAAATAACAGGATACCCAAGCGGAGGATATACCCCGAAAATCTTTTTGGCATTGCGCATGCCAATCAGATCCACTTTATTGGCAACGATCATTGCTTTTAATTCCTGTTTCTCGGCAATCACCAAGAAACGGTCGAGCATACGCAGATGAGGTTCCGGCTGGGTGCAGGCAAAAACAGCAACCAGTTGATCAGGGTTAGAAAGCAATATTTGTCTAAAATCGCCCCTGGGGGTGGGGTCAAGCCGCACCAATTCGCTGTGGCGGGGCTCAATAAATTCCACCGCTCCGGTTCCATCAGACAACAAACTGATTTGCACCCGATCGCCTATGCTGATCACATCGCCCTGGATGGTTCGTCTCTTTAACCTGCCGCGTAAAACACACACAACCTTGCCCTGTTCGGTTTGAATTGTGTAGAAACCGGATTGAAAACGAGAAACCCATCCTGAGACAGTCTCTGGGATCATGGTTCTTGAGTAGCGCCCTCCAGTGTCGGTGTAACTGTTAGATAGTAGTCATATTCCCATGGATAAAGGTTGGCAGGGGCACCAAGAAAATAATCTTGAACAACACGTCTGAAAATTGGCGCCGCAATCCTTGATCCATCACCGGCATTTTCTGCAATGACGGCAATAGCGATATCAGGTTTATCAGGATTGTTTGCGTCTGTGTATCCTGCAAACCAGGAATTTGGATCCTCCAGGGATGTGGTGGCCGTACCGGTCTTGCCATAAATGGGGGTTGCCATGCCGGCAAAAGTGGCATGTGCAGTTCCACGGTCATCATCCACTACCAAACGCATGCCTTCTTGCAAGGCGGCAATTGTCGCCGCGCTTACCGGCAAGGTGCTTCTAATCTCGGGTGTGAAAGATTGGATAACCTCACCGTTAAGAGAGGTAATCTTTTCAATGATTTGGGGGCGATAGAGGGTGCCGCCATTGGCAATGGCTGCGATAAAATCAGCAACCTGTATGGGGGTAACCAACATATCACCTTGCCCAATACCCATTTGAACTGCGGCACCGTCTGTTGTCGGGTTATTTATACTCCCCGGGTCTTCTTGCAAAACATCAATGCCCGTGGCGGATCCCAATCCAAAACCACGCGCCATATCCGCAAGATAGGTGGGGCCTTTTTCTTGATATAGGTCATAACCCAAATGATAAAACCAGGGGTTGCAAGATCGCATTAATCCTTCCAGTAAGTTTAGGTTTCCAGAAGGAGGAAATCCTTTTGTATAAGTCCAGTCATCGCCAATGAAACCGGTGAGTTCAGTATATTGGCTGGTACATTCATATGTGCTTTCAGGAGTGTATAAACCGGATTCGAGAGCAGCAGCGGCCGTAACCAATTTGAACACGGAACCCAGCGGGTAAGACGATTGTAAAGCGCGATTCCACAATGGGGCATTTTCAGAATTAATAATGTCATTGTAAGCATATTGGAAATTGTAATTTTGTTGTTGCATGACATTTGGATCATATTCAGGCGAAGAAGCCATTGCCAGGATACGGCCAGTATCCACTTCGATGACGACAATTGCACCTGTGAATCCATAAAGTGCCTTTTGCACTAAAACCTGAAAATCCTTGTCGATTGTAAGATAAATAGTATCTGGAGCTTTGGGGTCAATATTGGCTAAACGAGTATCATAAGTACCGTCAGGTTTGACTACATAAAGATCCGCGGCAGGTCTGCCTGCTAAATATTCTTCACCCCATTTTTCAATGCCAGCCCCACCGATCTGGGCATCGCGAGCATAACCCAACCGAGTATATTGATCAATTTCTTCGGCAGAGATTAATTTCATATACCCCAATACCTGAGAAGCAACACCACCGTTGTAATAGTAACGCGAGGTGTAAGGGTTTTTTACCAAACCGCCATATGAATCAAAGGTAGTTGCATGTGCGTCATATCCAGCTTGAGTAATCTCGCCAAGGGGGATGTAATTATCTCCGCCATCTTTAAACATGTCTCTGATTATGTTTTTTGGTTCATTTAATGCGCCTGAGAGCGTATCGACAAGAACCGGCTCGTATTCCCAAGATACCTGGTTGGGAATAATTCCCAAAGCAACAGCCTGGGTTTCGGTTGCAAGCGTATTGCCATTGCGGTCATTTATGTCCCCGCGGGAGGGCGCTTGAATACTACTGGCAAGGTGGTTTCCGCCAGTCAGTTCTGGAAGAATCATCCCTTCGTGCCATTGAATTTTCCAAGTATTGTTTTCATTGACCAGGGTCATTTCCATGTTTCGGCTTAACTCGCCATATAGATTGGAAATGAAATTTACCTGGTAACCAACGGTCGCAGATGCCGGTTTCACTAGCGTGGAGACGATACCGGTATCCAATTGACTCAAACTTAGTGCAGAGGCAGTTTCTTTATATAAGTTTACAAAATCTTCTTCGCTGACGGCATCTTTGCTGGTCTGGGCTAACATGCCGTACATCCCAACGTAATCGCCATTATTCCAAAGATCCAAAAACTGGTTAACCGTAACCGCCACATCAGGAACAGCAACCGTAGTAACCCCTGGTGTGGGTAAACCTGAGGTTGGAGTTGCGGAGTTCGTCGGATTTTTTGAACACGCAGAGACTATAAACACAATTAGCAAAACGGCTATGAATTTTTTCATTTTTCCTCCCGGCTTTGACCCGGGTTAACCTACAATTTCACCCTTTAGTACGTGTTGATAGATCGGACACGAATAGGATAATTTTTCCTGGCACACAAAAGGAATTTCTTTCCGTTCGCCATATCCCATTTGTCTTAACATATATTCAAAATGGCATAACGGAAACCCCATAACACTGGCAAAACAGCCTGCAAATTTGATTACTGGTCGAAATTCTGGATGCTGGATTGCATAAGCACCAGCCTTGTCAATCGGATCGCCAGTATCTAAATAGGTTTTAATTTCATCCTCAGTGTATCGGCGCATGTGCACATCAGTGGAACAAAGTGCTTCTCTTTTGATACCCTTTGATGGGATTGAAACAACCACTGCCGAATGTACTTGATGGATCTTTCCTCGCAAGCGAATCAACATTCGCCTGGCATCTTCGTTGTCGACAGGTTTGCCCATTATTGTATTGCCATCGGCAACAGTTGTATCTGCAGCCAGAACAATACCATTGAAGGGAGCAAATCCGGCTGACGATTGCGCCTTGTGATTGGCAAGTCTTAATACATAATCATCGGCGGGTTCATTGGCTAGCGGTGTTTCATCTATATCCGCAGGATGTACGGAAAACGGTAATTTTGTCCAACCGAGGATCTCGCTTCGGCGCGGAGAATTGGATGCTAGTACGATATGAGGTACATTCATGGTTTTAATTCTAACACACCATAACTTGCCATTTATTTGTCAAGAAGAATGCCTGTAAACCTGCACAATTCACCTCGTCGTGATTCCTTCATATAATTATTAAAAAAGCCTATATTTTCTCAGGTATTGGGTAAAATGTCTGTACAACTAATGATGGAGGATCACATGCAGGAATTACAGAACCGTATTTTAGCTGAAGGGAAAAATCTCGGGGGCGGAATTCTCAAAGTGGATGGATTGATCAACCATCAGGTGGATCCCGAATTGATGGATCATTGCGGAGCAGAACTGGCAGCATTTTTTGCCAATTCAGGCGCGACTCGAATCTTAACCGCAGAAATTTCTGGTATCGCCCCGGCCTTGATGACTGCCAAACACATGAAACTGCCGGTCGTCTATGCTCGCAAAACACGTCCTGTTACCATGCCTCATACTGTTTATCTCACTGTTGCGCCTTCACACACCAAGGGCAACATGGTTGAATTGATCGTCTCACCAGAATATCTGCAATCCAACGAAAAAGTATTAATTATTGATGATTTTCTGGCCTCAGGTGCAACCATCCAGGCATTGGTGCGTTTAGCCCAGGCAGCCGGCGCAGAAGTCATCGGTGTTGGCACTCTAATTGAAAAAACTTTTGAGGGCGGCCGTGAATCGCTGGCTTATCTCAACGTTCCCGTCCATGCCCTGGTTCATATCAGCAGCCTGGATGACGGAAAAATTGAATTTAGCGACTAGTCTGCGAGGAATTACTGATGCCTGATGCCGTAGCAATTTTGGATTTTGGTTCTCAATACACTCAATTGATCGCCCGGCGGATTCGTGAAATGCAAGTCTATTGCGAAATCTTCCCGTGGGATGCACCTGAAGCCCAGATAAAACAATTAAATCCAAAAGCATTTATCCTTTCTGGCGGTCCGGCATCAGTTTATGAAGAAAATGCTCCTGTACTACAAGACTTTGTGATTCAGTCAGGCTCACCGATCTTGGGTATCTGTTACGGCATGCATATTCTCGCCCATCACCTGGGTGGACAAGTGACTTCTTCAGACGCACGTGAGTATGGTTTGGCCGAAGTGGAGACGATTGGAGATGACGCTCTTTTCCCGGCTTCATCCATGACCGTCTGGATGTCTCATGGCGACCGCACAGAGAAACTGCCGAAAGGATTTGTCTCGTTGGCGACATCGGGCAACAGCCCCATTTGCGCCATGGCAGATGCTGCCCGCCGCTACTACGCCGTTCAGTTCCACCCGGAAGTCAGGCATACAAAACTCGGCAAACAATTGCTTGAGAATTTTATTTTCAAAATTAGCGGTTTGAAAGCAGAGTGGACTGCGGAAAACATCATTGAGCAGGCTGTAGAAGTCATCCGCAAGCAGGTTGGCGACCACCGTGTGATTTCTGCTGTGAGCGGTGGTGTAGATTCAAGCGTAGCTACTGCCCTGGTTCACCGCGCCATCGGCGGCCAACTCTCGGCTGTTTTCGTCGACACTGGCATGCTGCGCAAAAACGAAGTTCAACAAGTAGAGACAGCCTTTGCCAAACACATCGGCTTGAAACTGGTCACAGTTCACGCCAGTGATGATTATTTCACTGCACTCCACGGGGTGACAGAGCCTGAACAAAAACGCAAGATCATCGGCGGAATGTTCATCCACTTCTTTGAAGAAGAAGCCCAACGTATGGGTAATCCTGAATTTTTGGTACAGGGCACCATTTATCCGGATGTGGTCGAATCATCAGCTCCTGACCGAAACAAAGCTGCCCGTATCAAGACCCACCACAATGTGGGCGGATTACCCGAAAAAATGCGTTTTAAACTTGTTGAACCTTTGCGTTATTTGTTCAAAGATGAAGTCCGTCAAATCGGTGAAGGGCTTGGTTTACCAAGCGAACTTGTTTGGCGTCAACCCTTCCCTGGGCCGGGGTTGGCCGTGAGGTGTCTGGGTGAAGTAACGCCCAAACGTATTGACACACTGCAAAACGCGGATGATATCTTTATATCAGAATTGATCGCCGAAGGGCTGATTAATAAGAAGACTACAGGCGAGGCCACATTAATCTCGCAAGCTTTTGCAGTACTCCTGCCGGTAAAAACCGTGGGGGTGATGGGTGATCAGCGCACTTATCAAGAAGTGATCGCACTTCGAGCTGTAACCACCGAAGATTTCATGACTGCTGATTGGGCGCTTATTCCACCCCAGGTGTTATCTAGGGTAGCTAATCGCATTGTCAATGAAGTGAAGGGTGTCAACCGTGTGGTTTACGATATTACGAGTAAACCCCCTGCCACCATAGAATGGGAATAAATCAAAATTTATTTTAACGGTCACAAACGCCTTTTTTCGCATACAATAACAAATATGAGAACTTCATCACGTTTGCGTATTCAAGTGCTTTTGATCAGGATATTATTATCAGTTGTTGCAATCGCAGCGATTGTGAAACCCGTTGTGGCACAAAACTCCAATTCCATAGAAGTTTCAACTCCAGAAACATCCACATACCCAGACCTGTCACTTCGCTTCAGGGTTATGGATGGTACTGGAAATTTTAATAAAAACCTGGACCTCACTTCGGTCAAGATCATTGAAAATGGGCAATTAATTGTTCCTGATAAACTTGACCTGCTAGAGCCGGGGATGCGTCTAATCGTGGCGATTAATGAAGGTCCCACTTTGGCCAATCGTTATGCCCAAGTGGCACGTATCGATAAGGTGAAAAACGCCTTGATTGATTGGGCCAAGACCAAGACAATTACCTCGATGGATGATTTCAGCCTGGTTGCAAATGCAGGAATTATTACTTCAAATTCTAACGACCCCGCAGATTGGCTGGATGTTCTCGATAATTACCAGCCGGATATGAAAAAAGCTAAACAAGGACTAACCAGCCTGTCGGCAGCCGTTGACCTGGCTTCCACCACCCAGACAGGTAGTCAAAAAACTGCTGCCATCTTTTATGTCACGCCGCTGCCCACAAAAGATGAGGCCGCCGGCTTGGCAGATATCATCAGTAGAGCCAAACTGGGCAATGTACGGCTGTTTGTTCTGCTGGCTGGTCCGCAATCCTACGCCACCGACCCTTTGGCACAACCCTTAATCCAGGCCGCGGATGAAACCAGCGGTCAGTTCGTGGTTTTCACCGGTCAGGAAGATCTGCCAGACCTTGGGTTATATTTTGATTCCCTGACGTATATTTATAAGGCTGTCTATCGCACCACTATCAACGACAGTGGAAATTTTTCGGTTGCGGTGAGAATCACGCAGGGACAATCCGTAATCGAGTCTGAACCTAAAGGTTTTAAACTTGATGTGACCTCTCCCAATGCCATTTTTGTCTCGCCTCCGGCAGAGGTAGAGCGCACCTGGACGGTTACTGACAAACCTAAAGATTCAGTACTGACCCCTGATGTTGTTCCACTTGAGATCATGATCGAATTCCCTGACGGGCTAAAACGCGATCTTGTTTACAGTCGTTTATTCGTTGATAACATGATGGTGGATGAAAACACCTCCGCCCCATTTGGAACATTCGAGTGGGATATCAGCAAAATAGATCAAACTGGTACACATGTGATCAGCGCGAGCATTGAAGACATTGCCGGCTTTATCGTCCAAACTGTTGAACTCAGTGTGGATGTGAATGTTCAACCCAAGCCGAAATCCTGGTTTGAAAAAACATTGTCAGTATTTACCGCACCAACAATAGCCCTCTTCGTGGTGATCGCTGCTGCCGGGGTATTGCTGGTTTTGCTTGCTTTAAGAGCATTACGTAACAATCGCGCCACCAAGAAAGTTAAAACACACCGGTTGGAAGACCCGCTAACCCAACCAGTGATGATTGAAAATGAAATCCTGCATCCTAACATTGCTGCAGAAAAAAATCAGTGGCCTCACATCCCCGGCCTTGGATTGGCACCCGCCAGACTGGTTCTGCTCTCTGCATCCAAAGGGCAAACCAACTTTCCTGCCGAAATTCCATTAGGCGAAGGAAACGTAACTTTTGGCAGTGATGCCAAAAAAGCCAGGGTGGTTTTTGCCACACCAATGATCAGTCCGCTGCACGCACGAATTTCCCGGCTGGATCAGGATCAATTTAAACTTTTTGACGAAGGTTCAGGTTCAGGCACATGGCTTAATTATGCTCCCGTCTCGCAATACGGCGCCCGACTTGAACATGGTGACCAGGTACAATTTGGCGCCATTATCTACCGCTTTGAGATTTATCAAAGCAATCCGCGTAAATTAAAAGTGGAACCATTCAAGGAAGAAGAATGAAAAGGTCGAGCAAATCACACCTTCCATATGCTACTTTGACCGACCAGGGCATCGTCAGAGACCACAACGAAGACTCTCTAGCCATCACTGCCTTTGATCCGGCTTCAGAATTGGTACCTGAATCACTGCTCTGTGTCTTATGTGACGGGGTAGGCGGCCACCTGGGTGGAGAAACTGCTTCACGCCTGGCTGTAGACCAGATTACGGCTGAAATTGAAGCCACGGATGGTTCATCGCCAATGATTCAGCTTTCAAACGCGATTCAATCCGCCAGCGAATTGGTGTGGAATACCGCCCAGGCCTCGGATGACCTAAGGGGCATGGCCACTACGACCGTCTGTGCATGGATATTTGGCAGACGCCTCTTTATCGCCAATGTTGGCGACTCAAGGATTTACCTGATCAGAAAAGGTCGCATCCACCAGATCAGTGTGGACCATACTTGGCTGCAAGAAGCGCTCGAAGCCGGGTTGATCACACGGGAAGATTTTAAAGGGCACCCGAACGCACACGTTATCAAGAGATACGTCGGTTCTGAGACGGCGCCTGACGTCGATTCACGCCTGATGTTTGGCGAGCACCCCGAAAAGAACTTGCAGGGGATGATGCTGGAAGCCGGAGATCAACTCTTTATGTGCAGTGACGGTGTTTCTGATTTGGTTCAAGAAAGCGAAATCGTGACCCTGTTAAAAAATCCGAACCTTGACACCGCGCTTGAGGCTATGAAGCTGTTGGTTTACCAACGCGGCGCAACAGATAATCTCAGCATGATCGCGGTGAACATCCCATCAGGTAAAACCCCGGCAGCCGGCAAAACCAGAGCATTGCGCCTATTTTTCTTTGCGCTGATCCTCCTGATGGCGTCTTTTGTTGGCATCTACCTCGGGTGGATGGCTTTATTCAATCCTCGTTAAGATCAGGTGATCAACCCCGCCGCTTTAGCGCGCGCCACAATGGTTTCAGCGCGTTTGACCACTGGTAAATCCACCATCTCTCCATCCAAACTATAGGCACCCATGCCATCCGCCTGGGCTATTTGAGCGCCTTCCATGATCTTCTGTGCCTTCTCTATGGCTTCCGCTGAAGGTGTAAAGGCTGCCTGGGTGATCTCCACCTGGGCGGGGTGGATGATCTGTTTGCCGGTGAAACCAAGCTCGGAGCCTGTCTGGCACTCGGCTTGAAGCAGTTCAGTGTTGGTAAAATTGGTCTGCACAATATCAATAGCCTGCAAACCAAAAGCCGCCGCGTGCATCACCAATGCACTACGCGCAAAAAGTAGCTCATATGCAGCAGAAGTTCGGGTAATGCCGGTGTCGGCGCAAAGATCTTCCGCGCCGAGGATCAACCCTTGAAGGCGCGGACTGGCTGCGCAAATTGCCGCTAAATTGATAAACGCGGTTCCGCTTTCGATCAGGGCAATGATGCCGATGCTGCCGGGTGCAAACCCCATGGCGGATTCGGCGGCAGTGATCAAGCGATCGGTCTCTTTGATGATGCCGGCTGAATTGGCTTTGGGGATGACAATGGCATCAGGTTTACCGGGCAGCACAGCAGCAAGGTCGTGCTCGGCACGCTGCGTGTAAAAAGGATTAATGCGCACCAGTCGTTCGGAGCGTCCAAAATCCACGTTTTTCAAAGCATCGAAGATAACAGCGCGGGCTTCGTCTTTGCGATTGGCGGCGACGCCATCTTCGAGATCGAGGATTACCCCGTCCACATCCAGACCAGCGGCCTTGTTAATCTTCTTTAAGTCATTTCCCGGTACGTATAATAAAGCGCGTCGTGGTCTCATGGCTGCCTCCGAGTTTATGTATTTAATTATATCCAAACACCACTATAATTACCTTATGAAAACAACAGCCACCAAAACACTTCCTGAAAGATACACCCTTGCCCGTACCCTGGATTTACGCCAAACCAGGAACCTGATCCTGGTGAACTTGTTTGGCTTGATCCTGTTAATTGCTTCCTGGATTGGATATGCAGGATTGGCAAATTTAATCCACCCCGGCAGTATGAATTTCTCGTTTTCTTCAGGCAATATTGGCGAAGCCTTGCTCTCGCTGTTCACACTGGTAATCGTGATTGTGGTTATGCTGGTTGTGCACGAAGGTTTTCATGGGTTGTGCTTCTGGATCTTCACCAAAACCCGTCCGTTGTTTGCCTTCAAGGGTTTTTACGCCTATGCTGCCGCACCTGACTGGTTTTTACCGAAAGGGCAATACCTGATCACCGGGATGGCGCCGCTGGTGGGCATCACGGTGATCTGCGTGTCGCTGATGTTCGTGCTGCCAGTCTGGTGGATGAGCCCATTGGTGTGGATGCTGGTGCTGAATACCAGCGGGGCTTGCGGCGACCTGTGGATGGTTTATTGGCTGCTGCGCTCACCTGCAAACGTGCTGGCCCGCGATAAAGGCGACGTGCTGGAGTTTTATACTCCTGAAAAACAACAATAAAATAATCTTTCATATGAAATGAAACAGAATGTTTTCTGCCCTCTCCCCGAATTTATTGAACTTATGAATTACCGTATTTTCCCCTCTCCCAAGCTTGGGAGAGGGCGCGAAATTTGCGTACCCGAGCCACAAAGTGGCGAGTAGTAGGCAGGGGTGAGGGTTATCTATAGCCCGCGACAAAGGCGATGTGTTGGAGTTTTATATAACCGAAAAATGACCATAACTAGACCCCAGATTCCCGGTTTCTTGAAGAAACCGGGAATTTTACATCAACTCCCACCTTAAAATAACTTGGGCAAAAAACAATATTAAGGCTAACCCGATTTTCAAAATGCTATAATGAATCAGATTTATTTGTAGCCTTTGGAGTGCAACCCCCGCCATGTCATCTTTTGCTCATCTTCACGTTCACACTGAATATTCCCTGTTGGACGGCTTCAGCAATATCAAGAAGCTGGTAGCCAAGGTTAAAGAAATGAACATGGATTCCGTGGCCATCACGGACCACGGAACGATGTTTGGTGTGATCGAGTTTTATTCGGCTGCCAAAGATGCCGGGGTCAAACCGATCATCGGCCTTGAAACCTACGTGGCCGCCCGGCGCATGACCGACCGCGATTCTCAAAAAGACAAACATTCCTTCCACCTGCTGCTGCTGGCCGAAAACGAGACGGGTTACAAGAACCTGCTCAAGATCGCCAGCGCCGCCCAGTTGGAAGGCTTCTATTACTATCCGCGCGTGGATCATGAATTTCTGGCTGCCCACTCTGAAGGGCTGATCGCCACCACCTCGTGCATGTCTGGCGAAGTTCCGCGGGCTATTCTGCACAAAGGCGCCGAGGCAGGCCGCGAAATGCTGGATTGGTATTACAACGTTTTCGGCGCGGATAATTTCTTTGTCGAACTACAAAGTCACGATATTGCCGAACTGCCCGCCCTCAATAAAACCCTGGTGGATCTCGGTAAACGTTACAACGCCAAATATATCGCCACCAATGACGTGCACTACATCGACCGCTCTGATGCCCGCCTGCAAGATATCATGTTGTGCATCCAAACCGGGTCGCTGGTGAGCGACACCAACCGTATGCGCATGACGGGTGACTCATACTATCTGCGCTCGCCGGAAGAAATTGCGGCGCTCTTCCCCGAGATGCCGGATGCACTCAGCAACACGCTGCTGATCGCCGACCGCTGCAATGTGGACCTTATCAAAAAGGGCTACCATCTACCCCAATTCATCGTTCCGGATGGATTTACGGGAGAAACCTATCTGCGCAAGCTGTGCGAAGAAGGGTTGAAAATCCAATATGGCAGCAAAGCAGATAACCCCGAAATCCGCGACCGTCTCAATTATGAACTTGGCATTATTAATACCATGGGCTTTGACGCCTATTTCTTGATCGTCTGGGACTTGTGTCGTTTTTCAAGAGAAAACAATGTCTGGTACAACACGCGTGGGTCTGGCGCCGGCTCGATTGTGGCTTACTCGCTCCAAATCAGCCTGATCGAACCCCTCAGCCACGGACTCTTGTTTGAACGTTTCTTGAACCCCAACCGTATCTCGATGCCGGATATCGACCTCGATATTCAAGACGACAAGCGCGCACTGATCATGGAATACTGTGCCCGTCAATACGGCGCGGATAAAGTAGCACAGATTATCACCTTTGGCACGTTGGGCGCGCGCGCTGCACTGCGCGACGTTGGCCGCGTAATGGATATTCCCCTCTCTGAAGTGGACCGGGTTAGCAAAGCCGTACCGGCGGTGATTCAAGATAAACCTGTCACGGTGCTCAATTCCATTGAAGCTTCAGACCAGTTCCGCGCCATTTACAACGAATCTGACTACATGCACGACCTGATTGACACTGCCGCCCGCATGGAAGGCGTGGCGCGTAACGCCGGCACGCATGCAGCCGGGGTGGTGATCACCGATATTCCGATGGTGGAGTATATTCCGCTGCACCGCCCCACCAGTGGCTCGGAGGAATCCCCGATCAAGACAGTCACGCAGTTCGAGATGAAGATCGTTGACAAGCTCGGCCTGCTTAAAGTGGACTTCTTGGGTCTTTCTACCCTCACCATCATGCAGCGCGCCTGCGACCTGATCAAAGACAGGCATGGCGTGATCTTGAATCTGCACAACATTCCATTGGATGATGCAGAAACCTTTGAAGTGCTTGGCCGCGGACACACCGCCGGTGTCTTCCAACTGGAAGGCAACGGCATGACCCGCTACATCACCCAAATGAAGCCTGAAAATCTTTCAAATATTATCGCCATGGTGGCTCTCTTCCGCCCCGGACCGATGGAATTCATCCCCTCGTATATCAAACGCCTGCACCATGAAGAAGAGGTCACCTACCGCCACCCGAAGATGGAAGAGTTCTTCTCGGAGACCTTCGGCATCCCCATTTACCAGGAACAATTGATGTTGGCAGTGATGGGTATGGCCGGTTACACCGCCGCTGATGCAGATGATTTCCGCAAGGCGATTTCAAAGAAACTGGCTGCCGAAATTGAGAAACACAAAATCAAATTCGTCAAAGGCGCCGGCGAGAAGGGCATCGAAGAATCCATCGCAATGGCCATTTTCACAGAGTGGGAAAACTTCGCCCGCTACGGCTTTAACAAGAGTCATGCCGCGGATTACGGTGTGATTGCTGTGGAAACCTCCTATCTTAAAACTCACTATACCGTTGAATACATGACCGCCCTGCTTTCGGTCTCCAAGAGCGACGCCTCAAAGGTGGCCTTCTATTCAGCAGATTGCCGCAGCATGGGCATTGAAGTGCTGCCACCGGATGTCTGTTCGAGTGGTTGGGATTTCACCATAGAAGACATCCCCGGCGATAAATCCGCCATCCGTTTTGGCCTGGGTGCAGTCAAGAACGTGGGCAAAGACCCCGTTGATCTGATTTTATCCGCCAGGGCTGAAGGCAAGTTTAAAGATTTGAACGATTTCATCCGCCGTGTAGACCTGCACCGGGTGGGCAAGCGCAGTCTGGAATGCATGATCCGTGTGGGTGCGCTGGATTGTTTTGGCCCACGCAAGGCCCTGCTGGCAGTGATGGACAGCATGATCTCGATCAGCAACAGCCATTTCAAAGCCGCCGAAAGCGGACAGTTGAGCATTTTCGGCGAAGCTAGCGGAATTGCGGATGACATCCACCTGCCTGAAGGCATGCTGCTTGACCGGCGCGAACAACTTGAATGGGAAAAAGAGCTGATTGGGCTTTACGTGTCTGACCACCCCATCACCCCCTACCTGCCCTATATTCGGCTCAATGCCAGCCATTCGTCCATTGAATTGGCTGAAGTGGCGCATCAAACCAGGGTGACAGTGGCAGGTCTGATAACACGCATGCGCACACTGACCACCAAGAATGGCAACCCGATGGCTTTTGCCACCGTTGAAGATCTGCAAGGGCCGATTGAACTGGTGATCTTCCCCAAAGTGTGGGATAAATTCAGTCTGCTGATGCAATTGGAGACCGTGATCATTGCCGACGGCAAAGTGGATTCTGCGTCGGGCGACCCCAAGATTTTGGTGGATACGATCAGGGCCATCCGGCTCGAAGATGTAACGGATGAAATGCGCGAAGCCGAAGAACTCGCTTTGAACACGGCTGTCGAAACAAGCAGCCTCGAACCTGAAATGCCACACGCAGAAATGGGTGTTGATCCTCTGATGCCGGAAGTACCTGAAATGCCTATGCTGCCAGATGACTGGCACCTGGCCACGCCGCCCGAAATGAACGAGCCTTTTGAATTAAAAGCACCACCTGTTGAATCAAAGCCATCGCTAACTACAACGCCGATCAGTTTTACCGGTGCGGTGAAAACACAAGCAGTTGCCACACCGATAGAACCTGTCAAGGCGGTTGAGCCTAAAGAGGCACCTGTAGAAGTGAAAATCACACCTGAAAAAGGTGATGCTGTTTCCATCGTGGAAAACAAGGATAAGCCCCAAGCCATTGTGCCGCCTGAGTTTTCCAATCCATACCGCAATGCCACCAAAAACAAAAAACAATTGATCACAGTCACCATCAAGGCCAGCGGCGAAAAAGAGAGGGATGTCCGCCGTATGCGCAGGGTACATGGATTGCTTAACTCCTTCCCGGGCGAGGATCGCTATTGTTTCTTAATCTTTGAGCAGGGTAGAAAACACCTGCTTGATTTTCCTAACGATACTACGGCAGCCAATACCGAATTGTTAAATAAGCTGGTAGAATTGGTCGGCCCTGAAAACGTGCAGGTCGAAATCGTCTAGTCATTATTAGGAAAGTAAAATGGAAGAATCAACAATAAAAACAATCGGTGTAATGACCTCCGGAGGAGATTCCCCTGGAATGAACCCGTTTATTCGGGCGGTCGTACGTACTTGTGCAGCCCATGGCATTAAGACGTTAGGTATTGAAGGTGGATTTGAAGGTCTGATTCACGGCAAGTTCCATGAAATGGGTGTTCGCGATGTAAGCGGAATTTTACAGCGCGGCGGCACTATTTTGCAAACCGCACGCAGCCTGGAATTCCGTGAACCAAGCGGTCAGCGTGAGGCTATTCGGCAGATCAACAACGCCGGCATGGATGCCCTGATCGTGGCAGGTGGTGACGGCTCATTGAACGGCGCTCAGAAACTGGTTGCCAAGGGCATCCCCGTTGTGGGCGTGCCCGCCAGTATTGACAATGATATTTACGGCACCGATATGTGCATTGGTGTGGATACCGCGCTCAATACCATCGTGGATGCGATCGACAAAATCCGCGACACAGCTTCATCTCACAACCGCGCATTTTTGATTGAGACCATGGGCCGCGCTTCAGGTTACCTGGCCATCCAGGCTGGTATCATTTGCGGGGCTGAACTTGTGCTCATCCCTGAGTACAAAACCGCACCAGAAGAAGTCGCCAAAGCCATTGAAGAATCTTATCGCCGCGGAAAATCACATGCCATCATTGTGGTGGCTGAAGGCTATGAACCGCATGCACTCGATTTGGCGGCAAAGCTTGAAGCCATGGATATCGGCTTTTCCACCCGAGTCACAATTTTGGGGCACATCCAGCGCGGCGGAAAACCTTCTGCGTTTGATCGCATGCTGGCCACCCGTTTTGGTGTTACGGCTGTCGAGTTTCTACTGGCCGGTAAAACCAACGTGATGACCGCACTCCAGGGCACCGAAATGGTCGCAGTGCCAATCGATGATGTAATTTCCAAAACCAAGACCCTTTCTCAGAAATTCATTGAGATGACCAAAATCCTGGCTAAGTAAACAATGTTTATTTATCATACTAAGACACGACTTTTAGAGCCGTGTCTTTTTTATATTCATCAATCAGGCGAACACAAGGCTTAACTGGATAAATATTATAGTTTTTATTGCGTATATTTCAGTTCAACTTGGGGCCTGCTCATACTCTTTTGATGGTCAGTGGATGGGGTGGTGAAATAATTCTCTACATACCAAAACCCGATTATTACTAATCATAACTTCAAACGGAATATGAACTAATTTGAATGTTACTTATTGCATTTCTATTTCCGTTAGCCGCAGTCAAATTCAAAAACAAGGATCTATAATAAACGCTGTATATTTAAGTAACAATTAATAAAACTTACAATTCTCAATTCTCTATTCTCTATTCACTGCTTTCTTCCCTACCGTTGCCAGGTAAACCACGAACAGCTCTTCGCCATCCAGACCAAGTGCCGAGTTCAGTTTCAAGTCATCAAAAGCCGCGATCGGACAGATGCCCGCGCCTATCTGTTCGGCGCCCAAAGCCAGGTTCTGACAAATGTGCCCGGCATCCAGGTGCAGGTAGCGGTAGCCTCGCTCAACGTAACGCCAATACATACGCTCCACCACAGCCACCCAGATGAAGGCTGCTGCACAGTTCTCGAGCTGCGGCTGATCGAGGCAAGCCTGTTTCAGTTGGACTGAGATGTCTACGACGGCATTCAAATTTACAAGCCCCTGCTCAATCGCCATGTAGCGGTAGAGGCCGGGGTCAAGCCCTTCCACACGGTTGACCAGTAGATAAGTTTCGAATGCATGCCTTGCCCCAGCGGAAGGTACCGTCCGTGCAGTGGCGGGCCTGGGTGACACTTTTTTCACACCCTGAGATACCCACAAAAGATAAGCTGTTTCTTCAAGTGTGAAAGGTTCTTCAGCGTATTTTCGGATAGTTCGGCGAGTTTCCACCGCGGTACGCAGGTCCATGGGGGGAAGGGTTAAAGTCTCGTGCGCAGGCAGCGGAATAAGTTCGACATCATCCGGTACTGGCAGTTCCAATGGCGGTTGGGGAATCAGCCCTCCGTCTTGCGGGGCAGGGCTGAGATGCTCGTAACGAGAATTAACCATGAATTCTTGACCGGAATTTTTTTGCATCAGAATGCTCCTTAGAGGTTTTTCAACATCTTATAAAAACCGGGGGATTTAAACCTGGCCATTTTATCTTTAAAATAAACAGTGTTTATTACTTCGAAACCAGCTTTGCGATAAAGAGCAATGGCCTTTTGATTGGGTATCTCAACCTCCAGTACCAATTTCGATAATCCCAAAGATAATGCGTCCATCTCGGCTCTTTCAAGCAGTACCTGTGCAATCCCCTGGCGTCTGAAGTGTTCATCCACAGCCAGGTGGGCGATCAAGTATTCACCTTTTTCGGCTTCTTTGTTACCCGCCAGGGATTTATTCAACCAGATCATTTTTATCGTACCAAACAAGCCGTAGATGGAAAAGATACGCCTGGCGCAGCCAAACTCAAGCGCAGCCAACTCTGACCCCTGAAAGGCCAATAATAATCCTGCTGCGATGCCGTTTTTTTCAGCAATAGTTGTGCATTGAAAGCTGAATCGATTTCCTGCATCAACAAACCATTGTTTCAAAGCAGAAAGTTGGAGATCAAGTCTGCCAAGCCCCAGCACAGCCACACCAAATTCACCGTTGGTTTCAGCCAGCAATACAGATGCGATTGCTGCATCTTCTTTGGTCGCCGGACGAAGTATCAAGGTCATCCCTTCCCCGCTTTTCTGCCTCCCAAGCGTGAGACATATCTGGAGGCTAATTCAAGGACCATTTTTAACTCAGGAACACGCAGGATGAACAATGCTGCACCGTAAACCAGAACACCGATTGCAATACCACCCAGGGCAACCATCCATATAGATATCTGAAATGTCAGTTCCAACCAACCCCAAAGCGCCAGTGACATCATACCGCCGGCAACCAGGGCTTTCACCACGCCATCAAACACTTTGCTGCCTTCCAAGCCCGAAAGTTTTCGACGCATGAAGAAGAGCAGCACTCCCATCTCAAGGAAAGTTGCCAGAGAATTCGCAAGCGCCAGCCCACCGTGTGGCATCCATCCCCACCTGGCGAAGAAAGAAGAAAAGAGGAGGCTTAATCCAACATTTAGACTCATCATAATGATACCCACAAAGACCGGGGTTTTAGTATCATGCAGTGCATAGAAGGCGCGCGAAACCACTTCCACCACGGAATGTCCCACCAAACCTGCAGCATAGAAAAGCAGCGCCCAGGCTACCAATTGAGTGGAATGTGAATCAAAGATACCGTGCTGGTAGATAATGGCAATCATTGGCGTCCGCAATATCATTAATCCCAGAGAAGCTGGTATCGCCAGAAACAATAAACCCCTTAATAGAGATGAAAGAGAAGATCGCATGTCGGTCAATTTGCCGCTTGCAACTTGTTTTGAAAAAGAGGGCAGGGCTGCAATCGCCATGGATTGGGCAATGGCAATTTCAGGGATCATCATCAATGTAAAAGCAATATTAATGGCTACAATACTACCAACGGGCAAGCCTGACCCGATTTGGATATTAACCAGAAAATTTAACTGCACAAATGCAACCCCAAGAACACGCGGCCCCATTAACCTGAGTACTTCGCGCACTTCTTGCATTTTGAGGCTTAAAATGAAAGAATACTTTCTCTCGGGTAATTTTAACAAGGCTGGAACTTGAATTAACCCATGCATTAAAGCACCGGCAATAACACCCCAGGCCAAACCATTTATGCCCATGGTGGGAGCAAGAAAGAGCACTCCAATAATCTTTCCAACCGAAAACATGGCTGGTGCCAGTGCTGGCCATAAGAAGCTTTGATGAGAATTAATAATTCCCATCAATAATCCGCTGATGCCAAAAATAATGGGCGAGAGAAGTTGAATTCTAAGAAGATTGATGGTCAGTTGAATTTGAATCAAATCTGTGAACTTTGGTGCCAGAATATGGGTCACTATCCAGGGAGCAAAAATGAATGACATCAATCCAACTACAAATAGAACCAGTGTCACCAGGTTGATGACAGCAGATGCCAGTTGCCAGCCCTTTGTGCGTTCGCCTTTTGAGAGCAATGCCGTAAAGGTGGGAATGAATGCCGAAGCCAGCGCTCCACCCGCAACCAATTGGTAAAGAATATCAGGGAACCTGTTTGCTGCAATAAAGGCATCGTACTCCATGCCTGTGCCGAACTTCCAGGAAATTAACATGCCCGAAATCAGGCTGAAAGCCTGCCCGATGATAAAGGCAAACATGATCGTGCCAGAAGCCCTGGCAATTTGTTTGTTATCAATTGATACTGCGTCAGTTGTGGAATCCATATTCTGGATTATAACCCGACCAATGGAAATAGGGTTTGTTGAATCGTTTTTAGGCGTTATACTTAAATAAGTAGATTATGGTTGACGAAAGGAAAAAACAAAATGGATCCTGAAAATAACGTACAAGCGGAAGACAGACCCGCCGAAAAAGAAGTTGAGACTAAACCGGTGGTTGAGGTCGTCTCCACCCCGGCCCCCAAAAAAGGATTGGTTGACCGCGTCTTACCCTGGGTAATTGTGGCCATCGTATTTTTCCTGGTTGGCGCACTGCTGACCTGGTTCGTGGTGTACCAACCTAAAGCGCAAGAATTTGCATCTGCCCAGGCTGAAATGACTGCTTCTGCCGTGACCGCTGCTGAAAAAGCTGCCACTTTGCAAACCTCACTTGACGCAGCCAATGCTGATCTCATCACAGCAAATGAAAATCTTGCAAATGCACAGGCCACCATCGAAGCACAGACCACACTTTTGGCCAAAACTGAACTTTTAAAAGTTATTTACAAATTTCAGTCTGACGTCAATGGGGCCCGAGCATCCTTATCCAAACTTGATACAGCTTCTTCCAGGCAGGCGCTTAGTTTTGTGGCAGCCGACCTGACCGAACTTGAGAAAGCCGGTCTGGATCCCGATTCGCTTTCTGGATTCAAAACCAAAATTGAAGAAGCCCAGGCTAATCTTGAAACTGCCCCTGACCAATCACTGGCTGATCTTGAAACCATCTATTCCAACCTGCTGCTCTTGATCAATAACCTCAAATAACATTTACCACTACGAGCAAGAATAGAGCCCGAATTCTGCATTGAATTCGGGCTCTTGATTAAATTTCGTGTATCACATTTATGTTTGTTTACTGACCTGCAGGATTTTACTTAAAACATCTGCATGAGTGGCGGTCATACTCAATGAAAAAGTGCCGGCAATCATATTCTGTAATTCTTTCGGTAATCCGTTTTTGAATTGGGCAACATTGTCTTCGCTGCCAGCGATCATAATCTTTTTGATTTTATGAGCCCTGAAGAACTTTTCAGCAAATTCGCGGATATGACGCAAGTTACGGCCAACTTTTTCTTTTTCATTGCGAGCACCATCAAATGATCCTCCGCGCAACCCATGTGAAGATGTGGAACTGCCCGACTTAACATGTTTGGTCTCTTCTCCAACAATTCCTTCCTGTTCAACCATCTCACCCATATTGTAGTAAAACAAGCGGGCGCCTTGCTGATCTACCAGCACGACGCCAAGATGATTGACATCTTGAAGCAAATCTTCAAGCGGATCAATCTCTGGTTTGGAGGCTATTTTGATGAAGTCTTTTACCGGAATGGATAAGGGGATAAACTCAAAAAAATCAGCCTGGACGCATGAGAATACAGCCACAGCACGCCCAGACCAATCATATCGATGTGCAAAGAATTCTTCAATCTTGTGAATCTCGTTTTCGAGGGGTAATTCCTTAAGCATGTTGCGCAACCTAAGTCGGTGGGTTTCTGCGTTGCCCAGGGCGGGTTCGGTGTTTAGATAAACACTCACCACTGGAAAGTCCGCAGAAAAATCACGGATGTTCCGCAAACTTGTTTCCGTAAACATGAAAACCTCCTCAATTGATAAAGAACTCAACTGCCCTTACGGGCGTTTCCCAAGTGTCAGGGGCACCTCCATTTGTTTTCCATCACGAATGATGGATAAAGTTATTTGATCGCCAGGCGACTTATGGGTAAATACATAACTGATAAGGTCACCATAAGAAATTATAGATTTTCCATCCACAGCGATGATCAAATCTCCGCCAGAAAACAAATTCGGAATCTCGGTGGGATTTGTTCCGCCTTGCAACCCGGCCTGTTCCGCCGGTCCGCCTGCAGTCACTGAAGTAATATAGCAGCCGCTGGTTTGACTTATGTCAAGTGCACGGTATTCTGCCAGGGTGAAGTCATAAGGTGAACTTGAAATACCAATATATGGATAGTCATACTTCTCGCCCAACAATAAGGTGGGAAGAACCCTTTTGACGATATTGATCGAGACGGCAAAACCAATGCCGCTGTTCACCGGCGATCCATCAGAAGTCGTGCCCGAGGTTTGGATGGCGCGGTTAATGCCTATCACTTCGCCATTAAGATTCAACAACGGTCCGCCCGAATTACCCGGATTGATAGTGGCATCTGTTTGAATAATATCGCCAGCCGTAAAGGAGTTTTGGTCTGCATCGGTCCGGATGGAATCAAGGATGCGCCCTTTGGCGCTGACGATGCCCATGGTCATCGTGCTCGAAAAGGTCGAGAACGGATTGCCGATTGCCACGACCAATTGCCCGACTTTGAGAGCATCAGAATCACCCAATGGAATGGGAACCAATTGGTCTGCAGGGACGTTGACTTTTATTACTGCAATATCCGAATCGAGGTCAGTAGAAAGGATTGTACCTTCAGCTTTTAACCCGCTCGGAAAATCAACTTCAATATAGTTTGCGCCATCGACAACATGGAAGTTGGTGATAATGTGACCTTCGGTGTCATACACAAATCCAGACCCAGAAGCTTGCCCCTGGTCAGAGGAGATGAAAATTGACACCACCCCGGGGTTCACCCGATCAAAAATGTCAGATAAAACAGAATCACTGATTCCGATGGTGCCGCCAGAATAAGAGGGCTGGGCAGTTGGGGTCACAACGACCACTGATGCTGGCTGGGTCGTTTTCTTATCAAAAAAATCAATGTTCGGAGAAAATTGACAGGCCATTAGCCCGAGAAGAAACAAAATGGATATGACAATTGTTGTTAACTTTTTCATGCTTGACTCCTGCTTACCTATAAGCCTTTCAGTTCTTCAAATTTTTTACGTTGTTTATCGCTTAGTTTGCGTGGAATTTCAACCTTGATTACAGCATAAAGGTCGCCAAATTCCTTGTTGACTTTCAATTTTGGTAAACCACGTCCGGCAAGCCTGATTTTTTGACCGGGCTGTGTGCCAGCCGGAATGGTCAACCTCACATCGCCAGAGAGTGTAGACACTGTTGCAGAACCGCCCAAAACAGCCGTGAGCAAATCCACTTTCACTTCGGTGGTCAGATCCACACCTTGAAGCGTGTAACGCGCATCAGGCAGAATCTCAATAATGAGGATAATATCTGCTTTATGCGCGGAGGTGGTGGATGGAACTGCCCCAGCCATGCGGACTTTTGTGCCTGTGACAGCCCCGGCTGGAATTTTAACTTCAATCTTGCGGTCGCCGATCTGGAATTGACGCTGGGTGCCAGTGAACGATTCGTTCACTGTAATTTGAACCTTCTGTTCAATCGCAGAGGGTTTTGCCGGCTGCCTGGCTACCGTCCTGCCTGCACCCGACATGCCGCCAAAAATGGCACTGAAAAAATCAGAAAAACCGCCAAAAGAGCCGCCAAAGTCGTTCATATCCACTGAGGCGCCGCGTCCACGTTGCTGGTTGGTCACCCAATCATCCCAGTTGAAACCACCCTGCGCCCCGCCCTGGTTCTGCCATTGCGAGTAGGATGTTCCCAATTGGTCATAGCGCTCCCGTTTCTTGGGATCGCTCAACACCTCGTAGGCTTCATTAATATCCTTGAACTTTTCTTCTGCCTGCTTGTTACCCCGGTTTTGATCAGGGTGATATTTCATCGCCAGCTTACGATAGATTTTTTTGATGGTTTCCTGAGATGCGTTACGTTCAACACCCAGTACCTTGTAATAGTCCTTATATTCCATAGCATAATTGTAGTGCGTTTAAAATTGGAATGTCAATAGTAATATGCAGACTCTAATGAAATATTGATGATTTTCTTACATTTCGTACATAAATAGCCGACAATATCATTGTTCTGTGTACCTATTTATGATTCAAGCATAAAAAGCAGTTCTGGTTCTGGCACGAGTTATGCAACATATTACGTTGATGGGCTTGCTTGACGCCGAATAATCGATACGCTGCCATTTGAAAATCCAGACATGGTGGCAAAAATTATTACATTTAAAGCAAACCTGATATCGTAACTGGATGAGGAGATTCAAGATGAATAAAAAAACTATTGGGTTATTGGTCGCACTAATAATGGTTGCCATGCTTTTTTCTGCTTGCGCAAGGCCTGCCACTACATCACCCACGTCTGAAGTCATTGTTGCAACATCTACGAGCAGCGAGATACCCTTCCCTGTGGCGACACAACCTCAGATCATGGCTGATATTCTCAAACAGACTCAAACTGCCATGGCCTTGTCCACCAAAGACACCAGTTTTCCTTCGGCTGCCACCAGCACACCATCTTTTTCATTTGAGACTCCCACGCCATCGACTACCTTGGCTGTAGGCGGTGAAACAACCCCGACCTCTTCTATATTATTACCGTCTGCATCCACGTCCACCCCGATGAGCCTGGCAACTGCCTCACCCACACAAATAAGTTATCCAACTCCCACTCCCGGCCGCCCTGCAACTTATACCATCCAGGCTGGCGAGTACCTTTGGTGTTTAGCCCGACGTTTTGATGTCGTCCCCGCGGATTTGCTCAGCCTCAACGGTATGAATGCAAATTCTCAGCCCTATGCTGGAACCATCATAAAAATTCCACAATCCGGATCATTTGGTGCAGGCCGCGCTCGCAATGCCCACCCGGCCACATACACAGTTCGCGCTGGCGACACAATTGGTGGAATTGCCTGCTGGTATGGCGATGCAGATCCGAACACCATTTTTGCTGCCAATGGATTGCCTGCCAATTCAATCATCACGGTTGGTCAAGTTCTTCAAATTCCATAAGCTAATTCTATTTCTGAATAACTGGCGGGTAACTCACCCGCCAGTATAATTTAAGTGAGGAATATTCCATGAATAATTCAGAAAACAACACCCGCACCGTTTTTAATGCCAAGCTATTTAAGGTCAAAAATATTGATCTTCCTCTTCCTGATGGAAAGACTAAAACCTATGAATTGGTCGATATTCAAAACGCCATCACCGTGCTGCCCTTGGATTCTGAAGGCAATATTTATTTTGTTGAACAATACCGAATTGGCGCAGGAAAAACCCTGCTTGAACTGCCTGCAGGCAAAATCGAACAAGATGAAGACCCCTTGAAGGCCGCCCGAAGAGAACTCAGGGAAGAAATCGGTATGGATGCGACCGAGATCAAGGCGCTTGGTAATTTCTACATGAGCCCGGGATATGCCAACGAATATATGTACTGCTTTTTAGCGACCGGTTTATATACGGCTCCGCTTGACCCTGATGCTGATGAATTTATCAATGTCAAAAAGCTCCATTTTACCCGGGTGCTTGAGTTGATCAATGATGGAAAATTAAACGACAGTAAAACACTTGCCGTATTAATGCTGGCCTATAACCACCTAAAATAAACCCCCCGCAATTAATCTGATTAATAGCATTTTTCCTCAAAATTTAGAAGAGATTACCCTCATACGAGGGTTTTTTGGGATTATAATGTATGAACAACCGGATTGCGAATCAGGGGCTTTTTTTTGCCTCTTACCTTTTTTAATGGAGTAAAAACAATGAAACGAGAATTGATCACAATTGATGCAAACGAGGCTGTTGCCAGTGTGGCATATCGTTTGGCCGAGGTGGTGGCTATTTATCCCATCACCCCATCTTCAAACATGGGCGAACACGCCGATGGATGGGCGGCAGCTGGCAAAAAGAATCTTTGGGGAACCGTTCCATCAGTAATGGAAATGCAATCAGAAGGCGGCGCAGCCGGTGCTGTTCACGGCGCACTGCAAACCGGTTCACTCACAACCACCTTTACCGCGTCTCAAGGGCTGTTGTTGATGATCCCCAATATGTACAAGATTGCCGGTGAATTAATTCCAACTGTCTTCCACGTTGCGGCACGCACCATTGCCGCGCATGCTTTATCCATTTATGGCGATCACTCTGATGTCATGGCAGCCCGCCAAACCGGTTTTGCATTTTTAGCCTCCGACTCAGTGCAGACCTCACAAGATAATGCCCTGATTGCCAATGCCGCTTCATTAGAATCCCGCGTGCCTTTCTGCCATTTCTTTGATGGCTTCCGCACTTCACACGAAGTCAACAAAATTGAAAAAATCGACGACGACCAGATTCGCGAAATGATTAATGAAGAACTGGTGACTGACCTGCGCAAACGCGCCATGTCTCCAGAACACCCCAGTGTTCGCGGAACCGCACAGAATCCTGATGTGTTCTTCCAGGCGCGCGAAGCGGGTAACACCTTCTATCTAAAGACCCCCGCCATCGTGCAAAAAGCCATGAATCAGTTCGCCAAGATTTCAGGCCGCCAATATCACCTTTTCGATTACACCGGTCCTGCCGATGCCACCGAGGTAATCATCATCATGGGTTCTGGTGCCGAAGTTGCTGAAGAAACCGTGAAATTCCTCAATAAACAAGGTCGAAAAGTGGGTGTGGTTAATGTAAGGCTTTACCGCCCATTCTCTGTGTCTGACTTCATTAAAACATTGCCCGCCACTGTAAAAACTCTGGCCGTGCTTGATCGCACCAAGGAACCTGGTTCCATTGGCGAGCCCTTGTACCAGGATGTGGTTACTGCCATCAATGAAGCCATGGAATCCGGTGAGACATCCTTCAAGGTGCTTCCCCGCATCATTGGTGGGCGCTATGGACTAAGCTCTAAAGAATTCACCCCCGCCATGGTAAAAGGTATCTTTGAAGAAATGGTCAAAGCCTCACCCAAGAACCATTTCACCATCGGTATCAATGACGATGTCACCCACACCAGCTTGCCTTACGACGAATGTTTCTCCATTGCCAGCGAAAAGACTGTGCGTTGTGTCTTCTTCGGTCTGGGTTCAGATGGAACCGTTGGTGCGAACAAAAACTCCATCAAGATCATCGGTGAAGATACTCCCAACGATGCACAAGGCTTCTTCTACTACGACTCAAAGAAATCAGGTTCTGTCACTATTTCTCACTTGAGATTCGGACCCGATTCCATCCGCGCTCCATACCTGATCGAATATGGCGATGCCAATTTCGTGGCTTGCCACCAATTCTCATTCCTTGAATGGCTCGACATGCTTAAATATGCAGCCACCGGAGCAACCTTCCTCCTTAATAGTGTTTACGACAAGGAAGAAGTCTGGGATAAACTGCCCAAGGAAGTTCAGCAAGATATCATCACCAAGAAACTGAAATTCTACATGGTGAACGCCAATGAAGTGGCATCCAAGACTGGCATGGGTGGACGTGTTAACACGATCATGCAGACCGCCTTCTTTGCCATCAGCGGTATTCTGCCCCGTGAAGAAGCCATTGCCCAGATCAAGAAATCCATCAAGAAAACTTATGGCAAACGCGGTGAAGCCGTCGTCAAACAAAACTTTGACGCCGTGGATCACACTCTTGCCAATCTCTTCGAAATCAAGGTTCCTGAATCCGCCACCAACAAGATCACCCGCCGCCCGCCGGTTCCTGCTGAAGCGCCAGAATTCGTGGTTGACGTTCTTGGCCCCATCATTGCCTTCAAGGGCGATCAACTGCCCGTCAGTGCCTTCCCGGTAGACGGAGTTTTTCCGAGTGGAACCACCAAATGGGAAAAACGCAACCTCGCGCTGGAAATTCCCGTGTGGGAATCTGACCTTTGTATTCAATGCGGCAAATGCGCCTTCGTCTGTCCTCACGCCGTCATCCGAGAGAAGGTTTACGAACCCGCCTTACTCGAGAATGCGCCGATCACCTTCAAATCCATTGATGCCAAGTTCAAAGAACTTCCTGATATGAAATTCACCATCCAGGTCTCACCTGAAGACTGCACCGGCTGCAGCCTGTGTGTTGAGAACTGTCCTGCGAAAGACAAGAACAATCCCCTGCGCAAAGCAATCAACATGGCTCCGCAGATTCCCCTGCGAGAAGAAGAATCCAAAAACTGGGACTTCTTCCTCTCTCTGCCTGCACCTGATCCCGATCTCTTCCAACCCACTTCGGTTAAGAACTCACAATTAATCGAACCGTTGTTTGAGTTCTCGGGCGCCTGCGCTGGCTGCGGTGAAACTCCCTACATTAAATTAGCTTCACAATTATTCGGTGATCACATGATCATCGCCAATGCCACCGGTTGTACCTCCATCTATGGCGGCAACCTGCCCACCACCCCGTGGGCAATCAATAATCAAGGCCGCGGACCCGCTTGGGCCAACTCACTATTTGAAGATAACGCCGAGTTCGGTTTGGGTATGCGCCTGACCCTCGACAAGCAAAATGAATTTGCTCAAGAAATGCTCACCACCATGGGCGCTGAATTGGGTGACAGCTTTGTTGCTGAAATCCTCAATGCAGATCAAACCACCGGCAAGGGGATCCGCGAACAGCGCACCCGTGTTGAAGCCTTGAAAGCCAAACTCGAAAAGAGCAAGAACAAATCAGCCAAGATGTTGATCAGCGTTGCCGATGCCCTCGTGAAAAAGAGTGTCTGGATCATGGGCGGCGACGGTTGGGCTTATGACATCGGTTACGGCGGTCTGGATCATGTCTTGGCCAGCGGACGCAACGTAAACGTACTTGTCTTGGATACCGAAGTGTATTCCAACACCGGCGGTCAATCTTCCAAGGCAACGCCACTGGCAGCAGTCGCTAAATTCTCTGCCAAGGGTAAAGGTATAGGCAAAAAAGACCTCGGTTTAATGGCTATGTCTTACGGCTACGTTTTCGTCGCCAGTGTTGCCATGGGAGCTAACGATCAACAAACGCTCAAAGCCTTCATTGAAGCTGAAGCCTACGACGGCCCTTCATTGATCATTGCCTACAGCCATTGTATTGCTCACGGCATCGATATGAAGAAGGGTCTTGAACAGCAGAAATTAGCCACTCAGACTGGTTTGTGGCCGACCTACCGCTATAATCCTTCTCTGGTGGACGAAGGCAAGAATCCACTGCAGCTCGACAGCCGTGAACCATCCATAGCGGTCAAAGACTATGCGTACAATGAAACCCGCTATCGCATGCTCGTGCAAAGCGATGAAGCTCGCGCTGAACTTCTAATGAACGAAGCCGGTGAGTTCGCCAAACGCAAGTGGGAGCTCTACAAACAGATGGCAGCCATGGCCTACACCAAACCTGGTGAAGAAACCGCTGCTGAATAGATGAATTACAATTAACTCAAACAAGACCCCGAATTCACAGAAACAGAATTCGGGGTCTTTCAATAATATAAACTTATTCAAGTGATAATGGGACAAGTTCCCGAACTCTTTTACCAGAGTTCGGGAACTTGCAATAAATACAGAATTACTCTAATTAGTTAAGAAAAGTCCCCGAATTTTTGGGTTCAATTCGGGGACTTGCTCTAAAATAGATATAACACCACTTGGATGATAATGGGAGGAATCTATGCCAAACAGAATTGTTCCAATCGAAGTTGACTCCATTTACCACATCTATAATAGGGGGGTAAATAAAGAATTGATCTTCTTTTCAGAAAGGAATTATCAATTTTTCATTTATAAAATGGTCAACTACATGCAAGATAATGCATCTATTTTAGCGTATTGCCTGATGCCGAACCATTATCATTTGCTTGTAAAAATCAAAAACGCCGACTTTGTTCAAAAAGGGTTACAACCATTCTTGATTTCTTTTACAAATTCAATCAACATCGATCAAAAAAGGATTGGTCCGCTATTTCAAGGCCGTTACCAGGCTAATCTGGTTTTTGATGATGCTTATTTGTTAGAATGTGTAAAATATATCCACTTGAACCCTGTCAAAGCGGGGTTAGTTAAATTGCTTCAAGAGTGGGGCTATTCGAGTTACAGAGACTATCTCTCTCCGCAATCCAAATCTTTTGTAGATAAGGAATCGGTGTTAACCCATTTTGACTCTATTTTCGATTTTAAAAACTTTTCTGAATCGGAGCTGACATATACAAACCCAAAATATTTTATTGATTATTTATAATTCTTACTGATAGATATTATTATAATTAGAACAAGCTCCCGAATTCAAAAACAGAATTCGGGAGCTTTGCATTCAAACACCACGATCGGAATATGCCTCGCTGTCATCTCTTTATAATGAAGATAGTCAGGGTGGCGAGAGACAGCGACACCCCATAAGGTGTCGTATTCCTTTCCCACTGCTTCACGCGAACGAACCGGCAGCATCTCGCCATTTACTTCAACGGTCACATTGGGTTCATGTTTCAAGTGGTTATACCAGGCGGCGTTCTTTTCTTTGCCCCAATTGGATGCAATCACAAAATAAGCGTTATCTGCTTTAAAGTAGGCAATCGGAACCTTGTATTTCTTGCCGGTCTTTCTGCCCACGTAATGAATGATCAATATGGTCTGTGTGCCTAGTTTGCCGCCCAACCTACCCTTACTGATGTGGATCAAAAACGAGTTGACACTCATAAACATTTTCAAAAAGAATCTATTCATTGCTCACCTCGTTTAGATTTTACTCAAGGATTGCTAGAATTAGATAAGATTTGTCGCAATTTAAATAAAAAGACTCCCTTGCAGGAGTCTGATTTTTTATCTGGTTGGTTCGTCCATCATGGGTTCGTTTTTCTTCTGACGATAGACGATACGTCCGCGGGTGAGATCGTAAGGGCTCATTTCTACCTTTACGTGATCGCCGAGTAGAATGCGGATGTAATACCTGCGCATACGACCAGAAAGGTATGCAAGTACTACAATACCATTTTCCAGCTTTACCCTGAATTGTGTACCGGGCAAGGCTTCGATGATCTCGCCTTCAACCTGGATCTTATCTTCTTCTTTGGCCATACTTCTCCTGACCAGCTGATCGGAAACGATCTGCTAAACTATTCGCCGACCTTGGTAAATTGGCGGCGTTTGATGCGGCGGATGGCTTTTTTCTTCTCCACACGGCGAGTTTCGCTTTTGGAAACAAACCAACGCTTCTTTCGGATGGTGCTGAGAACACCGCTCTTGACAACTTTTTTGCGGAAGCGTTTCAGCAGTGAATCTTGTGATTCATTAGGACGTAAAACAACTGAAGCCATAGGTTTCTCACCTCCCCTCGCCGGGAAATAAAATAAAAAAACTGCGTGGCGCGCCATCGGCAGTTTCAAGGTCAGAAAACTTGATTGTGTTGCGGTTTGAACTACTCTCGCTTCACCTCTCAACCATTCTTTCACCATCCACTGAGGATATTACTCCAACGTTACTATTATACCCTCATCTTAATAAAATGCCAACCCATCACTTTATTTGCCACTTTATAGTAGCCGC
>DQHW01000048.1:60927-61100 GCA_003524305.1 Anaerolineaceae bacterium
GCGGCAGGTTAAACCAAAAAAAGATTGACAACGCTAATGAGCGGCAATCTGCAAATTAAAACCAAATAACAGAGAAGAAGTTCATTCTCTTGTCATTGATTATTTATCATTGAATTATTATTGGGGTTTATTGAAAAAAGAAAAAAGCCTCTTGGCAACGACCTACTCTCCCA
>DQHW01000038.1:0-2707 GCA_003524305.1 Anaerolineaceae bacterium
AACACCACCGGGTAGCCAAAGGCTTCGATGGCATCCAGCGCGGCTTCGGGCGTAAAGGCCGTCACCGTGTGCGGCTGCGGAACCCCCGCCCGGCTCAGCATGGCGCTCGTCACCAGCTTGTCGCCGCAGATTTCAGCCACCCTGGCGGTGTTCACCGTGCGCACGCCAAAAGCATCCAGCATGCGCAGGCAGTACAATCCGCTGGTGTAGCTGATGCTGCGCTCAAGCACCGCATCAAAAGTCAGCCAGGGTTCGGGATGCTCCAGATCGAAGGAAATTAACCGGTCATCCAACCGTTCATAATCGATGCCGAGCTTTTCCATCGCACCGAAGATCCATTTTTCTTCCACGCGCACCCGCGAATATAAAACGCCGATGCGTAGTCTTTTTTGCGTCATACCCGAACCTCCATGCTGCCTTTGACCGCAGCAAATTTTAGAATTATTCGCCCCAGTCTTCCTGTTCCATCGGCGCAAGTTCAACCGCGGCTGGGTTCAAAGAGGTCACTTCGAGGTCCACGCCGCAATCCGGGCAGACCAGAATTTCGCCAACTTCAGTGCTGGCTTCAAGCGTGATTTCGGCATCGCATTCGGGACAATTCACTTTACTCATTTTGTTTCTCCTTTAAGAAATGATTTCGCTTTTTGGATTTGTTGTTTGACTGCATCCTGGGATGTTCCGCCGCTCACGTTGTGTTTGTTGACGGAAACCAGGGGATTAAATAACGCATATACATCTTTTTCAAACGGACCAATAGCCTGGTACTCATCTATGGAGAGTTGATCCAGCGCGGATCTCTTCTCCGCGGCCAGCTTGACCGCCTTGCCCACCATGCCGTGCGCCGTGCGGAAGGGCACGCCTTTATGAACAAGGTAATCCGCAAGGTCAGTGGCATACAGGCTGCCGTCAATCGCGGCCAGCATTTTATCGGCTTTGACGCTCATCGTTACAAGCGCCCCGCCCAACACCGGCAAAATGGACATCAAAGTATCCGTGGCCTGGAAGACCGGCAGTTTGTCTTCCTGCAAATCTTTGTCGTAAGTGGAAGGCAGCCCTTTTAAGGTTGCCAGTAAGCCGGTCAGCAAACCAACGAGCGTCCCCGCTTTGCCGCGCGCCAATTCGAACAGGTCGGGGTTTTTCTTCTGCGGCATTAAACTGGAACCGGTGGAAAAAGCATCCGACAGTTCGATGAAACCGAACTCTGCCGTGCTGAAGAGCACCACCGCCTCGGATAGTTTGCTCAAATGCACCCCTGTCATCGCCGCGCAGAAAAGGTACTCGGCGGCAAAATCGCGGTCAGAGACAGCATCCAGGCTGTTGGCTGAGGCAGATGCAAAGCCTAAATCCGCAGCCAAGGCGTCGCGGTCAATCTTCAAGGTGGTGCCAGCCAGCGCGCCGCTGCCCAAAGGCAGCACGGAAACGCGTTTGGTCAGATCCTTCAGGCGTTCCACATCCCGCTGCAAAGACCAGAAGTGGCTCATCAGCCAGTGCGCCAGCGTGATCGGCTGCGCTCGCTGCAGGTGGGTGTAGCCTGGCATCACCACGGATTCATTAGTCTCGGCAGCACTCACCAACACGGATTGCAGTCCGCGGATCGCGTTTTGCAGTTCGGGCAGCGCCTCCAGCATCCACAGTCTGAAATCGGTGGCTACCTGGTCGTTGCGGCTGCGTCCGGTGTGCAGCTTGCCGGCAGTTTCGCCGATCAGCTCGCCCAGCCGGCGCTCCACCGCGGTGTGGATGTCTTCGTCACCTTCGCTAAAACCGAAATGGCCGTTCTCGAACTCCTCCGCGATGGATTTGAGTCCGTTCACGGTAGCGCTGTGTTCACCAGAGGAAAGCACCCCCGCTTTGAGCAGTGCTTTCGCCCAGGCCAGGCTGCCTTTAACATCCTGCAAAGCCAGGCGCTGGTCAAAGGGCAGCGAAGTGTTCAACTTCCACGCCTGCTCGTCCAGCTTGCCAGAAAAACGTCCACCCCAAAGGGTCATGCGGCCTCCTTCATCATAAGTGTTAAACACCACTAGTCGCGTTTGAAGCGTGAATAATCAGGTTTCGGCATGGATAGCCCTGAAACCGGCAGGCCGTTCAACGCGCGCACTTTCAGGCTCAGTCCAAACAAGCGGATAAAGCCTTCGGCGTCGCTCTGGTCGTAAACATCTTCCTGCCCAAAAGTGGCGAAGTCTTCGCGGTACAGGCTGAAGGGGCTCTTGATGCCGGCGCTGATGATGTTGCCTTTATACAATTTAAGCCTCACCTTGCCGGTGACGGGGCCCTGCGTATTATCCACAAAAGCGTCAATCGCTTCATGCAGCGGCGTGAACCACAGACCGTCGTAGGTCAATTCGGCATATTTGAGAGCGGCAATCTGTTTGAAGGCCAGCGTCTGGCGGTCGAGCACCAGTTCTTCAATCTCGTTGTGCGCATACATCAAAATCGTGCCGCCGGGCGTCTCGTAAACGCCGTGCGATTTCATCCCCACCAGGCGATTCTCGATCAGATCCACACGACCGATGCCGTTGGCGCCGCCGATGGCGTTCAGCACTTCCACCAGCTTGGCCGGGGAGTGTCTCTCGCCGTTGACCGACACGGGAATGCCGCTCTCAAATTCGATCTCCACATATTCGGGCGTCTCGGGGGCCATCTCGGGGCTGGTGCTGATCTGGAACATGCTCTCTTCGGGCTCGTTCCACGGGTCTTCGAGCAGGCCGCC
>DQHW01000038.1:2787-24952 GCA_003524305.1 Anaerolineaceae bacterium
ACATCCACCAGGTGCTTGGCAATCAGCGGACGCGCTACGCTAGTGCCCAGCAAATACTTGCGTTCATAGATCGCGCCGCTTTTGATCAGCGGAAACAGGTAATCGCTGGCAAACTCTTCGCGCAGGTCGTGCGCAATCAGCATGCTGGCGCCGCTGGCGAGCGCTTTCTGCTCCAGCATATCCAGCTCCTGGTCGCCTTGGCCCACATTGGCGCAGAAACACACCACCTCGCAGCCGTAATTCTCTTTCAACCACGNNGAATAGGCGAGCACCACCTTCTTGATGGATTTCTTTTGTTTAGCTGATCTGGTCATGGCATTTCTCCTTCTTGAATAAAAACTTCAAAATGATTGCGTTTTTAAGTGCTGAGTATTAGGTGATTAGTAATTAGGCACTTAGGAATTAGGAAAACCAATGCGTAATAAATCCTCATTCCCTGCACTTCCTGGTTACTCATCCCTGCACTTCCTGGTTACCCATCCCTGCACTTCCCGGTTACCCATCCCTGCCTTTCCTAATTACTCATCCCTGCTCTTCCTGATTACTGATTACTTCATTTTATATGTAATCAGTTGCGAAAAACCATTAATAACTTGCAAACTCAAATATGCCTTCGGCATAAAAAAAACCCTCCATGAAGGAGGGCTATTGTCAATGACCTGTTCTGTTTCCAGAAACCAGTGCTTTTGCGCGAACGCCAAAGCTCCCATCCTTCGTTTATGAAGAGGGCTGCTTTCGTCGAGCGCGGAGGAACACAATTTCGGTGAACATAATGGATTGATTCTATCACCCGTTTGAAATAGGTCAAGGGTTTTGGTGAGATTGTGTAGACAAGGAACGCAGGTCATTCGTAGGGGCGTATGGCGTTTGCTCCGCACGATTGCCACAAACACTAAGTCCCCCGCAGGTGGAATCCCCAACAAGTTTTAACCTTGATTTCATTATCCAAATATTGATTTACTTTCAGGTTCTAACTTGCTATACTTCATAAGAGTGGGTTTTATTTATAGATAGAGATTTTTAAGTCTTTATTTTACATTTGGTTTTATAAACAATTTGAGAGCTTTTCGTTTATTTGCTTTTCCTGCAAACCATCATTAGAATTTACGCTTATCAAAATACAGGTGGTACAAAGGAACTCGAAAGAACTACTCAAAAAATGCAGAAAGGAATATTGACAACATATCAATATTGATATATAATCATGAGCCAAAGTAGTGTATCTATTCCTGATTTTTTACCGAATGGCAATTTGCCTCCTGGAACTTTCAAAACTTCAATAGACGAGGTTAAAAAGAAATTCGGAGGTCCAAAATCGCTAAAAAGAACCACCCTTACAGAGAAATTATTCGAGTTTTACCAATTCATGAGACATCACGCGATTTATGTGTATGTCGATGGAAGTTTTACGACAGCAAAAATTTCTCCTAATGATGTAGATCTTCTTGTTATAGTTAGCAGCAATTTTTCAAGAAATTTAAGTATAAAAAATAAATATATCGAATTACTGACTAAATATAAAGGTTCATTACACATTTTCTTAAAGATTGAAGGTGTAGATACAAATCAAATAAATGATTTATTAATAACTTTCACACATGATCGTGATGGAAACAATAAAGGGATAATTCTTCTGGAGAGTTAATATGATAAAAAATGCGAAACAATTGCAAAGTTCGATAAGAATACTAAATCAAGTAAATAAGGAAATTGAGCAAATTAATAATGATAAAAATCTATTAATAGATAAGGAAATCTACTTGATTCCTTTATTTACCCAGAAAAACACCTTGGAAGATCAAATAATTGAATATCAATTTCTAACTAACTCAAATTTTAAAGAATCTATAGATAATTTATTAAATAAGCCGTTTCTCCTTGATAATATTGGGGAATTATTAGCAAAAATTCGTATCGCATCCAAATTGTCTCAGACTGAAATGGCTAACCGTCTTGGTTGGGAACAATCAAATTTATCTAGATTTGAAAGTGAAAATTATAGTTCTCAAACGATTTCAAAAATTGTTGAATATGCAAGCGCGCTTGGAGTATGGTTACATGTTCGTCCATCAATAACTGAACAAATTGATTTTTCTCCAATTAATCACGAGAAAAAACTCGAATACCAAATAAACATAAGCGATGTGAATACTAATTCATTTACTAACTCAGAATTAGGACAAGGTTTACTCTCAGATTGTCACGATTCAGAACCATTCTTGAATGTTTTTGCATAATAAAAGAGGCTAATATGAAACTCATTGACCAGAAAATATCATGTAATGTGCTTTTAAATTTAGATGAACTACCCTTTCTCGAATTAGCTAGCCAAAGATTTATGGCTGAAATTGTAGATAATTTTAAGTTTTCTTTACAAACTCATATTCAAGACTCAACTTCCAAAATTGTTGCTCTACAATTTATTGGAGGTTTGTTTATTGATGAATCTGGGAAACAATTAGGTATAGAAAGACTTAATATCGAACCCAGAAAGGTTTCCATTATTATGACCGGCACTTCAGAAAATGCCAAAAATATGTTCAATAATTTACAAGAATTGATTAAGAAATTATCAAATGTTTCTACATCAAAATTTTTAAATCCAATAATTTCATCATTCGAAACCCAAATTGTATCAAAGTTGAATTTTGACTCGAGTGATATTTTTAATCCAAGAATTACCAGCTTTATAAACTCAATTGTCCAATCCTCTCCTATTGCCAATGCCAATGCAAAACTTACTCTTTTTGGAATTTCAGGATCAATAGACTTTATTCCAACAGATGATAAATTAATTCAAAAAAGAATTACATTATCACGAAAAGAGTTTGTTTTTTCGATAGCACCTGGTTATCCGATTTCTGATAA
Source organism: Anaerolineaceae bacterium (assembly GCA_003524305.1). Classification (GTDB taxonomy): domain Bacteria; phylum Chloroflexota; class Anaerolineae; order Anaerolineales; family Anaerolineaceae; genus UBA6107. The sequence goes on from DQHW01000038.1 coordinate 5,656, forward strand.
TACTTATTTATCCAGAGCACCTCTTGAAACAAAAGACCATTTATCTATATTGCGTAAACTGGAACAAATGTGAATCCTGAAAACCTATAAATTTTGCATTATATATCGAAGTAATATTCATCTCTGCATAATCACCTTAGATTCTCTTGACACATGGATTATAATATAATCATAGAATAAATATTCTATGATTATTAGTGTTGCCCTTTAACAACTGCAAATATTGTCAGCCCTCACGCGAACTGTCATTGCGATGAGCGTTTTTCCCTGGCACTTGCAGCCCGGGCAAGTGTGCGAAGAAGCACATCGTCCCCGTAGGGGAATCCCCACCAAGGTTTGCCCATTAAATCATTAAGATATCATGTCTATATACTATGATTATTGGTCATACCCCTATCTATTGTATTTCTGATTGCATTTTTGATCGAGTCGTTTTAGTCGTCGCGGTCTTAGCGCCCCTCATGACCCTCGTTCTTTGAGGGCGAGCGTAGTGAGCGGGGTTTCTATTTTAGAACGAATACGAATAAATGTTTAATCCCTCGTCCACCAACGCGATGCGCACCCCGTCCGTAGGGGTTGGTCTGCGCGAATTTTGCGCCCCGAGCGTTTTTTGCGAGTGGGGTGACCCACCCTTACCATGACCATTATGATTCGTGCATAAAAACAAAAAACGAATCGCTCGCTAAAAACCGCGATTATGAGATCAAATTGATTCGTTTTCTTTGTTTCTGATTTTTTCTTGAAACAAAAACGAATCGTCCGTCAAAAACCGCGATTTTGAGATCGAAAATACATGTACCCGAGCATAGCGAAGGGTATTCGTTTTCTTTGCGCGAACTTTGCGTCCCTCATGACCCTCGTTCTTTGAGGGCGAGCGGAGCGAATGGGGTTTCCGATTTCGCGGTTTATGCGCCCCCGAGCATGCTTCTGCGAAAGGGGTTTTCTGAAACAAAAACGAATCAGGGATGCCTCGCGAGTCCACAAACACGAGACGCGCTCACATTTTGGGGCGACCGGCCGGTCGCCCTTACCATGGCCAGTAAGATCCGTTTTGTTCGATTTGTTTTTTGTTGTTTTTATTAATGTTTTTTTCGTGTGTTTAGAAAATTTCGTGTATTTCGTGATTAAGCACTTTTTAAATATAAAACCGCCCCCTCCAAACCGGAGAAGGCGGCCAACCAATAAACCTTCTTAAAGCGAGTAACCTTCCTCACCGAACTGGCCTTCATCCAGACCCTTTACCTCCACCTCATCCGGCACGCGCACCGGTGAAAAGTGATTCATGATCTTCAAGATCAGCCAGGTCGCCCCAAACGAGAAGGCAGCCACACCAACCCCGGCCAACAACTGCACCATGAATTGGCGCACATTACCTTCGATCAAACCGCTCACACCGTTCACCGAAGACACCGCGAACACACCCAGCAAAATGGTGCCCAGCAAACCGCCCACACCGTGACAGCCCCACACATCCAGGGCATCATCCCAGTGCCACTTCACTCTCAGTTGGATCGCGCCGTAGCACACGAAAGCCGCCAGCACACCAATGATCGCCGCCGCCCACGGACGCACATACCCCGCTGCGGGGGTGATCGTGGCCAGACCTGCCACCGCACCGGTCAAAGCGCCAGTCATGCTCGGTTTGCCTTCATGAATCCATGAGATGAACAGCCAGGTGATCATGGCCATGGCGCCGGCCACATCCGTGTTCACGAACGCGATGGAGGCGATACCGTTGGCAGCCAATCCGCTGCCGCCGTTGAAGCCGAACCANNCCGCCGCCCCAGATCCAATGCACCAACGGGATGTAAACCAGGATGCTCCAGAAAACCAGGAATCCGAGGTAGCTTCTAAAATTGACCCGCTCGGCGAACGCACCGGTGATCAATGCAGGCGTGATCGTGGCGAACATTTCCTGGTAGATGAAAAAGGCCAGTGCCGGAATCGCCTGTCCTTCCATCGGGTCAAAACCGATGCCGTTTAATGCAAAGTAACGCAGATCGCCGATCACGCCGCCGATATCCTTGCCAAAGGCAAGACTGAATCCGCCGAATAACCATATCGCCGTCACAATGCCCAGGGAGATAAAGCTTTGCATCATGATCGATAATACGTTTTTCCGGCGGACCAATCCACCATAGAAAAATGCCAGTCCGGGAGTCATGAGAAACACAAGTGCAGCGCTTATCAGTACGATTGCAGTTGCAGCCGGATCAATATTTTGCATGTTTTTCTCCAAATTTGAAATGGGATGTTGTGCTTATCATACAATTGTCAGACATTAAAAAACATACACCATGAATAGTAGAGTGAATACCTGAAATCAGGTACCCGAAAAATATCTTTCTTTCAGTCCTTGTAGTAAGATAACCACATGACAATCTCCGTTTTGCTGGTTGAAGATCACCAAATTGTGCGTGAAGGCACCCGACAGTTGCTTGAACTACATCAAGACATGCAAATAGTCGGCGAAGCTTCTGACGGATTGGAAGCCGTCAGTCTGGCAGGCATCCTCCAACCAGACGTGATCGTCATGGACGTGCGACTTCCCAAACTGAACGGTGTGGATGCCACCCGTGCCATCACCACCCGTAACCCCGGCATCAAGGTCTTGATCCTTTCGGCTTATGAAGACGACAGTTATGTCTTTCCCCTGTTGGATGCCGGCGCCAGCGGGTATTTGCTCAAGACTTCCAGCAGCATCGAACTGGCCTCTGCCATCCGCCTGGTCTTTGCCGGACAAATGGCTTTATCTCCGCGCATCAGCACCAAGATCGTTAACCGCCTTGGGGGAAGGCATTCTTACCGCAACGAAGATATGCCCCGCGGTCTCACCGAGCGCGAAATGGACGTCTTAAAAGCCGCGGCTCACGGAAAATCCAACAAGGAGATTGCCTTGAACCTGGGCATCACTTCGCAGACCGTACAGGTGCATCTGCGCAATATTTTTGTCAAACTGGATGTGAACAGCCGCTCTGAAGCCATTGCCCATGCCATTAAACACGGCTGGATCACCCTGGAATCCCCGGATGAGTAAACACCCTGCCTCAACACGCGGTGCAAGCACCTCAAGTGAGAACGGAACCACCGTCCGCTCGCAATTATTGTGGGCCGCGCTTTTTCCGCTGGTTTTCTTTGGCATGCTTACCATGCTGGTCACCTCAACGGCGTTTTACGAATTGACACTCAAAAATGCCATGGATCGCAGCACCGCGGAGGTCGAATTGATGGCCGACGTCGTCAAAGCGCAGATGCAAGTCAGCCCTGATCCTGATTCAACATCTTTATTTCATGCATTGCAATCCATCAAACACAATACCCAAAGTCGGCTTTATCTTTTGGATGTGCAGGGTAATATGATTCAGCAGTCAGAAGAGACGCCTGATACCCTCGATTTAGCCGCCGTGCAATCCAACCTCATCGCCGGATACACTTCACCCACAAGCCGGCTGCTTGACGCCACTATTGCCGGCGAAAAGAATCTTGTTTCCATCGCAAAACTGCCAGAAAGCTCAACCTATATCCTGCTTTCCGAACCCTGGAGTGAAATCCTCTCACCGACAATTTATTACCAACTGATTTTTATTGGACTGTGGATTCTCGCGATAGCCTTCTCGCTGGGCATGCTTTCGCTCAGCATCAGCCGGATCATCCGGCCAATTGCCGTGCTGGTTGAAAATGCCACCGGCGCAGTGCCAGGCAGCATCTTCCACCCCGTGCCGCAGCATGGTCCAAAAGAAATACGCGCGCTGACCAACGAGTTTAACCAGATGGTCATCCGACTCGCTGAACAGCAGCGCTCTTTACGCCAATATGCCCACAAAGCCCTGCTCAGTCAGGAGGAGGAACGCCAGCGCCTGTCGCATGAACTTCACGACGGCACCCTCCAGGATATGATCGGGTTGGTCCAGCGGGTGGAGCTTTGCCGCAACGACCTCGACACCAATCCCGCTTACGCCAAACAGCGCCTGGATGATCTGCACGATCTGTTGAACAAGACGATTGAAGACATCCGCCGCATGAGCATCGCCTTGCGTCCGCCTGTGCTTGAAGACTTTGGCTTGCCCATAGCCCTTGAGGCATTGTGCAAAGATCTGCAGCAAGAAAAACCTGATCTGGTGATCAACTACAGCGTGCTTGGTGATAACCAGCGTTTGCAGTCTGATCTCGAATTAGCCGTTTACCGTGTAGTGCAAGAAGCGCTGACCAACATCCGCAAACACGTCAAAGACGTCAGCCTGGTCTTGGTTGAACTTGAGTTTGGAGAAAACGAAGTCAAAGCCGTTATCACAAACGACGGCGCGGTATTCTCCAATTATGACGTCAACCAATTCGTTCAATCAGGCCACCTGGGGCTGGCAGGGATGTACGAGCGAGCCCGACTTTTTGGTGGCTCACTCACCATCACCACGGATGCCGCAAACAACACGGTCGTCTCCATTCAGATGCCTTATCTGCAATAGTTAAGGCGTATGGCGCAAACAAAACGAATCAGGGCGGGTCACGGACCCGCCCCTACAAAGATTATTTCGTGTTTTTCGTGTTTTCGTGGTTTACAGGTTTTTACCCACGATAATCTACTTGATCTCGCAATACCGGTTGACCCGGTCTTCAATCACCTTGAGGCTGCCTTGCCAGAAGCTCTTCTGGCGCAGGTCAATGCCGAAACGCATTGCCAGTTCTGCAGCCGTGCCCTCGCCGGTGCTGGCCAGCAAAGACTTGTAATCCGCAACAAAAGCGGAACCTCGCTGCTGATAGATGGCATACAGGCCGGTGGCGAAGAGTAAGCCGAAAGCGTATGGATAGTTATAGAAGGAAAGACCAGCCGAGTAATAATGCGGCTTCCAGGTCCACATCCATTTTTGCAGATACTTTTCATCCAGACCGTCGCCGTAGGTGGCTTTTTGAGCGTTTTCCATGATCTCGCACAGCTCATCCGCGCTCAGCTCGGATTTCTCGCGCCGCTCGAAAACTTCCTTCTCAAACAGGTAGCGCGAATAGATATCCACGATCACCTGGGCGTCGCCAATCAGTTGTGTTTCGAGAATAGCCAGTTCTTCTTGCGGGTTCTTGACCAGTTTAAGCGCGGCGCTGGTGACGATAGTTTCGCACATGATCGAGGCCGTTTCAGCAAGCGTCATGGGAGTGTTCTTCTGAAGTTCAGTTTTGCCGGCTTTCACCATGCAGTCATTGTGAAAACCGTGCCCAAGTTCATGCGCCAGGGTGGATACCTGGTCGAGAGAACCGTCAAAGTTGCACAAGATGCGGCATTCTCCCACACCGGGAACATCCATGCAGAAAGCCCCGCCGCGTTTGCCATCACGTTGTTCGGCATCAATCCAGTTGCAGTCGACGGCATGTCTGGCAAAATTGCTGAGATCGGGTGAAAAACCTTCAAAATGAGTAAGGATGAAGTCTTTGGCTTCATCGAAACTGAAACTGGTCTTGGATTCACCTGAAGGAGCAAAGATATTCCACCACTGAAGCTGATTGACGCCAAACCGGGCAGCTTTGGCTTTGAAATATTTTCTGAACATGGGGAAGGAATCATGCATGGCTTCCAGCATGGTCTCAAGTGTCTCACGATCCAGACGGGCAATATCGATCGAACTGTGGAGGGCATCCTTGCGCCCGCGGTGGCGGTTGAGTGTGTTAACTTCGCCTTTAATGCCGTTCATGGCAGAGGCAAGGGGTTCTTTCACGGTAGGCCAGGCTTGATTCTCGGCTTCATATCCGCGGCGGCGCACGTTTTCATCGGGGTGTGAACGCAAATTGATCAGTGCGGGCATGGGAAGTTTTTGCATCTTGCCGTCCAACTCAAAATCTACGCTGAGTTGTGAAGTAACCGTGCCCTGCAGTTTCTCCCAGCCGTTGGCGCCGCTCAGATTGAGTTCCGACGCTAAAGTTTCTTCTGGGGTAGACATGAGGTACTTGCTTTGTTCGGCGGCTTCTTTGACGAAGAAAGCATGCGCCTTGACCATTTCATTCGCTTTAATCGCAGCAGGCAGTTTATCCGCCACTTTACCGAGCCATGCTCGCGCCTGCATAAAGACCTGGTCCGTTTTGACACTGACCAGCTCGTATTCTGAAAGCTTCTTCTGGGCTTCTTTATTGTAGGAATCAGTTGAGATGAAAGATTCAAGATAAGAGCGCATCGTGCCGGCAACCAATAGAATCTGGTTGAAGCGGTCGATCAAAACCGATGCTGTTTCTGCGATCAGCGCGTCAGCCGATGAAGCATCCACCAGTTTGACTTTCTCCGCCAGGAACCTTTCTTGTTCAGTGAGCAGGTTTTTTAATTTACTGAAATCCGCGGCATATTGCGGTGAAGCAAGTGAAGGATAGACATTGGTGAGATCCCAATGAGGTGGATTTTTGGATGCCATTTGTTCTCCTTGAAAGTTGAATTTATGTTAATTGTGATTATATAACAAAGAGACACCGCCTTCAAACAACGGTGTCTATAATGATCAATTTCATGTCTATATTGTAGGAATTTTTGGGGGCATTGCCTGCAACTTCATCTTCTTCTCACGGGCATTGGCCCTGCTGACCAGAATGCGGTACAAAATCATAAAGAAAAGTAAACCGCCAGTGATCATATAGAAGAGTTGGGCTCCGAGAGTTGAAGTATCCGTGCCAGCCAACAAGCCGTGAATCAAAACCATGACATAGGTGGCAAAACTGACAAAATGAATGGCCCGCCAGGTCTTTGGTCCGATTTTTTTGCGGATATAAAAACTCAATGTAATGATTAGCATGGTATAAAAACCGATTTGACCAAGACCGACTGCTACTGGTTTATATCCGGAGGTTGTGAAAGGCAATAGCACCTGGGCTAGAGAAAAATTAATATAATGATCCCCCATGAGGATCAATCCATGGAAGAGACCAAAAGCAAGCCCGATGATGCTGGCGAATTGATGAAGTTCAATAGTGGGAGGTAACCCCGGCCATAATACAGATAATTTGTTAGATATGCCTGTACCGAGGATCATTGATAACCAAAGCAAAAAATAAGCTGAAAAAGCGCTGCCTCGTGAAAGATACCAGAACGCCTTGGGATCGGTACCTGAAACAGATTGGGTCATTGAAGGCAGCCAATTGGGTAAAAGGATTGCAGCCGTCAATGCGCCTAAAAAAGCTGCCAGCATGATGAATGCAAATGCACCCAGATTTACAGATGGCTCTACTTCTTCTATATTGATAGATTGTGTGTTATTTGATTCCATTTTTCGTTCCACTGCCTTTCAACAAACCCCTCACTCTTTATATGCTCACCATTTTCGAGAACCAGAAGATAATCTACATTTGGCTGCGAGTTCAACCAGGATGCAGCATCTTCACTGCCAATGATAACCCCCATTTTGGCATTCATCTCGGCAACCATCAAGTCATTGGCAACCACAGTTGCAGTGTAAACGTCAGTTTCGGCAGGTTGATTGGTGCGTGTGTCAATGAGGTGATGCTGCCAGCGGTTATTTGAAAACCACTTGCGATAATCCCGACCTGAGGTGGCCACACCACCCATGGGGATCATTAATAATCCCAGGTTGCTTTCTTTATTGATCGGATCAGCAACACCAATAGGCCATGCCGAACCATCCAGAAGGGGAGAACTGACAGCGATATCGCCGCCTGCATCCACCAAAACAGGAGCAAAGGGTTGCAAGCGTAGCATCGTATGATGAGCAGCCCAACCCTTGGCAAAGCCACCGAAATCGAGTTGTGTTCCAAACGGTATGGTAATTGTGTGGTCGACATCATCAATTTCGAATTCCTGGTTGCCGTTTGCAACCAGGATATTCGGGTTATTTGGTGCGAAGTCAGTCTGGTTAACCAGGTTTTCAAAATCTTCGGTGTATCCTGAAGATTGAAGTGCATTTAGAATCAGCGGGGTAATCAAACCGTTGGTTTCCCGACTTACTTTCAGCGCCAACGATACTACTTCAAAGAATGGCTCACTTACTTTCTGACGGGTTCCCGCGTGTCTGTTGAACTGACTCAGTTCACTGGTCAAACGAAACCGGCTAAAAGATTCTTCCCAATCTTCAAACCAATCACGGGCTTTAAGTGCTTCATCCATCAGGCAAAGATCATCAGTATCCATCGCGATCAATATTTTAGACCCCATGGCATGGAAAGTTATTGTTTTCATGGTTTTGACGACTGTGTGGTGGTGACTGGCGCCGGGGGAAGAACAGCCGGTGCAACTTGATTGTTATTGTTGTTCGTGGAAGGGTTGTTCAGACTTGGAACCGGTAATGAGGCGGTTGAAGGTGCAGTCGTTGGTCTGGCAACCTCTCTTAACGTATTATCAGTTGTTGATTGTACATCGGTAGTAACATTGCTATTTGCCTTCAATGCACTCAAATCAACCTTAATCACGGGAACAAGGGTCGGTAAAGGCGCTTCGATGTTGGTCGCAGTTTGCCCATTTGGGATGTTCTGAGCATTTGCATTCACTAAATCTTTATTTGCCAACAGGTTCCAAATTCCAAATGTACCGGCGATAGAACTTACCGCAATCATATATTTGAAAGCATTTGAAACAAATTGTTTTTTACGATGAGTCGTCGGTTTTTCCATGTTATTCACCTAATATTTTGTGTATTTTTTTTATTAATCATCATCGTATTCTTCATATGAATCTTCTGATGACTCTGAGTGCTCATCGTCATCGTCATCTGTGTATGATGAAGATTGTGAAGAAGAGGCCATTTGAACTGCAACGACTTTTCCGGTCATATCGACATAAACACTTTGTCCATCTGCAAAAAGGACGACATATACTTTGGCACCATTGAAGGTCGAAGTATCCAAAGAAACGGGTTGACTCGTTTTCAAATAATTCACGGCGATGTATAAAGCTTGTTCACTGGTAATGCTGGTAACCTGTTTTTGTAAACCATTAAAAAGTACAGCGCCAGTATTGGCATCCACATAAACTTTGCCATTGCCATAAATCACTTCATATGCAGGCGATCCACTAAAACTCACTAATTCAGGCAGGCTTTTTGGAGCAACACCTGCAATTTGCTGGGCAATGGCTGAAGCTTGCTCTGGTGAGAATAGATAGTTTGACGCGCCATCTACGGTTGATTCCAGGTCAGATTGAGGAGTAATCTCATTTGCCAAGGTGGAAATCTGTTGATTAGCCAGTTCAATTTGTTGGTTGGCCTCGGCAATGATTTGCTGATAAGCCTCTTCACGTTGTGCAAATGCCGTTGCATCAACCGTTGGGCTCGAATTGCTTTGTCCATTATTGTCAGCAGAGACTTTGGTGATCACACCTATCCCTATGGTGAGGATAAAGACGCTTACAAAAATTGAGATAGCTAATGCGAATTTGTTTTTCATTATGTTTATCCTTTTCTATATTTGTTCCTGATTAGTTTACTTTTTTAAGATTGGAAATAAGGTAAAAATACTCCTAAATTTTCCAATGAATTTCCAATCTTTGGTGTAATAAGCAACAGTTTTTCTTCGCGGTTGTATAATACAAATAAGATGAAAATTCTATTGATCGAAGATGACAAACGCTTGGCGAAACTTGTTAAACAAGTCCTTGAAGACGAAAGTTATTCTGTGGATGTTGAGAATGAAGGCGAAAGTGGCCTGGAAGTGGCACTAAGAGCCGCCCACGATTTGGTCATTGTGGATTGGATGCTTCCAGGACGGGATGGCCCTTCAATTTGTCGAAAAATCCGTACTGCAAAAATGAGCATGCCTATATTAATGCTTACCGCGCGTGGCCAGATCGAGGATCGAGTCACCGGGCTTGAAAGCGGTGCAGATGACTACCTGATCAAGCCGTTCGATTTTGATGAATTGATCGCCCGCATAAGGGCATTAAGCCGGCGGTACTCGCCCGGATCGGTGGATCCGGATGAACTGCGCCTGGGGTCTATTGTGATGGATGTTAAAGCCCACAGCTTGCGTAGGGCAAACGAATCAGTTGAACTCACCAAAAAAGAATGGGATCTACTGGAGTATTTTCTCAGGCACCCCAACCAGACACTTTCCCGGACGGCTATTCTGGATTATGTTTGGTCTTATGAGACCAGTGTTCAACCCGAGATGGTGGATGTTTATATTTCTTATCTGCGGCAAAAGATAACCGTTACCGGCATGAAAGACCCCATTCAAACCGTCAGAGGCTTCGGCTACATGTTGGATGAACAATATGCTTAGGCAGCTTCGTGTAAGATTGACCCTGCTTTATTTGTTTGCTTCCATTTTTCTTTCGCTCGCGGTTGGCGGAGGCACCTATACCCTGGTCAATTATTACTTCCGCACCATCAACGACCAGGCGTTGTGGGTCAAGATGGGTCTGCAATTCGCCGATTTACATATTCCCCTGCCAGTGGATCTCTATGAGGCTGTAAAAAAGGAAGGATTGGTAATCACCAATTCTACGGCTGAGCCTGCTAATGATGATGAATACTATGAATCTTCAGATGATCATTCTGAAGAAGACGAAGAAGGGCTTAAAGAAAATGAGTTGGCAGATATCTTCGTAAATCCATTATCGCAAACAGGAAACCTGATCACGGATATCAGCGGCCAATACTCCACCGGGGTTGTAGATTCTGCAGCAGTTCTGGCTGCTCAAAAGAATGGCTACGATTTTCGGACGATAAAAACAAGCAGCGGGGTACCGGTGAGGCTCTTCACCTATATCGTTCCTGCAGGCGAAAAAGTGCAGGTTTTTCAGATAGGGCGGTATCTATCTGAACAGCAAAAGGTGTTGAGAAATTTACTAAACACTATGATCCTTTTGGGAGGAGTGGTGACCCTCTTTTTCGGATTGGCCTCCTGGCTCCTTGCTGGACGCACGATAAAACCTTCGCAACTCGCCTGGGATAAACAGCACACCTTCATCGCCAATGCCAGCCACGAACTTCGTGCACCACTCACCTTGATCCACGCGGGGGTGGAGCTAAGCCTGCGCAAAGCCGAGAACCCCGAACAGCGTGAGCTGCTTTCGGATGTACTCTCCGACACGAATTACATGAACAAGCTGATCGAAGATTTGCTGCTCCTTTCACGCCTGGATTCAGGCGTTTTGAAACTGGACCTGTTGCCCGTCAACATGGCCGATTTTATGCCTGAATTGCTGCGTCAGGTTGAGCGATTGTCACAAACCCGATCGGTGTTATTAAACCATGAAATTAATCCGATTAAGATTAATGCAGACCCGGTGCGCTTAAAACAAGTCCTCTTGATCATATTGGATAATGCTGTGCGCAACACGCCATCCGGTGGAACTGTTGGCATTAAGGTTGCTTCTTCTGCGAATAAAGGCTTGGTCGAGATCGATGATAACGGCCCGGGGATTCCAGCGGAAATGCTTGAAAAAGTCTTTGACCGTTTCTTCAAGGTGGATGACCAACCTTCCATGGATTATCGCGGCAGCGGGTTGGGACTCTCAATTGCCAAGAGCCTGGTCGATGCACAAAACGGAGGTATCATGATTGTCAGCGACGCAGGCAAAGGGACAAAAGTGACGCTTACTTTCGATCTGGCTTGATTTTTACGAAACATCTCATCACTTAAAGCGTATATATCGGTAACAATCATTATTAGAGGAGCATCCAATGGATAATACAAATACCAACACAGAAAGCCGTCCCGTATCGGGTTGCACTGGACTTCAGTTCAGAGCAGTTGGCAAGATTATCGTAACGCAAGGCCAGAATGAAGGATTGACCATTCAGGCGGACCCAGAAATTCGTTCACGCATTCGCACAGAAGTTAAAGATGGCATACTGGTTATCTCTTATGACTCAGATTGGAAGGACTGGACCGGCCTGAACTTTATCGACAAGGGTGTAACCACATTTCACTTGACCTTGAAAGATATCAAGTCCCTCTCCATATCGGGTGTCGGCAATCTTGACTCAGCCTCCATTATTTCTGATTCATTGTCACTTTCACTTTCAGGGCCAGCCACCATGACCTTTGGTACGCTGACCGTGAACTCGCTAAAAGTGGAAATGTCAGGTGTCGGCAGTATTGATCTTGCCGGTAAATGCCTCGAACAGAATATCAGCTTGAGCGGAGCGGGCGGTTACAAGGCATCTCGTCTGGAATCAGACCGCGCCATTGTAAAACTTTCGGGGGTTGGCAGCGCAACCGTATTGGTCAGCGAATCATTGGATGTTTCCATCTCAGGTGCAGGTGCGGTGGAATATTACGGAAATCCAAAAATTAGCCAGAAAATTTCGGGCATTGGTGTGCTAAAATATCTGGGAACTCGTTAGTCAATTGTTGAATAGTGTAACTTACGAGTCAGGAGAATAATCATGGCACAGAATCGCACTCGTAAAATTGTTGTTACCGGCGTCTTGGGCGCCATCACTGTCATCCTTGGTTTCACCCACTGGGGATTCATCCCCTGGGGATTGGCCTCATTCTCAATCATGCAGGTACCTACCATCATTGGCGCCATTCTTGAAGGCCCTATTGTTGGCGCTGTGATTGGTTTGATCTTCGGTTTATTCAGCATGTACCAGGCTGCCGTTGGCCCCACAGGTCCTTTGGATCCGTTGTTTGTCAATCCGCTGCTGTCTGTTCTGCCGCGCATCCTGATTGGTCCGATGGCCTGGTTGGCCTGGACCGGACTTAAGAGATTGCCCGTGGTTGGGATGATCGTCAGCGGCATAGTCGGCAGCTTGACCAATACCGTTTTGGTGTTGGGCATGCTTGGGCTGGTCTTTGGAACCTCCGCGCAGGTGATCTCGGTTTTGGGTGAAAATATCTGGAAAACGCTCTGGGGTGTGGCAATTGCCAATGGTCTGCCAGAGGCGGGCATTTCGGCGGTGATCACATTGATCGTGGTGGCTGCGGTTCGCCAGATCAAGATAGGCAAAAAGCAAGGCTCCGACCTTTAAACTTCATACCTGTAATTATGTAAACGATCTCACACGCTGAAGATGGCGAGTGAGATCGTTGCGCATATAAGCAAGAAGATGACGTCAAACCAACGCAGCTTGAATTCGTGAAAGCTGGTGCGTTGCGGAAGGTATCCGTAGGCGCGGGCATCCATGGCAAGGGCCATGTTTTCGGCACGCCGCAGGCTGATCACAAAAAGGGGAATCAGCAGCGGTACAACCTGACGAATGCGCGTAATAACGCTGCGGGTTCTGTCACTCCAATTGCCGCCCCGCGATGCCTGGGCTTTGGCAATCCGTTCGGCGGTCTGCGCCAAAAAGGGGATGAAGCGCAGCATGACCTGCACCACCATCACCAGATCGCTGGTGTGAATCCCCAGTTTGTTAAGTGGCTTTAAGAGCAGCCCCAACCCCTGGATCATCTCGGAGGTGGAGATGGTGAAGGATGCCAGGCTGATGCACAAGATTAGAGCCGTAAAGCGCACAAGCAGCATAATCCCTGACCAGACACCGATCATGGTGATGTTGAGTTTGCCGAGGGTCAGCAGTGTAGGCGTGCCGACCGGACCGGTGATGAAGAAGACCTGGATGACTGCAATGATCAACAGCCAGGGCAGCGGGGGCAGTAATCCCTTGAGGGCAAAAGAGAGTTTGACCTTTGAGAGCATCACGCCCGCGAGAAGTGCCAGAATGGCTACTGCCAAACCAATTTTAGAGGTCGAGAAGGTGATGAACAAGACCAGCAGGGTGAAACCGGCGATCTTAACGCGCGGATCACGGCGGTGGATCACGGAATTCGTGGGGAAGTATTGGCCGAGGGTGATGCGTGAGAGGAAATCAAACTCATTCATGAGTGGTTCCTTCCGAGCATTTGCGCAGAGCGGCAAGCAGTTGACCGTTGGTCATGGTGCTGACCGGCACCGGCCAACCCTTGGCGCGGAAAGCGGAGGAAAGGCGCACCACTGCAGGCTGCCCCAACGACGCCTGGTTAATCAAATCCTCATTATTGAAGAGAACGGCAGTGTTGCCGGTTTGCAGCGAGCGGCCGTCAGACATGATGGTCATGTTCTGGGTGAGTTGGGTGATATCACCCATGCTGTGCGAACTGAGGATCAGGTCAATTCCGCTGGCTTGAAAACCCTTGAGCGTGGCGTGCAAGTTGTGACGTGAAATCGGATCAAGCCCGGCGGTGGGTTCATCCAGAATGAGCAGGCGGGGTTGTATGGCGAGAGTGGCAGCCAGGGCTACCTTGCGCTTTTCACCGCCGCTGAGGGTGAAGGTAATGCGGTCTTTGAAGTTCTCGAAATCCAGGCCGACTAGGGTCATGGCGTTTTTGACACGTTCTTTCAAGCCATCGCGGCCGTAGAGCAGTTTTGGCCCGTATGCAATTTCATCCCCAACGTACTGCTTAAAAAAATATATCTCGGGGTTTTGAAAGACAAGACCGGCATAACGGCGCAGTGCTTTGACATCCAGGTCGTCGTCTGAGAAGGTATAAGGCCCCACGCGGATGGTTCCGCTTTGAGGGCGGTAAAGTCCGTTAAGGTGCTGCAGCAGGGTGGATTTGCCCGAACCGGTGGCGCCGACGAATCCGTGTGCCTTGCCGGAAGTGACAGTCAACGTGACGTCTTCAAGAGCGAGTTGGGCTAAAGGGGTGCCGGGCAGGTAGGTATGATTGAGATGTTCGATAGAGACCAGCGCTTCAGCGCTGTCAGTATGTTCTTCTGCTTCGGGAATATAAAATTCACCTGCAAAAAGCGGGATATCGCGCACAGCCTGTTCGAAGTTGCCTGAAAGAAGTGCCAGGGCGGGGTTAAGCCTGCGGATAGCGTTGACGAGCTGTAAGGTGAGCGGTTGTTCAAGTCCGCACCGGGTAAGCAGGGGAATGTCAGTAAAAAGCTCGGTGGGGCTGCCGTCAAAACACAGGGACCCATTGTTAAGCACCACGGCGCGGTCGGCACGGGCGGCTTCTTCCATAAAGTGGGTAATGAATATGACGGTGATACCTTTTTCATGGAGCTGGCGCATCTGATCCATTACATCCAGACGTCCGCGGGGGTCGAGCATGGCAGTAGATTCGTCGAAGATGATGCATTCAGGCTGCATGGCCAACACACCTGCCAAGGCAACACGCTGCATTTGTCCGGCTGAGAGCAGGTGGGGCGGACGGTGTGCATATTTGCTCATTTCGACGGCGTCGAGCGAGGTGGTGACACGCGAGCGAATCTCCGCAGAGGGGACGCCAAGGTTCTCCGGCCCGAAGGCGGTATCTTCCTGAATGAGGGTGGCGACCATCTGGTCTTCGGGGTTCTGGAAGACCATGCCGACTTGCGAACGGATATGCGGCAGGAATTTGGAGGAATCAGTCTCTTTGCCATCCACGAGTACTTTGCCGGTGGTAGGCAGGAGCAGGGCATTGCAGTGGCGCGCCAGTGTGGTCTTGCCCGATCCGTTGGCACCGAGCAGGGCGACCCATTCACCGCGATTGATGGTGAGGGTGATGTCGTTAAGCGCCGGCGGGGTGATCTCAGAGCTGCCTGGGTGGCGGTAGGTGACGCGGTCAAACTGGATTAAAGGCGGCATATAACTCCGAGTATAACGCCGTTTAGTTGCAAAAAACCACAAAAAGGACAAAATACTGAAAAAAGAGGCTGTTTGATTTTTGTTGTGTTTGTTGCATTTCATGCAATATAATTACCTAACCATGATTACGGCAAAATGAAATTTACCATGAACGCACTTTAAACCATAGAACGAAAAGTACTATCAATCAAAAAATGAATTTGCTATACTCATTTGGTTCGTTCATTTCATCCTAATTCTCACAGACGCCTTTCAATAACCCTATACCCTTTTTACCGGTAATCCTTTTCATCAGTGGAATTATCAGGTTGTTGAGTATTCCATTAATCAAATGATTGTTGGGTCGCATTTTGCATATTTTTTGGGGAAATTCCTGGAGGGATAATGAAATCAGCAGTTCATCGAGTATTTATTGGATTGGTCTCAGTTTGTTTGGCTTCTGGTCTGCTTGATCCTTTGATCGCAAAAGCAGATAACAACATTATCTTGTCTGCCCTCGGGGCTCCTTATTTTCAAGATTTTAACACGCTTTCCAGCTCAACAGAATCAGATACGCTGCCACCCGGTTGGGTGTTGTCTGAAACCGGCACAAGCAATAACGCCAACGGCAAATACCGAACAAGCACAGGCACCTCCTCTGCAGGTGACATTTATAGCTTTGGTTTAGCAGATTCGACCGATAGAGCACTTGGAGGCATACAAGACAGCAGCCTGGTGCCACTTTTTGGAGCTTCCTTCACCAACCACACCGGGGGGATTATTCAATCGCTGACTATTAAATATACAGGTGAAGAATGGCGTCTTTCAAGAGGTGGTCGAGCAGACAAAATTGTCTTTGAATTGAGTACCGATGCAACATCCCTGAATACAGGCACGTGGAAGGGATACGATGACCTAACGTTCTTCACACCCAATCAGATCATCGAAGGGGCAAAAAATGGTACCGCCACCGCAAACAGAACGGATAAACAATACACTATTTCCGGCATGACTATCGCACCAGGAGGGACTTTCTGGATACGATGGCGAGACCACAACGACGCCCTCGGAAAAAATGACGGGTTAGCGGTGGATGATTTTTCGATCATACCGAATGGAATTGATCGTGCACCTTCCCTTATAACTATATATCCCGCTGATAAGGCTTTTAATGTGGCGTTAGATACCAACATATCCATCGCTTTTTCTGAACCAGTCAACCTGGCTGACGGATGGCTCGAACTCTCCTGTTCGATCAGCAACCAGCATGCTGTCTCTGTGAGCGGCGGACTCCTGGATTTTGGTGTGAACCCGAATGTGGATTTTGTTTATGGCGATATTTGCACAATCACAATATTGGCAGCAAAAGTGACTGATCAAGATTCTGCTGATCCACCAGATACATTGGACAAGGATTACTCTTTTAGTTTTTCTGCCCTCCCCTTGCCGGATGATGCACCAATCATCACCAACATTTCTCCAGCAAACAATGAAGCCGCGGTTTTGTTGGATAGTGCTCTAAGCGTTCATTTTTCAGAACCAGTATCAGTAACGTCTGACTGGTTCACCCTTGGCTGCTCATCGAGTGGAACCCATTCCGCTGTGGTTGCCGGTGGACCATCAACTTATGTATTAACGCCCACAACCCCATTTCAATACGATGAAAGCTGCACACTGACCGTAGCTGCTGCAACCGTCCATGACCTGGATGTCGATGACCCTCCAGACATCATGCCATCAGATTTCACAACTACCTTTTCAACTCTCTCGACTCCAGATACGGCACCATTTTTACAATCCATAATCCCGGCAAACGACGCCGGTTCGATTCATGTGAATCAAACCTTTGAACTCACTTTCAACGAACCTGTTGCCATTGATTCGAGAACCCCGACACTCTCGTGCACCAGTGGGGATAACTTTTCCCTGACTGTATCTGGGGGACCAACCGTTTTTCAAGCAAAACCAGACCGTAATCTTAATTTTGATGATAGCTGTTCGATGACCATAGCAGCGCAATACATCACAGATATTGATCTAAAAGACCCACCCGATGCCATGTTCCTGGATCAAACTATCAACTTCACAACAGCAGAAAATCCTGACGCTGCTCCAATGGTGACCCAGATGGTGCCGGCGGATGGTGCAACAAACATTGCCATAGACAGTAACCTCACCATCACCTTCAGTGAGGATATTTTGGTTACAAATCCATTGGGTGAATTGATATGCTCTGCCAGCGGAGAGCATGCATTTGTTACCACCGGAAATGCCCAAACATTGACCATTAATCCAGATGTTGATTTTGCAAATAACGAAAGCTGTTCTCTAACCATTTTTACATCGCAGATTCGTGATCTGGATATCAAGGACCCGCCGGACAAAATGGCTGAGAATTTTTCCCTAACTTTCTCCACCGCTCCACCAACCGATCAACCCCCGACCGTTGAAGAGATTATTCCGGCCAATGAAGCAGCGGATGTGCCTGTTGACAAGTTATTAAGCATTACCTTTTCTGAACCAGTATTTCTCATGCTGGGATGGCTCAACCTTTCGTGTGAAAAAGGCGGCATATTTTCATATCACATCGATTATGGACCTGTTCAATATTCAATAAGTACTGATAAGGATTTTGAGTATTTTGACACGTGCACGGCCACCTTGAAAGCAGATAAAATTTACGATCTGGATATTGATGATCCACCTGATTTTATGGACAAGGATTACACCTATACTTTTTCAACAACGCAGTCACCTGATGAATTCTCCGCTCCGACAGTTGTGAATGATGAAAATATCACCCCACACGACAATCAAATCCTTCACGAAAGTATCGGTCACTTAACAGTTCAATTTAGCAAAGATGTACTACATGACGGCACTCAAGACGCCGCGGATAATCCTCAAAATTACCGTCTGTTCGAATGGGGTACCAACCATTCTTTTGACTCTTCAACCTGTGAAAATACTGCCGGTGATGACAAACTTGTCTCAATTGAAAACATTCAATATGACTCAGTGCTATTCAAGGCTGAGCTTGAAATAAACTACGGTGTCAACTTGCCCGATGGAACCTACCAATTGATCGTCTGCGGCGCACACACCATCAGGGATTTGTACGGCACCCCTCTAAACGATGGGGCTAATTCGATCATCACATTCTCGATCTCAACCGATGACGTGACAGATGACCCAACTTCAGGTGGGGATTCATCGGGCGGCGGATCTGACCCAGGCAATAATGGCAATTTAACACCCGCCACTTCAACAACGTTGAACCCCTTTGCAAGCGGTCTGCCGCTCATCCCGGTTACGGGGTTTCGGCAAGGGGTCATCACACTGGTTGAGCTTCAAGAGACTGCTTATACTGATCTTGGCGAGGAGTGGCTTGAAGTTCCCGCTTTAAAGCTTGAAACTTCTATCACCGGAGTGCCCAAGGAAAACGGCTATTGGAATGTCACCTGGCTGGGCAGCCAGGTTGGGTGGCTGGTGGGGAGCGCCCAAATGGGAGCGCAGGGAAATTCAGTGCTCACCGCACATGTGTGGGACGCACTCAATAAGCCGGGTCCGTTCTACGGACTGGAGAAACTGAAATTCGGCGATCAGGTGATTCTCCACGCGTGGGAGCAGGCGTATGTGTACGAGGTACGCGAGGTGCTGAGCGTTGAACCCGAGAATGTCAAGGCGATGATGAAACATCAAGAGAAGGCTTGGCTTACGCTGGTGACTTGCCAGGGGTATGATGAAGACAGCGGAGAATATGAACGCAGGGTGCTGGTGCGGGCGGTATTGATGGAGGTCAGGTAAATCAATGTTTTCTCTCGCAGAGGCGCGACCCC
>DQHW01000007.1 GCA_003524305.1 Anaerolineaceae bacterium
AAAACCAGTTAAACCGCCGCCAGACCCATATAAACTGGGCTTTAACCTGGTGAAAGATACGGTGGGTACGACAGGAACACTCACCGGCATCTATGAACAATTTCTTACCAATCCAAATTCATTAAAGACAGCAAACATCATCAAGGATGTCGTAAAGAAATTGGATCAAACCCCGGGAGTAGAAGCAACCGCTGAATATGTGGCGGATGTTGCCAAAGTAAAAGCGGCTGAGAAAGTAGCGAAGATCGGCAAAAAGCTGGGAGTCGCAGGAAAGTTTCTGGATACGGCTGAAGCACTGGCAAATGCGGAGAAGATATGTAAGGAACGAGGCTACCGCGGCATGGATGCGGTCATGCGCACCTATGCAGAAGTAGGCAAGAAAGGTGTGGTGTGGCTGCTGACAGAAAACCCGGTGGTGGGTTTGGCAGACGCGGCCGTGGGAGGCGCATCATCCATGGTATTTGGAACAGACAACAAAGTGGATCTTTCCGTAGCGGTAGAAAAAGCCGATTACGCCTGGGACAATGTGACCCGTCATGCCAGTAACAAGTGGAACAGGAGCTTTGAAACAGCAGCAGAAAGTGAAAAAGCGGAGAACCTGAAACATCTCACAGAACGGATCCGCCAACAGGTGGAGGATGGGAAAGTCAGCAAACAGGAAGGCAGCCGCAGACTGCAGCGAGTGCTGGATAAATTCAATCAGGAGAGTCCATTACTTTAAATCTCAAGTTATTGATATCCAAGACTTAAACTTAGGTTGCACGAAAAAAACAAGACCTCCCGAAAAGCGGGAGGTCTTGAACTCTATTTATTTTCGATCTTCGCCCATGAATCTCGCAGGGTAACGGTCAGGTTGAAGACAGGTTTTTCGGGTTTGGTGTCGATATCAGCACAGAAGAAACCCTTGCGTTCAAACTGGTATTGCTCACCTTTGACTGCGTTGGCAAGCGAGGGCTCTGCCTTGCAATCAGAAAGCACCTTCAATGACTCTGTGTTCACGTAATCAAGGTAGGTTTTATCTTCATCCACTTTTTTGGCATTTTCAACCGTAAACAAGCGGTCGTACATGCGTACTTCTGCATTGACCGCATGGCTGGCTGACACCCAGTGGATGGTGCCCTGCACCTTGCGGCCGTCCGGGGCGTATCCGCCGCGGGTTTCGGGGTCGTAAGTGCAGTGAATCTCGGTGACTTCGCCGGTTTGGGGATCCTTGACCACGTCTACACACTTGATGATATATCCATAGCGCAATCGTACTTCGCGGCCGGGAGTGAGTCTGAAATACTTGGGAGGCGGCACTTCTCTGAAATCGTCCTGTTCAATATAAATCTCGCGCGAAAATGGCAGGGTGCGGGTACCCGCTTTGGGGTCTTCAGGGTTATTTACAGCTTCAAGCTCCTCAACTTTATCTGGAGGATAATTGGTGATCACCACCTTGACCGGGTTGAGCACAGCCAGCACGCGTTTGGCGGATTTATTCAATAAATCGCGCACGTTAAATTCGAGCAGACCCACATCGATCAGGTTCTCGTTCTTGGCAACGCCCACCTGGTCGATGAAGTTGCGTACGGCCTTCGCGGGGTATCCGCGGCGGCGCATGGCGCACAAGGTCGGCATACGCGGATCGTCCCAGCCGCTGACGAATTTATCAGTCACAAGCTGCCTGAGAAAACGTTTGCTCAAGATGGTATAGGTCACGTTCAAACGCGCAAATTCGATCTGTCGGGTCTTGAACAGACCCAACTCATCGAGGAACCAGTTATACAGCGGACGGTGATCTTCGTAAGCCAGGTCGCATAGCGAATGGGTGACGCCCTCAACCGAATCAGATTGTCCATGGGCAAAATCGTACATGGGGTAAATGCACCACTTGCTGCCCGTGCGGTGGTGAGGGGTCTTTAGAATGCGATACATGGTTGGGTCGCGCATGTTGATATTGCTTGAAGCCATGTCTATTTTGGTGCGCAGTACACATGCACCCTCGGCTAAATCACCGCTGCGCATTTTCTCAAACAGGTCAAGATTTTCTTCTACCGTTCGGTTGCGCCAGGGGCTGTCTTTGCCAGGCTCGGTCAGTGTGCCGCGGTATTCACGGATTTGATCGGCGGTAAGGTCATCCACATAGGCTTTGCCCTTTTTAATCAGTTCAATGGCAAAATCATAGAGTTGGTCAAAATAGTCCGAGGCATAAAGTTCCTGTCCCCATTTATATCCGAGCCACTGGATGTCTTCTTTGATGGCATCCACGTATTCGGTTTCTTCTTTGACCGGATTGGTGTCATCGAAACGCAGGTTGCATACGCCGCCAAAGGTCTCGGCAATGCCGAAATCAATACACAGCGCCTTGGCGTGACCAATGTGCAGATATCCATTTGGTTCTGGCGGAAACCTGGTTTGAACATGATCAAACCGACCCGACTTTAAATCTTCTTCAACGGCTTCAACGATGAAATTACTGGGTGCGGCTGCAGGTTCATTGGTCATAAGAGTAACTCCTTGTTATATAAGGATAAAGCACCCGTGAATATCACTGGGTGCTTTATGGTGAGGCTGAGGGCAAAGGATTCGAACCTCTATATGCACATCCAGAGTGTGCAGTACTGCCATTGTACGAGCCCCCACTAACGAACGACTAAAATTTTATCACGGTCAGGGAGCCATGTCTAGGGAATTTTGTTCGAGTACCGAGACATGGCTCCCTCTTTGTTAATTCAATTTATACTTGGCGCCTTCTCTTAAGGCTTCAAAGTTTTTGGGCAGCAGGCGTTTGTGCCTTTCAGGTAAATGGACGGTCAGCGCATTTTCAATGGCGCTTAAGGGCAGCACCGGCAAATTCGCCAGCAAAGCGCCCAATAGCACCATATTGGTCATGCGTTTGTCGCCCAATTTTTCAGCTACATCACCTGCATCCACTTCAACGACGCGGATATCAGTGCGTTTCACCGGCCGGTCAAGCATGGATGAGTTGACCACCAGCAAACCGCCGGGTTTTACCTGGTTTTCGTATTTGTCGAGTGAAGGCCGGTTCATGGCAATAATGGCCGCCGGGTAGCGCACCAACGGAGAACCGATCTCCTCATCAGAAATGATGGCGGTGCAGTTGGCTGTTCCGCCGCGCATTTCAGGTCCATAAGCCGGGATCCAGGTGACATTCTTGCCTTCATCCAAGCCGGCGTAAGCCAGCAATTGACCGCCAAAAAGCACTCCCTGGCCGCCAAACCCTGCAATAATTACTTCTGTCTGCATGTCTGCCTCCGCCTTAGAGTTTGATCTCGGCCAAAGCCGGATGAATTTTGTAATCGCCCAGTGGGTAATAAGGGATCATTTTATCTTCCAACCACTGGATGGAGTTCTTGGGAGTCATGCCCCAGTTGGTCGGACAAATCGAGAGCAGTTCAACCATGGAGAATCCCAATCCGCGTACCTGGGTTTCAAATGCCATACGGATGGCTTTCTTGGCCATGCGGATGTTCTTGGGATCATGCAGGCTGCGGCGCACGATATAAGAAGCGCCGTCCAGTTTGGAGAACATCTCGGAAACCCTGATGGGATAACCCTGGGTTTCGACATCCCGTCCGTTTTGCGAAGAAGTGGTTTTTTGTCCGGGCATGGAGGTGGGGGCCATTTGGCCGCCGGTCATGCCGTAGTTGGTGTTGTTCAAAAAGAATACGGTGATGTTCTCTCCGCGGGCCGCGGCGTGGACGATTTCTGCCATACCGATGGAAGCCAGGTCGCCATCGCCTTGGTACGTAAAGACCATGCGGTCGGGCAGCACGCGTTTGACACCGGTAGCCATGGCTGGGGCTCTGCCATGTGGCGCCTGTACAAAATCCATGTTGAGATAGTTATAGATAAATACCGAGCAGCCAACAGAAGCCACGCCGATGGTTTTCTCGCGCATGCCCATCTCGTCAATGACCTCAGCGATTAAGCGATTGGCAATGCCATGTGTGCAACCGGGGCAATAATGCGTGGTCGTTCCGGTCAGAGTGTCAGGGCGTTCAAAAACGGTTGTTTCAAGTTCGCAGTTTTCCAATACCATTCTTTTCTCCTTTACCCTTTGGCCAAAACGCGGGCTAACCAGCGGTCGCGAGGATGACCGTCTGTCGCAATCGGTGTTTCTACCATGCGGTGAATTTCGCTCAGCACTTCGTCTGGGAAAGGCACCACACCGCCGAGGCGGGCAAAGAATTCAGTTGGCGTGCGGTAACGGTTGGCAGCCAAGACATCTTCAAGCATCTGGCCTGCGTTCATTTCAACCACCAGCATGCCCTTGATCTTGTCTGAAAGGTCGGCATAAACCTGGCGGGGGAAGGGATTCAAGGTAATGGGTCTGATCAAACCGACTTTAATGCCTTCAGCGCGAGCTATTCGAACGGCGCTTAATGCGATTCTGGCGCTGGAGCCGAAACCGGTCACCACGTATTCCGCATCATCCATGTAGTATTCCTGATAGCGGATTTCGTTGGCTTCCACGTCAATCCAGCGTTTGAGCAGGCGGTAGTTCATTTCTTCTTGGGCGACCGGGTCAAGGTTTATGGAGGTCAAAAAGCGCCGTTCTCGGCCTTCAGCACCCTGCACAGCCCAATCAGCAAACTTGGTCTTCAAAGGCTGCATGGGGGGCAGTTCACAGGCTTCCATCATTTGGCCAATGGAGCCATCAGTGAGTATGACCACAATGGAACGATATTTATCAGCCAGGTCGAAGGCCAGCACGGTCAAATCTACGGACTCTTGTACACTGCAGGGAGCCAAAACAATACAGCGGTAATCACCGTGGCCGCCGCCGTGCACCATCTGGTTGTAATCAGACTGTGCCGGGGCAATGTTGCCCAACCCGGGTCCGCCGCGCATGACGTTTACCAGCACCATGGGTAGTTCCGTGCCGGCGATGTAAGAAACGCCTTCAAGCATCAAGCTGACACCGGGGCTGGATGATGATGTCATCGTGCGGTGGCCTGTGCATGCGGCGCCGTAAACCATGTTAATGGCGCCTAATTCGCTTTCAGCCTGCACAAAAGCTCTTCCCAATTCAGGCATCCGGCGGGACATATATTCAAGCAATTCAGTTTGTGGAGTGATGGGGTAACCAAAATATGAGACCACACCCGCGCGCACTGCAGCTTCAGCAACGGCTTCGTTGCCTTTCATTAATTCTCGAGACATGCAGCGCCTCCTAAGCGGGGATCCGGTTTACACCGGTTTTTTCGCGATAAACGGTAATCGCAGCTTCAGGGCAGATGACAGAGCAAATGCCACAACCAGTACAGCCATCCGCGACCATTGAAGCAGGGTGATACCCTTTGGCAGTGATACGGTCATTTGCGAGAGCCAGCACTTCTTGCGGACAAGATGAAACACATAGTTCGCAACCCTTGCAATACTTCTCGGTGACTACGATCCGACCCTTAAGGGGCATTCATACCTCCTGAAAGAAAATCCCGTTACCGGGTGATTGATTCAAAGACCTTAAAAGGCGCTTTAAATCATTACCATTATCGTCCGATTTGGCGTTCTTGTGAAGTGTCAGACATCCTACTCTGGCTGATACGTTTTTCCTTCCGTATCGGCAAAAAACAGGGACATATTGATTAACCAATATTTATTGAGAAGGATTCTTTTTACCCGTAATTAAGTCTCGATGCTCTCGATGATGCCCCAATGTGCCTTCAATCACTGCCACCAGCGGATACCCGTTCAGCCATTGATATTTACCAGGCTCCGAAAACTCATCTTCAGATATCAATGAACACACCAACAATATCTCAGAAAAACGCTGTTCCCATTCATTTTTTACATTTGAAAGGGATTGATCTTTATATATCTTATAGATGGCTGCGTTAACCTTATTTGTTTCTTCGTCAGTTTCAGGGTCAACACCCGGGAACCAGGCCGGGTATTCAGGCTCTTCTTTCAAACGCGCTGCAACCAACCTTGCCAGGGTCACCTCTTGCCAACTGGTCAGGTGCGCCAAGACGTCCTTTAGAGTCCAATTATCATCTTGTGAGCAGTTATCGGGTTTATCTTTGCAGTTCACTAACAACCCCTGCCACAGGTTAAATTCCATTCTCAGTGAATCAAAAGTATCTTTAACTGATGACATCTGGTCTCCCCATGAAGGTAAACTTTTATCTTAATCACCAATCCATTCAACAATGGTGGTTTCACCCTGGCCAACTCCAACGCACAGGGTCGCCAAACCGTAAAAAGGTTTTTTTGCAGTTAATGCCCGTTTCTTCATTTCGTGGACCAAGGTGGTAAGAATGCGTGCACCGGAACATCCCAAGGGATGCCCGAGCGCGATTGCACCGCCGTTTACATTGACCATCGTCTGTTCAAGCCCCAGTTCGCGCATAACTGCCAAAGCTTGCACAGCAAAAGCTTCGTTCAGCTCCGCCAGTTGGATATCTTTAATGCTTAAGCCAGCGCGTTTAAGGGCTTTTCTGGTAGCCGGCACCGGCCCCATGCCCATGACCCCGGGTTCCACACCCGCCGAAGCGGATGACACAATTCTCACCAGTGGTTTCAGCCCAAGGCTTTTGGCCTTTTCAGCACTCATCACCAAAAGGGCAGAAGCGCCGTCATTCATGCCTGATGCGTTGCCTGCGGTTACACTGCCTTCCAGCTTAAACGCGGGTTTCAATTTTGCTAATGAATCCAGGGTAGTGTCTCGCCGTGGACGCTCGTCAGTATCCACCAGCAGCGGTTCGCCTTTTTTCTGTTGGACTGGCACAGTGATGATCTCATCTTTGAACTTGCCTTCATCCATCGCCGCAATTGCACGGCGGTGGCTTTCAACTGCGTATTTATCTTGCTCTTCGCGGGTGATGCCGGTTTGAAATGCGATGTTTTCAGCAGTTTCACCCATCGCTTGTGTGCCATAAAGATCCACCATGCGCGGATTCGGGTAACGCCACCCCAGGGCCGTGTCATAGGCGGTCAGGTTTCCAAATGAGTATGCGCCCTCGGCTTTGGGCAAGGAATACGGCGCTCGAGACATGCTTTCTACCCCGCCAGCCAGGATCACTTCGCCTTCACCGGCAATGATGGCATGAAAAGCCGCGTTGACCGCGCTTAAACCTGAGGCACACAGCCGGTTAAATGTTAATCCAGGTACACTTACCGGAAAACCCGCCAGCAGGGCGGCCATTCGTGCAATGTTGCGATTGTCTTCACCTGCCTGATTGGCACAACCTAAATAAACATCATCAATCGTTGATCCATGTAAACCATTTCGTTCTGCCAGCCTGGAGAGAACCAGCGCAGCCAGGTCATCTGGCCTCACGCGTGCCAGTACACCGCCCAGGGCTCCAATTGGAGTCCGAACTGCATCAACGATCACCGCATCTGTCATGAAATTCCTCCAGGGATTAATCTGTGCATAAATTCTACCATTTTTGAAATAGTTGCGCTCATCCTTACAAAACCGTGAAATGAAGATGATAAATCTTAAAATTTCTTAATAATGGTAATTTATTCCTGTGCACTAACTATTTCATTTATATCCCGATTGGATCATTTTAAGGGTTTCGAAGTTATTGGGTGGATTATAAAATATGCAAATTGGCAGACAATAAAGAGAAGTTCAACCCCCAGATACCGGGGATTTGCACTTAATCCCCGGTATTCCCTTGGAAGATCATTATTTAATATATTCCAGACGTGCGTGATAAAACGATTTCATATATAATCATAATCAATATAAAGTGTATTGAAAGAAAAGATGAGACTGATCAAAAAGGCTGTTAAAACCCTGACATTGCTTGCCATGCTCGCCATGCTGATCTTTATGGCAGGCTGTTCACGCGCAACAAAGCTGTCTGCATCGGGTAAAACTTACACCATCTCCCCCTCACTGCAAGCCTTTTACAACCGCATGGGCGGCGAGGATGTGCTCGGCCCGGCGATTTCGAAACTTATCGATAATTCCAGCGGCCAATGCCAGTACACAGTTAACGCTTTGCTCTGCCTGAACCCGATGGTTTCTGGAGACGAAGGTTTTTCAATTTATTCCCTGGGGAATGAACTCGATGTCAGTGAAATTTCTATCAACCCCGAAGCCACAGACGGATTAATCATTAACGGTTTCAAGGTTTACGAAGAATTTGTGCCCATCTTTGAACGCTTCTCTCAAACCACTTACGCGGGCAATCCCATTTCGCAGGTGCACATTAATTATGCGCAACAGCGCGTTGAACAATACTTTGAAAAAGTGGGGTTCTACCGCAATTTCAGCGACCCGATTGGGACGGTAAAGCTGCTTGCTTACGGCGCTGCCGGCTGCACAAAGGGATGCAGTTACCATCCTGCCGCCGAAGCGGAATTGTCGAACCCTTCAATATCACTCTCTGACCTGGATTTGATGGAAAAGTTGGGGATTCTGGTAGATAAATCCGCTTTTGGCAAGGCGCTCGATAAAGCTCACACGGCTGCTGATGGCAGTCTCGAACAAGTTTATACCGGGGTGGTGCTGTTTCAAGATGCCACCGGTGTGGTTCGACTGCGTCCGCTCTCAAGCATATTGGCAATGCCGGTCAAGGAACCGGGAGAAAAACTTTATGATTATTCAAGCGGTGTGGTGTTCTATGCGGTGAATGACACTCTCGGATATCATGTGCCCATTTTGTTTGATACTTTCATCAACACGCACGGCGGAACTGCCGTTTCAGGCGATCCGATAAACGAAATCTTCGAATACGATTCGGGTCTGTTCAGGCAGTGTTTCACAAATTACTGCCTGGATTACAACCCATCCAAACCTGAAAACAAGCAAGTGACCATCACCCCGTTGGGCAAACAGTATCTCGCCATGGATCAGACCGTGCTGCCGATGCCGGCCACCCCTCAACCTGATCCGTCGGCGATCAGCCTACAGGTCAGCGAAACGCTGCCAAAGGTGTCTTCCTCAGAGGCGCAAACGATTCATGTCACGGCCTTAAATGCCGCAGATCAAACACCCCTGACCGGCATTGAAACCGAAATTACCATTTTTCTGCCAAAAGAGAAAACCTGGTCGTCATTGTTAGCCCCCACCGCCGTGGATGGCACTGCTGTCATCACGCTGCCGATCTTAAAAAACATTCAAAACGGCTCCATCCTGGCTTATAAAGTTTGCACCACCAATGCCTCCGCCAGCCAGTCTTGCGCTGCCGGCACTTACCTGGTTTGGACTACTCCCTGATCAGGGATTGACTTCTCCAAACAGGTCTACCCTGTCGATTTTTTCTCCGATACTATAAATATTTAAGCTGAAAGGCACCCACTCGCCCGGGTTCACCGCATTCGGTGACACGAACCTGCGAATGCCGACAATTTCGCCGGCCGCGTCATAAGCCACGGCTGCTATCCAGATTTTGCCTGCCGCGCCTTCGGCACCTTCAAACCTGACCTGGGTGGTTACTACTGCTGAGAGTCCGTTTGCGCTGATATTGATCTCGGATTGATCAACCATCACCACCGCGGATTGCAGTGCCGTGGGTGTGCCGGTCTGGTTAACACTGGCTGCTGTGATCAATTGCAGTCCGATTTGCGGATTGACTGGCACAGGCGGCGGAAAATAGGCAAACAAGGGCAGTTGGCTGCCGCTGGCAAGGCGGTTCAACGGCACCAGGGCAGGCCGGGTAAGCGCTTCACCGGTCGCAATATCCGTCAGGCTGAATTGGGCGCTGAGGCTGTCGACCATCATGGGCTGAGGGTTGAGCAGTTCCGCGAAGCAATAGGTTCCGCCTGAGAGTGAAGGGGTGCACTGCGGATCGCTGAATGTCATGGGATAAGGGGTTACGTCAGGCGCGTTTTGCGTCGGCGAGTGGCTTTGTCCGTTGGGAGCCGGGATGATGATCACCGTACCAGGGCCGAGCAAATAGGGGTTCAGATCAGGGTTGGCGGCTTTGATTTCATCGAGGGTGAGATCATTCTTGGCGGCAATTTCGAACAGCGTATCGTTGCCTTGAACAATATGAGTTCTGGGCGTGGGGGTTATGGTGGGTACAAGTGTCTCGGTCGGAGCGCTTACCAGGGTGGCCGTGGCAGTAGCGGTCACGGTGGGGGTGGCAAACGGCGTCAGCGCCTCGTCGGGGAAGAGAGAGCTCGCCTGGGTGGATTCTGCTTGCTGGCAGCCGCTTAAGAGTAGAACTGCTGTCAAAAGTGATACCGTAAAAGTTCTCATTTTCATAATTCGCATTATACCCTTCAATGATGCTTGCCCGGTGCCGTGCGCTATGTTAAACTCAACTTACAAGTTGATTCTAAACCATAAAAAGGCAACCTTGTAAACCACTGTGCGCAAAACCGACCTGACCCTTCTCATCAAAAAACGTAACGAGAGACATGCCCGCAAGCTCAACCGGGCAACGTCGATTACTCGGCGTTTTGGCATCGGTGCATTATCTATCCTGTTGATCCTGTTGGCAATCGGATTACTGGCTGCCGGGCTCTTTTATGCCAGGGTGACTGCCGACCTGCCCTCGCTGGCGGTGCTGCCCGTGCTGCTCAACCCGGTGGATGGCGAACTGCTGGAGCCCACCGTGATAACTGACAACAGCGGTGAAACGGTGCTGTATTCACTGGATAACCCCGGCATTGAGCGCGCCTACCTGGCCGTCAACCCTGAAAAACCCGACCATTTCAGTCCGCAGCTTTTGCGCGCGGTGGTCTCCAAGCTGGACCCCACTTTTTGGGAGAACCCCGGTTACTCGCTGAAAGATTGGCGCAACCCCGAACCTGCCACCATAGCCGAACGGTTGGCCAGTGAATTGCTGCTCTGGCAGGAACAACCTTCCGCCATGCGTGCAGTGCGCATGCGCCTGTTGGCCGCCCAACTGGTGTCTGAATACGGACGAACGCAGGTGCTTGAATGGTACCTCAACAGCGCCTGGTTTGGTCATCTTGCCACCGGCGCCGAAAGCGCTTCTCTGCTTTATTTTAATAAATCCGCCGGCGACTTAAGCCTGGCAGAATCTGCCATGTTAGCCGTGGTGATCGAAGCGCCAGCCTTGAATCCGCTGGATTCTCCAGACCAGGCGCTTGCCATGCAGCAGCAATTCCTCGGCGAAATGGCGCAGATGGAAGTCATCAGCCTGGATGAATTCGCTTCGGCCTTGCGCGAACGCCTTACGCTGCGCACATCAATGAACGATCCAGTGTCAAAGGCGCCTGCTTTTACCCGACACCTGCTCTCCAATCTGGATTCCCATTTTTCACAAAACCGCTTACAGCGAGGCGGATTGGTGATTCAATCTTCACTCGATTGGCAGCTTCAAACCCAGTTCGCCTGCACGGCCAAAACCCAGCTTTTACGCCTGCAAGGCATTCAGGATGCACCCTCTGAAGACTGCCCGGCTGCATTGTTATTACCCACTCAAACCTTTGCCGGTCTGGATGCCAAACTGCTGGCCAGCGCCGGAGTGATCCTCAACCCGGCCAACGGTGAAGTACTCGCTTACCTTGAGCCTACAGCGTATGACGGGTCGCATCCAGCAGACAGCGGCTACCAACCCGGTTCATTGCTGAGCCCTTTTGCCGCCGCCGCCGGTTTTGCCCGCGGTCTTTCGCCAGCCTCTTTGCAATGGGATATTCCATCTGAGTTGACAGGTGCTGCCAGCGGTTATCAAAATCGCGACCAACTCTGGCACGGCGCTGTCAGTTTGCGCGAAGCTGTGGCCAATGATTATCTAATACCCATCATGGATGTTCTGCGCCAGGCCGGCGCCGTCAATGCCTGGCATCTGGCAGCCGCCCTGGGGCTCTCCCCGATGAATGAGGCTGTTGAAAGCGTTGATCCGCTGTTTGCAGGGTCTACCAACTCGCTCCTGGATGTAGCTGCTGCTTACGGCACACTGGCGAATTCAGGCATTAGAAGCGGATTGGAAGATGCTGTCACTGGCGAGATTAATCCTGCAATGGTGCGCACGGTCAGTTCTACCACCGGCAGAATGCTGCTCGATCAATCCACACCGCAGGTCAGCGTGATTTTAAGTCAGCCGCTGGCTTACCTGGTCAATCATGTATTAAGTGACGAGAGCGCCCGCTGGCCGTCTCTTGGTTACCCCAACGCCCTCGAAATCGGCCAACCCGCCGCCGCCAAACTCGGAACCACTCTGAACCATCAACAAGTGTGGACGGTGGGCTACACCCCCGACCGGTTGGTACTGGTCTGGCTCGGTGACACTTCTGAAAATTCACAACAGGCACTTGATCCGCTGATGGCTGCCGGCATCTGGCATGCGGTGATCAAACAGGCGCTGCAAGACGCCCCGAGTGCAGGCTGGCAGCAGCCCGAAGGCGTAACCAGCCTAAAAGTGTGCATCCCTTCAGGTATGCTGCCCTCCATGGATTGCCCCGCCATCTCGGATGAGGTATTTCTGATCGGCAACGAACCCACCCTGCCGGATACGCTGTATGAAAAGATCAAGGTTAATCGCGAAACCGGTCAGCGTGCAACGGTGTTCACCGACCCCACGCTGATTGATGAACAACTCTTCATCAACGTGCCCACCAAAGCCAGGCAGTGGGCCATCGAAGCCGGATTGCCGGTCGCTCCAAGCGGATATGACGCCATCCCCGTATCTCAAACCAATGCCAACGTGCAGATCAGCGCTCCGGCCATCTTCTCAGCGGTTGGCGGCAAGGTCGAAATATCAGGAACGGCTTCTCTTGAAAATCTCAATTCATGGACGCTGCAGGTAGGCGAGGGCATCAATCCGCTCAACTGGCTGCAAATCGCCGGCGGAAATTCAGCCGTGGCAACAGGCGGCAGCCTCGCGGAATGGGATACCACAGGCATCGACGGACTTTACGCCATCCGTCTGACGGTGATTGACCAGACCCAGCACGTGCAGTCTGCCACCATCCAGGTGACAGTGGATAACACCCCACCGCAAGTCAAGATCACTTACCCCGCAGCGGATCAAGAACTGCAGCCCGCGCAGGATTCGGTTACCCTTCAAGCTGTTATTGAAGACAACACCGGAATCAAGACAGTGGAATGGTTTGTAGACGGCAAGCTGGCCGCCACTCAAACAGACGGACCTTATTTGTATCTCATGCCAGCAGTCAACGGAAAGCACACCCTGATTCTGACGGTTGAAGACAAAGCGGGCAATAAGACCTCAAGCGAAAAACTGGATTTTTCAATCAATTAAAAACTAGCCATGATTTATAACCCAGACCCCCGCAGATTCCAATCTGCGGGGTCTGCTTAACTAATCACCTGGAAAATACTTCCCTGAGTTCAACCAGATCTTTGCAGATCAAATCCGCGCCAGCCCGGAGCAGTTCTTTTTCTTCGCCAAAGCCGCACAGCAGCCCAATGGTTTGAGCCCCGGCCATCTTGCCGGCCAGTATATCCACGGTGGTGTCGCCGATCATGATACATTCTTCAGCATTCAGCCCCATGGCATTGGCGGCAAATCGCACCGGGTGCGGAAACGGTTTGGTATATTCGCAGGTCTGGTTGGTTACGACCGCGCGGAACAACCCGCCCAGCTCAAATTGATCCAGAAAACGGCGCGTTGAGGCGTCGTCACGCGCGCTGACCACCGTCATTGGGTAGCGAGTATTGGCAAGCTCCAAAAGTTCTTTTGCCCCGTTCATCAGTTGAAAAGGCCTGGTGCGGTTCTTGCGTTTTTGCATCAATTTACTGTATAAATTTGCGATATTGTCATCAAGGCTGAGATGGTCTAATAAATGGTACATCCCGTTTAGAGGTGTTTCTGTGGCCATCACAAACCAGCGCGCGAAGGGCTGCGGATCGCCCCGTTTAAAGAGAAAACGAACGATTCTCAATCTATGAGCCAGGTGCCCCACCCAGACATCATCCGTGTCACTGAGGGTGCCATCCACGTCAAAACACAAACCCTTAACTTTTGAGAGATCAATCGCCATGTCTTTACTCGAAATTCGGAAATGCGGTTAAAGTATTTGCATAAGCTGTGGAATCATTGGCAATGATCCACAACACCTGGTCACCATTAATCGTCATGCTGACAGAATCTTGCCAGGAGATGCTATTTGCATCATCTACTTTCGCGGTTCCCCAACGCAGTGTACCGTATTCCTTGCTGCTGAATAAGAACTCTTTCGCTTCGTCATTGTTATCCCAGGTACTCAGCCAGGCAAAGGTATAGGCTTCTGAATTGGCATCTGCGTAATAAACATAAGCATCTCCACCCCAGCCCGCCGCGGCATCCGCCGCAGTGAAAGAATCCAATTGATAAGCCGAGTCAATTCCTGAATCGAGCACAAGGGAGGTGTACCATTCACCGATCACGCCCTTGTCAATTTCAGTCCAACCCACGCCCAAAACGGCAGCCAGGTCAGGCAGGTCTACCTTCACCGGTTTTTCATTGGGATATTTCTCGGGATGCAATATCTGTTCGGTCGAGACAGGCGGATTTGCATATGCCGCGTCTACTGACTTCCATTTATTGTCGCCGTATAACGACTGCACAAAGGCAAAGCCCTGTTGATAAGGAAAGAGAAAATCCTGTTTCATGTATGCCGGTGCTGAATCATAAACCGGGCTCTCATAAGTGGACTGAAAATCACTCACGTCATTTTTGTCTTGATCAGTGCTCTCAATGAGGAACCAGTACTGTTCAGATAAGACGGCGTCTCCTTCAACGAGTGCGGTCACCGCTGCACAATATTCGCTTTCAATCTCGCAGTAGTCATCATTCAATTTCAACCCGTTTTCGAGATCATAATTCTGGTCTTGCAGCACGTGGGTAAATTCATGGGCATAGGTCATGCGTTCAAGACCGGTGAAACCAGCATCGCCAATCACATACATTTCTTTGGTGGTGCTGTCATAATAACCGGCGATCTGTTCACTGTATAAATCGATGTAAAACTGCAGCAAATCAAAATCAGGTTCCAACAATCCCAGTGCGCTCAGCACATCCGCGTCTTGCTGCGCCATCTCGGGGGTGTAATCTTTGAAGAAATCATTCATCACCACATCTTGAAGTTCAGCATTAGACATCATTGCGCGGTTAAGCTCAGCATTCATCTCCAATCCGCGGATGTCGCTGACTTGCTGCTGGATGGTGTCCATTTGTACATCCACGCTGGGCGGTTCGGTGGCTTCAACAAGCGGCGGCGTATAATTTTTTTGTGATTTCAATAGAAAAAAGGCACCCACGATTAAACCTGCGCTGATTAAAAGGCAGCTTGAAATGATGATTGCCACCAGTGATAATGAGATTTTTTTGCCCATATGAATGACGTTCCGATCTTTAAAAATGGTTTGGTTTGACGTAACTATTGGTTGATTATCTCATGAATGAAGCTTAAGGTCGAACAATCGCAAGCGCGTTTTTTGCCTCTTGATAGCCGGAGTTAGCTTGTATTGCCTGGTTAAAAAGGGTGATTGCGCTCAAATGATCCCCACTGAGTTCATATGCCCAACCCTTCCACAACAGTGCTTCTTCTGAATCTGGTGTGACATGCAACGCATAATCAGCAAGCCGCTCAAGGTCTTCTGTGTCGCCAGTGTGGTAAGCTGCAATCAACGGACCGAACTGATAGCGCAGCATACGTGAAGGCAGGCCGAGTCCCCTTGCTTTGGCGAAAGCCTGCACCGCCATGTCATACTCTTGAAGGGCGGTCAAGCTGCTGCCCAGGTTGAACCAGGCAAAAGCATTAGACGGTTCAGACAACGCTTGTCTTTGAAGCAATGCCGCGGTTTGTTTGAGATTGTCTTCCAACGGCCAATTCGCCCCCAAAAGCTGTTGAATTTTTGGTAGGTCATCGGTTGGAAAGATCACCAGGTAGACATGGTTAAACGCCTGCCAGGCTTGAGCAATATCGTCATAAGTGAGCAGCCTGTCCGGTCCATGGTAACTATCTTGGGCGATGAAGTACTGTTTTTGCCTATCGTACCCGGTCAGCAGAATATAATGCCCTGCCCACAAATCATCCCCGGGCCAGGCGGATTTCTCAACCTTGAAGGATTCTTCAATGATTACCGGGTAGCCGCCTGCAATCAGCGCTTCAAGCACAGCCAGATCGCCTCCCACGCGCACCTCGGCTTTCAAGCCTTGCACAGTCTGGTTAACGTAACCGGCTAATTCTTCAATGTTGACATTTTTATCCTGCCGCTTGGGGCGGATCACCTCGCTGATGGTGAACTGGTCGCCCTGCCAGCCCCAGTAACGCAGACCCAAGGCCAGGGTGGCCGGTCCGCAGTTGTTCCAATCTTGATAATCTCGCTGCGGATTGAAAGATGGAGGAGGCAGCGTCACCGCGCCAGGCAAAAAGGAGTTTAGCGGTTTTGATAATACATCATGGGACGGCCCAGCAGAATCAGCCTCCACGCTCATCAGACCGGGCAGCCAAAAGGTTAGCTGCTGTATTGAATTTGCTTCAGCCGTGGGCATCGCCTCGACAGGGTTTATGGATAATCTGATCCAGGCCAGCGCCTGGTTGGTTTTTATTTGCAGTTGGGGCAGATGATTAAATACGAACACTCCCATGATTATGGCAATCACTGATAAAACAAGGAGGAGAGTTTTTTGCGGCTTATTAAGTAACATTTGTCAATTTATCCTCACTGTAGCTAACAATGTGGCATCAAATCTATATTAATCATTCGTAGTCAAACCATCAACTTCTTATACTCCGCCCTCTCCTCTGCACCCCTCTCCCAGGCTTGGGAGAGGGGACGGGGGTGAGGGTAAATATCTACAAACCGTTTTTCAAAGTTAACTGCACACAATAACTCTCTTTTGATTTTATCCCTAAAAAATCAATAAATCTAATCAAATATGATGTTTTTAGTAGTATTTCGCTTTCCATTTTATTGTTATAATCAGCCGAATGAAATATCACGTATGGACTGAAGGCTGTCAAATGAATGTCGCGGATTCCGAGAGGGTATCTTCCGCGCTCGAACACCTGGGTTATAGCTTCACACCGGTCATTGAAGAAGCGGATGTGGTGGTGCTTAACACCTGTGTGGTCAGGCAATCTGCCGAAGAAAAAGCCTACGGACGGTTGACCACGCTCTGGCCGACTAAACGCGACCGCCCTGAAATGGTCATCAACCTGATGGGCTGCCTGGTGGGCATTAAAGACAACCCCAAACTACATAAGCGCTTTCCATATGTAGACGTTTTTTCTGCCCCATCCGATCCCGGTCCGCTGGTCGAATATTTAATTGAACACCACGGACACACTGTTGATACCGCCGAAACCGCCCGCCGTTATGCCGTCATGGATGGCGACCTTATTCTGCCGCAGCCTGCATTCGGTCAGCAGGTCATCGGCTGGATTCCGGTGGTTTACGGATGCTCGCATGCCTGCACTTATTGCATCATCCCCTACCGCCGCGGCATCGAACGCAGCCGTCCGCCTGAAGAGATTCTCAAAGAAGCACACGCACTGGCTGCCCAGGGCATTAAGGAAGTCACCTTGCTGGGTCAGATCGTCGACCGTTACGGATTGGACAAGCCAGCATACCCCTCACTCGCCAAACTGATGAACCAGATCAGCGAGATTGACGGCATCGAACGCATCCGCTTTTTGACCTCGCATCCCAACTGGATGAACGACGAACTTCTCGACTGTGTGGCCGAGAACCCCAAGGTGATGCCGCATATTGAAATCCCCAACCAGGCAGGGGATGATACCGTGCTTGAGAATATGAAACGCGGATACACTGCAGATCAGTACCGCCGCCTGGTGCAAAAGATCAGGGCGCGCATCCCGGGGGTTTCCATTGCCACGGATATTATCGTGGGCTTTCCGGGCGAGACAGACGAACATTTCCGCAACACTTACGACCTGCTGGCCGAGTTGAAGCTGGATAGCGTGCACCTTGCGCGCTACTCCGCGCGCGGCGGCACCGTTTCTGAACGCACGATGGTGGATGATATCTCTGAAGACGAAAAATGGGAGCGTTTCAGGGCGATTGAAAAATTACAGGAAGGCATATTTGCAGAGATTCATGCTGCCTATCTGGATAAAGAAGTGACTGTGCTCTTTGAGGAAAAGATGAAAAACCGCTGGAAAGGCCGCACACCCAACAACAAACTGGTCTTCGTGGATGGGGATGAAGCGCTGCTTGGCCAGGTCAGGCAGGTGCATATCTATTGGACTGGCCCCTGGTCGATGATAGGAAAACTGGCGTAATTCCAATGAAAAAGTTCATCATCTTCATTTTTTCGGCGCTGGTAATTGCGGCTATCGTATTGGTTTATTTTTTCTTCATCTCTTCTGACCGCAGAAGCAACGGTACGACATTCGTCATCCCCTTTATACGCAACGCCGAAGCCCACCAGGATTGGGCAGTTGAAGCGTTATCCACTTGCAACGATGCGCCGTTCATCATGCCCACCCACGGATTGATCGGCTACCTGTGGAATGATTCTTTCAAGATCGATCACCGCCACCAGGGTATTGATATTTTCGCCGGCACTGATATTGGCATCACCCCGGTCTATGCTGCCTACGATGGTTATCTCAGCCGCCAATCCGATTGGAAATCCACCCTGATCATCCGCATCCCTTCCGATCCGCTGGAGCCCGGCCATCAAATTTGGACCTATTACACCCACATGGCCGACCCCGATGGCAGTTCCTTGATCGCCGCGGATTTTCCGCCCGGCACAAGCGAAGTATTTGTCAAAGCCGGCACCCTGCTGGGCTACCAGGGGGATTACTCTGGGGACCCCATCAACCCGGTCGGTGTGCATCTGCATTTTTCGATCATCAAAGACAGCGGCACAGGCAAGTACCTCAACGAACTTGAAATCACCAACACCCTCGATCCATCCCCATATCTGGGCTTGCCGCTCAATAAAAATGATCGGCCAACGTTTCCCATCAAGTGCCTCACTACAGCTAAATAAAGCATCCATTCCTTACAAAAGGCTTAGGAAGGTTAGCCAAACAACCAGGGTCTGGCTATGCTATACTGAACAGTGTCAAGTAAATGTCTATTTGCATTCGATGAATGAGGATATTTATGGATCAGGATATCACTCTTAACTCTCTGGAAATTTTATACTCGATCAGCCGTGAACTGGCTGCATCACTTGATTTACGTAAAGTACTGGCTAATATTCTCACCCTGACCACAGAAAATATGAACGTTGAACGCGCCAGCCTGGTCGTCATGGATATCCAAGGCAAACCGGTGGATGCAGCCATCATGTACAACGGATCGCTGATCTCTCACACCGTGGATCAACTGCATGACGTGGTCACTTCAGGTTTGGCAGGGTGGGTGGTCAAGAACCAGAAATCCGTGCTAATCAACAACACCCAGCAAGACGAACGCTGGCTGGTGAGACCCAACCAGGAAATCGTTGATCCGGCACGATCCGCGTTGTGCGTGCCCCTGATGGCCCAGGAAGTACTGGTGGGCGTGCTGACTATTGTCCATCGCGAAGTCAATTTCTTCACCCAATCGCAGTTCGCCTTGCAGCAAGCCATCGCCGACATGGCCGGTATTGCCATCCGCAACGCCCAACTCTACCAGGAAGTCGAGCAATCGCATCTACGCTACCGCGATCTCTTTGAAAAAAGCATTGATCCGATCATGGTCACATCCATGGATGGCATGATCGTGGCAGCCAATCACAAATCCTTTGAAGTCACCCACAAAACCAACAACGAGATCATCGGCCACGCCATAACCGGGCTTCAGGAAATTTCTGAAAAGGTGGTTGAAAATCTTTTCGAAATAATTGAAAAGAACCAATCCCTGATTTATGAAGCCACTTTGCTCAACGTTAAAGATGAAAAAATTCCTGTGGAAGTGCATGTTTCAATCATTAACCTGCAGGGGCAGCCTTCATTACAGTGGATCTTCCGCGATATCAGCGAGCGCAAGAATCTTGACCTGCTGCGCGAAGACCTTTCAGCGATGATCTATCACGACCTGCGTTCGCCGCTGGCCAATATTATATCCAGCCTTGAGTTGATGAAGGGACCCATCGCCGCGACGAAAGACGTATCCATGATGCAGTTGTTTGAGATCAGTGACCGGGCTACAGAACGCATGAATCGTTTGATCAGTTCCCTATTGGATATTAACAGACTTGAAGCTGGTCAGCCCATCACCAACAAAAAAATGACCGACCTTGAAAAATTGATGGATGAAGCCATAGAAACACTGCACACTCTGGCAAAAAGCAAGCAAGTGATGGTTGAAAAAATGGTCTTCAGCAAAATTGCCCCCGTATTGGTGGACGAAGACATGATCCGCCGGGTATTGATCAACCTGCTTGAAAACGCCATCAAGTTTTCATCAGAAGGCGACAAAACCGCCATTGGCGCCAAAGCCAACGGCGACCTGGTCACCATCTGGGTGGAAGATCACGGCCCGGGCATCCCCTCTGAATCATTGGAGAAAATCTTTAACAAGTTCGTGAGACTACACGGCACCAGTATTGCAAAAGGGCTGGGATTAGGCCTGTCATTTTGCCGTACCGCAGTACAATCTCACGGTGGTAAAATTTGGGTTGAAAATGTTACCGGCGGCGGTTCAAGATTTATCTTGACACTTCCAGCCACGAACAATAATTGATCTGGCCACAAGGAGCCTTCATGCAAGAAATTGCACCGCATATTTTTATCGAAACAACCTACCCTGGTGTCACACTTGGCGCCATCAACTGGCCCCACGGCTTGATCTTGATTGATGCCCCGCTGCGACCGGATGATATCCGTTTAT
Source organism: Anaerolineaceae bacterium (assembly GCA_003524305.1). Classification (GTDB taxonomy): domain Bacteria; phylum Chloroflexota; class Anaerolineae; order Anaerolineales; family Anaerolineaceae; genus UBA6107. The sequence goes on from DQHW01000007.1 coordinate 20,678, forward strand.
GGCGCAGCACCCTGGCCAACATGAACGGTGGAATTGACCGCCTTTTGGTCAACCTGGACGAACATTTTGACCGCACCATCGGTTCACGCCAGGTGGAATGCATGGTCGCCGGTCACGAAAAAATGAATTTGTTATTCCGCGACCGCCCCATCACCTTCAAATCTCAGACGGTCGAAACCGGCGCGGATTGGGAACTGCAAAACGGCCTGGGAAGCATCCGCTGGGCACCCCCCGATATTTCGTTCAGCCATCAACTGCGAATCAGTTGGGATACCGACCCCATCCTGCTCGAATACCATGCCGGTCCTTCCGCCTGCTCTACCTGGGTGGAACTGCCCAACCAGAAGATCGTTTTCGTTGGTGACACCGTTGTGCCGAATGCACCGCCCTTTATCGGCAGCGCTGATCTCGCCGCCTGGAAAGTTACCCTAAACCTGCTGTTGGACCCCCAATACAAGGATTACACGATTGTTTCCGGACGCGGCGGTCTGGTGGATCACAATACGGTAAGAGAACAGTTCAAATTCCTTGAGAAGGTTGAACATCAGCTTCTCAAGCTGGCAGAAAAAAAATCCACCCCAATTGAAGTTGAAAGAGCGGCTCACGGACTGCTTAAAAATTTCGAGGTGGATGGCGACAAAGCTGCCCATTATTTGCTGCGCCTTAGCTGGGGTATGCAGCAGTACCTAAAACACCATCCGGAACTTGAACAAGCTGGATAGCTAAAAACCTGAGATGGAAACCAAATCTGAAGCGGCCAGGCTCGTTTTAGCCCGCCTGTTGGATGTCTACGGTGTGCCAACCTGGCGCGACCCCCTGCCGGCGGTGGATGAACTGGTTTCCACCATCCTTTCTCAGAACACGAATGATATCAACCGCGATAAAGCGTTTTTTGCCCTCAAGCGTCATTTTACCGATTGGGAGGAGGTCAGGCTTGCCTCTGAAGCGGAAATCATCGAAGCCATCCGGCCAGCAGGGCTGGCGAATCAAAAGGGACCGCGCATCAAGGCGGTGCTCAACGAGATCTTTTCCGAACGCGGCAACCTGGACCTGGGTTTTCTTGCGGATCTGCCGCTTGAAGATGCCCGTCAGTGGCTGCTGAAATTCAAAGGCGTTGGACGCAAAACCGCAGCCATCGTGCTGCAGTTCTCGCTTAACCGCCCCGCCTTCCCCGTGGATACACATATCTACCGCATCACCGGCCGGCTCGGATTGCGCCCCGAAAAACTCAACCTAGAGCAGACTCACGACCTGATGGAGCAGCTTATCGATCCTGCAGATTATTACGCCGGGCACCTCAACCTCATCCGCCTGGGACGCGAAATCTGCCACGCGCGCAAACCTGACTGCTTTAACTGCCCGGTCAGTGACCTGTGCGATTACTTCAAGCAGCAATCTTAACTAAATCATTGGCATTTCGTTAATATCTACTCACACATTTAGTAAATTGCCCATTTTCGCTAACAAAAAAATAAGTGTTGATAGAAATTAACCATCATACTGGTTTGTAAACTTAAAAAACCTCAACCTTAAAATATCTTCAAAGTACTTGACTTTGGTCTTTCAAAGTTGTAATATTTTCAACTAATAAGGTGAAATTGATATGACGAAGCGACTGGAAGTAACTATAATGATGGTCATGTGCATGATGTGCCGAAGCGAGGAGCTTTAACACACTCTATGGCATGCCTGTTTCCAGGCGGTCTGACAAAAAAGTGTAAAGCTCCCAGGTAGTAAGATGAGGAGCTGACCCAAGAAAATGAAAGTCCGGGAAATGCTCCCGGACTTTTTTTCTTGGGTAGTAGGGGAGGTTCATCCAGCAAGTGGATGCTTAGTGCGAACCTCCGTAAGATGAAACAATAAATTGAATACGCATCGCTCTTATCCAGAGAGGCAGAGGGACCGGCCCTGTGAAGCCTCGACAACCTGTTCAAATGAACAAGGTGCCAACTCCGGCAGAAATGATCTGGAAGATGAGAGGAGATCAAGTTATTGAAATACGACCTCTTCTTATCTCATTCGAAGAGGTCATTTTAATTAATCTAAAAAGGAAACCGAAATGCCAATCAAGATTCCCGATCAATTGCCCGCTTACGAAACTCTGCAAAACGAGAATATCTTTGTGATGAATGAAGGCCGTGCCTCCCACCAGGATATTCGTCCGCTGAAGATTGCGCTTCTCAACCTGATGCCCACCAAAATCACCACCGAGACACAATTATTACGCCTGTTAGGCAATACGCCTTTGCAAGTGGAAGTCACTTTGCTGCGCACCGGAACCCATCAAAGCAAGAACACGCCTGAAGAGCATCTGCTTAATTTTTACCAAACCTTTGACCAGGTCAGTGACCAGATGTTCGACGGTATGATCATCACCGGCGCCCCGGTGGAGCAACTGCCATTTGAAGAGGTGGATTACTGGAAGGAATTGGCGTGCATCATGGATTGGGCTGAAACGCATGTGTTTGCCCGCTTGTATATCTGCTGGGGGGCACAAGCCGGCCTTTATCATCAATTTGGCGTCCCTAAATATCCGCTTGCGGCCAAACAATTTGGCATTTTCAAGCACCACGTAGTTGAGAAGAACGTCAAACTGCTGCGCGGATTCGACGACGTTTTTTATGCGCCCCATTCACGCCACACTGAAATCCGACGCGCAGATATTGAAAAGGTGCCCGGGTTGCAGGTAATTGCTGAATCTGATGAAGCGGGCGTTTATATCGTAGCGCATCCCGAGAGCCGGCAGATTTTTATAACCGGTCACTCTGAATACGATCCATTCACTTTAAAAGCTGAGTATGACCGCGATGTCAAGGCAGGCCTGCCCATCGCGATTCCCGTGAACTATTTCGCTGACGATGATCCTTGTAAAGCGCCGGTTGTACGCTGGCGCGGCCATTCACATCTGCTGTTTGCCAACTGGATCAACTATTACGTCTATCAGGAAACACCCTACGATTTGTCGCAATTCAAACAGTTTTCATCGGTTGGGTTGTGAAAAGGAGAAGAATGGATAAATCAGACATGCGAAGCGTTATTCACACTATTTTCAGGATCTTAATAAAATAATTTATACCTAAAAGGATAAATATCATGGTACTCAAAAATACTGATCGAAAATTTGGATTCAATACCCGTCAATTGCATGCCGGGCAAGCACCCGACCCGACCACCAACTCTCGAGCCGTGCCCATCTATCAGACCACGGCCTATCAATTCAACAGCAGCGAACATGCTGCCAACCTGTTTGCTTTGAAAGAATTCGGTAACATTTATACACGTATCATGAACCCCACCAATGATGTATTTGAACAGCGTGTCGCTGATCTTGAAGGCGGTGTAGGCGCACTGGCAGTGGCTTCAGGGCATGCAGCCCAGTTCCAGGCGATCTTTACGTTGGTCGGCGCCGGGGATCACATCGTTTCGGCATCCACACTCTACGGCGGCACCTACAATCAATTTGTCTATTCTTTCCCGCGGTTGGGTATTGAGGTTACGCTTGTAGATCCCTCCGACCCCGAGAATTTCCGCAAAGCCATTCGCCCCAATACCAAAATTTTGTATGGTGAATCCTTGGGTAACCCGGGGATCAATGTTTTTCCGATTGAAGAAGTGGCGGCGATTGGCAAGAAGTATGGCATTCCTTTAATGATTGACAACACTTTTGCCACGCCTTATCTGTTTAGACCCTTTGAGTGGGGCGCCAACATCGTGGTGCATTCCGCCACCAAGTTCATCGGCGGACACGGTACCTCCATCGGCGGCGTGATCGTAGATGGCGGCAATTTTGAATGGAAGGGCAATCCGCGTTTCCCCAATTTCAACACCCCCGATGACAGCTATCATGGGCTGGTTTATGCTGACCTGGCCGCTGCCGGGATTCCGCCTTTCATCATCAAGGCGCGCGTACAGATCCTGCGCGATTTTGGCGCCTGTCTCTCGCCTTTCAACTCCTTCCTCTTTTTGCAGGGGCTTGAAACCCTCAGCTTGCGGCTGGACAGGCATGTGGCCAATGCGCAAAAAGTAGCCGAGTTCCTCGAAAAACATCACAAAGTGGAGTGGGTTTCCTATCCCGGGTTGAAGAGCAGTAAGTATTACGCAGCGGCGCAAAAGTATTTCCCCAAGGGACCAGGCGCCATCCTCGGTTTCGGCGTCAAGGGCGGAGCTGAAGCTGGCAAGAAATTCATTGAGAGCCTCAAGCTCTTCAGTCACCTGGCAAATGTGGGCGATGCCAAGAGTCTGGCGATTCACCCTGCCACAACCACCCACGCACAGTTGAATGAAGAGCAGCAGCGCTCCGCCGGGGTTAGCCCTGAGTTCATCCGCTTGAGTATCGGACTGGAGGATATTGAAGACATCTTGTGGGATCTTGACCAGGCTTTGCAGACTGCTTAATTCGCATACAATCACCCCCTGAGATTTTTACAGGGTGTGATAGAGAAATTCAAACCCTAAAAACCAGGAGTCACAAAGGCTTCTGGTTTTCTATTTGAAATAGTACTAAAAAGTGGTACTATATAATATATGAGTTAGAAACCAGAAAGAACTTTTGCTCTCATTTTCGAAAAGCCCGATCGAAATGATATAGATTGGGATGATTTTAAAACTCTGCTGATCTATCTTGGGGTATCAATTCGACAACAAGGTGGTTCGGCGCACGGAATTAAGTTGAATGGCGATTACGCTGTTTTTCATAAACCCCATCCTGGGCATACGCTTTACCAGGCAGACCTGAAAAGAATTAGAAGATTTTTTACAAATGCTGCAATTAAAAAAGTGGAGAAATGACATGTTGAAATATAAAGAATATATTGGTAATAACATCGAATATGATGCTGAAGGAAAAATATTCACTGGCGAAGTATTAGGTTTACGTACAGTTTTAACCTTTCAAGGAAGAACCCCTGAGGAAGTTGAGACTTCTTTTAAGGAAACCATCGATTTATATATAGAGATGTGTAAGCAAGATGATGTTTCACCAGAAAGGCCATATTCTGGTAAGTTCAATGTAAGAATTCCGCCAGAATTACATCGTGAGATTGCACTTCAGGCCTCTGCTGAAAAAATGAGTATCAATGATTGGGCTATAAAGGCATTTGAAAAAGCAGTGCAATGATCATTTGTTTAATCTAGCCCTAAAAACGGGAATCTTTCTTTTGAAGAGTCCCGTTTTTTGATGAGGTTTCTTTTTCATTCTGAACTGAAGAGGATATAATGCATTCTTCTTGAGTCATAATTGTTATTGAGGATTTGATGGTATGGCGTTAATCAGTTTACAAAATGTCAGCCTGGGGTTCGGTGGACCCCTGCTGCTCGAAGAAGTTAATCTTCAGATTGAAGCCGGTGAATGGATCGGTCTGCTGGGACGTAACGGTATGGGCAAATCCACACTGATGAAGCTGATTAATAGCGATATTCTGCCGAAATCAGGGCAGGTGGCGCGGCAGCAAAATGTGCGCACCGCGTATATGCCGCAGGAAGTGCCGCTGGGCATGACCGGCATCGTGCACACTATTGTCTCAACCGGATTCGACACTAAAGAAAAAAGCGTGGATGAACATTGGCAGCGACAGCTTCAAGTAGACCAGGTCATTTCGCGTATGGGGCTTGAAGCAGAAGCCAGTTTTGACACGCTTTCTGCCGGATTGAAACGCAGGGTACTGTTGGCACGTGGATTGGTTAACAATCCTGATCTGCTGCTGCTCGACGAGCCCACCAACCACCTGGATATCGATTCCATTGCCTGGCTGGAAGACTTTCTCGCCCGTTGGGGCGGAACCCTGTTCTTCGTGACCCATGACCGGCAGTTTCTGACGCGCATCGCTCATCGTATTGTGGAGCTGGACCGCGGTCGATTGTTCGACTGGAACTGCGATTACAACACCTTCGTCAAACGTAAAGATGCCATGCTTGAGAATGAAGCAGAGCACAATGTGCTTTTTGACAAGAAACTGGCACAGGAAGAAGCCTGGATCAGGCGCGGTATTGAAGCGCGCCGCACACGCAACGAAGGCAGGGTTAGGGCATTGAAGCGGCTGCGTGAACTGCGCAGCGAAAGGCGCGAAGGCGCCGGAAAAGCAAAGATCCAGCTTCAGGAAGTCAAACGATCGGGCAGGCTGGTGATTGAAGCGGAAAACCTGAATTACGCCTACGACGATAAGCCGATTATCAAGGATTTTTCCACCATTATCCAGCGCGGAGACAAGGTGGGCATCATCGGTCCGAACGGTTCGGGTAAGACCACGCTGATGCGTCTGTTGATGGGAGAACTAACGCCAAATCATGGGGTTGTGGAATTGGGAACCAACCTTGAAGTGGCTTATTTCGATCAACTGCGGTCGCAGTTGGATGAATCCAAATCGGTGCTGGATAATGTCGGCCAGGGGCGGGATACCATCATGATCAACGGAAGAAGCCGCAACCTGATGGGCTACCTCGAAGATTTTTTGTTTACCAAAGAACGTGTGCAGGCGCCGATCACCGCGCTTTCAGGCGGTGAACGCAACCGGCTGCTGCTGGCGAGACTTTTTGCGAAATCCACCAATTTGTTGATCATGGATGAACCCACCAATGACCTGGATATTGACACGCTCGAAATTCTGGAAGATTTACTGCTCGATTATTCAGGCACGCTGCTGCTGGTCAGTCACGACCGCGAGTTTTTGAACAACCTGGTCACCAGCACCATCGCTTTGGATGGACAGGGCAACGCAGTCGAGTATGTTGGCGGCTACGATGATTGGGTCAGGCAAAGCCAGGCGTCGCTGAAACCTTCCGAGCCAGGGAAGTCATTTAAAACTACTGTAATAGATACAATACCCGAAGCCAAGGCCGAACAGAACCGCAAATTGAGCTACAAAGAGCAGAAAGCAATAGAAGCCCGGCAAGTGGAATTGGCGGAACTGCCCGCGCGAATAGAGGAATTGGAAAAAGAACAGGTGCAGATCGGCAGGAATATGGCAGAAACCTCGTTTTACCAGGGGGATGTGGAGGAGATTGCCAATACAGCAGCCCGATTAAAGGAAATTGAAGATGAATTAGCGCAAGCCTATCAACGCTGGGAAGAGTTGGATAACGCCTAATTTAATATTGCGATTGTTCTTTTATGTAACATGACAGGATTTCCCTGGTTTGGATTATCTATTATGGAAATTTATATTTCCATATCTCCACGATCCATTTCGGTTTGTATTATAGGAATTGGGTTCGGTGCCGAATTTATGATTCCGTTGACATTGTAAAATTCATCTTCAAAAACCCTGGAGTTAGTATGAACAATATCAGTGTTATTTAGTTTACTGAAAAATCAAGCAAATAATCAAAGTGAATCATCCCCCACCGGGACGCGAAAAAAATGCAATCTCATCATTGTCAGCAACTTGATGATTTCTTGCGACAAGGGAGTTGTTAACAGATATGGACAGATATTTCATAACTTTTTGAATATTGGGTTTTAATTCAACAACTTTTTGAACAACATCATTCACCGTTGATAGATGATCAAGTTCAATTATGAACTCTTCTTCATTCGAGTAAGTTCTTGTTGACCCTAAAATACTAACTGTTATTTTCATGGTTTAAAATTGATTGCCTAAATTCCTCTCATTATTGTACAATAAAATCGTCCCTGATTAATTATGAAGGTTTGAGGAGGAAAAATGTCTTTAGGATTCACAGGTTCAATTCTTCACATCAATCTATCCACCAAAAAAATAGAAATTGAAAATCCTCCTGAGGCTTTTTATAGAACCTATATGGGGGGTGGAGCAATGGGATTGTATTACATCCTCAAAGGGCTCCCTTCTCATACAGATCCCCTTTCACCGGCCAATATATTAACTTTCATGTGTTCGGTAACCACCGGGGCTGCCGTTCCTGGCCAAAGCCGGATTAATGTCAATGCAAAATCCCCTATGAGCGGGGGAATTGGCGATTCTCAAGCTGGAGGTTTTTTTCCGGCAGAATTGAAATTTGCAGGATTTGATGGCATTGTTATTCAGGGAAAATCGCCGGAACCGGTCTATTTATGGATAAATGATGGCAAAGTGGAAATTCGCGACGCGTCACACCTTTGGGGGAAAACCACCAAAGAGGTTGATGCATTAATAAAAGGCGAGCTCAATGATCACAAGGTGCAGGTTGCTCAAATAGGACCGGCTGCCGAAAATGGTGTTCTTTTTTCAAGTATTGTAAATATGGTCAATCGAAATAATGGCCGTACCGGTATGGGTACTGTAATGGCCAGTAAGAATCTAAAAGCAATTGCAGTGAGAGGAACAAAGAAGATCAATGTTGCGAACCTTTCATTATTAACCACACTCGCTAAACAAGGGGCTCATGATGTTAGCGAAAACCCGGATGTTGATGGCTTGGCAAAGCACGGCACTGCATCAGTTGTCGCTTATCAAAATGACGCCGGTACGTTCCCGACCAGGAATTACACGGAGGGACAATTTGAAGATGCTGCCAAAATATCTGGCGAGACAATGACAGAGACCATCTTAAAGAAAACAGATACATGTTTTGCATGTTCTGTTCGATGCAAGCGTGTTGTTGAAGCCGAAAAAGATGGTTATAAAGTCGACCCTGCTTATGGTGGCCCCGAATACGAAACTTTGGGTACCTTTGGCTCATATTGCGGAATTTCAGATCTTGAAGCGATCTGTTATGCAAATCAAATTTGTAATGATTATGGTGTTGATACCATTACTTGCGGAGCAACCATCGCATTTGCAATGGAGTGTTTTGAAAAGGGGATAATCTCCAAAACAGAAACTGGTGGTATCGAATTGAAATTTGGAAATACTGTTGCAATGCTTGAAGTACTTAACCAAATTGTCAAAAAATCGACTCCATTGGGGAATACTCTTTCTCTAGGTTCTGCGCGGGCTGCCGAAACTTGGGGAGGCGATGCCAAAAAGCTTCTTATTACAGTAAAGAATGAGGAAGCACCAGCGCATATGCCTCAAGCTAAAAAATCGCTTGCGCTTATCTATGCAGTCAATGCATTTGGTGCAGATCATCAATCCAGCGAACATGATTGGATGTATGAAGTAGGTGGTGCCGAACTATATTTTGAAAGACTTGCAATGATCGGCTTAACGAATCCTCCTGAGGCTGGCGATTTTGGACCTGAAAAGGTGAAATTTGCGAGCCTTACACATACCTTTTATAGCATGCTTGACAGTCTGACATTATGTCAGTTTGTATTTGGCCCAGCCTGGACACTTTTTGGACCTGCCGAAACTGTTGACTTGGTTAACGGTTGTACTGGTTGGGAAGTTGATATCAATGAATTAATGAAATTAGGCGAGCGCCGCATTGATATGATGAGGATGTTTAATATTAGAGAAGGCTTCACACGAAAAGATGACAGATTACCCGAAAAATTCTTTGTGCCTCTGAAAGGCACAGGGCCAACCAGCGGCGTGAAAGTGGATGCCGAAAAATTGGACGAAGCTATCGATTTACACTATGAGAACATGGGTTGGTCCAAAGAAGGTGTTCCTTCTTCTCAAAAACTTGAGGAATTAGGATTAAGTTGGTGCATTAAATAAAGAATGCTCTTAATCCAGCATTCAAACATGTGAAATACCCAATATCAACAAGTATTGGGTATTTTGTTATGGATAAGAGATCCTGTAAAAAGAAGAAAACCTGACAATCGAGCCCTGGTGGAAAATCACGTAGAAAAAATCGGTTTTACAGTTCCAATCCTCTGAGATAAAGATTCAAAAACCATAGCGATCAAGATTTTATATTTTTGAATGTATAAACGGCCAATTTATAACAAATCCACGTGATGGCGAGGCTGATGAGCGTGGAGAGGACAATCCCAACCAGACCGGTGAATGTAGATGCCAGCCATACGGGAATGACAGTGCCAATCACGCCGAGGATGACTCCCTGTGTACCTACGGAGGGTACATTGCCATTCATCAGCAGGTCGCTTTTTGACTTGCGAAACATATCAATGGCGGCTGTGCATCCTATGGTTGCCAGCAGCCCTGGCAAAATGAAAAGGAAATTTAAAGAGAAGGTTCTCGATATAAGTGCCGAAAAAGCCAACCCAAGCAGGCTAATAGCCAATAGCAGCGGCAGGCTTGAAACAAGATCCCGAATCAAGATCTGTGACTTGCGAATGGGAAGCTGCTGTAGAATCGGCCAACACGCCAGGTCGCTGCGCAGCTGCCGGGTCATGATGGGGCCAATTTGCATCACCAAAAAGAACAAGGCCAGCAATTTGCTCACCAATCCGGGGACAATTGGCAGTCCCAATGATATGCTGAAAACGGTCATCAAGGGTAATAGTTGTTTCCAATTCCATCCGCGCAAAGCCTGGATGCGGTTTTTCCAGGTCAACGCGGCACTGCCTTTGTGTTTGGCAGGCAACACAAGCTTGCGCTTGTTTGAAAGTCTGTTTTGCAGCCGGCGCTGCTCGACGAGATCGGTAAATCCATACTTCGCAGCGGTTGTAAGTAACTCAAGTTCTGAAGTTTCTTGAGCGGCGCGGTTCAAGTTGAAATGGTGTGAGACTGAGAAAAGAAGAACCAGCATGAGCAGCGCTGAAAAGATACCGATTAGGAGCGAAGAAGAAGCTGTGCCGCTTATATAATCGGGGTTCATAAAAAGATTTAAAGGTGTCGAACCATACAAGGAATCTAAGGTGTTATGAGAAATCAAAATCCCCAGCGGGATCAACCCCAACGCAATCGCTGGAAATATAATCCAATTCTTTTGATCGTTCTTGCGCAAACGCAGTACCCCAACACTCCATTGAAAAGCATAAATAGCCAGGTGGATTGGAAGAATCTGCAATAACGCCTTGATGCCAAAACCAACATAGCTGAAAAATGCATTGGAGGCATCCGCTGCGTCAAAGTGCAGTTCGGCAGCGGAAAAACCGAGAACGAGGGCCATCAACCAAAAAGGCAAGGCACTTTTGAGCCAGGGCATCCACAACCAGCGCATGACAAGCGCACGTCGGCTGACAGGGGTTTGGCAGACCAATGCCCTATCTGTCTCGGAAAACACGATGGGGCTTCGTCTGGAGGATTGAAAAAGACCGAACAGGTTCCAGCCAGCCAGAACCGCCCACTCAATCATCACTGCTGTTTTTGCGGCTTGATCAGGGCTGAGCAGGGCTAAAGCCATACCTCCATATTTGGCAAAGAAAAAGAGCATCATCATCAACCAGATAAAGAGGAAGATCACCAGATACAACAAATAGGCTTTATTGATCAATGAACGGTCTTTTTGATCGTAAGCGGCAAAAGAAAGCCAATATCCCAGCTCATTCTCTTCCTGTTTGGAACGCAGCCAATGGATCGCTTTCAATTCAGGCTTCCTTGATGATGCCATTATTGATAATGAATTGGCGATCAGCCAGAGATTCAATCAAGCGTTGGTCGTGTGTAGAAAGTAAAATGGCTTTGCCTGCTTCACGGAATCCGCGCAGTGATTCAGTCAAAAGGTCAACACTCTCAACATCCAGGGCGGAGGTGGGTTCATCCAGTAGCAGCACATCAAACGGACGGATGAACGCCATGGCCAGCCCCAGTTTCAAACGCATACCCCTGGAATAATTGTGCGGAAAGAGACTTCGAGCTTCCCACAATCCGAAGTCTGTAAATATTTTTTTGCCGCTGGATTCAATATCGATTTTATCCAGGTCGTTCGCAGAAGCGATGAATTCAAGATGCTCCCAGGCAGTTAATTCTGTGTAGAAACGCGGCACATCTGGTACAAATGCCATACGCCGATGAACTTCAACCTCGTCTTGATGCAAATCAAAACCGGCAACTTTAACTGTGCCGCTGCTTGGAGGGATTAAACCTGTCAGGCAGGAGAATAGTGTGGTTTTACCCGAGCCGTTCGGGCCGGTGATCACCGCAATTTCAGCCTGGTTGAGTGAAAAAGAAACAGGCGACACGGCGTAATATTCATTATATTTTTTTGAGATTTCTTCCACTTCAAGGAATTTAGCCACTTTAATAACCCCGGTTTCTAGTAATATTGAAATAATTATCAATCAAATTGGTAATAAATATATCAGAATTACATGTTTTGGCTATTAAACCAATAAAATCCGCTGGAAAGACGGATTTTATTGGTCGATCTGGAAGAAGATGCTATGATGCGTAGCATCAGTTTGATTCTACAAGATAACGATTGTAATGACAATCGGACACTTGATATAGTATTGACATTGGTTTTACTTGATTTCTGGGTGGGATAAATCTTCCATATGAAAACAGGATTGCCGGATTACCAGTTCAGTACCTAAAATGATCTGACGCGGAGTAATGGATTCGTCTTCAATTTGTTCGATGAGGCTTTCAACAGATTTCAACCCCAATTCAGCAACATTCTGACGAATGGTCGAAAGTTGGTTGCTTCCGTATGATGCTGCTGGAAGATCGTCAAACCCAATAAAAGAAATGTCATTTGGAATGCGCAGATTGGCTTCTTCAGCGGCTTTCATCGCCCCTGCGGCCATCACATCTGAAGCTGCAAAAACTCCGTCCGGGTGAAAAGGGAGCAATTTCTGCATGGCAACATAGCCGCCCGTTTCAGTAAAGTTTCCTTCAACAACCAGAGATTCATCCAACAAACCATTTTGTTCTCTAATTGCCTGCCGATAACCTTCAAGACGGTCAATTCCAACCGTGCTGTCAATTGGACCCGTAATGGTGGCGATTTTTCGACATCCGGTTTTATATAAATAGTTCACCGCAGATTTGGCAGCCTTGATATTATCAATATCAACGTAAGTTACGTTATCTGATCTAAAAGGCCGGCCCACCACTACCAGTGGAATTTTCTTGTCTACCATTCTGCCGATGGCGCCCTGGTCACCATGATGACCTGATTGAACGATCACACCATCCAGAAACCCTTTACGTCCGACACGCGGAAATACGTTTTCTTCATCTGCCTTGGTGCTAACCAAGAAAAGGGCGAGTGTATAGTTGTATAGATTACAGGCTTTGGCAATGCCCATTAACAGGTTTGGGTAATAAGGGTCGGTGAAAAATGTGCTGACACTATGCGGAAGAATAAGCCCAATCGTCCACGAGCGCTGCATGGCCAGGGTTCTGGCTGCGGCGTTGGGGTGAAAATGGTGTTCATCGATGATATCCAAAACACGTTGGCGCACTTCTTTTTTTACACCTGGATGTTCGTTGACCACCCGGGATACAGTGGAGCGGGATACTCCAGCCAAGCTTGCAATATCATCAAGAGTGAGATTGCCTACACTATGATCCAGTTGGTTTTTCATAATTTTTCTTTAGCCAATGAGCTTGATTTGATGGATTATGCTATAATGGAAGCGCTTCCAAAAATGAGTATACATCAATTCTTATGAGAGTCAATATCAGGTCCTGATTCAGGAGCAGTCTTATTTCAAGAAAGGACAACATCACATGTCTGGTTTAAATGCATTACCCAACATACCCTGGCAAGAGCGCCCGGCTGGCAATTCTGAAATAATCTGGCGTTATTCGGCCAACCCGATCATCCCGAGAGACTTGATCCCATCGTCAAACAGTATTTTCAACAGCGCGGTGGTGCCTTTCAAAGGCAAATTCGCCGGTGTGTTCAGGTGCGACAACAAAAAACGCGAGATGAATTTACATCGCGGCTTTAGCGATAACGGATACGACTGGAAGCTGGAAGATGCCCCCATTGACTGGCAATGTGATGACCCGGAAATTGGAAAGTACCAATACCGCTATGATCCCCGGGTGGTTTGGCTGGAAGACCGCTATTATGTGACCTGGTGTAACGGATATCATGGTCCCACCATTGGCATTGGCTATACCTATGATTTTGAAAAATTCAATTTTCTTGAAAACGCCCTGCTGCCTTTTAATCGCAATGGTGTGCTCTTTCCACGCAAGATTAATGGAAAATATGTCATGCTTAGCCGCCCCAGCGACAACGGACATACCCCTTTTGGCGATATTTATATCAGTCAAAGCCCGGATATGATCCACTGGGGTGAGCATCGCTTTGTGATGGGAACCAAGGGCGGTTGGCAGAGCACCAAAGTGGGAGCCGGCCCTGTGCCTATTGAAACACCTGAAGGATGGCTGTTGTTTTATCACGGTGTTTTGACCTCTTGCAATGGTTTTGTTTACAGCTATGGTGCAGCGCTTCTAGATCTAGAGCAACCCTGGAAGGTGATCTACCGCGGGGGTCCTTACCTTATGTCTCCACAGTCGTTGTATGAATGTGTGGGCGACACTCCCAACGTTGCTTTCCCTTGCGCGTCACTCTACGATGAACCAACCGGAAGAATTGCCATATATTACGGCGGTGCAGATACGGTCACAGGTCTGGCTTTTTGCAAGCTCAACGATATTCTGGATTTCGTAAAGACTAACAACGACCTTTAAGTTCGATATTTCAAATAAAAAATCAGTCCGGTTGAAATTACCGGACTGATTTTTCAGGTTGATTTATTACTCTTAACGATGCAATTCAACCAGGTCGTGCATGGCATTGGCCATTTCCATCATGGATTTCGTTAAATCGGCCATTTCTTCCATTTCGGCGTTAATCTCTTCAACTGAAGCATTAACTTCTTCAGTGGCCGAGGTGTTTTCTTCGGTAACACTTGCAATATTTTCGACTGCGGATGCCATTTGTGAAGCCTGGGTGGCAATGCTTCCGGCCGATTCTGATATCTCATTTACCCGCTTGTAGACTTGATCGGCCGCTTGTTGAATATTATTTAGTGCCTGGTTTGTTTTGTCTGCCTGAATAACACCGTTGGCTACTTCTGTATCACTTTGAGCCATGGATTTCACAGCTTCACCAATGGATTTTTGAATGGTTACCACCAGGCCGGCGATCTCTTTAGCCGATAACGAAGATTTTTCTGCCAACTTGCGGACTTCATCCGCCACAACGGCAAAACCCTTGCCGTGTTCGCCGGCCCTTGCCGCTTCAATAGCGGCATTCAATGCCAGAAGGTTGGTCTGTGAAGCGATATCTTCAATAGTTTCGACAATGGAACTGATCATGTCGGAATGTTTACTCATCTCTTTAACTTTTTCAGAGGCATCGCCAACCATTTGTTTGATTTCGTTCATATCATTGACTGTTGAACTGCTTAACAGGGCGCCTTCTCGGGCTTCATCGGCTGCCTGGGCTGCAAATGCATTGCCAGTATTGGCATCTTCAGCGATCTTTTGGCTTGCATTGGCCATATTATCAATCGAGAGCGCAGCCTGGTTGACCACTTGTGCTTGTTCTGAAGCCCCCTTGGCGACCTGGCTCATGGATTGAGCAATCTGATGCATAGCCTCTTTGGTACTGCCTACGTTGGTGGTTAATTTATCAGAGACATCTGATATTTTGGCGGCATTTTCGACTACATTTTGAATTAGGGCATCTCGCTGTTTGAAAAGAACGGCTCCCTTTAATGCGCTTGCAATCTGTGTGGTGAGCTGGCTGTAAAAACCCCCAAGATGAGATACTTCAAAAATTACATATCCTAAATTCTCATCTCTGAAAAACAAGGGGGCAACTAGAAGGTTTTGTCTTTTAGTGTCATCAATAATTCTCTCTGGCAATAACTTATCCACCTCAAAGACTATGCCCTCAGAACCTATATCCATGCGTCCGTTTTCTTTGGAAACCAACATCAATCTACCGGTTTTGGCAGGCCATTCTGTGTCTTCAAATTTGACCAGGTAAATACCGGGGATGTTCAAATTGGGTTGAACTTCAGAGACCAATACATCCATCAAGCCATCCATATCAAAGGTGGTGATCAACCGGTTAATACATTTGAGCAACAATACATATTGCGAGTCAATGTCCAAATTTTCGCGTATTTGTTTTTGATCGATGATCTCGGAAATAAACACCCTGCCCTGGTTGAAGAAATCTTCGTATAAGCCAATGCGATTCACATTTCCTTTGGCAGCAATCATGAAATTTCGGCGCATGACCGAAAGAATATCTTGAAGCACGTCAAGGGTAATGCCCAGGTGCAAGAATTCTCTCTGAATCAAATCTACTTGTTGGATGAAAATATCCACATTCCTGGATTTTAAAGCGTTGTGAAAGGCACTCCACAAAGTGGATTGCCAATCTGCAGCAAGTTTAATGGATTTCTCGCCAATCAGGTCATTCAGTTCCTGATTAATGGCTTCAAGATGGAATTTGCCTGGCAGGCTAAAAATACTACGCCTGGATTTATGAGTTGCAGCATTACGGATGGAGTCCGGCAGACATCCGCATGAGCGGCGAATCACCAGGTCTGAGGCTAGTACTTCGGTTTCATTGGGAATGGGATCGCCATTCATTTTTCGGATCAGTTTGTGTGTGCCTTGGCGAACAACATTGTAAAATGAGGCTCGAATGGTTGTCATGGGCGGGATGCTGGATTTTGCACGTGAATCATCATCAAAACCCGTAACCGCTACATCGTATGGCACAGCCAGGTTGTGTTCTTCCAGAGCTGCCATGGCTGATGTTGCCATGTTATCATTGGCGCAAACTACTGCGTCAAAAGTCAAATGCCGTTTATCGATGGCTTCGGTTACAAAGCGGTAGCCGCATGAGACATCTCCAAAATCTCCATAAAATACGCGATTTTGTTCAAAAGGGATATCATGATCAGCTAATGATTCTTTGAAGGCATCCAACCTGGATTCTGCTTCGAAATTACCCTGATTGCCGCTGATATAGATAAACTTATTTTTATGGTGAACCATGATGAGATGATCGACGACTGATTTAATTCCCTTTTGACTGATGGTCAGGCAGGGATAATTCTTGCGAGGGTAATTTACGATCACATTATCTGCGGATTCAAAATGTGAAAGATGGTCCATGACCCAGGGAATGCCAAAATCAAAAGAGATCAATCCATCCAATATGGATGTGTTGATCTGCTTGTAAATAGTCTTATTTTTGTTAATTGTCTCTTGTGAATACCAAACGTTTGAATTCAAAAAGGTGACCAGGTTGCAGTTTTCCTCCTGGGCTACTTCTGATACTCCTCGCCAAATCGGAACATGAAAATGGTTTTCAAGATCGTTGGAAATCATAAAGCCAATTGTTTTTCGATGGGAGAACAATTTATTTTGTTCTGCATTGTGATTCATCATCTTCACTCCTGTAACGATTAATATGGCAATATGGCAGAATAACTTTTCTAGACTGTCAGCGAGTTCTAGATGTGAGATATAAGGCACCGATAAAATAATAATAAAATTTGGGCTACGGAACCTTTAATCCCCGGTAAAGCGGGAATGAGGAGAGAAAATTTCAATACAATTATTTTTAGCAGAAAACTTATCAAGAAGCTATTAAATCTTGGTAAAAGTTAACAATAACCATTATTTTGACATTATCAATTCAAGAATATTTATGGAATTATGGAAAGTAAACATCAGAATTTCCATATTTGAAGTCAAATTGATCATAAAAGATGGAAAAATAAAAATAGTGATTGACTTTTCCAAAAAAAATACATATAATACCAATATTCGTTGAAAGCGCTCTCATGAAAAACACCGATGATGAAATTGTCTTTTTTTGAGTAAATCTCACAGATCGGTGGAAAAAATGTTAGATGAATTACCGGCAGTTACCAGGTTCCGAACAAGTCTACTCGGGTAAAGAGGAAACTCAAAAGGATTGTATGCCGCTCTTGCTTAAAACTGTTTCGCAGCACTTCACCTTTTATCAGGTGGATAATACTTATGAAAGTTCCAGGGATGTTACCCATAGGGGAGTAATCGTTGATATTTTGAATTCTTCAACGACATCCAAGGTAAAACCCATAAGTACATTTTCCAGAAAAAATGATCATTCACCAAGATTTTCGACTTGGCTTGTAACAAATAAAGAACATAAGTCCATGTTGTATGCAAGGATGGAAGAACTTTAATACTTGTAAGACTAAGATGTCAAAGTATGGTCTGAGAGTTAAGTGTTTTTGAATGGGTATGTTACTAATTTAATTCTCTCAACTAGTTCTTACTTATGTATCCTGATTTTAAAGGAGGTGGTTAACCTAAACAGTCTTGCTTGCGGAAGGTTTGATATTTTCCAACCCGTACTATAAAAGGAGAAAGAAGAAATGAAACGTTTGATGTTTGTCTTGACAATTATTGTTGTCTTCACGATGGCTTTGAGCGCTTGCGCAAAAGCCACTGAAGCCCCTGCAGCCACTGAAGCCCCTGCAGCCACCGAAGCCCCCGTTGCCACCGAAGCTCCTGCAGCTTCTGGCGAAGCAGCTGCTGAAGTTGTTGCTGGCGATACCGTCCTCCCCCGCGAAGAGACCTTGTACTTCAATGGTCAGCAGTGGAGTGCCGTTGTTTGCTGGAACCCCTACAGCTCCAACTGTAACAACGCCATGGCTCTTGCCCAGCAAGATAATGCGCGCACAATCATGTTCGAAACCCCGTACATGTACAACATGATGGATGGCAAGGTTTATCCTCTGTTGGCTGACGGCCCCTTTGCCTGGGACGAAGGCATGACCAAGATCACCTTCAAACTCAATGCAGCCGCCAAATGGTCTGATGGCACCGCCGTGACCGCTGATGATGTTGCTTACACCTGGGCTTCCCACGTGAAATACAACACCCAGTTCGGCGCCGCCAACAAAGACTATATTGCTGACATCGTCGCTGTTGATCCCGCGACCGTTGAAGTTCAGGCTGTCTTGGGCGATGATGGCAAATCCATCAATCCCCTGCTTGTTCAAGCTTATTTGAGCAGCAATTACGTCATTCAAAAAGCATGGACTGAAGCTTTGGAAGCACGCACCGCTGGTGATGCAGCAGCCTTCATGGCTGACGTTGCTGAAGATGTTGTTTACTCTGGTCCTTACGGAAAATTCTTCTCTGATGACACCAAAGTTGTCTACATCCGCAACGATGCTTACTGGGGTCAAGATGCCTCCATGTGGGGTAAACTTCCTGCTCCCAAGTACCTGGGTCACATCATCTATAAAGACAACGCCGCCGGCACCACTGCTTTAGCCGCTGGCGAAGTTGACGTATCACAACAGTTCAACTCCAATGTTCAGGACCTCTGGTTAACCGAAGGTCTGCCCATCTCCACATACCTCCCCGAAGCCCCCTACGGCATCGGAGCCTCCCTCCCGACCGCTTTCTTCAACACCGATTCCTTGGGTCTGGATAACGTTGCTGTCCGCAAAGCAATTGCCATGGCTGTCGATTATGACACCATCATTGCCAATGCTATGACCAACCAATCCGCTACCTTCACCCAGGTTCCACGGTCCTTGATGAATCCGACCCCCGGCGAACAGGCTGCCTATGATAGCGCTGCTGTTGCTGACCTGCAATGGGCTGGCAATGACATCGACGGCGCTATTGCCCTCCTTGACGAAGCTGGTGTTGTCGATAGTGATGGTGATGGCTTCCGCGATATCGATGGAACGAAATTGTCTTATGTCGCTACCTGCCCCAACGGCTGGTCTGACTGGCAAGCTTCGATCGAAGTTGTTGCCGCTGCTGGCGCCAAAATTGGCATCGAAATCACAACCCAATATCCTGAATGGGGTGTTTACCAGACTGTTGTCACCAACTCCCCACTTCCTGCCGAAGGTTATGACATCTTCATGATGTGGTCTGACGGCGCTGGCCCCACCCAACCTTGGGGACGTATTCGCCATCTGCTCTCTGGTGAATTCGCTGGAACCACCAACAACTGGAATGGTAACTGGAGTGGATTCAACAACGAAGATGCAAACGCTTTGATCAATGCCATCCCCACCATGACTGATGCAGCTGAAATTAAAGCCGCCTACACAGAATTGGTAAAGATCTACTTGACCGAAGTTCCTTCCTTCACCCTGATGTATCGCCCGCAAGCTTTCCACACTGTCAATGAGAGTGTTTGGACAAACTTCCCGCACGAAGGTGACGGAACCGATCCTGCAGTTCCCCCGCTTGATCTGACCGACGGTTATTCCGTAGCTGGTCTCTACAACCTCACTCTGGTTAAGTAATCAGTAATGAAGTAAAATACAGCCATGTTCCGTTATTGCGGAACATGGCTGTTAACTAATATAAGGAGGTATTGCCTTGAAAGGATACCGCAGGTATTTCTTAAACAAGCTGCTTTGGTTATTGGTTACTGCTATTTTCGCCTTTCTTCTGAATTTTACGCTTCCCAGACTTATGCCGGGTGACCCTGTGGCAGCCATTGTAGCCCGACTCGCTCAAGGTATGTCGAACTCAACTGGGATGAAAGCGGTGTACGAGCAATATGCAACACAATTTGGCACCAACAAACCCATGATCACCCAATTTTTCATGTACGTGAGCAACGTTTTTCAAGGCAATTTTGGTTCTTCATTCAGTCAATTTCCCCGACCTGTTTTGGATATTCTCAAATCTTCCATTTGGTGGACTGTATGTCTTCAATTTCCGGCAATCATTGTAGGCTGGATCATTGGAAACGTTTTGGGGGTGCTGGCGGCATACATTAGAAAAGGTTTTGATAAAGTCATTATGCCGGTCAGCCTTTTCATTAGTAATTTACCCGCTTTTGGTATGGCGGTTATTTTGTTGGTCATCTTTGCTGTGGATTTAAAATGGTTTCCAACTTCTGGAGGTTACGGTTTTGACTTAATTCCAGAGTTTAGCTGGCGATTTATCTGGTCAGTCATCGTTCACTATCAATTGCCATTCTGGTCAATCGTGTTGATTGCGATTGGCGGTCAGGCAATTGGTATGCGTTCAATGTCGATTTATGAATTAAACGCAGATTATGTTAAATATGCCCGTTTCCTTGGTATCAAAGATCGCAAAATCGTCGGTTATGTGTTTCGAAATGCCATGCTGCCCCAAATCACAGGTTTAGCCTTGGCGATTGGAACCATGGTTGGTGGTGCTTTGGTGGCAGAAATTATCTTTAGCTATCCAGGCTTGGGCACCACTCTACTATCTGCCATTCAAGGGCAGGATTACCCTCTGATTTCAGCAGTTACCTTGATCATTACGGTCATGGTGCTGATTGCGAACTTTGCAATCGAAATCATTTATGGTTTGATCGACCCGCGCATTAAAGCTGCGCAGACAGATTAGGCAGAGATGATGATATGAAACATACTCTTCAGCAAGTCTTTCACTCAAGCAAGTTTGTTACAGGGTTTTGTATATTTGCAGCGATTCTGCTGATCGTGGTTTTTTATCCAATTTTTGTACCAAATCCCCCTTTAGAGATTATTGCCCAGGGGTCCTTCTTCCCACCTGGAACTTATGTCAGTACGTATGATACTGTTTTTTCATCCAAAGCATACACACTGAATCTGCCGGATGCGGCGGCAAAAAGAATTGCAGCAAAACTGGGTGACAAAGAACGCCAGGATATAAAGGATTATCTTTTGTTGGTTGGAGTTTCAGAAGATCAGATAGATACCACCAATACCGTTCTTCTTCTGGATCAATGGGCGCAGAATTATGATTCCACGAAGAATATCCCGGGAATGATTTTCTCAAAAGCTCGTTATTATCAGCGATTGGACAAATCTCTCGCCGGGCTTCTTTCAGAAGAAGGGTTGATTCTTGCTGCGAATAATGTTGATACTGGCGCACTCGAACAAGTCGGCTCGATCCAACTGTCTGATTATGTAAACATCAAAGAAGTTGCCAGTGTTAGAACCTTGCCGTTGGGCACGGATAACTTTGGTCGGGATGTGCTAACAGAATTAGTTCAAGCTACCAGTGTTTCATTGCTGATCGGCCTAATTGCCGGTTTGATCGCAACTTTCATCGGTTTGGTGTTGGGGTTGCTCTCAGGTTATGTTGGCGGCACATTGGATGATGTGATCATGTTCATTACCAACCTCTTTACCGTCATCCCCAGCTTCGTGCTGTTGATCTTGATCTCTTACAGCGTTGGGCAGGAACACCGCGGTGCTGTCATGGTGGCAACCGTTATTGGTTTCACATCATGGGTATGGACGACCAGGGCTGTCAGATCTCAAGTGATTTCACTGCGCAATCGTGATCACGTGAATCTCTCAAAACTGTCGGGACATTCAATCGTCTACATTATCTCGCATGACATTTTGCCCTATATCGCTTCATATGTTGTAATGGCGCTGATTTTGCAGATTTCATCGGCCATTCTGGCAGAGGCATCGCTTTCCATCCTTGGCCTGGGTCCAAAAACCAGTGTCGTACCTACTTTGGGATTGATGATGAACTGGGCAATGATCTACCAGGCACAGATTTTGGGTAAGTGGTGGGCATACTTCCCCGTTTTACTCGTCATCGCGCTGATCACTTTCTCGATGAATTTAATGAATACAGGTTTGGATCAAGTGTTCAATCCTGCATTAAGGGACTAGGTGAGTGATATGGGAAAAGTAATTCTGGAAGTAAAGGAACTAACAACAAAATACATCACCAGGTTCAATGAGGATGTATATGCTGTAGATCATGTCTCTCTTAAAGTTGAAGAAGGGAAATCCCTGGGTATTGCAGGTGAATCTGGTTGTGGAAAATCCACCCTGGCGCTGAGTTTGATGGGATATTATTTCTCTCCACTTCACTATACGAGCGGCGAGATCATCATTGATGGACAGAATATTACTGGCATGGCTCCAGATACCGTCCGTAAATCGATCCTGGGAAATGAAATTGCGTATATTCCACAGGCAGCAATGAATGCTCTCAACCCCACCCAAAAGATCATTAACTTTATTGAGGATGTGGTTCAAGCGCACGATCCAAAAGTATCCAAAAAAGAGATCTACGAACTTGCCAGAGAACGGTTTGAAGTTTTGGGTCTTCCAAAAGAAGTACTGCAAAGATACCCGGTTGAACTTTCTGGCGGTATGAAGCAGCGAACTGTAATTGCAACCTCGGTGATTTTGGAACCAAAAATTTTGATCGCTGATGAACCTTCGTCTGCACTGGATGTAACTTCACAGAAAATGGTTATCAAGATGCTGCGTTATATGATGGAAAAGGGTTACGTTAAAGCGATGATCTTCATCACCCATGAACTTCCTCTGCTTTATAACGTCACTGATGACATCATGGTGATGTATGCAGGTCAGATCGTTGAAAAAGGATCATCAAAACAAACTGTGTTTGATCCAATTCACCCATATGCAAAAGGTTTGATGGGCTCAATTATTGTTCCTGAAAGCGGATTGAAAGATACCAAACTGACCGCCATCCCGGGGACGCCTCCGAACTTGAAGAAACCACCTGAAGGCTGCCGTTTTGCAGAACGCTGCAAGTATGTAACGCCAGAATGCAAGCGATTCCCGGTGGATATGATGTATGTGGAAGGTGATCGCTCTTACCGCTGTATCTTCACAGAAGAGCAACTGAGAAAGGCATATCAAAATGACTGAGAAAAAATCATGCCTTAAGGGTGTTGGGTTGACCAAAGTCTTCGGTCTGGGTCGAAATAGAAACATGGCTGTGGATCATGTCGATTTTGATTTTGCAGAAGGTGAAATCGTCTCAATTGTGGGCGAATCTGGCAGCGGTAAGACCACTTTAGCTAAAATGCTGCTTGGTTTGATCAACACAACAGAAGGCGAGATTTACTTCCAGGGAAAGAAAAGAGACATCAGGTCTCAAAAAGCAAAAAAAGAATACTGGACGAACATCCAGGCTATTTTCCAGGATCCTTTCTCATCATATAATATTTTCAACAAAATCGATTCTCTATTCCTGGATTGCATCAACATGCGCGGTGGAAAACACCTTCCGCAGGAAAAGAAAATCGAAATGATGACTGAAGCCTGCAGTTTTGTGAATCTTAAGTTCGCGGAATTAACCAACAAATATCCGTTTGAACTTTCGGGTGGACAGATGCAGCGCTTGATGATCGCTCGTATCTTTTTGCTTAAACCGCAGATCCTTCTGGCGGATGAACCCACATCCATGATTGACGCTTGCTCTCGTGCGACCATTCTGGATATGCTGATGAAACTGCGAAATGATACCGGCATGACCATCATTTTTATCACCCATGATATCGGGTTGGCTTATTTTGTATCAGATAAAGTCTTTATCATGGAGCACGGCAAGTTTGTTGAAAGTGGAACAGCCGATGAGGTTATCCTGCGTCCAAAAGAAACCTATACCAAGCGCTTGCTCAATGATGTTCCCAAGATCCATGAAGAATGGGATCTTTCGACTGTGGATATAAAAGCAACTTAGAATCAAAAGAATTGCTTTTAATCGAAATTGGTGCGAAGCAAAGTGTTGAAATTATTACCTCACCCCTATACCACTCGCTTCACTCGGGTACACAAAGTTCGCGCCCTTCTCCATCCACGGATGGAGAAGGGAAGGGGAGAGATCAGAGATAAAGAATGAAATATTTGTTACTGAACAACTAATTCGGTAAACACCCTGTAGCAAGCTACGGGGAGGATTCAATAAGGAAGCCATTGGCTTCCTTTAGTCGGCCCACCTTCGCAACCGGTTGCATAAACGAAAGATGGTCTATGTTTCTAACGAGTAATGAAATGCTGCAGAACGAATCCATGATCCTGCCTTGTTGGCATGCAACTTTATTTGGATTTAAGAATATTGAGCTTGCCATCACAAAGGGCAGGCTTTTGTTTTAACGAAACTTTATCAGTAAGTTGTATAGTTTAACCACGCATCAACAAATATAAATTACAGAAAACAGGAAACAAAAAATGAAAATTCAATCTCTTGCTGGCAAATGGAAGTTTCGGAAATCTGATTCACAGGAATGGCTTCCCGCAACCGTTCCGGGGGGTGTGCACACGGATTTGTTGGCATTGGATCGCATCCCGGATCCATTTGTGGGCGATAATGAAAAAAAGGTGCAGTGGGTGGCCGAAAGCGACTGGGATTATTCAACGACGTTTAATGTTGAATCAGATGTGTTCGCAAAAGCCCATCTCTTTTTGGTGTGCGACGGACTGGATACACTGGCTGAGGTAAAACTTAATGGGCAGCGACTAGGCAGTGCCAAAAATATGTTCAGGCAGTACCGCTGGGATGTAAAACCGCTGCTCAAGCCAGAATACAACGAACTTTATATTTCGTTTTCATCACCGGTGCGTTACGGCGCTGAGCAACAAGAGAAACGCAATCTACCGGGTGTTACACAGGCCATCCCTGGCGGGCCGCACATTCGTAAAGCACCCTGCCACTTCGGCTGGGATTGGGGTCCGCAATTGCCCCCCATCGGCATCTGGAAGGATATTCGCCTTGAAGGTTACGAGTCCGTCCGCATCGAAGATGTGCATTTGCGACAGCAACATGTTAATGGCAAGGTAACCGTCACAGCAGAAGTGATGCTTCAAGCATGGCAAAATGTTGATGTTCAGGCAGCCTTCAAACTGACAGCACCTGACGGCAAAGTGATTGAAACATCTACCTCGGTTAAGAATAATAAGGTTACTCTAAGCATAGAGGTCAGCAATCCGCTATTGTGGTGGCCGAACGGTTACGGCGCACAACCGCTTTACAAGGTCAACATAGAAATATTGCAAGACTCTCTGCAGCTTGATCATAAAGAATATCAATTGGGTTTGCGCACGATTGACCTGCTCCAGAAACCTGATGAATGGGGTAAGTCATTTACCTTTGTGGTGAACGGTTTGCCAGTCTTCGCCAAGGGTTCAGACTGGATTCCTGCGGATTCATTCCCAACCCGCATATCTGACGCTTACATGGAAGGGCTGATTCGTGATGCGGCGCTGACTCATCAGAATATGCTGCGGGTGTGGGGCGGCGGTTTTTACGAAGAAGAACGTTTCTACGATCTGTGCGACCGATACGGCATTTTGGTGTGGCAGGATTTTGTGTATGCATGCAGCGTATATCCGCTGGATGACGCTGATTTCTTGGAAAATGTCAGAATTGAATCCATTGAGAACATTCGCCGACTACGCCACCGGGCCAGCCTGGCATTATGGTGCGGCAATAACGAGATGGAATGGGGCTGGGTTGAATGGGGTTGGAACCACCCAGAAGTAGAAGCATTTAAAGAACCTTATGATCAGTTCTTTCATCACTTGTTGCCGAAATGGTGCCTTGATGAAGATCCGGATCATGCATATTGGCCAAGTTCTCCCTCTTCAGATACACCTTTTGAAGATCCTAATGGTCAAAAGCAGGGTGACGCACACTATTGGGATGTCTGGCATGGCCGCAAACCTTTTAAAGCTTACCGCGACCAGTATCCGCGTTTCATGAGTGAATTCGGTTTCCAGGCCTTGCCTCCGCTTGCGACCATCAAGACTTATGCTGAAGAAGCTGATTGGAACATGACCTCATACATTATGGAAAGGCACCAGAAGAATGACAGCGGCAATCAGTTGATGGTTGCACAAATGCTTGATACATTCCGTCTGCCCAAGGATTTTGAATCACTGGTTTACCTGAGCCTGGTGCTTCAAGCAGAAGGCATTCGTTATGGTGTGGAGCATTGGCGCAGGCATACCGACAGAGTTTCAGGCATCATCTACTGGCAGCTTAACGATTGTTGGCCGGTGGCTTCGTGGTCAAGCCTGGATTACTTTGGACGATGGAAAGCACTGCATTATGCCGCGCGGAAATTCTACGCTCCGCTATTGCTCTCAATTGAAGATAAACCAACTGAGCAAAAAGTGTATGTCACCAACGAAAGCCGCGAAACCTGGCAAGGATCATTATGCTGGTCACTAGAGACTCTGGATGGAAAAGTGGTTAAATCAGGCAAAGTGGATGCTCAGGCAGAACCATTTGGTGTGTCACAGATTTGCGCCCTCGACTTCGTTGATTTGGTAACCGACGAGTCTTGCCGTGATTTGGTTTTCATCGCCGAACTCTTCAAGGGTGAACAACTGATCACCCGGCAAACAGCCTTCTTTGTGCCGACCAAGCATCTCAATCTGATTGATGCGGAGATTTCTACGAATCTGTCTGTTGATAATGATCAAGTCAAAATTGAACTAACCTCCAAAAATCTGGCAAAACTGGTTGAGGTCAACCTTGAAGGTGCTGATGGGGTTTTCAGCGACAACTATTTTGACCTGCCCTCCGGACGAAAGGTCATCATTTCTACACCTTTGCCCGCAGGTTGGACGACCGCACAAGTTCAAACCGCATTAAAAGTTCGCTCTGTCTTTGATTCTTACGCGCACGGCGCGGCAAATTAATTAAATTTTAGGTCAAGGAGTGGATCATGTCTGAAGATTTAAAAGCTTTGATTTCAAAGATGACTCTGGAAGAGAAAGCCGCACTGGTCACCGGCGCCAGCAATTGGACGACCACGCCGGTAGAACGGCTTGGCATCCCCGAGATGGTAGTGTCAGACGGCCCGCACGGGGTGAGACGGGTTGAAGATGTTACCTCCATTGCACAGCAAAGTTTACCTGCGACCTGCTTCCCAACTGCCTCCTGCACCGCATCCACCTGGAACGTGGACTTGATCAAGAAGATGGGTGAAGCCCTGGCAGAAGAATGCATCGCCCTCAATGTGGATGTATTGTTGGGACCCGGTGCGAATATGAAACGTTCACCACTGGGCGGGCGTAACTTTGAATATTTCTCTGAAGACCCTTTTTTGGCAGGCGAAATGGCTGTCAGTTTTATCAACGGTGTACAGAGCAAAGGGGTGGGTACTTCACTCAAGCATTACGCCGCCAACAACCAGGAATTTCAACGTTTTTGCATCAGCTCTGAAGTGGATGAACGTACGCTTCGAGAACTCTATCTGGCGGCTTTTGAAAAAGCGGTCAAAGAAGCTCAACCCTATACCGTCATGTGTTCTTATAACAAAGTCAACGGCGATTACGCCTCAGAGAATTATCATTTGTTGACCGAAATTCTGAAAAACGAGTGGGGTTTTGATGGCCTAGTTGTTTCTGACTGGGGAGCAGTACATGACCGCGTCAAGTCCCTCAAAGCTGGTCTGGATTGGGAAATGCCCGGTCCGCAAGCACAGCGCACCCAAAAGGTTGTGGATGCCGTGCGTACCGGCGAGTTGGATGAAGCAGTGCTCGATGAATCTGTACGCAGAATTTTGCGCATCGTTTATAAAGCCCGACAGACCCCCAAGACGGGCAAGTTTGACGCTGATGCACATCATGAATTGGCACATCAAATTGCCACCGAAGGGATGGTGCTGCTAAAAAATAATGGGTTGCTGCCTTTGAAGGGTCACGAGCATATCGCCGTGATTGGCCGTTCAGCCGAAGAGGCGCACTTCCAGGGTGGTGGAAGTTCACATATCAACCCCACCAAGGTGGCTGTGCCCTTCAATGAAATCAAGGCACAGGCAGGTGCTGCAGAAATAACCTATGCCGAGGGATATCCCACGGATAATTCATTTAGTCAGGCAATGATTGACAAGTCAGTCTCACTCGCCAAATCTGCGGATGTTGCTTTGCTTTACATCGCCTTGCCTGGTTTCAAAGAATCTGAAGGGTATGATCGCACTGACCTTGATCTGACAGATCAGCAGGTGGCATTGATCAAAGCAGTCTCCGCCATCCAACCCAACACGGTGGTTGTATTGAACAACGGCGCCCCTGTAGTAATGAGTGACTGGATTGACGGTGTGGCTGCCGTTCTGGAAGGCTGGATGATGGGCCAGGCGGGGGGCGTATCGATCGCGGATGTTTTGTTCGGACGTGTGAATCCCTCCGGCAAGCTGGCTGAAACCTTCCCTGCCAAACTGGCTGATACTCCCGCGGTCATCAATTGGCCGGGAGGCGCTGGCAAGGTCTATTACGGCGAAGGGCTATTCATCGGCTATCGCTATTATGACGCCAAAAAGATGCCTGTACTCTTCCCGTTTGGCTATGGTTTGAGCTACACCTCTTTCGCTTACAGCAACGCCAAAGTCTCAAAGAGATTGTTCAAAGATGTCGACGGAATCACCGTTTCTGTGGATGTCACCAATACTGGCA
Organism: Anaerolineaceae bacterium; assembly: GCA_003524305.1. GTDB lineage: Bacteria > Chloroflexota > Anaerolineae > Anaerolineales > Anaerolineaceae > UBA6107. The sequence continues at coordinate 49,587 of DQHW01000007.1, forward strand.
AAATTGCCGGAAAAGAAATCGTTCAGCTTTATGTTCACGACCAGAAATCCAAACTGGTGCGCCCTGAAAAAGAACTCAAAGGTTTTGCCAAGGTGGATCTTAAACCCGGTGAAACCAAAACGGTCTCCATCAAATTGGATTTTCGTTCATTTGCTTATTATCATCCCTCTTACAGTCAATGGATCACTGAAGATGGGGATTTTGATCTATTGATTGCAGCATCCGCGGTGGATATCCGCGAAAAATTGACGGTTACATTGGAATCCACGGTTAAATTGCCATGTCTGTTGAATAAAGAATCCACCATTCGTGAATGGATGGAAGACCCGATTGGCAACACAGTCTTCAACCCATTTTTTGCACAGGTTGAATCACTCACGCGCAAGGCTTTTGGCGCGGAGGAAGGCGCCGATGATGGCATGGGTGCAGATATTATGATGATGTTTGGTGATATGCCTCTGGCCAGCGTTTTACTCTTTATGCAAAGTGCGCTGCCAAAAACCGCGGATGATATGGTCGCTGATTTGCTACAACAGGTGCATGGTTAATTCCACATATTCATAAAGAGGTAGACATGGCAATAGAAGAAATTACCAGAGATCTCTCAGATTTGCTTAAGGCAGAAAACGGTTTCTCATACCGAGATTTGAACCATAATGGCAAACTGGATATTTATGAAGATCCACGGCAACCAATAGAAAAACGAGTTGATGACCTGCTCAGCCAAATGACGATTGAAGAAAAAGCCGGCTTAATGTTCATGGATGGCTCAGTGATCGCCGAAGATGCTTCCATTGAAGAAAAACCGGGTAATTTTGAGTTTGGCAGTTTTGCTTCAACCATGATCACGAAACAAAAAATGAACCACTTTAATCTCTGGAGTGTGCCGGGGGTAAAAGTTGTAGCCTCCTGGTACAACACACTGCAAAAATTTGAAGAACAAACCCGGTTGGGCATCCCTATTACCATTGCCTCAGACCCGCGCAATCATTTCACGCGCAATATCTTCTCAATGGCTGCCAATGAGTTCACTCAATATTGTGAGACATTGGGTTTTGGCGCCCTGGACGATGCAGACCTGGTGGAGCAGTTTGCAGAGATAGCCCGCAAAGAATATCTGGCGGTGGGCATCAGGGTATCCCTGCATCCGCAGATTGACCTGGCCACGGAACCTCGCTGGCCGCGCGTCAGCGGCACCTTTGGCGAAGATGCCCATGTGGCTGCCAGATTGGTGAAAGCCTACATCAAGGGTTTTCAAGGTGCAGTACTTGGACCTCGCAGCGTGGCCTGCATGACCAAGCACTTCCCCGGCGGCGGACCGCAAAAAGAAGGTCTCGATCCGCATTTTGCGACTCAAAAGGGGCAAGTTTATCCAGGGAAGAATTTTGATTATCACTTGATCCCGTTTGAAGCGGCGTTTGAAGCCAAGACAGCCTCCATCATGCCTTATTACGGCGTGCCCACCGATCAAACAGATGAAAACGTGGCCATGTCGTTCAATAAATACATCATCACCACCTTGCTGCGTAACAAATACAAATTTGACGGCATCGTCTGCACCGACTGGGGGTTGATCACCGATGCCCATATCGGCGATGTGATCTGGGAAGCACGTGCCTGGGGGGTTGAGCACTTAAGTGAATCAGAACGGGTGCTTAAGGCATTAGAAGCCGGAGTGGATCAATTCGGCGGTGAGAAATGCCCTGAACTTGTGGTTGAATTGGTCAATACTGGCAAAGTATCTGAAGCACGCGTTGATCAATCCATTAGGCGTCTGCTGCTCCAAAAATTCCAGTTGGGATTGTTTGATAATCCATTTGTTGATGAGAGCCAATTATCCAGTGTTTTTGGTGCTCCACTCTCAGCCAAGGCTGGCCTGGCATCTCAAGAACGAGCCATGACTTTGCTGAAAAATGACCAGCAAGTACTGCCTTTGAAGGGTAAATTGAAAATCCACGTTACGAATATCAGCCCGGAAGTTGCTACACAATATTGCACGGTAGTGGATGACCCCCAACAGGCTGATTTTGCCGTTATGCGTTTGGATACACCATGGGTGCCGCTTGATACCAAAAACCCTTTCCAACAGGGGTTCCATCACGGCGACCTCGATTTCAAAGGGCAAGTGAAAGAAGATATCCTGGCCATGTGCAAAACCGTCCCGACTATCGTGGTGCTTTACCTCGATCGACCGGCGGTCTTCCCCGAAATCAACGCTGCTGCCAAAGCGGTGTTTGGTGAATATGGAGCTTCAGATAAAGCAGTTCTGAATGTAATTTTCGGCAAAGCCAGACCCGAAGGTAAACTGCCGTTTGAACTGCCCAGTTCGATGGAAGCCGTGCGTAACCAGAAGGAAGACTTGCCGCATGATTCCGAGAATCCGCTTTATGAATATGGATTCGGTTTGACTTACTAATACCCAATTTGTGTGGTGATATCTGATAATTATTGAGGCTGGTTTGAATAATTGAACCCGCATTAATAGTTTTTCGCCCAAAATACAATGTTTCTCTGGGTCATACTCAATACCATGCCTAACAATCATCTTTTCTTCAGGAGGCAAAGCACCAACATCATGAAGTAATAAAGCCCTAAGATCCGTGTCAACATTAAATTGCTTTCAATTTTTCCTGATTGGCAAAGGATCTTTGAAGGTCAGTCTATCGTCTGCAGGTACGCACCGATAAATGTGCCACCCCGGTGAATCTGGGGCAAGTGCGCACCATTATTCTGCGGTAATCCTCTCTGACAGGCGAATGATAATTGGATAGTCTTTGATCATGAGATCGTGGATGGTCATACTGTCATTTTCATTCGTGGTCGTCAGTTTCTGTTCGATGCCATATAAGGCATCAATCCCTGTAGCCTCCCAGTTCGAAAAAGTAGGGATTGTCACAGTAGCCAGAAGGCCTGGATCGTCATCCATCGCGGCTCCATTTGACCAAAAGACGAATAATTTATCACCGTTAGGCAATGAGAAACTGTAACTTAACACATTTTTCGCTTCGCTTTGGATTTCAATAGGCAGACTCTCGGGTATTGCACCGACCATTAGGGTGCATAAGTTGCCGGTGGTAGATCGGATCATCATTAATCGAGGATCGATCATGACTCCCACAGAAACATCCATTCCCAAATGTGCCATAATTCCCCGGGCATAATATTTGGCAGCGGTGATCTCGTTGTATGTCCAGGGTTGACCCTCGTCTGAATTCAAGGGGGTCCTCCAGGTTAGTTCATCGGCACTATATTCTCCAACAAAACCATGCGCAGAGGCCGCGTTTTTGATCTGCTGCACCAGAGATGGATATTCCAGGTAGTAATCTTTGACATCCTCATATTGAGGTGAAACCCCAAAGAAGGGATGCCATGAAATAACATCCACCAGCGGCATAATATCTGACTCGAGGATCTGAAACAAAAATTCGCGGTACTCAGGGGATTGTAAAGCGGTGACACCCCCAACAATGATCTTCGCTTCTGGATCGATCTCTCGAATGACTGGGATGGTCTGTTTCACAAGGTTGACGTAGTCAGCAGGCTCAATGTGTTGAAATGGGTAGCCAATATTAGGTTCATTCCAGATCTCGTAATAGTGGATTCGATCTTTAAAGTGGTTGACGATGAAGCGTACATAATCCAAATAGTGTTGGATTTCTTCTTCTGTTTGGAACCTTGATGAAATCCCTTCCCACCCATTAGGGTGGTTTGCCTTGTCCCAGAAAGTCAAAGAATAGGCGAGGGTTATATCTTTGCTGATCGAGGTGATCCACTCATCGTCGATCGGAGCAATGGTAAATTCGGACGTACTCCAAACTACGGAGTATGATTCGATTTCGTTAAGCGTGATGCGAAGTAACCCCTTCAAACCCAGGTCAAAAAACTCATCATTAATATGGGTCTCGTCTCGCACGCATGGGGGTGGGTGGCAAAGGCTGCCGATGCGATTGTTCGCAAGATCATGCGTGGGTTTAGCCTGAAGCAGGGTCCTTGGCAGGTTGTTTCCTTCTTGCATGATCATCATGGAAGGAAGCGGCGTTTGTGTCATAAGAAGTGGTGTTGGCGTTGAAGGCATAAGCGTGGCATCTGATGGGAGAGAAGAAGGAGAACCGCACCCAACCAAAGAAACGATCAATAACAAACCAAACACTTTTTGCAACATTTTTTGCTGACCCATTTTTCATACCTCTTTTAAACAGGCTGCCCGATGCCGCACCCACAATTTATTTTACTTTCGAGATTCCGTTGTAGTTGTAAGGTGCGCCATGCACACCGATAAATGCGCCACCCCGGTGAACCTGGGGCATGTGCACACGGATAAATGCGCCACCCCGGTGAACCTGGGGCATGTGCGCACCGATTAACGCCACGCGCACCGATAAATGCCGTGCGCATCGAAATTTAATAAACACGGATTTCCATGTCTTTTGATGCTGAAACCACCAGACTCTGGATGACCTTGTTCAATGCATCCGCCACAAATTCAGCCTTCTTGGGGTTACCGGCAACACCTATGATGGGGTTTTGAAAGAAAGTGGAATGATCAACCAAAAAGAGGAAACAAGTGGGGTTTATGCGGCTGATTTCTGCAGAATACATATGGAACCTCCAGGTAAATTAGTATTATCTGAATTCCACGTCAAAACAAAATCACCTTCATTTATGTGCGACTTGCAAAGAATTTTGGAAATATTGACTTTAGTATAGCATTTTCTGCTCCTCCTTGCCTCGAATTTATCGATTATTTCTTGCAATTCAGAGTATTGGGTATGGTAAACACTCCTCATCAAACACATTGGAGCCAACGATGATTACTTGATACCACCTTCTTAGGACAAACTGTTTTTATAAACATCTTGATATGGGTATTTTGCCGAGAGTTTCATTACTACATAGCGTGCTGTTCTTATAATTTTCGCAGCTAGAAAAACATACTTTAACCGGAATGTTTTTATTTGCTATCGGTATTCTGAAATGTGGAGAGAATCAAACTTGAATAGTAAAAATAGGTTGTATGCAAGCATCATCATCTGAAAAATGGCTTCATTTGCTCAAAACGATTTCAGCAAAAGATGTCCCACCGCCATACCATATTTGGCTTCTTTGATGTGATTCATCTTTATCTTATTGGTTGAATCAATATCAAACACCAGATCGGTGTCAATCAGTTCAAAAATACCATTGGTCTTTGCATTTTTGAGTAAAAGAAATGGCCGCATTAGACGTCAGATTCTTGGCTGCAAAATCAATATTATTGATCAAAATTAAACCCTTTTTCACACAATTGTTTTTTTCTACTTTAATTTTAACATGCGTAAGAGGTGTGAAAATTAGCCGTTTCAACCACTTTTTCTTTCACCCAAAAGGTGAAAGACCAACTTGGCAAACCCCTTATGTTTTCAGATCAAAACCGTTCGTTTTGTCGATTTTTTGATTAATCAACATGGAATGCGAGTAATATATAATTACAGATATGTATTATTACCTCTTGGTCTTATTGTATAGCTTGTGATTTGGCAAAAAAGCTGATGAGCGGTTGATAGACCGAGAGGTATTTAATAAATCTTCATAACAAGGAAGAAACACTATGGACATTTTTCAGGGTGATGTGATCGCGAATGGCGTCAAACTTCATTATTACCGCACTGGCGGTAATAAACCTTCCATGGTGCTATTGCACGGCGTAACAGATGACGGCTTATGTTGGTCACCTGTTGCAGAAATGTTGTCAAATCAATTCGATGTGGTTATGGTTGACTTACGCGGCCACGGAAAATCCAAAGCACCTGATGATGGATACACCCTTTCAGTAATGGCGGGTGAGGTAGTCGCACTAATTAATGAGTTGAAATTGGATCACCCCATCATCATGGGACACTCCATGGGAGCAATTACGGCGTTGACTCTCGCGGGTCTCTACCCGGATGCAGCCAAAGCCATCATCCTCGAGGATCCTCCTCCTTTTTGGATGATCAAGAAAACGGATACAGACGAACCGCAAAAACCTAATCCTCTTGCGTTTTGGATAGCGTCTAACAAGCGAAAAACAAAAGAAGATTTGCTTGAAGAAGTTCGTACCTTTAACCCTGGCTGGGCTGAGGCTGAACTTGAACCATGGGTGAATTCAAAGCTCCGTTACAGCCCGAAAATTGTAAAATTAGTTGAGATGGTGGATCTTTCGTCGATGGGATTTGAGGAACTTTTTAAGAAAATTTCGTGCCCTGCATTGATACTAACCGCGGATCCCAATAAAGGTGCCATCCTGGTTGAAAAAGACGTTTCACTGCTAAACCAATGGATTCCACAGCTTGAGGTGGTTCAGATCGACGGTGCCGGACACAACATCCGCCGCGACCAATTTGAAAGCTATATGAAAGCCGTTCAGACCTTTTTGACAAATATAGTTTAAAAACTAGAGGTTGATTATTTTTTCAGGTTATATTTTGATCGACAGATTGTGTGGGTAATCAATCCAGTTATAAGGTCCTTTTATTCAACTAACAAAAAAATTAGGCTGCCCCATACTTATGGAGCAGCTTATTTATCTAGTGAGGCTAAGATTGTTTTTAGTTTATTTCTGACAGAGCAGCGAACTTGTTTTTCAACACTGGGTATAAATCACGATAGATGGAATAAACCTTATTGTAAATTTCGACCTGTTCAGGGTCAGGAGAAGTGCTGCCGGTGATCTTGATGCAGGCATTACAGGCGGTGGGCACATCCTTCCAGGCACCGCCGGCAACACCGGCCAGCAGGGCAGCCCCATAAGCGCTGCCTTCAGCGGAGTTGACGGTAACCAGTTCCACATCCAATACCGAGGCGAGGATCTGCCTCCACAGCGCACTCTTGGTGCCGCCGCCAGAGGCGCGTACCTGGGTGATCTTGCCCAAGCCGGCGTTTTTGATCAAAGTGAAACTGTCTTTAAGTCCAAAAGAGACGCCTTCAAGGACGGCACGTGTCATATGGGCTTGCGTATGCCGAAGAGTCAACCCAATAAAAGCGCCCCTGGCCAAAGGATCGGGATGCGGGGTTCTTTCTCCTGTCAGGTAAGGCAAGAAGACCAAGCCTTCGCTGCCGGCAGGGATGTTTTCGGCACTTTTCAACAGCGTGTCGAAATCCATTTTGGGGGCGAGTGTGTCGCGGTACCATTGCAGACTTCCGGCGGCAGAAAGCATGACACCCATGAAGTGCCACATGCCTGGTACGGCATGACAGAAGGCGTGCAGGCGACCGGCAGGTTCAATGTATGCGGCAGGAGTGGTCGCAAAAACCACACCGCTGGTGCCCAGGGTGAGCGAAACCACACCGGGTTCCACCGCACCCATACCCACTGCACCGGCGGCTTGATCGCCTCCGCCAGCCACAACAGGGGTGCCTTCTTTCAATCCGGTTAATGCCGCAGCTTCATGATTGATGACACCGGTTATCTCTGTGCCTTCAAAAGTTCGGGGCATCCAGGCATTTGGAATTTCAAGAGCCGAAAGAACCTCAGTTGACCAATCGCGTGCGTGAAGATCAAAGAGCACGGTGCCGGCGCCGTCGGCTTTATCCATGGCATAATTGCCGGTTAGTTTATAACGGATATAATCTTTTGGGAGTAATACATGTTTGGCTTTCGTGAAAACTTCAGGTTCGTTTTCTTTAACCCACAATATCTTGGGGGCAGTAAACCCGGTGAGCGCAACGTTGCCGGTGATCTGGATGAAAGCCTCTTTGCCTATTTTTTCGTGAATTTTGTCGCATTGAGACTGCGTACGTTGATCGTTCCACAAGATGGCAGGGCGTAAAACTTTGCCATCTTCATCCATGAGCACAAGGCCGTGCATTTGACCGGTCAAGCCAATGGCGCTGACCTGATCGCCGCGGATTTTGGCAGTTTCGAGGGCGGATTTAATGCTGGTTGAGACAGCCTGCCACCATTCCTGCGGGTCTTGTTCAGACCAAAGCGGATGGGGGGTTTGCAGTGTGTGCGGAGCCGATGCAACAGACACCACCTTACCTTTTTCATCAATGATCAAAGCTTTGCTGGAGGTTGTAGAGGTGTCGATGCCCAGAAAATATGCCATATGATTACTCCAAAGCGTGATTAGCGAACACCGAGCAAGATTTCAACAGTAAGTTGATCAAGGTGTTCATAGTCCAACCCGCGGGCTGCGATGGCAGGACGGTCAAAAACCTGCTGCTTGAGTGCCGTTGCTTTATCCGCGGAGTATTTACCCATAAATTTATTCATTGATCCATCGTCTGCATTGACTTGGGCCAGGATGCCTTGAATTTCTTTGTCAGCATTCCATCTTGCCACTTTTTCTTTCAAAATGAGATATGTGCGCATGCATCCACGAGCGAAGTGTTTGACACCTTCATAGTCCTCTGTACGGTAGGCGTGTGCATCGAAATGGCGGCTGCCGTCATACTTGTAATCTTCAAGCAGCTTTACTAAAAAGAATGCGGCTTTTTGGTTGACCATGCCGAAGCGGAAATCCTGGTCGTACCGACCAAAGGATTGATCGTTTAGGTCAATGTGGAAAAGCTTGCCGGCATCCAGGGCTTGCCCGACGCCGTGGGCGAAGTTTAAGCCAGCCATGTGTTCGTGGGCTACTTCGGGGTTGACCCCAACCATCTCGGGATGATCGAGCGTGGCAATGAAACCCAACATGTGGCCGGTGGTGGCGTTGTACATATCGCCCCGAGGTTCATTGGGTTTGGCTTCGAGCGCAAATTTCAGGTCATATTTTTGATCTTTGACATAATCACACAAGTAGTTCATGGCTTCGCGCATACGTTTTGTAGAAGTAACCGGATCTTTGGAGGCATCTGTTTCGGTGCCTTCACGTCCGCCCCAGAAGACATAAACCCTTGCGCCGAGTTCAACACCCAGGTCAATGTTGGCCATAACTTTTTGCAAGGCATAAGCGCGAACCTTGGGGTCGTTGGATGTGAAAGCGCCGTCTTTGAAGATGGGGTCGCCAAAAAGGTTGGTGGTGGCCATGGGCACAACCAGACCGGTATCTGCCAGGGCTTTTTTGAAATCTTTAATGATGGCGGCACGTTCAGAGGGGGTTGAGTTGATGGGAATCAGGTCGTCATCATGAAAGTTGACACCCCAGGCGCCGACTTCAGCCAAAAGATGTACAAGTTCAACCGGAGATTTCTTGGCGCGAGTGGGCTCACCAAATGGATCGCGTCCTGTGCTGCCAACGGTCCACAGACCGAAGGTAAATTTGTGTTCAGGTTTTGGAAGATATTCAGTCACAACTAGCTCCTTATTACAATATTATTTTACAGTAAATGTCGTAATCAATGGTTTGGGTGCACCTAATGCTTGTCCGCGGGGGCTGGGTGAACAGCCGCCTACTTCCAACCGAAAATCACCAGGTTCGAGGGTGAGTTTACCGTCATCATTGAAGAACGACATCATTTCAGGGGTTATAGTGAATTCAATTGATCTGCTGGCTCCTGGCTGCAGTTCGAACCTTTCAAAACCAACCAGGTGCTGCAATGGAACGGTGGTGGAGGCTTGCAGGTCACTCAGATAGATTTGGGCAACTTCAGCAGCGGTTTGATTGCCGGTGTTGGTCACTGTAAATTGGATGGAAAGTGTATCGCCTGATTGAAGGGTTTCTTTTTCCAATTTCAGTTTGGAGTATTCAAAGGTGGTGTAGCTCAAGCCATAGCCGAAGGGGAAGAGAGGTTCATCGGTCATATAACGGTAAGTGCGACCAGTCATGCTGTAATCATCAAAAGCGGGAAGCTGTTCTAGTGATTTGGGAAAGGTCAAAGGCAGTTTGCCTGAAGGAGCAACGTCGCCAAAGAGCACATCAGCAACAGCTTTGCCGCCTTCCATGCCGGGATACCATACAAACAAAATCGCATCCACCATATCTTCAACTTCACCCAGGGCAATCGGGCTGCCGCCGGTAAGAACCAGCACAATTTTGGCTCCTGCGATGGAAAGTTCCTTGATGTAATTTGCCTGGCTGGCAGGCAATGAAATGCTTTCACGGTCACCATTTTGCGGAGAGAGCAGCGATTCACCTTCTTCACCTTCAATAAATGAGGAGGAGCCGCCGCAGACGATGGCAAAATCCGCAGATTGTGCCATGCCGGGTGCCCAGGTCTCTTTCACTTCTCTGGCGTGTTTTAATAATGCGCCGGAGTGGTATTCCATGCCCATTCCTTCTGGCAGGCGGCCGGTGATGCCTTCAAGCAGGGTGGTCATTTGATTATTGAAACCATAGTAATTGCCCAATAACACCTCAATGCTGGTGGCTGTGGGGCCGGTGACGAAGATTTTTTTAGTGGAAGGTTTGATAGGCAGGATGTTGCCTTTATTTTTAAGCAAAACAACAACCTCGGTTGCAGTTTTATAGGCAAGTTTGCGATGTTTGTCACATGCCACCACATCGGTGGATATCGAAGCGTAAGGTACAGATTCTTGCGGGTCAAACATGCCCAGTTTCATACGGGTTAGCATAGTGCGTTCAAGTGAGATATCCACTTCGGTTTCAGTTAGAATACCACGTTGAATGGCTTCAGGAATCTGATCGTAAACGTGGTCGCAGCCCAAATCACAGCCGGCTTTGATGGCCATGGCAGCAGATTCGGCTTCATCTTTGGTGACTTTATGGTTGAGATGAAAATCAGATAATGCCATGCAATCTGAAACAAAATGACCTTTGAATTGCCATTCGCCGCGCAAAACTTTATCAATTAATAGTTCACTTGCACAGCAAACTTCATCCAGTGTGCGGTTATACGCGCCCATTACAGATTCAACATTGGCTTCGGTAACCAGTTTTTTAAAGGCAGGAAGATAAGTATCGTAAAGTTCGCGTTTTGTGACGATGGCATTGAAGATATGACGATCTTTTTCAGGACCGGAATGCACGGCATAATGTTTGGCGCAGGCGGCCAGTTTGAGATATTTTGGGTCGTCACCTTGCAGCCCTTTGACGAATTCTGCGGCCATTTCACCTGTCAGAAACGGATCTTCACCCCAGGTTTCCTGTCCACGTCCCCATCGGGGATCGCGGAAGATATTAACATTGGGTGACCAAACGGTTAGGCCTTGATACTGCCCGGTATAGCCATTGCGGCGCAAAGCAGCATGATACTTTGCCCGGCCTTCATCACTGATTGCGGTAGCGACCTGGCGGATCAATTCTTTATCCCAAGTGGCGGCCATGCCAATTGCCTGCGGAAAAACTGTGGCACGACCATTGCGGGCCATGCCGTGCAGTGCTTCGCTCCAGTAGTTGTAACTTGGGATATTCAAACGCGGAATGGCATGCGCAGGATGGTTCATCAGACCAATTTTTTCGTCAAGAGTCAGTCGATTGACCAGATCCTTTGCCCGTTCTGAGAACGGGAGGTTTGTGTTCAGGTACGCAAGGTGGTCCGCGTGTTCACTTTCACTCATAAGGTACTCCTTAGTAATAATTTCAAAACCATTAGTGCCATTTTCCGTGGAATCTCAAAGAGTACCTTGCAGTACTTCGAGCATTTCTGGTACTAACACCATGTGAATTTGTTGAATAACTAACCCTTTACTGCACCTGCGGTTAACCCAGCAACGATTTGTTTTTCAGCAAAGAAATAGAAGATGATGGTCGGGATGGAAGATAAGGCTACAAAAGCAGAGATTATTGCCAGGTCTTGTGAGTATTGTCCCTGAAATTGCATGGTGCCTAGCGGCAAGGTCCACAATTTATCGCTGTTCAAGACAACGAGTGGCACAAGCAGATCATTCCAACTGGCAATCATAATTAATGCTGCAATGGCTGCCAGAGAAGGTTTTACAAGCGGAAGCAAGATGCGCCAGAAAAAATCAAAGTTGGTACAGCCGTCAATATAGGCAGCATCTTGTAGTTCTTTTGGGACAGCGGTGAAGAATCCTCGCAAGATCATGATGTTACCTGAAAGTTGAAAAGCGGTTTGAACAAGGATAACACCCATCAAACTGTCAATCATATTAATACCGTATTGTTCCAATTGCCGTAGAACAAAATAGACTGGCAAGATTGCAACATTGATGGGGAACATCAACCCAACAGTAAATAGATTGAAGATCCAGTTTTTACCGCGAAACTCGAGGCGGGCGAAAACAAAAGACACCAGGGAACATAGAAATACAGTAAGTGCAGTCGTGGAGACCATGACAATTAAACTGTTTTTCATCATGCCCCAAAAACTGGGGGTGGAGAGAATGTTGACGATATTATCCCAATTTGGAGGATTAGGAATCGTATAAGGGTGGGAATACATCTGGCCTGTGGTTTTTACGCTGCCAAAAAGCAATATCACAATCGGGATGAAGATTAAGATCGTTGTGATCGTGAGGAGTATATATTGAAAAAACCTTGGTACTGCTTTTCTCATCCAACGCGGTGTGGGAATAATTCTCTGCATGTTGAAAAACCTTTCTAAAGGCCAGTCAGGTAATCTGGTTTATTGGTCAATTGCCGATAAAGTAACGAGAAAATGACACAAACGAGGAACATGATAATTGCCACGGCAGAGCCGTATCCAAATTGGAATCTGACAAAACCAAAACGGTACATATAGGTTGCCATAACCTCGCTTGCGTTTACCGGTCCACCTTTGGTCATAACCCAGACCAGGATAAACTGCTGAATAGAGCCTAAAACTGACATTTGTACCGAAGTTCTAATTGTGCCGCTTAAAAGAGGTAAGGTGATGTACCAAAAATTCTGAAAAGAATTGGCACCATCCATGCGTGCCGCCTCTTCAATTTCCGTAGGAATGTTTTGAAGTCCGGTTAAATAAAGCAGCATGTGAAAACCAAAATATTTCCAGGTTAGAACCACAAAAACTGCAAAAAGAACGATATTCATATCTGCAAGCCAGTTGACAGGGTTAACCCCCAAGGCAACCAGAATGCCGTTTATGAATCCGCGTTCAGGGTCTGGATTGTACAGGAGCATCCACATAATGGCAGCATTAACTTCTGAAAGTACATACGGAAGGAAAAAAATGGTTCTGAACAATGCTCGACCAGGAAGATCACGGGCGACCATGGTAGAAAGAATTATTGCTGCTGGCAATTGAAGTACCAATGAAAGTACGATAATGATGACAACATTCAAAACAGATTTCTGGAATACTGTGTCGATAAGAATTTTTCTGTAATTTTCCAGCCCAATATTCTTGGTGGCTTCCCCCAAACCCTTCCAATCAAAAGTGCTGTAATAAGTTGAGCGGAAAATCGGGTAAATCACAAAAAGCAAAAAGATAACGAGTGCTGGAAAAAGAAACAGAATGATGACCATTCGGTCTTTTGCTTTACGTGAAAGCCCCGAAGGTTTTGGATATAATGAATTTTCTTGAGCAGGGTTTGATTGCATAATTATCTCTTTCTGTGATTGAGAATATTCGGGTGTTCGATTTGAAAATTGCGGATTTTTTCCGAATACTGTCCCACAGGAAGCTCGTTGCTGCTTATGCCATTTTCTTGTTTTTTACCTGGGGAACTGACCTAATTGTTGCAATTTTGCAGGTGCGGGTAAACCGCACCTGCAAAATATTACAAAGAACTATTGAGCCAAGAAACCAGCTTCGATTTCAGCGCAAACTTCTTCCGGAGTTGCAGTGCCGGCGAAGATTTTTTGTACAGCGTCATTGATGATGCTGCCCATAGCTGAAGGCAGAACCTGATCGAAGTACAGTTGATAGTAAGTGGAATTGGCAACTGCATCGGCAACCATCACCATGTTGGGATCGGCAATGGATTCAGCAGCACCCTTGGCCACAGGAATACCCATGCCAGTGGAAGCAACGATTTTCTGGTTATCAAGGTTGGTCAGGTATTTGACGAAGTCAATGGCTTCGGGTTCAGCGTCTTTGCCGATGGCAAAGCCGTTACCACCACCAACGATGTCAGTCATGAGTCCGACACCACCTTCGACAGCGGGGAAGTTGAACATGCCAAGATTCTTGACACCTTCAAGATCAGCACTGTTGGCTTTCTGAACGGAGGGAGACCATTGTCCGCCGAGTTCCATTGCAGCTTTGCCATTACCAAATGCAGCATTCATGTCATCATGGGTAGCGCCCAAGAAACCTTCCTGGAAGTATCCACCATCAACAAGTTTCTTCAATTCATAACCAGCTTGAACGAAAGCTTCGTCTTCGAAGGAACCGGTGCGGGCATCGCCAGAAGCGGCAGCAGCGCTGAAAGCTTCAGCTCCGCCAATGCGGGATACGAGGTAAGCCCAGATGTGCATGCCAGGCCATTTGTCGCCTTCACCCACGGAGATCGGGGTGATGCCGGCAGCTTTGAGGGTCTCGCAAGCAGTCAAGAATTCTGACCAGGTGGTGGGAACTTCAACGCCAGCCTGTTCGAAGAGGTCTTTGTTGTACCAGAAAGTCACAGCACCCATATCCCAGGGCACGCCATAGCTCTTGCCATCAACAGCAAAGGCATCAAGAGCACCAAGGCTGTCGCCCCATTCGCCTTCAAGGTCAGCGGTGATGTCTTTTAAGAGACCGGCATTTACTTGTTCGATCATGCCGCCCTGGCCCCAGCTCTGGAAGATATCAGGAACTTCACCAGACTGCATAACCGTGGTCAATTTGGTTTTGAAGGCTTCGTTCTCAAGAATGGTGAGTTCAATGGTCACATTGGGGTGCATGGCCATGTAATCATCGGCCATCTTTTGAAATTCAGTAAGGCCGGGATCTTTGGTGGTAATGTGCCACCAGCTAATGGTGACAGGTTCAGCAGGAGCTTCAGTGGCAACAGGTGCTTCGGTGGCTGCAACGGGAGCTTCAGTAGCAACAACGGGTGCTTCAGTGGCTGCAGGGGTGCCGCAGGCTGCCAGCAGGAGTGCAGAAATGATCACTACACTGAGTAACAGAGACAACTTTTTGGTCATGATTCTTCTCCTTTTTAGGTAAGTACAAGCTATAATTGAAATGTGCGGAGAACGCCTCCACACAACTTCGCAGGTCTTCTATCATCTTTCCAAGGGTCGAGAGAAGGCCTGCTATTTATTTAATTGATCTGACACACTCACCTCCCTTCTCCTTTCAGTTGGGGAAATTTTTAAGCCAATAATGAAATGATGGGTGTTGATTAACCGCCAATCTTTCGGCAGGATGAACGAATGACCAGGCTTGTTTGCATACGATACGTTTGATCGTCAAGTGGAATGTCGTTAATTAACTTGATCAACATTTGAGTTGCGGTATAGCCCATTTCAAAAATGAATTGATCTACCGTGGTTAAACCAAGATATTTGGATTCTGGAATGTTATCAAAACCAATCAACGACAAATCTTCGGGGATACGCAAGCCCATCTCTTCGGCGACCTGAAAGACACCCATGGCGCTTTGATCGTTGGAAGCGAAAATCGCCGTTGGACGATTAGATTGTTCAAGCAATTGGCGGGCGCAGGTAATACCTGAGACAGTGGTGTAATCACCGGATTTAATTAATTCTTGATCAATGGGAATACCGGCTTTGGCAAGGCTGTCTTGATAACCTAAAAGGCGGCGGTTGGCGCTTTCAAGCTCCAGGCGGCCGCCGATGTAGCCAATGCGTTTGTGTCCAAGGCTGAAGAGGTATTCCATGGCGTCAATCGCGCCCTGGTAGTTTGTGGCATGGATTGATGGGTAACTGGGGTTGCTCATGACAGGATCAATCGAAACAATCGGTTCATCAGAGTTGAACTCGGCCACCACGGGAGCAACAATAATTACACCATCCGAGATGGAGTGGGTGAGCAGCGAAACATATTTCTGTTCTGCAGAGGCGCGTCCACTCTTGCGGACATCGCCGGTCGTGTAAACCAGCAGGTCAAATTCAGATTCAGCGATCGCACGGTTGACACCCTTCATGACTTCGATGGCAAAGGGGTAGGCGATATCAGGCATGATCAAACCGATCAGGTTCTTTTTCTGGCTGCGCATGCTGCGGGCTGCCAGGTTTGAGGTGTATCCAAGATCTTCAATGACACCATTAATACGATCTTGAGTTTCACGGGCGACATCCACTTTGCCGTTAAGCACACGAGATACAGTTGACACCGATACCCCGGCTGTCTGAGCAACATCTTGAATTGTGATGGATCGTTTCTTCTTATACATGATGAACTCAATTGGGGATGTGATAACGATTCCGGTATCAATACCGGTAACGATACCGATATTATTGCACGGCTAGAGAAAAAAGTCAACAATTTTTAAGATTACTGGTTAATAAGGCCTGGTTAACTAATTTACTCTGGCGAAAAGTTGGCCAAGAAAAATTTCCTGCCTTAAGGTATAATCATTCCAATCTGTAATGCAACCGGTTCCAATAAAACATTACCCATTCTTCAGGAGTTCTTCATGACCCAAAATACATCCGCGATCACTCCAGCTTACCTTAATGCCAGTTTATGTGTTGAAGAACGTGTCGCTGATCTGCTCTCGCGCATGACACTTGAAGAAAAGATCGGCCAGCTCATGTTGTGGGATGCGCGTGAAGAAGACCTCTCCTTTATCAACACTCGGCAGCCCGGCTCGGTTTTGCATATTTTGGGTGAAAAGATCCACCGCGCCATGGATCTGGCGGCACAAAACCGTCTTGGCATTCCACTGTTGGTTGGCGAAGACGGCATACACGGACACTCCTTCTGGAAAGGCGCCACCATCTTTCCAACTCAACTTGCCATGGCCTCGGCCTGGAACCCCGAAATGCTTGAAAAAGTCGGCCGGGTAACGGCCGAAGAAATGTGTCCCACCGGCATCCACTGGACCTTTTCACCCGTTTTGTGTCTCAGCCGCGACCTGCGTTGGGGGCGTACCGGTGAAACATTTGGTGAAGATCCTTTTCTGATTGGCGAGTTTGCCTCAGCCATGATCCGTGGTTACCAGGGGAAAGGGCTCAACGATCCCACAGCTGTTCTGGCCACCGCCAAACATTATGCAGGCTACTCAGAAACCCAGGGTGGACGCGATTCCTCCGAGGCCGATCTTTCACGCCGCAAGCTGCGCAGCTACTTCTTGCCGCCTTTCAAACGTGCAGTTCAGGCTGGCGCTATGACATTCATGACCGGTTACCAATCCATAGAAGGCCAGCCTTCAACCGTCAACCACTGGTTGTTGGTTGAAGTTCTTAAAGATGAATGGGGATTTAAAGGCGTTGTAGTGACCGATTGGGAAAATGTCGGCAGCTTGGTCAAACAGCAGAAGATATGCGCCAATTATGCCGAAGCAGCCGTGGTGGCACTTCGCGCCGGCAACGACATCATGATGACCACCCCTGAATTCTACGATGGTGCAATTGAGGCAGTCAAAACCGGCCGTCTGGCCGAAGCCGAAATCGATGCTCCTTGTGCCCGTTTATTGGCATTGAAAATTCGTATGGGTCTGTTTGAAAATCCGCGCCGGCCTGATCTTGAACGCGCTGAAATAGAGGTCAACCGCGCTGATCATCGCGCTGCCAACCTGGATGCTGCACGTCAGAGTCTTATCCTTCTGCAAAATGACGGTGTTTTGCCACTGGACCCATCAAAAATTACAACTATAGCGGTCGTTGGCCCCAACGCAGATGACGACATGTCTCAATTAGGTGATTGGTGCCTGGGTTCTTCACAGCATTCAGTCGAGGCAGGCAAACAGCCGCGTGAGAAAACCACAACTGTGATTGACGGCATCCGTGCTGTGGCACCAAATGGTCAAACTATTTTGTACGAAAAAGGCTGCTCGATCATTGATGATAATCTTTCAGACATCCCCGCTGCGGTGGCGGCCGCTGAAAAAGCGAATGTCGTCATTGCTGTGGTAGGCGATCATTTGAAGTTCATCGGTGAGACGAACAGCACCGCCACGCTGGAACTTCAAGGCGGACAAATCGCGCTGCTGGATGCCCTTGAAAAAACCGGCAAACCGTTGGTAGTCGTGTTGGTCAACAGCAAACCTCTTGTGCTGCCGGCTTCAGCAAAACGTGCTGCAGCCATTCTCGAAGGATTCAATCCCGGCATGGAAGGCGGACGTGCCATTGCCGAGGTACTATTTGGCGAAATTAATCCCGCTGGCAAATTGACCATTTCGATCCCTGTTCATGTGGGGCAGCAGCCCGTGTTTTACAGCCAGGTGCGCGGTCAGCACGGCAGCACATACGCCGACATGACCCAGGAGCCGCTCTTCCCATTTGGTCACGGTTTAAGCTATACCAGCTACCGCTATTCAAACCTGCTCTTAAAAACGCCAGTACTTCAAAAAGGTCGATCTGCAAAAATCAGCGTGGATGTGGAGAACATCGGCAAGCGTGGCGGCGTTGAGATCGTTCAGGTTTATATTTCTGATGTTGTCACTTCTGCAACATGGGTGAATAAAGCCCTCAAGGGGTTTGCCCGGGTTGCATTGGCGGCCGGTGAAAAGAAGACGGTTGAATTTGAACTGCCCTTTGAAGCTTTTGAGATCGTCGATGCCGAGGGCAGGAACGTGGTTGAATCCGGCGAGTTTGAACTGTTGGTTGGGCCCTCTTCTCGTGACATGCATCTGTTAAAGGCTTCACTGCGAGTGGAATAGGTGTGTCATTTTTGTAAACCTTTTGATGTATTGGAATTTTCATGAACTTTATAAACAGCCATCCACTTTTTCAAACACTGCGGGAGCTAAAAGGGACGCCCCGTGCAACAGTTCTGACAGAGCCCTTGTTTGGCATCCCGTACAACTTATACGCTCCCTTTCTATCCGTTTATATGCTGGCGCTTGGGGTTACTGACCAATGGATAGGTGCAATTGCCAGCTTGGGGTTGGTATTTCAGATTATCAGTGCAATTCTCAGCGGCGCGATTACCGATAAATTTGGCCGCCGGGCTACCTTGTTTGTGACTGATCTCATCACCTGGAGTATTCCTTGTTTGATTTGGGCGATTGCCCAAAACACGACCTATTTCGTGATCGCAGCCATGATTAACGGGTTGTTTCGCATCGCCCATACGGCCTGGACTTGTTTGCTGGTTGAGGATGCCGAAGAACGACACATTGTGCATATGTGGACCTGGATTATGATCTTTGCGGTTTGTTCGGCCTTCTTCTCGCCGCTTGGCGGGTGGATCGTTCAAAAATTTGGGCTGATCCCCGCCATGCGCGGATTGCTCGTTTTTGGCTCAATTATGATAACCGCCAAAGCCGCGATTCTCTTTGCTTTTTCAAAAGAAACCGGCCGCGGCGTGCAGCGCATGGAAGAAACCCGCGGCAGTTCCATCATCAACTTGATGGGTGATTACCGTAGTGTGATCAAACAGGTATTTCGATCCAAGGCCATCTTGGGTGCTTTGTCTTTAATGGTAATCACCAATATTTTTTCAACCGTGAACGGCAGTTTCTGGGGTGTGTTGTTTACCAGTAAATTAGGTTTCGACAATTCACAGATTGCGATCTTCGTTATGTTGAAATCCATAATTACGACGATTGGCTTCTTCGTCATCGGTCCGCGGCTTACCAACCTATTACATTTCAGACTGCCAATGTGGGCAGGCTTTGCCGGATATTTTGCCAGCCAGGCGTTGTTGGTGTTCATGCCGGCGCATTCTGTGGTTCTGCTGGTGATCAGTGTGGTTCTTGAAGGTGCAGCGGTATCATTGGTCAGCCCCATGACCGAATCTTTGCTGGCCGTGGCGATGGAAACCAAGGAACGCGCACGCATCAGTGCCGTGGTTTACGCGACCCTGATATTGTTCACATCTCCATTCGGATGGATAGCAGGGCAGCTCTCGGCTATCAACCGTTCACTGCCTTTTGTGATGAATATGGGATTGTTTGTGATTGGTGCATTGCTGGTGTGGGTGATTAACCGTAAACCTGCAATTAAACAACCTGCCCTTGAAATCAGTTAGTCACTCAGACGTCTGATCATTTCAAAACACATTCTGGCATGATGATAAGGGCATTCCCAGGGTGAGACTTTGTAATGCTCTAGATAGGGTGCGCCATCTTCTCTGAGCAGTTTGAACCAGTCGCCGTCTTGGTGGTCAACGAAATGGTTCTGGATGTAGGACCACACATTGGTTGAAGCTTGAAGGAAATGATCTTTCTTTGAAATTTCGAAGGCGTTGTAGAAACCAACAACGGCTTCGGCGTGCGCCCACCAATGCCGATCGGTGACCTTGTGTCCGTCAGGGCCAGCTTCGTAGAGGATGCTGCCGTCAGGCTGAAGTGATTGTTCAAAGACGACTTGCGCCATTTGTACTGCATTAGCCTTGGCTTTATTGATGGTTTCAATTTTGCCAGAAGCTTCGGCGGCTTCGAGAAGCAGCCAACTGGTTTCAATTTCATGGCCATAAGAGATGTTTTGCGAAAGAGATTGCCATTGGTCATTAAAGAAAAGGCGTTGGTGTCCGCTTTTTGAATCAATGATGGTGTTTGCGAAGAGGCTGATAATGCCTTCAAATCGTTGGGTTAGCCGGGCATCCTGCCAGATGGAGGTCAAAGCAGTGTAAGCTTCTAGCAAGTGCAGCATGGTGTTCATCGATTTGGATGAGTTGAGATCAATCGAACTCAGACGCATGTCATCCAGACGGCTCCAGTCGCGGGCGCGGCATTCAATGTTGCCGCCATATTGCAGATCGTAAGTGTGCTGGTCGATCAGTTCGAACAGGCGTTGGGCAAGCTGAAGTGCCTGAGGATCGTTTGTGGCTTGGTAAAAAGCACTCAACCCATAGATGGAAAAAGCTTGCGCGTAGACGTGCTTGCGGTCGTTGACCGGGTTCCCCGCAGCATCCACGGACCAATAAACACCTTCATGTTTGGCGTCCCAGAAATGCTGCGTCAGGGCTTGCATAGCCCATTTGGCAGTCGAAAGATAAGCCTCATTCTGGTAAAGGCGGGCAGCCGTCGAAAAGGTCCACAAGATGCGGCTGTTTAGCACGGCGCTGCGCTCCACTTCGTTGTGAACCAGGTTGTGATTGGTTAAGGCGCCGTAGAATCCGCCGTTTTGGTGATCAAGCGTTTTGTCCATCCAGTAAGGCAGGATGTTTCCGCGTAATTCCGCTTCAAATTGGCGTTTTAAATCAGTTGTTGATACGGTCGGCTGCATGTACTCTCCTGCGGTTTTGGTGACGGAATAGTCTAATTGTAAATTAGAGTGGTCAAATTGGATGGTAATATATTCTTGCAATTCTTTGTGAGTTTCTTAAGGAACATTTTGTGATGAACAAATCAGACAAGGTTCTTTCTCTTCAAATTGCCGGGCTGCAAGGTTTTTATTGGATGATCTTCTGTCCGATCGCCAGTTTTGCTTCGGTTTACCTTCTCTCAAAGGACTTTTCAAACCAGAAGATCGGCTGGGTGATGGCAATCAGCAGCGTGTTGGCAATCGTAATGCAGCCTGCACTGGGGGCTTTAATCGACCGATTTGAAAAACTCACATTAAAGAGTGTGTTAATAACTTGTTCGTTGTTATGCGTGGCTTTCTTGGCAGGCATTGTTTTTCTTAATACAGGTTTGGTCTGGATGGCGGTTTTTTATGTTGGCATTGTGGCATTGCTTTACACCATGCAGCCTTTGGTGAGTGCTTTGACCTTTGAATACATCAATGCCGGTCGTAACATCAACTTTGGCGTTACCAGGGCGAGCGGATCCATCTGCTTTGCTGTGCTTTCAACACTTTTAGGTATATGGGTGAATCGGTATTCCACCGCCATTTTACCCATCATATGTCTGATTTTGTTTGCCGGATATATTTTGTTGATAATTTCTTTTCCAAAGGTGAAACGCAGCGATATTCAAACCTATCACACCGATAAATCCACCACTTCGATAGAAGAAAAAGATAAAGTTGGCTTTTTACGCCGCTATGACCGTTTCATCCCATTTTTGATTGGTGCCGGCTTCATTTTTATGTTTCACACGGTGATTAATAATTTTCTGGCGCAAATCCTCCGACCGCTGGGCGGAACCGACACTGATTTGGGCATTTCTTTGACCATCGCTGCCGTGGCTGAACTGCCTGCGTTCCTTGCATTCAGTTTTCTAGTGGCCAAGATTAGCACACGGTCTTTAATGAAAATTTCCGGCTTCATTTATGCACTTCGCGCTGTCATTTTCCTATTCGCTGCTTCAGTTTGGATGATCAACATCGGTCAGGTTTTTCAAGGACTTACTTTTGCCGTGTTTCTGCCGGCATCGGTTTATTACATTAACGAGATCATGCGTGAAAAAGACAGAGTTAAAGGCCAGACCTTTATCACCGGCATGGGCACCTTGGGCGGGTTCTTTGGCAACGTTATCGGTGGCCGTCTGTTGGATACGTCAGGTGTTTTTGCCATGCTGCTGTTTGGATTGATTGGAGCAGTGATTGGGGCAGTTCTTTTGTTTTATGCCATACGCAAGCCAAGAGCTAAGGAACCGGTGTTTGCTGATAATTCAGTAGTAGACCCTCCCCTTAAAGGTATAAACAAGTAAAGGCAATTCACGCGATTTTTCGTCCACAAGCTGGATGAATTGCCCTTACCTATTAACTTTTATTTCAACAACCCCATGTTCTGGAATTGTGAATTGGATTGTTCCAACACCGTCTTTAATTAGAATCGTTAACGGTTCAATAACTATTCTGGAAGCTTCTTCAATTTGAGCGAGCTGTACTTTATTTGGATACATCGGGCTGCCCAGGTCGATCCATTTTTGTTTGGGGTTGACGTGCTCAGCGTCTATTCGTGAGATTGTGGCGGTTGCATATTCTGCAATTCCAGCTAATTTGATAATCACATCCTCTTGATGGATCTCCGCACCGGGGATGTCGTGGTTGTAAACCAGCAGGGATAATTCAGAAGATTCTTTAACGGCCAGCATTTCAACGGTTGATTCTGTACCACAATTTACTTGAATTCTTTCGTCTCCCAATCTGTGGAGCATTTCAAACAGGCGGTAGGTGGGTTTAGGAATACCGTAAATATTCTGTAAGCCAAATCCGCCGTGGAAGGGATCGGCATACTGGCCGGCTTCTTCAAACAGGTCCGAGAAGGTCCAGAAGGAGTAGTTTTGAACCAGACCATCGTTGTCGGCAATGGTCTTGGCCACCAGTGCCGCGGAATAGATCTCGTCGTGCATGTGGTCAGGAAGCACGGCCGAGGTATTCCATTCAGTGTAGTAGAGCGGTAATTTCCCCGCTTCTTCGCGGGCTTTGGAGGTCATCTTGTATAAAATGCCGCGTTCATACGACCCAAATTCATCAGCGAATTTGGCAAAGAACTCTTCGAGGCTGAGTCCGCCGTTTTTCCACAAGGGGTCATCTGTGGGGTAGTGGTGAGTGGAAATAAAATCAAGCGGCGTGTTTGTCTTTTTGCAAAAAGCGATGGTTTCCGGAATCCAGGCATTGATTGAGGTGGCCGGGCCGCCGACACGCAGTTGGCTGTCTACTGATTTGACGGCCAGGCAGGTGCTGCGGTAAAGTTTGAAATATTCTTCCTGGGTGCCGTCAAAGAAGAATTTGAGATTGGGTTCATTCCAAACTTCGAAGAACCATGAACGCACTTCTGTAAGCCCATAGCGATCCACCAGGTGTTGGGTCAATTTGCCAATCAAGTCAGCCCATTGGTCGTAATCTGCGGGCGGGGTAACGTTGCCTTTATAGTGAAAACAGGTGGTGGTTCCCGATGCCAGAGCCTCGGGCATGAAACCCAACTCAATGAAGGGTTTCATGCCAATGCTTAAAAGAAAATCAAAGATCGAGTCGATATTGAAAAAGGAGTAACGCAGACTGCCATCCGGATTGCGTTTGACTACGCTCATTTCATCGTTCAGCAACCCGTGAAATCGCACAAATTGGAATCCCAATTCGCGGTGACATTTTTCGAGTTGTTCTCGCCAGTCTTGCCGTGTGCCCATGATGGCGTGGCAGCTACCCACACAGTGCTCCCAATAGTGGATAAATGGAGTGCCTTTAATATGAGAATCAAGCGAAAATTCAACGGTCACTGGTTACTCCATGAAGAAAATATTATTCTTGATTATAACGCCGGGCTTGAATCTTCTGCCTTTTTCCAATTGGGGATGGCAAGGATAAGCGCGGTATTCACCTTAACCACACCAATCAGGCTGCAAATCAGCGCGATGCCGCGACCTGGACCGATTCCAAAGAGCAGCCCAGCGCTGCTGGTTAATGCTCCTTCCGGCAAGAGCAGGGGTTCAATAAATCGGTCCAACAGGCTGCCAGCAAATAGATAGGCCACCAATGTTGAACCCCGCATGAACATCTGACGCATTGCCAGTGCCCTGCCCAATGTTTCGGGTGGAGATTTTTCTTGCCACAGGGTGTCATTCAGGCTGGAAACGAAAGCCAGCGTGAAATGAGCGCAAAATGCTCCAATAGCCACAAGCGTCAGGTTAGGGCGTAATCCCATCAATACAAAAGCCATGGCGCTTATGAATTCGAAAACCAGCAAGCCATTCATCCTCAAATGTGGCCCTCCCCAGGCAGCCATCACCAGACTGCCGGTGAGCATTCCAACACCAGCAATTGTTAGAGTCAACCCCAATCCGTCGGGTTTGGCGAATCCCAACAACATCGGGGTGACCATTACTGCGAAGAGACTCCATAAAAAGGTAAAGATAGTTTGAAAACGCAGCAATGAAATCAGCCCGGGGGTAGTGCGTAAAGTCCTCAGCCCTTTCATAAATTCTCGTAAAAAGTTCTGCTGGATCTTATTAATTTCTTTTACTGCAAGAGGTGGGTCAGCGGGTAAACGTGAGAACAGCAGTGTACCGATGCCCAACAAGAAGGTTCCCAGGTCGATGAATAGCACACCAGCGACGCCGATGGTAGCTACCAAAACACCAGCGATAGCAGGTGCCAGAATTTGGCATAGGGCTTGCGCAAACTGTAGCAGACCATTGGCATGTCCTAGATGCCGTTTTTCGATGGAACCGGCTACCAGAGCTGAATAAGCTGGCGCCTGCAGCGTGCCAAAAGAGGCAGAAAGGATGGTCATCAAAAAGATATGCCAGGTCTCTATACGGCCTGTAAAAAAGAGCAGTACCATCACCAGGGTACTCAGCACAGAACCGCTGTCTGCCAATGCCATTAATTTGCGGCGGTTGAAGCGGTCAATCCAGTTGCCAACCAGCGGCGAAAATAGCATCTGCGGCAGCACAGTGCATAACGCCACAATAGCGAAATTGCTGGCGAGACCGGTGCGCTGATATAACCAGACGCCCAGGGCAAAACCAGACATTTGCGAGCCAAGCAATGAAACTGTCTGCCCAGCCCAAACAACGAAGAACTCAACTTTCTTGTTCATTAGGATTCTCCTGTTAAAAAAAATGGAGAGGTTGTTCAAAGTATTCTTGAACAACCTCTCATTAACAAAAAATGGCGGTCAAATGACCAGCCAATAAAAAAGACCAACCTTAAAAGGTTGGTCTCGCGTCTATCGCTTAAAGTATTGTATGCTTTTTCATTAAAAAGTCAATACATTTTTATATTTTTTACCAAGAGATAATGGTAGGTGATAAAGTGTTTTTTGACAGGTGTTCACTTTGATATAATCAATTATTCAAATAGTAGAAAAAGGTGCAAGCATGACTGAACTGGATCCACGGGTAATGTTGGGAAGTCAGTATTATGTCAATACAGAAGATACACCTGAACAGATCAAGGCTGGCATCCATGCCATGGGCAAAGCCGGGTTGAAACTGGTGCGCATCTTTTTACAGTGGACGCATGTTGAACCGCGCCAGGACCGCTGGATTTGGGACCAATATGATGCGCTTTTTGATACGGCAGCAAAAGAAGGCATCGGGGTGATCGTCACCCTTACGGCCATCCATCCGCCTGGTTGGATGAAGATCAGCTTTGGTCCGCAGGATATCGGTCCGCTGGATGATAAAGCCTTCTGGGATCATGCTGCCAATTACATCAGACAAGTGGCAGACCGCTATGGCAAACACCCTGCCATGCATTCATGGATTCTCAATAACGAACCTCAGCTCTTTTTGGAGCGGGATGATGCTGTGTTAAAACGATATCAGCTTTTCATTGACCAAAAATATAATGGCGATATCGAACAACTTAACCGCCGGTCTTTTCAGCAGCTTGATTCGTTTGATGAAGTCACTTTCAGCGCTGGCGAAGGCGGATTCAGCGCCTACACCGGCCGTCTTAACTGGCTTAACTTCATGGTCTTTCGTTTGATGGAAGTGCTGACCCGCATCAAGGAAATTATTATTGCCGCAGGCGACACTCATCCCATGCATGTCAATCCTCACGGGTTGGTGAGCGACATGTACAGCCAGGGGCAGTCCATCTGGGCTGAAGGACGCCTGGTGGATTTTTTGGGCTGCTCTGCCCATCCCTCTTGGCATTCAACCCGATTCCTGCCGGATCGTTTGCATCAATCTGTGGCGTTGTTTGCCGATCTGATGCGCGGCGCCACGCGAGCTCCTAATAACTATTTCTGGGTGACCGAATTGCAGGGCGGCACGAATATCTATTCCGGAATCACTTATCTTGGTCCGTCAGGCGAGGATTTGCGCTCATGGGTATGGGAATCCATCGCAGCCGGCGCCAAGGGGACAGTTTTCTGGTGTTTCAACACACGTGTCTTTGGTTATGAGGCTGGTGAATGGGGTCTGGTAGATCAGCAGGGAAGACCCTCACGGCGGCTCAAGGAAATTTCTGAGATTGCAGCGTTTCTCAACAAACATGAAGAGTTGTTCAAAATCAGCACGCCTGCCCGGGCTTCTGCGGCGATCTTGTTCAGCGAAGCGAGTTGGATGCTCGGTAATGTGGAAGGGCAAACCCAAGACCCTGAAGCGCCGCGCAATGTGTTGATGGCGACAGATGCATTCACCGGAGCCTGGATGGCTTGTGTTGACGCTGGTATTAGTGTGGATGTAATTGACGAAGTGGATTTGCAAAATGGAGCCGCAAAAGGCTATCCGCTCTTGATCGTACCCGGCTGCACCGCGCTTGAAGAAGATTCATTGCCGGCGTTGCAAAAATACGTTAAAGCCGGCGGCACACTTTTTGCCGATGGATTATGCGGCTATAAAACACCGGATGGTTGGCTGCGCGATGTGGCGGCTAATCCGTTAAACGCGCTGTTTGGTGCGTCTGTGGCAGACATTCAAGGCGTACCTGAGTTGAAGACAACCATCACCACGGGGATGTTGCGTTTGCCGGTCTGGTTCCTCAAGGTGGTGCTTGAAGCGGCGAAAGACACCTCCGTGCTGGCAACGCATAACGAAGCAGATCCGCGGCCGGCGCTGACTTTGGCGAAATACGGCCAGGGCAAAGCCATCCGATTGGGCACGGCTTTCTTCCAGCATTATTTCCGCCACCCTGATGTGACGGCTTTTACAAAACTGCTGAGTCTTTTACCGCAGCCGCAGCAGGCGGTCAAGCTGGGCAACCCTTCATCCCACCTGCGTTTGAGAAAGCTTGAACTGCCTGATGGGCAACTACTGATCCTGTTGAACGCCGGTGAACGCACCACAGCCCACTTACAAGTGGACGCTGGTCAGACGCTAACCCGCTTGACCCTGCAGGGCGAAGAACAGGTAAAGAAAGAAGGTAATCAAGTGAGGGTACTGCTTGAAGCACAATCGGCTGAAGTCTTCAAATTGCTGAGTAGTTAATCTTGAAGCGCCAATCGATTTTTCGAGAGGCGCTTTTTTTTTCATCTTCATGTTGTTTGCTTGTTAGAAAATTAGGCTGTTGCCATTTCCGCTTGTTTAGCACTGTCTGTTTGCGGCGGCATAATGGTGATATTGACAAAGTACTCCTTTGCAAACCCTTTAACATCCACCTTTTCAGTTGCTTCTGTGTAAGGTTTTCCTTTTCCGCTTAACCTGATCGTATAATCCCGGTTACCCTGACTTGTTTCTTTCATCAAATTGACCGTATTCATGATCATGACCAATTCTCCGAAAAGTTTTCCTAACTTTGGATCGCTTTGGACCAATGCTTGAATCGCTTCATCGTCAAGGGTGTACATGATTGTTCGTTTATCAGGATCTTGCATGGCGGTGGTCAATCCTTTGACTAAATCCTGGATGATCTCTTGTGGAGTTCTCAAAGTTTTATGCTGCTTAATTTGGATTTCCCTGGTAAACATCATTTCAGTTTGAGAGTATTGCAATTTCAGGATCATCGGTTCGGAACTATTCTTGAACATGGAAGCGTCCAAGCCCAGGGATTCAGCAGAAAGAGTGAGATCAAACTGGAATTTTTCCACCTTGAAATTGAGATTAACCGACCGGTTTGTCTTTAATGCCAGCGAGTTGTCGTTGGATCGATACAACATTTCGGATGAAGTCTCTGAGTAATTCATTTCTGTTAATTCCATCGAAAGCGCAAAAGTAGACAAATCTGAGATTTTGGTTTGATCTGAGCCCTTGACTTTATTGATTGATGGGATGTTGGTTAAATAGCGATTGACTCCAAATGGCTGGGTTTCATTTGGAAGGACGGTTTTCAAAATGGAAGGTTGAATAGTGGATAGCATAAAATCACCCATAGCTTTATTGTCGGTGATTTTTAATCAAAATTGAGTTTTCTTGTTTTTACTAATTATTTGGTGTTGGCAGTTCAATATGGAGACTTAAAAATAAGATTCGGAAGGGGAGAGACTTCCAAGCAGGCGGGTGCGGGCGTTTTCGATGTGCTCACGCATGGCCGTTTTGACCTGTTCTGCATCTTTTTGGCGGAAAAGCGCAGCCAATTGCCGGTGTTCTTCAAGCGAGGGTGCAGAATTGCGGTCTCTCTTCCAGGCAGCGAGGTTGAATCGGGTGGCGATGCGATGCAAATGAAGCAGGTAGTCACGTAAATAGCGGTTACCGGTGGCATCCGCCAGTTCGCGGTGAAATTCGTAATCCAGTTCGGCCACACGCACAAAATCGCCTGCTCCCGAAGCCGCAGCACCTTGATCTATCAGTTCATCCAGATTGTTTAATTGAGCATCGGTGACGTGTTTGCAGGCCAGTTCAGCGGCTGAGCCGATGACCATGCCCATTGCATCCATCACTTCAACGAATTCAAAAATATTTAATGGTGTGACCACCACACCGTGGTGTGGAATGATCTGTAAGAGTGATTGTTCTGCCAGACGTTGAAAAGCTTCTCGCAGGGGGGTGCGTCCCCAATGGTATTGCTTCATAAGACTAGCTTCGCTGATTGCCAGACCGGGTTCAAGCTCAAGGGTCAAGATCAGGCGGCGCAGTTCGTCTTCGATGCGGTCGCTTTCACGTAAAGGATTTTGGTTGACTTGTGCCATTTTAGCTCCTGATCTTGTTGAGAAAAGAAAATTTAATGAATCTTACCCGTCTCGTTAGTGGTATTGAGTGAAGTAAATCGTTTATAAGTAAAAAAACTCTTTAACTTCGGCCTCTCCCCTGCCCCTCTCCATCCATGGATGGAGAGGGGTTTGGGGTGAGGTAAAAATTACTAGCTTAATTCTGCGGCAATTTATGAGAAAACCTTTTTAGATTATATGCATATTGTATACCATTTGTATATTGACTTCAATTCGTGATAGGCGTATATTTTTATTATGTCTGAAACGGGATTGATCTTTGATATTAAAAAATATGCCATCAATGATGGACCGGGCATCCGCACCACGGTTTTCTTTCAGGGCTGTGCGCTCGCTTGTCAATGGTGCCATAACCCCGAAAGTCAGCCATGTAAACCTGTTTTGATGTACCGAGTAAACCGCTGCGCTTTATGCGGCGCGTGCATTGAAGTATGCCCCGAACATGCCATCACCTTCAATGGATTTGCGTCTACTGACCGATCATTATGCAAAGCCTGCGGCGCCTGTGCCGAAACTTGTTACAACGGCGCGCGCGAGCTTTCGGGTTACCAGGTCAGCGTGGATCAGGTAATGTCAAAGATACTGCGCGACACCCCCTTTTATGAAAGCTCGGGTGGCGGAGTGACATTTTCAGGCGGCGAACCGCTCTTGCAGCCCCGTTTTTTGCTTGCGCTGTTACGCTCCTGCCGTGAGCATGAACTGCACACCGTGGTGGATACTTCCGGTTTGGCCGCCTGGGAAGTGCTCAACTGCCTTCGCGAGTTTGTGGATCAGTTCCTGTTTGATTTGAAAATGATGGATGAAAAGCGCCATCTCCATTTTACGGGTGTTTCCAACCGGTTGATCTTGAGCAATCTCAAAAAGCTGGCTGAAGCTGGGTCTGCCATCCACATCCGAATTCCGTTAATTCCGGGCATCAATGCTGATGACGAAAACCTGATTGCTTCAGGCGAGTTCATTCGTTCGCTGCAAAATATCAGCAGCGTGGAACTGATGGGGTATCACGATCTGGCTGCTGCAAAGTACGAGGCTCTGGGTTTGGAGTATCAACTTAAGCATATTTCTGCGCCAGGCAAAGACCAATTGCAACGGTCCGCGGAGTTGCTTGAACAATTTGGTTTACAGGTAAAGATCAGCTAATTAGTACCCTAAATGGTTATTCAGGGGATCAGGAGGAAGCATGGCAGACACACCAAACAATAACCTGTCCGATCGGGTCAACCGGCTGAGACAGCAATCACTGGATGCGGTTGAATCTCTATCAAGCGAACGGGCTGAATTGCTGACTGATTTTTACCTGCAAAAACTGGGCATCATGTCGGTTCCGGTGCAGCGTGCCATGTCTTTTGCATATTTACTCGAGCATAAAAAAATAGCCATTTATGAAGGTGAATTGATCGTGGGCGAGAAGGGTGAAAGCCCCAAGGCTGCACCGTCCTTCCCAGAGTTGTGCTGCCATACCCTTGAAGATTTGGACATTCTGAACACCCGTTCGTTGACCTCATTCAGGGTGTCAGTCGAAACACGCAAGGCTTATCAAGAAAAAGTCATTCCGTTTTGGCAGGGCAAATCCATTCGCGACCTGCTCTTTGCCGAAATGACACCTGAGTGGAAGGACGCCTACGATGCGGGCATTTTTACCGAATTTATGGAGCAGCGCGCGCCTGGGCATACTGTGCTGGATGAGAAGATCTATCATTACGGCATGCTCGATTTTCAACAAAAAATTGACGCCAGCCTGACGACGCTTGATTTTCTCAATGACCCCGAAGCTTACGACAAACAGGAAGAGCTTAAAGCCATGTGCATCGCAGCCGAAGCGCTCATGCGATTTGCGGAGCGTTACAGCACCCTGGCGTTGGAACTGGCTCAAAAAGAAACGAACACCATCCGCAAAAAGGAACTCGAAAAAATTGCGCAGGTGTGCTCACATATTCCGGCTCATGCGCCGCGCGACCTGCATGAAGCGCTGCAGTATTACTGGTTTGTGCACCTGGGGGTGACCACCGAACTCAACACCTGGGATTCATACTGCCCCGGCCGTCTCGACCAGCATCTGCTGCCATTTTATGAGCAGGGTCTGGCCAATGGCACTCTTACAAAAGAGTCTGCCAAAGAATTGTTATGCTGTTTCTGGATCAAGTTCAACAATCAGCCGGCGCCGCCAAAAGTTGGAGTGACTGCTGCTGAGAGCGGCACTTATACGGATTTTGCCCAGATAAACTTGGGCGGCTTGCGACCGGATGGTTCAGACGGAGTCAATGAAGTTTCATATCTACTTCTGGATGTGATCGAGGAGATGCGGTTATTACAACCGTCTTCATCCATCCAGGTCAGCAAGAAGAGCCCGGACCGATTTATTAAACGGGCAGCCAGGATCATCCGCACTGGGTACGGGCAGCCCTCCATCTTCAACGCTGACCTGATCGTCCAGCAATTGATGCGCGCGGGCAAATCTCTTGTGGATGCGCGCTGCGGCGGCTCGTCAGGCTGTGTGGAAGTCGGCGCTTTCGGCAAGGAAAACTACAATTTGACGGGTTATTTCAACCTCCCCAAGGTGTTGGAATTAACGCTGTACAACGGACTCGATCCGCGCACCGGCCAACAGCTCGGTCCGCAGACGGGAGACGCGGCAGATTTCACTGATTTTGATCAACTTTTCAATGCTTTTGAGAGACAGTTGCTCTATTTTGTGGATCTAAAAGTGTGTGGTAACCAGGTGATTGAACGCCTGTATGCCAATTACATGCCCGCGCCTTTTCTTTCATTGCTGACAGATGATTGCATCAGCAGCGGCAAAGACTATCACAACGGCGGCGCACGTTACAACACCAGCTACATCCAAGGCGTGGGAATTGGCAGCATCGCTGATGCACTGGCTGCCATCAAAACCCATGTTTATGAACAACAAACTTTCAATATGGATGAACTGCTTAAGATGTTGGATTCCAATTTTGAAGGCGTTGAAAGATCACGCCAACTGCTCTTGAATCGCACGCCGAAATATGGCAATGACGATGACGCCGCGGATGATCTGATGGTGCGCGTCTTTGAATCCTATTTCAATGCGGTGGATGGACGGCGTAACACAAAGGGCGGCGAATACCATATCAACATGCTGCCGACCACCTGCCATATTTATTTTGGCTCGGTCACCGGGGCGCTGCCAGATGGCCGTTTCACTGGCAAACCGCTTTCTGAAGGCGTCTCACCTGTCCAGGGAGCTGACCGGCATGGCCCGACTGCGGTGGTGCGTTCGGTTGCCAAAATGGACCAGGTGCGCACCGGAGGCACGTTGCTTAACCAAAAATTCACACCGCAAGTTTTAGACAGTGAAGAGGGGTTGAACGCCCTGGTGCAGTTGGTGCGTGGTTACTTCAATTTGGACGGGCATCATATCCAGTTTAATGTTGTTGATGGCGAAACCCTCAAGGCCGCACAGGCCAACCCCGAACAGTACCGCAGCCTGATTGTGCGCGTTGCCGGTTACAGCGATTACTTTTGCGATCTAAGCAAACAATTACAAGATGAGATCATCACCCGCACCGCATATGGCGGATTTTAAACAACCAACTCCTTATACACCTTGAACTAAAACCGATAATAAGTGTTTGAAAAAGATGGAAAAGGACTGATAAAGTAGATTGCAAAGGCACACCCATGATCCATTCATAAGTGGTGGTGTTTTATATTTTAAAACTATGGAAAGTATATAAAAGATAAATTGTATAAAACTGATAAAATTAGTTATGGAAAGTGCGATCAGAAACAGATAAGAGGTTAATTTGGTCGTAGAAATTAATAAATGGTTTGTGGCTAATAGTCCATTATTTCAGTTTTTTTATGGGCAAGTTTTCTTTATTATGGGTATTTCAGTCTTATTTCAAACCAGGCAATACTCGCGTTTAAATTTAGCTCGAAGTCTTCCATGGTTGGCTGGTTTTGGAATTTTGCACGGAATGTATGAATGGGGCGATATTTTTATCCCGATACAAGTTGCTTCACTTGAGTTAGCTTTCGAAACGATTTTGGATAGTATTCATTTGATCGTTTTGGCATTGTCTTTTGCTTCTTTGTTTCAATTTGGCGTTGAATTATTACGTCCTTTTTCGAATAATTGGCGATGGTTGAGGTTTCTCCCCGGGATAATTTTTATTTTTTGGATGGTTGGTCCGTTTGGCGCTGGATTTATTTTTATAAATAATCTTGAAATTTGGCATGAGTTTGGCAATACTCTTTCTCGTTACTTGTTGTGTATCCCAGCATGTGTTTTTTCGTCAATTGGGTTGATTAGGCAAGTAAATAACCAAATAAAATCAATGAAATTACCGCAAATTAGCAAAATGCTTTTTGTGTCGGCAATTGCAATTGCATTTTACGGAATAATCGAAGGTGCGAGTGTTCCGAAAGGATCATTTTTTCCAGCATCTATCATTAATGCTCAATCTTTTACTACGTCATTGATTTTGCCGCCTTTTGTTTTTCGGGCTGCTGCCGGTTTGGTTCTACTTTATGCCATGTTTCGTGCTTTAAAAGTATTTAATATCGAGACCGACCGTGTAATCCATCAAATGGAAGTGAGCCAGGTTATTGCCACTGAACGAGAACGGATTGCTCGAGATTTACACGATGGGGCTTTACAACAAGTATATGCATCAGGTCTGATGGCCCAAACCCTTGGTAAACATGTCGCTGAAGAAAATGTTGCGGAAGTAAATCAATTAATGCAGTCGATTGGTCAAGCAGTTGAAAAACTTCGGGCATTTCTACCTCAAGATAATCCTGTGATGGAGTCTGTCGATTTAATTGGAGCTTTACAGCCGATCATTGAAGAAGCTCGAAAAAACATACTCATAGATACATTTTGGAATACAAAAAAGATCCCTTCATTATCCCCCGATCAAACAAGACACTTGACTGCTTTTGTGAGTGAAGCGCTATCGAATGTGATTCGACATTCAAAATCTGAAAAAGCTGAAGTAAACCTGTTTTGTTCGAAAAATCATCTTCATCTACAAGTTAAGGATTTTGGTCAGGGAATCTCGGGCTCTGCTGATCCAGGTTTTGGTTTGAAAAACATGCGTGATCGAACCCGTTTGTTAGGGGGAACATTAAAAATCGAAACAAAGCCCCGTGAAGGGACTTCTGTAAATTTGGATCTTCCGATGGAGGAAATTGATGCACCGCATCAGACTTTTAATTGTTGATGATCATCTTGTAGTCAGAGCTGGGCTTCGATCCTTATTGGCAGAAGAACCAGATATGGAGGTAGTGTCTGAAGCCGATTCTTCAGAAGAGGCACTAATTCAAGTTAAGAATTATGCACCGGATGTCGTTATTCTGGATATTCAACTTCCCGGTCAAAGTGGTCTTGAGGCGTGCAGAGAAATCGCCGCGAATTATCCCAACTCAAAGGTAGTAATTCTCACATCATATGCAAATCAAAGTTTCTTGCATCAAGCAATCCGGGCCGGTGCTTCTGGTTATGTCTTAAAGAAAGTTGGAAGTGAGGAGCTTGTACGGGCAATTCGAGCTGCCTATAACGGCGACAATGCATTTGATACTCATACAACTTCACAAATGGTTGCCAGACTTAAAAAACTGGAATCGATGATGGAAGACAGTGCATTCAACGGTTTATCTCAGCGAGAAATGGATGTTCTTTCACTTGTCGCGGAGGGGGATGGTAACAAAGAGATTGGACAAAAACTAAACCTTACTGAAACAACAGTCCGAAATTATGTAAGCAATATTCTTTCAAAATTAGACCTGCGGAATCGAATTGAACTTGCAACATATGCCGTGAATCACCACCTTAAAGATCATATGGATTGAAAAAGGCGTCTCTATAAGACGCCTTTTTGAAATGGAACAACCTTAGGCTATCTTCTTTTGAAACCACTTGCCTGGTTGCCAAAAAGTGCCAAGGTAATATAGAATTGCACGATTTAAGCCATAATATCCGGCTGCTTTCCAGGCAAACATGATAAGGATTCCAAGTACAAGCAGTATCGGTCCGCTGCTAAGACTTCCGGCAAGTAGAAAATTCAGGTTCATCATCGCGCTAAAAAAGGCAGCGATACCGACAAAACAACCCAAAATCAAGGCGATACCCACCAAGAGCTCACCAACAGCAATCAATTTACCAAACCACACATATGATTGGTTGTCGAGCATGGATTGAATGAAAGAGCGATACCACTCGTAATTTATAGGGGGTTTGGCAGGGGCTTCCGGAATTGAAACTGCACGCATCCAGTATCCTTTGAGTGCATCGCCAGTCTGCATCCATTCTGGTGCAGAAAGCTTATGAAGGCTTGCGTTAATCCATTGATAACCAACATAAACGCGGACAATCAGCCATAACCAGGCAAATTTTGAACTATTAAATAGAGCCTTGAAGAAAGGTGCAACTTCTACATTTATCGGACCAAATAATGCTTTTTTCATAATACTCCTGTCTGGTAGATGAATACAGGAAAGGTAATATCAGTTTCCTGTGAGGGGTATTTCCCTTCAAGACAAGAGTACGTTACATAGATTCATAAAAATATAGCCATTCGTACCTGAAAAAATATATCCATGTGTACTCGACTTGTTTTCATCGATCCTGAAAAAAAATTTCGCAGATAGACCATGCACTAGACGTGTTACGGCGGCTACTTCTTTACTCTTGGCAATCAATTACCAGGTGTGATCATCACCCGCGCAGCATATGACGGTTAACCACAAGTTTTAATAAACAACTCCAGCCCTTGGACTGGAGTTGTGTGTATTTACCATGGATGCCGGCTTTTCTTATTCGTAGCCGAATTTCTTGAGGGAGGCCAGGATTTTCTTTTCGTCATACAAGAAGTAAAGCATCAGTAGTGCAGCCACCATACAGATGGCGCTGATCACTGCCAGCAGCCTGACTCCGGCCGGGTTTTCAGTGCTGCGTCCCAGCAGCAAAATAGACGGCATGACCAGACCGACAAAACCGCTGGGAATGGCAGTGATCAGACCGGCTGCTGCGCCAAAATTGGCTTCTTTTGCTTCACCAGTACGCAGACAATCTTCACGTACGATCTCGTTGCTGATGGCTCCGGGGATGATGCCGGTGATGGCGCCTGGCAGCGCAATGATCGCCACAAGAACCCAGGAGGTGATCT
The DNA here is from genome assembly GCA_003524305.1 of Anaerolineaceae bacterium. Classification (GTDB taxonomy): domain Bacteria; phylum Chloroflexota; class Anaerolineae; order Anaerolineales; family Anaerolineaceae; genus UBA6107. Next base: position 86,003 of record DQHW01000007.1, read on the forward strand.
TCACCGGGAAGGGCAGTTTATCTGCAAACCCGAGTGCGATCATCACCACCGACATGATCAACAGGGCAATCATCAATAGATTCTTTTTGCCAGTCTTTTTTGCCATGGTGGAGACAAAGGGATAAATGATGAATGAAAGCCCCAGGATTGTGCCGCCAAAGGCGATCATCATCGAATCGGAGTATCCAAAGATGATGGTGACAAAATAGACCAACCCAGCCTGAAAAAAACCATCTCCCCAGAAATAAACCTGGTTGGCCAGGGTGTAGAGCACGAAGATCTTATTGGATAGCGTCATTTTTAGTGCTGTCAGTAAGTTTACCTGGGAGGTTTTTCCTGAACCGTAACGTCGTTCATCCACCACCCATATTTGCAAGGCAACCAATATGGTCGAGAATATGATCAGACCGCCTACGGTTAGCCGAAAGGCATCCACCGGGCTCATGCCCAAATTTATAAAGGCATCTTTGATCAGGTAGATGGCTTGAGAGCCGATAATGAAGCCAAATACCCATCCAATGGAATTATAGGTGTTGAATTTCATCAAAATATTGCTGTTGGAGCTGAATTCAGGAACGATTGCACCTGAGACACCATAAAGGCTGCGGAAGATATTCAAAATGACAATGATCGAAAACAACCATACTGCGTTGGCAGAACTAATGTGGTCAACTGGCGGAGAAAAAACGAGATAACACAAGATCGAAATTGGCAGGAAGGAAATGAGCATGAAAATCTTCCGGCGTCCGATGCGGTTTTTTGAGCGGTCGCTCCACTGTGAGATGAACGGGTTTATTAAAACTACCAGAATGCCGCCCACATAGCCAATCAACCCCAGGATGGTTATCCCCAAAATGGTTTCGTTTGATAAATACTGTGGAAAGGAGGATTGCGAAATCTGCGGGGGCATGTAGAAATAGGTCATCAGACCAACCAGGCTGCCAATAATGGTTGAGCCCACACCTCCCAAAGCCCAAAGGACGATTCTCCAGGTAGGAAAGGGTTCTTGAACTGGCATATTGCTTGTGAATACCTCACCATCATTATTAGTCATAAGGCTGCCTCCTATAACAAATCACTTCTTTAGTTTTGAGTTATGCAACCGTGTCATTGATTTCAAATTTGATCATGCCAATATCGCTGGTGGTGGCGGCGACACCGATTTTTTGCTGGCCTGGGGTAAGCTTAACGCCGGTGACGCTCACAGTGATGGGAATGCCCATTCTTGCAGGGATGGCGTTCTTGCTTGAAATATCAGCACCGCTAACTGATTTCTCGGGTACTGCCATGGTAAGTGCTCCACCCTCATAATCGGTTTCACCGACTGTAATGGGTCCAATGCCGACCAGCACGGTTGAGTCGATGATGTTCTTGAGCGTGAATTCAAACCCTGTTGAAGTGTTCTTCAACGAACCTTTGATGTATAACTTGGCAAGAATGAAAGCAGGGAACATTTTTTCTCCTTTGAAATGAAGGGTCGAATTGTTAGACTTTGAATTTTTTGAATTGAGGCAGGTAAGCTTTGTTTTGTTCAAACATTTCATTGACCATGGTTTTGATCTCTTGCAGAGAGAGAACGGCTGCCGTCAGTGGATCGTGACAGATGGCGCGGTAGATCATGACGGGGTCGCCAGTCAGGCTGCCGGTGATGGCCATTTCTTCAATGCCGCTTGAAAGTTGTGTAAGCAAGGCGCATTCAGCAGGCAGCGCACCGACGTGGATGGGATGTAGTCCGTCAGAATCCACCAATACAGGCACTTCAACACAGGCGTTTTGCGGAAGGTTGGTGACCAGATTTGTGTTAGGCACATTGCCGTTGAATTTGAACAACTCCCCGCCTTTGAAGGCATTAATGATATAAGCCGCATATTCATGTCCGCGGTCGAGGATAATGGGGGTGTCAGAGGCAAACCACTCTTTAGCCTGGTCTTTCCAGGTGGCTTCGTTATTCTGGTATTCTTTCAAAATGTAGGCGTATTCGCCCGGGTTCCAACCCGTTCCGTGGATGCAGTATTTTTCGATCAAATCAGGCCGTTTTCGGAACCACCAGTTGTACTCTGAGTTGTGTCCGCTGGATTCGGTGACATACTTGCCCAAGGCAAGATACATTTCATTGCGTACAATTTCGCTTTCATATACTTCAGGGTTCTCGGTGATGGCCTTGTGGATGAGCGGATAAGCATCTTCGCCATTGACTTTAAAATCAAGATACCAGGCTTGATGGTTGATACCGGCACAGGTATAGGTGATCTCATCCACGCTTGCACCAATCCACCAGCCGAGCATTTGAGCCGTCCCCTGAACTGAATGGCATAATCCGGTGGTTGAAATAAATGAACTGCGTTGAATGGCACCGCACAGCATGGCCATTGGATTGGTGTAATTCAGCAAAATGGCTTTAGGGCAGACTCTTTCCATGTCACGCACGATATCCATCATGGGATTGATGGTACGCAAGAACCGAAAAATCCCCGACGGTCCTCGGGTGTCACCTACATTGATATCCACCCCGTATTTCTTTGGGATTTCGATGTCATGCCGCCAGACATCCGTCTGGCCGGCCAGGATGGTCGTCAACACCACATCCGCGTCGCGCAATGCTTCAACCCGGTCAAGGGTGGCTGTGACCTTGGCTGGATAATTGCCAAGCTGGATGATCTTCTCGACGGCTTTCTTTGAAAAATCAAGCCGCTCGGGGTCAATATCCATCAAGGCGATGGTTGCGTCTGCCAACAACGGAAAGGTCAAGATGTCACGAACGAGTCCGCGGGTAAAACCCAAACTTCCTGCCCCAATAAATGTAATCTTGGTCATTTTATGCCTCCAAAAACAGGGTGATGATACGGCGTGCAGTGATTGAAACTTCCAGCTTACCGTTGTCAACCCGCAGGTTCTCTATCTGATTACCAAACAAGTCGCATATCGAAGCTGATTTGATTTTCAACAGCCCATCGGCAAGTACTGTAGTTAAACTATTATCACTGGAATTCATTAAAGTTACCAATATTCCATGACCAGCAGATCGGCGAATACTCAAGGTTTGGATGGGCGGCTGCGGCAGATGTAAAAGAGTACCTGAAGAGGGCAGCAGNNTTCGGCTGCAAATTGATGGGCGCGGGATTCGTTAAAATCACCTGCGTAAGGGAGAATCGAGTAGCGGGCAGTGACCGTACCGGGCTGCGAACCGGGGAAGTTGGTTTCCCAATAATTATTGGTCACCCAACCCAAAAGCATGGCGCGTTCAAGATTAATTTCAGATTGGTTGTGACCAAAATGGAAATCACCCAACTGCACCATGGGATTTTCAGGGGCGGCGATGGTGACGCCGTGCTGGCCATTGTTAAAATCCACCCAACCCTGTATGGTGAAATAATCGCGGCAGCAGCCCGGCAGTTGATCTACATGCGGGCGGACAGGAACCCCGCCGATGTCAAAGCGCGCCTGGGCATTTGGCAGGTTGAATGGGAAGAGCAAGTAGGTCGCTTCAGGATGGATGCTTGTGCTCATCTGCCATTCGGCTTGAAATTCTATCTGGTCTCCATTAATGGGTAGAAAAGTGCGCTGCAAAATTTTACCAATCTTGTCATGCTCAAGGATTTGTTCAATCACGGTGCCAAACGAGTGTGCATAAACCTTGTGCAATAATAATCGCGAAGGTGTAGTGCGATTGGCTTTCCACCCCGGCTGCCAGCCCCTTACAGTCTCGGTTGAGACTTGCCAATCCATGGAGAATATCCCTTTGCGCGGTTCGGGGGTCTCGAAGTCAGCAACTTCTTCATGCATAAATCCGTGAAGGGGTGCTATAGCCGAGCGATCAACCCATTCATAATCGAGTTGTTTATCAAACAACGAGATAATGCCGCCTTTCTGAATGTCGAAAGTGAGTTTGTAACGGGCATTTTCAACAACCGTTTCTTCACTTTCTGCGGCTTCTGCCATGCAAGTTAATTCATCCCAACTTACCACGGCATAGCCAAAAGCCGGGATTTTTACCGGTTTGAGCAGCCAACCCAGGCCGCCGTTGAACTCTCGCTCAGAGCGTCCCGTCCAAAAGTCAGTCGGTTGCGCCATACGTCCGAGAAAATGTCGGCTGGAGCTTGAGTCTGATCCCAAGCCGCGCGGAATGAGCATGTTCTTGGCCAGCGGACCGCTGATGGTGCGTTCCCACGGAAGCGGGTTGAACACCATTAATTCCGTCGGGTCGTTATGCGGAATAAAGCGTGAGAAATCTGCCAGGGCATCACGTTCAAGCAGCAGGCTGAGAGAACGCGTTGTATAAGCCATGTTCTTCTTGTGATTATCCATCGAAAGTGAATCTTCAAGCTGCGGCTCGTTTGAAGCTGTATCCGACCCCCAGGTATGTTCGCCATACAAGTTCAATATGAGCCAGGCATGGTCACGGTAAAGTTCATGGGTTCTGTCTGACCATCTGGTGGTTGAATTCTCGAAATTATTTTGCTTGTCGGCACCAATCAAATTCACCATTGAAGACAGGGCATCTGACCTGTATAAACGGCTGCGAGAGGTGCGGTTGATGCTGGTTTCGCGGGCGGCTGAAATACAGCCAAAATTCCAATAATCTGTCCAATCCCCGCTGATGGTTTGTAATTTGGAACCATCTTTTTTTAAGCGATCCCAGAACATGCGCGGAGTGGCTGATACCAGACGCGGCGTTTTGCCTGCTTTGTTCCATCGATCTGCGAATTCGGCAAAGGCAGCCCAGGCAGATGCGTTATCGCCGTACGGATGAAACCCTTGCAGCATCAGATAGGTCAGGGGGTAGCCGATGCTGTCGAGGTAGGTGTTTATCTTGGGCAGCCATTCAGTGAATTGGTCATCCACCTCACTGGCGAGGCCAAATTCGTTAAGTTTTGAATACTGCCAGCCATTGTTCACCGGCATTGTGCGTCGGCCGGGTGTCTGCCATAGGAACACATTTGGCCGCGGGGTTGGTGGTCCGCCGAAGTGGTGATTGATGGCCATGCTGAAGGCTTCAATCCCGGCATCCAGCAGCACGTCAGGAAGGGTCCAGTTTTGGCCGTTGATGTCGCAGTTCATGGCGTGTCGAATATCGAAACCAAATTCCTTTCGCATCCGTTCAACAGGTCGCAAACTTTCGATAAGCTGTATGGTGTTCAGTAGAGGAGTATTGTTGGTCTGCATGGCCATCACTTCAAGCAGCCCGGCCTTCTCTGCTGTGATCAGGCGGTCGATTTCGGCGCTGGAGGCTGTTTTGAGCCAGGCCTCGAGTCCGCAGGTGGTTTCGACTGTCCAGCGGAATTGTGAGTCTGGGGGATTATTTTTATAGAGGTCGATCAAACGCAAGGCTTCGTCAATAAAACGGTACTGCATTTCCCAAAAAATTGGCTGGTCGTTGGTAAAGCCGATATCTGTATGCGTGTGGTGGATCATGTAAATCGTTTCGATCGTCATAATGCCTCACAGGGTCGGTTGGTCCAGAGACCAGTATATTGGGATTGAAATATCTTGACGTTGTCAATATTATATATTTAATCTTGACACTGTCAAGGTAAAAAGGTAGGATTGTGACATGGAATCAAAAAGATATCATCATGGCGATTTGAAAAAAACACTCATCCAGGCAGGGATTGAAATTCTGGCTGAAGAAGGTGTAGGTGCACTGAGCTTAAGAAAGGTGGCTCAGAAGGCAGGTGTCAGTCACAATGCACCTTATTTCCATTTTGCTGATAAACAGGCGTTGATCGCAGCTATCTCTACCGAGGGTTACCGCACCCTTTACGAACAGCTTGTTAATATACAAGAAACTTATCAAGAAGATCCGCGAAGACAGTTGGTTGAAGCGGCATTTATGTATCTGCGCTTTGCCCAATCCAAACCTGCGCACTTCAAAGTGACCTTTTCTAATGCGGTGGAGCGTGAAGATGCCTATCCAGCCCTGGTTGAAATGGCAAACTATCTTTTGGGCGAGTTGATCAAAATCGTGGATGCTTGTCAGAAGGCTGGCATTCTTCATCCAGCCCCCGTTGGAGCGATGGCGGTGAGTGTTTGGAGCGCCGTTCACGGATTCACCAGCTTGTTTATCGATGGACAATCCATGCACGAACGGCTCAAAATTGCACCTGTCGATCAACTCTTGATCTTTACATTAAATCAATTTAGTATTGCTGATTGGTCCGCGGACCAGTTTCCGCTGCCAGATTAATTTTATTGAAAGGTTGGATTCAAAATGCCACTTCCACCAGTTCCAGAATTTCACCCCCTGGCACAGCCTGAAGCAGTTGTAAGCGTTGGTGGTGCCCGATTTTCCGTTTTAACTGACCGCCTCATACGTCTTGAATTCAGTAAAGATGAGCATTTTGAAGACCGACCATCGCAGGCTTTCTGGCACCGCTGGCAGCCTGTGCCGGCTTTCAAAAAGTCCATCTCGGATGGGTTGGTCGAGATTGAAACGGATTTTCTGCACCTCAAATATATTCCAACAACCAGAGGTTTCAGCCAAAAAAATCTTTCAATCCGGTTGAAACAGTCTGATGTCACCTGGAAATACGGTGATAAAAGCTCGGATAATTTGTTGGGAACCGCCCGTACCCTGGATGGGGATGCTGGAACCACAAAATTGGAAAACGGGTTGCTCTCCAAATCCGGTTGGGCGGTTATGGATGATTCCGACACGCCTGTTTTCACAAATTTTGGTTGGGTAGATGCACGCGATCACGTCAAATCCAGAAAGCCGCTTTCATCTCTACTCAATACGTTTTCAGCGAAATCCAAAGACCTGTATTTCTTTGGATACGGCACAGATTATGCTGCCTGTCTGTCTGATTACATACACATTTCCGGGCCAATCCCCATGATTCCGCGTTACATTTTGGGCAACTGGTGGAGCCGCTATTGGGAGTATACCCAGGATGAGCTCAAAAGCTTGATGCAGGATTTTCAGGCAAATGATGTGCCGCTTTCGGTTTGCATCATAGACATGGACTGGCACATCACCAAAACAGGTAACAAGTCCGACGGCTGGACGGGTTATACCTGGAACCGGAAGCTTTTTCCTGACCCCGAAGGGTTGATTGAATGGTTTCATTCCCAGGGGCTGCGAACGGCACTCAACCTGCACCCTGCCAATGGGGTCTACCCGCATGAAGAACAATACACGCGTTTAGCCGAGTGGATGGGGGTTGACCCGGCTTCTCAAAAACAAATTCCCTTTGATATTGCAGATCCGCGATTCATGGAAGGTTACTTTGATATTTTGCACCATCCCTTTGAGGAGATGGTTTCAAGAAAGAAGGATTCAAGTTCGAGCCAGAATGAAGGGGTGGATTTCTGGTGGATGGATTATCAACAGAAAAAGACCAGCAATATCCCTGGTTTGGATCCGCTCTGGCTGCTGAACCACCTGCATTATCAAGACCTTGGCCGGGATGGACGTAAAAGACCCTTCGTATTCTCGCGCTGGGGCGGACTGGGTAATCACCGCTATCCGATTGGTTTTAGCGGCGATACTTTCGTGCGTTGGCGCACCCTTGCATTTCAGCCTTACTTTACTTCCACGGCGGCCAATGTGGCTTACGGCTGGTGGAGCCACGATCTTGGCGGCCACATGATGGATGACCTGACGCCTGAGCTTTACTTGCGCTGGCTTCAGTTTGGTGTCTTCAGCCCTATCTTCCGCATGCATTCCACAAAACGAGCCAGCCTTGAGCGCCGTCCATGGATGAAACCTGAACGCATCTTCAAGGCTTCACGTTCTGTCATGCAGTTGAGGTATGCATTGATCCCTTATATTTACAGCATGGCATGGAAAGCCCACAAGAGCGGCATCAGCCTGGTGGCCCCCATGTATTACGGCAACATGGATTCGCCGCAGGCTTTCGAAGCCAAAGACCAATATTTCTTTGGTTCGGAACTGATTGCTGCTCCGATTACAGAACCCGCGAACAACGATACTCACCTGGTCAACAAACGAGTCTGGCTGCCAGACGGAACCTGGACTCATTTTTTCACAGGTGAACATTTCATCGGTAACCAATGGCACGCAATTTCGGCTGACCTTGAAGATATCCCTGTTTTTGCCAAACCGGGAGCGATTGTTCCGTTGGCACCATTTGTAGCTCGGGGCGGGGTAGATAACCCTGACGTGTTGGATGTTTATGTGTTCCCCGGTGCGGATAATTCATTTGAGCTTTACGAAGACGATGGTTTGACCACAGATTATCAGTGCGGAGAATTTTGTATCACGCGATTCACACTCCAGGACGGCGTTTTCACCATCCACGCTGCCAATGGTAATTTGCATCTCATTCCGGCAAGCCGCACCTACCGTATTCACTTACGCGGTGTGGATCAGACCTCATCAGATCACGTTTCTGGTGAGTACAACTCTCAAACACGCACTCTCTCGATCGAACCCTTTGTGCTCCCATCCAATCATAGCTGCTCAATTAATTTCAAGGAGTCAAAATGACTTTAATAGTAGCTGGAGATCATTTCGTGTTGGATGGAAAACCATTCCGCATTCTTTCGGGCGCCATGCATTATTTCCGCGTTCCGTGTGAATATTGGGATGACCGACTCGAAAAAGCGCGATTGATGGGGCTCAATACCATCGAGACATATGTTGCCTGGAATCTACATGAGCCAAAACCGGGTGAATTCCATTTTGAGGGTAATCTTGATATTGAAGCATTTATTCAAGCAGCGGCGCAACACGGACTCAAAGTGATCTTGCGACCTGGCCCCTATATTTGCTCAGAGTGGGATTTTGGCGGGCTGCCGGCCTGGCTGCTTAAAGATCCGCAAATGCGGGTACGTTGTGCTTACCCTCCTTTCCTCGCGGCAATGGATCGGTTTTTTGAGGCACTGTTAAAACCACTGATTTCGCTGCAATATTCAAGAGGCGGCCCAATCATCATGGTGCAAGTTGAGAATGAATATGGTAGCTATGGCGATGATAAGGTTTACTTGGCGCATATACGCGAATCTTTGCGCCGAATTGGGATCGAGGAATTTCTTTTTACCTCTGACGGTGAACAGGGGCGCAACCTTAAAGCCGGCATGTTGGATGGTGTCTTTGCCACGGTGAATTTTGATCATGCTCCTGAACACGCGTTTAACTTGCTTCGACGACTGCAACCTGATGGGCCGTTGATGTGTTCCGAGTTTTGGGTTGGCTGGTTCGACCACTGGAAGCTCTGGCATGAAACCCGGCCGGCCTTCAGAGTGGCCACCATCTTTGAAAGAATGCTGAAAGTCGGGGCTTCGGTAAATCTCTACATGTGGCACGGCGGCACTAACTTTGGCTTTATGAACGGAGCCAATCACGTTTTTGGTAAATACCTTTCGATTGTTAATTCATATGATTATGATGCTCCGCTTTCTGAGGCAGGTGATATCACCAAAAAATATCTTAAACTGCGCAAGGTGATCAGTAAGTTTGCACCCGTGCCTGATGAGCCATTGCCTGCGGCCAGCCCTAAACTACAGATTGAGCAAGTGGATATTACCGATGGTGTTTCGTTGTGGAAGGCACTTCCAGCCCTCTCGACACCCGTGCGTTTGGCGAACCCTGAACCCATGGAATACCTTGATCAGAATTACGGTTTCATTCTCTACCGCACCCGGTTGAGCGGACCTCAAAGCGGATCGCTGTCGATCAATGGGCTGCGCGACCGCGCCCAGGTTTTTCTGGATGGAAAAGCGATTGGGGTTTTACGCCGCAACCGTCCAAACCAGGGTTTGAGAATCGAAGTGCCTGAAGGTGGAGCCCAACTGGATATTCTGGTTGAAAACATGGGACGAATCAATTTTGGCCCTGAACTGATGGATCGCAAGGGAATCCTTGGGGGAGTGATATTGAACGGTCATTATGTTTTCGATTGGGAAGCATTCTGTCTGCCGCTGGAGGATCTATCCGGGCTTGAGTTTGCCAAAACAGAAAATTCTCTGAAAGAACCATCTTTTTATCGAGCAGAGTTTTTGATTGATCAACCGCTTGATACTTTTCTCAAGCTGCCTGGCTGGGAAAAAGGTGTCGCCTGGGTCAACGGCTTTAACCTCGGACGCTACTGGAAGGTTGGTCCCCAACAAGCACTTTATGTGCCGGCAACGGTTTTAAAGCCTGGCAGAAACGAATTGACCTTGTTTGAGTTGCATGGCACTAGCAAAATGCAAGCTCGCTTTAGTTCGAAATCATAGACAAAAATGATAGGTAAATGAACAGGATGGGTTCTTGATGGCAAACACATCCTGTTTTTTATTTTGGAAGAAACAACACATTTTGAGCGTGTTAAACGGGTAGGGTTGCAACAGAAGCGCGTTCGATCAAGTGACACGGCAAAATTATGGCATTCTGATTTACTTGATTTCCTTCTGTCAGCTCAAGCAGCATTTTTGCGCTTTCATGACCTATTTCGTGATTGGGTACCTGGATGGTGGTTAACGGAACAGGTAGATAGCTGGCAATCTCGCGGTTGTCAAAACCGATGATGGAGAGGTCCCGTGGGATTTTCAAGCCGGATTCCTGGGCGGAGTTAATGCAGCCCGCAGCCATGAGGTCATTCATCACAAAGATTGCGGTAGGACGGTAAGGCAGTGCTAAAATATTTTTCATCTGCTCATAGCCAGATGGATACTCCCAGTCGCCGTAAAAAATGGATTCATCTCTGACTGGTAGATCGGCATTGTTAAGTGATGTTATGTACCCCTCCATACGTTGGTGAGTCGGGAAGGAATCTGGATGGCCTGCAAGGATGGCAATTTCACGGTGCCCGTGCTTGATCAGGTAATTAACTGCATCCATGGCGCCGTCTATATTATTGTAAGACACGTAATGATCGTGTTTGGACCCGTGTGAATATGCATAAACGAAAGGGATTTCGATGGGGTTGATGATGTTGTCAATGTGGCGGTCGTGCAACCCCACATAGATGATTCCATCCACGTGTGAACGCAGCATTTGTTGAACGCTGTTATTAATATAAGTTTTATAATCCGCGATTTGATCATACTGGTTGTAAAGCTTTTCCAGCATGTGCAAATCGCTAAGGATCATTTGATAACCATGCTCCTCGAGGCTTTCTTCAATGCCATTCACAATGTCTGCGATCGGCATACCACGGATGTCTTCGACAAGGACGCCGATGGTTAATGTTTTTCCCATTCGCAGCGATTTTGCGAGCGAGTGCGGAGAAAAATTAGTCTGGGCAATGGCTTCATTGATGCGTCTGGTAGTATCTTCACTGAGTTGTTTATTGCCATTGATCACATAAGAAACAGAGGCGATGGATACACCCGCTAATTTTGCAATGTCTTTTAACGTCGTCATGTTTCAATCCCTCTACCCAGGTTATATATTGTTCTACACTTCACCGCTTAAAAATCAAACCGTCATGTATTTATACCTTTTTGTCCAAATATATTCAACCAGATGGTGAAAAACCAGTTTATAACGAATTTTGTGAATCAAGAAAATTGGGTATTGACATTGCCTTTAAATTCTTCTATAATTTTGACATCAGCTTAGTTAAACGATTAACCCAATTTTATCATGACTTCCAATTAATATCGGTAATTCGAAATTTTTTTATCATAGCAAGTTAAACGATTAACTACGCACAAGTTAGGAGTTCTTATCTAATGGAATTTGTTCAGGTCGCAGATGTGAAATTGAATGATCCCATGTGGTCCAGGCAGTTTGCCCTGGTCAAGGACATTGTTTTGCCGTACATGTGGGAAATATTAAATGATCGTATTGAACACGCAGCAAAAAGCCATTGCATCGAAAATTTCAAAGTGGCGGCCGGAAAATCCGATGAAAAGTATTATGGCGTTGTATTTTTGGATACTGATCTCTACAAATGGATCGAAGCAGTTTCTTATTGTCTTACTGTTGAAAGAAATAATGAACTCGAAAAGCTGTGTGATTATGCCATTGATTTGATCAAAGATGCCCAACTGTCTGATGGATATATCAATACTTACTACACCTCCGTGGCACCCGACGAGCGTTGGACAAATCTTATGGAAGGGCACGAACTTTATTGCGCCGGTCACTTGATTGAAGCGGCTGTGGCTTATTTTAAAGCCACTGGCAAAGACCAACTTCTGAAGATCAGTCGTAGATTTGCAGATTTAATAGACCAAACCTTTGGCAAAGACAAAAGACGTGGCTATCCCGGACATCCCGAAATCGAGCTGGCTTTGATCCGTCTTTATGCGGTTACCGAAGAAAAAAAGTATTTGGAACTTGCCGGATATTTTCTCGATGAACGAGGTATGGGCGATAACATTTTTGAAGAAGAATGCAAAAAAGAAGGGCATTCTTATATTTTTCCTGAAATGATCCATTTCAAAGCAGATTATTTTCAATCACAAGTGCCGGTACGAGAACAGTGCTGCGCTTCAGGCCATTCAGTCAGAGCCATGTATTTGTACAGCGCCATGGCTGATTACGCACGGTTGACAAAAGATCAAGCCCTTGCTGCGGCTTGTGAAAGAATATTTGACAATACCATCACCCGTCAAATGTATGTCACCGGCGGGGTGGGGGCTTCAAAACTTGGAGAACGTTTTACCAGCGATTTCGACCTGCCTGCAGACAGTGCTTATGCCGAAACCTGTGCTTCTATTGGATTGATGTTGTTTTCTTCCAGAATGTGGCTTTTAAACAGCAAGAAAACGAATTACGACATCTGGGAGCAGGCTCTTTTCAACACTGTGCTTTCAGGCATGGGGCGGGATGGGCATCATTTCTTTTATGTCAATCCGCTCGAGGTTGTTCCGCAGACGATTAATCACAACCCCACTTTGTCGCATGTAAAGACGCAAAGACAAAAATGGTTCAGCGTGGCGTGCTGTCCGCCAAACCTGGCTCGCATACTTACTTCCATCCCTGGATATATTTACGCACTTGATGGGGATTGTTTGTACATCCTTTCGCACCTTGGTTCTTCATTCAAAAAAGGAGGGCTCTATGTAAATCTTGTACGGAAAGGTGATGCCTATACACTCACGATTGAAGGTGGCCCGAAGAGGGTCTTTTTAAGGCTGCCTGAAAACTCAGAATTGGTTAGCGATCAAATCAAAGACCACGAAGATGGATACTTTATAATTCAGCATGCTGGTGGAAAAAATGAGTATTTTTACTCTTTGATTCCTCAAATCCGAATTTTAAGAGCTCATCCGAGTGTGTCGGCAGCAGCAGGAAAGCTTTGTGTTCAAAGAGGCGAAACTGTTTATTGCGCCGAACAGGTTGATAACGCGAAACCGTTGAGTGCACTTCGATTGCCTGTGGATGCTGTTTTCAGCGAAGAAAAAGTTGATTGGCTTGACGAGAACATGCCAATTCTGAAGACGGTTGGTTACAGTGTATCGGAAAAAAATTGGGATCAAACGCTTTATAGTTCCCAATCTTGTGTATACGAGTCACGAGAAATAACGCTAATTCCCTACAGCCAATGGGGCAATCGTGGCGAAAATGAGATGCGCGTGTGGTTAACCGAGAAGTAATTTGCTGATTTTCAACAAATCAAAAAGGAGTAACTCGAGATGAAAAAAGGAAGTCTGCTTTCAATTCTAACCGTCCTGGTCATGTTATCAACTCTGCTGGTGGGTTGTGTTCAAGCTGCAGCCACAGAAGCACCTGCCGATGTCGCCGCAACAGAAGCTGCCGCCACTGAAGCACCTGAAGCAACCACAGTGGCTGCCGGTGAACCCGTTGAACTGGAGATGTGGTCGTTCATTCAACAGCATCTTGATTATTTTGTAGAAATGTCAGCCATTTGGAATGAAACACATCCTGACAAACCGGTCACAATCGTCCCCGTTTTCTATGATTGGGCATCCCTCCACGATAAACTTTATGCAGCCCAGATGGCTGGCGAAGGTGTTCCTGACATCGCCGATGTTGAAATGGGTAAATGGCCGATGTTCATGAATGGCGAAGTCCAATTTCTTGACCTGAATCCCTACATTACAGAATATGCCCAAGATCTTGTGACCCCGATTTTAGATATGGTCAGCAAAGATGGCAATTTGTATGCTGCCCCCAGCCATGTTGGCGCCACTGTCATGTATTACAACACTGAACTGCTCGAAGCCGCAGGCATTGATTACACAACCATCAAAACCTGGGATGACTTTGAAGCCGCAATGAAGACCTACAAAGAAGCCACTGGAAACTATATGTATTATTGCGAGACCTATGGTGCATATCAATACACGATCTTGATGTCAGAATTAGGCGCAACGCTAATCGACGAAAAAGGTATGCCAACCCTCAATGGTCCCGAGGCTTTGAAATCTGTTGAATTGATCAACAAGTGGGTTAATGACGATTTGTTAGCCTTCATCCCGACCGGTAATGCAGACACCATTGATGGTGGCAGAGCCGCTGTTTACAATGGTGATGTTGCTGCTGTTGCATACCCACTGTGGTATATGAACCGCTTCACCGATGAAATGCCCGACCTTGCTGGAAAAATCGCCATAGCTCCATTGCCTGTATTTGACGATAACTCCTATAAGTCAGTTGGCCTGGGCGGAACCGGCACCACTGTTGATAAAAACAGCGAAAATGCTGAACTCGCCGCCGAGTTTGTTGTTTGGGCAAAATTAAGTCCCGAAGGCAGCGCCGGTCTCTGGAAGCTTCTGGGATTTGACCCCGTGAATATTAAGGTTGCATCAGATACCTCAATCACGACCGATCCAGAAAACAAATTCCTTAAGTACTTCTCCACCAATCCATTTGATGTATTGGCCAGCGTTTCAGATAAAATGTTCTCACAGATGACGATGCAGAATTCCGGCATCATCAATGATTACCTGAGCGCCACCACATGGAATCGCATCTATGTTGATAAAGAAGACCCACAAACCGTTTTGGATGAAACACAAGCTGAATTGTTATCTCAATCAAATTAATGAGTATTAGATAAAATTATGGGATAAAGCCCTGATCTGGGCTTTATCCCGGAAAAAAGTAAATAGGCAAGTACTTTAAGGCAGACAATACAGAGAAGATATTCTCCAGAGATAACTATGAAATCAAAATTGAACTCGCAAAAAGTTGCTCCATATATATTCGTCCTGCCATTCGTATTGATATTCTTGATTTTCTTTGTTTATTCAATTGGCAGCACGGTTTTAATGAGTTTTCAAAGTGTTCATATCGGTGATATCCAATTTGTTAAATTAGAAAATTTTCGCATGCTTTTCAATAATTCGAGTTTTCCGATCGCTATTCGTAATAGTTTGGTTTATACCGCTTTAACTTTGCTATTATTAATTCCTTTTCCAATGACATTTGCAGTGATGCTGAACAGCAAATCCATGCGGGGCAGCGGCTTATTTCGGGCGATCCTTTTTCTCCCGCTTTTATGCAGCGTGGTAGTTGCAGGCATCACTTTCAGATTTATGTTTAGTGAAACAAACGCGAGTCTGGTAAATAGTTTTGTTATTAATGTTTTGGGTGGTGAAAAAGTTCCATGGGTAAGACTGCAATGGCCCGCCATGATCCTTTTGGTCACATTGGCAAGTTGGCGGTGGACCGGCATAAATGTGATCTATTTTCTGTCAGGTTTGAATAGTATTCCTGTTGAACTTTATGAAGCTAGTGAAATTGATGGCGCAAATACCTGGCAGAGGTTCCGGTATCTCACAATTCCGATGTTAAAACCAACCATAATTTATGTGTTAACCATCAGCATTTATGGAGGTCTTGCCATGTTTGCTGAAAGTCAGATGATTTGGGCTGGAAAGTCATCACCTCATAATGTGGGCTTGACCATTGTAGGTTTCATCTATCAAAATGGTATAAGTCAGGGCAACTTGGGTCTTGCTTCTGCCACTGGATTGTTATTATTGTTGGCAGTGCTCATCATAAACCTGGTACAGCTAAGATTAACTGGTGTTATCGGAAAGGAGAATGACTGAAATGTCCAGCTCAACCATTTCTCCACGAAGACCGGGTGAAAGCCGAATTGCAGGAATTTTGTTGGTGGCATTTTTTGTGGTTTTGGGCGTTGTTGTGTTAATCCCTTTTGCATCAATCTTGTTAACTTCTTTTAAAGACAGCAGCACACTTATTAGAAATGGATTCAATCTCAAAATTAGTTTTGATACTTTTACCCTTGAAAACTATAAGTATCTATTCTCGGGCGAGCACGATTTTTTCAGATGGTTTGGAAACAGTATTTTCTTGACATTCGTTCAGACAGTTTTAACTTTGTTTATCAGTGCCTGGGTTGGCTATGGCTTTGCTTTTTACAATTTCAAAGGAAAGAATTTTCTTTTTGTTTGTGTTCTTATTGTCATGATGATTCCATTTGAAATCCTCATGCTGCCCATGTACCGCGAAATTATTGCCATGAAATTAATGAATAATTACATTGGCATAATGCTGCCTTTCCTGGCGAATCCAATTGCGATATTTTTCTTTCGTCAATTTTTGCAAAGCATCCCCAAAGAAATAGTGGATGCAGGCCGCATGGATGGCTGCAGCGAGTATGGAATTTTTCTAAGATTGATTATGCCGATCATGAAACCGGCATTTGCAGCCATGGCAATTTATGTGGGTATGACCTCATGGAACAATTTCTTGTGGCCGATGCTTGTTCTTACGGAGACCAAGTTATTTACTCTGCCAATTGGTCTTAATAGTTTATTAGGCCCATATGGCAACAATTATTTGCTGCTTGTTTCTGGTGCGGTTATGTCAGTTTTGCCGATTATGGTATTATTTTTTAGTGCACAACGATTTTTTATCGAAGGCATGTCTACTGGAAGTGTCAAAGGATAATCAACCATGGCTGATCAAAAATCCTCATCTCATAGCAATGACTTGAAAAAAGCAACTTTGATCCTCGACAGGGATTTTGTGATTGCCAGGGTGGATGACCGCCTTTTTGGCTCGTTCATCGAACAACTTGGACGGGCTGTCTACGAAGGGATCTACGATCCCAAAAACCCCAAGTCAGATGAGAACGGCTACCGCCTTGATGTTATTGATTTGGTAAAGAAATTGCGAGTTCCAATTGTGAGATATCCAGGGGGGAATTTCCTCTCTGGTTTTAATTGGGAAGATTCAGTTGGCCCGAGCGAAAAACGACCAGCTAAATTGGATCTTGCATGGTTCACCACTGAGACCAATGCCTTTGGCATGCATGAATTTTGCGATTGGGCAAAAAAGGTGGATACCAAGGTTATGTACGCCGTTAACATGGGAACCCGCGGTCTGGATGAAGCGCGGAATGCAGTTGAATATGCCAACCATCCCGGTGGAAGCTACTGGAGCGATATGCGCCGTAAGAATGGTGCCGAAAAACCTTTTGATATCAAATTGTGGTGTGTCGGCAATGAGATGGATGGACCGTGGCAGATCGGACAAAAGACTGCCTATGAATACGGCCGAAGCGCCAATGAAGCCGCCAAAGTGATGAAATGGGTAGATCCGTCCATCGAAGTTGTGGCATGCGGATCATCCGCTTATGATATGCCCACTTTTGGTGCATGGGAACTTGAAATGCTTGAGCAATGTTACGATAATGTTGATTATCTCTCATTACACCGTTACTATCAAAACTTAACTGACGACACACCGAACTTTTTAGCCAAAAGTGTTGATATGGATGCTTTTATTAAAACAGTGGTGTCGCTTTGCGATGCGGCTGGCGGCAAGAAACATAGCAAGAAGAAACTCAATCTGTCTTTTGATGAATGGAATGTATGGTACCACTCCAACGAACAAGATAAACAGGTGAAAGCCCAAAATAGTTGGGGTCAGGCACTGCATTTGTTGGAGGATGTTTATAACTTTGAGGATGCGCTTCTGGTTGGCAGCATGTTGATCACCCTGCTGCGAAACTCAGACCGTGTAAAAATCGCCTGCCTCGCGCAGTTGATCAATGCCATTGCCCCAATTATGACCAGCAAAAACGGCTGCTGGGCACAAACCATCTACTGGCCGTTTATGCACGCTTCACTTTATGGTCGTGGAACCGCACTACGGCCAATTATCAGCGCTCCGCTTTACAGCAGTAAAGACTTTGATGATGTGCCTCTGCTGGATGCCACCGCGGTTCTTGCGGATGACGGCGCATTGACCATATTTGCTGTCAATAGAAGCAGCGAAAGTGATCTGCTCTTGTCTTGCGATCTACGGGCTTTTGAAAAACTAAAATTTAATGAACATATTGTCATGCACAATGACGATGTCAAAGCAGTTAATACTGAAGCGGCTCCCAACACAGTTATCCCCGTCTTAGAAAATGTGTGCGACCCTGAGAATGGGTTGTATATTGTTAATGTACCCGCCTTAAGTTGGAATGTGCTGAAGTTTTCTACCACCAAGAAATAGTTTTTTTATCTGTCATTATTTGTTGATAAACGCGTTCAGAGAAAATTGATTACATCGTAGACTTTTCCTTCTCCTTGAAGAAAGTCTAAATGGGAGCCCCATCTGGTCCATGGGGCTCTATTTTGTTGTTTGGAAATTACCTCCTTTTGGATATAAAATTGGTAAGATAAATCGAACCAAAAAGGAGCCTATAAATTGGATATCGAAACATTGAGAGGCTGGATTGATCAACGTGACTCTTTCAGTATTTTGGAAACAGTGGATGTTTTCACGGGTGAAAGAAAAGTGTTGAAGGAATTCGATTATGTAATTGAAGCGCCCAACTGGACGCAGGATGGAAAATACCTGGTCTATAACAGTAAGGGGCGCATTTTCAAGTATGAACTGGTGAACGGCACAATCAAAGAAATCGAAAGCGGATTTGCCATTGATTGCAACAATGACCATGTGCTATCACCCGATAACACGCATATAGCAGTCAGCCATCACAGCCATGAAGATGCAAAATCCCGTATCTACATTTTTCCACTTGCAGGTGGCGAACCGCGAATAGTGACCGAAAAAGGACCAAGTTACTTGCACGGCTGGTCACCCGATGGGCAGAGGCTGGCATATTGCGCAGAGCGTGGAGGCCAATATGATATTTATACAATCTCTGTAAATGGCGGTAAAGAACTTCAGCTCACTAATTTACCCGGCCTGGATGACGGCCCGGAGTACTCTCCTTCGGGTGGGCATATCTGGTTCAATTCAACCCGCACCGGGCTGATGCAAGTGTGGCGCATGCGCACAGATGGTTCCAACCCGGAGCACATTGTTCAGGAAAATGCCAACTGCTGGTTCCCGCATATCTCTGCTGATGGCATGTGGGTTGTCTATATCGCTTATGCCAAAGGGGATGTGGATCCGGGCGACCATCCAGCGAACAAAAATGTTGAGCTGCGCCTGGTTCCGGCAGAAGGTGGAGCATCCAAAACCATTGTCAAGCTGTTTGGTGGGCAAGGCACCATGAACGTGAACTCATGGTCCCCTGATAACCGGACCATCGCTTTTGTCTCATATCGCTTAAAAGAATAAACCTTAGCGATATTGCATGTAGTTCGCCTTAGCGAAAAGCGCCAGCCTGATTAAGACTGGCGCTTAAATTAGTGTCTTGGCAATTATTTACTTAACGAATACAGGATAGGTATCCACGAGCACATATGTTTTTGCCATTGAAAACTCTTCACCTTTGTCGAAGGTATAAGTGATGGATTTGAGCGTCCCATCATCATTTGATTCCACTTTTGTATTGTTTGTGTAATACAACGGCAGCGGGTTGCCGGTTTCATCGGTCAGCATGATGCTGTAAACATGTTCACTCGCTTTGAGAGAGGAACCAAAGAAACTGGCTGTCACCTTGGTTTCGTCGCTTGTTATTGAAACATCTCCCACCCCTTCGGGTTGAGTGCCATTCTGCCATTGTGAAATGTTGGTTCCACCGCGCACAAACATCTGACCCGTTTTGAATTCGCTCATCCCAACCAGTTTGAGCCCGATGCCATAGAATTTGATTTCATCACAATTGGTAACGGCAATTACTGTTGCGTTATCTGCCAATGCGCCTGCCTCATTAATTGAACTGCTGATTCGATAAGAGGCGAAGGGCATATCCCATGAACCAATGAATTTGATCTTGAAACCATCATAATTTGAGAACGTCACCAATCCGTTGTCATAGTTTAGCAACAATGGATAGCGCGTGATGGTATTTGGATCAATGCTGGTTTTTCCGTCTTCATTCAGACGCCCTTCAATAACCCAAAACACCATCTGTCCGTCGTTGTTTTTGGTGACAGCGCCACCAACATAGTGCAGTGAGTCAAAACCGATTTGATTGTAAGAAGGCAGCATTGAAGGTGTTGGCACAGACAGACGTGAAAACTCAAGCATACTTTGTTGGTTGTCATTAACCGCAGTCACAAACGGATTCTTGGCATTCGAGGGTTTGTTGATCTTGAAAGCGAAAGTTTGTTCCAATGAGCCAGCTTTTTTGCCGCCAAAGAATTTCAGCCCAAATCGGTTGAGATTGGTCTTGTAATCAGCAGTGATGGTTACGGCGATATTTCCGTCTCCATCGGGCGTCCAGGTCTCGGTGGGGATAATGTTAATGAACTTATTTGTTGCTCCCACTTCGACGCGGAATTGCTCATTGTTCGGAATGATCACATTGATACTATTTCTATCCAGGGCAGCGAGCACATTATCCCCATCTTCACGGACCATTAGAGAAAGAGTGATCGGTGCATTCCCGTCAATGGCGCTGTCTGGGGTGAGTTGAAAGGCTCCAAACGAGCTTGTGTAAACCAGGCTGGCGCCATCTGCAGGCATATTCTCTCCGGCGGTATAACTGCGCTGATCCGCTTTACCGGTAGAAGAAAGCGGATAGTCATAAGGCACAAAGAATACTTCTCCACTTTCACCGGCGATGTAGATGCCGTCAAAACCAAGTGCAGGTGAACTGTTGAGGTCGTTTCTCAGGTCTGTAATGAGTTGATAGCTCCAACGCAGCGTGCCGTCAGGGTTGACGCTGTAAAGCTTGCCTTCACCGTTGCCAAAATAAATATTGTCGTTTCCATCCACAGCCGGCGAAGACCGGATGGGTTCAAGGGTATCGAATTCCCATATGGCTTTTCCGGTTTCAGGGTTGATGGCATAGAGGGTTCCATCTGTGCTTGGTTGGATGATTGTGCCGTCAGAAAGCTGGGCAGGGCTGGCATAAATGTGATCTTTTGTGCCGAACTTCCATAGTAATTTGCCAGAGTCTTGCGCAAAAGCGCGCAGGTAGCCGTCGAAGCCCCCTACCAGTACCGCACCTTTTTCAGAAGTGTTGGTGAGCATGGTGGTGGCTGCAACAATGCCGAAACTTCCGCTCAACCATTCGCGTTGACCTGAGAGATCGTAACCAAATACGTTTTGGAGGATCTGATTGCAGGAGGCAAAGAAGAGTCGGCCGGTTTCGATGTTAATTGAGGGTAGCGACCATACCATTTCATTTGAGGTGAAGATCGTCTTTTTATCGCCGGTTTCTCGATCAAGCGAATAAACGAGGTAATTGTCGTTGGGTGCCAACAAGGTTCCGTCCTGAAGCATGCCAATGTTGCCCTCAAACCAATTGACATTGTAGGTTTTGATGCCAAATTCTTTTTCAACTTCTTCAACCGAATGTGCAGCGGATTTCCAGATGATCTCACCTGTTTCACGGTCCACCTTGTAAACGTAGGCATCACCGGAACCAAAATAAACAAATCCCTGGTCGTCGAGCAGAGCTGACGAATCAATGATTTCACCGGTTTTTACCGACCATTTTACGGTTCCATCTGGATTGAAGCAATAGAAATAGGTATCTGCCGAGCCGACATACACATTGCCATCGCCATCCACTACTGGCGAAGAGAAGATCCCCTTGCCGGTGCGGTAAACCCACGGTGAAAGATCTTTCGCGGCAGGTTCGACTGGAGTTCGTCCGTTTTGCAGTTCGTTTGCGTGGAATTTTGCCCACGGACTCGAAGGATCAAGCGGAATGCTATACTCGAATCTGCCATCGGTGGACATTGATGTGGTTGGAGCTGTAGAAAAGTCGTATTTCCCAAATGGCACAAACATGGCGACGTAAACGATAGCCGCAACCACCACAAGCGATATAAAGATGACAACTCCAAATTTCCTGTTCTTTTTTTGTCCACTTTTAGACAAAGTTGGCGCTTTTGTGTGTCGATTATTTTTCATGAAGTGGGTTATCCTTTTTCACTGTCCGAATATGGAACGTCAAGACCTGAATTTATTATTTACAAATTCCGAAGAGCAGCATGTCAACGATTTGTTCCTGTTGTTGCCTGAATGTCAGATTTGTATCAATGTCATTGCCGAGAATGATTTCTTCAATGACAGATGCATAGATTTTGCTAAAAAGGTGGTTGTCGATTTCTTTGACAGCGCCTTCAGCCTTGGCTTGATCCAATACGGATAGCGTTTTATCCCAACCGAGTCGTAATTTGTCGTCCAGCACCTTAAATGCGTCTGGATAATTCATTTTTAACTCATGCAAATGAACTTTGCGAATGACAAAATCAGGGGTGGCACATAATAATTTTTTCAATTTTTCAACGGCATTAAGGCTGCTGTCAGAATGAATAGCGGCTTGTAGATCCGCAACCCCGTTAAAATAAAATTCGATCACCTGAACGATCAAATCTTCTTTTGAGCGCACCAATTCATAAAGGGTTTTTTTACTGATGCAAAGGCGAGAGGCAAGTTCATCCATGGTAAATTTGATACCTCTATCCCAATAGAGGTTCATTGCTTCAGTAAAAAGCTTGGGTTGATTGATCACTATAAACTCCATAAACTATATTGGTTTATTTAGTTTATTGTAACCATAATAAAATTTTAATTCAAGCGGGTTAATTTAGATTTAGGCAAAAAATACACCAAGTCTTGTGCAAAACTAAGTGCTTCTATTCGCCGATCAAGCTTTATGTTATTTTTTTTGAAGAACGATAACCACCTGGGTAAATAGATCATTGATGCCAAAATGATAATCCACCAATGAGAAACCGCATTGAGAACCATATTCCACGGTCTGCTGTTTTGATTCGAGTAGAGAGACCTCGTCAGGGTGAAACCGTACATTTTTCTTGAAAATCTTGTTAAGTAAAAAATGCCAGGCGTTAAGGAAAATGACGCTGGCGCCGAATTTTGGCGGCCAGAAGAGGATGACTTTACCCTGCGGTTTGAGAATCCGGTTAAATTCCTGTAATATTTTTATTATTGCTTCGGGATAAAAATGTTCCATAACGCCTAGCGAGTAGATGCCATCCAAAGATCCTTTCCCGATATCCATGTTTCGGATGTCGCTTTGCAGCATTTTCTCAATTTGCGAATGGTTCGCTCGATAGATTTCAAGTGCATTTATCGAAATATCAACTGCTGTGACCGGAAATTCATTGGTGATGTCGTAATCCACCTGGCCGCTTCCGCATCCAGCATGGACGAGGGTACTCCCCTTGGCAAAATGCTTACGAACATATCTATTTAAATAAGGACGAATTAAAAAATGTCTGAAGAATTCGGCAATTCGATCGTATAACCAATTATTCACCGATTGCTGTTTTTTCCAATAATCGTCCCATGCTTGGTCATCGTGAAGGGTGTCATTCTTAATAATTTCCTTGTCAGTTCTGCCTACAAAGAAAATCCCCGGTTTAAACACATTCAAGAAAACCAATTGAACCAACATAACCAAACTAAAAAGAGCATCTGACATTTTCATTTTTGAAGTGCCGTATGTGCGTGCAGGCAGATCAATTGCGATTTCTTTGACTTTGTAATGGTTTTTAAACAATAGAAATAAACTTTCAAAGAAAAACGAATAACCCAGAGATTTTTCACTATGAAAACATTTTTGAGAAATTCTATCCAGACGATACAAGCGGAAAGCCCCCGTTGCATCATAGGGCATTCCCAATAGTAATTTTGTTAAAAAATGTCCCATATGAGTCAGGAATTTGCGCCGGAAATTCCATTCACTGAGACTGTTTTTCTGTAAATAGCGGGAGCCAACGACGACATCAGAAGTCTTGGCATGTTCGATCAGTTTTAAAATGTAGCCCGGGGAATGTGAAAAGTCACTATCCATGGTGATCAGCAATTGATACCCATTTTTATATGCCCAATCGATACCGTCAATATGAGCGCTGCCAATTCCGAGTTTTGACGGACGGTGAACCACAAACAGGTTTTCCCTGTCTGATGCAATACGATCAAGCACTTCGCCAGTCTTGTCTGGAGAATTGTCATCTACAAAAAGCAAATCGAAATCCAGGTCCAATTGATCTAGTTGGCTGATCAACTTTTCCACATTTTCCCGTTCATTGTAAGTTGGGATAAAAATCAGACCTTTTAATTCAATCTTCTTTTCCAATATCAGCCCCTTTTTCAACCAGAGTCTTTACCATTTGTTTGAAATCCAGGCTGGGTTTCCAACCGGTTTGTTTTCGCAGTTTGCTTGAATTACCAATCAGCGGGGAGGTTATCCTTTTCACAATACCTGGGGTTTCCCTGACATGCTTTGTCCAATCCAGACCTGCAGATTGAAATGCAATGGAAACAAAATCTTTGACGGAATGTTTTTTTCCGGTGGCCACAATAAAATCATCCGGCTTATCTTGGTCCAGGATCAATTTCATTGCCTCTACATAATCGGGAGCATATCCCCAATCGGCGGAAGCATTTAAATTACCTAGTTCCAATACGAAGTTTTTATCTTTCAATGCACTTTCGACGCCAATAGTGACTTTTTTAGATAAAAAATTCTTGGCCCTTCTTGGAGATTCGTGATTATATAAAATGCCACAGGCTGCATAGATGCCATGTTCTTTGCGGAATTTTCTGCAAAGATATAACCCGGAGGCTTTGGTAATTCCATATAATGTTACAGGGTTTATGGAGGTGTTTTCCGTTTGAATTTCTGATTCTGGCTCACCAAAAATCAACGAGGAAGCTGCGTAAAATAACCTGGTCTTTGGAGAAAATCTTGTAATTGAACTTAATAAATTAAACAAAGAAAATTCATTTACCAAAACGCTTTTTTCGAGGACGTCCAGGGATTCAACATAATCATCCTGGGCAGATTGATGAAAGGCTGCCAAATGGTAAATTTCATCAGGTAATAAGTTCTTAATCATTGAATCTACATGTTCTGATCGACAAATATCGAAGGGTTCGTTTGAAGTAAAGAACCCTGATGGCTGAATTAAACCCTGGTCAATACGCGTGACATTGCAACCTTCTTTTTCCAGGCTGCGCGACAGGTAAAAGCCGTCTTGTCCATTTGAACCAATAACAACGACGTTTTTCATACCTTCTGACCTGAGGATTTGGAAACCATTTCTATGAAAGGCAGCGGAAACACGAGCACGCCTCCCTTTTTCAAGTATTCCTGTTCCCGTTCAATGATGCCTTTTCTAAAGTGCCATGGAAGAACAAAAAAATAATCAGGGTGCATTTCTCTGGCTTGCTGTTCGGAAATAATGGGAATGTGTGTGCCGGGTGTGTAACAACAAAACTTATCTGTATTCACTTCGGCTATATAGGGCAGTTCATATTTTGTTATGCCGCAGTATTGCAGAATAACATTGCCTTTGGTTGAGGCGCCGTAACCGATGACTGTTTTTCCATCTTTGCGTGCTTGGGCAAAAAATTTCAGTAATTCTTCTTTGTGTTGATGAACTCTTTGAGTGAAGGATTGATATGGAGCCGACGTTTGCAATCCCATTTTCATCTCTTTTTCTAATAGAGTTAGAATCTCTGATTCCGCCTCTGGATATGTGGAAGTCTTCTTGGCCAGGGCAAGACGATAACTGCCTCCGTTGGTGTCATTTAATGAAACATGAATTATTTTTAATCCAACCTTGTCGGCAATCCACTTAATTTGTTTCATGCCATAATATTCCAAATGTTCATGGCAAATTGTGTCGTAAGCGGTTACTTCAAGCATGGTGGGCATATAACTTTGTTCAAGCACCCAAATTCCATCATCAGCGAGTACTTCATTGATCTCATTGACAAAGTGGAGGGGATTTTCGAGATCGTAAAACATTGAAATTGAAGTTATTACCCTTATTTTTTGGGATCCCAAATGTTTTTTGATTTCTGCAGCTGAGAAGAATTCAGAGATCAATTGAATTCGCGGTTGGTAGAAATTTTTAAACTTGATACCTGTTGGATCAATGCCAATTAACTTCAAACCAGGCAGATCATCATAGAAGGATAAAAATGATCCGTCATTGCTGCCGATGTCTAATACATGATCACCTGGTTTAAGTTTGATAATTTCTTGAATTTGCATCACAATGCTTTTCAAATGCGCCATCATGGATTGGTTTAATCCAGATCGATAGCCATAATTCAATCCATACATTTCATCACGGTCATAAGAATGCCGCAGTTGCAGCAATCCACAGGCGTTGGGGTTGTGTTCATCATCACAACGCACCAATTCAAGTGGGCCAGATGTGATTTTCAAATCAATTGAATAAGGAAAAATCCCTGTGAGGGCTTGAGAACCGAGGTTGATAATTGGTTTGAGATCAACTCCTCCACATATTCGACAACTTTGAATTTCTTTAATCATCAGTCCTCACAAATGCCCCCAAAAGAGCAATAAAATGAATTTATTCACGACTAATTATTAATAACAATTTTGCTTAGAAAAATAATTACACATAATATTATACAATTGCCTTTGAAGTCTGATGGTATAGAACGAGGATTGTAATATGTTTGTAAGCGGTCTCTTTTGAATATTAAAAACCTAGATTGAGGGTGTTCCTAAATGACCAGCACAATTCAAAAAGGGAACAGTCCCTTTTGAATTCCGAGAACTTGTTTATCACTTATAATTTATCTATTCCTGATCAATCGAGAGTGTATGTTCCCAAAAATCTCAATCATCGTTCCAACATTAAATCAAGCCAGGTTTATCGAAGAGACAATTCAAAGTGTGTTGACTCAAAAATACCCAAATTTGGAGGTCATTGTTATAGATGGCGGTTCAACAGACAATACAATTGAAATTCTTAAGAAATATACCGGTTCACTGACCTGGATCAGCGAACCTGATAAAGGTCAAGTCGACGCCATCAACAAAGGGTTGAAATTGGTTACCGGTGAAGTGGTGGCCTATTTAAATTCTGATGATGTTTATACCCCTAACGCACTTTTGACGGTTGGTAAGTATTTTTCAGAACATCCAGATACTCAAATAGTTACTGGAAAATGTATCAATATCGATGAGAACGGGGTGGAAACTCGTGCTTTAATCAAACTATATAAAAACTTTTGGCTTAAATTGCGGATTGATAGGTTTTTGACTGTACTGGATTATGTTTCGCAGCCTTCAACCTTTTGGCGTTCAGGTCTTATTCAATCCATTGGCTTATTTGATGACCAATTCCGCAACGCTATGGATTATGATTATTGGCTGCGCATTATCCAAAAACATAAACTAGGGTTTATTAATAAATATCTCTCTAAATTTCGGATATATCCAACCTCCATTACCAGCTCAAATTCCAGGGCACAATACAATGATCAATATCGGGTTGCGTCCCGTTATGCCTCCCCCATGGAATTGTTTTTTCATAAAATTCACGCTGATATATCCTGTTGGATTTACGAAAATATTGCAAATCGGAAGTAGATAGATATGAAATTTTCGAAGATAAAAAATAGTTTAAAACGACC
Source organism: Anaerolineaceae bacterium (assembly GCA_003524305.1). Lineage (GTDB taxonomy): Bacteria > Chloroflexota > Anaerolineae > Anaerolineales > Anaerolineaceae > UBA6107. Next base: position 113,625 of record DQHW01000007.1, read on the forward strand.
AGAATTTATCTTTCCATTAATTATCTTAATAGTTGGGCTTATTCTCGTGGTCATCACACCAATTGGAGCCAATTTCGATGAAGAAACTTATATCGCACGGATATATGAGATGGCTTCAGGCTATGTTATGCCAAATTCTTATATCGGAACACAGGAAAACTATCCTTTAGAGCTATTTTCTAATTCTTATCGCCAGGATGTAAATTATTGGCCAATAGATGGACCCACCTGGTTGGATCAGGTTAAGGACAGGATTGATTGGGAGAATATCGAAAACGAGCAGTTAATCAAATATAAAACGCGTGCAGTGTACTTTCCAACCTTATTTGTAATCCAGGCAATTATCATGCGTGTCATAGGTTTTTCATTAAATACTCCGATTGTATTTATATATTATGTAATTCGGTTTTCATATTTGATTCTCTATATACTCTTAGTTTATTTTGCTTTGCGTTTTATCCCTTTTGGGAAGTGGGTCCTAGGAGTTATGACTGTTGGCCCTATGGCTTTGATATCTGCGACAGCAGTATCACCAGATCCAATCATTTTTGGAGTCTGTTTTCTTTTTATCGCTTGGATTTTGTTTTTAATAAAAAACTCACATTCATTAATCTCGAATAAACATCTCATCATTACCTGCGCGTTAATTCTCACAATTGGTATGTTAAAACCTAACTACATCTTCTTGTTGTTTTTACTCCTTGCCCTACCCTATCAAGGTTATCTGAAAAAGAAAGATGTTGTAATTTTGCTAGTTGCTTGCGTGTTAAGTGTGGGAATATCACTGTGGTGGAGTTACATGGCTTCGCAAGTTATCATCAACGAACTTAATGCGGCTAGTGATTCTACATCTCGATTCTGGTCTTTATTTCAAACTCCACAAGTTTTTATTAAGTCATTAATGCTGACGATTTATAAGAATATCGTTCCTTTTATACGTGAGACTATTGGTGTTTCCGGTTATGGCTATTGGCATCTTCCAACACTCTTATATGTCTTGTACCCAGCAGTGGTTCTTATTTCCTTTTTTATTGAGGAGAATCATAATTATCTAACTCGCAACCAAAAATTGATATTCTGGCTTACGGGTTTTATCAATTTCCTGGTTATTTTTGTACTCTTGTTTATAGCGAATACTCCTATAAATTCCTCAACGATCGTTGGAGTTCAAGGAAGATATTTCATTCCATTCATTCCCCTATTTTTTGTGCCGATAGTGTTTGTGAAACCTGTAAAAATTATCAAAATCCTTTCTATGGTGTTGATTGGATTTGTTTTACTTATATCTGTCATTACACTCTTTTTGGATTTTCACGTCATGTGCGGAGAATCTCTAACCTCAAAAAATCCATGCAAATTACCTTACTACAAGAATTGGGGGCCTGAAACATTTATATCAGCAAATCTCCCACAAGGATCAGCCATCATTCAAAATATTATCGTTGATTGTCAAACCATTTCGAATATCGAAATTTGGCCATTACAGAATGATGAAAAAAATGATCAACACGTTATTGTGAATATACGTACCGGTGATGGGGCTTTACTAGGCAGCAGTTCGTTTTCCATAACCGAGGTGAGCCTCAATAAATGGTTCAGCATTGACATACCAGATGTGGTTGGGATGAAAGGGACTGCAATTTCCATCGAGATTCTCCCAGCCGAAGGTCAGGATCTGTCCCAGTTTGTTTTGGGAGTCTTTCCTACAAATGAATACACTAAAGGTGAATTGTTTCTCAAATATGGATCAACAGGAAAATCAACCACTGCCGATAACGATCTAATCTTTAAATATCAATGCGAAAAACCCTGGTGAGGTTTCTAAGACTATTCGAAAAAAAGATGCTTTTCATTAAGAACTGGCATCAGGGTTTATGTTGGGTGGCCTTATTTGGGTTAAATTAAATGTTGAGATTTTAACCAGGCAACAGTTTTACGAATTCCTTCTTCATAAGGATAAGGCAAAGGACCAGTAATCGATTCGAGTGATGTGGTTTCTTGAATTTCATTCGTAATAATATTATTGAGACGAAAACTTGTTAAAGGGGGGTTTTTCCAAAAGAGTGACTTTAATAAATCCCCGCCTTTTGCGATTAATGTCATCAACCAGACCGGCAGGGTCATGATCTTTCTTGCGCCCATTTCTTTTTGAGCGGTATTAGCAAAATCTTTTAAGACGAGCGGTGAATAATCAGCCAGGTAAAATGTTTTTGTATCAATCAAGTTCTCTGGACCAACCAGCAGATCATAAACTTGTTTTACGGAATTTAGAACGAACCCCCATTTTTTTAATGTTTGGATGCCGCCCGAATGAATATAAAACCCTTTGTTAATCGTCAAAAAGAATGTGCGGTACGGAATATCAAACCAGGGACCCCAAATGGATGTAGGGCGAACCAGAGCCCAAATGCATCCAATTTCACCAGCAGCTCTAATAATTTGCTCTCCGATGACTTTACTATGTCCATATAGGGTGTTGGGACAATAATCCTCGTCATTCTCAGGTTGATATCCAACTTTGCACACAAGTTGACTTGAAGCAAAAATGGTTCTTTTAATACCGGAGGTGGATTTAATGGCATCCACCATGTTTCTAACGCCCTGGATGTTCGCTGCATACCCGGATAAATTTTCCTTTTCATCCAGGTCAGTGCGAGCAGCAAAGTGTAAAACATAGTCGGGTTTATATTTATGAAAAACGCGCAATAATTCTTCTCGATTTACAATATCCAATTCTTGCCAATAATCCATATGAGCAGAATTACGCGGAGAGTGAATATCAATATTCAACACACTCCAACCCAGCGAAACAAAATACTCAACCAGATTTGTGCCGATAAAACCTGATCCGCCTGTAATGATTATTTTTTTCTTTTCCATGTTTGTTTCCTTGTACCGATAACTTTAAAACAACTTGCCAATAATTGCAAGGCACATAAGTAAATCCGTTTTTTTGGGGGAGGTAATACACCAACGCGCTCAATGAGAAATACAATTATCAACCATCCATGATCAATCTCTACTTTTTTGTTCGAGATACATACAAAATTCTGGATTGTTGATCTTCTTGTTACCGTGTTCAGCAGAAAAACCGGCCACTAATCCATTTTGATTGGTGGCCGGTTTTGAATTAAGGAAGAAATAGTACTTCTGAAGGAATATTTTGCCGGTCTGAATCGGGGGGTTTCCAGTATAGATTTATATGGGTCGCACCGGTGAGATCAGAAAAACGGATTTTTATGTCATGAAATCCTTCGGATAAATCAATTGATTTGCCTTGATATTGGTTTAGAGTTTGATTATCCAACAACAAAGTGTTGTCTATATAGATTTGTGAATTATCAATTGATTCCAGCCCAAATTCATAAGTTCCCGCTTCACTGATCATAATTCTTCCAACCCATTCCACTGTATATGGCCGTGCAAGAGGTGGATTATGGAAGTAAAAATGGATAAATGGGTCCACTTGTATAATACTCGGTGCGCCTTCCCAGTTTGCATTGGCATAATAACTTCCAACCAACCCATTATTTGTTACCGGTGGCAAGAAAAGATTTGAAGCAGGAATATCGGTCATTTCACCAGACGGAGGTTGCCACGAAACTTGAAGTTTTCCTGTTTCTCCAACACCTCTAATCTCAATGGAATGAATTCCCTTGGCCAGTTCGATTGAACCGGAATAAGTACCTCCATCACTGTGAAATGTTATTATTCCATCTACATAGAAATCAATACTTGATGGCGATACAATCTCAAATTTATACTCACCAAATTGATTGGCAAAAATGGATCCGGAGATGTCAAAATAAAAAGGCAATGATCCTGGATATTCTTTCGTCCAATCTAGGTTTAATTGATTAATTGATGTACCTAAAAATGGTTTACCTGACACCTCTGGGGTTGAATAATAATTAATTACCAAACCTTGAACAGATTGAATATCTGTTTTAGTTAAATAGATTTCATATAAGGCCAACGTACCGCCGGGGGATTTATGTTCAGTGTATGTAGCATCCGGATAAACCATTTTCATTTGTTCATATACTGGTGTGCGATCCGGGTCAAGGAAGAAAATAGCATCGCGCTGTCCATCCAACAGGAATGGAAATGTCTCGTGTGTTTCAATCCGGTGATACTCTTTTATAGATGGGGCGAGATAGCGAATAGTTGGTGTATTAAAGTAAAAAGTGCTGACAAAGAAATCCACTGTGTCACCAAAATGGACCATTTCTCGTGCAATAATAGTGTCTCGAGTGGAATATTCCAACCAGGAATCAGAAGAATTGGCTTCGCGGACAAAGTAGTTGTAGCTGTTTATGAAACCGATTGATAGCGTTATTAATACCAATGAAGTGGCTATTAAAATACTGGTTTTACGCTTAAATATATGGATTTGATCTTCAATTAAAGCAAAGATTGGCAAAGTCGAGAGCAGAATAGCCGCCGGCAAGCTTCCAATGGCCCTCAGCGATTGTGGTGACTCGAAATCAAGTGAAAAAATCCCTGGTGCGAGCATAAAAAACAACCAACAAAGTAAAACTATTGAAAAAGGTTGCTTAATTTTATAAATACATAGAGCAATCCCCAAAATAAACAAGGTGCCGGTAACCAGATCCAACATCGGTTCTGATGGGATGTTATGGCGTCCGTTTCTATCACCCTTGTAGGTAAACATCGCAACATGTTCACCTGTCGTCCTTAAAGCAGTTTGAATTCCTTCCTTGATTGTCCGGTCAGTAAAAATGGAAACTTGACTTGTTCGACCCCAAAATTCATCACTATGAAAGACGGCAAATTGCGATATCGGTACTGAAATAATGATCACACCCAAAATAAATACTAATAAGTGCCGCCAGGCTTTCTTGAGGTATTCCCGTTGTGCAATGGAGATTCCGATCAATAAAATGATCATGATGATGGGAAACAATCGGAATGGAACATAAAAACACAAACCAAGACCCATCGAAAGGCCAGCCAAAAGATAATCTCTAAATCGCTGCATGCGAAGGGCTCGTAAAATCAAACCAAAAGATAAGAGTTCAAAAAATGGAACTGTAATCCCGTGCATGCCTATTCGACTCCAAATCAGGTCCCATCTGGTGACGGCTAACAAAAAAGCAAGTAAAATTCCAATTCGGCGATTGCCAAATAGCTCACGGCCAACAAGGTAAGCAGCCGCAACTGTTCCAATCCCGAATAGAGCACTTATTATCCGAACAGAAAAAATAGTCTGTCCAAAGATTTTAATTGAAATAGCAATAAAATAAATAAGATGGGCAGGCAAGCGTGTAGAGGGTGCAAAAACCGGAATATTATTTGGGTTGCTGAAGATTTGAAGTGCATTCAGACCGTTGTCTGCTTCATCAAACCACAATCCATAAGGCAATTGTGAGATTTTGTAAACGCGCAGGGAAGTTGCAAGCAACAAAACTGCTGCAAGCGCCGCTATTTCAAACCAGCGCCATGAATTTTCTTTTGACGTTTTTTTCTTTCTGGATTTGGCAAATCCATACGCTGCAATAAGAATGAACAATAAACTGAGTATATGAATCAACCAGGCGATAATATTGGGGAGCTCTGTTGAAAACAAAACAAAGGAAGTAATTAAGCAGAGAACAGCCAGGATCGAAAAGATATACCCCCATGACGAAATCTTTTCGTGGGTTAAAGTACTGGCCTGGATTTTTGGAATGATTGTATTAGTCGTTTTTCTTGTGCCAAAGAAAAGAACAACCAACGCAATTAACCAAAGTCCAATAGAAACATAAAGATGATTTTTAATTAATGCTTGCGCAAGGATGCCGATCAAAATAGCTATAAGCTTTAATAAAGTCGGCAATTGACGCCTGAGTTGAATTTTCATATTGATCCCCAAAATAGTAATGGCAAATTATGAGTCGACAGCCGATAAATTAAGCTTATCCTTCGCAATTTTAGAACCCGACGATGTTTAGCATTAACTATCCATTAATTATACATAGATGAACAATATCGATATTGAATGGATTCCAATTAACTCATTCCAACTGGGTGGATCACTGTAAATTCAGGGTAGAGCTGGAATTTGGAACTTTTTATAAACCAATTTTCCATTCTGGTATTCATCTGTTGCTTTACCATCAGGGTATTGAGATTGGATTTGCGAAAGTTGATCGAAATTTGAATATGTTGCCAACACTATGATTCCTTTTCCATCCTTTTTTAACTCGGGAAGGTCTTCAAGTGATGTAATATCAATCGCTTTCTCTTCGCCTATCAAGTAATTGATGGTTCCATGATGCGTATAGAGATCTCCATCTCCGAAAAGGAAAACATGGTTATTAGGTGAGTCTTGAGCAATCTCTTTCGCTATTGTAATTGGAAGTATGTTAACCCCTGAATTTGCGTAGACAACAAAATAATAGTTAAAGTTAATTATCATAACCGCTGTTAAAATTGCGATAAACGCAGGAGCAAGGATTGCTGCCAGAGAGATATGTATATTTGGGATTTGTTTGTAGAAATTATTGACTGAATCCCAGGTTCTTTGAATGAAAGCGCCTCCACATAGGTATGATACAGCGGTTAAGATGAGTAGTCTTGTGCTATTCGGAGAGTCATTCGTAATAACGCCGGCTAAAATAATTCCTATAAAGAACCATATAATAATGGTTAACTCAGGAAGCCGTTTTGGTTTGGCTAGAATGACGCCCAATCCAAGCCAGAATAGTACTGCAGTTATAAGATCAAATGCCGGGATACTTTGGAAATAAAATGAACCGGCATCACCGGATTGAAGGAAAAAGCCAAGGTTTTTTTCGAATTGACTGACTAATATTTTCAAAAGACTATTGGATAATGTCGCATCCAGTCCATAATTATTTTGTATATTAGCAGGGTTAAGAATTGAAACCGTACTCAACCTGGATATAAATTGATCTGGATTACGCAGGTAATCCAACCCAAGGGGGGCAAAAACTAACAATGCACTGATGAGCATGACAGAGATTTGTACAAGGTTGATGCGTTTACGGAACAACTGATACAGGATAATAAAAAATGCCACAATGGGAATCAAACGAGAACCAATATACATATATTGGGCCATGGCTCCGGTAACTCCCATGGCAATATAAGGTGTGATTCTAAACTTTTGATTATCCGACCAACCAGCATCAATGGTGGTTGTCTCTTCTTTAGTTTTAGATGGATCATCAAAATTGGATTGGAGGAATAACCAAATAAAAAGAAGCATAAAGAAAAGCGTATGGATATTATTGATTGCCAGCCGACTGTATTGGATATTCAATGAACTTACCGCAATGAGCCATGCGCCGGTAAAACCGGCTACTTTCCCCCAGCTTCTTTTGCCAATCAGGTAAACCAGCGGAATACACGCGGTTCCAAATAAGGCAGAAACCAGTCTTAGCCCGATCAAGTTTCTTCCGAATACCGCGATGAAACCTGCTTCCCACAAGAAATATAAATTCGGCAGTGGACCCCATCCAATGCCCATTGGTGATATCGGTTCTCCAATGCCCAAGAAGCGTAATGCTTCCATCCCTATTTCGCCTTCATCTCCATGCATTGATGGGGGATAGCGGTCAAGGTAGGCAACCCGTAAAACAAACGCCAATAAGGTGATAGCAGTGACAGCACCAACCTCAAGGTAAAAATTCCTGCGTGCGGTGGCGTCCAGGGATTTTACATGTTTATTCCAGCTTATGGGGTGAATTTTATCAAAAACTATTCCTGTCGCGAACAAAAGCCCAATTGCGATAACCCAAAGGATCAAAGAAATTGTGCCGTTGGAAGTTTGTGGCGACAAAAAGGCAGCCGCAACACCTGACACAATCGCATAGAAAAATAGCGCCATTGACAAGACCAATTGATCTGAGGTTAATTCATACCTATTGAAAATGACTTTAACTTCTTTGCCGGTTGTCTTTTTTTTCAGATTGATAAATGCGAAAAACAGGGTCACGGATGATAACAATGCAATTTCAACTTTATTGGTAATAACGCTATATGCAGATAAAGCACACGCGATGAAGAACAAGACTATTCTTATCCATTGCATTTTTTGTATAGTTTTATTTTCCATGATCCTGCTTTTCTTAATGGCTTAATCGATGCTTATAGACACAAGTCAAAAAATCCTTTTCATCTATTTAAATATCATATTCCAAGCATTATTATTTACTGCCTGAGTTGTTACTTGTGTTCACCTTATAAATTGTAGTGGTGTTCACAGTGTTATCTCCGTACACAATGTTTAATGAGCCTTCCATAATTAGATTCTGGAATTTAGCTAAACCCTCTGGTTCATAATTTGCTCTTTCAAGGTCACCGACAATAATGTACTCCACATCGTATTTGGATATAAATTTCCTGGCAGACTCAAGATCAATCGTATTGTAAAAATTTGCAACTTCATCAATTCGTTTCGCGATCCATGCGCCGTCTAAAAGGGAATTGTGCTGACGGGTATGCCAATTCCAGCCAATAACGGAGGGTAAACCGGTTTGCACAGAAAAACGGGATCCCCATTTGTATTCAACGGTATTGCCTTCAACAATTACTGGCGAACCTGAAACGGTATCTTGCATAAATTGGATGGCCCCATAATCGCGGCTAATGTTTAGTAATTTGCCACCATCATTATAAATTGCTGGCGCTGAACCATCTGACTCACCCAGCATGAAGGCCATCCCATCCAGAGTTTTGGGAGGGTTTTTAATATCAGGCCATCTATCGGCGATTCTTTTGGCTGTTGCCAGGTAAGGGTAGCTCAATGATCCAATCACAAGAAGCGCAAGAATGATTACCCATGGGATGGATATCCATTGGGGCCACTTCTTAATCCCCGAAAACAAGAGGGTCAAAGCAAGTGCGCTTGATATACCAAAATAGAACCATGCTTCAATATACATCCTGAAGACCATGTTTGATCTCCCTACGTCGCCTTTAAGTACAACAAATTCCACCAATAAAGTTAGCAAGAAACCGATGCCGTATAAAATCCAGGTGAACATCTGCAGGTTTGACTGACCGCGTCTGAACAAAACCTGATATCCCAAACCGATAAGAATAAACAACCCCAATCTCAATACTTGGTAGTTGGATTTCCAAATCAAGGAAGAGACAAGATATATCAACACCAACGAAATTAATACAACTACTTTAGTCAGGGTTTTATTTTCTGGCCAGTTGCGATAGGCCTGTTTTAGGTCGCCAATACTTTCTTTTACCAAAAGACTGATCACTATGTATAAAGAAAGACCAAACACAATCAGGTAATCGGTGAGAGGTGTTTTTGCTCCCGTCCATAATTCCACTGCCATGTATTCAGTCTTGAACCAGTGGTTAAAGGGGGCATAAAATGCGATGGCAAGTCCAACAAAGGCGATCACAAACCCGGCAATGACCTGGATGGTTGTTTTTACCGGTCCGGGTTTTGTTTGCCAGATGCTCCAACCAAGTGTTATTATGGCCAATCCGAGGAAAGGATAGAAATCCCAGGTGTGTGAAGCGGAAAAACTGCCAAACACGATAGCCGCAATGAAAAGGCTGAGAATCCTTTCGGGCCATCTCATCCTGTTTATAGGATAGATCAACAGAGAGAGCATCCATCCAAACGCAAGGGCGTAATAAAGCATGGTGAGCATATGCGGATGCATATCACCGTATAAGAATGTGAAATACGGAAACTCAGCGATGGGAGTATCCTCTTTGCCGTTTAAAATTGGGCGCGAAGCTTCAAAATACCACTGTGAGTTATTGCCCGGCATTTCGGTTTTACCGGTAATGACATCCCAGGCTGCGGCGAGCTTGCCTCCTGATGGATTTTCAGGGTGCATCTCTGCCCAATTTTCCGACACCATCTCAGGAAGGCTCTTAACAAAGATTTTATTTTCGTACAAGTTACCAAACAGCATCACGGCGAGCAGTGCAAATAACCCGGCAAAATAAGCCCATCCTCGCGTGGATTTTTGGAAGTGCGTGCCAGCATTCCAATCGGTAAATGGAGCATTACCAAATAGGCCGTTTGCGCGGCCCAACCCGGTGACCAGGTTGTAGCCTACACAGAAAACACCGATCCCTGCCATGGCATACCAACTGGGTAAGATCAGGTTGTAAGCAATCGACGGCATTATACCAATCAGCTTGGTGGGGATGGTCGCCATTACGTAGCCATAGTAATAATAATTAAGGTAATGGCCAGAGAACCATGGATTCTCAGGAGGGAAGTAAACAGTTTTTAATACTGCATTAAAGAAAGCAAAATCCATGGGTTTTTCGCCGCCCATCCAGGGCTGCCATAGGTCTGGATTGTTGATCCTGATGACAAGCATGAACACGAAAACCACGGCAAAGATGATCTCGACGCTTAGTAGATATTTCCAGCTTAATTTGAAATATTGAATGAGGACGACCTTTTTGCGTATTCCAAAATAAACACTTAGCGCAATTAATAATCCAACAGCAAGCAGGATAGACCAGCGAGTAAATGCCAGGATGTTTAAGCTGCTTAATATCCATGAGATCCAGGCAGTCAACAGCAAGGCAGCCATTCTTGCCAGCGGATATCCGCGGTCTGGTAAACCAGCAAAAACGGTAAACACCAACGGGAAAACTAATAAGCCCAGTATTAGTAAAACAAGATACCAAACGATGGTCCCAAATACCTGGCTGGTATTTACAGCAGATAATCGGTCGAACATGGCTGACCATGTACCGCCAATTTTTTGTGCAGCCAGTTTTATCTGCGGAAGCTCCATTGCGGTCGGAGCTTTAGTGTAAGACATTGGGGATTGGAAGAGAACATTATCAAGGTCAATACTGTTAAAAATTTCTTCAACGTGTTCGATTGAAAAATCTGCGCTTTTCTTGAATATTAACACTTTGGGGTGGTCGTAGACTGTAAAAGATTCATCGGCTGATTGATCGTTAAGTTGGAAAGGACCAATTGATGGATTGCTAACGAACACGGCTACCAATTCAAACCCGAGCGGGCTGATAAAACCGGTGTTCAGGCCGTAAGCTTTGTTTTCAAGGTCGTCACCAATGCAGTTGGCACAGTCAAATAATTCCTGGTAATACCTGGTGGTCATTGGGTAGCGATTTGGCAGGCGAGGCATTGAATCATAACTGCGGTTGGATGGTATGACTAGAAAATGGCTTTTGTCGAGGATATCGATCATCTTCTTGCGTTTTTCGGGTGTATCCGGTTCGTAGGTCTGTAAATTTAGAGGTTGATAGATGCCTCCCAGAGGATCAAGGTATTTCACTGCCAATGGCAGGGCGTCATCCCATGAAGTTTCAAGTGCGTAGGGTTCTGCCAACAATCGAATCGGTCCCCCGGCAGTAATTTCATACCTTAACTGATAAACACTGCCGCGGCTTACATCCATTTTAGGAAGTGTAAATGTTGGGGCTAAACTCAATCCAGGTTGGTCGAAAGTTATCGTTTGGCTGGCACTGCTCAATGGATTGTTTTCGTCTCCATCTTTAAGCAAACTTATTTTGAGAGTGGTTTGGGTAATATTAAAAGATTGTTCGAAATGGTTAATTTTCAAATGGTTTAATGGAACATCGGCCAGGGGAACAATTTTTAGTTTCCCCTCGGTCGGAGTGGTCGTGTCGAGATCGACGGTTTCCCAAACCAGGGGGATTTTCGTGTTCTCGTCATCGTCTTTTTGCAGCGAGACATCAGATAATGTATAGGAACTGCTATTGGTCACTTTGTAACTGAAGTAATAAGTTGCATCTTTGATTAGTGTGATTTCGCCAAATCGAATATCAAGAGAGGTGGAAGTGTCATCATCGGCAACAGGTAGGCGACCTTCAACGACAATTTCATCACCATTTTCCTGTTTGGCGATCCTAAAATAGATATTGACTCCAACTTGTTGAATATCTTGTGCCGTCACCGAATTGACAGAACCGTCTGCGGCGACATGAACATCTATTTCAGGGGTATCTCCCGGTTCAAGAGTCCAACGATTGATCATCGTGATCGGATAGTTGTCCTGTCCATTTTCGGTATCCACTTTCAAATTAAGCGGACCCTGGATATTGTCAATGATCCAATTTGATGCGGCAATACGCGTCAATGTACGCGTGTATATTTTTGCGAATCCGAAAGCATAACCATAGGTATAAAGCAGCACAATGCCGAGAATTGCAAAGACTGAAAGACCCTTCCAAATCGGTTGCAACCCAGACAAAGGATGCCGAATCTGGAATTTGAATTGTGAGAAAGCCTGCCTGCTTTCTCTGGTCTTCTCCCATAACTGCATAAGAGCCCATGCAGCAAACATAATAATGAAGGGGTAAATGATCAAGAAATAGCGCATATAGCGCCAAAATTGCAGATTCTGCCAGACGAAATAAACCAACACCCATGCGAATGGCAAAACATGAATTCGCCACTCGCCTTTCCACATCCGAAAAGCCGACCAAGCCCAGCCTGCCCAGCCGGCAATCCCCAACGGAATACCCATACCCCAGACCACCATGTTTACCCAGGCGTATGATAATGGTCTGTTTGTCCAATGATGGTTGGGCGGCCATTCCGAGAATCCGGCGACCTGGTTGGTCACTTCCTTAATAGTGTCAATCCATCTTTGATTGAATCCCAGGCCAAAGAATCCCGGCCCCATAAACGCGTAGGGTTGGAAGATTCTGAAACCAACTGCCATGGTCAAGGCGGCCAGGATCAAACCTGTCAATAAAATAAGCAACTGGTTTCCAAAACCGCTTTGTTTTCGTGTGCCCATAAAGTGGATGAAGGCGGCTAGAATTATCACGGCAAAAACAGGGAGTGCGTTAATTTTACAGGCACCGGCCATCCCCACGACTAACCCAAAAAGACCAAAATAAACAAGTTTTTACCAATCCAACCTGAATTTTGGGTTTGTAATTTGAAGTGCATTAAGCGCCAGGTAGACAGCCAAAATGACAAAGACTGTACAGAATGAATCCACTGTGAAAAAGTGAGACATTTGAATCAGAAAAACAGCCGCCGCATATAAACCAGCCGCGAGTACACCAGTTTTTTTTCCGAAAAGTTTTTTTGCCAACAGGTAGATCATCCACAATGCGAGCATGTCAAAGACGCCTGAAATTACCCTGCCGACCAGTACAATTTGATCATAAGAGGTTTTGTGAATGATTTCTGCCACTATACGTGTTGTGAATAGCGGCAGCATGCCGTAGGTGTAAGAACCGTGATTTACGGGGTTCATTGTGCTGTTGGCTGTGTCGAAGTATTCTTTTAAACTTGATACAGTTTGGATATTCGTTGCAACATCGGTAATATAACGTTCATCAGGATGCTGATGCTTATTCAGGTCCCAGTTAATTCCGTTAAACCTGAAGAAGGCTCCTATCAGTATGATGAAAAAGAGCAGAAGATTCAGGTTGGAATTGACCTTGTCTTTTTCTTTAACTTGAGATTCTTTTTGATCGGTGGCAAGAACGGATTCTTCAAGCACTTCATTTGAAATGGTAAAGTGGGCGGTTGATAATTGGGGTTCAGGTTCTACTGGTGAAGGTGAAATTTCAATTGTCTGAATTGGTTCTTCAGATTCAATTTTGCAATGGGTTTTAATCCGTTCAAGTGTGGCAGAGTCTACGCCCCAAACCTGGTTCAATTGATCAATTTTTTCGTAAGGCCGAAAAGCAATAATACGTTTTGCCAGGCGGAGGCTGATTTTTAACGAAGTGGCTAAAAGTTTTTCATCCGCGGTGTTAATATCAATCAGTGGGTGCTGTGTTGTTTTCATAACCATTCCTCCGCTATTACTTTACGTTTAAATTCTCGAAAGTGATCCCGCAAGTGTTTTCTTTCGCGCGTAAACTAAATCTTAATAATTAATTATATATGTTTCCATGCTATTTTGTTTTATTGGAGATTACTTTTTTAGGGCTGCCGTTTTCAAATTTTACAGCATACTAATTTACTGACGGCTAATCCCACCATATAGTATCCAAGCTTCGAGATCTAATTTATTTTTAAAAACTTATTTATTAGGTACTCAAAATTGGATAGAAAGACGAAGGCCTTGCAGTTTCAGGTCTTTGAATCGCTGACTTCTGAAACCCGAAAACACCTGACTTCAATGCTTAAAGAAAAATTATCCAGGCTGCCATTAGCAAAGCAATAAACGCCTGCTCAGAATACTTCGTTTAAAGAATGATTGCGTATTTTTATATTTTCTCACCCAAATTTTATTGACCAGTTGGTTTGTTCGGGGAATCCAGTTCGTGAGGTTTATTACTCTCATTTGGGGTTGAGCGCAGTTTTTTATTATTTATTAGAAGAAAACCGAATGTGGCTATCAATCCGACCAAGCCGCTGATATACCAGAGCATGTTTGGATTTTTACTGTCGAGGAGCAGCCCGGCAAAATATGGACCAATTGTAAAGGCAATACTCCAGGTCAATCCTGAAACCGCCATATAGCGTCCTCGCATGTCTTCTGGTGCAAAACCCGCGACAATGGATTGTTGGAATGGAGCTACGACCATCTCACCGATCGTAATAACAACCATAGCTGTGATAAAAAGGGTGAACCCTGTGACGAACCCATACATGGCAAAACCGACTGCATATAATAGGGATCCGATTGCCATCATGAGCATGGGCTTATATTTTTCAAGTTTACGTGTGACCCAGAATTGCAGTACTACAACAATAATTGCATTGATACTCAGGAGTGTTCCATATGATATTTCTTTCACCCCTCGATAATCGCGCAGGAATACGCCAAGGGTTGTGTTCATGTTTGTGTAGACAAGAGTCATTAATACTGTTATCGCGATGAATAATAAAAAAGGTCCATCTTTAAATACATGAGAATAACCGGCAAAAGTCTGTTTTAAGGTTTCGGGTTTCGCATCAGGTTGACCTTGAGGTTTGGTTTCAGGTAAGGCGAACACCACAATAATTGCCGCAATTACACTAATCACTGAATCGACGACAAATAATGTGAGGTATGAGTTTGCAACGAGAAAACCTGCAACTGGCGGTGCAATGATAGCCGAAACGTTGAATACTACCCGAAAAATTCCATACCCTTCGGCACGTTTTTCGGGTGGGAGCAGATCGGCAATCACAGCTTCGTGAGCTGGACCACCAATACTACTCAAGGTACCAACAATTACAGAAACGGCAATGAATATAGCCAAGGTCGGGGCAAACCCCATTCCCAATGCACTTAACGCAGAAAGGAGCAGACTGGCAATAATTACCCCTTTACGGCCGAGGCGATCTGCAAGTGCGCCGCCGAGTGCATTGCCGACCATGCCTGAAACTGAGAACACAGCAAAGAGGATGCCCACGGTTGACATGCCAATTTCAAATTTCTTCGTGAGATACAATGCAAAAAATGGGTAGAGCATGAATCCACCCAGGTGATCAATAAACACAATGAGGTTATAGGTCCAGAAGGCCCGCGGATAATCGTTAAATATTTTTTTAAGTTTTGCTACTTGATCACCCATTCGTATCTCCAAAAATTTCCACTGTTTTCCTGCCTAATTATGAGATACTCTGCAACAAAACGCATGGCGTAAAAAATTCATTTTACTTTAATTTGACCTAATTGGATTACTCCAATTATTTTGAAACTTAATAAGAAAAATATGCCTTATTATTTTTGAACAATTCACAATAACAGGGAAGAGTTTTTGAGATGACCTAGCAAATGTTTACAGAGCTCAAAAAGACGTCTTTTTGAGCTCTGTATATATCACTTGTGATGTAATTTACTTGATTCGATAGACTGTCGAAAGTATTTGAATCATGGTTTGAACGCTGGACGCAGTAGCGTCAGAGGACCCAAAACTGGATACGTAAACCATATCAGAAGATTGGTCATAAAAGAGTTGTGTTCCCAGCACACCCATATGCCCGGTCATTCTGGGTAAAAATCCCAGTGTGGGCATGAATTTTTCAAATTGCATTTGCATGAATCCATTCCCGTAGGCAATACCTGGCATAAATTCATAGTCAAATTTATTTAGGGTATCGAGGGTTTCTGGAGTGATGATCTTCCCCTGGTACAAAGATCTGATATATAATGCCAGATCATCAAGTGTGGAGATCACTCCGCCGCCAGCCCAATCGATGCTGACACTTTGAAATTCGCTGATTTCATGACCGTTGACCCAGGCTTCTGCGATCGGACGTTTTCCATTTTTGGGTTCAGAATAAAACATCAAATAGGTATCATTCATTTCCAAGGGGTCAAAAATTACTTCATGTAGATTTTCGTGAAAAGGCTTCTTAGTAATAGATTCAATGATTAACCCAAGTAGGATGTAACCGGTGTCGGAATAATGGTAGCCATTTCCGGGTGCGAAATAGGCATGCTGATAATCTTGTGTAAATTTCACTAAATCTTGCGGGGTAAAGAACTTATCTGGAGTAAGATAAAGAGACTCCATCAATCCGTTGTCCTCAAGAGCAAAATAGTCTGCCACTCCGCTAGTGTGTGAAAGTAGTTGTTGAATAGTTACCTGGTCTTCGTAATCAACGCCTTCAAATACGAAGAGGTTTTCAAGTAAGGCTTTATCCAGATATAAACTTATTGGATCGCTTAATTGGATCTTTCCATCATCAATCAAACTACCAATTAACGTGGCCGTAAATAACTTTCCAACACTGGCAATATGAAAAGGTTGGTCAGTTTTGATCATTTCTCCGTTCGATTTTCCTGTCGTATATTTCAACATTAAATCTTTTCTGGGGGCGTCAATGTAGACCAATGCAGAATAAATAGATTTCTTATCATTCAGGCTATTTTCAACATATCCCTTGATCAAAGAATTGGCTTGATCTCTGGTAACAGGCTTGGAACTTAACCAAAAAAACCCACCGATAACGATCACAAGAATTAGAACTGTTATTCCCAAGATTTTTATGACCTTCATTATTTTTTCTCCTTTTTATATTACTAATAACTATATAACGAATAGTAATATTAAAAGTTGCAAGTGTCAATATCAGATATTACGAAAAGAAATATTGCAGCTATAATAATAAGTGGAGAATCACATGGATATAGTTATCTTGGGTTTATTAATGGTTCAGGATCTAACGGTTTATCAACTTAACCAGGCTTTTAAATCAGGTATTGCATTAATTTACAGCGCCAGCTACGGCAGTATTCTAAGCGCGATTAAGAAACTGCTTGAATTAAAAGAAATCACATTTATTGAATTGGTTGAGAATGGACGTAATAAAAAAATCTACCATATCACTGCTGCAGGCATAGCTCATTTTTTCCAATGGATGCATGCTGATATTGATGGAAATAAGCTTGAAACCATGGCTTTATGCAAGGTGTTTTTTCTGGGATTAATCGATTCAGATGATGAGAAAAGAAAAATTCTTGAAAACATCATTTCGGCGATCATTAATATGGAAGAGTCATTAAATCAACTTTCTCAATATTTATCACAGTTGCAATTATCCGATGAAGAAAAAAAACTGCACGGCTACCAGTTTAAAACGCTGGATTATGGAATTCGCTCACATGGGGTTGCCAGAGAATGGGCGCAAGAATTATTGGATGAATTATCAGCCTGACTACCAATATTTTGTTTTCCAAGTGAGAGTGTCTAAATAAATTTTAGTTAAATTCTTACGCGTAGGTTAGTGCGCCTACCTTGAATAAGTTGTTGACTAAGATATTGAAGCGATCTCTACCCTGTCACGGCCATTATGTTTTGCGATATAAAGAGCCTCATCTGCTTTTTCCAGGATTCCTTCCACTGTTGAACTGTGCTCAGGGAATATTGCAACACCTAAAGAAACGGTGATCACTCCCAGGGGTTGGCGGTGATATTCGACCCTGATTGACTTGATGGCTTCTCGAATTCGTTCAGCGCGTTGCAAGGTTACTTCCTGGTTAGCCTCGGGCAATATGAGTATAAATTCTTCACCACCATAACGACAGGTAATATCTTCACCCCTTATTTGGGTTTGAAGTTGTGCGCCAATCTCACGCAAAACAACATTTCCAGCTTCATGTCCATATGTATTGTTAAAATCTCTAAAATGGTCAATATCCAGCATGATAATCCCAACGGGTGTATTTTTACGCATCGCCCGGGGAATTTCACGGGCAAGAGATTCTTCCATATAGCGCCTGTTAAACAAGCCGGTAAGGGCGTCACGAATGGATTGAATCCGTAATGTTTCACGAAGTTTCAAGTTTGAAAGCGAAAGTGAAAGATGGTCTGCGAGAGCATGTGCCAGGTCCCGGATATTTTCTAGTGGTACGGTTTCTTCCCCTTGTTCAATATGTAACACGCCGATCATTTCTCCGGAGGCCATCATTGGAACTTCAAAATAGTGTCCAAAAAATGGTTTTTTAATATGCCGGCAGGTCAGCCCAGGTTTTGATGAATTGCCATGATAAATCTGACCTCGGCGCATAGCCCAACAATCGCTTGGAGCAAAAGAAGTTTCACTTTGAAGGTTTCTTCCCCAAACCGTCATAGCTTCGACAGAGGATTGTGAATTGTTTTGGATGAATAATGCCCCCGAAGTATTGGGAAACAACTGGGGAACGTATTCCTTAATAATGGTAAAGTATTCTTCACGTTCATTACTTACTTGAAGTAAATCACCCATTTGACGAAGCAGGTTTGCTTCTTGATTGCGTATTTCGAGGTCATTGACCCAAGAGATCAGTTTTTCATTCGCTTTTGCAATTTCTTGTTCTGCCAGCCTGCGTTCAGTGATGTCTTCAGAAGTGACTAATAATCCAATTACTTTTCCGTCTCGGTCATGCAAGGGGATTTTATTGGTTCTACCCCAAACCTGAGAACTATCTGGTCGGAAGGTGGGTTCTTCAACTCCCAGCTTGGGGGAATCCATATCGATGACACTTTGATCATCATCCCGATATTGTTGGGCAAAAGCTTTCCACGGAAGATCAAAATCGGATTTCCCAACGATATCTGCTGGAGAGGAAAGCCCCATTTGGGTTGCAAAAGCCTGGTTGCACCCCATATAAACCAGGTTGCTGTCCTTCCAAAATGCCAGCATGGGAATATTTTCAACGACAAGTTGGAGCATTTGCCGCGAGCGAAACAATTCGTCTTCAGCTAATTTGCGTTTGGTAACATCGCGGGCAATACCCACCAACCCGATCACCTTGCCCTGGTTATCGTGGAACGGAACTTTTATGGCGCTAACCCAACGCTTTTGTCCACTTGCTGTAACACTGGGTTCCTCTTCAACAATTACAGGTTGATCTGTATCCATCACCTGACGATCATTAGCCTGATAACTTGCCGCAAGCTCAGGTGGGTAGAAATCCATATCACTTTTGCCTACAAGAAGAGCCGGGTCATTAACCCCAATAACCCTGGCGTCACTAAGGTTATTGAGAACAAAACGGCATTCTCGATCATGGACAAATATTTGATCGGGTATATTATCAACGACAGCTCGCAACAAACGTCGTTCTTTTTCAAGTGTTTCTTCCACAAGTCTGCGATAAGTGAGATCTTCCTTAATCGCCACAAAATGAGTTATGACACCCTGCTTGTCTATCACTGGCGATATGGAAATGGTTTCCCAAAATAATTCACCATTTTTTTTGCGGTTGTAAAATTTTCCATGCCAGGTCTTGCCAGACTTAATTGTCTGCCAAAGGGAGGCATATTCTTCAGCCGTAGTATGCCCTGATTTTAGGATACTGGGGTTTTTACCAACAACATCTATAAAAGAATACCCAGTAATCTCTGTGAACATTGGATTGACATACTTAATAACTCCATCGATATCGGTGATCACGACGGAAACAGGATTTTGTTCAACTGCGCACATAAAAATTCGAAGTTGTTCTTCGATTTGATTAAAGTCCCCAGGGTTTGAGACATGTTGATAGAGTTCGGATAACCCGTTTTTCTGTTGGCTTTTGGCTTTTTGATTATCTTTCATCAATACCCCCTGTAACGACAAAAAATCGATTCAGAAGAGAAAATGGAAAAAATTCTTAATTTCCATATGCAGATTAAGGTTCTATTGTTTTCGCCTTATTTCGGCGATATTTTGGGGAACACACTATAGTTTAGCACTTTTTTTGTTAAAAAATACATTCCATCAAAATACAAAGGGATTACTTTTTGCAAAGTAAATTATTCGAGCAATTATTATTGTGGTTTTCCAGGAGGGAAGCGGTAAACTATCGCAAGTCCACCTTCTGCGGTTTCGCGATAGACATGGGGCAAGTCACGGCCAGTTTTTGCCATGACTCTTACGACCTCATCAAATGAAATCCGGTGACTTCCGTCTGAATAAAGGGCAAATGTGGCGCAGTCCAGTGCTCTGGTTGCCGCGAAGGCATTGCGTTCAATACAGGGGATTTGCACCAGCCCATTGACCGGATCACATGTCAGACCTAAATGATGTTCCAACCCCATTTCTGCAGCGTATTCAACTTGCCGGATGGATCCGCCCATCATTTGGGCTGCGGCGGCAGCAGCCATGGAACATGCAGAACCAACTTCACCCTGGCAGCCAACCTCAGCGCCAGAGATGGATGCATTTGTTTTTATCAAGTTGCCAATCAGACCTGCCGTTGCGAGCGCATGTAAAATATCCAATTCGGTGGTCTCAAAAGTCTCTTCGACGTAACGTAAAACGGCAGGCAGAATCCCCGCGGAACCGCAAGTTGGAGCGGTTACAATTCTTTCACCCATAGCGTTTTCTTCAGCCACTGCAAGGGCATAAGCAGGCAAAAAGCCTTCTTTTTTTAATTTTTCACCCGATGTTTCAATTTTTCGATAGATGTTACGGGCTCGCCGTGAGACTCCTAATCCACCAGGTAGTACGCCTTCAGATATCAATCCGCGATTGATGCTGTCTTTCATCGCAGACCATACTTCGTGCAAATATGAAGAAAAAGAATCATCTTCGTAATCTAGTACATATTCCCAAAAAGATTTGCCAACCTGAGTACACTCTCTTAAAATATCTGACATGATCTCATGTGGATATATTCGTTTTGAATTTAGGTTTTTTGAACTGTCGGTAATGACCCCACCACCCGGGCTGTAAACTTCCCAGATATCAGTGACTTTTTGAGTGCTATTGAGGGCTTCAAAGCGCATACCGTTTGGATGAAGTGGAAGTAATTCATCCGGTTTCCAAATAAATTCAACTTGTTTTGGGTACATTGCATTCACAATGGTGATATCTGTCAAATGTCCCCGGCCTGTGGCTGCCAGGCTTCCAAATAAAGTCACCCGATACGATGTTGCATCGGAGGTGCGCGAGCTGAACACCTCTGCAGCTTTTCGCGGACCCATTGTATGGCTGCTGGAGGGACCGTTTCCTATTTTATATAACTCGCAAATTGATTCCATGAAATTTTTACTCTGTATCAACCCTATTGGAATTGGGATAAACTAACTATTGGTTATAGAAATAATAAAATGAGTTTATCATATATCGCCAAGCCAAACCCCTTCGGGGTTTTTACACTTGATGACATCACAGTTCATATCCAACCCATTGATCACAATTCGCAAGCAACCAGCAAAAGATTCTGCCTCACCAAGATCAAGTAAAGCCAAAACACATTCACAAGTGATTAATTAAAACCATATTGAGTTATTAATCTTCGATCCCTTAAGCTCACGAAATATTTAGGTCAACATCAGATAAAAAATGTTTTACCAACTTGTATTTCGTTTCGAGTGAAAGAGTTACAATAACCCAGGAAATAATAGATATTGAACATAATCCATAACACGGGATAATTTAAGAAACTGAATTGCTAAATACTGAAGTGTTTATTGTTGTGACTGGTTACTATAAACCCGAAAACCAAGGAGCAATATTAATGAAAAGTGTTATTGAAATTAGGTCATACATCATTAAAGATGGAAAAAGAGATGAATTTCACCGTCTTGTTTCTTTGGATTCATATCCATTGATGATGAAATGGGGTATTGATGTTGTGGCATTTGGCCCATCCGTGCATGATGAAAATTCGTATGTGCTAATGCGTGCTTTTACCGATGACGCCGAAAGAATTGCCAGCCAGGAAAAATTCTACGGAAGCGATGATTGGCGAAACGGGCCAAGAAAAAGCATTGTTGAGCTAATTGAGAATGATACGAATATCGTGTTGGAAGTTAATGAAAATACAATTCTAGCAATAAAGGACAACCATATCGGGATAGATTCCGTTCCAATTATGTAGGTATAAAGTTAATCTACTGAATTTATAAGAACTGTTTCGGTATATTGGTTTTAAATTTTGTGTATATTATTCTACTAATTTTGGAAGCTAAGCTAACCACCGAAAAAATTTTTCATTTAGCTAAAAATTAATATTTTTCGTAATCCAAAACACCAGATTTTTCTTGTGTTAGTTAGTAGCGGGGAGTGGTTATCATCCCCTCATTAGGGATTCAATCCACCAAAAAGACACCTTCAGGTGTCTTTTACACCTAGGTAACGCAATGGATTCGATAATAATCCATGGTTTTTTCCACTACTTTTTGGGGTTTTTGTTTTTCTCGAACTTATCTTGATAGGCAATGCAAATAACTATTTGCCTTGAATGTTTTTTGGTTTATTATTAATCAATTACTCTGCAAATAAATTGGAGATGAACAACCATGAGCCTTGGCATATTTTATATTAAATCACCGAACAAAAACAACGATCCCGACTTTGACGAATCGGCTCTGGCTTTCTTGAAAGAAGTAAGCAAGACTATGGGGGAGGAGTTGTTTATCGCTGATGAACAAGCTTTCGCAGTTCAACATACACATATTTTCTTTGTCGCTTCAGGTGGATCGGAGCAACAGTTTGTTAAAAGTTTTAATATGATCGAAGGGCCTTATTATTTGTTGACGCGCCGAACACACAATTCACTGGCAGCTGCCATGGAGATTCTGGCCTTCCTGCAGGAAAGCGGGAAGAAAGGCGAGATCATTCATGGTGATACCGGGTCCATCGGTCGAAAACTAGCGCAGATCGTCAAGATCAACACAGTGAAAGATCGCTTGAAAGGCTACCGACTTGGTTCAACCGATGAATCGACTTGGTTGATCGCGAGCAATGCTGATCCGGTGGTATTGAAGACTGCAAGCGGTATGGATATGGTTCATATCTCGATGGATGAGCTTTTGTCAGAAGTTGCGAAGAATACGTATGTGGACAATCAGTTCACTGAAGAGATCAAACGTAAGGGATATGATTCCACGGAAACTAAACGAGCCCTGGGTGTCTATGGCGCTGTCCGCCGCCTTGTCGACAGATATGAACTTAACGGTATCACGATCCGATGTTTTGATATCTTGCAGCCAGCATGCATCTCAGGTTGTCTTGCACTTGCGATTTTGAATGCAGAGGGTATTCATGCGGCTTGCGAAGGAGACAACCGTTCCCTGATCTCCATGACGGTGCTAAGCGAATTAACTGGTCAGCCGGTTTTCATGGCGAACCCGGGTAGATTATATCCAGAACAGCAAGAAATGGTCTTCGCACACTGTGTTTTACCTTTGAATATGCCTGATCGATACCAGCTTACGACCCACTTTGAGAGCGGCCTGGGTATTTCAATTGCAGCTGAACTTCCATTGGATGCCTGCACGGTTTTTAAATGCAGAGAGAATTTTAAAGAATATTTCGCTCAGAATGGACAGATTATTGAGAACCTGCATGAAGGGTGCATGTGCCGAACCCAGATCCGGATTCGACTGCCGGAGCAGATATCCTATTTCACGACCAGGCCAATTGCCAACCACCATATGATTTGTATGGGAGACCATAAGGCGTTAATTGACGCATTTTTTACAAGTTATGAATAAGAAACGCCAATACTTTAAAGGACTAAGGATTATTCAGTCGTGTGTCCTAATGGATAATGAAGTCAGCATTCTCTCCAAGCCGGGCATTTTTCAATCCAAAAGACACGATAAAGAATTATTGTTATCGAGACCAATTTCAATAGCATATATATAAAACCATACCCCTTTATGATTTCTTTGTTATCAAGAGGATAAATTAATAGCTTTAATTTCTTTCTTGCAATTTTTTGTCAGTCGATAATGTCTTTACGCTGATCGGGGAGAAGCGGTGAGAAAGAGCAGTAAAGATTCCTGCAAGAATCAAACCTGAGCCGATAATAGACATAACCACATGCCAGACATTTGCGTAATTAATCCCATCAAGGGTATGGGTCGGGGCCATTAAAAATTGAATTGTGAGGGTGAGCACCCCAACAATCATCAATGAAAAAGCAGCCGCGCTCTACCTACCTGTTTGTTCTCGGCAGGTTTCTCAAAATTCACACTTTTCCAAATTCCAGGAATACGGAAGAAAAGAAAGACCAACAATGTAAGGATATTGGTATATAAAACGCCATCCACTGGCATGGATGCTCCCCGCAGCGCACGCGAGGCAAACAAATGGATTGCATTTATGACTGTTCCGAGTAACAAGGCAAAGACGGCAGTGCGATATGCCTTTTTGCTTCCTTTGATAAGCAACACCACTGCACGAACTCCCAGAATTCCTGCAGCAACACCGATCAGAACGAACAAGATCCACAGCCACTGGAATGAAGCGATTCCGGCAAATTTACCACCAAATCCTGTTGGATTTAGTGCCACACAAGATGTACCTGCGCCGCCCATCAGGGTAAACGCTGCCGTGAGACTCATTAACACGATTCCAATGATCCGCAATAGTTTTGCCCACCATTTGTTTCTCATACGTTCCTCCTTTTTGGTTTTTAAATAATATTATTTTGGTACCAATGAGAGAAATTATGTCAACGCAAAACCAATCACAAATAGAACTGTCATTAATAGCAACAACCCAGGTAGAATTTGGATAATCGTCTTGCGTGAAAGATAAGGTTTACCTGCTTTGTGCAATGCCAAAAGTAGTCCACCCAAACCCATGAGTGCGCCACCAATACTCAGCAGAATATAACCGAGTGGCATTCGACCTGAAAGCACCAGCATGAGCGGGACAAGGAAAATTGTCAATCCGGCAACCCCATGCACAAAGATCAGAACAAATAAGGGCAGCCTGTTTTTTATGGTAATTGCTCTGGTAACGATTATTGCAAATAGACCAGCTATGGCAAAAATTGAATAAGGGAGCTTGAAATTTGGAAGATGTTGCCAGACGAGTCCTGTTGCAAGACTGAGTGGAATGATCGTCGAAACGATGACCACGATAGCTGAATCCAGAACCTCAAGGCCAAGGATAAGCATCAACAATGTAGCGATAAGCAAAACACCAAAAGCTATTGAGTAGGAGATCATTGGTAATGTGCTGAAACCTTCAATACCAACTGCAATCTGGTAAGCGGAGACCAAGCTTGTGATGAAAAGTAGAATTCGATCCAGGATAGTTATTTTCATGGAATTTTCGTCTCTGGATTTTTTTTATGATGAACGCGTGCTGCTTTTTCAAAGTAATGCAGGCTGGCAGAAAACAAACCACCACCGATTCCCAGATACAGGATGGCTAAAAAAGATTTTGGAATCGGTGAATAAGTGCGCAGGTAGATGCCAAGAGACATCATAATCAAAATCAGCGGATAGCTCGTCCATCCCTGAAATGCAAATAAACAGACCTTTTCGCCTTTCAAATTACCTATACGATTAATATTCTTTTTTGCCAGCTTTGAAAATCCAAAATAATAGATGCAGCCAGCTAAAGCTAGACCTGATGAAACTAATAGAAGCACGTTAGAAGCAATGTCTGGTTTTAGCCAACCTACAGCAAAGCTGATTAACAATACTCCCACCCCAAACCAGGCAAAACCTGCAGAAAGGTATAACCATTCTTTGTGTACAGCGGGTTTAAATCTAAGTAACTGGTCAAGATTGATTTCCATTAAACGACCATCAAAAGCATTGATGAAAGCATATAGATTGAAGCATACTTAAAAAGTCCAAAGTTGATGCGTTCTGATGGACGAAAGATCAAAAATATTGCTAACAAAATCAACCCTACCGAAAGGACACTTAGCAAACGCAAGCAGCCCCATGTTATTCCAATTCCCCACGACGCCATCCCCATTGCAATAGCTGCGAGGATGCTCGAACCAGCAATTATTGCGTGATTTACTTTTACACCATAAACTGATACGACAGTTGGAATTTCAGCATTAAGGTAGTCTTTAGCATAACGCATATTAAAGGTTAGGATGTGAGTCGGGATCCATAACAGGATTCCCAACGCCAAGACAACTCCAATCCAGTCAAGACTGCCTATACCGAGGAATCTGCCAGCAAGAATCGGCATACCTCCTGATATTCCACCCCAAACGATGCTCCAGCATGTTCTTCGTTTCAGCCAGATGGTATACACGACGAAATCGAAAAACAGACCGGCAAAGATGATTATCCCGAATCCGATGTTCATGAAAAGCGCCATGCCTACACCCAGGAAGGAAATAATCAACCCAACCCATAAGGCTTCTTTCGGTTTGATCTTTCCAGATGCAAGAGGACGGGCTTTCGTTCGTTCCATTTTTGAATCAATATCACGGTCCCACCACATGTTGAGAATGGTGCTTCCCGCAATCGAAGCCAATAAACTAAAAAACAAACCTAACATGGTGCTAAGGTTATGCACGGGGCAGCGCGCTGACATGTATCCGGCCATGCCTGTGGCTACCAACAAACCAGTTTGCAAGCTCTTGGTCAGCGGCCAAAATAGACGGATTTTTTCAAACAGTCTCTTTATCATATTTACTCACAAAAGTGTGCGGCATCAATGCTCGAGTGTGTTTCGTTCAATTGTTAGTGTTCCGAACACAGCGGAAACCAACACCGGGGCTGAAATAGGTGGGCGTGGCGTTATTCCTCGTCCAGATGCGAAGGTCCATATCATAGGTGTCTTTTGAACCGCCGCGCATAAAACGATAGTGCATACCTTCGTACACATTGCTTGTCCATTGCCAGACATTTCCAGCCATATCATATAAACCGTAAGGAGATGAAGAATCCAAGGTTATATATCCATCATAAGACTGTCCGTTGTAGAAACCAACCGGGGTAGTTCGGGAGCCAAAGGTATGCATATCCTCATAAGGATCACGGCTTGAGTAAAAATTCGCGTTCTCTCTCTTAATATCTTCTCCCCAGGGGAAGGGACGTGTATCAGATCCACGAGCTGCTTTCTCCCATTCGAGCTCGGAGGGCAGATGCTCATCAAAGTAGTCGCAGTAGCCCCATGCTCCGAACCAGGTGACCATCGTCATTGGATGATTCTCATACCCAGTTTGTGATGAAAATTCTTCTCCATCAAACTTGATCCGTTGGGACGGATCATTCAATGGAATAAATTGCCAATCTCCCTCTGCTATTAATTCCTCGTGTTTGACTCCGTGGAATTCATCGCCGGGATAATAACCTACGATTTGATCGCCATCCACTTTGACATAGCCATCCGCAAGGGCTTTGTTGAGGAAGGCTGCGTATTGAGCAGTAGTCACATCGGTCACCATGATTTCATAGTCATCAGTGGTTTGAATGTCGTTATGCTGACCAAAGTAAAATTCACCAGCGGGGATTTTTGCCCAGGCATCCGGATTAACACCCGTTTCAAAAGCAGGCATAGGCGCATTCAGATCCACAGGTTTACAAAAGGTCAATAAAAAGATCACGATAATGAGAGTTGGAATCAACTTTTTCAATCCGCCACCTCCTCTGAGAGTTCCTGTTCTTTTTCGACAGTCCATTTGCCTTTCTTTTTGAAAAGATCTGTCAGCCTCCAAACCATGACGATTGCGAGCAACACCAACAAAGCGCCGAGCCCAAAGTCAATGGCATACATCAGACCATTAACCAACGGCTGCTGTTCAGCTTCAGTTATAAAAAGCCGTTTCATCTCAAAGATGGTCACGCCAGCCAGCGCTATGTCAGAAAACAGGATGATTCCCCACCCATAAAGTTGGCGTACTTTTCCTTTTAATCCGATGATATTGCCATAGTAAAGCAGGATGATGGTGGCGATGATCGCCGAGAGCGCATGCCAATGGCCGGTCAGTTCAATTCGCTCCTCGCGCGCTGGCCAGACCCGGAATATTTCATCCAGACGTATTGCCATGAAGATACCTAGAAAACTGGTTGTGAAGTTCATATAAAGCATCTGCCATGTTGGGCCAAACTTGAGTGGATCACGTACCAATGCACCAAGTTTTTGTCCGAAAGTTGGTTTCTGTATATTGGCTGTGCCATCGCGTATAAGTTTATTCCAGCTCCAAACGAGCAGAAGGAGTGCCGCCAACATGGAGGGCGTTGCGCCTGTGTAAATAACCATATGAGCGATAGGTTCGAGCGGGGTAGCTACCCCCCATACTCCGAGATTAAGTACAACAGTACCCAGAATCATGAGTGGCAAGGCAAACTTGTGAAGAATTCCCTTAAAATTCAGCCAGCGACCAATGATGAGCGTGATCATGATTGCGATCAGCGCTAACATAATGTGCAAATGTCCGATGACTGAATACTCCATCGTGGTTTTTTCTGGGATTCTGATAATATTTTCGGCCAAAAAGACTTCAAATCCATTGCCGAAAAACGAACCCGGGATCGCACCAAAAAGCGCTGAAATTACCGTGGTCAGCGCGGTAGCAAAAAACGCCACACGCTCAATATCCACCCCTTTTTTGGTGCGTGAATAGGAATTGTCCGGTTGATAGTATTCTTTATTCCACGGCCAGAGGGCTATCACCAACAGCACGCCGGCAAAAAAGATTAACGAAAGACCAAAGATATATACACCATGGAATGCCCAATTATGACCGAAGTAGGCGAATCCCATCCCGAAGATCATGGTCAAGATATAGCCGACTGTGATGATGACGTTGATGGTTGTCTTTAAGAAAGCTTTCATCTTCAAAAGGCTTGTAATCATGTATGTCTCGATCGCAACAACTGCCATGGCAATCGAGTGATACAGAATGATAATTCGCCCTTCTCGTTCTGCTTGCAGCAAATCCATATTGAAAAGTTTGATGACTACTTCCCGCACGCCCATCTCTGCCATTGGCCCTGAAAGCATTCCCCAAATGGCTGTGGTAACAGCGATCATTGCGACAGCCACCAGGATCAACCCTTTTGTAGAATTAAAGAGGAAATTTAATCGGTCTTTAATTAATTGCATAGGAACACTCCATATTCGTTTTATGATTCGGATTTATTCCAATTTTCGAGCATCTTGCGCGTTCCTGGCAGGACCAGGTAAATGACCAGGGCAGTGCTGATCAGCGGTGCAGGCAGGAACATGGAGAAGCGATGCACTTCAAACAAAGCGTTGTTAATCCCCATGGGATATCCAGCTATCATGGACATTGATCCTGCAAATATTCCCATTGGAATAGCCCACGATTTTTTGTCTAATAGGGCAAAAATGAAAATCGCCCAGGCTGCAGCACCCCACCAACTTACTTGCTGTGATATGGCATAAACTCCGTTCCAAAACGGATCAATACCTTTTGTAGACACATATTTAGAAATTGGAGCGACACCGTCAATAAAAGTGAGTACATACGCCAGGCCGGCAACGAATGCCAATAAAATGATATTCTTCTTAACCCCGTGAATGAGAAGCATTCCAAACCATAATACGGCTGCAATAATAAACACAAACATGGTTGAAGGTGGTAAATCGCCATCCATGGCGGGGATCATGGGGAAAAATCCTGCCAGGAGTTGGATGGTTGAGGCTATTGTTCCCAACAACCAGGCCCACTTTTCTTTTCGAAGGAAACCATAAAAAGCTACTGTCCATATGGCTCCGGCAGTGATTCCAATCCATCCGAGAACAGCAAATGTAATGCTGACAGAAGTGGCTTCATCTGTTCGACCAGTCACAACATGCGCATCAATGACAGGATTGTATTGGGCTGCTATCAGATAAAAGAACAGCAATCCAGTCAAGATGCCAATAATCGCCAAACCAGCTCCCAATTTTGTGTTGTTTTTCATTGTTACTCTCCCTTTTTGGTGTTTTTGTTTTGAAATATCAATTACGAACTAAAAATAACCAATTACCTTCAACCAGAAAATGGTTTGGCAAGCGCAGAAACCAATCCACTGGAGAAAAGAACGGCAACGGCTAGAAATACATTTATGATCAAGAGCTTAAAGCTTAATTGTTCTTTTTCCGGCGTCATCACAGCTTGCGGACGACTTAAAATCAGACTGCGATACAGCGTTATTCCAATCATGAGGATGACTAGAATATGCTTGATCGACAAGGCAACTGAGTACGCATTACCAAAGCCAAATAAGGAATCAAATTCTGGATTTCGGTTACTCAATAATAGACCGGTAAGTATTAGCCCACCCATGCTGATATACACCCATATGCTTTGACGGTTTTGAAAAGCACTCATTACTTTTTTGACCTGTGGACCAGGCCCTAATGCTTTTTTAAGAGAAGGCAGGTAGCTAATCACAGTGACAATCAGACCACCCATCCAAATCACGGTAAAAAGATCGTGTAAGAATGTCACAAAAGCAAAGACTAAGGTTTGTACAGTCATTTCACCCTCTACCTTCTACAAGGATATTCGTGGGACTTGTTGGCCTTGGAGCTTTCATATTTAACAATCGCAACTGAGAATTGCTATCGTTAATCAAGCGGTGTGGTGTTTCAGACGGCATTTCCACCAGCATATCAGCGGAAAGAGAGATGGTCTCTTCACCTGCTTCCAAAATCCCTGTACCGTTCAATATATAAAGATAAACATTGGTATGGGCGACATGTTTTTTTTGCACTTGCCCGGGTTCCAGCGATAAATGTTCAAATTGCGCTGATTCACTTACAAACAAAGCTCGTACACTGATGGAATGTGGATTTGGAATTTCTGCTGTTTCAAAGGTCTTCACGATTTTCATAAAATATTTTTCCTTGTTTACCTATTTGGAAATTAGTAATGGAGTAATCTGTGAAGTCAGATATTATCCTTCTTTCGCTGATATTCTTTTCTTGCGCTGTCCTTTGGCAATGTAAGGGATCAGAAATAAATACGCGCCACTCAAAGCCATGATCAGCATCAAGATGGAGGGAATTTTCTCCAGTTTTTGCCATAATTCCAGTAATTCTTTGCTACCGACAAGTTTTAAAATGAGCACTGCCGGAATAGCAATTGCAGTCGGCACAGCGATCCAGCGATGAAATTTCCTTAACCATTTCGATAACCACTTTGTCATGCCAAGATACCTCTTCCTGTTAATTGTTTAAATCCAAATTGACTGCTCGGGAGGGGCTGGGAGCACCAGGTGCTTCAATACGGTTAACCACTCCCCGGATGCCAACGACTTGTTTGGCGAGTTCTTCAGCAGTTTGACGTTTCAACATGGAGTTAACCGTACCTGCAAGATGTGCAATGCTATTGAGTACACCCACACGTAAGTTTAAATCCTCTCCCAATCCTTTTGAAAATACCAAGAGAATTTCTTTTCGTATCTTTTCATCCCTGCTACTTGCAAAAGAAGTATTCATGTTTCTGCAAATCACTCCAAACTCAGTGTATTGCACAGACCCTCTTATGAATACGACTTTTATCGTATGGTGTTATGCCTTTTTGACAGGTGTTATCCTTCCAGCTATATTTTGGAGATCACTGGCCGTAATCTATTGACCTTCTTGTCCAAATGGAGAGGGTTGAAATCCAAAAAGAGCTTTTGGGAAGTAGAATTAAACAAGATTGTGGTTGCGGAAACTTAAATAGTAGCGTTGCATCGAGATTAAATTTTTACTCGGGCATTTGAATTATTGAAATGGACTATCTTTCTGCCCTTTCAGCCAATCCTTGGGGGTTAATAAGCTGGATGGATTGTTTATTCACAATGATCAGATTTTCTGTCTCCAATACTTTCATTGCCCGGCTGAGCACATCGCGAACTGTCCCCAATCGTACTGCCATTTCATCCAGCGTGGTCCATTCACGGCGTGAGACAACCAGTTGCTCGTTTTGCAGTTCTGCATTACGCAGCAAAGTGCTGGCTAGGCGAGCTTCTACACTCCTTAAAGACAAATCCTCGACAAGTCCAATATAGTGCAACACACGTTCACTTAATCTTTGGATAATTGCTAGAGCAAGGGCAGGATATTGCTTAACGAGAAGCATAAGAACTTGTGAAGGAATTAACCATGCTTCAACATCTTCCAAAGCGGTTACTGTACCTGGGTAAGAAGTACCAGAAAAAACAGCTATATCTCCAAAAATTTCGACAGGGCGAAGAAATAGCAAGCCTTGTTCACGGCCTTCATGAGTCATACGAGTCGCCTTTACCCAACCCTTTTCCAGAATGTAAACATACTCTGCTGGCTCGCCCTCTAGATAAATAACTTGTCCTGCTTTATATTGACGAGGTATGGCAACATCGATTATTGCATTCTGAGCTTCAATGGGTAAAGCCTTAAAATGCTCGATTTTTGATAAAGTAAGTTTAAGGCCTTCAAGAAAACTACCGGGAAGCGTGGATTGGATTGTCAAAATGGCAGGCTCCTAAAAGTGCAAGTAATATTAGTTTATCTCTCTGTTTAGAGCTTAATCGCAGATTCTATAAAATCTCTATTCTACTTATTGATATGAATTATACAAAATTATTTTTATCAAAAAAGATGCTGAATTGGACACTTAAAAAGTTATCGGGGTTTTCATTTTTTACTGAAGAAAACCCCGACAAATCTTTAGTCTTTCTTGAGATGATTATTCCTTTTCAGGAACGGAGATGGTTTTAGAAAGCCGCTTTTCCGGCAGGATCAAAGAAAAGACATTTTTCAATCCCAGTGTGCTTACCAGATTGATCAAGAAAATTACAAAACCAATACTGAGGATTGTGCCGCCGATTATGGCAGCTAATGTGAATGGAGTAAACTCTCCTCCGGTATATAGTGTTCTCCGAAGCATGCCTTTTGAACCAGCCCAACCCATTGCATAAGCCATGGATACCGAACCGATCAACCATAACCAGAGATGCCAATCAACCAATTTCTTATATTTAAATTCCAAATTGGTGAGCATAGGAACAAGCGTGTAGATTACAGCAAACAACATTGTCCCCACACCAGTAAGCAAGAAGGTATGGGCATGAAGGGCAACCACCCATTGCGTGTTGTGGAAGATCATGTTTAACCCTACATTTGCTTGAATGAGACCAGCAATACCACCCATTACAAAGCCAAACATAGAACCTAACACAAACTTGAGAGGAGCAGACATCTTCACCGGGCGGGCTTTCCAGATCGTCATCAAAGAGACAAATATAGTCAACCCCATGGTGAAGTATTCTCCCCACGTGATCAATTGACCAGAGAGTATTTTCATCCACATTGGCTGCGAGGTGTCGCCCAAAAGGTGATGACTCCAAACACCCATTGATACCAGCAGGTCTACCATGATGACGGTTTTAACTACATTTGCTCCAAAGAGTGGCCGCCCAGTTAACAGCGGAACAAGCAGATACCATACGCCTGCAGTGTAAATGAGCGCATTTCCATCGGCCACCATATCCAGACCCCACCAGTAGACATTTTTGAAGAGCAATGCATCCACTGCCAGGGGATTTAGCGGGTTGCCAAAAAGGGCAAAAAGTCCATAAACGAGGATGAGCACTCCTGCCGTTAAAAGCACTATCGCGTTAATGACAGTATCAATGGATCCGCGGGCAACCGCAACGATAAATACCGGCATGCCGTTGTAATCTAGATTGACAGCGTTTTTATCTTCCTTGCCGAAGAGCTTCATCAATCGTGGGATGCCGAAAGCTGCCCGCAGGAACTGTCCAAGTGTGTAAGAGCCTGAATTATCTTTGCTCAGAACAGTTTTGAATATATTAAATGAGAAGAGCAGGATGTTAACCATGATAGCGGCTGCCCCCAGCATAAAGAAAATACTGCCCAACAAGGGAACACGGTCAAAAGCCACCGGCAACGGCCAATACAATGTGTACATGGCGTTAAATAAACCAAAAAATCCTGCTGCCCAACAAGTCATTACCCCTATGATCTGCAACCAAAAATTTGCGATCACCAACTTCGGATGTTTGACAGGTTTCTTAATCAGGAAGGGAACCAGAAAGTAGAAAGCGCCAAAGATAGCCATATAAACAAAACCGTAAATCCCAACAATGGGATGGGCGGTTAACATGGCATAATATAGTTCTGCGGTGGTTGGTTCAACTTCTCCGGGGCGGATCGTATTGAGAAGCGTTTCCATTCCATGTAAAGAATCAATATCGTATTGCTGCGACCGCATGAGCATGCCTTCGAATCCTGATAATGCCAGGAAGAGGAGAGCCACCACTGCGAAACGCAACGTCCATTTTTCCATCCAACCAAGTTTAGCCATGGGTCATCCTCCTATTTCACTTCAAGCGCATCTCGGACTACCATGTCAGAATGCTTGGGTCCGGAATATTCTGTTGAACGCACATCATACATACCTGTTTCATCAAACTTCCAAATGATCGTATTGGTTCTACCTGGCAGCACTTGCATTTGAAAAACCATGCTGTTATCTTTGCGAAATACGCCAAAGCCGTAGGTTACATCAGCGCTTGTCGCGTCGAACTGTATGTATTCGTTGGCTTTAATCTGAACCGGGGCATCCATTGTGATGACGTAATTCTCGTAAGTTACCTCAACAACCTGAGATGGAGTTGGGTTTTGCCAAATCTGCCATGTCTGCCATGGAATGAGGGAGCTAAGCGTGACGACATTAACAATGACGAATATTACGATCAAGAAATACAGCCATCTTTTTTCTGCTTTTTCCATTTTATTTGCCTTTCTCTTTTACAAGGAATGCAAAAACAATGAAAAATATTGCTGCAAGCGCAATGAGAGCTGTGTAGATCCACCAAATTACTTCGGAAAGATGCATTTGAACCTCCTAAAAAATGAACATAATATTTCTTCTTCATGAACAGTTTACTTTGTTCTTAATGCCTCCTTTACTATCCAAAGAAAATTTTCTTGGTTTGCCCAACACTAAGCTTTTGACCAACCAATTGTGAATGGAATACTAATTGCGCCAGTGGGGCAACTATTCTCACAAGCGAAACAAAGGATGCATGCATTATTGATATCGATTTCTGGAAATTGCGAAACCATTTGGAGGGTGTTTGTTGGACAAACAAGTACACATACACCACATTGTGTGCATTTACTTTTGCTAATTTTAAGAAATATTTTCCGTTTTATTTCCACAGAAACCACCAAACATAGAATAGATCATATGTTAGCGTGTGGTCATGTATATTTTCAACGACTTATGTCTTATTTTTAGAACTGAGTTTCTTCTTCCAATGCAGTTCGATCAAGTAGTACAAACTTGCTGCCTTCCCTACGAATTAGTCCTGCATCCATAAAACTACGCAAAGTACGGCCTACCACATCGCGGACGGTTCCGAGATGAGAGGCAATTTCATCCTGAGTCCATAGATTGTGTTGATCGCGTGAATCAGCTTGATCAATTAAAAAACTCGCTAATCGTCCTCGAATTGAATGAAGGGACAACCTTTCAACCAGGACGGTTAAGTGATCCAGACGGTGGGCAAAATCAGTCAGCACGTGATAGGCAAGGTCTGCTCTGGTTTTCAAAAGCAAGCGATATTTTTCAATGGAAATCGTTAGCAGTTTTGTTTTACCCAAAGATCGGGCAGACGCCCTGTGATTGCAGTTTGAATCCACTGCCGGAACGGTATTAAAATGAGCCCCCGGCAATAAGGTGATGAGTATTTGTTCTCTGCCTTCTTTGGTAAGGTGATAGACTTGAACCGAACCAGAAATGACAAACGCTGCCCACAAGCAAGGTTCGCCCTCCAGTTGGATAATCTCATTATTGGAATAGCATTGAATTGTTGAGTTTTTTTCAATGAAGGCCAAAGTTTCATGGCTTAGATTTGAAAAAAAGGGAAGTTCGGGGAACTTATTTAGATTGGCACTCATGTTGAAATGATTATAGCAAAAAGGGAACTTACATTTACCAGCAAGTTCCCTTTTTGCTATTACCGAAAACATGAAGTCTTGTATAAATCAGTACGAAAATTGGTTATTTATTTAATGTTCATCAAATATTCTATTGTTTTTTCAAATAACAGAGTCTTTGCTGACTGGCCTGAACCAGTGGTTTGGCCGGCAGCTTCTGCTGTGGCGCGATAAGCAGCTTTTTCTTCTTCAGTTTTAGTGCTTCCTGATCCAGGAACTTTTGTTACCCCAGGGATCGGGGTAGGGAGAACTACACCATATTCTGCATAGAAGGAATTCAATTGGGCATTCGTTATCTTCATTTCTGCAATTGATTTTAATTGATCTGTTGTCAAGGTCGTTGTAATTTGATCCTGAATTGCGGTCAATTCTTCACTTGCAGTTGTCGTATCACCCGAAAGGGCGATTATGCCTTGCCACAGTGGAATGAGTGATTGAGCTTGCTCAAAAGTTATTGAATTGGCTGTGTTTGCTAATTTTATGGTTCCATAGGCTAATTGCGACCTGATGTTTGTTGCATCCGCATAATCAACACTTAA
This sequence comes from Anaerolineaceae bacterium, assembly GCA_003524305.1. Lineage (GTDB taxonomy): Bacteria > Chloroflexota > Anaerolineae > Anaerolineales > Anaerolineaceae > UBA6107. The sequence continues at coordinate 150,159 of DQHW01000007.1, forward strand.
ATAGGCACTGGCCAGAGAAGTTGGTTCGATGGATGAGGAGGAGGATGTAGAAGAACATCCAGATAGAAATATTCCAATTACGAGAACTATAAGTAAATGTTTACGGTTTATCATTTTTTTCACCTTAATTTATATTTTCGAGATAAGAGATTAGTGCATTGGTAATCACAACAGAAAGTCCGTTTTCACTGTTAGGGCTGGTTCCGATCATTCCATTTTCAGCTTGTTTGGTTGCTCGTGCCTCAGGCGATAGGCCCTGACCGGTTCCTTGACCAGTTCCAGATCCAGACCCGGTACCCACCGTAACACCATTTGCAGTCGCCCAAGTTTGAATGTCAGTTTGTGAAAGTTTCATGGAATTTATCAAATTGATTTGATTTGAACTTAATGTAGCTTCGATTTGAGCCAGGACGGCATTAACTTCTTCCTCAGGACTTGTTCCATTATTTGTCATATTTTGAAGCGCTTGCCATAGCAGAAGTAATTGAGGTGCCTGATCCAGGCTGACTGGATTTTCGGTTTCAGCAAGTTTGAGAGTGCCCAACGCGAGCATTAATCTTGAAGACAAGGCGTTTTCATAGGAAAAGTCTAATTGTGCCTGTGTTGCTACTTCAGGTGCTGTGTTTTCAACAATAACTTCTGTCGATATTGGAAGTTCAGGTATTGTGTTACCTTCAGAACTTGTGGGAACCGATGTTGCAGGGTTTATATCCACCAACACGGGTGTTTGGGTTGGAGTAGTTCCACATGCTGTTAATAGTACAAAACTCGTTAGTATAAGAGACAAAAGAATCAAGCGTTTCATTTAAGTATTCCTTTCGGTATATGTAAATTGTTTACTCATGTCGTAACGCGACAATCGGGTCAAGTTTTGCAGCCTGGGTGGCCGGATAATAGCCGAAGAAAATACCGACAATTGCCGCTGCTCCAAACGCAATGGGTATAGAAACCGGAACGATGGCAGTCTCCATTGTTCCTAGGGCTCCAAATAGATAAGAGCCTCCAACGCCAATAATTACGCCAATGAATCCACCAGCCAAACTGAGAATGACGGCTTCGAGCAAAAATTGGAGCAGAACGTCTGATGGTTGCGCACCAAGTGCCTGGCGCAATCCTATTTCTCTAGTGCGTTCAGTAACACTTACGAGCATAATATTCATAATGCCAATACCACCAACTACAAGGGATATTCCTGCCACCCAAGCTAAAAGGTCTCGAAATGCAGATGTGGTAGCTTCTTGAGTGGCGATAATATCTTGCTGGGTTTGAACACTGAAATCTGGTTTTGATGCATCAACATCGTGCCGCTCGGCTAATACAGAAGTAATTTGTGTAATTACACTGGGTATATTTTCTTGACTTTCAGCTTTAACGTAGATGGTTTTTACTCTGTCACCGCCAATTGTCATGGCTGGCATGTATTTTTGAAAGACCAGGTTGATGGGCAGGTAAATTCGACCGTCATAATCAATATCTGCGACCATTCCTTTGGATTCCATGATACCGATGACCGTTAATTTAGTCGAACCTACCGTTATAGTTTGACCAAGGGGATCAGTCTCTCCAAAAAGATCATTGGCGATGCCAGACCCAAGTACAGCTACTTTGGCTTTTCGATCATCTTCACTCATATCAAAATACCGGCCAGAACTCACTGCATAGTCTCGTACGTTTGGAAAATCTGCAGTTGTGCCGATCACTGCAATTGACTCGAGGGTGATGTCTTCTGCTTTAACTGTTAGTGCAGGCGGTGCTTGTTCTGCAGTGACACCAGTAATCCCAACAACTTGATCCGTTATGGCGTAAAAATCATCAATAAGCATGGTTTTTGCTGCACCAGGAACACCCCTTGCTGGAGAAACAATAATCAGGTTGGCTCCAAGCGCATTGATCTGCTCAGCGATTGCAGCCTCGGTTCCTGCGCTTACAGCCAACATGATAATTACAGAGGCGACTCCAATAATTACCCCCAGTGTTGTGAGAACAGACCGAATCTTATTTAGCATTAGTCCTTCCCAGGCAGAATGGAGAATTTTTTTTGGTTTCATTTAGGTTCCTTCTTTCCAAAACAAGGATTCTTTCCATTTTTACCATCGGAGAGGATCAAACCATCTTTTACACAAATCACTCTATCAGCATGTTGGGCGATATCAGGTTCGTGGGTTACCATCACAATAGTTGCCCCAGAGCTGTGGAGGTTTTGAAGAATATCCATTATTTCAATACTTGATTTTGAATCCAAATTGCCAGTGGGTTCATCAGCAAGGATCAACGGTGGTTGGTTAACCAGTGCTCTTGCGATTGCCACGCGCTGCTGCTGACCTCCTGAAAGTTGATTCGGGCGATGATGAATCCTTGCTCCCAACCCAACAGATTCAAGTGACTTTATAGCTCTCGATTCAGCCTCAGTGTCAGAGATGTCATCCAAGGGGATATAGAGCATCGGCATCATCACATTTGCCAATGCACTTAAGCGCGGCAACAGATTAAAGGATTGAAAAATGAATCCCAGTTTCTGATTTCTGATCTTCGCCAGTTCGTTTTTACTAAGCTTGCTTACATCATGACCATCGAGCAAATAAGAACCTGTAGTAGGGCGGTCAAGACATCCCAATATATTCATTAAGGTAGATTTTCCAGAACCTGAGTGGCCCATGATCGCTACAAATTCACCTTGATTTACCTGAACATTTACTCCTGCTAAAGCAGATACAGCAGCTTCACCTTCGCCGTACACCTTGGTCATTTCTTTAATTTCTATGAGCGGTGTTTTCATTTCGTTTGACCTATCTTTACTAATTGGTTTCTACAGTACCGGTGCTAATTACATCACCAGATTTAAGACCGCTCAACACTTCTGCATTGGCAAAATCACGTAGACCAATTGTTACAGGGGTCAGGGTTAACGAACCATCAGCTTTCACTATGAAAACCGCATAAGATCCTGGCGTTAATTCGCGAAGTGCTTGAACTGGAATTATTAATGCATTGTGGGTTTCTCCGGCAATTATTTCAACATCAACAGTCATGCCTACCAGGATGTCGAAGGAGGGTTGTTCTGGAAGTGTTCCCCAAACAACCACAGCAGGTGATCCATCAATTGTTTGAAGTGCACGTTCAATTAATGTCACTTTTCCTTCAAGTGTTGTTTCAGGATAAGCATTGAATGTGTATAAAGTGCGATTTTCTAGAGACAAACCTGCTAGGTCGGTCTCATCCATATAAAACTTAACTTGTAAATCATCAAGGGAAGTAAGGGTTAATACTGGACTTGTCGAGACACTTTGCCCCGGAACAATATCCAAATTGATCACGACACCGTCGAAGGGAGCGATTAAGCGGGAATTATCCAGTGCGATTCGCGCATTTTCGTAGGCAAGGTATTCGAGTTTCAACTTTGACAAAGAAGTGCCATCAGATGCAACCAGAGATTTCTCAAGTTCGTTAATATCCCCAGATTGAAGGATGGCTAAAGCCTGCTTTGCTTCATCAAGCTGTGCTTTGGATAAGTCGAGAATCGCTCGAATAGTATCCGAGTCTAGAGGATCAGGATCATTTTGGTAATAAGCTAAATTGACCTTTGCATTACTGACGTTTATCCGTGCCTGGGCAAGAGATGCCAATGCTTGCGCTTTTCTTAGATCGCCATCAGGTGTTTCACTAAATCCGGCATATTTTTCTTCCGCATTTAGGAGTGCATCTTGAGCGGTAATATAAACCGAGTTTAAAATCGCTATATCATTTTCTGAGCCTATGGGGTTGTCTAATGTATAAAACTGACCAAGAGCATTGTTATATGCAATTTCTGCATTATTGGCGTCAATTTGGTAGGCTGCAATGCCCGCCGGAGAAAATAGTGATTTGATATTGGCTTCTGCCTGTGAGAATGCAATTTGTTGATTCGTATTTTCAAGGTTTGCTAAAACATCACCCTTGGTTACATTTTGGCCTGAGGTGACATAAACCTCAGACACAATTCCACCAGTCCGAAAACCCAGCCCTGCCTGCGCTGATGAAATGATCAATCCACTGCCAGAGGCGCTAACCACTAAATCTCCAGTTCTAACTTTCGCAGTCTGGATCGATGGGCTTTCATCGTCAGCAGAGGTTAGTTTAATCTGTGTTGTGAAAAATATTCCAATAATGGTTAATACGAGAACCCCACCAAGCATAAACCAAACCTTGCGACTCTTCAAATTTATTTTCTTCATTGCCTACTCCATCTCTTAATAGATTGATTTGTTGAGTATAGGAGAGAGATGTGAATTGGTTGTGAAGGTGGGCTGAAGATTGTGTGAATTTAGGACTATTTATGAAATGTAAAATTAGAAATCGTAGCTAATCTTGAGAAACCATCCAATATAAAAATTTCGATGGTACTCATTCAAAATTCAAGCCCTTTTGGGGTAAATAGTGCTCTTCTATAAGCCAAGCAGAATAAAACGAAGGTTTGTACGGAGACTGCAAATAGCAAAATCACCGGATAGTAAACACATAAGAAATTCCAATTCTAGGAGTTTTTTCAAATAGAAGTGAAGGGGAAGACACAGGCCATTAACCTTATGGCCACAAATCCATCAAAGTGTTTTTTCGTTGACTTTTACGAGTTAAAACAACAAATAACCACCATTTCTGGTGTTTGTAGCGGGGAGTGGATATCATCCCTCAATGGGATAAGAACGCAGATAACAAAAGACACTCTTTCGAAAGTCTCATCTAGTAGCGGGGGTGCGATTCGAACGCACGACCTCCGGGTTACACCAGCACCCAGCGCGGTGTGAGTAATGCTCCTGAATCCGTGTCACGTTGCCCATGTTTTTGGGTTTGTGCGGCGGGTTCTGCAAACACTTGCCCCTGCAGCAAGTGCAGGTGTCAGCCAAACCGACGAACGCTGGTTATTGCTTGCCCGGCATGCAGCGATAGTTGATCGATATTGGTATAGAAGTCCTTTTACGTGGGTTCGTCAAGTCCTTTTTCCCGATTTCTTGAGACAATTTTTCCAATTTATTTTAATCAAATCCATTCTTGAGTGGTGGTGCACCCTCCTTATTTCGCAATAAAGCTTTGCGTTTGTAGTTATTAATTCCTATTCATGGGTGTTTCTTAATCTCACAAATGGATTATCTTTATCAGCTATTTCAAGAATTGACAGCCGAAAAAAACAAGTCACGATTATTGTCATAATAAATATTGATTTTCAAGATCACGGCTAGATCGTCTGATTAGAATAAAACTTAGAATTATTGGCTTTTTGAATTGTTTTTAATATTGCAGTAGCTATCAGGCAGTAAGTGCATTGGAAACTAAATTACGTTAGTTCGGGATATGGGATTTATCTGCGGGATCAAATTCCAAACACAAATTTGGTTACTCACAATGGCTTCTGTTCTTCACTTGATAGGCTTACATTGAATGGATAAACTGTTTTAACATGCCCTTTCCTATATCATCAATTGCCTGAGAGGCGGCCTCTTCAATCGAATTTGGTTGCCACAACAGAAGATAATCTCTAAGAGACCCTCAATGGACAGTGTACTCAAGTTATTCTGCAATGCCGATATCCACGTTATAATAAGTATCAATATTAACTTCGATCGCAACTACACATATCATCTCATCAAATATTCTAGGGGCTTCGCATGGCTAATTTTGATTCTTTTGCCGAAATGATACAGCAAGTGATAGTCTACTCTGGGAATGAAGAAACCGAGCAGGCTGCCTACGATCTGCTGACCGAAGCCGCCCCGCACTTTCCCGACCAGCACCAAGCCGCCCTGATCTACAATTGGCGCTATTGCGCCGCCGCCAAGATGAACCAAATCGATCTGGCGTTGCAACTCATTCAAGAGGCGCTGGATCTCGGTTTTTGGGCAAGCGCCGCGTATCTAACCTCTGATGATGACTTGAATTCACTGCAAGATCTGCCAGAATTCAAGCACCTGGTGGAACTCAACGAGCAAAAGTATCAGGAAGCCCTGGCGGAAACAAAACCGGTCGCCCTGATCTTGCAAGATCCACCAACAACAGGTCAGCCCCTGCCGCTGTTACTGTCCTTACATGGTAACGCCATGAACGCAGAAGAATCTGCCCAGCATTGGCAAAGCGCAGTCGCACTTGGCTGGTACACCGTTATCCTGCAATCATCCCAGATATTCGGTCCCAATGCCTATGTGTGGAATGATCTCGAATTAGGCGCCAGCGAAATCAAAACGCACTATCAGGATTTGATCGCCTCCACCACGCTCGAACCTGGATTGACAGTTGTGGGTGGGTTTTCCAAAGGTGGCGAAATGGCCATTTGGCTGGCGCTGAAGGAAATCATCCCGCTGGCTGGTTTTATTGCTGTCAACCCAGGCGGGCCTTACATTGATGATGTCAGCAAGTTCCTGCCGCTGCTCGAAAACTGCAAATCACTCAACCAGTTGCGTGCCTGGTTGGTAGCAGGTGAAAATGATCGTAATCTTCCTAAATTCAAAGCGTTGCATGAAATGCTTTGTTCCCACGGTCTTAACTGCCAACTGATCATTGCCCCAAAGACCGAGCATGCCTTTCCAAAAGACTTCGACCAGACTCTGGCTCAAGCACTGCAAACCTTCCGCTAAACAGGTACGATGGGCTTACGCTGTTCCTGACCAAGCATCATAAGGCCGTAAATTGACTAGCCTTAGGTATAGACGATTAATTGTCCTTGACCGCCTAACCCGAACTCACGTTAAATACGTTGAAGGTTTTGACAAATGAGAGACAATCGGTAAAAATGGCGGATGAAAAAAGGGCATGTGAAATTGATAGAAGCGGATCGCGCTTTATTAGAAGCACTGACCAAGAAGGGTGAACTCAAGACGAGAGCCAATCAACGGGCTATAGGTTAGTTGGAATTGGATCGCGGCAAGTGTTTTACGTAAGTGGACGAAACCTTACAGGTCAATATCCCGAGCATCTCCAGATGGGCAAAGGAGTATCGGGAGCGAGGCTTGCAGGTTCTTCAAGATCAACCTCGCTCGGGGCGTCCGATAGAGATTGATGGACAGCAGCGGGCCAAGATTACGGCATTGGCGTGCAGTCAACCACCAGAAGGCTATGCCCAATGGAGTTTGCACTTGTTAGCCGACAAAGCGATCGAACTGGGCTATGTTGAGGGCATCTCGCATACCGAAGTGCGTAAGATTTTCAAAAAAACGATCAAAACCGCATCTGAAGCGCACCGGCTTGCACTCGGTGCGCAGCCATGCCATGTAACCAGTAAAATCGGACGCCTGAATTTCAGAAACACTCCGATCTCCAATGTATTTCAACCAATGGTTGAGCATGTATTCGTAGGAGGCAATTGTGCGTTGGCTTAACCCCTCTGCTGTTATGAATTTTAGGAAGCCGTCGTTGGATTTTCCAATTGATAACGAAGTATCCCTGTGGGACAAGCCCGGCGAACTGCGGTTCATAAGAAATTCCTCCAGTTTTGGAAAAAAGTCTACTGCTGTGCGCCAGGCTAATCAAAAACCAGAGCCCGACGGACTCTGGTCTACTCTTAGTAGCGGGGAGTGGATATCATC
>DQHW01000036.1 GCA_003524305.1 Anaerolineaceae bacterium
AACCGCTAAAATAAGTATCACCATTGTTTATTTCAAAATCGCACGAATAGCCATCAAACGTTGAAAAACTAAAATAATACAAGCCAATAACTTGTGGATGATCAGCGAGGTGATTGTAGTTTTCAATCAGCCATTGATTCTTATGCTGAGTGTCTGCAGTATTTTCGGCATAGTAGGCTGTGGTTGCAGTCTCGGCAATGATGATTGGTTTGCCTGGCGCCATAACCATTATGCGGTTAATATACGGGTCGAAAATTTCCGCGTAACTCTCCCATTTTCCCGAAATAGCTGCTGTAGACGGGCACCACCCGTAGTTGTAAGAACTAAAACCAACGATGTCGACGACATCGTCCCCAGGATAATAATTTTCAAATGCCCGTTCCGGGATGGTTGGCGCGTTCCAGCCGTTTGGTGCAAAAACCCACCAAATCTGGTCCCGAGTTACTCCTTTCTCTGCAAATATTCGGAGGATATGCTGGTAAGCCTGCTTGTATTCGGCAGAGGTGGAATTTTTACCATAAGTAGTCCAGTCGCCATTCATCTCCTGAAGGGGAGCAATCATGGCTTTTCTACCCTCGCCAAATGAAACCCACGCTTTGTAGAATTCGGCTACATAACCAATTTCGCTATCTCGGTCCCCGTTCACGATAGCTGCTGCTGTTGCATTCGAACCTAGATTAACAAAAGAAACATATCCGCCCTGCCATAATGCTTCAAGCTGTTCAAAGAACGGATTTCCGGGTAAATAGGTTACAGGGAGTGTAAACGCCACATCCTCGAGGTTGATAAACCAGCCGACGGAGGTATGTTTTTTACCTACATTTTGATCCACCACAGGGAGGTAATCTTTAACTGCTTCTTTGCTCCAATACTTTTTGAAATATATTCCTAAGAATTTAGAGTCCGGTTGTTTTGAAATAATGGGGAGGTAAACGGTTTGTATGGCTTGAGGAACAGGTGTTTCACTGTGTGGGATGCTATCTTGAGGCATAGCGGCAGAACAAGTACTCAAGACGATTGTCAAAGAAATCAATATTAAAATAACTTTTAGTGTTTTGTTTTTGAACATCAATGCTTTTCTCTACACATTTTGGGTGCAGCCAATTATGGTATCCACCGGTTTATTACCCGATCATTATTTTTAGAATATTGTAACATAGGCGATGAACCTCAGAAACACATTTAGGTCATACATTTTCGACAGGGTTAAAAACCGAATTCTTGATTTCGAATGAGCTGATCGATAAAAGAGGACCTTGCGCAAGACAATGTGCTCACCTAAAACTATCTAGCATGGTTCAAGGAATTTATAAACGACACGCTATTCTTGTTTATATCATTTCGATAATTGTTTTGAATAAAAAATTTATGGCATTATAGAGATTCGAGTAAATCGGCGTAAACAGTGGTTGTTTGTGTAATGATTTTGTCTGCCGAAAATTCCCTGATTGCTTTTTGACGGCCAGCTTCACCCATTTTTTTGCGCAAAGATGGATCATTGACCAGCGTGGCAATCGCCTGGGCCAGAGCAACTGGGTCATTCGGGGGTACGAGCAAGCCGTTTATCCCATGCGAAACAACCTCACGGCAGCCTGGCACATCTGTAGCCACAATCGGCCTGCCAGAGGCAGCAGCTTCGATCAGCACGGTTGGCAGTCCTTCGCCCATTGAGGGCAGGCAGACAATATGCGCCTGCCGGTACACTTCTTCAATGTCATCCCTAAAACCCCAATACTCTATCAAACCTATTTCCTGCCATGCCTGAAGTTGCGAATCATCAATTGTGGCCGGATTCCCAGGGTCAGGACTGCCAACCAAAGCATTTCGCATATCATAGTTCTTTTGTAGTAATTTGGCAGCTTCAACGAATACCCCAACCCCTTTATCCCATAACAATCGGGCCGGCATGACGACCAGAACCTTGCCTTCTTTCTCTGGATAGGGAACAAAGCGGGTAATATCCACCCCTGTGCCTTCAATGACCGTCGCCTGTTCTTTCCTTATCAAACGGTGGTTCAGGAATGTTTGGAGATCGTCCCGATTTTCAAAAATACCCCGGACATTCGAGTACCTAAATGCCAAATGATAGAGCGGCATAACCAAAGCCCGTAATACTTTACTTAGTAAGCCAGAGGATAAAAATATATAACCCAAGCCGGTGATTGAATTTATGACGCCCGGTGTAGGTAACATGCGTGATGCCAGGGATCCATATAAAACAGGCTTGACCGTAAAATGATGGACCAGCAAAGGTTTTTCACTTTGATAAATACGAATTATGCGAAAAAGTGCTTTTATTTCGTGCCATGGATTCAGATCACGGCGGCCAACATCCCATTTCACCCAACGAAAACCCTCAGCAGCAAATTTGTCGACATAAATGCCTGGGGGGGAAATCATCACGACTTCCCACCTTTGGCTGCGAAGTGCTTTTGCCAGGGAAAGTCGAAAATTATACAAGTACCAATCTGTATTTGCTACTAGACAAATTTTCCGCCCTAGACTTAATTTCATTTGACTAGTACCTTATCATATAGCGCGACTAAACGTTGATGCATCAGATTCCAATTATAAAAGGATTCATATGCATGGCGTGCATTACTTCCCATTTCCAACACGATCGAAGGATGGTCAGCCAGCAGCTTGATGGCATTTTCTAATTCCACGATATTTCCATAAGGAATGATCACCCCGCAATTTGCCTGCGCAATTATTCGATCCATATTAGTTTCAGCAGAGACAATGATTGGTTTTCCAAGCATCATCGCTTCAAATACTTTGTTCGGACTGGAATATTTATGATTGGGGATTGCCGGATCGTAGGTCGCAAAAAGAGCATTTGCTCCTGCGCTAATTCGAATGGCTTCATCATAGTTTACCCGGCCATGCCATATAACATTAGGAAGGCTGGATGCAATCTCAAGAATCTGTGCTTCATCACCACCAAATCCTGCCAAATCCAGGCTCCATTCGGGATGCTTCTTAAGCACAGAAAGCATCTCCAACAAACCGCGCTCAACCTGAAGAAGGCCAATATAGGCCATCTTAAAAGAATAACTTGATTGGGCAGGAGGTGCGATTTTAATTTCCATATCCACCGGACTGTTGTAGATAATCGCGAGGTTTCGCAGGTGGGAGCCTGAAATTTGTGGCACTCGGGCATCATCGACCAATATGACCGCGTCAACTTTTCCGATTGACCAAAGGTCAATTTTCCGGATTATTGAAATGATCAATGCAGGTGTGGAGCGGAGATGATCCGCGTAAAAATCAAAAATATCATAAACCACTTTTTTGCGATAAAACAACTTCATCCATAATGCTGGCAGAATTGTGTCAAAATCGCATGCATGGATGATGTCGAACTCCTCACGGTGATGCCTTAGCCATTTCAACAACCCCTTCTGCCAGCGGAGGAGTTGCGGGAGGTTGCCAAGACCTTTACCAAATTCAGCCGTAATTGGCAGCCGAGCAATGGGTACACCATTTTGAACCTCATATTCGGGAAGGTTGCCAGTTCGATCCCACCCCAAACAATTAACAGAATAGCCCGCAGATAGTAATGATTTAGCAATTTTTGCCACCCTGGGATCGGGCGCGATGGGATTGGAACGTGTGATAAGTATCTTCATAGAAAGTGAAAGCAACTCTAACGCCGCGCCTTGAACACCAATCGGATGGGCGTGCCCGAAAAAGGATAAACCTTGCGGATTTGATTTTCCAGGTAACGCACATAGCTGAAGTGCGCCAGTTTTGGGTCGTTGCAGTAGAGCATAAAAGTCGGCGGGTCGCTGCGGACTTGCGTTCCGTAATAAATGCGCAGCGAGCGCCCACTGCTGGACGTCGCGGCATGCGCATCCTGGGCTTCCTGGATGATTCGATTGAGTTGGCCGGTGGTCAAGCGCGCCAGGCGTTCCTCCTGCACCTTGAGCGCCAGCGGCATTACCTGGTCAACCCGCTGCCCGGATTNNTCCCATTTATTCACCAGCACCACGGTGCTCTTTTGCGCCTCCAATACGTACCCGGCGATATGGGCATCCTGAGCGGAGATTCCGGTGACGGCGTCGATCATCAGCAAAGCGACGTCTGCTCGTTCTATGGCGCGCATCGAGCGGATGACCG
>DQHW01000041.1 GCA_003524305.1 Anaerolineaceae bacterium
GAGTGGATATCATCCCTCGATGGGAAGCAATGACCTTAAATAGAAAATCCGCCTATGCAGACGGATTCTATTTATTAGTAGCGGGGAGTGGATTCGAACCACTGACCTCCGGGTTATGAGCCCGACGAGCTGCCACTGCTCTACCCCGCATCGCGAGTTCCTATAATACCACCAGCATTTACCCCCGTCAAGTTAATAATCCTTCCTGTTAATCCTTCCTACCCAATTCTGCTTGTTTGGAACCCCACTCTGCCTTATAATTTCAACATTATGCCAATCATGACCGCCAACTCAATGGATTTTATCAGCCGCAGCGCCGAACAAACCCGCCGCCTGGGCATGCGCCTGGGAAGTCTGCTTCAGCCCGGTGATGTGCTGGCCCTCAGCGGAGATCTGGGCGCCGGAAAAACCACCCTTGTGCAGGGCATCGCGCAAGGTTGGGGTTCTACAGATTCTGTTTCAAGCCCCACTTTTGTGCTGGTCAATGTCTATCGCCGCCCCGACGGCGGATTACTGCACCACATGGATGCCTACCGCGTGGAATCTGCGCTGGAAGCTGAAGATCTTGATCTGGATGCCATGGTTTCCACCGGCGCCCTGATCGTCGAATGGGCAGAACGCATTACCGATGCACTTCCAAAAGATATTCTGAAGGTTAATATGAAATGGATCGCAGATGAACACCGCAGTATGGTGTTCAATCCGGTTGGCAGCCGTAACCAGCAACTCCTCGCAGATTTTAAACGTCAAACTTTTGGAGGTTGAAATGTTGTTAGCCATTGATACCTCAACGCAAGTCATGGGCATTTCCCTGTACGATGACCCGATGGTCGTGGGTGAAATGCAGTGGACCTCCGCCAATCACCACACTGTAGAGTTGACAACCGCTGTGGAGCTATTAATGAAGCGCTGCGGTGTGAAACCAGTTGACCTTTCTCTCTTGGTGGTCGCGCTTGGTCCTGGCACTTTTACAGGCTTGCGCATCGGATTGGCTTTTGCAAAAGGGCTCGCTTTTTCGCTTCATCTGCCCATGATCGGCGTTCCCACCTTTGAATATATGGCCGCAGCCCAGCCATTATCTGATTTGCCAATGGCGATCATTTTGCCTGCTGGAAGAAAACGTCTGGCCGTGGGGTGGTTTGAGGTTCAAGATTCCCGCTGGCAGACTACATCCAAACCCGAAGTAATGACCCCTGAAGAATTATCTGAAAAAATCGCCGGCCCAACCATGCTTTGCGGTGAACTGACTGCAGCAGAACGTCAAACCTTGAGCCGCAAATGGAAGAATGCTCTACTCACTTCTCCCGCCCAGGCAACGAGACACCCATCCATGCTTGCCGAGATTGGCTGGCAGCGCTGGCAGGCCGGGCAGCGTGACGACCCTGTGCTATTGTCTCCCATCTACCTGCATATCGCAGGCGGCGGACTCCCCGAGTGATTCCTTGAACGCAATTTCATCACCCGAAATCAGGCGCATGACCCTCAACGATTTGGAGGAAGTGATTCGGCTTGACCATGCATCCTTTTCACTTCCCTGGCCTGAAAGTTCCTTCCGCTTCGAGATTGAGAAGAACGAGTGTTCGCGTTGCTGGGTTGCCCTGTTGGATCAAAAAATTGTTGGCATCATGGTTGCATGGATAATTGTGGATGAAATCCACATTGCCACTTTCGCTGTGGACCCAGTTTTCCGCAGGCAGGGTATTGCGCAAAAGTTGCTGGCTCATACCCTGGTGGATGGCCTGAACTCAGGTGGTGAAAAAGGATTTCTCGAGGTGCGTGAAGGCAATCTTCCAGCGCGCCGACTCTATGAGAAATTTGGATTTGAAGATATTGGCATCCGCAAGAATTATTACAAGGATAACGGAGAAAATGCCGTATTGATGAACCTTGAAAACCCGGATATTGATATGTTGGAATCATTGCGGTAAGGTAAAATTGACCTGTTCCGTAAGTGCGTTGTTCCGGAGGACATTCCGTGGAATCCATTGAGATCATGCAAGAGATTGCAAAACAGGTATCTGTTTGCGAAAAATGCAATTTGCATTTAACTCGCAAACGTTCGGTGCCGGGCGAAGGACCGATCAATGCACATATGCTTTTCATAGGTGAAGGTCCCGGATTTAACGAGAACGAAATGGGACGCCCCTTTGTTGGCCAGGCTGGCAAGTTCCTGGACGAGTTGATCAGGCACGCCGGCTATCAACGTCAGGATGTTTTTATCACCAATGTGGTAAAATGCCGTCCGCCCGAAAACCGCGACCCCTTGCCTGATGAATTGACTGCTTGTGCAGTCTATCTGGATCAGCAGATAGCCACCATTAACCCGGATATAATAGTCACGCTCGGCAGATTTTCAATGGCCAAGTTTTTTCCGATGGCCCGCATCAGTGCCATCCACGGCAAAGCGGCCTGGGTGGGCGATCGTTTGATTGTACCCATGTACCATCCGGCTGCCGCGCTGCACCAGCCGAACCTGAAGAATGATATTATTGCCGACTTCAAAGCCCTGCCGCTCGCGATTGAAGAAGCTCAAAAGAAAAAATTAGCCCAGGCTCAAAAACGAATGGAAATGGAAAAGCCTGTGGTTCCTCCCGCTGATTCAGTGGAACAATTAAGTCTATTCTAAATAACAACCAGGTGAAAAATGGATCTTTCAAGTCAGCTCATTGAAAAATTACAAAATAAATCTGCGCGTGTGGCAGTATTGGGGATGGGATATGTAGGTCTGCCTTTTGCCACCGTCTTTGCCGAAGCAGGTTTTGAAGTTATCGGCATTGACCCGATCAAAGAAAAGATGGAACGCCTCAACCGCGGCGAAAGCTACATCATGGATGTGCCCACCGAACAGGTGGCGCGCTTTGTGAAAACCGGCAAACTTAAAGGCACCAGCGATTATGCCGTGCTCAAAGATATTGATGCAGTGGCAATTTGTGTACCGACCCCGCTGCGGCAAACCGGCGACCCCGATCTCTCTTTCATCATTAATGCAGCCGAGGGGTTGGCTCCTTACGTGCATGCAGGCATGGTGGTGGTCCTGGAATCCAGCACATATCCAGGTACGACGCGCGAATTGGTGTTGCCAGCACTCACCGAAAAAAGCGGATTGATTGCCGGTGAGAATGTCTTTATCGCTTTTTCACCCGAACGGGTAGACCCTGGCCGCGAAGATTGGACCACCAAGAATACTCCCAAGGTCATTGGCGGCATCACCGAAAAATGCACCGAAGTATCGGCTGCCTGGTATGCCCAGGCATTGGATAAAGTGGTGCCCGTCACCTCCACTGAAGTGGCCGAAATGGCCAAGTTGCTCGAAAACACCTTTCGTATGATCAACATTGGCTTTGTCAACGAACTGGCGCTGATGTGCGATCGCCTGGGTGTTGATGTCTGGGAAGTGATTGACGCCGCCGCCACCAAGCCGTTTGGCTTCATGAAATTCCAGCCTGGACCCGGGTTAGGCGGTCACTGCATTCCCATTGATCCTCTTTACCTCTCCTGGAAACTGCACTCCCTCAACTATACTGCCCGCTTTATTGAGCTGGCTTCAGAGATCAACCTCAGTATGCCCCGTTTCGTCATCACCAAGGTGCAAGACGGTCTGAACGATCACCAGAAATCGTTGAAAGGCAGCGATGTGTTGGTGTTGGGTGCCGCCTACAAACCCGATATTGATGATTTACGCGAATCACCGGCAATTGATGTGATCATGCTGCTGCAAGCCAAAGGCGCCAAGGTCAGTTATCACGACCCTTACATTCCATCGATTAAACTGGATGACAAGAAAATTGAATCCGTGCCGGATGTGATGAAAGCTGTCAAATCTGCAGATTGTGTGGTGATCATCACCAACCACAAAGTCTACGATTATGCCGAAATCTTAAAGGAATCCAAACTGATCATTGATACCAGAAATGCATTAGGCAAAGCTGGGACAAAAAATTCAAAGGTGGTACGTCTTTAATGACAAAGTATCTGGTCACAGGGGCTGCCGGTTTTATCGCTCGCCGAGTCATTGAAAAGTTGACCAGCGATGGGCACCAGGTTGTCGGTGTGGATAATGTCAACGACTCTTATGATGTGCGTTTAAAACAATGGCGGTTGAACCGTCTTTCTGCATTAAAAGAGTTTACCTTCATCAAAGATGATATTTGCCGTCCGGGAATGTTTGATGATGTTTCACGCAAACACCCTGACTGCCAGGCTGTGATCCATCTGGCGGCGCGAGCAGGGGTGCGTCAGGCGGTTGAAATGCCTGATGTCTATTTGCAGACCAATGCCGCCGGTACGCTCAATGTTTTGGAGTGGTGCCGCAAGATGGGCGTCAAGAAAATGGTCATGGCATCCACCTCATCAATTTATGGTGCTAACCCGCCTTTACCCACCCCCGAAGACGCGGATTCAAGCCATCCACTGCAAATTTATGCAGCCAGTAAAAAAGCCGCTGAAGTCATGGTGCACACTTACCACCATTTGTTTGGCCTGGATGCCACCATTGTCCGCTTTTTTACCGTTTACGGTCCGGCGGGGCGGCCTGACATGGTCATGTTCCGCTTTGCACAGTGGGTGGCCGAAGGCAAAACCGTGCAGGTGACCGGTGACGGCTCGCAAATGCGCGGATTTACCAACCTTGAAGACATCGCAGATGGTGTGATTCTGTCTTTGAAGCCGCTGGGGTATGAGATCATCAACCTGGGCGGACACGAGACTATTACCATCACTGAGCTGCTTGAAAAAATTGAGCAGCGCATTGGCAAAAAAGCCAGGGTTGAATACATTCCCCGGCACCCGGCGGATGTTGAAGCCAACTGGGCTGATGTGACCAAAGCCAGAACCATGTTGGACTGGCAGCCCAAAGTGGGTCTGGATGAGGGTATCACCGGTCTGGTCAATTGGTATATGGAACAACGGTCCTGGGTAAGCCAGGTATTAACTCCATGAGTCAATTGAAAGAAAAGCTTTCACGATTTCTCAAAGAAAATCCCATCTTTAGCCGGTTTTTGAAAAATTCCGGCTATATGTTTTCTTCAAGCACAATCAGCGTAGGATTGGTGGCGGTGCAGAGTATTTTGGCTGCCAGTCTGTTGGGTAAATCTCAATTGGGGTTGATCACCCTTGCTATTTCTTCTGTGACAACCATCAATCAGATCTTCTCCTTTCGCATGGGTGAATTTGTTATCCGTTTTTTCACCAAGGCAAAAGAAGAACACGGACTAGAGCACGCCAAAGCTGTAATCAAGTCATCCATTTTTATTGAGAGCGTTACTTCGATTCTTGCTTTTATTTTTCTGATTTTGATTGCCCCGGTGGCAGCCCCTTTATTTGTTACTGATTTTGATCCTGCATTATTATCACCATTGATCCAACTTTTTGGCATCTCGATTCTGGCGAACCTTTTTACAGAAACGGCCAACGGTGTTCTAAGGGTTACCAACCATTACAAGACCCAGGCAGCAATAGGTTTGATCCATTCCATCCTTACCTTTTCAATTATCACTTTGGCTTTCATCTTTAAATGGGGATTTCTGGTTGTTTTGTTGGCTTACCTGGTGGGAAAAATCTTTATCGGTGTCAGCCCCATGCTGATGGCTTTAAGGGTTATGCCCCGTGAATTTGGAAGCGGCTGGTGGAAAACCAGGATTTCGATTTTGACCTCAGCGAAAGAAATGGCTCGTTTTGTGGTCAGCACCAATTTAAGCGGAACCATCAAACAGCTTTCCAATGAAAGTGAAGGCTTGTGGATTGGTTTGTTTATTGATGAAAGTGCAGTAGGTCTTTATAAAGTAGCCATGAGTGTGGCGAATTTGCTGACCATCCCCATTACCCCGTTTATTCAAACTGCCTTTCCAGAAATTACGCGTTGCGCCATCTCAAAGAAATGGGCTCAGTTACGCAAATTGCTGCGCCAGATCACATTGCTGGCGTCAGCCTGGACCATCCCTGCCACCCTGTTTCTGGTGATTTTCGGAAAGTGGATTCTGACATATATATACACACCTGAATTTGAATATACTTCCGCCTTCATTCCAATGATTATATTGCTGGCGGGCTATGCATTCACGAATATTTTCTTTTGGAATCGCAGTCTGCTGCTCTCTTTTGGCAAAGCCAACATACCGTTGCTTGTTCTGGCGGTGGGCGGCATATTAAAGATGGCATTAACCTTAGTGGTGGTTCCCGTCTACGGCATCAACGGCGAAGCTGCACTGCTTTCAGCATATTTCATTCTGACTACAGGTGTTATGATTTTGATAGGCTACACTGTGATAAAGAAATCAGAAACGCTTGAGCCTGAAATTGAGGCTGCATGAAAATAGCCTATATCGCCACTTCAAGCATTCCTTCTTCCACCGCCAACAGCATTCAAGTCATGAAGGTTTGCCAGGCATTGACTCAACAGGGACATGAAGTTCACCTGCTCATCCCTGGCAGCGGCGATCTTAACTGGGATGAACTGACCAGGCAATATGGTTTGACCAACCGGTTCCCGATTACACGCATATCATCTGTAAAGGCGCTTAAACGGTTTGATTTTATTTTCAAGGCGCTTGAACTGGCCAAAACCCTTAAAGCGGATGCAGTTTACACGCGTATGTTGTGGGTGGCAGTCATTGCCCAACTTCGCCATGTTCCCGTGATGCTCGAACTGCATGATGTGCCGGCTGGACGTTTGGGCAAACCCCTGTTTTTGCGTTATTTAAAATCAAATTCAAAAAAACTAACCGTGATGATCACCAGTGCTTTAGGTAAGGTGATCGAAAAGCGATTTGAAATCTCCATCCCTGAAAAATCAATAGTCATCGCACCAGACGGCGTGGATGATGCCCGGTATAAAGACCTACCCCAACCTGTTGAAGCCAGAAGGCAGTTGGTGCTCGAAGAAGGGTTGACCGCAGTATATACTGGCGGTTTTTACAAGGGGCGAGGGTTGGAACTGTTGGTTGATTTGGCCAGGGAATTCCCGCAGGTGAGGTTCTTATGGGTGGGCGGTAAACCCGAAGCGGTGGCTGGTTGGAAGACTGTGATTTATAATCTTAATCTTAAAAACATTCAACTTACCGGGTTCATCCCCAATGAGCAGCTTCCGCTTTACCAGGCTGCCGGTGAGATCCTTTTGATGCCGTTTGGCAAGTCTGTTTCAGGCAGCAGCGGCGGCAACACCGCTGATGTATGCAGTCCGCTCAAGATGTTTGAATATATGGCTGCCGGACGTGCCATTTTGACTAGCGACCTACCCGTCTTGCGAGAAGTGCTCAATGAAAACAACGCGCTATTTTATGCCATTGAAAATTTTGATGATCTAAAGGCAAAATTCACCATGCTAATAAGTGATTCTGAATTTCGAGACAAACTGTCCAGACAGGCTAGAACAGATGTTGCCCAATATACCTGGCAGAAACGTATGCAAAAGATTGTTGAACGTTTTACCGAGGATTTATGAAGACATCTAATTTGTTGATAAAAGACAGCCTTTTGGCTTTGGGTTCAGGGGTTGTTATGGGGGCAGTTATTAGTTCCTTTAGCGATGGCAGTTTTTGGTTTGGCTGGTTGAAAAGCGGTTTGTTGACTGCCATTCTGCTGCTCGGTTTGATCCGCGTCTGGCGGTTGGCGGGGGCTGGTCGAACTTTGGCTTTGCTCATGTTGGTTGCTTTCACTCTCCGTGTTGCGTTTGGCATCTTCCTGAACCAGGGGTTACCCCAATTGGGATTCGATAACCCGGTGCAGAATACTGGCTATGTGTTTTCTGATGCCCACGATCGCGACCAGGCGGCTTATCAAATCGCCATTTCAGGCAAAGCCTGGCTGCCGCAAATCAAGGCAAATATTGCGACCGATCAATACGGTGGATTGTTGGCCTTTAGCGCACTTGTATATTGGATTTTCTCAGCCGATGTACACCGTCCGTTGTTGATGGTGTTGATCTCTGCAGCGGCAATGGCGGCGGGTCTGGCTTTTCTTTTCGCTTTTGTCCACCGTAAATGGGGTAATAAAGTAGCCCTGATTGCGGGCTGGGTATTCGCGCTTTATCCTGACAGCATTCTATTGGGCAGCTCTCAGATGCGCGAGCCAATTCTGATCGGTTTGACCTGTCTGCTCTTATGGAGCGTTCAGAATTTGAAAAGCAAACCACTTCTTTCGACTATTTTTGCCTTGGTTATCAGTTCAGTAACCTGCCTGTTTTCAGTTCCGGTGGCTGGCGCGGCTTTTACTTTGGTTTTGGGAATGGTGTTTTTTGAATGGCTGCACGATCAAACAAAAATGCAGACGAAGAGAAATGCAATTCTTTTATTTGCGGTTTTCCTGGTTCTGGTAGGTCTGACCGGTTGGTATTGGCTAAAAGAAAGTCTTTCATACGAATTTTCAATGGCTGTTTCTGGATCAGGCTGGATAACCGCATTGTTAGACCAATATGGAGAACAATACCAGATTCCCCTGATCACTTTTTACGGGTTGACCCAACCGCTTCTGCCCGCAGCCCTGGTGGATTCATCCCTGCCGATTTGGAAGGGTATTGCCATCTTCCGTGCGGCGGGATGGTTCTTCATAATTCCCTTCTTGCTTTACGCGTTTGCGGCAGTGATTAAAAACCGAAAAGAAGAGAAGGGTTCACAGCTTATTTTCATCAGCCTGGCTTTGGCTGCCTGGATTCTGATCTCCTCTTTGCGCGCCGGTGGGGATCAATGGGATAATCCGCGCTACCGCACCACTTTTTTGCCCTGGATTGCGATTTTGGTGGGTTGGGTTTGGATGCATTTGCGCCAGGGAAAACACCCATGGTTTTGGCGGATTGTCTCAATGGAAGTTATTTTCATTTTTGTATTTCTGGATTGGTATCTTTATCGCAACTTCAATTGGGGTCCTGCGATTCCTTTTCCATACTTGATTCTTTTCCTTGGCGCATCCATCGTGTTGATTTTGGCTGGCGGGTTCATCTGGGATAAAAAAATCACCGGCAAGAAACTCCGGTGACCCTCAAGTAAAGTTATCAGGCTTCCCACTGGCCTACATCGGTCCATGCGTATTCGAGGTGAGAGGCAGATACTTTGCCGGCTTTTTTCGATACACGGGCGTAAGCCCATTGCATCAGCTTATTGCCGCCAATTTCATCCAATCGTTTGCCGATGGCGCGGGTTCTAACGTGCCGGCACTGGGCATTATATCCGTTGCCAGGGCGTTCTGATAAATAATCTTCTTTTATCCCGATGTTGATCAATTCATTCAACAGCGATTGAACTTCCTTCGACAATTCTGCTGGGTACAATTTGGGACCAAAGATGAAATCTAAAAATGCCATGGACTAACTCCTCTGACGTAATTGGAAACAATCTGCATTAATCATACTATAATTTATTCCATGTTTATGCAAAATTCGAGAAGAATCTTTTTGTCTCCTCACCTGGATGATGCAGTTTATTCCTGCGGAGGCATCATCTATGAATTTATCTCTCATGGTTTATCGGTTGAGGTGTGGTCCATTTTCACTGCTGACCCACCCGATGGCAGCTTATCTCCGTTTGCGAAATCTCTGCATGCACGTTGGAAGGAAAAGGCAAACCCTTCATGGATTCGCAGGGAAGAAGACAGGCACGCACTTGATTTCTTGGGAGGCATACACCGGCATCTTTCTTACCCTGATTGTATCTACCGGCGTAATGCTCAAACCAACGAACCCATCATTAAGAAAGATGAAGATCTGTTTTCAGATGAATATGTCGTTGAAAATGACCTCCTCCTCAATCTTGTAAAGGATTTAAAGTCACGTTTACCATCTGATGCGGATATCGTCTGCCCTTTGGGCATGGGCTCGCATATTGATCATCGGGTAACAAGGCTTGCAGCAGAGCAGTTAGACAGACCCTTATGGTTCTATGCCGATTATCCGTATGCAGCAAAAGACCCTTCAAGTGTAAAAGCTTTTCTGCCAGACAACGCCGAGCCTGAAGTTCAAGAAATCAGCTCCACCGGGGTCGATGCGTGGCTCAAAGCAATAAGTTACTATCCGTCACAGATCAGTTCGTTTTGGGCATCCTTGGAAGAAATGGATAAAGCCGTCAGGGAGTATGCTAGCCTGCCGATTGGCCGAACTTTGTGGCATAACAAAGACTAATTAATTGGAGCCGTTATGGCAAAACACGATTTATTAACCGAAGAAGAATTTTCAGCTTACAAAGCGCCTGCCAGGGCGATTCAGCAGCTCAATCAATTTGCTGCCTCAAAAGGGAAATCCGCGGCGCAGGTGAAAGTGCTGGATTGGGGCTGTGGACGCGGCCGTTTTGTCTTAAAGCTGCGTGAATTGGGTTTCGATGCCTATGGCGTGGATATTGATCCTGAACCCGTTAACAATGGATTGCCATTGTTTGAAAAAAAGGGTTACCACAACAAGCCGCTTTCGGTGATATCAGCGGAGGGTCGCACCATCTATGAAGATGGTTTTTTTGATTTCGTGATGACGGATAATGTACTTGAACATGTCAGCGATCTGGGCAAGGTTATGAACGAAATCAACCGTCTGACTTCAAAAGACGGAGGTGGCTATCATATTTTTCCGGCTCAAAGACAGTTCATCGAAGGGCACTTATTCATGCCGTTCGTCCATTGGTTGCCGGAGGGTGGATTGCGCAAGGCGGTTATCCGCAACTGCGTCAAAAACGGAACAGAACCACAATGGACTGAAGTTGAAGGTCGGGGGATTGAAGAAAAGACCCGCGTCTATTACGAATACAGCACAGACCACATTTTCTATCGACCTTTCAAAATGATCAGTGACCAGTTCAAGGCTGTTGGCTTTAAGGTATCCTTTTTGAGTTTGCAGAACCCGGCAGTGCAAAAGCACAAGATGCTTGGTCCGCTGGCCAGATTTGTGGTGACAAAACCGGTCATCAACTGGCTGTTATTAACCTTCAAGCAGGTAGAGCTGTTGATTAAGCGCATAGATTAACATTTTGAACCCTCAAACCAAATACATTTCTTATGCTATACTCATAAAAGATGATGGAACGGAAATATTGGACTGATTGGGCGCAAACCTTGCAACAAAAAAGGCTGACAGGCCTGGTTGTAACACTGTTGGAAGGGTCTGGTCCTCTCAAAATACTTTTATCACAGGCATTGATGGGATTCTTACCGTTATTTGGACAAACTCGTGATAGTTCATGGCATTCTTTTGCGCAAATGTTGGAAGACGCCGCAGAATGCCGTTCATTCACGACCTATCTGCTTGAGGAGAAAAATTCGTGAGTCAATATGAACCCTTGATCGGAGCCGTGGTGTTTTTGGTCTTTTCCGGTCTCGTCATTTTTTTCTCTTCCAAAAAAATCAGAACAAAATTCCCTCCCGTATTTCGCAAATTAACGGCTGCAATTAAACTTCGCCGCGCCATAGGTTTGGCGGTTGAAGATGGCACGCGTATTCATGTATCGTTGGGCAATGGCAGCCTGGTAGACCCTGCAAACGCTTCAGCTCTTGCAGGGCTTAGCACTTTGAACCGCATCGGACAGATGGCATCCACCAGTGATTTGCCGCCCATGTGCACCAGCGGCAGCGGCGACCTGCAAATCCTCAGCCAGGATGTGCTTCGGGGCAACGCCTCGGATACTCACACCCTTGGCCAGTTGGATCCGGGTTTGGCACGTATGACCGGCGTCACACCTTTTTCATATGCCATTGGCGCTGTCGAATCCATGCAAGATTCCGGCACCAGTGCAAATGTATTAATGGGTGATTTTGGTGCAGAAGCTGGATTTTTGTGCGACGGTGCAGAAAACCAGGGCTCATACAATCTGGCAGGCAGCAATTCCATTATTGCCCAATCCATATTTTTTGCCCTGGCAAATGATGCACTGATAGGCGAAGAGGTTTACGCGCTGCCGGCTTACCTGGGCTCTCAAGCAGCCCACCAGGCCAGTCTGCGAGTTCAAGACATTCTACGTTTCATTGTCATTCTTGTGTTGTTGGGTGCTGTACTCTCCAGGCTGGCAGGTTGGGTATGAAATCACCGTTATCTGTTCTGGTTGCCATTCTAAGCGGCCTGGTGGTGTTGGCTGGGTATTTCTTCCCGTTTCCAGTGTTAATCGCCATTCGCACACCCATGTTGGATTGGGCGGTTACTCTGGCTGGTATTGCCGGAATGGTGGCGATCATCAACCTGATCGTTGGAGTGCATTTGAAACGCCTGCGTGAAGCAGG
The DNA here is from genome assembly GCA_003524305.1 of Anaerolineaceae bacterium. Taxonomy (GTDB): domain Bacteria; phylum Chloroflexota; class Anaerolineae; order Anaerolineales; family Anaerolineaceae; genus UBA6107. Next base: position 12,184 of record DQHW01000041.1, read on the forward strand.
TTCAAAGCGGTTTTTCAGCATAGTGGTGTTAATTACGTTTTTGATGGTTGCGGGTTTTGGTTTTTATCTTGGACCTGCAGACCCAAAATTTCAAAAAGTAGTTACTGCTGTTCAAACGCCCATCGAAACCAGTTTGATGGCTTTATTAGCCATTACATTGACCTATTCAAGCTTAAAGATGCTTCAACGCCAGCGTAACTGGATGGGATTGGTTTTCTTCCTTAGTGTCATCCTCTTTTTAGTGATTAACAGCGGTGTTCTGGCTTTTTCCGCTGAAATTCCTGTACTGCAGGATTTGCTTTCCGGTTTTCATCAGATTCCGGCAGCAGGTGCACGCGGCATTTTATTGGGCATAGCCCTGGGCAGTCTGGCCACAGGGGTGCGTATCTTAATTGGTTCAGATAAGCCTTACAGCGGATGAGCATGGCCGAAAATATTTGTCCCATTTGTCAACGCCCCAATGACCCCAGTGCTGAACGCTGCTGGTATTGTCAGGCTGAACTGACTCCCACTGAACAACCAACTCCCGTGAATGGTACAGACTGGTTGAATGGGCTGCGTGAAGAATCCGGTCAGGCGCTTGAACCTTTAACACCTGAGCCATCTCCTGATTCAGAAAAACCAGAAGAGGTTCCAGATTGGCTGGCGCGCATTCGCACTCGTGAACAAATGGAACGAGAAACACAAGCCAGCAGTTCGATGTCTCAGCCTGAACCTCCTGTTTCCGAGAAAAAAGAAGAACTTCCAGATTGGCTTAAAGAGATCAAGGCTGGATATTCAGGTAAAAAATCCGATTCTGAACAACAAGAACCTGCCCCGGAATCCGTTTCACCCTTTGCCTCAACCCCTGTGGATGATCAAAAATCTGAAACCGTCAGCCCGGGTCACGGCGATGATACTGATGAATGGCTAAGTAGACTGGCCGCCTGGAAGCCCACTGACGCAGAAAACCAACCCATTAACAACGAACAAGAGACGGTTGATTTAGACGCTGCTGAACTTGAAACACCGTTAACCCCAATGGAAACAGCTCCGGAACCTCATTTTGACATGGATTCCCTCGCTGCTTTGAACCAGGTTGAATTTCGACCCTTTGAATCCAAACGCGGCACAGGATGGCAAAAACTGAATGCCGATGAACTTGAAGCAGAAAAACAAGATGAACTTGAACCAGAAGAACAGCTATCCTTTGAAGACATAAAACCTGCTGAAGAAGAACTGCCGCCTTCCAATTTTGACATCAATGCCCTGCGCGAGACAATTGCTGTGCAGCAAACCAATCCTGATTTCTTCGCAGAGAAAACTCAACCTGAAGTGGATGATGAATTGGAAGAGGAAGACCTGGCGGAAGATGATCTGCAAGACTTCAACTTACAAGGTGATGATAAAACCGTCCCGTCTTCACCTGAAGGATCCATTTTTACAGAGACAAAGCCGGAACCCCTTGAAGATGATTTGGTTTTATCCCCATTTGTGCCGGATGATCTGCCAGATTGGCTGGCAACGGCAAAGCTTGAAAAACATGAAAAACGTTCCAGTGAACCTGTCTTAGAAAAACTGGATGGCAGCGCACTGGAAGACAGCCTTGAAAAAGCCAACATGCCCGTATGGTTGCAAGCAGTACGCAACCCGACCCCCAACGCGGATGAAATGGTTGAGACCCGCCAGGGTGAAATAAACGAAGAAGGTTTATTGGCGGGTATATCTGGCACTCTGCAAACCCCAAGTTTCGGCGTTGATATTAGACGACCAGTGGGATATGGTTCTACATTAAAAGTGTCTGAAAGGCAGAAGCAAAGCGCCAATCTTTTTGCCAACCTGGTTGATGAAACCCTTGATAACAATGACGTTGATATTCCGAAAAAAACCAGAAAACAGCGTATGATTTGGCGTTTGGTGCTCGCAGTTGCATTGATATTTGTCATTTTAGTCTCTCCAAGCGTGTTCGCTGCCTATATCGTTCAACCTGCGCTTTTCCCGCCTGAAGTGGTCTCAGTCTACGACCAGGTGGATGCCATTTCCACGGATAAGCCAGTTCTGCTGGCCGGTGATTTTGAGGCTGCTGTCGCAGGAGAATTATCATGGAGTTCGCAATCTTTACTTGAGCATTTGATGCGCCGAAACCTGAACCTTGTGGTCTTGTCCAGTAATCCTTCAGGGTCCACGTTGATGACCCAGTTAATTGAAAATGCCGCTCAAAAAGTGGAAGGCTATGACCTAACAACCCATGTCACCACTCTGGGCTACCTGCCGGGAGGCGCCACCGGAGTTCAGTTATTGGCGGTCAATCCACGGGCGGCCATGCCTTACACACATAACCTCGATGCCGCATGGAATTCGAATATTCTCCATTCGGTAAATCTATTGAGTGATTTTGGTGCTTTGATCGTTTTGAGTGACAAATCAGAAAGCTCCCGCACCTGGGTGGAACAAATTCGGCCAGGATTGGGAGTAACACCGTTGATGTTTGTGGTCAGTGCACAGGCAGCTCCGCTGCTGCAGCCCTATTATCAAAGTGGACAAATCTCGGGCTATGTCGCCGGCTTTTATGGCAGCCTCGCATACGAACAGATGCTGCAGCAAAACCACCGTGCACTTTCTCACTTGGGTGCGTTTCAGTCGGCCATGCTCCTGGCGGCTGTGGTGATCCTGGTTGGCGGGTTAGTAACTCTGATTCGACCAGCCTCTGCTGAAAGGAAAGGATAAGCCGAAGATGCCTACACTTTCAGCTGATCTCCTTTGGATGCTCGTCAGTTTTATCCTCACACTGATGGTTTTCAGTTACCTTTTTGGCGATAATGCTCTTTTCCGCTTTGTTTCAGCTTTGTTTATTGGCGCGACGACAGGATATATATTTGTAATCCTGATCTTCCAGGTGGTATTGCCCAGGTTGGTGGCCCCTATTCTCAACGGTTCGGTCATTACCCTGATTCCGCTGATACTTTCGGGCTTGCTGCTCATGAAGCTGTCACCCAAACTGGCCAAATTTGGCAACATTTCCATGGCTTATCTGGTGGGCACTGGTGCAGCAGTCGCCATTGGCGGCGCTGTATTAGGCACCTTGTTTGGGCAGATCAAGGGCACGTTGACCGCTTTTGACTCCTTACAACAAGCTACGGGCACATCACCGGTTTTCCTAATCCTTGAAGGGACGTTCATGCTTGTGGGCACCATCGCCACACTTGTTTATTTCAACTTTGGCGCGAAAAAAACTGCACAAAATGACACCAAACGTGGATGGATTAGCGCCATCTTTGCATGGATTGGCCAATTCTTCATTGCCATCACCCTGGGTGCTGTGTTTGCAGGCGTTTTGACTACCGCTATCACGGCGCTTGTGGAACGAATGGATTTTATCCTTCAATCCATCAATACCTTGATGCGATAACAGGATTATATGGCGACATTATTAACGGAAGTAAATTCGGTTTTAGGTATTGAAATCGGCTCCGTTCAGACCAGGGCTGTTCTTTTTGATGTGGTTGAAGAAACTTATCAATTCCTCGCCTCTGGTAGTGCGCCAACCACCTGCGGTGAACCCATCTTTGATGTGATGCCCGGCGTAATTGCTGCCCTTCGAGACCTGCAAGAGATTACGGGTCGTTTCTTTTTGGACCTGAATCATAAACTTATCATTCCCAGCCACGGCGGTGTTGAGGGAGTTGATCGTTTGCTGATCACGCTTTCATGGGGTCCCGATCTGGATGTGGTGACCTTTGGTTTATTAAATGAACTATCACTCGAAACCGCGAACCGGCTTGCCAGAACCCTGCCGCTCAACGTGGCTGACAGTTTTGGAATTAATGACAGACGCTCAACGCAAGCCCAAATGGACGCGCTGTTGGCAGCCAAACCCCGCATCTTGATCTTTGCCGGTGGTTCGGATCGCGGCGCCACCCGTACTGTTGGTCGAACTGCCAACAAAATTGCTTCATCACTTCACCTGTTCAAGGCAGAAGATCGACCCAAGGTATTGTTTTGCGGTAACCGGGGCATGGCGCGCAGGGTGAAAGAAATTCTCGAAAAAGAAACCACCTATTCCAGCACCAACAATATCAGGCCTGAAATTGAAAATGAAGACCTGGCTCAAGCTTCTTTTGATCTAAATCAATTGGTCATAGACGAAAAAATGAATTCAATTACTGGTCTAGAACGTATTGCAGCTTTTTCAAATGAAAAACCGCAATTGACCGGCATTGGATTTCAGCGTGTGATCCGTTTTCTTGGCAAGCAGTATGATCCACAGCGTAAAGTTTTAGGAATTGATCTCGGATCTGCGCACATTACCGCTGCATATGCGAACCACCATGAAAGCCAGCAAATAACGCTGCCCATTGGCACCGGTTATGGTTTGGAAAGGGCATTGCAGCAGACCAGGTTTTCTGATCTTGAAAAGTGGCTGCCTGAAGCTTTATCTGAATCACAGGTGATGGATTGTTTGTGGCAGAAAACCATTTTTCCAAACAGTCTACCGGTCAGTGAAACGGATCTGCAAATTGAGCTGGCGCTTGCCAGACAACTTTTGTGCATGACCATGCGTGAACTTGAGCTGCACACCGACCTTGCTGCCAGAAGCTTTGAACCCGTTTTGGTGGGCGGATCCATTCTGACGCATGCCGCCACGCCCTGGCAGATGTTGACCTTGCTTCTGGATGGCATTCAACCAGTGGGTATCACACCATTGGTGATTGATAAGCACGGCATTCTCTCGTTATTGGGTGCAGCGGCGAAAACAAACCCCTTGCTGCCTGTGCAGGTACTTGAAAGCACAGCCTTTATTAACCTGGCAACAGTTGTTTCCATCGAAAGCAAGGCCAAGCCGGGAACAGTAATCTTAAAAGCACACCTGCAATCTGTATCTGGCAAAGTGCGCGATATCGCCATTAAACAAGGCGAACTAGCATCACTGCCGTTGGCTTTTGGAGAATCTGGTGTGTTGATGTTAAAACCTGAGTCTAAAGTTATCATTTCTGATATTGAGGTTGGCAAAGACCCTATCAAGGTGAGGGGAGGCTTGTGCGGACTTGTCTTTGACACCCGCGGACGCCCCCTGGTTTTGCCAGTGGATCAAGTACATCGATTGGCTATGCTTGATCGTTGGTCAAAACCTGCAAATCAATAAAACTGGTATGTTTATTGCAACATAAGAGCCAGGTGACATTATGCAAAATCCGGTGACGCAAATCAATCCTCTGGTCAAAATCCGCAGAAATCGTGTTCTGCCGGTGGCTGGTATGGTATTGGTGCGAGTTGGCCAAAAAGTTGCCCCCGGTGAAATCCTGGCAGAAACACTTATCCCGACCAAACACGTGATTGTGGATGTTTTGAATGCACTAGGATTGAAAAATGCTGATGAAGCAGAAAAACTCGTTGACCGGAAGATCGGTGATCTGGTCGATAAACACGACATTATTGCTGAAACAGGTGGTTTGTTCTCCCGCGTCATCCGCGCACCCATACCGGGAAAGATCATTTCGATTAAGAACGGCCAGGTGCTGCTTGAAGTCGAATCCCGCAAGGTGGTTGTGCAATCGGGTTATGCCGGTCAGATCGTCGAGATTTTGAATGACCGCGGCGCAGTGGTTGAAACCAACGGCACTTTAATCCAGGGTGTGTGGGGCAATGGTTTGATTGGTTTTGGCCCCTTTGTCGTGGATTCTCAATCCATTGGTGAGGAACTAACCCCCGCGTCACTCAGCATCAACACCCGCGGCACTATCGTGTCAGCCTCATGGTGTGAACAGGAAGAAAGTTTGAACCTGGCCGGAAGTTTGCCTATCGCCGGTTTGGTACTTGGAAGCATGAGCCCTAGGTTAATCCCTTGCGCGCTTAAACAAAACTATCCCATTCTACTGCTGGAAGGCTTTGGCAGGATCGCTATCAATGAACAGGCTAGAAACGTGCTGCTCGCAAGTGCACAAAAAGAAATGAGCCTCAACGCGGTCAAATGGGATCATTACAGCGGCATCCGCCCCGAGATCAGTATTGCATTGCAAGCCAGTGGAGCTCCCGAAGTTGAAAGTGCGGTGTTTGCAGAAGGCCAAAAGGTAAGGGTGCACAGTTCTTCGTATGCAGGCAAAACGGGCGTGCTTACTGCCATCAATGCAGTCAAAACCACACTGCCCAATGGATTAAGAACCGCAACAGCTTCAGTGCTTTTCCAGAATAATGAAAAAACGGTCGTTCCGTTTTCAAATTTTGATATTATCGAAGTGGAAGAACGATTCCCCGGATAACTTGTTTCAGGAGGATATACCATGGCACTAAATAATTTTGATGAGGATCAATTTGACCAGGAAAGTTTTGGTGGTGGAGATTATGAGCCAGAACCACCTAAACGAAGAGGGAATCGCACCTTTCTGATTGCCATAGCCATCGTCGGCATCATCTTTGTGATTGCCTTAATTTTGCTGCTGCTTGTGGCGCCTAAATTGCTGGCTAACCAACGTCTGGCCCAGCAGGAACAAGCTGCCCAGATTAATGCGGCCAATACGGCTACAGCAATGTACGCCACTTCAATGGCGCAGTTGGCGCAAGCCACTAAAACACCCACCAAGACAGTTGTGGCTGCGGTGGATGGAACATCTCCAACCAAAACACCGGTTGTGGTGATTCAACAGAATACGCCCATGGGAGCAGGCGGATCAGGGCTTTCAGCCTCCGAGCTGGCTACGGTTTCGGCTCTGCAAACCGAGATGGCCGGACGCGGCGTTTCTGGCACTCCGGGTGCCACATCCACGGCGCTGCCCTCCACCGGTTTTGCGGATGAAGTGGGTCTGCCCATGATGGCAGGTTTGGCGATCATTCTGGTGGCGGTCATCGTCCTCAGCCGCAGACTCAGAATGAATACCAGGTAATGTTAAGATAATCCAATATCAACCCCCGAATAAAATTGATTCGGGGGTTTGTTGTTAAGGACTATACCCAGGAAATAGAGAATCCCCCACAAATATTGGAATCTGTGGGGGATTATGATAATGCACGAGTCTAATTTCTACGAAACACTGGCGGCAACCGTCTCGCCGTATTTGAGCAATTCCTTGACCATGGCTTCTGAACGGCCTTCTGCATACACGCGCAGCACAGGTTCAGTGCCCGAGGGTCTGATCAGCAGCCACGAATCATCTGCAAAGATATATTTCACGCCGTCCATCTTTGAAATCTCGACAATACGTTCGCCGCCAATTTCAGCGGGATGATCGTTTTCAAGTTTTTCAACCATGACTCTCTTCTCGACGGGATGTTTAAGCCGCAGATCGGTGCGCTCATAATAAACTGGTCCGACTTCTTTTTGCAGGTCTTCAACCATTTCATACAGCGATGTTTTAGCCATGGCGACCATTTCAATGATCAACAAGCCCATCAAGATGCCGTCGCCTTCGGGGATGTGGCCGAGGAAGGAGATGCCGCCAGATTCTTCGCCGCCGATCAGCACGCTTTCTTTCATCATGTAATCTGAGATGTGATTAAAGCCTACCGGCGTCTCGCGCAGGGGCAGGTTGTATTTCTTGGCCAACCTGTCGATCATGCGCGTAGTCGAGACTGTGCGCACAACAGTGCCGGTCATGCCGCGTTTTTCGACCAGGTGGCGCAGCGCCAAAGCCATGATCTTGTGCGGATCAACGAAGTTGCCGTGTTCGTCCATGGCGCCGATACGGTCTGCATCGCCATCTGTCGCGACACCGAAACAACCCATGCCGGCGCCAATTGCCCCGGCCAGGGGGCGCAGATAGGCTCCGATGGGTTCGGGATGTACACCGCCAAAACCGGGGTTCATCTCGCCGCGGATTTCAGCGATTTCGCAGCCTGACCCTTGCAGGATGCCCTTGATTACGCCGCGGCCGGAACCGAACATTGAATCCACGACAAAATTCTGGGGGTTTTCAGCAATGGCATCAAAATTAATCAGCGTGCGCAGGTGTTCGTAATAAGCAGGGATGGGGTTGAACTTGTAGATCAGGTTTTGGGCGCGGGCTTGGTCAAAATCCATCAGGTTGGGTCCGCGGCCTTGCTGTTCGTTGTCGTTTAGATACACTTCTACACGGCGGCATTGTTCGGGCAGGGCAGAACCACCGTAGGCAGATTTGAGTTTGACGCCGTTGTAGCGCGGCGCATTATGTGAAGCAGTGATCATCACACCACCGATGGCGTTGAGGTTGCGTACGGCGTGTGAGATCACGGGGGTGGGGGCATCGGACTGGGCCAAATAAACGGTAAAGCCGTTGGCGGCCAGCACCCGGGCAACTTCTGCGGCATAGCGGTCTGATAAAAACCGGGTGTCAAAGCCCACCACCATCTTGTGTGGGTCGGGTGTGTGTTCCAATACTGTACCGTTCGTCCAGGTGTCAGAAGCAACCGCATCCGCGATGGCTTGTGAAAGCTGCCTCAAGTTGTGAAATGTGAAGGTGTCAGAGATAACTGCTCGCCAGCCATCGGTTCCAAAGTGGATCGTCATTAATCTTCTCCAAAATTTTAAAATGAATGAAACCTGTGCAAATCAGCAGGTTTCGAAAATAGCGCTATTGTGCAAAATTGATGTAGATAATATTAACCCAACCCTTGCTGCCGTCATCCATGAGAATTTGAGCCCAGGTTTTTTCAGGGTTTGTTCCCAACACCTGCACCAGTGTATTGTTGGGGATGGCCGGGATTATCTTTGGACATTGGATGTCATCGTAACACGGGGCCTGGCGGGCATATACGCCGCCTTCAATATTAATGGTCGCCCAGGTTTCTGGGGGTTTGGGTGTGTTGGTGACGGTGGGGGTGCGGGTCGGCACCAGTGTATTGGTTGCCGTGGCATTTTCTGGAATCGGAACGGTGGCAGTGGGAGGTTTCGGGGTTTCAGTGTATTGCGCCACAGCGGAACTCATCAAGGTGGGTGTTGCAGAAAAAGCGGAAGGCGTTCTATCAGTGGATAATTCCGTTTTAATGGCGCTGGACATGATCAGGGCATACAAAGCAGCACCCAACAAAATTGCGGTCAACAGATATCCAAAGAAGGTGAAGGGGCGCAATTTAAGAAACGCCAGCACCACCGCACCAATCAAGATCACCAGAAGAATATTAACTCCGGCTGTACGCAGGGCGGGTAAAAAGAATTGCGGCAATTTGCTGGCAAGACCGAATCCGGCTACGCCGATGGGGATGTAGACTTCGTAAGCCAGGGCGACGCTGGCTACCAGTGAACGCTGTTTGGGTACGCGTACGGTCAGGTAAATGGCGAGCACGGTGCCGACGGCCAGCAAAATCAGATCAGGAATTGAAACCCTGGTGTGAAAGAGCGCCTGGTTGGGATAAAAATCGGGAATCAATTTCGAGATCCATCCGCTGAGCAGACCGCCGATAAAGACGAAGGCTGCGCCGATGGCCAATCCACCCAGAGATTGGATGAAGAACTTGAAAGACCCCACCGCAGTGGATAATCCCAGCCCGATCAGCGGCGCCATGAAAGGCGCAAGCAGGGCTGCCAAAATGTATATGGCGGGATGATCCAGCAAAATGGCGGCGCCCAATACCACCGCGCACAAGAGTGAGAAAAGGTAATAGTCGATTGCAGGAACCAAACGACTGGCAATTTCGTTTACATAAATAGAGCGTTCTGTACGGCCTGACAGAATGATTAATCGCCGCGTTCTGCGGCGGCGTGATTCATTTATGTGACTGGAGGGTTCCAGCGGAACTTGTTCTTCAGGGTTTTGATCCATTATGATTATGGTGTTAGGCTTTTAGGTTTAAAACCCACCGTCCATCCGTTTTGGCAGGAAGTTCAACTTGATCAATCCACAATTTTGTAATTTCGACTAAGATATAATTTGCTAACATCTACCTATTATAATACATCCAACAAATACAGTATGATGGGCTATACAACTTATGAAAAAACAACTTATCTTCTACATCACATCACTTTTAGTGATCTTCATATTGCTTTTCGGTGTTTCAGGCTGCGCGGATCGTTCTACGCCAACCCCGGATGTTCCGACCATCACACCCACCTCTGAATTTACGCCTACAGCCACCCAGGCGCCTGCACGGATTGTCTTGTTTGATCCTGCGGCACAGGCAAGTGCAGAAGCAGTCACCGTTATGAATGACTTTGCCGCGGCCAATAGTCTGGCATTTGAAACCTGGACGGAACTATCAGGTGAATTGACCGGTATCAAAGTCATGGTGGTTTTCAGCGGATTCGATAATCTGGCAGAAGTGGCAGTTTCGAACCCGCAGACCCAATTCATCACAACGGCTCAGAATACTGCCTCGGCCGCAAATATCAGCACACTGGTGGCCAACCCGGTGCATGTGGCTTTCATGGCAGGCTACCTGGCAGCCATGACCTCTGAAGATTGGCGTGCTGGCGCTTTAATTTCTGACCCAGTGAACATGGGTTTGGCAAATGCCTTCATCCGCGGCGGTGAATACCTGTGCGGACGCTGCACCCCCAAATATGGACCAATTTTGTTCTATCCGGTGACCTACAGCACTGATGGGGCAAACGATGCAGTCTCATGGGTCATCCAGGCCCAGACCATGTGGGCAGAGACGTATGCAAATTCACTTTATATAGATACTGCTGCCGATTACCCTGAAGTGTTGGATGTGTTCACTGACAAGGTTTTATTCAGCAGTAACCCGGTTTCGGCTAATCTTGCACGCTATGCCGCCATCCTCGGCGGGGATATGACCTCCACGCTGCAGACCGCCCTGCCTGAACTGCTGGCTGGCACCGGCGGCAAAACCTATAATGCCCGCGTCGGGCTGCTGATCATTAACAATAAGGATCTCGTTTCAGAAGCCAAACAAGCCCGCTTTAATGAAGTTGCCCAGGCCTTGGCAAACAACCTGATCAATCCGCTGAGTGTTCCTTAGTTTTTTACAGAATCGGGAGTTTGGTTTAAAACTCCCGATTCTTGCACTAATCGAGTTAATTGCAAAGTCCCGAATTCAAACAGAATTCAGGACTTTTTTAGTCGTTGTTCCCCATAAACTCGGGGGCAGTGGCGCTGCCCGGCGCATTGATGGATTCACGTTTAAAAACCTTTTTCACGGTCATAAAAAGGATTTTGATATCCAGCCAAAAGGATTGATTGTCCACGTACCAAACATCCAGCCTGAACTTCTCTTGCCATGAAATGGCATTGCGGCCGTTCACCTGTGCCCATCCGGTGATGCCGGGCAGCACGTCATGGCGGCGCGCCTGCTCGGGCGAGTAACGCTCAAGATAGGCCACCAACAGCGGACGCGGTCCGACCAGGCTCATATGTCCCAATAGCACGTTAATCAGTTCGGGCAGCTCATCCAGGCTGCTGGCGCGCAGGAACTTGCCGAATTTCGTCAGGCGCTGCTCATCAGGCAGGGGGTTGCCCTGTGCGTCAAAGGCAGTGCGCATGCTGCGGAATTTGTAGAGTTTGAAAAGCTTGCCGTGATACCCGGGTCGCACCTGCGCAAAGATCACCGGTCCGCCGAGGTTGATCCAAACCAAGAGCATCAGGATTAGGGTTATAGGCGAGAGCAAGATCAATCCAACCAGGCTGATTAGAAGGTCAAACAGTCGTTTGGATATGAATGTCATTTTTGTCGCTTGTTGTAAAGCCATACATTCATTTTACCAAATCGTGAAAATTCCGTTTTACGATTCACGTCAATAGATTGAGATATAATTTAGCGAAGAATTAGGTCAAAACTCAACGATTTGTGAAAGGCACTTATGACAAAAAAAGGTAGAGTTTTCTCAGGCGCACGTCCCACCGGACGTCAGCACATCGGCAATTATCTCGGCGCAATTAAGAATTACGTGGCCATGCAGGAAGATTACGACTGCGTTTACTGCATCGTGGATCTGCACGCCCTGACCACACTTGAAACCACCAAAGATCTGCGTCAGAATACGCTCGAGATGGCCTGGGACTGGCTCGCCTCTGGCATGGACCCCGCAAAATCAATTATTTTTGTGCAGTCCATGGTCAGACAAATCAATGAATTGAACACCATCCTTTCGATGGTCACCCCACTGGGCAAGTTGACCGACCTGCCCACCTTCAAAGAAAAAGTACGCGACCATCCAAACAATATCAACCTTGGTCTGGTCAGCTATCCTGTCTTGATGGCCGCGGATATTGTGCTTTATAAATCCAATTTCGTCCCCGTGGGAATAGACCAGGCGCCCCATATTGAGTTCACCCGCGAGGCAGTGCGTTCTTTCAATTACCGCTACAACACAACTGCGTTGATTGAACCGCAGATGAAGGTGACTCAATTCCCCAAGATTATCGGCACGGACGGCGTCAACAAGATGAGCAAAAGTCTCAACAATGATATCGAGATCGCCGCCACGGCGGAAGAAACTTCTGCGATTGTCATGAAAATGGTCACCGATCCGCAGCGGCTGCGCCGCACCGACCCCGGCGACCCTGATGTGTGCAACGTGTTCTCATTGCACAAGGTTTTCAGTAAGCCAGAAGAAGTGGACAGCATCAATGTGGAGTGCCGCCGAGCCGGCATCGGTTGTGTGGATTGCAAGAAGCTGCTGGCCAAAAATATGAACGACTACTTTGCTCCCCTGCGCGCCAAACGCGAGGAGTTTGCCAAAGACGAAGCCGGCACCTGGGATATGCTGCGCGACGGTGCCAAACGCGCTGAAGTTATCGCCGAAGCCACCATGGCCGAAGTCCGTGCCGCGGTGGGGCTGCCGAAATAGTAATAAAAACCGGGAATCTGGTTTTGATTCCCGGTTTCTGGGGTTCAACCAAAACACCCTGTAAACTGAATTTACCCCCAGACACCGGGGAACTGAAAGTTCCCCGGTGTTCCCAAACACGAGTGGCTTATGCGCGCAATCATACAGAGAGTCAATTTTGGGCAGGTAATCATCGGTGGCAAGACTGTCGCGGATATTCAATCCGGGATGGTGATTCTGCTGGGCATCGGTCACGGGGATGACCAAGGCAAAGCCATTCAGATGGTCAAGAAGATCGCCCAACTGCGCATCTTTGAAGACGAAAACGAAAAAATGAACCTCTCCCTGCTGGATGTCAAAGGCTCTGCCATTGTGGTCTCGCAGTTCACCCTGTATGCCGACACGCGCAAGGGCAACCGGCCGTCCTTCACTGACGCCGCACGGCCTGACCTGGCCAGTCCGCTGGTGGATTATTTTGTGGAGGAGTTACGAAAATTGGGGGTTCCCGTTCAAACCGGGGAATTCGGCGCGCACATGTTCGTGCATTTGCAAAACGACGGCCCGGTCACCATCTCGCTCGAAATCTAATCCTTAAAACTTCCACAACCAGGCATCCACCTGCACGGCGGCAGCGCCAGCCTCGAGGGCTGCTTCACCCTGTATTTTGGAGAATATTCCGCAGCCGGCTATCAGAGGTAGGTTAAACCCGCGCAGCCTGTGCAAGGCTGCCATCATCTGCGGATTCAAGGATGGCCCATACAATCGTCCTTGTTTGCATTTTCCGTTTTGCATCATCATACCCCGCGGTGCAGAAATGACCACGCCATCCGCACCCAGGCCGGCGACTTTTTCGATAAAAGCTGGATCGGCGCTGTCAAGCGGCACACACACGAAGAAGGGCAGCTCACCCAGCGCAGATCTGATTAGCTCAGTCTGACTTTTTGCGTCAGCGTCGGGCGCTAGACCTAATTCAATCGCCGAGACACATTGGGTCTCTTCAAGCTGCTGGATCATGGTTTGCACTTCATAAGGTGTGGTCACCAGTAAATGAACCCACAGTGGCACCGCCAGGTTGGACCATTTTTTGGCATAAGTTTTGAGCACGTTCTTCATCCCCGGGTTGGGTGAGCCGGTGTGCAGCATGAACCCGCCGGGATAACGCAGAACATTGCGGGTTAGTGAAGGGGATCGTGGCAGCAGACTGATTGGGTTGGTCACGAACCCGCCCAAGGTAATGGATTCTTCCGTATTATGTTGCGGAAGGTATCCGCCAAAACCGGTTGCATTCATCCATGGGGAATTAAGTCCCAGTTCATAATAGTGGTTATCCAAGGCTGCCATCCTCGCCGGGCAGATCATCCAGCTCAAAAACAGGACCGTCTTTGCAAGCCATTCGCCATCCACGGCTCGTAAAGACTGAGCAGACACCGCATGCAGAGGATTCGTCACAGATCATGGGGATTTCGAGCAGGATCTCTACGGTGAAGGGTGTTTTTCTGCCGGGGAAAAGCATCAGACTGTTACGAAAGGCATTGACCTTACCCGGCGGCAGCACCGCTGCCAGGTAATCTGCCCAATCTTTGGCCTGGGTAAGCTCTTCGAGCGGTAATACCTCAATTTCAGGAGCGAGATCTGAAGGATGCTGGTTGGTAAGCAGGCTGACTTCGGCACGGTTTGCCAGGGCGGTGTCAGCCAAAGCCAGCAGGCGGTTTACGTTACATTGATCCAGCGTAGTGAGGGCTAACCGGCGGGTCAAGGGAGGCAGATGAAAACCGTTGCCGCGCGGTCCGCGCAGGTGTAATTCAGTTCCCGGCGTCCAACTTTTGGGGATGTCGCCGCATAGCAACAGTTCGGTTGAACTTACCCGGCACGGGTAAAGCAGGGTCGGCAGCAGGTCTTCTGAATCCGTTGCAAAAGCTTGAAAAAACTGTCCGGCGCTCGGCTGCAAGAAAGGCTGCGTTTTTAATTGAACACAGACCTCGCCGTTGACCTGTTCTAGCCCGCTGATTTTTACCGAATGTGTTTTCACAAGGTTAATTATACCGATTCATTTATATTCAAGAATCAATTCTCCAGTTTCTTTTTTCGCCATTGGTTTTTACAATTCTCGGTTCTCGGTTCTCGGTTCTCGGTTCTCGGTTCTCGGTTCTCGGTTCTCGGTTCTCGGTTCTCTTATCAATTACTTATAAATCCCCTATATAATCAATAAGATTGAAGAAGTTAAAATATTAAGGAGAAGATAATGGATATCGCCACTATACTAAAAGGATTTGCCGGATTCCTCTGGGTGGGTTGGGTTGCCATCCTGGCTTTTGTAATGTACCGGGCCGCGAGAAAAGTTCCATTGAAAAGCGGAAAAACGATAATCATCGTAGTCTTAGTCATTGCACTTGTCATGACCACAGTCAGTTCGGGTTTGGTCTTCACTAATCCCCAAGAACGCGGTGTGGTCATCTCGGCCGTACAGCAGCAGGGTTATCGTTCAGAAGCCTTGCAGCCTGGTTTGAGTTGGATCATCCCCTTTGCAGAGAACGTGGTTTTTTACCCGATTTCTCAGCAGACCTACACCATGTCAATAGCTCCTACTGAAGGCGCAATACAGGGTGATGACTCAATTGCTGCGCGCACCCTTGATGGACAGGAAATCTACGTGGATGCTTCCGTCATTTTCTCTATTGATCCCACGAAAGTTGTGTTTGTGCATATCAATTGGCAGAATACATACGTAGATCTCATCCGCTCGCAAGTGCGCGGTATCATTCGTGACGCAGTCTCTCAATACAAGGTCGATGAAGTTGTCAGCACTAAACGATTTGAAATGGTTCAGACAGTTGAAGACAATTTACGTCTCAAAATGGAAGCAAACGGTTTGATCCTGAATGACTTTGTCATGCGTAATATTGCTTTTTCTCCTGAGTATTCAGCCTCAATAGAACAAAAACAAATTGCCGAGCAGCAGGCTCAGCAGGCAAAGTTGGTGGTTGAACAGAAGAAACAGGAAGCGGAACAAGTTCGTGAAGTGGCAAAAGGCGCCGCGGATGCAGCCGTGACCCGCGCTGAAGGTGAAGCCCAGGCGCGTTTGATCCAGGCCGAAGCAGAAGCCAAAGCCATGCTCCTGATTGCAGAAGTATTGAAGAACAACCCGAACCTGTTGAACTATCAGTACATCACAAAATTGAGTGAAGATATCAGTGTCATGTTGGTACCGAGCGATGCTCCGTTTATTCTACCCTTCCCGCAGACCAACGGAACCGGCGACACCACAGTGTTGCCGTAATATTTGTCCTTTGGCTAATGATAATTAATAGCAAAGTAGGGGAGGTTCATGAACCTCCCCTACTTTTATTGGCTTTATACTTTCGTCAGTGTTAAAATTGGTCCATGCCGGAACTTTCTGATCACATCCTGGGTATTCTTGCCACTATACCGCAAAAACCGGGCTGTTACATTATGCGCGACGCTGCCGGGGTGGTAATTTATGTGGGTAAGGCCATTAACCTGAAAAATCGGGTGCGTTCTTACTTTCAGGAGCGTGCCGACATGGACCGCAAGACGCGCAAGTTGGTGACGCATATCACTGACCTGGAATGGATCGTGGTGGGCTCGGAACTCGAGGCTTTGATCCTCGAAATGAACTTGATCAAGAAGCATCGTCCGCATTTCAATGTGCGCCTCAAAGATGACAAACGCTATCCCTACATCAAAGTACATTTGAATGATCCTTTTCCAAAAGTGACGGTGACGCGCATCATGGTCAAGGATGGTTCGCGTTATTTTGGTCCATATACCAGCGTATGGGCGGTTCATCAGACCCTCGATTTATTACGCAAAATTTTCCCTTACCTTACTTGCGATCGCGAGATTACCGGTCTGGATGCCCGTCCTTGTCTGTATTTTGATATCAAACTGTGCACCGGTCCCTGCATAGGTGCCATTAATCAAGCCGGTTACAGGCAGTTGATCAATGATCTATGTTCCTTCCTGGATGGACATACTGACCCAATTGTCAGTCGGTTACAGCGAGAAATGAAGGCGGCTTCGAAAAACTTGAATTTCGAACGCGCGGCTGTGCTGCGTGATCAATTGAACTCAATTGAACGGGTGGTTGAAAAGCAGAAAGTGATCACCGGCGACCAGAGTGACTCGGATGTTCTGGCCCTGGCTCGTGCAGACGGTGAAGCCTGTGTGCAAATCTTCTTCATCCGCAATGGCAAGCTGATGGGGCGCGAGTATTTCATTTTGGAAGGCACCGAAGAAATCACAGACAATGAAGTCATTGGCGAGTTCATCAAACAGTTTTACAGTGAAGCAGCAACCATTCCTGACCGGGTGCTGCTGCCCAACGAGGTGGAAGAAGCCCAGATCATTCAGCAGTGGTTAAACACGAAACGCGGCGGCGAAAAAATGCAGATGTTTGTGCCGAAATCAGGCTCCACTTCAGATGAACTGGTGCAGATGGCCACTGAAAACGCCGTTGAAACCCTGCAGGCGCTGCGTTCGCAATGGGAAGCCGACAAGAACAAACAAACGCAGGCGCTTGCAGAACTTCAAAACGCCTTGCAGCTTGCAGAACCGCCCAACCGCATTGAATGCTACGATATTTCAAATACCCAGGGTACCTCATCCGTTGGCAGTATGGTGGTCTTCGAGCAGGGCACACCCAGCAAGGGAATGTACCGCCATTTCAATATCAAGACGGTGATTGGCCCGGATGATTTTGCCAGCATGGAAGAAGTATTGACCCGCCGCTTTAAACGCTGGCAGGCTGCCCAGGAAAAGCAGTTGGTGGGCGCCAAACTGGATCCTTCGTTTGCAGTCTTGCCGGATCTTTTGATGGTGGACGGCGGTAAAGGTCAGCTCGGACGTGCGGTCAAGGTGCTCGAATCGTTTGGATTGTCTGAGCGGGTTCCGCTGGTGGGTCTGGCCAAGCAGCAGGAAGAACTCTTCAGACCGCATGTCGATGGTTCCATAATTCTTCCGCGTCATTCGCAGGGTTTGTATTTGATTCAACGTGTGCGTGATGAAGCACATCGTTTTGCCATCACCGCTCACCGTAAGGCGCGCGGCAAGGTGGGCATCGCCTCCCGGTTGGATGCCATCCCCGGGGTGGGGCCGAAACGCCGCAGGGCGCTACTCGAAAAGTTCGGCGATATTGAAAGCATCCGCCAGGCGCCGGTTGAAGAATTAACAAAAATCCCCGGCATCACCGAGGATATTGCACTTGCTCTACTATCGGGGTTGGATTAAGGGCCGGCCACTACCGGCAGACCGGCTGAAATCCAGGCGTTAATACCGCCGTTGATGCTGGTGGTTCGGTTTAAACCGGCTGCGCGCAGTATATCGTGGGCTTGTGCGCTGCGGTTGCCGCTGCGGCAGATGATCAACACATCTTGGTCAGTCGGGATTTCATCGATACGGGCGGAGAGTTCTCCCAACGGGACCAAAACCGCGCCTTCCACATGGGCTTCATTCCATTCGCTTGGCTCTCGAACGTCCAACAAATATGCACCATTGGCAAATTGTTCATTTGCTTGTTGAACTGTTATGGTGGCAGGCAGACTATCCGTTTTGGGTTGAAAAATCAATACAGCTGCGATGATGACTGCAACGGCCGCCAAGCCAATGAAAATCCACTTATTGTTGTTTTTGGGTTTGTTTTTCTTTACGCTCATTGTCACCTCTTTTTTAGTTAAGATGTTCGAATGGAATAAAAGATACATCAGAATTACGGGAGTACCAACTCACGCAGTATTTTAGCCGCGGATTCAGCAGTGATATCCCTCTGGGGCATGGCCATCAGTTCGTATCCCACCATAAATTTGCGGATCATGGCGGATCTGAGCAAAGGCGGATAAAAATGAGAGTGCAGCACCCATTCAGGGTGAGCTTTGCCATCATACGGCGCCTGGTGAAACCCCATTGAGTAGGGGAAAGAAACGCTGAAAAGACGGTCATAGCATTTGGTCACATCAAGCATGATGGTGGCCAGGTTCTTTCGCGCATTGGCGTCGCAATCTGCCAGCCGATGGAAAGGGTGGATAGCGGTGACCATCACTTCGAACGGCCAAACCGCCCAAAAAGGCACAACCGCGATGAAATCATCGTTGGCAGCCACCATTCTTTCGCCTGTTTCGAGTTCAAGTTTGGCATAATCCAACAGCAAAGGATTGCCGTGCTGCCGTAAGTATTCTGCCTGGGCGGTGAGTTCCTTGGCCGGCTCATTGGGGATGGTGGAGTTAGCCCAAATCTGACTGTGTGGATGCGGATTTGAACAGCCCATCATGGCGCCTTTGTTTTCAAAGACCTGCACATAGCTGATATCGTCGAGAGCACCCAGGGTTTCACTTTCCTTCGTCCAGGTGGCGAGAACCAGTTCAACTTCTTCGATGGACATATCCGGCAGGGTCAGGTCGTGGCGTGGAGAGAAGCATACCACCTTGCAGTATCCGGTTTCAGGCTCTTCACGCAGCAGAGGATGCTGGTTGGCTGATTTGGGTAAGCCTGTTTCAGGCAGCAGCGCCGGGAAATCATTATCGAATACAAAAGTATTCTCATATTGTAGGTTCACGGCACCCGAGGCACGGGTATTGCCGGGGCACAGACTGCACTCTGGATCATATTGGGGCAGGTCAATTTTCTTTTTTTCTTCAACCTGTCCAAGCCAGGGGCGTTTGGTGCGTTGGGGTGAGACTAACACCCATTCATTGGTCAGGGGATTGAACCGGCGGTGGGGTGAATCAGACATGACTTGCTCCTTGATTAATGAATATTTTTCATTATACCCAGTGTCTTGATAATAAATTTGGATAAAAGCCTGGTTAAACTTAAATATTCCGGTAAAAACCAAATTGCCTATTGAAATTTGAAAAAAAAGTTTTACAATAAACTTTGTAAGTTCAATAAACATACAATACCTGCTAGGAATTACATGGCCAATCTTAAGGCAACACATCAGAAAACCAAGCGTCATAATCGCGATCTGGTTCTCAAAACCATTTTTGCCCGACAAACCATCAGCCGGGCTGAGATTGCGCGTATCACCTCATTGACCCGCGCAACGGTTTCTGAAATTATCAATACCTTTCTTGCTGAAGGGTTGGTAGAAGAAGTTGGGCTGGGGTCCTCCATTGGCGGCAAATCTCCCATTCTGCTTTCACTTGTCGCAGATTCACGTTACTTGATCGGTTTGAACCTGGCCCAGGATAAGTTCATTGGTTCAGTGGTGAATCTGCTGGGCGAATTAAAAGAAACGGTCGAAATTCCCATTAGTGATAACGATGGCAAACAAGCTCTCGATACTGTGTTTCAAATCCTCGATCAATTGGTAGCCAAAAACTGGAAGCCCGTGGTTGGCATTGGTGTCGCGACCCCCGGTTTGGTTAATACCCGCGAAGGTGTGGTGCTCAATGCTGTCAATCTTGATTGGCAAGATTTGCCCCTGGCTCGTTTGATCAAAGACCGCTACCGTTTGCCTGTGTGTGTGGTCAACGACAGCCAGGCCAATGCCATTGGTGAGTTTGTCTATGGTGGAAAACATGAACCCGAAGGCAACCTGGTGGTGGTCAATGTACGTCATGGTATCGGCGCAGGTATTTTGATCAACGGACAGCTCTTTCAGGGTGACGGTGGAAGTGCGGGTGAAATCGGCCATGTCATGGTTCAGCCTGAAGGCGGACGATTGTGCCGCTGCGGAAAACGCGGCTGCCTGGAAACCATTTCGAGCGCCAAGGCGGTTGTGCAGCGCGCCCGAGAGCTGGCTATCGATTTTCCAAATTCTAACCTGGGCAAAGACCCTGAAAAGATCAATCTTCAAGCGGTTGTGGATGCTTTTCAACACAATGATCCACTTGCACTTTTGGTTGCCCGCGATGCAGCCCGTTACCTTGGCTTTTCTCTCGCCACCCTTGTGGGAACGTTGAACATTCAGGATATTGTTCTTACTGGCGAAATGTCCCGGCTGGGCGTTACCTGGCTGACCCAGATCCGTGAATCCATGCTGGAGGCAGGTCTGGCGCGCATGGTGCAGGAAACACACCTGGAAATTGGCAAACTGGATTTCCGCGGCTACATACTGGGCTCTTCTGCCTTGATGCTTTTGGAAGACTATTCGTTGTTATTCCTTAAATCTGAAGATTAGGTGTTTTTATTATGTCTGGCACTCTTGAATTAATTCGTCCGTTCATTCAACCACCCCTGGATTCCGATTTCCGTCCAGCGGTGCTGGCGAGCCATCATTTTCGATCTTTATGCGCCGAAAACGGGTTTCCATTAGTGATCGGTCTGGAACGCAATAATGGTGAGTTTTCGCGCTATGAAACCCGGGTGCTGCCTGTTGGTCATGCTGCTGAGAAATCCAATATCACTTATGTCGAACGGCTGTTAAAGTTTTTGCTCTGGCAGCGCGGGGCATTTAAGGTTTACATCGGCGGTCCGCGTGCCATCGGTGAAGCCATTGCCCGAGACTACTCTGCCAACGGTGACCGCCGCTTTGAGGTGGATTTCCTTGGCCGCCAAGTCTATGAGAAACCTTTCGAGGTTGTTGTTTGTTCCCCTGAAGAAGTACCCCCGGCGCATGAAATCGGTAAACTGCTTGGCCGTCACCTTGAGGGCAATCGCATTGGTTTTGACCTGGGTGCCTCAGACCGAAAGGTTAGTGCGGTTAAAGACGGCAAGATCATCTTCAGCGAAGAAGTGATGTGGGAGCCGAAAAAGCAAACGGACCCCGATTATTACTATAACGAAATTTCGGCGGCATTAAAGTCTGCCGCTTCAAAAATGTCCAGCCTGGATGCCATCGGTGGAAGTTCAGCCGGAATCTATCTTGATAACCGTCCCATGGTGGCATCGCTCTTCCGCAATATTCCGGCTGAGCGCTTTGCAGAAGTCAAAAACCTTTTCGAACGCATCGGTGCTGACTTTGGGGTTCCGCTCGATGTGATCAATGACGGTGATGTGACTGCACTTGCAGGGTCAATGTCAGTGGGAGAGAACGGCATCCTCGGCATCGCCCTGGGGTCAAGCGAAGCCGCCGGTTATGTTGACATGAACGGACGAATCACCGGTTGGGTCAATGAATTGTGTTTCGCCCCGGTGGATTACAGCCCAAATGCCCCACGGGATGAATGGTCCGGTGATATTGGCTGCGGTTCATCCTATTTCTCGCAGCAGTGTGTATTTCGACTGGCTCCCAAAGCCGGTATCGAAATCCCGGCCAATCTTATGGATGCCGAAAAATTGAAATTTGTGCAGGAAAAACTTGAAGCCGGTCACGAAGGCGCCATCAAAATTTGGCAAAGCATGGGCATCATCCTTGGCTACGGACTGGCTCATTACGCTGATTTTTATGAAATGCGCCATGTTTTGATCCTCGGCCGCTGCACTTCAGGCCGTGGCGGCGAGCTGCTGTTGGAAGGCGTGCGCAGTGTTTTTGAAGCTGAGTTTCCTGATCTTCTGAAGCGCTTCACCGTCCATCTACCGGACGAAAAAATGCGCCGTGTTGGACAATCGGTGGCGGCGGCAAGTCTGCCTGCTTTGAATTGAGGATTGAATGAAATTTCATCAACCTGCTTCTGAAATATTTATCCCCGATGGGCTGCCGGTCGAAAAAGCACTCAATCGCACCACTCATTTGGCCATTGCAGCTCACCAGGATGATCTGGAGATTATGGCCGCCGCCCCCATCCTAGACTGCTTCCAGCAGGATGACAAGTGGTATTCCGCAGTATTAGTCACCGACGGACGTGGCTCTCCGCGCAACGGCCTGTACGAGAAATACAATGATGAAGAAATGCGCCTGGTGCGCTTTAAAGAACAGCGCAAAGCAGCCATCGTCGGTGAATATGCTGCCCTCTTCATGCTGGATTATTCGAGCAAAGAAACCAAGAGCAGCAGCACCAACCCCGTAGATGACCTGGTCGCAATTCTCGATGCCACCCGACCCCAATATGTTTATACCCACAACCTGGCAGATAAGCACGATACCCACATTGCCACGATCTTGAAAGTTATCAATGCCATCCGTAGAATGCCTAAAAATGACCGTCCCGAAAAATTATTCGGATGTGAGGTCTGGCGCAATCTTGATTGGATGGTCGACAGTGATAAAGTGCCTTTTGACCTCTCTGGGCAGGAGAATCTGCAATCTGCGCTTTTGGGTGTGTTTGACTCGCAGATCACCGGCGGCAAACGCTACGACCTGGCCTCGCTGGCCCGACGCCGCGCCAATGCGACTTATTTTGAATCTCACGGCGTGGATGTGCTCACGGGGCTTTCATTTGGTTTGGATATGACCTTGTTAATTCAAAATGACGATCTTGAACCGGCTGAGTTCATCCAAACTTACATCAATCATTTCGCGCAGGATGTTATGGATCGCCTGCAACGCGTCAAGTAATAAAGGGCTGAATATCATAAAGAGCTTCAAACAGGAAGGAGGAGCATCCAGAACAATCCTTAACCAGTTTTTTCATATAAAACAACCGATAAATCGATCTGAGAAGGAGATGAAGTGATGCGTACTAAATTTTTTGCACTGTTTGTAATCGTGGCTGTTTTGTTGAGCGCCTGTGGAAAAGCCGCTCCAACCGCTGCACCTGCTACTGAAGTTCCTGCCACAGAAGCAGCCGCTACCACCGCCGCTACTGAAGCACCCGTAGCGGGCGACCCCGTAACCCTCAAGATCTATCTGCTGGATTACACCCCCGACACCATTACATGGCTCGAGGAAACCATCAATCCTGCATTCGTTGCCGAACACCCTGGTGTGACCGTTGAGATCACCCAAGGCAGTTGGAGCGGTTGGGATACCACCTTCGCCGGTTTCTTCACTGCTGGCGCCGGCCCCGACATCATCAACCTTGGCTCTGAAATGAACACCCTTTACGGCGAAAGCCTGGCTGATATGGATCCCTATTTGGGAGAGGCCGCCTGGGCTGACATCGCGAATTTTGGACCTGCACTTGAGAATGCCAAGTACGACGGTAAACTCCGCGGTCTGCCCATCTTCACCGCCCCCCGCTATATCTTCTGCCGCACCGACTTAATGGAAGCCGCTGGTTGGACCACCGGTACCCCTGCCAACTTCGCCGAATGGGTTGATTTCGCCAAAATGGCATCCAAAATCGATCCTGCCACCAACTCCCTGATCCAACAGGCACTTGTTCCAGTAGATGCCGCCTCCATGGCTGACTGGCAATGGTGGTTGCTTGTATTCAATTCACTCGGTGGCGAGCTCTACAAAGCGGATGGCACCCCCAACTTCGATTCACCCGAAGCTTTGGCTGCCACTCAGTTCATGCTTGACATGCGCCAGGCCACCTACGGCCCCGCAGCCGATGCAGTTGCCGCACTTCCCGCCGGACAAGGTTCTGTGATTGATGTCAACGACGAAACCGCCAAAGATAACGGCGCAGTCTGCCTGGCTCACTCTGGTTGGGCTGCACCTGCTTTCGACCGCGCCATCTGGGAAAAAGTCAGCATCGATGCCTTCGCTGGCGACCCTGCCAACTTCCCCAACAGCAAACCTGTTGTATTAGCCTTCAACGACTGGCTGGCTGTTCCTGAATATAGCCAGAACAAAGAATTGGCTGCAGAATGGCTCAAGATGGCCTTCTCTAAAGAAGCCAACAACCAATGGAATGCAACCATGGGCTTGATCCCTGCCCGTAATGATTCTCAATTTGGTTACATTACCGAATCAGCGCAATTGCAGCGAGAAGCTGAATTGGCCTCTCAATATGGTGTTGGTTTCGCCGGCATCAAAGAAGCCGCCAAACTCTCCACCATCATGCAAGATGCCCTCGGCAAATTGATCACTGAAGAATTAACTGCCGCAGAAGTAGTTGAAAAGATTCAAACCGACTATATCGTGGCATTGGGTCAGTAATTAACAGAAACTGAAACAAATGGCAGGTCGGTGGGGACCAGGGGATCTCATTCGACCTGCCAGTTTTTTCCAGACATGGAGGCAGCGAAATGCTTCAAAACCCTTATATTAGTGTCATCATCAATGCAATTATTGCCATTCTTTTTATCATTGGAACCAGTCTGGCATTGGCCTCTCTGGCGCGGTTGATCGCCAAATTGTTCAAGGCGACCCGCATCCAACAGGAAAACACCTTTGCCGGTTATCTTTTCGCTTCTCCGTGGATTGTTGGATTTTTGATCTTTGTGATTGTGCCGCTGGGTTTTTCGCTCTATTGGAGTTTCACCGATTTTCGGATTGCCTCCAAAGAACCCATTAATTGGGTTGGGTTGGACAATTACATCCGCCTGCTTACCGCAGATTCAAGTTTCAGAGCTTCAATTATCAATACCCTTTACCTGACTTTTCTCGGCCTGCCGCTTGAAATGGCCGTTGCACTATTTTTGGCTGTCATGCTTAATCAAAAGATGAAGGGTGAACGTATTTTTCGCATGGCCTTCTATCTGCCAGTCATCCTGGGATTCAACACTGCCGTTTTATTATGCTGGCGTCTGATGCTCAATGGCGGCACCGGCATTATCAACCAATTGATCCGGGCTGTAGTCAAGGCTGTTCCCCCCATTGGATGGATTGAAAGGGCGCTCATCTTTGTTCAGGAACTCTTCAGCGCCTTCTTCTTGGGCATCAGCAACCAAAGTTTCACCCTCTTCAACCGGGTGTTGGAAGCCGGTCTGCCTGCTGCCAATAGAGTGCCGCTTTGGGTAGAAAGTCCGTTATGGTCAAAAATGTCAGTGGTGTTGTTGATCGTCTGGGGCTGCGGCACCATGATGTTGATCTTCCTGGCAGGTTTGAATAATATTCCAAAAGATTACCATGAAGCCGCCCAGGTGGATGGAGCCGGTGCCTGGCGCCGCTTCTGGAAGATATCTTTCCCTCTGCTTTCGCCTTATATTTTCTATAACCTTATTGTGGGCATGATCGCCATGCTGCAAATATTTGAGCCGATCTTCGTGCTCTACCGTGATAATCAACCCTTGATTTCATCAGCGATCTCGATGGTCTATTACTTGTGGAACTCCACCTTCAGACAATTCGAGATAGGTTATGGTTCTGCCATCTCATGGTTGGTCCTGATCATTATCCTAGTCGTTACGCTCATCCAGTTTTGGATGCAGAAGCGCTGGGTCAATTACGATTTGTACTAGGAGGCAGCCTTGCGACAGCTCTGGCATATTCTCAAACGTGTTTTCCTCTATATATTCCTGACCGGTGCCACCCTCATGATGGCCTTTCCTCTGTTCTGGATGATCTCCTCTTCATTAAAATCAGTGCAGGAGACCAATTCCGCCGGCATTGTTTGGTTCCCGCCTCATCCTACTTTGCAGGCGTATATCGATATCTTTCAGAATGAACTCTTTCTTCGTTCTTACTTCAACAGCATTTTTTATACCACTCTTGCCCTGGTGGGCACGTTGGCATCCATCGCGGTGGTGGCTTATGCCTTCAGCCGCATCAACTGGCCTGGACGCAACCTGGTCTTCTTCTTAATGCTTTCCACCATGATGATCCCTGCGCAGGCATTGCTTGTACCTCAATATGTCTTCTTCAATAAACTGGATTGGATCAACACCTTCAATCCGCTTATCATCCCCGGTTACTTTGCTGGCGGTGCTGCCATGGTCTTCTTGTTGCGGCAGTCCATGAGCCAGATTCCCAAAGAAATGGATGAATCCGCCGTTATGGATGGTGCAAGCCACATCCAAATATTTTGGGAGATCATTTTGCCATTGGTTAAAGCACCTATGGCCACCATCGCCACGCTGCTTTTCGTGGGTTTATGGAGCAGTTTACTCGTTCCCATTATGTACCTACAAACCGTGGATTTATATACACTGCCTATCTATATTTCAACTTTGTATAATATTAACTTGACTGTACAACCCTGGCCTACCATTATGGCCGCAGCCGTGCTTACAACCGTTCCGCTGATGGTGGTTTTCTTCTTTGCCCAGCGCTATATTCTGGATAGTGTGGTTATCTCGGGGATGAAATAAGCCGTGAATGCATTAGATATTATTGGCCAAAAATTGTTATTGGCTTTTCAAGGAAAAGAATTCACCCCTGAAATGCAGCAGGCACTTGCCAGTTATAAACCTGGCGGGGTGACCTTCTTTCGCAGCTTCAACATTAGCAGCCCGGCACAAGTTAAAAAACTGGTTTCTGATCTTCAAGAACACGCTCAAAACTTGGGTTTGTCTCCTTTGTTGATTGGCGCAGACCAGGAAGGCGGTCAATTAATGGCCATCGGGGAAGGCACCACACCCTTGCCCGGCAACATGGCGCTTGGTGCGACTGGTTCAACGGCTCTTGCCCGAAAAACCGGTGAAGTATTGGGGTGCGAATTGGCTGCAATGGGCATCAATATGAATTATGCACCTTGTTGTGACGTCAATGTTAATCCGCGCAACCCGGTGATCGGCACACGCTCGTTTGGTGAAGATCCAAGGCAAGTTGCGCTCATGGCGGCTGCCATGGTGGAAGGCATCCAGTCGCAGGGGGTTGCGGCGGTGGCCAAGCACTTCCCGGGTCACGGCGATACTTCTACCGATTCACACCTCGGGTTACCCTCCCTGCCGCACAGCCTGGATAGGCTGCGGTCTGTCGAATTTCTGCCTTTCCAGTCTGCCATTGACGCGGATGTGAAGTTGACCATGAGTGCTCACATCGCCATGCCGGCTATCGACGGCGCTGATGCCCCGCCCGCCACATTATCACATGCCATTCTGACCGGGTTGCTGCGTGAGCAGCTTGGTTTTGTGGGCGTAGTCGTCTCGGACGCCATGGATATGCATGCCATTCAACAGGGTGATAAATTGGGCGAAGAGTGTGCGCGGGCTGCCACCGCTGGCATTGATCTCTTGCTGGTGACCGCTGACCCGGCAGATCACAAACGTGCCTGGAATGGATTGACCCGTTCCTACCAGTATGATCTTCAATTCCGCGTTACTTGTGAACATTCAACCGAGCGGATTGAAAAACTCAAATCCTGGTTGGACGAGCATAAAACGACTCCTGGTCTGGAAGTCGTAGGCAGCGTTGAGCATTTGGCAGTGGCCGATGAAATTGCAGACCGCTCAGTCACCCTGGTGCGTGATGACGCTCATCTGCTGCCATTGTCAGTTGATCCAGTACAGCGCATTGTGGTGATTATTCCGCAGCCGGCTGATCTTACCCCTGCAGATACATCCTCTTACGTTGTTCCTGAGCTGGCAGCTTCGATAAGCCAGTTCCACACCAACGTGGATGAAATTGTCATTCCATTTGAACCGAATGGTGCTGTCATTCAAAAAGTACTTGAACGATCACAAGGTGCAGCGCTGATCATCATCGGCACGATAAACGCCTTTGATTGTGCTGCTCAAGCTGACTTGGTCAATAAGCTGCTGCAAAGCGGAATCCCCACCGTGTTGGCCGCCCTGCGCATGCCTTACGACCTGATCGCGTTCGATCAAGCACCTGCTTATCTATGCACCTACAGCATTCAATCGCCGTCCATGAATGCACTGGCGAAGATACTATTCGGAAAACTCAAACCACAAGGACGTCTTCCGGTTTCGATCCCCGGGCTTTACCCCAACGGTCATCGCCTGGATTGATTTCTTCTCCTTTTGTAATGAATGCATCTGCCCTGGGTCATTGGTCAAGACAACAGGGCAGATGCATTGTTATTTCCAAGGCAAGATGACATATGCCGTGTTGAAATTATTTGGGTTTATTAGAAATAATTACTCTCAACCTCAGATCAATCTCCATGCATATTTGATCTACAACAGTCTCAACGTCTTTGATCACTTCCGAATTCCAAAATCTAATAATTTTGACATCATGATCAGATAATTCTAGACTGCGAGCAATGTCGTATTCAGCTTGAGATTGTTTGGAATGGACTGATCCATCAAGTTCAACTCCTAACCGTGCTTCGATACAGTAGAAATCAAGAATAAATCCACCTAGCGGATGTTGTCTGCGGATTTTCAGTCCTTTAATTTGTTTTCTACGCAGATTCTCCCATAACATAGCCTCAGCTTCAGTAGGATTTTTCCTAAATTCTCGACACCGTTCTATTAATTCTGAAGATGCCATAAATCGCCCCTAATTATTCAAAGCTATCTCATTTCAATGCATATTTTATAGTATTTTTCAAATTAATTCACTTATTTACTCCCTCACCCCCGTCCCCTCTCCCAAGCCTGGGAGAGGGGTGCAGGGGAGAGGGCAGAATTAACGATATTTTCATTATGCAAAACCTCCGCGATTTTCTGTTTATTCAGCCTTATCAACACAGACTACTTCACCAACGTGATCTTTCCAAACGTCCTCGGATCTGCATAAGTGCGGATGCTCGAAGTCGAAAGCATACTCTCCTGGCTGCCGCCAATCGTGTCGCTGTCGCTGGGGCTGATGTTCATGCCAAAGACTGCACCTTCAGCAAGACTGATGCCCGATAAGGCTTCAAGCGGGATGAAAGCTTCAAGAATATAGCCCGTGTCGGTCATGGTGTAAGCCATTTCTAACCCCTGGATTTCTCCGGGGGTGAAAGCGCCATTAAACCAGGCATAACCAGTGGAAGGCACTTGCGCCAGATTGCCTAGTGAGAGGCCGATCTGAAAGTCATCGTCGTTCATGCCGGGGTTGTCATAATCCTCATCCATTTGGGTGTCTAGTTGGATTTCCATGTGGTCGCCGTGCCAAAGTGTATCATCTGCCGCGGATTGAATGTGTTGGTCATCGGTCACCTTGAAGGCAAAATACAACCCTTCTGATGTCCAGCCAGCCCAGGCATTTGCAGAAAGGTCTTCAGGGCCGCTCCAGCTATTGGCGGCTGCCGTGAAGACCACCTGGCTTTCTTGATCCAACACAAAATCTGGCGGCTCAGACCAATCGGTCAATTGACCATCCACGTTGATGTTATTGACCGCATGAAGGCTTGCTTCGAACGGCCGCGGAACGAGCACTTTGGTCATAAGGGTCGGCTTCGCCGGTCCGCCGTTCGCAAAGCCTGCATAGATGCCGTCAATCAGGCTCTGGTCACCCTGGCTGATCTCCCAGATCATGACACCCGCCAATCCCTGGTCTTTGATATACCCGGCTTTGGCTTCAAGAGAACGGGCGTCGTCAAAACTGATAAAGGTTTGACTGGCGCTGTCGTAAAGCCACGGCACATTGGCTTCCTGGTTCCAATAGTACTGCCAGGTAGGCAAATAACGGTTGCGGATATCGTTATATTCAAAAGACCCGGCCTCATGGGTGCCAGGTGCAGCACCAGTCGCGGATTGATATAGACCGTGGTCTACATCCATAACACCACTCCAGCCGCGCCCATAAAAAGGCACGCCCATTACCAGTTTGGCAGCCGGTACGCCTTCTGCCAGGTAGGTTTGCACAGCGGCATCAGCGTTGAGAGCGGCATCCGCGGGGTCATTGACGGTGCGGAAGAGAGGTGCATTGAAATTGGTGGTTGCATCCCATGTGCCGTGAAAGTCGTAGGTCATCAAATTGATCCAGTCTACGGCGACGGCAATGCCGGGTAGGTCCAGATTGCGGATGCTGCCAGGTCCAACAGGGGCGGCAATTGTCAGAAGGTAATGCTCGCCATTTGTTTCACCCAGGGCATCCATTTGCAGCCGCAATTCATTAAGCAGCAGTGTGAAATTGGCGGTGTCATCGGACGAACCATTCGTTAATCCGCCGCTAACTGGATATTCCCAGTCGATGTCAATACCGTCAAAAACGCCGGCATATTGTTTGAGATACAGGTCAATACAGGATGCAGCAAATCGCTTCCTTGAAGTTTCATCTTTGGCGGCATTCGAAAAATTGCCAGACCAGTTCCAACCGCCAACCGAGATGAGCACTTTAAGCTGCGGATTTTGTTTCTTCAGTTCAAACAGTTGGTTGAAATTACCATGGAAATCTGCATTGTTGATATCATCGCTGCCGGTGATACTTTCATTAGCCGCATAGATTTTGTCGACATCCGCGGCGGGGTCGCCTAACACGCATTCCCCTGTTACGGAAACGTTTGAGAAAGCATAATTAATATGAGTCAGTTTCTGGGTGGGGGCAGCTTTTAGAGGTACACCGCGGGCGGTTGCCCAGGAGGGGTAGTATCCGATGACCATTTTACCCTCGGGTTGTAAAGCCGTTGGAAGGGCAGTTGCAGCTTCATAAGATGTACAGCCGCCAAGACATAATGCCAGAATTAAGGTGATAACGAGAATTTTGATTTTTAACATAATACTCCTCCTGAAAACTTAATTAATTTTCAGAGAAGGAGAGTAACTCAATTATAAACCATCACCAATAGTATAAATATCGGTTTCATTTATTCTCGTGTTAATTGATATCAGATCACTTTATGCTGCTGACACCTCAATCCGATTTTGACCATTTTGTTTAGCCCTGAGAACCAGTTTGCCAACGGCATCAATAAGTTGATCAATAGACTCGCCATTAAATTGGTGGATGCCGCCGCTGGTTGAAACTCTAATTTGATCTTCAAAGTGATTGAGTTCAACAGATTCTCGAATCTGTTCGGCAACGGTTAATGCATCAGCGGCTTTACAGGCTGGCAAGATTAACATAAATTCATCCCCGCCAAAACGGCCGACGATGTCTGTTACCCTGACGCTTGATGTAATGATCTTGGCAATCTCGGTGAGTACTTTATCTCCCACGGATTGTCCGTATCGGTCATTAACTTGCTTCAAATCATCAACATTAAACATCACCAGACTTAAGGGTTCTTTGGTGCGGGTGGCTCTTTTTGTTTCATATCCCAGGCGTTCAACGAGTTCACTGCGGTTATTGAGTTTGGTTAAAAAATCAGTGCGGCTCATTTGTTCAAGTTGTTTGTTTTTTTCTGTTTGAACATTTTCCAACTCGATGGTGAGTTCTTTTACTTTATCGATCAATTGCTCTTTTGAAAGGGCTTGATAAGAATCCATCACCTTGCTCCTGTTATTAAAAAATTATCCAATACAACCATTATAGTGGTCAAAAGGGATGAATACAAACCCTAAAGATTAGAAAGTTATAAACAGAACTGCAAACTTAAATAGAGCTGACGAGGTTATAATTTCAATCTATGCAAGCGGTTGCAATTTATGCGTAAATGCGCGATTTCTCAATTTTTTTGAAGAAATCAGCTAATGTTTTTATCCTGTGAAAATTTGATGGTTGTCAGAATTAATGAGAATTCCTTATTATTCGCGTAAGATTTCACAATGGGCTTCTGATCTGCCTGTCGGCGGCGCCTGGGGGCGGTCCATTCAAGAACATATTCAAAAAAATTTGCGCTGGTTGTGGTTTGATGGTTTGTATGCTTCTGCAAGTGACAACATCATTATCAATTACATCAGCCTGTATATCCTTTCACTAGGAGCAAGTGAATTTCAGATTGGCTTGATGAGTTCGATTTCAAGTTTTTTGGCTGCCGTGATGTTGTTTTCTGGGGCTATTGTTGCCGACCGTATCGGCCGTCATAAAGAAATTGTCGTTTTATCTGGTGGACTAATAAGCCGCTTGTGTATCTTGATGTTGGTGTTTGTTCCGATTTTATTTCACGGGGTCATTGTAGTGTGGATCGCCATTGCATTTTCGGTGCTTCGCGATGGATTTGGCAATTTGGCGTATCCCGCATGGATGTCAGTGATTAACGAGACTATTCCAATTGAAGGCCGGGGACGATATTTCGGCTCTCGCAACTTTGTGATGGGCATTGCCGGCATGATTACCACTCTTGCTGCAGGCAAGATCATTACCTTGTTTGTTCATGAAACTGGCTATCAAATTGTCATCGCCGCTGCCTTTGTTTTAGGATTAGCCTCCACCTATAGCTTTTTCAAAATAAAAACATTTTCCATCATTCAAAAATTAGGACGCGGTGCCAGTCTATCCATCAAAGCGATCCCGGGACTGCTAAAAGGGCATCGTCAGTTTGTGGCGTTGATGTTGACTGCCGGCTTGTGGAACTTCGCGATAAATATATCCGGACCATTTTTTAGTGTCTACATGGTTCAAGATCTACATTTCTCGGCTTCGATCGTTGGATTGACAAATGTCGCCACTGCATTAAGTGGATTATTGGTGCTCAATGGGGTGGGCGGCTTGTCAGACCGTCTTGGGCCAAGAAAGCTGCAAATATTTAGCATGATCCTCATCCCGCTGCTGCCTGTCATGTGGATTTTTGCCCGGGAACCCTGGCATGTAATTTTAATTAATATATTTGGCGGCACGATTTGGGCGGCATTTAACTTGACTTCATTTAACTTACTGCTTAATTCCATCCCAAAAGACAAGGTTCCTGGTTATTCAGCCATCTACCAGATTATGGTGACGCTTTCGCTGGCGTTGGGGGCAATTATTGGCAGCGCATTGATCACCCGTTATGGATTTTATATTTTACTGATTGCTTCGGCTATTGTGAGGGTGATCGCCACCGTCCTTTTTGCCAGGTTGGTACACGAACCCGTCAAAGAGGTTATAGAGGTTGTTTCATCCTAACAAATTCCCCTCTCAACGAGTGTATGGATGACGCGAGATTTTTGCTGTCTGCCTATCCGCGGGTATTGTGGAGGAGGATTAATTGAGACAAAAAGCCCACCACAGGTGCATTTTGTATCCATAAACTAGAATGGCTGTTTTTTTGATTATAATGATTCTTATCATGGTTCATGAAATCTTAGTTTAGATATTTTGAAAGTGGTTTAGGTGTTGAATGAGCGATAAACAAGTAATATTTTCACTGGTCAAAGTTGGCCGGGTTTACCAACCCAACAATAAGCAGGTATTGCGAGATATCTCGTTGGGTTTCTATTACGGTGCCAAGATCGGTGTGCTCGGGTTGAATGGATCAGGTAAAAGCAGCCTGCTAAAGATCATCGCCGGCAAAGATGATGGATTCACCGGTGAGATGGTTTTTTCGCCCGGTTTCTCTGTCGGTATGCTTGAACAGGAACCTGATCTCGATGACACCAAGACCGTGCAGCAGGTGGTTGAAGAGGCTGTGCAGCCCCTGGTGGATGTGATGAAACGCTACGACGAGGTTAACAACCTCTTTGCCGAACCGGATGCGGATTTCGATGCCTTACTGGCGGAGCAGGCTAAACTGCAGGAGCAGATCGAAAAACATGACGGCTGGACGCTTCAGAATCGCCTCGACCTGGCTATGGATGCTTTACGCTGCCCGCCGGGTGACGCCCCAATCAAGAATCTCTCAGGTGGTGAACGACGGCGTGTGGCGCTGACCCGTTTGCTGTTGACTGAGCCTGATATTCTACTGCTGGACGAACCCACCAACCATCTCGATGCTGAATCCGTTGCCTGGTTGGAAAAGCATTTGCAGCAATATAAAGGCACCGTCATAGCCGTGACCCACGACCGCTACTTTTTGGATAACGTTGCCGGCTGGATTCTCGAATTGGATAAAGGCTTTGGCATCCCCTGGGAGGGAAATTATTCCTCCTGGTTGGAACAAAAAGAGGAACGCCTGCGCCGCGAAGAAAAGTCAGAAGGCAAACGCATCAAGACCCTCGAACGCGAGTTGGAGTGGATTCGCATGTCGCCCAAGGCTCGTCAATCCAAAGGCAAGGCTCGTTACACAGCTTATGACAACCTGCTCTCGCAAGAAGCTGAATCTCGCCGTGAAAATCTCGAAATCTACATTCCGCCTGGTCCCCGTTTGGGAGACAAGGTGATTGATTTTAAAGAGGTCACCAAGGCTTACGGCGATCATTTGCTGCTGGATCACATGAACATCAGTATCCCGGCAGGCAGCATCGTGGGAGTCATTGGCCCCAATGGCGCCGGTAAGACCACCATGCTGCGCATGATCACCAATCAAGAGACACCTGACAGCGGCAGCGTTGAAATTGGTCAGACCGTAAAATTGACTTATGTAGATCAAAGTCGCGCGGCGCTCGATCCCGAGAAATCCGTCTGGGAAGAGATTACCGGCGGTGAAGAGAATATTTTATTAGGCGGCATCAAAAAGAATTCCCGCGCCTATGTCAGCGCGTTTAACTTCATGGGCACCGATCAACAAAAGAAAGTGGGCACACTCTCAGGTGGTGAGCGCAACCGCGTGCACCTGGCCAAGATACTAAAGGAACAGGGCAACGTCATTTTGTTGGATGAGCCGACCAACGACCTGGATGTTAACACCCTGCGAGCGTTGGAAGAGGCTATTGAGAATTACGCGGGTTGTGCCGTGGTGGTCTCGCATGACCGCTGGTTCCTTGACCGAATCGCCACGCACATCCTCGCTTTTGAAGACGACAGCACCGTTTGGTGGCAGCCTGGCAACTGGACGGATTATGAGGTGGATCGTAAGAAGCGTCTCGGCATCGCCGCAGATACTCCCCACCGTGTGCGTTATCGCAAATTGACCGTTTAATTGTTTGAGACACTTTTTCTGTACACCCTTCACCACGAAGGGTGTATTTTTTTCTTTCTTACAGAATCCCGGGAATTTGCACTTAATTCCCGGGATCTGGGGGTTGACCTTGAGGGTTGAGGGTATTTATTGATTGGCTACTTGTAAAAAATAAACTTCATTCTTTACCTTCGACATTGTCGTTGTGTATATATTTCTTTAGTTTTTTCACTACCTTCATCAAGATAAGATAGAATTATCCAAATGTGGATGCTTGAAATCTGACTGATAAATTATGAGCAAGACCCTGTTTTTGGAGTAATAATGACAGAAAATAAACCTAATCATCGACAAATACTTTCTACAATTGCGCATCGTGCCATGCTTGAACGTGGATTAATTCCGGATTTTTCACCTGAAGTGATGGCTGAATTGCATCACCTTCAATCTAATTTTATGCAGCAATTAGCAGAATCAGTGGTGACCTACCGAGACATGCGCAGAATGTTGTGGTGTTCCATTGACGATGATGATTCACTCGATCTGGATCAGCTTACTTCAGCCGAAGATTTGCCTGATAAGAAGGTAAAAATTTACGTGGCCATCGCGGATGTGGATGCCCTGGTGAAAAAGGGGACTGCCATAGATAAGCGGGCACAGCACAACACTGCCACAGTGTACACAGTGGGCAATATTTTCGCCATGCTGCCAGAGGCAATTTCCACAGGTTTAACCTCGCTCAATTTTAACGAGGATCGATCTTCAGTAATTGTCGAAATGACCATTAATGAAGATGGCTCGCTTCAAGATTCAGCAATCTATATGGGCATGGTGAAGAACAAAGCCAAACTGGCTTACAACAGTGTGGCTGCCTGGTTGGAAGGTCAGGCTGAGTTTCCTTCACATGTTGTCGAAGTAGAGGGATTGGTTGAAAATCTGAAACTGCAAGATGCTGTTGCCCAAAAAATGAAGGGTTTCAGACAACGCCAGGGCGCTTTAAGTCTTGAAACCGTTGAAAGCAAACCCGTGTTTAGCGGGGACCAAATCCTGTCGATGGAATTTGCAACCAAAAATCGGGCGCGAGAAATCGTTGAGAATTTCATGATTGTGACCAACGGTATAACAGCCCGTTTCTTATCAGATAACAATTATCCTTCCATTCGGCGGGTGGTTAACATTCCAGAACGCTGGGAACGCATCGTCGAGATTGCCGCCAGATATGAATATCAATTGCCTGAAACCCCTGACGCAATCGCGCTTGAAGCATTTTTGGTCAAACAACGTACTGCTGATCCTTTGCGTTTTTCAGACCTCTCACTGTCAGTGATCAAGCTGCTCGGCGCAGGAGCTTACACCGCCACCCCGCCAGAAGGCTGGCCGCCCGGTCATTTTAGCCTGGCAGTCAAAGACTATGGCCACTCCACCGCGCCTAACCGGCGATTTACCGATCTTGTGACCCAACGGTTGGTGAAATCCGTCCTCACTAATACAGCACAGCCTTATTCGCTTGCGGAACTTGAATCCATAGCAGAACAATGCACCTTCGCCGAAGATGCTGCCAATAAAGTGGAGCGGCAGGTTGAAAAATCCGCTGATGCATTGCTGCTCGAGAATAGAATCGGTGAGCGATTTGAAGCCATTATTACCGGCGCAGCAGCAAAAGGCACATGGGTTAGACTGCTTTCTTTGCCGGTTGAAGGCAAACTCATGAAAGTCTTGAACCATCCCGATGTAGGCGATCGCATCAAGGTGCAGTTGGTGAGCGTGGATGTGGATAAAGGTTTTATTGATTTCATTGAAGTAAATTGACCAGCTCTGTCTAATAATAAGAACCACGGATGGTGTTCAGGCATCCGTGGTTTGTAAGTGCATATTACTTATTCTGTTTTGAACTTCCAATTTGGCAATATGGAGCATAAGTTTCATAACCCGGAAGGCGGTTGTTAACAGCAGTGCGGATACGAAACAGAGAGTAATTTTCCTCTATCGCTGAACCGATATGACCCTGTAAACTCTTCCCCCGGCATCATCGGATATATACATGGCGCCGTCCGCGCCAAAGATCACATCAGCCGGACGGCCGTAAGCGGATGCATCGCCGCAATTGCTGCCAGGTGCCCGCCATCCGTTCACAAAAACTTCATTCCTCACCGGCAGTCCATTTTCAATCACAATCCGTTCCACCTTACAGTCGCGGATGGATTCAGGGTTTTCAATGTTCCAAGAGCCGTGGTAGGCTATAAATAAATCGTTTTGATATTCGGATGGAAAGTTACCGTCTTGGCCCAGGCTCATACCCAACGGGGCACTGTGGGCCAGATCAGTAAACAAGGCTGGCACGGCTTGATTGCAATCCAGTCCCTCGGGTAACCGTAAATTGGATTGATTATCCAAAACTTGTGGGGCTGAAATTGAATTGCCGCCCAATAAAAGGTTGAAGCAATATGGCCATCCATAAAACCGACCAGGGCGAATTGGAAACACCATAACCTCGGGAGGCAAACTGTCAGGCAATCCGTTGTTGTCAATCAGGTTATCCCGTCCGTTCATGTTAGCCCACAACTCTCCAGTTGGCGTCCACAAGAAATCCACGCTGTTGCGCAATCCCCAAGCCCAAACGGCATGCATTCGTGTATCCGCATTGTCTACATATGGGTTGTCTGCAGGGATGCTGCCATCAGGATTGAAGCGTAAAATGGCTGCCCGTCTCGGGTCAGATTCAACGCAAACATTACAAGACGAACCCACACTGACGTAAAGCTTGCCGTCGGGTCCAAAATGCAGGGTGCGGGTATAATGCCCCCCTCCGCCCGGGATGTTATCTGTCACCAATTCACGTTGATCAAATAAGCCGCTCTCTGATGAGTATCGAAAACGCTCAATGCGATCATTCTCGGCTACGTAAAGCCAATCGCCCTGCCATTCCAACCCGTGGGGCTGATTCAATCCGCTAATAACCACTTCGTTAGAGTCCGCCAATCCATCCTGGTTGAGATCTGGAAGGCGCATGATCTCGCCGCCATTGGTCAGCGAAATGTAAAGCGCATTGTCAGGTCCAAAAGCCATAAATCGGGGCTTTCCCTGAAGGTTTTGCGCGAAAATCCGAATTGCGAATCCGTCAGGCAGGCTAAGGCGTGCAGAAGCTTCATCCTCGGCTGGCAGCGCCAACAAGGGGTCGGGTGCATTTTGAGTAACAGACTGTGTGAGAGTTTCGACAGGGGGCAGAACAGGTGTGCCGCTGGGTTTTAGGTTCGAGGTTTCTGTTGGAAAAAGTGTTTCGGAGGCTGCCGGTGGGCTCGTTTTTGCAGCAGAAGTACAACCCGCTAAGATGAAAAAGTGAATCAAAACCAATAAAGTGATACTAATATATCTACTATACATATAATTATTATCCTATTTATTGTTTGCAAATTCAAGTCAAATAACAAAAGTGTATATAGCTCACAAACACGAAATTGAGGATGGAGTAAAATAGATCAAATCAAGTTTCAGGAGATATATTATGGCTTTTTATGATCTTCCACTAAAAGAACTTCAAACTTACAAACCTGAACGGGTTGAACCAGCAGATTTCGATAGTTTTTGGGCATCAACTTTGGCTGAAGCACGCAAGCACCCCCTGGATGCGAAATTTGTTCAGGTGGATGCAGGTTTGAAACTCGTTGAGACTTTTGATGTTACCTTTTCTGGTTATGGCGGACAGCCCGTAAAAGGCTGGTTNNCGCGGATTTGTATTCGATTGGCTCATTTGGGCCTGTGCCGGCTATGCTCATTTCGTCATGGATACGCGTGGACAAGGTTCCAACTGGAAACCCGGCGACACCCCTGATCTGTTTGATGGCGCAAATCCCTTCTACCCTGGTTTCATGACCCAGGGTGTGCTTGAGCCTAAAAATTATTATTACCGCCGTGTTTTTACCGATGCGGTTCGGGCTGTTGAAGCCGCCCGCAGCCACCCCGCGGTCGATTCCACACGGGTTGCTGCCTGTGGAGGCAGCCAGGGCGGCGGAATTACGCTTGCAGTCAGCGGCCTTATGCCAGACCTTTCAGTCAGTATGCCGGATGTACCTTTCTTGTGCCACTACCGCCGCGCCACTGAAGTCACTGATGGCTTCCCATATGGCGAGATCGGTCAGTATCTGCATTGCCACCGCGACCAGGTTGAACAGGTTTTCAATACCCTCAGCTACTTTGACGGGGTGAACTTCTCGGCCCGTGCAGAAGCGAGAGCTCTTTTTTCAGTAGGTTTGATGGATACCATCTGCCCGCCATCCACTGTTTATGCAGCGTTCAATCATTACAAGGGTGAAAAAACCATCAATTATTACACTTACAACAATCATGAAGGCGGCGACAGCTTTCAACGGTCGGCTCAATTGAACCTGTTGAAATCGGTGTGGAACGGTTAATCCTCATTGTTATCGAATGTGCAAAACGATCTCCTAAAAAAAAGAGTTGCAGGAGATCGTTTGTTAAATCATAAAGTTTATTCTTCTCGATCTTTCTCGACCCAAGGTTGTTTGACAATTGGTTCTCCTATGACTAAAATGGTATTACGTCAAACAAACAATCAACTCGATTTGCGGGAGACAAATGAAGAAGTGGGCTGACAAGTATGTCATCGGATTAACCGGCAGCATTGGTACGGGTAAAAGTGTTGTCCGTCGCATGCTGGAACATCTTGGTGCTTATGGCATTGATGCAGATGCAATCACGCATCGTGCTATTTCGCGTGACGCTCCTTGTTTTGACGAGATTATTAAAACCTTTGGCACTCACATTCTCACACCTGAAGGCCAAATCAACCGACAAAAACTTGGCCGCATCGTAT
Organism: Anaerolineaceae bacterium; assembly: GCA_003524305.1. GTDB lineage: Bacteria > Chloroflexota > Anaerolineae > Anaerolineales > Anaerolineaceae > UBA6107. Next base: position 52,049 of record DQHW01000041.1, read on the forward strand.
TCAATGATCCTGAATCCCTTGCAAAGTTGGAAGCCATCATCCATCCATTGGTGGAGCAAGCCGTGGATCTAATCATCAGACGGGCAAACCAAAAAGTAATCGTTATTGAAGCCATTAAACTGCTTGAAAGCAACCTCGCCGCGGAATGCGATGCAGTTTGGGTGGTTTATTCACCACCCGAGGTTCAGCTCTCGAGATTGACCCACAATCGCAATATGAGCGAACCAGAAGCACGTCAGCGTATGGAAGCGCAGGTGCCGCAGGAATCAAGGTTTGCCGAAGCATCGGTGGTGATAAAAAACAGCACCACTTTTGACGACACCTGGAAACAAGTGACCGCAGCCTGGCAGAGACATGTTCCGTCCGCCAACAGCCGGCCAATACCTGTATCGCAACCGGTGAAGTTGTCTTTGGGCGAGGTGAACATAGAACGGGCTGGTCCCAAACATGTTGACGAAATTGTTGAAATACTAAATCGTTTGAAAGGTCCGCAGAACGGCGAAGTTATCACCAGCAGTTCGATCACATTGGGCGAAAAGGCATATTTGATCCTGAGAATTGAGCAGAACCCAATGGGTATTCTGGCCTGGCAGGTTGAAAACCTGGTTGCCAGAACCACCGAGATCGCGCTGGATTCCGCCTTACCCCCGGCTCAATTTATACCCTTGATGATCAATGAAATGGAAAAAGCGTCCATTGATCTGCAATGCGAAGCTTCATTAATTTTTGTGCCTGACCAATTAGCTCACCATGATGTTTTGTGGACAGGTCTGGGATATGAAAAACGTGCCTCTTCCTCCCTGGATGTCCTTGCCTGGCAGGAAGCTGCCGAAGAATCCATGCCGGTTGGAACCACCCTTTTCTTCAAACAGCTTAGAGAAGACAGAGTCTTAAGACCCATCTAACACATTAGCGCTAAGGATTTTTTACTTGTCTGATTTATTAACCGAAATTGCTTATCTCTTTCAAAGACTGAACTGGCTCAGTGTTCTTGACCTGTTTCTGGTTACGGCTGTATTCTATGCCGCCTTGTTGTTATTAAGAGATACGCAGGTTATGGTCCTCTTGCGAGGCGTAATCTTCATGGTTATTGTGCTGGCATTGATGACTTCACTCATCAGCCTGCCTGCTTTTTCATGGTTATTCAAGACCATCGTTCCAGCATTGCTTTTTGCCATCCCGGTCATCTTTGCACCCGAGATCAGACGCGGATTGGAAAAACTTGGCCGAGCTGGAACTCCCACGGTAATGCGGACCCAATCCAGCACCCAGAACAAGCAAATTGAAAGTACCATTCGAGCAATTGTTACTGCTTCAGCCAGACTTTCAGCTCGTGAACACGGCGCCTTGATCGTCATCCAGCGTTATGACAGTCTCGAAGATTATGCCAAAACTGGAGTGCGTTTAAATGCCGCAGTTACCCCTGAACTGCTGCTGCAAATCTTTTATCCAAACACGCCGCTCCACGACGGCGCCGTGATCATCGCGGATAATCGCATTGTGGCGGGGGCGTGTGTGATGCCGCTCTCTGCCAGTGGCATTTTAACCAAATCACCAGAACGCCAAATGGGATTGCGGCACCGTGCTGCCTTGGGTACTTCAGAAGCCACCGATGCAATCACAGTAGTCGTTTCAGAAGAAACTGGTTCTATCTCGATAGCTCACAGCGGACGCATGATCCGCCGCCTTGACAGTGAGCGGCTTGAGAATATCTTGCTCGCTTTCTACCGCCCGGTGGATGGAGCAGCCTCGCGTGTTCGAATAAGTGATTGGCTGCGCAGCCTTTTCACCGGCGATCAAAGGATCAAATAATGTTAAAAGCACTGCGTTCCTTTGCAAAAACATTACCCCTGATGATTACGGCCTTTATCCTGGCTGTGGCAGTATGGATTATGGCAGTGACATCCTCTGATCCATCCGTTGAAAAAGCATATCCCTCAGCTGTTCCTGTAGAAATTGTTGGTCAGAGTTCTGATTTGGTAATAACCGGTGAATTACCCGAAAACATTTCGTTAACCTTGCGCGCGCCTACTTCCATTTGGGAAAGTTTGACTTCTCAAAAAGTGCCCGTTAGGGCCATTATGGATCTTTCGGGGTTGGGTGAAGGTGAACATACAGTACCTATCCAGGTACAAATAGGCATTCGACCTGTGGAAATCCGCAGCTATGCTCCTCGATCTGCAAGCATACAATTGCAGACGCTTGAGACACGTTCTTTTGATATCCGTGTGATCAACCAGGGTGCCGTCGCGGTTGGGTTCCAATCCAACCCGGCTGTTTTGTCTGAAACAAGTGTGTTGGTCAGCGGTGCTAAATCATTCGTAGCATTGGTTAGCGAAGTGAGAGCGGTTGTGAAACTCACTGATGCCAAAACAGATATCAATCAAACCATCACCCTTCAGCCTGTGGATGCCAACGGCTCAGTTGTAAAAGAGGTGAGCCTTTCACCCGAAAAGATCACGGTCACCCAAAAAGTGGTTGAACGCGGCGGTTATCGTAATGTTGTGGTTAAAGTGGTCACCAACGGACAGCCCGCATCGGGATTCAGATTGTCGAGTATTCCAGTCTACCCGCCAACGGTGACGGTTTATTCGTCTGATCCGGCTTTGATTGACGCGTTACCCGGTTATATCGAAACGAACCCGATCGATTTGAGTAAGAAAACTGTAAGCTTTGACGAAGAAATCGGACTTAATTTGCCCGACGGCATTCAAGTGATTGATGACCCTTCTGTTTTGGTAAGGGTGGAGATCACACCAATCATAACCTCGCAATCCATTTCGGATGTATCGGTGGAAGCAGTTGGGTTGAACACGCCACTCGAGGCAATAATTTCACCCGAAAAGGTGGATATCATTGTTTCAGGTCCGTTGAATATTTTGGAATCACTCGACTTGACTATGCTTAGAGTCGTGCTTGATCTCACAGATTATGGGGCTGGCACCTATACTCTTGAACCGGAATACTCTCTCAACATTCCCGATGTCAAGATCGAAAGCATTTCGCCAACCACCTTTAAAGTAACCATTAAATAACGATAATTCTCATTTACAGAGTCCAAGTCCATTTTTCCTCATTATCAGGGTAAAATTGGTATTATTAAGGATTGAGGAAACATGGCAAAACCTGTTGTTGCGCTGGTCGGTAGACCAAATGTAGGCAAGAGTACTTTATTTAACCGTTTATGTGGTGAACGACTGGCCATCGTGGATGACACACCGGGAACCACTCGTGATCGTTTATTTGCGGTAGGTGAATGGAGCGGCGTCCAATTTGATATAGTGGATACCGGCGGCATAGACCCTACCACCGCAAGCAGCAAATCACCGCTTTCAATCGGTTCTGCAGATTTTATTTCCGAGATTAAATCACAAGCGTTGTTGGCCATCACTGAGGCAGATGTAGTCATGTTTCTGGTGGATGCCATTAGCGGCGTAACCCCTGCAGATTTTGAGGTGGCGCAAATTCTGCGTCAATCTCAAAAAATCATCGATGGTGTCGCTTATCCTCCAGTTCTGTTGGTAGTGAACAAGGCAGACAGTGCACGACAGCGTGACCTTGTAAATGAATTTTATGAATTAGGCTTGGGTGTACCCTGGCCGATTTCTTCAGTCCATGGCACCGGCACCGGCGACTTGTTGGACGAGTTGCTAAGCAACTTCCCTGAACCTGAACCCGAAGAGGACGATGATTCAGTGAAAGTTGCCATCGTTGGCAAGCCGAATGTGGGCAAATCCAGTTTACTAAATAAACTTGCAGGTGAAGAACGCTCAATTGTCAGTCCGATTGCAGGCACTACACGCGACGCCATTGACACAAAATTGATGATTGAAGACATTCCTGTTACCTTGATTGACACTGCAGGCATCCGCCGGCGCGGCAAGGTCGAACCGGGTGTTGAGAAATTCAGTGTTGTTCGTTCGATGAAGGCTATTGAGCGCTGCGATGTTGCCCTGCTGCTGATTGATGCCGTTGAAGGCATTTCTGCCCAGGATACTCATATCGCGGGCTATATCAAAGATGAACTGAAAAGTGCCGTGGTGGTGGTCAACAAATGGGATGCCATTGAAAAAGACAATTACACCATGGCAAATTATTCAGAGCGTATTCGCCAGGAACTTAACTTTATGGATTATGTTCCGATACTCTTCATATCTGCCAAATCGGGTCAGCGCGTAGACCAGGTTATGCCGATGGCTCTAAAAGTACAGGAAGAACGCCTTGCACATGTTAGTACAGGTTCGCTAAACAGAATTCTGCAAAAAGCACAGAGCGTGCATGCGCCGACTTCCAAAACCGGCACCTCCATTAAGTTGTTCTACGGAACACAAGTGCGTACAGATCCTCCCACCTTTATGATCTATTGCAACAATCCGAAACTGGCACATTTTACTTACTTACGGTTTATCGAAAATCAAATCAGGTTGGAGTATCCATTCACCGGAACCCCAATTCGCCTGGTGATGAAACCTCGACACGAATAACGAAAATCAGGCAGGAACATGGACGATTCAGATTATCAACCTGTAGAGCAAGTCGAACTCCAATCCGCAAAAAAAGTACCTTTTTGGCAGTCCCTCCCGGGAGAAGTGCTGCAAACTTTACTTTTGGCGATAATTTTGTACTTCGCCATTGATTCAGTGTTCGAACGCGTAATGGTGCAAAACATCAGCATGCAGCCTACTCTCTATGAGGGTAACTTGATTGTTGTAAACAAGCTTGCCTATAAATTGGGAGAGCTTCATACTGGCGATATCATAATCTTTCATAACCCCAATTTTCTTGAGGAAGATTACATTAAGCGCTTGATTGGAACGCCCGGTGATATCGTCAATGTAAGTGGTGGCGTAGTCAGTGTGAATGGCACAGCTCTGACTGAGCCTTACATTGCCGCGGCACCAAATTATGAAGACTCCTGGACGGTTCCTGAGGATTCAGTGTTTGTGCTGGGCGACAATCGCAACAGTTCTTCAGATTCACACAGTTGGGGTTTTGTGCCCATCGAAGACCTGGTAGGCAAAGCACTGGTCGTCTACTGGCCTCCCCAAGCCGCCAAAGTGCTTTCACATCCTGATTATGGCCAGGCAGTCAATTAGTTAACGACTTTAATGGATTTTCAAACACACAAAACTGTGATACCCTTGTGGAAATTGAAGTATATTTTTTAGAGACGATTTTGAATCAATGACAGACCTTAACCAAATTCTTCCAGATCCGGTTTTTCCATGTGCAGAGTGCCAGGCTGGCCACATGCACAGAGATTATGTTGCCTATTTTACCTACTTGGGCGATGAGTTAATTTCAGTACCTGACTTTCCGGCATGGGTTTGTGATATCTGCGGACGTTGCGAGTACGATGAAAATGCGCTGACCCGGTTAACCTTGTTGTTAAGCCCTAACGCCGGAAAAACAATCACGCCGTCACGCATCATGCCGAATCGAACCAGACCGAAATCAAAAACCCAGCGTCCTCCATCACCAGAATAAACAAAACCTCCCGCATTTTCCGGGAGGTTTTTTGGAGCTTATTGTTGTGGCTTGGGCGGCTGCCAGGCCGGGTCTTTATCTGTGCTGGGCATCATGGATAAATTTATCTGATTCTCACCTGCGGCATCCATGATATAGATTTCGGGGTCGCCATCTCTTTCTGAGGTGAAGGCGATCCATTTGCTATCAGGTGACCAACAGGGAGCGTAATCGAGACCCGTGTCGGTAAGTTTTGTAGAAGTGCGTCCGCGATCAGAAATTACGGCCGAGTAAATATTAGTCTTTCCGCCAAATATATGGGTATAAGCAAGCATACTGCCATCAAAACTGATCGCAGGTTCCAAGACATTACCCAACCTGCCTTCATTTGAAGTGCGGTCAAATTTTTGAAAATCTTGCGGCACACGTGGATCTTTTTTGACAATGTTAAACAAAGAAATCATTTGCAAGACATGGAGTTCACCAGTCGAGTAGGTGTAGAAGAGCCAATCGCTATTGGGTGACCAGGCAGCATAAGTGTCAGAAAAACCCAAAATACTTAACATTTCCTGGTTGGAGCCGTCAGGGGCCATCACGACCAATTGAGGCGTTTTGTCTTCTCGATAATAACTGGTAAAGGCAATATACTTATTGTTGCTCGACCAGGCTGCATATCGATCATCGCCTGGCCTGCGGCTAAGATTAACAGGTTCCGACTCGGGGATTGAAAGATCAATCATCCAAATATCATCTGCAAAAGCGGTGCCATTGGCAGACATTTGAGTACTCCAACCAGAATAGATGATCTTTGTGCCATCTGGTGACCACGCGGGGTTGGATTTGTTATCAGGGCTGAAAGTAATCTGCGTCATTTTTGCGGTGACTGGTTGATTGTTGGTGTCGAACCCGATATCCATGGTCCAGACTTGTTGATATCCGTCTGCCTGCCGGTCGCTGATGAAAGCTACCTTGCTAATATTCAAAAGTTTTTCAAAAGCCGCGGCATCCATTGTGGGGGTGATGGTTTCGGTGGGAGGCACTGCTTCAGTCGTTGCGGTGGCTGCTACAACCACTTCACCAGTGTTGGTTGGAAGTATGACGTTCTGTACTTGAAGTGTTGCAGTGGGCAATGCAGAAACATTTGTTTTACCAATGACTCCAGCAGCCTTGAGTGCCAGGTATCCGCCTGTGATTATGCCGGCAAAGATCAAGATACCAACAATTATCCATACCGCAGAGGATTTCTTTCTCACTTGTGGCGCAGTTCCTGAGCCAGGTTGGTTGAAAGGCGTTTGAACAGGCGGCGGAACCGATGCCCGGTTGACCATCGTGGTCTTCTGTGCGGCTTCTGATTCTGGCAAGGCATCGGGGTTTGTCAAAGCGGTGACGAAACTTGCCACACTGGCAAAGCGGCCTTCTGGTTTGATCGAAAGCGCCTTGTCAATTGCGGATGCAAAATGCGCCGGGATGCTTGTATTGATCTGGTTCAGCGTTATATATTCTTCTTCACCCATCAAACGGCGTGCGCTGTCAGCCGGCGGTTTACCTGCAAACAGGTAGTAGATGGTGGCTGCCAGACTGAACTGATCAGAATACGGTCCGGTGCGCATGCCGCTAACCTGTTCAGGAGGAGCGAACCCGGGCGAAAAAGCCCAGGCCCCGGTCTGTGTCTCCTGTGAGGCATCCCCGGTTTTAGCGATGCCAAAATCAACCAGTACCACTTCGCCTGCGGGGGTTAACTTGATATTGGCCGGTTTGATGTCACGGTGATAAATGGGAATTTCTTGGGTGTGCAGATAAGTCAGCGCGTGGCCAAGCTGTGTTGCCCACTTTTTGATTTGTTCAAAGGTAAATTGTTTTTTGCTTTCGACCAATTCTTTGAGATTTTCCCCAGGAATGAAATCCATCACCAGGTATTGGCTGTCGTTTTCGGTAAAATAATCGATCACCCGAGGCAGGTTGGCATGCTTAAGTGATGCAAGCAGCCTGGCTTCGCGGATGAATTGCGCCGATGTGTGTTGAGAGAGGTTATGGTTGGCTTTGACTGCTACTTTTGTATCCAGACTCTCGTCCATGGCAAGATAGACTTCTCCCATCCCGCCCTTACCAAGTTGTTCCACGACCTTATATCTGGATTTTAAGAGCATTCCCGGTTCCATTGCTGTCATAACGTCACCCTCTAAAAATTATTGATTGTGATTTTGTGTGATATTCAATGGATTAATCTTATACCAATATACAGAATATTTCAAGAAAAGTACCTTTCAATAATAACAGGCAAGTAAAAAGTGATGCATTTCATAAATAAGGTGATGGTTCCTCAATCAGAACTCAACATGATTTTTGGTCTACATTGGAGGCAGAATGTGAATTAAAAGTCAAAAAGGCATAAATAGCTTCAGGAGGTATTCTTCCACTTTAATCATGGTTTATAGGTTAACTTTACGGTCTTGTCGGTCACGGGCGAAACAATCGCTTTCGATACTTCGGCAGTTTCACAACGCCTAAAATGGTTGCTATGGATCAGTTTTCTTTAGCAGCACCTTGCAATTTGCTAAATTTGAGATTTGTCTAACAAAACGCTCGATTTATTGCCTGTTTTCTCGCTTCACTTATTTGAGGCAGCTTCATCGGGTACAATTGGTTTATTCCAGTTTTAGAAGGTATTTATGACACAACAAACCAAACCGATCCTTACTTTTGTTCAATTTGTAAAAAGCCAGTTTGGACCGGTTCACTTTACCTGGAAGACCCTGCGAGATTACGCACTGCTTCTGGCTGGTGCTCTCATCCAGGCATTCTCTATGCGTATGTTCCTTGTGCCCGGTCTTTTGGTCAGCGGCGGCATCAGCGGTGCGGCTCAGATTATTAGCCATTATGTTACTTTTCCTTTGGGTGTGATGATCTTTATTGGCAATGTTCCTCTTTTTGTCTTGGGCTGGCGTTTTTTGGGCGGATCAAGGTTTGCCATTCGGACTGCTTTTGCAGTGACCAGTTTCTCAATCTTGACCGATGTTTTAGGCTTATTTCTGCCTGCCAGCGGCATCACTAACGACAGTGTGCTCAACGCACTCTTTGGCGGAGTGACACTCGGCATTGGTCTGGGTTTGGTCTATCTGGGCCAAGGCACCAGCGGCGGCTCGGATATTTTAGGGCGAATTCTCAATCATCGCTTTGGCATTTCGATATCGCAAGCTTATTTAATTACCGATACCGTTGTAGTGTTGGCTGGCGGTTTTGCATTTTCATGGCCAAACGCACTTTACGGTCTGGTTGTCATTTATGTCAGCGGTATCGCGGCAGAAATGGTCTCTGAAGGATCCAGCATCTTCCGCACGGTTATGATCATCACTGACCAGTCTGAGCAGGTGCGCGCGGTAATCCTTGACGTATTGGAGCGCGGGGTGACCATTCTTTCTGGCACAGGCGGTTTCACAGGCAAAGACCGGCCGGTGTTATATACTGTGGTCACACGTGCAGAAGTGAACCAGTTAAAACAACTGGTTAAAGAAATTGACCCCAACGCTTTCGTGGTGGTAGGTATTGCCCACGAAGCCCTGGGGGAAGGTTTTAAACCCTTAAACTAAATTACTTAATGAAATGCAGCATTGCACCAGTGACCAACCCGATCTGTCCGAGATGGTAGGTGAGATGCACATAGCTTTGTCCGTGTTTGACCTTTACCACGAAACGGTCATATCCCAGTAAAGTGTCTGAAATATAGAAGAGGATGGCGCCGCTCGCACACAAGGATGCCGGTATAATACTCCAATCCGTGCGGAAGTTGGTCACCAGTGCAGAAAACACCATCAAGGCAAGAGTAAGACCATAAGAAAAAATGGCAGATAGAAAACGCTTTCCGCGGGGCACTCTCATTACACCAGGTTTCAGCGTGCGCAAGACGCGAGCTGCAGACATCCCCACCAGCACTGCCATTAAAACAGTTCCGATGGTCAGGGGAGGGGGTTGTTGATTAAAACCGATTAAAAAGCTTAAGTGGGCTAATAAAAATGATGCCAGCCCCAGCATAAAGTAGCGGGGATTTAACATCAGTGCAATGTCACCCAGCAGCGAAAAGACCAACGCGATGCCAAACCACAGCATTCCGGCCTGCCATTGGGTCACCTGGTAGGTCCAGATGATCAAAAAGAGCAAGGTCGCCGGTTTGGCGATATAAAGTCTGATTTTCCAACCTTTCCAGGTAGAAGCCCAATCCAGAAATGCAAAGGCTATGGCGGCGAAGAAACTCCAGGTCAGCAAATCATTTGTCCTTTCCACCTGCAAACCCCAGCAGTTTAAGTGCATCCGCACTGTTACGCCAATTTTTGTTCACTTTGACGTGCAGGTCCAGATATACCTTGCGGCCGCTCATGGATTCTATTTCCTGGCGGGCGCGCATGCCGATCTTCTTGATCATTTCGGCGTGCTGTCCAATGACGATGCCTTTTTGTGAGTCGCGTTCCACGAAAATGGTGCCTACAATATAGGCGCCTTCTTCTCCGCGCTCTTCAAACTGATCGACCTGCACGGCGATACAGTGCGGCACTTCGTCACGGACGAACTCTAGTACGGCTTCGCGGATCAGCTCACCAGCGATATCGCGTTCGTAATAATCGGTAATTGTGTCTGCATCATAGAAGTGTTCACCCAGCGGCAGAGTTGCCAGAATCTTGCCCTTGAGTTCTTCGAGGCCTTCTTTTGTGAGCGAAGAAATCGCCACCATGTCGTTGGCCGGGAAGAGATCCAGGCAGGCCTTTTTGCGTTCGAGGAGCGTGTCTTCTGAAATCAGGTCGCATTTTGAAAGGGTCATCAACACAGGCGGGCGTTTTCTGATCGCGTTTAGCCGATCAGCAATCAGTTTATCTTCGGGGCTGATTGGAGCGCTGGCATCCACCAACCACAAGACCAGGTCAGCATCATGCAGGCTTTCTGCGGCTTCCTGGTTCATGAAATCTCCCAACTTATGTTGGGGAACATGCAGTCCGGGGGTATCCACAAAGATGATTTGCGAAGTTTCGGTGGTCAAGATGCCTAATTGACGGCGGCGGGTGGTCTGGGGTTTCGCCGAGACTGCCGCAATTTTTTGATCCAACAGAGTGTTGATCAGGGTGGATTTACCCACGTTGGGACGGCCTACAACGGCCACGTATCCTGCGTGAAACTTGTTTTCTTCTACCATTTTTATCCTTAATCTTGAGAGGCCGCCGCTGTGAGCGAGCCTGTGAGTGTTTTCTTGCGATTTACAATAATGATACCAAGAATAATCAATAATCCCCCTGCCAACAACCGCCAACCTATTTTTTCATCCAAGACAACGGCGCCCAAGGTGATGCCGATTAACGGCAGCAGGTAAGTGGTCATACTTACTCTTGAGGGGCCGATTTCGTTGAGCAATTTGTACCAGAGGATGGACGCAATAAACGATCCTAGCAAACCCAGCCAGGCAAACGCCAGGTATGAGATGGGCAGTTTGGGCAGCACAAATGGGGATTCAAAGGTAAGCATGGCAGGGATCAGAAAGATCAATCCAAAAGACATCTGTCCCAATGCCTGGCTTTCTGGGTTGACACCCTTGTTCTTCAACCTGGCAAACACAGCGCTGCCACCATAAGAAAGAACAGCCGCTGTCATCGCCAGGATGCCCAAAAGTTGGCCGCTCAGTCCGCCGCTGAGTCGGTCAGACATCAATATCAACACGCCGCCAAATCCGACCACCAACCCTAAAATCCTTTGCGGCGTAAGCCTTTCTTCATTAATAAAAATAGCCGCAAAAAGCGCCGTAGCTAGTGGTTGTGTAGAATTCATTACCGACGCCATGCCTGAAGTGATGTGCGTTTCGCTCCAGGTGATCAAAATAAAGGGTAAGGCAACATTGAAAAACCCTAAAAATAAATACAACCACCAAAATGTCATGGGATATTTCTTGCGGGTGATCAAAAAGAAAATCACCAGTCCGAGCGTGGCAAACGACACCCTGAAAAAGACAAGCGTGATGGGATCAACTTCCTGCAGGCCGATCTTGATCCAGAAAAACGAAGTTCCCCAGACCAGAGAAAGGCTGAAAAACTTAAACCAGTTTTTGAGCGACAATTTTATGTCCTTCCAGTTCCAATAGCCACTGCTTGGTGAGAATACCTTCTGCGGCAGAGAAGCCCGTCAGGTTGCCATTGGCGGCCACCACCCGGTGGCAGGGGATGATGATGGGCATCGGGTTTCTGCCCAATGCACCTCCAACCGCCTGGCTGGCCTTGGGTTTTCCGAGTTTTGCAGCGATTTGTCCGTAGGTGAGGATCTCTCCAAAGGGGATGAATTGGGTGATCTCAAGCACACTCTTTTGGAAGGACGTTACCAATTCCCAATCAATGGGCAGGTCGAAAAACTTGCGTTTTCCATTGAGATAATCGAGGATTTGCTCCAGCGCAGCAACCGCATTTTGCAGAGCTAGTGATGGGGATTCAACATTCAAACCAGTTTTGGGTATATATGCCTTGCCCAAAAGGTCAACTTGAAATACTCCCTGAACACTGGCCGTGACGCGGATGGCGCCGATGTCGGTTTTGAGGTGATCTATAGTTGCTAAATGATTCATGAAATGAGGTTCCGCTGGTAAAAATGGAATAAAAATAATCACAAAGATATCGTAGGGTAATCGTAGGGTAAGAGTCAAGTACATCCTGAGCATAACTGCTATTATATCTACAGGGCGACTTCTTTTCTTCTTCTCCTCCTTAGTAAAGAGAGCCGGGGTCGGCGTCCCCGGCTCTCGATGATTTTACCACACAGAAGGCCCAGGCCTTATACATGAAAAAGATCTCCACCAACCGATGTGTGGAGATCTTTTACTTTATAAACCGGATGCTTTTACAAGAGTCGATATAATTTCTTCACCATGATTGTATAGTAGAGAGAGATGCCCCTCATCTGGCAAAAATTTCGCCTGGCATCCGGGGATGCGTTCTGCCGTGGCTTTTGCCATGCTGATGGGTACGTTGCGATCCTTCTCTCCGTGCCAAAGAAAAAGATTTTCAGCCTGGAGATCAGCCAGGTTGAATTGCCAGGGTCTGGTCATCAAGATTTCTTCATCCACCCAACCTGTCACGGTTTGTCGGATGGCATCCAGCGTAATATCCATTATCCCTTGTGAAAAATCTTCATGTTGCAGCACTTTCTGGTCTGCTTCGGGTATTTGCTGCCAAAGCTTGTTGAGTTGCAATCCAAGCTGGTCGGGATGGCGGCGCAGGTTGGTAAAGCCCGCTTGAAGCATCATGCGGGCAAGCGCAGGCATGCGCTGTGCCAGATTGAATTTCTTTTTGTTTGAATCATGCATCCCGTCAGACCCAACTTCTGAGGGGCCAACACCTGATACAACCCCGGTCGCTGCCAACCGCTCAGGCATTTGGGCTGAGCAAGCCAGCGCGAATGGTCCGCCGCCTGAAAACCCCAGGGCGATAAAACGCTGCAGATTAAGGTGATCGACTAGTGCAGCAACGTCTGCTGGTATGTCAATAATTTTGTAATTCCGTTTTGGGGTTGAGATTCCATAGCCCGGACGATCAAAACCGATGAAACACAGATCATCGCGCTTTAACGAAGAGGCGATCAATGCTGCTTCACAGCGCGACCCGGGGATTCCATGAAAATCGAGGATTGGTATCCCTAACGGATTTCCATATAATCCATACCCCAACAGACGTCCGTCAGGCAAGGTAATGCTTTTTTCGATCATCTGAAATTATCCTGCTTTTTCTGCGAGCTGAGTGACTGTGCGCATTTCACCTTTTTTAACCGGGATCAAGGCAAGGAATGCCAGCAAAGCAGTTGCAGCCTGAACTACGAAGATCAAGCCATAATTGTATCCTGCAGCTTCGATGATAATGCCCGTGATGGCTGGGCCGATCGACATGCCAGCCATATTGGCCATGGCTGTCAGGGCGGTCATTGTGCCAATAGTCTTGTCGTCAGGGGCGGCGTCAATCAAAGTAACAAAACCGTTGACATACCACAACCCATAAAATGCTGCTGTCAGAACCATCAGCGGAATGAACAGGGCAGGTGAATTGAGTAAAAAGATCAGCGAGGCAGAAACGACCCAGCCGCCGCAGCCAATCATCATGGTCAGGCGGCGTCCAATTTTGTTTGCCAGCAGTGCCGCAGGAAAGGCTACCACCATTACGGTGGCTCCGGCGATCATAAAGGGGATGCCGGCTTTGGACTGATCCGCGTTTAAAACAGTCATGTTATAAGAACTGATGAAGGCCTGAATAATCGAAAAGCCGAATGCACCAAAGAAAATATTGCCTGCCATGAAGAGTATGCTGCGCTTGTTCTCTTTTGGAAATGATTTGATCACAGAGAATGTGCGTTTGAGTCCCGTTTCATTGCGATCATTTTCCAGTATGTCTTGCGCTTCAATCTCGCTGCCCTTGCGTTCTTTGATCGCGAAAATGCCTATAACCACCAAACCAAGCGTCACCACCAGTGACAGCAGGTATGGCAGGATGATATTGACCTCGTAGAGGATGCTTCCTAAAATGCCGAGTCCTATTGAAAGCAGTGTAGCGAGGATGATGCCGAGCGAACGGGCTTTGGTGCGATCTTTTGAAGGTGCAAGGTCATAGACCAATGCGTCAATTGGCGTGCGTGCTACGGCCAGAGGTACCAGAATAAGAAACAGCAGGATGATAAATGGTACAAAAAAGGGCATCAACTCGGCTAAATTGCCGCTGGACCCGGCAGGAATTCCCTTGTAGATGAACGGAATGACAGCCAACGCAATTGCTGCCAAAGGAACAGTTGCTACGACGAATGGCAACCTCCGCCCGAATTTTCCACGATAGCCGTCGCTCCAGGCACCAATGATGGGTGCCAAAATAAAGGCCACAATGTTATCCAACACAAGGATGATCCCTACCATTTTAGGAGTCAAACCAAAGCCGATGATTTGGGCATCAAAATTAGGGTTACCGCCCTGCATATAAAGCGGAACATAAGTGTTGTAGAGGTACCACATGAATCCGTCGATTGCCCCGGCACCAATTAACAAGACCAAAACGATTTGCCACCAGTTGGTTTTTTTTGCTTCCATAATATATCTCCTAAGTTGGGGTTATGAAAAACCAATGGAATTCATGTAGCGTTCGACTTCCAGTTGCACAAATCCTCGCGTTTGATGGGCCAGCATGATGGAGTATTTTTGACTGATTTCAAGCGAGGTGATACCGTTGATAAAGCTCCATGAAGACAAGGCTAAATACATCACAAGAGCAGGCCAGGCTTTGCCTTCATGGGTTATATGTTCCAATCGATTGGCAAGATCTGTTGAAATTTCTAAATTGGCAGCGGAAGAAATTCTACCCGCTTCACAAGCCTGAGCCATTATCTCTATCACAAGTAAAAAACATTTATCAGCGATTTTGCCGACAGCCTCATTAAGTGTGTATGTAGAGTTAGAATAGCCGAAAATGACCTGGTATAGCTGGGGATGGTCCACTGCCCAAAAGTAATAAGCCATGCATAAAGCGCGAAACTGCCCGGCAAGATCATCTTTTGCGACTGAATCCCGGGCGGCAATGAGAGTTGAATAAAAAGATGAATATGCATCTTGCGTCAGTGCGATAATTAAATGGTCCCGGTTGTCAAAGTATCGGTAAAGCGCAGGTGTTGTGATATTCATCGATCTGGCAATTGCACCCAGTGAAATGGAACCTATACCCACGGTGGCTATTTGATGCCAGGCGTAAAATTTGATTTCTTCTTTTACAGAATCTTGATTGGCTTGTCTTTTTAATTCGTTCATCTTGTTCACAATTAAATTTAGTTAATACCATTAACAGTATAGACAACCTGGGAAAAAAGTCAACTGGTTGTATGCATGACCGCCATTATTTATTGTGTTTAGTGATAAACTTGTTTGGCATAATCCGTTAATTCATAGGAGTTCAGAATGGAAAATAATGAAACGTATGGTGTTGATATTGCTGGTGTTCACCGCGAATTGACTTTATTCGAGATTAAACCCGGTTTACGCATTGCCATTCTCAATATCCTTGGAGATACCGAATTGGTTCAGGCTTGCGCCAAAGAACTCGCCAAAAAACTTGAAAAAACTCCTTGCGACGTTTTAGTCACCGCCGAGACCAAAAGCATTCCGCTTGCATACGCATTATCCGTGGAAATGAATAAACCCTACGTTATTTTTCGCAAGAGCTATAAAGCCTACATGGGTCAAGCATTGCACACTGAAACCCTTTCTATTACTACCGGCGAACCTCAGACTCTTTATCTTGATGAAAAAGACCTTGAGTTGATCAAAGGCAAAAATGTGGTGATAGTGGATGATGTGATCAGCACAGGTTCAACCCTGCAGGGCATGCGCCTTTTAACCACCAAGGCCGGCGCCAGTATCACTTCAGAAGCCGCCATCTTCACTGAAGGCGAACGCGCCAAGTGGGGAGATATCGTCTCGCTCGGCCATCTGCCGGTATTTACTGATTAAACATTAAAAAACCCCCGCGGATTTCAAATCCGCGGGGGNNATTCCAGGAGTCAAAATAGACTCCCGGAATTTGCTCTTAAATAATCTAATACCATTTATTTAACAGGTAATAGACTCAATTACACCACATACGCCCCGCGGCTGGCATGCGTCACAAAAACTGCCGCCTTCAGGTTTGTTTTGCGTAGATAGCCCTCAGAGAGATACTGCACAAATTCATCGGCTTTGGATTGTTCCACGAGATTGACCGTGCAACCGCCAAAACCTGCACCGGTTAACCTTGCCCCAATGCAACCCGAAAAACCTGATGCGATTTCGACCAGGGTATCCAATTCAGGACATGAGACTTCATACATAACACGCAGTGAATTGTGTGTCTCAAACATAATTTTGCCAAAGGTGATTGAATCTNNCGCAGTGAGTTGTGAGTATCAAACATAATCTTGCCAAAGGTGATTGAATCCCCTATTTCAAGGCAATGGATGGCTTGTTCAACCCGTTCAATTTCTCCAACCACATGACTGGCATGACGATAAACACCATCCGAGAGTTGGTTTTTCATGTCTTCCAATTCATCCACAGAAACGTCTCGCAAAGAGCGCACCGTGGCATTGCGTTTTTGTGCAGCAGCAACAGCAGTCTGACAGTCGGCTACCCTGTCGTTATATGCAGAGGTCTGCAGCGATCGTCTTATACTTGAATCAGCAATTACAATCGCGGTGTTTTGTGGCAAGGGCACCGATTGAAAATCCAGGCTGCGGGTATCCAGCAGCACCGCATGACCTTCCACGCCATTGGCGCAGGCAAATTGGTCCATCAATCCACAATTCACTCCGGCGTACTGCACTTCTGCTTTCTGGCAGTACTGAGAAAGGGTCAACCTATCCATCGACCAACCGCTCATGGCTTGAAAGAGTACCGCAAAAGCGACTTCCACGGCTGCCGAACTACTCAACCCGGCACCCATCGGGATGTTTGAGGTGAATTCAACGTCCGCCCCCCGAGTGGCAAAGCCGCCGGTTTGCAGACTCCAGGCTACGCCGGCCGGGTATTTCGCCCACGATGGCAGAGTGTCGCCTGCAGAATCCAATTTGCCATCCAGTTTGTTAAGGTCTATTTCAATGCTTTGAGTCAGGTCAAGCGCTTTGATATTTAAAATTGAATCATCGCGCTTCTGAGCGGTAAGTTTAATCGCTCGATCAATCGCCGCAGGCAGTACTTTGCCTTCGTTCTTGTCTACGTGTTCGCCTAGCAGGTTGACCCTCCCCGGTGAAACAATTTTTATTAATTGACTCATTGAGAAACCTCCACCAGGGGTGAATTCACAATCAATTTTTTCTTCTGTTCGTGGTTCAACCGCTTGATGGCTAATTCGCGTTTCATGGCTGTTGAACGATCCGCTTGTTCTTCAACATAAACCAGTTTGACCGGTCTATGCAGACGGGTATATTTGGCGCCGTGCCCGGCGTTATGCTGTTTCTCGCGTCTGGCTGGATCAACCGTCCAACCTGTATAAAAACTGCCATCCTGGCATTCAACCATGTAGCAATAGAAAGCCATTCTACTTTTTCTGTAATTTTGATGGATCGCCAAACATTCGCTTGAGCATTCCACCAGGTTTTTCGAGTTCATCCCGTTCGGATTTATCCCAGTTGCCGGCGGCGCGCAGATCTGACCATTCAGCCTGGCCTTCTTTGAGATCTAACAAAACTGCATCTAATCCTTTGAGGTCATTGGATGCCACCTGCTCGCGCAGTGCTGCAAGGGCAGATGATAAGCCATCCAAAGCGCGGATCGCGTTCTCGCGATTGTTTATTAGCTCGGCAGAGGGGTTGACCAACTCACTGAATAATTGGATGGTATCGGTGGTTTGTGCATATGCTCTCGAAGCAAGCTTTCTGGCGTCTGACCAGCCAGGCTGGTCGAGTGTTGCCAACAGCACAGCCGCAGATGCCAGTTTGGGCATCAGATCGATACGGGCAAACAAACCGTCGGCTTCATAAACGTCGGTCAGACAGGCATGTGCACCTGAGATGGTGGTGATTTCAGAAACCATCTTCACGGCATCAGCATGTGTTTCATGAGTGGTGGCAATCACCATTTCGCAGTTGGCAAATAAATTTTCATATGGAATTTTGGAATCGTTTGCATTTTCACGCAGATATTGCCCATTTATGGAGGGGATCATACTGATGAATTGTATGCCTTTGGGCAGGTATTGAGCAGCCCATTGCGAGGCGGCTAACGCAGCGCGGCTGGTGTCGATAACGATTGCACCTGTTTTAAGCTCATCGGCCATTTCCTTGAGGGTGATTTCCACCTGGTCTACCTGCACACAGAGCAAAATAATATCCGCATCGCGGACGGCTTCATTCAAGCGGAAATGAATTTTGTCAAAAGCACCAAGCGTTTCAATAATATTATTGCGTTTTTGGGCGGGGTCGTGTCCAATGCGCAG
Organism: Anaerolineaceae bacterium; assembly: GCA_003524305.1. Lineage (GTDB taxonomy): Bacteria > Chloroflexota > Anaerolineae > Anaerolineales > Anaerolineaceae > UBA6107. The sequence continues at coordinate 70,468 of DQHW01000041.1, forward strand.
CAGCTTGTCTTTTACGCTGCCAAGCGCTAAACCAAATGAAACGCCTGTCTGATCCAGGCCGATGATGGTTAATTGAAGGGTCAAGATTAACCTCCTAATAATACAATCTGGAAGAAGTGCAGAACGGGAGTCATAATAGAACCGAAAATGTCTATTCCAAAGCGGGGAAGCACAAAAACTACAGCCAGCAAGAGAATCGGTCCGAAAGGTTTGATTTTTGCGTATTGAGCTGCCCAATTCTCGGGCAACAGAAACTCAAGAATTTTTTCGCCATCCAACGGAGGCAGGGGCATCAGGTTAAATACCATCAACAAGAGGTTGATCACGAAAAATGTGACCAAGAAATCCATCATGGATGGCAGGAATGAAACCGTCGGAAAAGCAGGTATCAAGTTAAACCGAATAGGAATTGCAGCCAAACAGGCAAGTAGAAAATTTGCCGCAGGGCCGGCTAACGAGACCCACATAAACGCAGATCTTGAGTGTTCTCTTAGTTTTACCGGGTTGACTGGCACAGGCTTTGCCCATCCGAATCCGGCGATGATCAGCAGCAAGCTGCCCATCACATCCAAATGTTTGAACGGATTGAGCGTCAGGCGTCCCATAATGCGGGGGGTGTCATCTCCAAACCGGTCAGCCACGAAAGCGTGTGCAAATTCATGCACGGTAAGTGCGATGATCAATGTCAGCACACGTGAAATAATCAATGGGGTTGAAAGATTAAGCATTCTTGATCCTCAAAATGAAAGCGAAGTCTGAATACCAGACATCTTTCCGATTATATCATTACGAGATTTTTACACCGGGAATCTGGTTTTGTTTTCAGATTCCCGGTGTCTAGGGTTTAGGTTTGAAAGTGTATAATTGCACCATGTTTAGAGAAATTGCCATCGGTGATATTGTAAAAATGCGCAAGGCTCATCCCTGTGGGGGGTTCGAGTGGAAGATCGTCCGCCTCGGCGCGGATATCGGGCTTGTCTGCCTCACCTGCCAGCACCGCATCATGCTCTCGCGCCGCGACCTTGAACATAGGGCGAAGTCGATTACCCCGGGGGATGCGATAAATGATGAACAACAGAGTAGGGGCGGTTCATCCTAAAATTGGACGTTTTGAGTGAACCGCCCCCCACTTTTCATTGTGTGTGAACTGATAATCAGATTCGATAATAACCCTATTTTCTTTACGTTATAAATTCATCTATTGACATCTTATATGATGTGGTATATGATATGTATATATTGAGAGGTTAGCATGTCAAGATATGCATTGAATTTACCACAAGAGTTAAAAAGGGAGGCAGAAGAAATAGCCTCCAACCAGGGGATATCTTTAAACCAGTTCATCATGTGGTCTGTATCAGAGAAAGTATCTTCTCTGCGACAAAATCTTGATGATCCAGATTTCCCCGGGATTACCTATCGCAAAGGAACATCTGGTTGGGTTCAACCAGTAATCCGTGGAACAGGCATTAGGGTGCAAACGGTTGCTGTTGAAATACAAAATGGGGCAACAATATCTCAGATTTCTGATGATTACCAAATTGGGCAGCAATCTGTTAAAGAAGCTTTATCTTTTTATCAGGTTCACCAGGTTGAAATAGACGCCAGCATTCTTTCAGAAAAAAAATTATCAGAAAAACTTGACCAAACCATGTCTGCATCTTGACGCGGATGCGTCGCGAGTTATTTTGATGAACGCGTTGATACTTCGCGGACATGATGTGACCCGTACTCCAAATTTGTGGATGGCCGCAGATGCAACCGATGAACAACAATTACTTGGGGCGACTTTACATGCCAGATGTATTTTAACTTTCAATATCCGTGATTTTATTGTGCTCGCTCAACGATACACATCCCATGCTGGCATTATTCTCTCTACACAAATATCAACATCGGTTTTAATTAGTGCGCTTGATAATTTGTTATCTACCACTACAGCCGAAGAATGGATGGGAGAGGTACGATGGTTGCGTAATTGGTACTAAATAGGATGTTATCAGGATACAAAGCCGTTTTTCCTATGATGTAGTTAATATTAAGCTGAATGATTTCATAATATGCAATCAATCATTCTTTTTAAAGGTAGCATTTTTCTTGAGTATTACCGATTGAAAGTGACTTGGATTATCCGCACCAAAAACCACCCGATTAAACGAGACGATATCAAACACCTTGCTTGTTTCTTGTTTCAAATGCTCGTCGGTAAAAAATGAAAAGAAGCGTTTTGGCGTATAAGCATCCTTCTTCCATACCCCTACAAAGTCATACCCCCCGTACATCCCGAGGTAAAAAAACCCGTCAGGCCGTAAAAGTGAATAAATTCGCAGCAGCACTTCAGAAAATTCATCCTTGGCAAGATGAAGCAAACTGTTCATGGAATAAACTGCGTCAAAAGAATGGTCCGGCAAACCAATATCGGTCATGTCCATGACAAGTGCATTCAACCCTTTTTGTCGGCATAAGTCGACCATCACTGGCGAAAGATCAATACAGGTCACAACAAACCCCTGATCCTGAAAAAACTTGCTGTCGCGTCCCGTCCCGGCGCCAATTTCCAGCACCTTGTCTTTGTTTTCCGCCTTCAACAAAGACAAAAAACGCGACCGCTCTGCAACTTTCCAGTCTTCCATTTCTCTGGAATCCCGTTCAAGTGCGTATTTGTCATAAGTAACACGTAGATTGTTTTTATAATCGATATTGGGCACAACTATTTCCTTCATTGCTCACCCTTAATAACTGTAATAACGAATTAATAATTAACGCAACAAACACATCTCTGTTAGATTGCTCGCAATTGAAACGCCGTACATCGCCAGCCTTTTTTTACTTTGATGTCCATTCGGAATGAGGCAGCAATCAACCCCCAACGCTTTTGCAACATCTGCATCATGAATCGTATCACCGATCAATAGGATGGTCGTGGGATCAAAATTATTCCTTGCCACGAAGTCCAAACCAATATCAACTTTACTTGATGCATAATGATTGTCCAAACCATTGATTTCCATAAAAACTGAATCCAACCCATATCCTCCAACGGCATCCAGCAGGTAGTCTTGTTTGCTCGCAGATAAGATGGATTGGGTTAACCCAAGATTAGCAAAATGCTGCAAAGTTTTGGTTGCATCTGCCATCAGAGCGCATTGGGCGCGTTTCTTCTCATAATCGAGAATAAATTCGGTGCCGATTGTTTCAAATGATTCACTTGAAAAATTGAACCCCAATCTTTCATAATACTGAATGATCGGGAAGGAAAAAATCTCACGGTAGTATTCTAATGAAATGGCCGATAACTTTCGTTTGACCAGTAAGGTGTTGATGATGCTCACACACAGCTCAACATCATCCAGCAGCGTCCCGTTCCAGTCCCAAATGATGTGTTTGTATTTCTGAAGGTTAAGAGTTAGTCCATTTTTCAATGTCTGATTTTAATGGAATAATCCGACATACACAAATGGGCGTTTGTAAGTTGAGGTTACCTGAATGATCAGTTATGGATTCTTTATGGAAGTAGTGAAAAATCAATGAATCTATCTTAGGTTTGAAGCAGAGAAAAGCATAGTTTGTCTTGTTCGCCAACACCGCATCATGCTTTCGCAATTCGATCTTGATCATCGTGCGAAGTTGATCGCTTCAGACGCACAGGCTGCCCGTTATTTGTGACTGATGTTAGCTGCCAATCCCCACCTTTTACAATTATCGAATTATTGATAAATTGGGGTAAGATGCACAATGTAATTAACGCCATACTCAAAGTTATCTGTATTGTTAGTGCCAGAGAATACCCAACCATTGTAAAGTTGACCACCACCAAGCAGAGTAGAATAAACTAAATTGGGATTGCCAACATCTACCTGATCGGCTAACAAATCATCATCATCCGCCCAATCGACAATATCTAAACCGATTCCAGAATAATATAATATGTCTCCTACAATTTCAATTGCAGTCTTGCTGTATGGTTCCGGGTTGAAGGTATTTGCTAACTTAACATATTCAGCATATTCATTTATTGAATCTATGGTGGATTGGGCTTCTGAATAGTCTTCTATTTCAACGATATTTAGAGTGATTACCAAACCATGATCTAATGGAATTTGAGATAATGATAAACTTTCGAAATATTGAGAGTTGTACGCTTCCCCGGCGAATATATCATATGGCCCCCATCCATGATAATTAGATCTGACAGTCCATCCGTTTTGATCAGTTTCGAGAATAGTGTAAATGAAAGTGATTTCATCTTGCCCTGAAGATGTAACATAATCATCTTCCTCTCCGTTGTAGCAAGTGAAATCTGCAATCTCAAGCGTGGCATTGTATCCAACAAGAACTGGTTGCGGTTGCGGATTTGATGGTTGACTATTATCTGGGTTAGAAGATGGCGAATCTTCTTCAAACAGGTATTCCAAAATATCACAGCCTGACAATAGCAGCATCCCCGAAGCCAAAAGTAATCCACCAGCCTTACAAAGAATCGAATATGCCTTCATGTGGCTACTCCTCTTTTAATATAAACTTAGGCAGATTGAAGAATTTTGTACAATTACAAATCCTTTGGTTAGCTAGTAGGTGTACTGCAAATATTCTTTTAAGGATACAAACTTGAAGGATAATTAGTTCCATTTCACATTTTAGCCATATTTTTATTTTTTTCAACTGGTAAATTAAATATATGAGTTTATAAATCTGAAAATATTACCAGCATCAACAAAAATATGCGGACAGAAAAACTATGCATTTCTTTATGAAGATTTGCTGTAATAGTATGGCTAATTGTCAGAAAGAAAATAATCTTATTACCTAGCTACTTGACACATGGATTATTGGCATTGCCCTTTAACAACTGCATCCATGAGTGTCCATCCGCGATTCGTGCATAAAAACAAATACGAATCGCGCGTCAAATACGGCAATTTTGAGATCAAAAACCATTCGTTTTGTTTGCGCGATCTTTGCGCCCCTGAGCGGAGCGAAT